>NZ_JCAFVV010000006.1:0-223104 GCF_059295395.1 Vibrio sp. SCP2 | reverse complement strand
GCCTGCCGCCAGCGTTCAATCTGAGCCATGATCAAACTCTTCAATTTAAGATTTTGTTCGGCTCAATGAATACTGAACATTACATAAAGTAATGTTTGAATTGACTGTGCTCTTATTGGTTTTCACTTTTGAAAAAGTAAAACAAAACAGCTCAAGACTGCTTCCCAATTCGAATGGTCACTTCGTATCATTGAAACCTAAATTGATACCGAAGTATCTATTTGGATTATCATCAACGAGTGCCCACACAGATTGATAGGTCTATATTTTTAAAGAGCTTCTCTTCTTTGTGATTCGCATCACTTCGGAAGAGGCGGCCATTCTAGCGTTTTAAGTTTTAGTGTCAACCACTTTTTTAAACTTTTTTCTTAAGCGTTTCCGCTCAGCTAGTTAACCTGTCGATTTCGCTTGAACCCTTGTGAGCCCTTGCCCTGTCGACGAGGAGGCATTATAGAGATCGCGCTCACATTGGCAAGCGTTATTTTGAAAAAAATTGCAAAAATAACGTTTAACAGGCTAACTTTCGCCCAAAGCCTTATTTATCCAACTTTACCCCAATTAAGCCAACAAAATACTCACAGAGTTATCCACATTCGCTGTTTTTCACGTAAAAAGAAAGGCCGCTCTCGCGACCTTTTTATCTATATATAGAGGGAAAAACTAAATCCCCGAACCATCTTGCTCACTATCGTCTTCGTGAAGACCACATTCACGCTTCAATCCAAAGAAGCGAGTTTCTTCTTCACTCATCCCCGGTTCCCACTTTTTGCTTGTATGGGTATCACCAACAGATAGATAACCTTCATCTCTTAGGGGATGATAAGAAAGTCCGTTTTGCTCTAGGTAATAATGAACATCTTTATTCGTCCAATCGATCACAGGCAAGAACTTAAACACACCATTTTGAATCGATAAGATTGGTAAACTTGCTCGTGATTTAGATTGCTCACGACGTAAACCTGAGAACCAAGTCCCTACCTCAAGCTCATCTAAAGCTCGCCTCATCGGTTCGACTTTATTTAGTTTATTGTATTTCTCTATTCCCTCTATACCTTGTTCCCACAATTTTCCGTAACGGGCTTCCTGCCAGTTAGCACTTTCTTTTGCGCGATAGACCTTAAGGTTTAGCGTCAACTGCTCACTAAGCTGATCAATAAAGCGGTAGGTTTCTGGAAACAGATAGCCAGTATCCGTCAAGATAACGGGAATATCAGGCTTTTGCTCAGTAACTAGGTGCAACATAACAGCAGCCTGAATACCGAAACTCGAGGAAACAGCGAACTGACCTTCAAGGTTTTCAAGCGCCCAAGCAACTCTTTGCTGCGCAGTTAGCTGCTCTAACTCTGCATTAATTTGACCAAGCTGGAGTATTTGTTCCGTCTTAGTTAATGAGAGAAGTTTCGCTAACTGAGGTTTAGAAGCGACAGAATCAAGCATGTAAGTCCCTCTTCGATACTTTTACCTCTTGGATGATTCCAGCACGAATTGCAAAATCACCAAACCCTTCACCCGTTTCACGCTCTTGCGCCCAACGACCAACCAGCTGATCGATTTCTTCAAGAATCTGCTTATCGGTAATGTTCTCTTTGTACATCTTTGGAATGCGTGTACCCGCTCGGTTACCACCTAGGTGGAGGTTATAGCGCCCCGGAGCTTTACCGACTAAGCCGATTTCAGCCAACATTGCACGACCACAACCATTCGGACAACCAGTCACACGTAAGATGATATTTTCTTCTTCTGGCAAGCCGTGTTTCTCAAGTATGCCTTCTACGTCTGTTACAAACTGAGGTAAGAAGCGCTCAGCTTCAGCCATAGCAAGTGGGCAAGTTGGGAAAGCGACACATGCCATCGAACTCTTACGCTGTTCACTCACGCTATCATCAATCAAACCGTGTTCACGTGCGATCTTTTCGATCTTGGCTTTTTGACTTTTCGAGACGCCCGCAACAATTAAGTTTTGGTTAGCCGTCATTCGGAAATCACCTTTATGGATTTTGGCAATTTCGGCAACCCCTGTCTTAAGAGGTTTACCTGGGAAATCCAATAAGCGTCCATTCTCGATAAACAGTGCTAAGTGATGTTTACCATCGATACCTTCAACCCAACCGATACGATCGCCGCGGTCAGTAAATTCATAAGGTCTACTTTCAGCAAACTCAACACCTGCGCGCTTTTCTACTTCTGCTTTGAACACATCGATACCGACGCGATCTAAGGTGTACTTGGTTTTAGCATTCTTACGGTTCGAGCGGTTACCCCAGTCACGCTGAGTGGTAACAACTGCCGCTGCAACATCAAGAGTTTTCTCTAGCGGAACAAACCCAAAGTCATCAGCACGACGAGCATAAGTAGAGGTATCACCGTGGGTCATTGCCAAGCCACCACCGACAAGAACATTAAAGCCCACCAGCTTACCGTTCTCACCTATCGCCACAAAGTTAAGATCATTGGCGTGAACATCAACATCATTTTGCGGCGGAATCACTACCGTCGTTTTAAACTTACGAGGAAGATAAGTCTTACCTAGAATCGGCTCATCACCTTCTGTTGTCTCTACTTTCTCGCCATCTAACCAGATTTCTGCGTATGCCTTAGTCTTAGGTAGCAAATGCTCACTGATTTTCTTGGCCCACTCATAAGCTTCTTGGTGTAGCTCTGATTCAATTGGGTTAGTGGTACACAAGACGTTACGGTTCACATCACCCGCTGTTGCAATCGAATCAATACCAATACTGTTTAGGGTTTGGTGCATCAACTTAATGTTCGGCTTAAGAACTCCGTGAAACTGAAAGGTTTGACGAGTCGTCAGGCGAATACTGCCGTAAAGAGAGTGGTCAGTCGCGAACTTATCAATCGCTAGCCACTGATCCGGGTTGATAATGCCACCCGGCATACGAGCACGCAGCATGACATTATGTAGCGGCTCAAGTTTTTGCTTTGCACGTTCGTTACGAATGTCACGGTCATCTTGCTGATACATGCCGTGGAAACGAATCAGCTGAAAGTTGTCAGCGGTAAAACCACCCGTAATTCTGTCTTGCAGGTCTTGCTCGATCGTACCGCGTAAGAAGTTACTTTGTGTTTTTAGACGCTCGTTATCAGAAAGCTTTCCTAACTCTTCGCCTAATACAACCTGCTTATTATTCTCAGTAGAAAAAGTCATTAGTACACATCCCTTTGATAACGTTTCGCTTTACGTAGTTCGTTAATAAATTCTTCCGCATCATCGCGTGATAGCTTGCCTTGTTGCTCAGCAACATGAATCAAGGCTTCATGCACATCTTTCGCCATGCGTGTTGCATCGCCACAAACATAGATGTAAGCGCCTTCTTGGATCCACTGCCATACTTGCTCGGCATTTTCTAGAATTCGGTGTTGGACATAGACTTTCTCTGCTTGATCACGGCTGAATGCCACATCAAGGCGATTGAGTAATCCAGATTTTAGGTACTTCTGCCACTCCACTTGGTAGAGGAAATCTTGAGTAAAGGTGCGATCACCGAAGAACAACCAATTTTTGCCTTCTGCATCTCGGTTATCACGTTCTTGAATAAAGCTGCGGAATGGCGCGATACCTGTACCCGGGCCAATCATGATCACAGGGGTATTGTCATCTTGAGGTAGCTTGAAGTTATTATTGTTCTCAACAAAAACTTTCACCTCGCCGCCTTCTTCCAAACGCTGTGATAAGAAGCTCGATGCCCCTCCGTAACGCTTTTCATCCCCTTTGTCGTATTCAACTAAGCCTACTGTTAGATGAACTTCTTCATCCACTTCACTTTGGCTTGATGCGATAGAGTAAAGACGCGGAGTTAAACGACGCAATAAACCAATCAGCTCTTGTGCAGATAACTTGGTCTTCTTCTCAGCAACTACATCAACAACCTGCGTATTCCCAGCGTATTCACGTAACTTGTCTTTATCTTCCACCAGCTTTTGTAGTTTTTTACTGCCAGACAGCTCTGCAAACTTAGTCACTAGCTGAGGGTTAGCCGCTGTAATTTCGAACTTGCTAACCAAAGCGCTATGAATCGATAGGCTATCACCATCAACTTCAACGCTTTCTACACCTGATAGGCCTACTTTAGCTAAAATGGCATTAGCAAGATCGCTGCTGTTTTCAAACCATACGCCTAGCGCATCACCCGGTTGGTAAGTTAAACCAGACTCTTCGAGATCGATCTCTACATGGCGAACATCTTTACCTGAATCGCGACCTGTTATTTTTTGGCTCGTCAGCAATGTCGCTGTATAAGGATTTTGCTTGTTATATGGAGAGTGACCTGGTGCCGCTTGGCCTACTGGGAGTTGCACCACTTCGGCTTCTGCACCAGACGATAGTGCCTCTTTAACTTTCTCTAACGCTGAAGAACGCCACTCAGCGGCTGGCGCTTCATAGTCCACATCGAGATCAACACGATCGATAAATGAAGTTGCACCTAACTTAGACAAAAATGCATCGAAGTCTTTACCTGTCTGACAGAAAAACTCGTAACTTGAGTCACCTAAACCAATCACGCCATATTGCAGATTTGGCAGTTTAGGCGCTTTCTTCGACTGTAAAAACTCATGCAACTCGATAGCATTGTCTGGTGCTTCACCTTCACCATTAGTTGATGCCACGAAAATTACGTGCGTTTCTTTGGCAAGGTTTTTACCTTTGTAGTCACTGGCATCAAACAGCTCAACGGCAATGCCCTGTGCTTTTGCTTCTTGCTCTAGCGCTTCAGCAACACCTTTAGCATTGCCCGTTTGTGATGCGAAGATAATTGACAGTTTTCCAGCAGGTTTAGCCGCAACAGCAGCAGCGGCTTGATTAATTGGAGCAGAAGCTGCCGCAGGTTGAGCTTGAGCTAATCCCCAGAAATAACCGCTAACCCAAGCTAACTGCTGCGCCGACAGATCGGTAACCGTCTGTTGTAACGAGCTAAGCTGTTGATCATTAAGAGGAGCAGCGATTGATGGTAATTCTTGTGGTGTGTTTCCTTGAGAGGACACGTTCTTGTTCAAAGACATGGTCTCGACATCCCTATTCATTGCGTGATGATAGATTAACCACTCTCTTTAATAACAAGAAAGAATAGAAGTGAATGTTTTATAACTTTTCGAATTAAAGAAAGGAGAAGAATTAAACTAGCTCACCTACTTGGCTTCGACTCTGACTTGTTTGAAACCTACCGCCATTGCTGACTTCGACGCAAGGTCTAAGTTCATATAGTGACATTCTTCACCGTGAGAGTCGGTTAAAAGAACAAAGCCTCCACGGGCATGACGAAACTCAACGATCCAACTGCCTTCCTGAGCCGATGGCTCGATGATGGCTTCAACCAATTGCTGCTCTCGATAAAGATGTCTAAGTTCATTGATAGTCATGAGATTCCTTTCTCTGGCTAAAAACACTATTCCTCTTTAAGCATGGTCAATCGACAAGAAAGTGCTAAATGAATTGTATGAATATAATCAATAGGTATAAAAAAACGCCACCTTAGAAGGCAGCGTTTTAAAAAACAGTATGAAAGCTTCGTTAGAACGAGAACTCTGCTCCGGCAAAGAAGCCATTAGCGAAAATGAATGGTTTACCTAGGTTTGAGCCTTCAGCTGGCTTAAAGATCTCTTCAGCTTCAAGGTCTATCACTCGGTAACCACCGCGCAATGCCAGTGTGCTGCTCCCAAGCGGCAGTCGATACTGCATCCCAGCTATCAAGTCAGTACTCTTAATCCCGCTATTATTGCCAAAGTTCATTTCACCAATCACATCAAGATTGGTATTCGGCACCGTAATTTCTGCATAGCCGTACCAAGCCCAAATCATCTCATCAAAGTTCTTTACGTCATTAGTATCCGCGTTGACGTACTTAGTATTACTCAAATCACTGAAGGTCATACCCGCATCAAAGTGCATTAAGTCATGCTCCAAAATACGGTAATACAAAGTCAGATCTAATTTGTTGAATGCCATATAGTCAGCATCGACCGTAGAATAGCGAACGCGTGCATCTGGGACATATTTAACATCATGTTCTATCGCAGCATAGAAGCTCGGTGTGGTATCGCTTTCTCGGTTGACTTCATTTACTTCAGTCTTGGGAAACCACATTTCGGCGCCAAACTTAGTGGTTAGAGACGATTCTGCCAGTGCAGACGTAGAAACAACAGCTGCCAATGCAATTGCGGTTTTTAAACCCATAAATTTGACTCTCCAGTTAATCGCAATAGGCAGCACCTCGCTGTGCTGCCTTAGCTAGACAAGTATGGTATGCGTCAAATACTAATGCATATTTGTACGACTAGCCATCAAGTATTTGTCCTACCGTCTATTTATCTAGGCTGCGCCACATAGGATTTAAAGAACCAAATACCGATTGCAATAACAATGAGCCAAGGCAACAACTTAAGGACTGCTCCTACCATGCCAAGCAGTACCATGACTACCAAAGAAAACGCTACACCCGCAAGCACTGTCACCATAGTCACGCCAGTGACTAGCAATGTAGCAGCAAATACCATGATAAAGATCAGTTCAAACATACGATTCTCCTTAGTTGACCTGGAATATCTATCAGGATACGTGCCAAACTCTCACCCAAACGTAAGGCATTGATAAATAAACAATAAAAAAGAGCACCCTATTTGAGTGCTCTTTAAAAATCTTCAACGAGGTAAAATTAACCAAGTAACTAGGTATTTTTTACACATTCAACTCTTTAGGGATTTTCGCCAGTGCAGCTTCAACCACTTCAATACCCGAACCTGGTTTGTGCGCGTTTTCACTGATGTAACGACGCCACTGACGAGCACCAGGCATATTTTGGAATAGACCTAACATATGACGAGTAATATGACCAAGATACGCACCTTGAGATAGCTGCTGCTCAATGTATGGGTACATCTCTTCAACCACTTGGCTGCGTTTCTTCACTGGCTTATCCAAACCAAAGATCTCTTGATCAACGTTAGCTAGGATATATGGGTTTTGATACGCTTCGCGCCCAACCATAACACCATCAAGGTGCTGAAGGTGCTCCTTACTCTCTTCCAGTGTCTTAACGCCACCATTAATGGCAATCGTCAGGTGCGAGAAGTCTTTCTTGAGCTGATAAGCACGCGGATAATCAAGCGGTGGGATCTCGCGGTTCTCTTTTGGGCTCAAACCAGATAGCCAAGCTTTACGCGCATGAATCGTGAACTGCTCACAACCGCCCTTCTCAGAGACAATTGATACAAAGTCAGTCAGAAACTCATAAGAGTCTTGGTCATCGATACCAATGCGGGTTTTCACCGTAACTGGAACATCAACCACATCACGCATTGCAGAAACACATTCAGCCACCAGCTCCGGCTCTGCCATTAAGCACGCCCCAAAACGACCGTTCTGAACTCGGTCTGAAGGACAACCGACGTTAAGGTTAATCTCATCATAACCGCGCTCTGCCGCTAACTTAGCACACGTAGCCAAATCCTGAGGGTTCGAACCACCAAGCTGAAGCGCCACTGGATGCTCTTGCTGGTTATAGGCTAAGAAGTCACCTTTACCGTGAATGATTGCACCAGTTGTCACCATCTCGGTGTACAGCAATGTTTCACTAGTCAGCAAGCGATGGAAGTATCGACAATGGCGATCCGTCCAATCGAGCATGGGCGCAATGGAAAAGCGCTGCATTGGAAATTGTTGTTTCGTTTCAGTGTTAGACACGAAGCTACCTCTAAACAGTCAGTACCGCTTTCAAATAACGTCCCTATTTCCAACGCGGCATCAAAAATAATCGCGCGATTATACACCGCTGCGGGAAAAGATTCAGGTTAAATACCGTCGGTAATAAATAACGATTATTCAAACGTGGGTCACGTTATCTAGGATGAGTTATACGACCACTGAATTATTGAGTGCCAATATTTATAAAAAATAACTATTCTATGGATTAATAAGTCAATGATTCTGCAGTAAAGGATTTACCGCAATGCCAATTGAACAGCATGAAAAACCTGTAATTCTGGTTGTCGATGATATCCCCGACAACATCCATACTTTGTCAGGCATTCTTTCTGATGACTACCGTATAAAAGCGGCAACAAGCGGCGCAAAGGCCTTACAAATTGCGAGTACCAAACCTTACCCACACCTCATCCTGCTCGATATTATGATGCCGGAAATGGACGGTTACGAGGTATGTGAGAAACTTAAATCCAATCCAGTCACCGCTGAAATTCCAGTTATTTTCGTTACTGCTAAAGCGGAGGTGGTCGATGAGCAAAAAGGCTTCGAGATGGGAGCTGTCGACTATATTACCAAACCCGTTAGCCCGCCTATCGTTCAAGCTAGGGTCAAAACGCATATTTCTCTGTATGACCAAAACCTATCATTAGCCAACAAAGTTAAAGAACGGACTGCGCTACTGGAAAAAACTCGCCTTGAGGTCATTCAGCGTCTTGGCCGAGCGGCGGAATATAAAGATAACGAGACAGGCATGCACGTTATTCGCATGAGTCACTATTCGAGAATCCTTGCCCAACAGTTAGATGTGAGTGAACGCTGGGTAGAGTTAGTGTTTCAAGCCTCCCCTATGCATGACATTGGTAAGATAGGTATCCCTGACGCTGTGCTGCGCAAACCGGGAAAACTGGATGCCGAAGAGTGGGCAGTGATGCAAACCCACGTAAAAATCGGTGCAGATATCATTGCAGACAGCGACACACGATTAATGCAGATGGCACAAGAGATCGCGCTTTATCACCACGAAAAGTGGGATGGCAGTGGCTATCCGCATGGATTAAAGGGGGAAGATATCCCGCTTAGTGCGAGAATTGTTGCTATTGCGGATGTCTTCGATGCCTTAACCAGTGAACGTCCTTACAAACAGGCATGGCCGATTGAAAAAGCGACGGCTTTGCTCGAAGAAGAAGCGGGCTCACATTTTGATCCAACGCTGGTCCCAATCTTTCTCCAACAACTCGATGAGATTTTGAAAGTTAAAGAATCTTTTAAAGATGAATTCTAATCAACCACTGAGGCTTGAATGGACTCTGTAAAAAACTACGCTCTCGATTCCAAACGTATTCTTATTGGCTTTATTATCGCGTCGGTGATGTTGCTCATCGCTGGCATTATCGGATGGTTAAGCCTAACTCAACGCTTTAACACCGTTGATCAATATGCCAATAACGCTCAGCTGCTCTCAACCCTTGATGGTATTAAAGTCATCGAGCAAAGCTATATTCGCCAGCCAGATACCCAACTGCAAAACCAACTGTCGCAGGCGGTTAGTAAAGCTCAGTTAATTGCCAGTGATGCTGTCAGCAATGGGGCTGACTCGCAGATTCAAAGCTCACTCGCCCAATATCATCAGCAATTTGAAACCTATGTGGAGCTGAGTGAAAAGTCCGCTCAAACACGGACGGAGCTGTCTGAGACGGGGGATTACGTCGAGAGCTTAGTACAAGAGATTCAGCTTGAACACGAACAGTTCATCGAGTCGAGTATCGTTTCGATTGATGAACTTAGAGATAAAGTCGACCGAGAATCTGATCTCGCGATTCAAGCACATTGGTTAGTCAGTCTGCTAGCTAACTCTCAAGCAGAGCAGAAAACCTATATCGTTTCCAATCAACAAGAATCTTTAAACCTTGCTCAGCTAGAATTAAAAAAAGCGGAGCAACTGATCAATAAACTTGAGCGCGATGCCACCGATAGCGAAAGCCAACAGACAATTGCTCTAATCAAGAATGCAAAAAACCGTTACAGCTCAGCCTTAGTTCAACTTCGCAGTTGGCCGAAGCTGTCTAAACCTCTGCAGGCGAACATCTCTTCTCAGATAGAAAGATCGGTCACTGAACTGACTCGGGTCTCAATCGAGCTACGTTCACATTTCCAGCAACGACTCAAACTCGCCCAGCAAGCCGTAACCAATGTTCAGCTCTCTATTAGTGACAAGCTTTCTATCAGCACTAACTTATTGGTGTTACACACTGAGATTAGTAATGCACAGCAAAGTGACAAAGACTACGCTATTACTCAGAAAATTGAGCGTCAGCTACAGCTTAAAACAGAAGTTGAGAACAACCTTAATGCTGCCATCGAACTGTTAGAAAACCTCTATGAGCAAGTTGTCACTGAGGATGAACAAATTCAAATCAGTACGCTACAAGAGGCAACACAAGATTACCTAACTCTGTTCAATCAGCTCACGGACTTACGCGGTGAGAAAAACCGTCAAATCCAAGCACTCAAACAGCAGCATCAAGCCATCATTGGTTTAATTTTACCTGGCTATGAAGCGCAACTAGCCACAGTGGAAGACTCTGGCAGCATCGCACGCAATCTAGCCATTGGTGGCGCAATTTTCTTAGTTACACTTTTACTCCTAGGCTTTCTAGCCAATAAATCCCATTCAGCCTTAGAACGATTCGCCGAAAAGCTCGCGATTGCGCGTGATGAAGCCAATTCAGCGAACAGCGCTAAGTCGGATTTCTTAGCGAATATGAGCCACGAAATCCGCACCCCGATGAATGCGATTATAGGTATGAGCTACTTGGCGCTCAAAACCGACTTAACTAAAGCTCAGCGTAACTACATTCATAAAGTTAAGCTGTCTGCAGACTCCCTACTGGGGCTGATCAATGACATCCTCGACTTTTCTAAGATTGAAGCGGGTAAGCTAGATATAGAAAACGTCGATTTCCATTTAGAAAATGTACTCGACAATATTTCGAACCTTGTTGGTTTACGTGCTTCTGAACGCGGACTTGAGCTGCTGATCCACATTGATCGAGATGTTCCTACCACCTTAGTCGGCGATCCTCTGCGACTTGGGCAGATCTTAATTAATCTTGCCAATAACGCAGTCAAGTTTACAGAGAAAGGGGAAATCAAAATCTCCATTCGTGTTGCCGAACGTAATGGTGATGACCTAGTACTAGAATTTAGTGTTGAAGACAGTGGTATAGGCATGACAGCGGAACAAACCGCTAAGTTGTTTAGCAAGTTCACTCAAGCTGATAGCTCAACCACACGGAAATATGGTGGTACCGGATTAGGGTTAGCCATCAGTAAAGAACTTAGCCAGTTAATGGGCGGGGATATCCGTGTAGAAAGTGAAGCAGGTAAAGGCTCATGCTTTACCTTTACTGTAGCCTCCAAAGTCAGTCACGCCCTGAAACAAGAAGAGATCGCGGTTCCTGTCGAGCTAGGAAAACTGAGAGTACTTGTCGTCGATGACAATGCCAGCGCTAGAATTATTGTTGAAGATATCCTTGAATCACTACGATTTGACGCTCACAGCGTAAGCAGTGCAGATGACGCACTCGCTGAGCTCAATCAAGCACTCAGCAATGAACAACCTTATGATCTACTGATCACTGACTGGCAAATGCCTGGCAAAGATGGCATTGATTTACTTGAGATGGTTAAAGCTCAGATTTCTCAATCTCAACAGCCAAAACCACTTATGTTGACCGCCTTCGGTCGAGAGGAGCTCACCGAAATCATTGAACAAAGAGGCATTACGGTTCCTAGTATTCTCGATAAGCCGATAACGGCGTCCCACCTTTTTGATGCCATTGTTTCTCTCTACGGCGTTGACCATGCCCGTCTAAGTCGCAGTGAGGCAGAAGAGCAGAACCAACTGGCCAATGTTCAGCAACTGGCTGGCGCCCAACTTCTGTTAGTTGAGGATAATGAAATCAACCAAGAGTTGGCTATTGAGCTTCTTGAGGGTCAACAAATGCATGTCACCGTGGCGGAGAATGGTCAGGTTGCTCTAGACCTTTATAAGACCAATGAGTTCGATGGCATTCTGATGGATTGCCAAATGCCAATTATGGATGGCTATGAAGCTACCCAATATATTCGCACCAAGCTAAGTGACCATTCGATACCCATTATCGCCATGACAGCTAACGTGATGGAACGAGATAAGGTCAAAGCCGCAGAAGCAGGAATGAACGACATTATTGCTAAACCTATTGATGTCGGAAGTATGTTTAGCACTCTGGCCAAATGGATTACGCCAAAACATCCTCAACAGTTTGTCGCACAGTCTGCGCAGCACAGTTCAGACATTCCTCAGATTGAAGGCGTCGATACACAAGCAGGGTTGATTCGCTCTAGCGGTAATAGCAACTTGTACAAAAAGCTTCTTGAGCGTTTTGCCACGACATATCGAGACACTGATGCTGTCTTGCTTGCACTTTCAGATCATGACAAAGAGGCGAGAAAGCGCAATGTTCACTCACTCAAAGGGGTATCTGGAAACATTGGCGCTAGTGAACTCCACCAGCTAAGTGCTTCACTAGAGCAAGATCTAGATAACAGCACCTTACGTAACGAGTTAATTGAGCAACTTAAGCAATTAATTGACCTGATAGAGCAAGCTCTTGCCACCGTACAACCAGAAACGAAGACGGCGCAAACCTCGGCTCAAAATTATGACCAAGCGACATACGAAAAGCTCTACTCAGCCATTGAACAAAGCGATACTGAGGCCGTCACCATTATCAATGACATTGTCTCGGGTAAACAGATTGGCTTAAGTAGCGCTCAGTTATCCGAGCTGTCTAGAGCTGTTGAAGAGTTTGATTTTGAGCGTGGTTTGCAGATCTTGGACACAGCTCAACGATAAGAAATAGCTAAAATGCTGTTATTGGTATCGTTTTTTATGTAGATAAGGTAAGTTATAGCGTTCCAGACAAGTTAGACATTATTCACATTATGAATAAGTAACTTACTGACAAAGCTATAAGATATTACCTAGTAAGCGACGATAAACCGCGAGAAATGGTATATTATTAAAATGTCCAATGGTAATGGTGATAAGTTTGGACCTGCATTTAGTGAAGCAAGTTGAAGAGATATGCTCTGCCCGAGGTGTACGCCTTACAACTCAGCGTAAGCGCGTATTTGAATTGATATGTGAGAGCCCAAAGGCCTCTAGTGCCTACGAGCTACTTGAAGATTTGAAGCAAAGTGAGCCTCAAGCAAAACCACCGACCGTATATCGGGCGTTAGATTTTTTGTTGGAGCAAGGCTTTATTCATAGGGTAGAGTCAACCAATAGCTACATTCAATGTGTTTCATGCAATGCACATAAGCATTTCTCGCACCTATTGATTTGCGATAAATGCGGGAGCGTTATTGAACTTCAAGATGATAGTTTGGTAGCCTTACTTGCGAACAATGCGGAAGCACATGGTTTTACCATCAATAATCACGTAATTGAGTCACACGGTACTTGTCAGGCATGTTCTGCTGACAATGCGAAATAAAGATATAGAAGAAGATTATGCGCGCTGAATTTGTAAACCCGTTTTTAGCTTCATTGATGAACGTATTAAAAACGATGGCTTCGCTGGAATTGAAGCCACAGAAGCCTCGTGTGAAGAAAGATGAAATCGCACGTGGAGATGTATCAGGTTTAATAGGGATGGTTGGCACTCAAAGCCGCGGCTCTATGTCTATTACTTTTGATGAAAGCCTCGCATTAGAGATTATGCAGAATATGCTAGGTGAGCGCCCGAATGGCCTTAACGATGAAGTAACGGACATGGTGGGTGAAATCACCAATATGGTTACTGGTGGTGCAAAGCGTATTCTTGCAGAAAGTGGCTTCGATTTTGATATGGCTACACCGGTTGTTGTGTCTGGTAAAGGTCACACTATCCGTCACAAGTGTGAAGGTTCTATCATCATCATGCCTTTCACCTCTCAATGGGGTAATGCTTTTATTGAGATCTGTTTCGAGTAATAAACCACTCAAATGAATCAATAAAAAACGCTTCTCTAGGGAAGCGTTTTTTAGTTTATGCGATAACTTGTCTTTCCTTGAGAGCCGCCAAGCAATCTTCTACCAGAGCTTCAATCGATTTCTCACCAGCACGTAAATCTATTTCTGGGTTAATCGGCGCTTCATATTCAGAATCAATACCTGTGAAGTTTGCAATTTCCCCTGCTCGCGCTTTCTTGTACAAACCTTTAGGGTCACGCTGCTCGCAAACTTCGAGTGAGGTGTTGACGAAGACTTCAAGGAACTCTCCCTCAGGTAGCATCTCTCTGACCAACTGCCTTTCCGCGCGATGCGGTGAAATAAACGCTGATAAAACAATTAAGCCAGCATCAGCCATCAACTTAGCTAGTTCACCAATGCGTCGAATGTTCTCACGACGATCTTGCTCGGAAAAGCCCAAATCACTGCATAGGCCGTGACGTACATTGTCTCCATCTAGCAGGTAAGTATGAAACCCCGCTTGTGCAAGACGCGTCTCTAACGCTCCCGCTACGGTAGATTTACCTGCACCAGAAAGACCGGTAAACCATAGTACCACCGGCTTTTGCTTCTTTAACTGAGAGCGAAAAGCCTTATCAATAGAGTGTTGATGCCAGACGACATTTTCATCTTTAGTTGGCGTTTCCGTAGTCATAATTCAGTCCTTTTAAAACGGAAAGAAGAGTGGAATTAGAGTTAACACCAATACGGAGTAAACAATAGAAAGAGGAATTCCCACTCGAACGTAATCTGTTAATTTGTAATTGCCTACGCTGTAAACCAAGAGATTGGTCTGATAACCGTAGGGAGAAATAAAGCTCGCGCTAGCGCCAAAAAGCACTGCCATAATAAATGGCATTGGATCGACACCGTAGCCAATCGCCATGCTGTAGCCGATAGGAAAAGACAACGCCGCCGCTGCATTATTGGTTACAAGCTCAGTTAAAATCAGGGTTAGTAAGTAAGTGGCAACCAAGGCACCAAATACACCCCAACCATTGAAGCCTTCAATAAACATCTGGCCTAAGCTAACGGACAAACCTGTCGACAGCATCAGTTGAGCGATGGAGAGCGCTGAACCAACAATCACTACGATATCGACGGGGAAACGCCTGCGAAGCTCACCAAGCTGAACGACACCAAAAAACAGCGCAGCTAAGAGGAAAACGGATAACCCCTTAATCAGCGGCACGATCTCAAGCAGCGCAAGGGCAATAACGCTCGCAAAACCGACTAACACCATTGCCGACTTATTGGCATCCAAACGCGCACTCGAATCTAAGTCATTCACTAAGACAAACTCTTTACGATGCGCACGACGCTCTTGCTCAAAGCGTTTACCCGGAACAAGGACTAAGGTATCACCTGCATTGAGCGTAATATTCCCTAACCCGCCCTGTAAGCGCTCATGCCCGCGGCGTATGGCAACAACAACCGCATCAAAGCGATCGCGGAAGTGGCTCGATTTAAGCGTTTTATTACAAAAGCTTGCCGAAGAGCTCACCACCACTTCGACAAAGCCTTGGCCGTTGAGGTGATGCTGGCCAAATAAGGTCAGCCCCTGAATTTCTTGCAGCGTAGCAACACTTTCAATATCACCACAAAACAACAATCGGTCACGAGCTTGAAGCACAAAGTCCGGTTCAACAGAAGGCATGGTTTCACCATCTCGTACCACTTCGGCTAAGAACAATTTACGCAGTGCGCGTAGGTTGTTCTCGCTAATGCTACGACCGACCAATGGCGAACCTGGTTCGACTCTCGCCTCAAGAAAATAGGGCAACTCATCTTGGCTATGATCTTCATAATTGGGCAACAGGTAACTGAGCGGGATCAGGATCAACATACCACCAAGCAAGACAGACAAACCGATCATGGTTGGAGCAAAGAAGCCAAGACTGGGTAGTCCAGCATCTTCAACAAAGCTGTTAATGATCAAATTGGTCGACGTACCGATCAAGGTCAATGTACCACCTAAGATCGCGGCGTAAGAAAGCGGGATCAATAGCTTTGAAGGTGCATGCTGCTGGTTACGTTTAATGGCGCCAATCAAAGAGACCACGACCGCAGTATTATTGGTAAAGGATGAAAGTAGCGCTGTTGAGACGCCCAGTTTGGCAACAACAGTACCCAGCCTTCCGGTTGAAAGTGAGCGGCTTACCCAGCTAATCAGGCGAGTCTTTTCTAGTGCTGCTGATGCTAAGATCAGCAGCACTAAAGTGAGTAGAGAAGAGTTGGTGAAATTAGTAGCCACTTCACCTAGCTCTATCATGCCACCAAGGAAAGCAATAAAAGCTGCTCCAGCGAAGATATAACTAGGTTTAATTCGTGTTGTTACCAAGCATGCAACGATGCCGAGTAAAATTGCCAACACAAATCCTTGCTGCCACATAACGCTTCCCTACTCTAGCAATCAACTATTTAAGTAGCTGACTAATATCTTTCGCTTCCCAGTGTGGGAAGTGCTTGCGAACTAAGGCATTCAGCTCTAGCTCAAATGCAGAGATATCAGAGGTTTTCACTTCAACACTTGATAGACTTTCGCGCACAAGACCTGCTCCGACCGTTACATTGGTTAGGCGATCGATGATGATGAAACCACCGGTGTCTTGGCTAGCAAGATAATCATCAAGCGCAACAGACTCTGTTAACGTCCACTCACACAAGCCGATACCATTAAGAGGTAGCTCAACTGCGCTGTGCGTTGATAGATTGTTGATGTCATATTGGTGGCGAATCGCCTCGACATGACCGACCGTTTTCTTACCAGCAATCTTCACGTCATAATCGCGGCCTGGCTGAAGTGGTTGCTCTGTCATCCACACGACATCAGCAAGCAAGTGGTTACTCGACTCAACTTGCGCATTCTCTAGCACAATCAAATCACCACGGCTGATATCAATCTCATCTTCAAGCGTTAACGTGACGGCTAGTCCTGCCTGAGCTTGTTCAAGGTCACCGTCAAAAGTAACGATACGTGCAACTTTCGACGTTTTACCTGAAGGCAATGCCTTAACTTCATCACCCACTTTGACGCTACCGGAAGCAATCGTGCCAGCAAAGCCACGGAAATCTAGATTCGGGCGGTTAACGTACTGGACAGGGAAACGGAACTCACCAATTTCTTTGTCTTGGTCAACATCCACGTTTTCTAGAATCTCAAGTAACGGCGAACCTTCGAACCAAGCCATTTTCGGGCTAGGCTCAACAACGTTATCACCCTCAAGTGCAGAAAGCGGGATGATTTGAATATCGGTTTCGCCTTGCAGGTTTTTGGAAAACTCAAGATACTCATCGCGAATCTCTTCAAAACGCTGCTGCGAATAGTCAACAAGATCCATTTTGTTTACCGCAACCACAAAGTGCTTAAGACCAAGTAGGTTGGAGATAAATGAGTGACGACGAGTTTGATCTAGTACGCCTTTACGTGCATCAATCAAGATCACTGCGAGATCACAGGTCGATGCCCCTGTCGCCATATTACGCGTGTACTGCTCGTGCCCCGGAGTATCTGCAATGATGAACTTACGTTTCTGTGTTGAGAAGTAACGGTAAGCTACATCGATAGTGATCCCTTGCTCTCGCTCTGCCTGAAGTCCATCAACAAGCAAAGCAAGGTCTGGACGCTCTCCAGTAGTACCAACGCGTTGGCTGTCGTTATGAACGGCTGCCAATTGATCTTCATAAATTTGCTTAGAGTCATGCAGCAAGCGACCGATCAAGGTACTTTTACCATCATCTACTGAACCACAAGTGAGGAATCTAAGTAGTGATTTGTATTGGTGTTGTTTTAGGTATCCTTCAATACCAAGCTCTTCAAGCTGAGCTTCAACTGCGCTATTCATCTTGTTTGTCCTCAATCCTTAGAAGTAACCTTGGCGTTTCTTAAGTTCCATCGATCCAGACTGATCGTGGTCGATCGCTCTGCCTTGTCGTTCACTGGATGTCGCAACCAACATCTCTTCAATAATGCCTGTGAGCGTATTGGCTTCAGACTCAATCGCGCCAGTCAGTGGGTAACAACCAAGTGTTCTGAAGCGAACGCTTTTCTCTTCGATTTTTTCACCTGGTTGAAGCTCCATACGGTCATCGTCAACCATGATTAGCATGCCATCACGTTCAACAACTGGTCGCTTATCGGCTAGGTAAAGTGGCACAATCTCGATGTTCTCTAGGTAGATGTATTGCCAGATATCTAGCTCAGTCCAGTTTGAAAGTGGGAAGACACGAATGCTCTCACCTTTATTGATTTGGCCGTTGAAAGTACGCCATAACTCAGGACGCTGATTCTTTGGATCCCACGTATGGTTCTTGTCACGGAAAGAGTAAACACGCTCTTTCGCACGAGATTTCTCTTCATCACGACGCGCGCCACCAAAAGCCGCATCAAAACCATACTTGTTCAAAGCTTGCTTAAGACCTTGAGTTTTCATGATGTCAGTATGCTTAGATGAGCCATGTGTGAATGGGCTACATCCCATCGCAAGACCTTCTGGGTTCTTATGAACCAAAAGCTCAAAGCCGTATTTCTCAGCAGTACGGTCACGGAACTTAATCATTTCCTTAAACTTCCAGTCGGTATCGACATGAAGTAGCGGGAAAGGAATTTTACCTGGGTAAAAAGCTTTACGTGCCAGATGCAGCATGACCGATGAGTCTTTACCAATTGAATACATCATCACTGGGTTATCGAACTCAGCGGCAACTTCACGAATGATGTGAATACTCTCCGCTTCAAGCTGCTTAAGATGGGTTAAACGTTCTTGATCCATGTTAATTGCTTCCTTTATGGCTCATTGAGCCGATGGCTAATCTAGTTAAAATGGCGTTAGGCTGACTGACGCTGGGCCGTGACGTGTTCGGCTTGAGGTTCAAACCACGCAAGCTTTTCGGACAATGCCACCACTTCACCAACGACGATAAGCGAAGGTGACTGAGCGTCTTTTGCGAGACCAGCAAGCTCATTGAGCTGACCTTTAAATACTTTCTGTTTACTGTGCGTACCGCGCTCAATAATCGCGATGGGTGTTTCTGGCTGTCGACCATGTTCAATCAGTTGGCTTTGGATGTATTCCGACTTCATCAAACCCATGTAGATCACTAGAGTCTGATTACCGCGCGCTAACGTCGACCAATCCATCTGATCACTTTCTGCTTTTAAATGACCGGTGATAAACATTGCTGACTGAGCATAGTTGCGGTGTGTGAGGGGAATGCCCGCATAAGCGGTTGCGCCAGCTGCGGCTGTGATACCTGGCACGACATGGAAAGAGACACCTGCATCAGCAAGGACTTCAAGCTCTTCTCCACCACGGCCAAAGATAAACGGATCGCCACCTTTTATGCGTACCACTCGGTGGCCTTGCAGCGCGAAGTCGAGTAGTAGTTGATTGGTTTTTTCTTGAGGAACACTGTGGTGACCGGCACGTTTACCGACACACACTAAGATGGTATCGCTTGGCACCAAAGAGATGATGTCATCCGATACTAGGTAGTCATAAAGCACAACATCAGCTTGCTGAAGGAAACGCAGCGCTTTCAAGGTCAGAAGTTCGACATCACCCGGACCTGCGCCAACGAGTGCAACTTCACCTTTACCGAGCAGACTCTGACCCACTGTATTGAGATCTGCTTGCTTACTACGCTGTGCGTGCTGATTGCTCAGAGGAAATTGAGAAATCTTATCCTTGCTCGCCATAATGTCACCCTTACCTAATCTATGAAGGCATTATGGCGCTCTAGTTATATTACCTGAAATTCTAAAATTTCATTTTTTATATCAATTTCTGATAAGCGAATATTTTAAGATTGTTCAAGCTTTGTTCGGTTTTGAGAGATTCTCAGCAGAACGCTATAAAGTAATTGCTCAACATCACACTTTGTCTTTCAATGAAATCATTGTTTCATTTCATTTTGTTACATTATGCAGCGTCTTACTAAACGCTATCGGAGCATCAAAAAATGAAAGTAGCAGTGAAACCCCTATCTCTTGCTGTACTGGGTGGCATGTTAACCATGGCAGGCCCAGCAATGGCAGATACGATCAAACTTCGTATTGTCGAAACAACTGATATTCACACTAACGTCATGGATTATGACTACTACAAAGATAAGCCATCGCAAAAGATTGGTCTGACTCGTGCTGCTACTTTAGTAAAACAGGCTCGCGCTGAAGTTGAGAACAGTGTCTTGGTTGATAACGGTGACTTAATCCAAGGTAGCCCTATGGGTGACTACATGGCAGCTAAAGGCATCAAAGTTGGTGAAGTACACCCAGTGTACAAAGCGATGAACCAACTAGACTACGATGTGGGCAACATTGGTAACCATGAATTCAACTACGGCCTTGAGTTCCTAGCTGAAACCATCAACGATGCAGACTTCCCTTACATCAGCGCTAACGTATTTGATCAAAAAACCGGTGCGCACTACTTTAAGCCATACATCATTAAGTCTCACAAATTCAAAGATGTTGACGGTGTTGAGCATGAAATCAAAGTAGGTTACATCGGATTTGTTCCACCACAGATCATGGTTTGGGATAAGAAGAACCTAGAAGGTAAGGTGTTCGCTAAAGACATCAAGGAAACAGCAGAAGAGCTTGTTCCACAGATGAAAAAAGAGGGTGCCGACGTTATCGTTGCGATTCCTCACTCTGGTGTAGCAGCAGACCCATACAAACATGGCGCTGAAAACTCTACATACTACTTGGCTGAAGTTGAAGGCATTGACGCAATTGCATTTGGTCACTCGCATGCGGTATTCCCGGGTAAAGGCTTCGACAATATTCAAGGTGTTGATAACCAAAAAGGCACTATCAATGGCGTAGCCTCAGTCATGCCAGGCCGCTGGGGTAGCCATGTTGGTGTAATCGATCTAGAACTTAAAGAGAAAGATGGCAAATGGGTTGTGGTTAATGGCCAATCAGAAGCGCGCCCAATCTTCGATAAAGTAAACAAGAAGTCACTGGCTGAAGCAGATAAAGAGATGGTCAAAGCGCTTGAAGCTGACCACAAAGGTACTCGCGATTTCGTTAACCAACCGATTGGTAAAGCGAATGACGTCATGTACAGCTTCTTAGCTCTCGTTCAGGATGATCCAACGGTTCAAATCGTCAACCTAGCGCAAAAAGATTACGTCGAGCGCTTCATTCAGGGCGACCCAGATCTCTCAGATATTCCAGTACTTTCTGCAGCAGCGCCATTTAAAGCCGGTGGTCGTAAAAATGACCCTGCAAACTTCACAGAAGTTGAATCTGGACAGCTAACCTTCCGTAACGCAGCAGACCTATACCTGTACCCGAACACGCTAGTAGCGATGAAGGTAACCGGTAAAGAAGTCAAAGAGTGGCTAGAATGTACTGCTGGACAGTTTAAGCAAATCGACGTCAACAGCACTGCACCACAGCAACTTATCGACTGGGACGGCTTCCGTACTTACAACTTCGATGTTATCGACGGTGTAAACTACCAAATCGACGTTACTCAACCAGCGAAATACGACGGTAACTGTAAAGTCGTTAACCAAGGTGCCGAGCGTATTGTTGGCCTGACTTACCAAGGTAAGCCAATCGATATGAAGCAAGATTTCATCATCGCAACCAACAACTACCGTGCATACAGCAACAAGTTCCCAGGAACAGGCGCAGAGTTTGTCGCATTTGATTCGCCAGATGAAAACCGTTCAGTTATCGCAGCGTACATCACTCGTGTAAGCCAAGAGAAAGGTGAAGTAACGCCAAGCGCTGACAACAACTGGTCATTTGCTCCAATCAAGTCAGACAACAAACTTGATATTCGCTTTGAAACATCACCAAGTGAAAAAGCAGCGAAATTCATTGAAGAGAAAGGTCAGTACCCAATGAAACGTGTCGCAACGGATGATGTTGGCTTTGGTGTGTACCAAATCGACCTACAGAAGTAACACTTCATTGAACTAACTGAAAGCCGCAATAAAAATTGCGGCTTTTTTATTGGTTAACGTTTATCTTAAAATGACCGCTCTTCATCTACGTAAGATTTTTGCCACTATGTTTGACGCTTTCCATCAGCAACTGTCACAAAACGGATTCACGCAACCTGAAATAGAACAACTCACCCAATCAGCGCAATTGATTGAACTGCCTACACGCCATATTCTGTTGCATCAAGGGGAAGTCGCTGAAGAGATTTTCTTTTTGTTAGATGGAATGTGCCACTCGGCGTATCTAACCGATAAAGGCAAAGAGTTCAGTAAAGAGTTCTATTGGGAGAATGATTGGATCATCGGATTTGAAAGTTTGGTTAATCAACAACCCTCCCCTTACTTGCTTGAGTCTTTGACCCAGTGCACCTTACTCTCATTACCTATTGAGACCTTAAGGGTATGGCGCGAGCAAAAACACGGTATTTACCTCAAGCTGCTTGAAACTCAGCTGATGTATAAAGAAAACAAAGAACGCTTTATGTTGCTCTACAGCCCGGAAGAGCGTTATGAACTGTTCTGCCAGCATTACCCTAACTTACTTGAACGCCTCAACGATTATCAGATCGCAGCCTATCTTGGGATTACTCCAATTAGCCTAAGCCGAATTAAAAAGCGCAGCCAAAGTTAACAATTGTTAATGCCCATTGAAAGCTGTCTTGCTACATTGGCGATATCAACAACAGCAAGACAGATAAACAATGATTACTTGGCAACTCAAACCTTTTTCTGACCTCACTACAGAGCAACTGTATACACTGCTAAAACTTCGAGTCGATGTCTTCGTCGTCGAGCAAACTTGTCCTTACCCCGAGCTGGATGATAAAGACCACCAGTTGGGCGTTTTTCACCTACTCGGTTATCAAGACGATGAGCTAATAGCTTGCGCACGTTTGTTACCTAAAGGAATCAGTTATCCGTCAGTGAGTATTGGTCGTGTTGCCACTAAGGAAAGTCATAGAGGTGGTGGTTTAGGTCATAAACTACTGCAACAAGCCTTGGCAGATTGTGAATCATTATGGCCCAGTGAGTCGATTGAAATTGGCGCACAAGAACACTTAGCCTCGTTTTATCAACAACACGGTTTTGTTCAAACATCCGCTATGTACTTAGAAGATGACATCCCACATATTGATATGAAATTGGAAAAGTAGCCTTGGCTCTCTCTGCAACCTACCTAGCTATCCTACTGCTAGTGATTGGCAACTTCGCAGCTTCTCTTTCCGATGTCGCTGTGAAGCTGCTTGATGGTGAGGTATCAACCTTTCAGTACATCTTCATTCGCCAATTGCTTTCCGCTGTGGTTATTTTCCCTTTATGGTGGAAACAATCCCAGCCACAAAGAAAGATGTACAGCCCCAAGTTAAATTTGGTCAGAGCGCATCTGATCTTAATTGGTAGTGGATGCATGGTTGTCGCTATCACCCACTTAACCTTGGCGACAGCAAATGCTGTTTTCTACGCAGCCCCCCTACTCATGCTGCCGCTAGCGATTGTGTTACTGGGAGAGAAACCGACACTTCAACGTAGCGCGGCAACCATTTTTGGCTTTGCTGGAGTAATGGTGGTGCTGAGGCCATCCGAGTTCCATTGGGCTGCGCTATTTGCACTCGGAACAACCTTCACTCTTGCCCTGTTTAACATAAGCGCACGAAAGCTACCTAGCCAGCAAACGGTCGTCAGTACTCTGTTTTGGACATCAGTCCTGTCACTGCCAGTATCAGGTATACTGGCACTGCTTTACTGGCAGCCGATATCGAATAACCACTTACTGCTAATCTTAACCAGTGCCGCCTTGATTCTGACCTACAATGGTTTTGCGGTGATGGCCTACCAACGCTCGCCAGCCAGCTCAATCGCAGTGGCCGAAAATTCTGGGCTAGTGTTTGTCGCGCTGTTTGGTGTGATATGGTTTGATGAAGTGCCAGATTGGCTAACAGCATTAGGGATAGTGATGATTATCCTCCCCCTAATGCCATGGAAAGCGGTGTTGAAACTATTTAGAGTCAATTACTTACTGCGACCAAATCCGCCATCTGACAGTCGGAAGAACATAACGGACTGATTACTTTTTTCAAGCTGTAAGATATCAAGCTGGCCGTTTTCGGCTAGTTTAAATCGCACGAGCTGACCTTTTTTAATTCTACTCAAAGGCTTATCCGAACCCTCGACCTTTACCAAGGCATTAAGGTCAGCCATGGCTAAGCCGTTACTACGAAAAACTTGAGCTAAGGTATCACCACTTTTAACTTCATACTCATTCCAAGCTTTAGAAACGAGTGAATCCTGCTCTGCGCTTTTTTGCTCACTCAGGCTGCGGGTATTGATATCCACTTCGACACGTTGAGTGTTAGAAGAAACTGCCGGCTCTGTTTCGGTTTGAGCCTCAGGGATTGGGATAACAAGTAACACCAATAGCAAAGGAGTAATCACCATAAGTGCACGTTGATGCAGCCTAGGTAACAAGTTCCATTTATCTAGAATAGTCTGCTTAATCTGTTGCCAATCAATCTGGTTGAGCTTGGCTTTTGCCAGTTCAACGTAATCCACCTGCTGCTGTTTCTTTTTCTTTCTGCGATTCATCGCACCTTGTCTCCAAACGGCCTTCGCTACAAGTATAAAAACCAAGCGCTTATGAGTATAGGATTTTTAAGCATTGAAGGTAATAGCCCAGTTAAATTTCGATAAAATGTCGTTAAAAGTCGATCTTAATCGCACAACGTGGCGAAAGACTATCTAGGCTCGACCGTTTCATAACAAAGCTATAACTGGTATCCTTTACCCTTTATACACCATATAAAGAGAGACAACATGTCTGAAGTTAAATTTGAGACTGTAGAGCAGAAAGCTAGCTACGGTATCGGTCTACAAATGGGTCAGCAACTTGCTGGTTCTGGTCTTGAAGGTCTAAACGTTGACGCTATCGCTGCTGGTATCGCAACTGCACTAGTTGGTGAGCAACCAGCTATCGAAATCGACGAGATCAACAACGCACTACAAGAGCTACACACTCGCGTTGAAGCAGCACGTCAAGAAGCAGCTAAAGTAGCAGCAGCAGACGGTGAAGCGTTCCTAAAAGACAACGCTCTACGTTCAGAAGTGACTGTTCTTGAGTCTGGTCTACAGTACGAAATCATCACTGAAGGTACTGGCGAAATCCCAACTTCTGACAAGCAAGTTCGTGTGCACTACCACGGTGAGCTAACTGACGGCACTGTTTTCGACAGCTCTGTATCTCGCGGTCAACCTGCTGAGTTCCCAGTAACTGGCGTAATCAAAGGTTGGGTTGAAGCACTTCAACTAATGCCTGTAGGTTCTAAGTGGAAACTATACATCCCACAAGACCTAGCATACGGTGAGCGTGGCGCAGGTGCTGCTATCCCTCCATTTGCTGCTCTAGTATTTGAAGTAGAACTTCTAGACATCCTTTAATTTCTTAAGAAATTTAAGCATGTATAACGGCGACCATTGTGTCGCCGTTTTTTATGTATGATACTTATCAAAACAACGCGTATAGGTACTATTGAAACAAGGAGAGACAATGTACAAGAAATTAGCAGTAGCGACTTTAGCAAGTCTTGCTTTAATAGGATGCCAAAGTACTTCAAGCGATGGTCAGGCAAGTACGACTGAAAACAATTACAGCACAATTGCCAATGCCGCTTTAATGGGAGCGGTTCAGGCTTGGTCTTCACAAGGTGCAGCAGAGACAGATTTAGTTTCAGCCCTGCAAAGCAACGCCAATGTTTCTTCTGAACAAGCAATAGGCGGATTGGGCTCAATGTTAGCCTTGGCGCAAAACTCGTTAAGTAGCAGCGAAACCAGTGAGATGGCAAGCCTTATTCCTGGTTTTGACTCTCTGCAATCGAGTGGTTTAAGCACCATGATTGCAAACAACGAATCCGTTAAGAGCGCTTTTTCTGCATTAGGAATGGACCCGTCTCTAATCTCAACCTTCACTCCTATCATCCTAAGTGCACTCCAAAGCCAAGGTGCAAGTAGCGGGTTGTTGGGTAGCTTAGGTACAATCTGGCAGTAAAGCGAGAAGCGAGAAGCGAGAAGCGAGAAGCGAGAAGCGAGAAGCGAGAAGCGAGAAGCGAGAAGCGAGAAGCGAGAAGCGAGAAGCGAGAAGCGAGAAGCGAGAAGCGAGAAAATTTTGAGGGGTTGGCACTTAGTGTCAACTCTTTCCTTTTGTATTCAAAAAAACTAGTCCTTAAAAGAAATATCACTGCCTACCATTTTTGACTCGCTGACCGCGAACACATCTCGGAGGGCGAAGCCCGTTCTCGATTCTAGAGCGCAGCGTTCCATAGGACGAAGTCCGTTCCTGATCTCCAGACGCAAAAAAGCCGAGCTAATGCTCGGCTTTTTCGTTCTTACGAACCTGATTACTCAGCAGCTTCTTCAGCAGCTGGGCGATCTACAAGCTCAATGTAAGCCATTGGAGCTTTATCACCAGTACGGAAACCAGCTTTTAGGATACGAGTGTAACCGCCCTGACGAGCAGCAAAACGTGGACCTAGTTCGTTAAATAGTTTTGCAACTACTTCGTTGTCACGAGTACGTGCAAATGCTAGACGACGGTTAGCAACGCTGTCAGTCTTAGCTAGTGTAATCAAAGGCTCAACTACGCGACGTAGCTCTTTTGCTTTTGGCAGTGTAGTCTTGATAACTTCATGACGTACTAGAGAGCTAGCCATGTTGCTAAACATCGCTTTACGATGTGAGCTGTTGCGGTTGAGTTGACGACCACTCTTACGATGGCGCATGACCTAATCCTTCTAACTTTATCGATTAATCTTCAGCGATAGACGCTGGTGGCCAGTTTTCTAGGCGCATGCCAAGAGAAAGACCACGTGATGCAAGTACGTCTTTGATCTCTGTAAGAGATTTTTTACCCAGGTTAGGCGTTTTAAGTAGCTCAACCTCAGTACGCTGTACAAGATCACCGATGTAGTGAATCGCTTCTGCTTTCAGACAGTTAGCAGAGCGAACTGTTAGTTCAAGATCGTCTACAGGACGCAGTAGGATCGGATCGAATTCTGGCTTCTCTTCCTTCTCCTCAGGTACACGTACATCACGTAGATCTACGAACGCATCCAATTGCTCAGCTAGGATAGTAGCTGCACGACGGATTGCTTCCTCAGGGTCTAGAGTACCGTTCGTTTCCATATCGATAACAAGCTTGTCTAAGTCTGTACGCTGCTCTACACGAGCTGCTTCAACAGAGTAAGCAATCTTGTCTACTGGGCTGTACGTAGCGTCAACCAGTAGGCGACCAATTGGACGCTCATCTTCTTCAGTATGGATACGAGCCGAAGCTGGAACATAACCACGACCACGTTCAACTTTGATGCGCATTGCGATCTCAGCGTTGTCATCTGTTAGGTGACAAATAACGTGTTCAGGGTTAGCGATCTCTACATCACCATCATGGGTGATGTCACCTGCAACCACAGGGCCCGAGCCTGATTTGTTCAAAGTAATGAACACTTCATCTTTGCCTTCGGCAACACGTACAGCTAAACCTTTAAGGTTAAGTAGGATTTCAAGAATATCTTCTTGAACGCCTTCTTTAGTGCTGTACTCATGAAGTACGCCTTCGATTTCTACTTCTGTTACAGCACAACCTGGCATAGAAGATAGAAGAATACGGCGAAGTGCATTACCAAGAGTATGGCCAAAACCACGCTCTAATGGCTCAAGAGTTACTTTTGCGTGAGTCGTGCTAACCTGTTCGATGTCAACAAGACGTGGCTTAAGAAATTCTGTTACAGAACCCTGCATTGTGTCCTCTCTTTAGTTTAAACCTTACTTAGAGTAAAGCTCGACGATCAATTGTTCGTTGATGTCAGCAGATAGATCTGAACGCTCAGGCAAACGCTTGAACGTACCTTCCATCTTACCACCATCTACTTCAATCCAAGTTGGTTTTTCACGTTGTTCAGCAACTTCTAGAGCAGCCTTGATACGAGATTGCTGTTTAGCTTTCTCGCGGATAGAAACAACGTCGTTAGCCGCAACTTTGAAAGAAGGAATGTTTACAACTTTACCGTTAACTAGGATAGCTTTGTGGCTAACTAGCTGACGTGCTTCTGCGCGAGTTGCGCCAAAGCCCATGCGGTAAACTACGTTATCAAGACGACCTTCAAGAAGCTGAAGTAGGTTTTCACCAGTGTTGCCTTTTAGGCGAGCAGCTTCTTTGTAGTAGTTACGGAATTGTTTTTCTAGAACGCCGTACATACGACGAACTTTTTGCTTCTCACGAAGCTGAACGCCATACTCAGATAGACGACCGCGACGAGCGCCGTGTACACCTGGTGCGTTATCAATTTTACACTTGGTATCGATCGCGCGTACACCAGACTTAAGGAATAAGTCAGTACCTTCGCGACGGCTAAGCTTCAGCTTAGGACCCAAATATCTTGCCATGATCTTTCTCCAGTAATCTAAAAAACGTTATACGCGACGTTTCTTAGGTGGACGACAACCGTTATGAGGGATTGGTGTAGCATCAACGATGTTTGTGATGCGGAAACCAGCAGCGTTCAGTGCGCGAACAGTAGATTCACGACCTGGACCTGGACCCTTAACCATAACTTCCAAGTTCTTTAGACCGTATTCTTTAGCCATTTCAGCACAACGCTCAGCAGCAACCTGTGCAGCGAACGGAGTAGACTTACGAGAACCACGGAAACCTGAACCACCTGCAGTTGCCCATGCAAGAGCATTACCTTGACGGTCAGTGATGGTTACGATTGTGTTGTTGAAAGAAGCATGGATGTGCGCAACACCGTCTGCAACTTGTTTGCGAACGCGTTTACGCGCGCGAGTTGGTTGTTTAGCCATTGTACTCTACCTTCCCGATTATTTCTTGATCGGCTTACGCGGACCCTTACGGGTGCGAGCATTGGTTTTAGTACGCTGTCCACGTAGTGGTAGACTGCGACGATGACGAAGACCACGGTAACAGCCAAGGTCCATAAGACGCTTGATGTTCATTGATACTTCACGACGTAGATCACCCTCTACAGTGTATTTAGCTACACCATCACGCAGTTGATCGATCTGCTCTTCAGATAGTTCACTGATCTTAACATCTTCAGCAATACCCACTTCAGCTAGGATAGCTTGAGAGCGAGTCTTACCGATGCCGTAGATTGACGTTAGTGCAATCACAGCATGTTTTTGATCAGGAATGTTAATGCCTGCTATACGGGCCATTATTCACTCCTAGTGTTTCATAAAAGAATTAGCCGCAGCAAAGCCCGTTATGGATACGCTGCGGAATACTACTTCTTTTGCACGCAAAAGGTAGGCCGAGGAATATACTCGACACTACCTTATATTACAAGTAAAAATTTCTGCTAATTAGCCTTGGCGTTGCTTGTGCTTTGGCTCACTGCAAATCACGCGAACGACACCGTTACGCTTGATAACTTTACAGTTACGGCAGATTTTTTTAACGGAAGCACGAACTTTCATTGCTAAACTCCGTAAATGAAATCTGAGTCTACCGCCGAATTAACGGCCATAGCCTTTCAGATTTGCTTTCTTCAACACAGAATCATACTGTTGAGACATCAGATGAGTCTGTACCTGTGCCATAAAGTCCATGATAACAACCACTACGATTAGTAGAGATGTACCGCCGAAGTAGAAACGTACGTTCCACGCGACCATCATGAACTCCGGAATCAGACAGATAAAGGTAATGTATAACGCACCTGCTAAGGTTAAACGCGTCATTACTTTATCAATATACTTAGCTGTCTGCTCACCTGGGCGGATGCCGGGTACGAATGCACCGGACTTCTTCAAGTTATCTGCTGTTTCACGCGGGTTGAAAACCAACGCCGTGTAGAAGAAACAGAAGAAAATAATTGCTGCTGCATATAGCATTACATACAGAGGCTGACCTGGGCTAAGAGCCAAAGACACGTCAGTTAACCAACCGAACGCGCTGCTCTCACCATTCTGACCAAACCACTGAGCCAATGTTCCTGGGAACAGGATAATGCTCGATGCGAAGATTGCTGGAATAACACCTGCCATATTAATTTTAAGTGGCAAGTGAGTGCTTTGCGCAGCAAATACTTTACGACCTTGTTGACGCTTCGCGTAGTTAACAACGATTCGACGCTGACCACGCTCCATGAAAACAACGAAGTAAATAACTGCAAAAGCAAGTACACCAATCAACAGCAGAAGAAGTACATGCAATTCACCTTGACGCGCTTGCTCGATTGTTTGACCGATTGCAGAAGGCAATCCAGCAACAATACCTGCAAAGATTAGTAACGAAATGCCGTTACCGATTCCGCGCTCTGTAATTTGTTCACCTAACCACATTAGGAACATGGTGCCGGTTACTAAACTTACGGTAGCAATTAGCGTAAACATGGTTTGGTTGATAACAACCAGATTATCGACCATGTTTGGTAAGCCTGTTGCAATACCAATAGCTTGGAATGTTGCAAGTACAAGCGTGCCGTAGCGTGTATATTGGCTGATCTTACGACGGCCTGCTTCACCCTCTTTTTTGAGTTCAGCTAACGCTGGATGAACTACAGTTAGCAGTTGGACAACAATCGATGCCGAAATATACGGCATGATGCCCAACGCTAATATAGATGCACGCTCAAGAGCACCACCGGAGAACATGTTAAACATTTCTACGATGGTACCTTTTTGCTGTTCGAACAATTCGGCAAGTACAGCAGCGTCAATACCAGGAATCGGCACAAAAGAGCCGGCTCGGAATACTAAAAGTGCACCCACTACGAATAACAAGCGCGACTTTAGTTCACTTAAGCCGCTCTGAGCACTACGAAAATCTTGTCCTGGTTTCTTAGCCATCTGTACCTCGTTCCTCGAGATTATTCCTCGATTTTACCGCCTGCAGCTTCGATTGCAGCTTTAGCGCCTTTAGTCACACGTAGACCTTTTACAGTCACTGCTTTGTTAAGCTCACCAGATAGAACAACTTTTACAAATTCGATGTTCTTAGTGATAACGTTAGCAGCTTTAAGGCTGTTTAGATCTACTACGTCACCAGTTACTTTCGCTAGCTCAGCTAGACGAACTTCAGCAGACACTAGGCTCTTACGAGAAGTGAAACCGAATTTTGGTAGACGTTGTTTTAGAGGCATCTGACCGCCTTCAAAACCTGGACGAACTGAACCGCCAGAACGTGACTTTTGACCTTTGTGACCACGGCCACCAGTCTTACCTAGGCCAGAACCGATACCACGACCAACGCGCTTTGCAGCAGTCTTAGCACCAGCAGCTGGTGATAGAGTATTCAAACGCATTCTGATTACTCCTCAACTTTAACCATGTAGTAAACCTTGTTGATCATACCGCGTACGCACGGAGTATCTTCAAGTTCTACTGTGTGGTTGATTTTACGAAGGCCTAGACCTTTAAGACACGCTTTGTGCTTAGGTAGACGACCAATTGAGCTTTTAGTTTGAGTTACTTTAATAGTTGCCATGGTGTTCTTACTCCGAAATAGATTCAACAGTTAGACCACGTTTAGCAGCAACCATTTCTGGCGACTTCATGCTACCTAGTGCATCGATCGTTGCACGAACGATGTTGATAGGGTTCGTAGAACCGTATGCTTTAGATAGTACGTTGTGTACACCAGCAACTTCTAGTACTGCACGCATCGCACCACCTGCGATAACACCAGTACCTTCAGCAGCAGGCTGCATGTAAACTTTAGAGCCCGAATGACGACCTTTCACCGGGTGGTGAAGAGTGCCTTCGTTTAGAGCGATCGTAGTCATGTTACGACGCGCTTTTTCCATTGCTTTCTGGATCGCTGCAGGTACTTCACGGGCTTTGCCGTAACCGAAACCTACACGACCGTTACCGTCACCAACTACTGTTAGTGCAGTAAAGCTCATGATTCGACCGCCTTTAACCGTCTTAGATACACGGTTAACTGCGATTAGCTTTTCTTGCAAATCATTCGCTTGAACTTGTTGTTCTTTAGCCATCTTCCAACCCTACCTTAGAATTTCAGACCAGCTTCGCGAGCAGATTCTGCTAGCGCCGCCACTCGACCGTGGTATTGGAAACCAGAACGATCAAATGCAACTGACTCAACGCCTTTTTCAAGAGCGCGCTCAGCAACAGCTTTACCTACTGCTTTAGCTGCATCGATGTTACCAGTGTTCTTAACTTGCTCACGGATCGCTTTTTCTACAGTAGAAGCTGCTGCGATAACCTCAGAGCCGTTTGATGCGATAACCTGAGCGTACACGTGACGAGGAGTACGGTGTACTACTAGGCGAGTTGCACCCAGTTCTGCAATCTTACGACGTGCGCGTGTAGCACGACGGATGCGAGATGCTTTCTTATCCATAGTGTTACCTTACTTCTTCTTAGCTTCTTTAGTACGCACATTTTCATCTGCGTAACGAACACCTTTGCCTTTATAAGGCTCAGGCTCACGGTAAGAACGAATGTCAGCCGCAACCTGACCAACAAGTTGTTTGTCACAACCAGTGATCACGATTTCAGTTTGGCTTGGACACTCAGCTTTAATACCCGCTGGCAATTCATGCTCAACTGGGTGAGAGAAGCCAAGAGTTAGGCCTACAGCGTTGCCCTTGATAGCAGCACGGTAACCAACACCCTTAAGGGTTAGCTTCTTAGTAAAGCCTTCAGTAACGCCAACAACCATGTTGTTAACTAGAGCGCGAGCAGTACCTGCTTGTGCCCATGCGTTAGCAACACCTTCGCGTGGACCGAAAGTAAGATTGTTTTCTTCCTGAGCAACAACTACCGCAGCGTTAAGAACGCGAGATAGTTCGCCTTTAGCACCTTTTACAGTGATTTCTTGGCCGTTTAGTTTCACCTCTACGCCAGCTGGAATAGCGACAGGTGCTTTAGCAACACGAGACATAGTCTACTCCTATTAAGCTACGTAGCAGATGATTTCACCGCCAAGACCTGCTTTACGTGCAGCACGGTCTGACATCAGACCCTTGGAAGTTGAAACGATAGCAACACCAAGACCACCCATTACAGAAGGAAGTTGATCTTTCTTCTTGTAAACACGTAGACCTGGACGAGAAACACGTTTAAGTTGCTCGATTACTGGTTTAGCTTGGAAGTACTTAAGAGTTACTTCTAGCTCAGGTTTAGCTTCGCCTTCTACAGCGAAATCAGTGATGTAACCTTCAGCTTTTAGTAGTGCAGCAATTGCAACTTTAAGCTTTGAAGAAGGCATTTTAACAGCAACTTTGTTTGCTGCCTGACCGTTACGAACGCGGGTCAGCATATCCGAAATCGGATCTTGCATGCTCATATGATTTACTCCAAATGATTAAGTGGCAATTACCAGCTAGCCTTACGAAGTCCAGGAATCTCGCCTTTCATGCAAGCTTCACGAACTTTGATACGGCTTAGACCGAACTTACGTAGGTAACCGTGTGGACGACCAGTTTGGTTACAACGGTTGCGCTGACGTGATGCACTTGAATCACGTGGAAGAGATTGCAATTTAAGAACTGCGTTCCAACGATCTTCTTCAGATGCGTTTACATCGCTGATGATAGCTTTGAGCGCAGAACGCTTTTCAGCGAACTTAGCTACTAGCTTCGCACGTTTTGCTTCACGTGCTTTCATTGAATTTTTAGCCATAACAGTAACCCTTCACCTTACTTACGGAATGGGAAGTTAAAGGCAGCCAGCAGAGCACGGCCTTCCTCATCAGTACCAGCAGACGTCGTAATAGTGATGTCTAGACCGCGTACTCGATCAACTTTATCAAAGTCGATTTCCGGGAAGATGATTTGCTCGCGAACGCCCATGCTGTAGTTACCGCGTCCGTCAAAAGACTTAGCGCTAACGCCACGGAAGTCACGTACACGTGGAAGAGCGATGTTAATTAAACGCTCAAGAAAATCCCACATACGTTCGCCACGCAAGGTTACTTTACAACCGATAGGGTAGCCTTCGCGGATTTTGAAACCTGCAACAGATTTACGTGCTTTAGTGATAAGTGGCTTTTGACCAGAGATCGTTGCCATATCAGCAGCTGCGTTTTCTAGCAGTTTCTTATCGTTGATTGCTTCACCAACACCCATGTTTAGGGTGATTTTCTCGATTCTAGGGACTTGCATGACGCTTGTGTAGCTAAACTGTTTGGTCAGTTCAGCGACTACAGACGACTTGTAGTAATCATGCAGTTTCGCCATAGTAGAACTCCAAATTACTTCTATTAGTTAGAAACGATTTCGTTGTTAGATTTAAAGAAACGAACTTTCTTACCATCTTCAAAACGGAAACCGATACGGTCAGCTTTACCAGTAGCTGCGTTAAAGATTGCAACGTTAGAAGCATCAATAGCTGCTTCTTGTTCAACGATGCCACCTTGTTGACCTAGAGCCGGAACCGGCTTTTGGTGCTTCTTAACAAGGTTGATACCTTCAACGATAACTTTACCAGTTGCTAGAACCTTAGTTACTTTACCTTTCTTGCCTTTGTCTTTACCAGCAAGAACGATTACTTCGTCATTACGACGGATTTTAGCTGCCATTTCTACGTGCTCCTTACAGAACTTCTGGAGCCAGTGAAACGATCTTCATGAACTTATCGCCACGAAGTTCACGCGTCACAGGGCCAAAGATACGTGTACCGATTGGTTGCTCAGTATTGTCGTTCAACAACACACAAGCATTACGGTCGAAGCGAATGACAGAACCGTCTGGACGACGAACGCCTTTGCGAGTGCGCACAACAACCGCCTTCAGAACGTCACCTTTTTTAACTTTACCGCGAGGAATTGCTTCCTTCACAGTAACTTTGATAACGTCACCGATATGTGCATAACGGCGGTGTGAGCCACCCAGGACCTTAATACACATTACCTTGCGCGCGCCAGAGTTATCAGCTGCGTCAAGTGTACTTTGCATTTGGATCATTGTTAGTGCTCCGCTAAATATTAATAACTAGACCCATCACGGGTCGGGCTGCCTCTTTAAAAGGGACGCGAATTGTACCACCCTTTTTTGTGATTGGGTAGTCAAAAAATAAACGGCCCCAAAATAATTTTGGAGCCGTTTAATATCATAGAACTAGCTAAGGGATTAGCCTTTCGCTTTTTCTACAACTTTTACCAAAGTCCAAGACTTAGTCTTAGACAGTGGACGACACTCACGAATTTCAACAGTATCGCCTAGGCCACACTCGTTGTTCTCGTCATGTGCGTGAACTTTAGTCGTGCGCTTTACGAACTTGCCGTAAATTGGGTGTTTAACCATGCGCTCGATAGCAACAGTGATAGACTTATCGCCTTTGTTGCTAACTACACGACCAAATGAAGTACGAATTTTGTCGCTCATTATGCGCCTGCCTTCTCAGTCAATACGGTTTTCACACGTGCGATATCACGACGTACAGCTTTCAGAGTATGAGTTTGCTGTAGTTGACCAGTAGCAGCTTGCATGCGCAAGTTGAACTGTTCACGTAGCAAATTCAAAAGCTCAGCGTTAAGCTCTTCAACGCTTTTTTCGCGTAGATCTTGTGCTTTCATCACATCACCTGCTTAGTTACAAACGTAGTTTTGAATGGCAGTTTACGAGCCGCTAGGCGGAACGCTTCACGAGCCAATTCTTCAGGTACACCACCCATTTCGTACATAACCTTACCAGGTTGGATTTGGGCTACCCAGTACTCAACGTTACCTTTACCCTTACCTTGACGAACTTCAAGTGGTTTTTCTGTGATAGGTTTGTCTGGGAACACACGGATCCAGATTTTACCTTGACGCTTAACGTGACGTGTCATTGCACGACGTGCCGCTTCGATTTGACGAGCAGTTAGACGACCACGGCCAGTAGCTTTAAGACCGAATTCGCCGAAGCTTACATCAGTACCTTTAGCTAGACCACGGTTACGACCAGTCTGAACCTTACGGAACTTAGTACGTTTAGGTTGTAGCATCTGTCGACTCCTTACTTACGGCCTTTACGCTGCTTCTTAGGCTTGTCGCCTTTAGGCTCTACAGCGTTAGCTGCTGGCATACCGCCTAGAATCTCACCTTTGAAGATCCAAACTTTAATGCCGATCACACCGTATTGAGTGTGAGCCGAAGAAGTTGCGTAATCAATGTCAGCACGTAGAGTGTGTAGAGGCACACGGCCTTCACGATACCACTCAGAACGTGCAATTTCAGCGCCGCCTAGACGACCGCTTACTTCTACTTTGATACCTTTAGCGCCTAGACGCATAGCGTTTTGTACCGCGCGCTTCATAGCACGACGGAACATAACACGACGCTCTAGCTGAGACGCGATGCTATCACCTACAAGCTGTGCATCAAGTTCAGGCTTACGTACTTCAGCGATGTTGATTTGCGCTGGTACACCTGCAATTTTAGCTACAGCTGTGCGTAGTTTTTCTACGTCTTCACCTTTCTTACCGATTACAACGCCAGGACGAGCAGTGTGAATAGTCACACGGATGCTCTTAGCTGGACGCTCGATAACGATGCGTGAAAGAGATGCTTTTTTCAGTTCACTTGTAAGGAACTGACGTACCTTGAAGTCGCCGTCTAGGTTGTCAGCGAAATCTTTGGTGTTAGCAAACCATGTAGCATTCCAAGGCTTAACGATGCCTAGACGAATACCATTAGGATGTACTTTTTGACCCATTGCTTACTCTCCTAGTCTCTTAGCGATCTGCTACAACAACAGTGATGTGGCTTGAACGCTTCAAGATACGATCCGCACGACCTTTAGCACGAGGCATAATACGCTTCATGATAGGGCCTTCATCTACGAAGATTTTTGCGACATTTAGATCGTCAATATCTGCGCCTTCATTGTGCTCCGCGTTAGCGATAGCTGACTCAAGAACTTTCTTGATTAGATCAGCAGCTTTTTTGTTGCTGAACGTTAGAATTTCTAGAGCCTGGTCTACAGATTTTCCACGAATTTGATCCGCAACTAAGCGAGCTTTCTGAGGCGAAATGCGAGCAAAGTTATGTTTAGCTAATGCTTCCATCATCTACTCCTTAACGCTTCTTAGCTTTCTTATCCACGACATGGCCGCGGTAAGTACGTGTTGGTGCGAATTCGCCCAGTTTGTGACCGATCATTTCTTCGGTTACGAATACTGGTACGTGCTGACGACCATTATGGACAGCGATGGTCAAACCGATCATCGTAGGGATGATCATTGAACGACGGGACCAAGTCTTAATAGGCTTTTTGTCTCCGCTTTCCACCGCTTTCTCTACCTTCTTCAGCAAGTGTAGGTCAATAAATGGACCTTTCTTGAGAGAACGTGGCATGGCGATTCCTCTTTATATAGATTACTTGTTACGACGACGTACGATGTACTTGTCAGTGCGTTTGTTCTTACGAGTCTTGAAGCCTTTAGTTGGCTGACCCCATGGTGAAACTGGGTGACGGCCACCAGAAGTACGACCTTCACCACCACCGTGTGGGTGGTCTACTGGGTTCATTACCACACCGCGAACGGTAGGACGAACACCGCGCCAGCGGTTAGCACCAGCTTTACCAAGTTCACGTAGCATGTGCTCAGAGTTACCAACTTCACCGATTGTTGCACGGCCTTCAGAAAGTACTTTGCGCATTTCGCCAGAACGTAGACGGATAGTTACGTATGCACCGTCGCGAGCAACGATTTGAGCATATGCACCAGCCGAACGAGCTAGCTGACCACCTTTACCAGGCTTAAGTTCAACGTTGTGTACAGTTGAACCTACTGGGATGTTACGCATTGGTAGAGTGTTACCAGCTTTGATTGGTGCATCAACACCAGACTGGATAGCATCACCTGCGTTAACACCTTTAGGTGCTAGGATGTAACGACGCTCACCGTCTGCGTACAGAACTAGAGCGATGTTAGCGCTACGGTTTGGATCATATTCAAGACGCTCAACTTTCGCTGGGATACCGTCTTTAGTACGTTTGAAGTCAATTACACGGTAGTGGTGCTTGTGACCACCGCCGATGTGACGTACTGTGATACGACCGTTGTTGTTACGACCACCGTTCTTAGAGTTTTTCTCTAGAAGAGGTGCGTATGGCTTGCCCTTGTGTAGGTCAGCGTTAACAACTTTAACAACGTGACGACGACCAGGGGAAGTCGGCTTACATTTAACAATAGCCATTCTTAACTACTCCTGTTATTCCGCGCCGCCAACGAAGTCAAGATCTTGACCTTCTTTCAAAGTAACGTACGCTTTCTTAACGTCGCTGCGGCGACCTTGGCGTAGACCTTGACGTTTGGTCTTACCCTTAGTGATAAGAGTATTTACAGACTTAACTTCAACTTCAAATAGCTTTTCTACAGCTGCTTTGATCTCTTTTTTAGTTGCATCTTTAGCTACTTTGAAAACGATAGTGTTCGCTTTCTCAGCTGCCATAGTTGCTTTTTCAGAGATGTGCGGTGCACGTAGAACTTTTAGGATACGCTCTTCAGTGATCATGCTAGCATCTCCTCTACTTGTTTAACTGCGTCAGCAGTAATTACAACTTTGTCGAACGCGATTAGAGAAACTGGGTCAATACCAGCAACGTCACGAGCGTCAACTTTGTATAGGTTACGAGCAGCTAAGAATAGGTTCTCATCTACTTCGCTAGTCACGATTAAAGCGTCAGTTAGCTCAAGCTCTTTAAGCTTAGCAACTAGTTCTTTAGTCTTTGGTGCTTCTACTGAGAAGTTATCAACAACGATTAGACGCTCTTGACGAACAAGCTCAGAAAGAATGCTCTTCATAGCACCACGGTACATTTTTTTGTTTACTTTTTGGCTGTGATCTTGTGGTTTCGCAGCAAAAGTAACACCACCTGTACGCCAGATTGGGCTACGGATTGTACCAGCACGTGCACGGCCAGTACCTTTTTGACGCCATGGCTTAGCGCCACCGCCAGAAACTTCTGAACGTGTTTTCTGAGCACGAGTACCTTGACGAGCACCTGCTGCGTATGCAACAACTACTTGGTGTACAAGAGCTTCGTTAAACTCACGTCCGAAAGTAGTTTCGGAAACAGTTAGTGCATCAGCACCTTTAACCATTAGTTCCATTACTTACTCCTGAGACGTTATGCTTTAACAGCTGGTTTAACGATCACGTTGCCGCCAGTTGCGCCTGGGACTGCACCTTTAATAAGAAGCAGATTGCGCTCAGCGTCAACACGTACGATCTCTAGGTTTTGAGTCGTTACACGCTCTGCACCCATGTGACCTGCCATTTTCTTGCCTTTAAATACGCGACCTGGAGTTTGACATTGGCCAATAGAACCAGGAGCACGGTGAGACAATGAGTTACCGTGAGTAGCATCTTGAGTACGGAAGTTCCAACGCTTAACAGCGCCTTGGAAACCTTTACCCTTAGATGTACCAGTAACGTCTACTTTCTTTGTTTCGTTGAATAGTTCAACTGTTAGCTCAGCGCCAACTGCAAACTCTTCACCGTTTTCCAAACGGAATTCCCAAAGACCACGACCAGCTTCAACACCTGCTTTAGCAAAGTGACCTGCTTCTGGCTTAGTTACGCGGTTAGCTTTCTTAGCACCAGTAGTAACCTGGATTGCAGCGTAGCCATCTGTCTCAAGAGTTTTAACTTGAGAAACACGGTTAGCTTCAACCTCAACAACAGTTACTGGGATAGAAACGCCTTCTTCAGTAAATACGCGGGTCATGCCCACTTTACGACCGATTAGACCAATCATTCTTCTAATCTCCCTTAACCTAGGCTAATTTGAACGTCAACGCCCGCAGCAAGGTCTAGACGCATTAGAGCATCAACAGTTTTGTCTGTTGGCTCAACGATGTCGATTAGACGCTTGTGAGTACGGATTTCGTACTGGTCACGTGCTTTCTTGTTAACGTGTGGAGAGATAAGAACTGTGAAACGCTCTTTACGAGTAGGTAGTGGGATTGGACCACGAACCTGTGCGCCAGTGCGCTTAGCTGTTTCAACGATTTCCGCTGTAGAAGCATCGATTAGTTTGTAATCGAAAGCTTTTAAGCGGATACGGATACGTTGGTTCTGCATGAGACAGAGCTCCAATATTAAAAATTACACAAACAATATCGCCACTCAAACTCGTAAAGACGAGAGAATGCCGATTGATTTATGTGAAACCGTAACTTCCAAGATTAGGAAGTATTGTCAGTTAATTTTCGATTAACTACCCCTACATACCAGAATCACGTCTGGGGATAGTTATTCCGAAGAATAAGTAGCTAATTGTATTAACCGCGAACATAAGCTGAGTCTACATTACCTGAAATATCAAAGAGATAAATCAGCTCCTCTTCGCTCATTGGTTCACAACTGGCTTAACCAGTGCGACGCATTATACAGATCACAGTTTTACTTGCAAGTGCTGTTTGAAAAATAAACGCAGAAGAGGGAATGGGTGTTGGGAATCGGGATGCGGGATGCGGGAACGGACTTCGTCCTATGGAGAACTGGAGAGGTAGAGAGGTAGAGAGGTAGAGAGGTAGAGAGGTAGAGAGGTAGAGAGGTAAAGCTGACCACTCTGGTTAAAGTGGTCAACTTCAGTTTTCTCGTAGCGTAGTGCTCCCGTTATCTAGGAGCGCAGCGTTCCGGATATTTAAGCTAAGCGCTGTCGCACCGCTTCAAATAGGCATACGCCTGATGCAACAGAGACGTTTAGGCTTGAGACACTGCCTGCCATTGGGATCTTGATTAAGTCATCACAAGTTTCGCGAGTCAGGCGGCGCATACCGTCACCTTCTGCGCCCATAACGATAGCTAGCGAACCTGTTAGCTTTGCTTGGTATATGTCGTGTGTCGCTTCACCTGCTGTACCAACAAACCACACACCCTGCTCTTGCAACGCGCGCATGGTGCGAGCTAGGTTAGTCACGCGGACCAAAGGTACAGTCTCTGCTGCGCCACAAGCCACTTTACTGACTGTCGCAGTAATGTTTGCTGATTTGTCTTTCGGTACAATAACCGCCGCAACACCTGCTGCGTCAGCATTACGTAGACAAGCACCTAGGTTGTGCGGGTCTGTGACACCATCAAGAACTAGCAGTAGTGGTGACTCATGCTTAGCAAGAATGTCATCTAAGTCATTTTCATTAAGCTGTTTAGCGGGCTTAACACGCGCCATAATACCTTGATGGTTAGCACCGCGTGCTTTGTCATCTAACGTTTTACGAGTCATCTGCTGAATTGAAACACCACACACTTGTAGTTCGTTCAGAATCGGCATTAGACGGTCATCTTGACGACCTTTTAGTACAAACGCTTCAATGAAACGCTCTGGTTCACGCTCTAGAACTGCTTTGACTGCGTGAATACCATAGATAAATTCGTTACTCATTTAAAAACCTGTTGGGTTAAATTCTTACTGCGCAGCTTTCTTAGTACGCTTGGCTTTCTTAGGTTTTGCGCCCGGCTTTTTTTTACGCGCCTTAGTCACTTTCGGCTTCTTGCCTGTTCCTAACTCTGATGGCTCCGGACGCTTGGTTGGTTCAACGTCAGGGCTGGCTTTACGGCCTGCTTTGCCACCTTTGGTTGCGGCGCGTTTTTTCTCTTTGGCTTTTCTTTTCGCCTCTGCCGCGCGCTTCTTAGCCGTCTTCCCTTCGCCGCGTAGCTTACGACTTGTTTCGACTAATTCAAAGTCAATTTGACGATCATCGAGATTAACGGAAAGCACTTTGACTTTCACTGCATCACCTAATCGATAGATAGCACCAAAGCTTTCACCAATAAGTCTCTGACCAATAGGGTCAAATTGATAGTAGTCATTCGCCAGCGCTGAAATATGCACCAAACCATCAATATGCAGATCGCTAAGACGAACGAAGAAACCAAAGCCAGTAACATTGGCGATAACGCCTTCGAGTTCCTCTCCAACATGGTCTTGCATGTATTCACATTTGAGCCAATCAGAAACTTCGCGAGTCGCATCATCGGCGCGACGCTCAGTCATCGAACATTGCTCACCGTAGAAGTCCATGTCATCGAATGAATAGTGGCAACCACCGGTTGGTGTCCAGCGATCTTTCAATGTGCCATTTTCTTTGGCAATTAAATATTTAATCGCACGGTGCAATAGCAAGTCTGGGTAGCGACGAATTGGCGAGGTAAAGTGCGCGTAGCGTTTTAGTGCCAAGCCAAAGTGACCGCAGTTATCTGCGTTGTAGACCGCTTGCTTCATCGAACGCAACAGCATGGTTTGAATCAGCTCTTTGTCTTGACGCTCGCCAATTTGCTTAACTAAGTCAGCGTAATCGGTTGGTGATGGCTCTAAACCACCATTTAAGTGCAGACCTAGCTCACCCAAGAAGTCACGGAAACCTTGCAAACGGAGTTCACCCGGAGATTCGTGAATGCGGTAGAGTGCTGGTTCTTTTGCTTTTTCGACCAAAGAAGCAGAAGCGATATTGGCTAAGATCATACACTCTTCAATAATCTTATGCGCATCGTTGCGAATCACAGGTTCAATACTGTCAATCTTACGCTCTGCATTGAAGATGAACTTGGTTTCCACCGTTTCAAATTCAATCGCACCACGATTGTCACGAGCATGCTTAAGCACTTTGTACATCTTATGCAGCTCTTCTAAGTGAGGAACGAGCGGTTCGTATCTTTGGCGCAGCTCTTCATCCCCTTCAAGGATATGGTGTACCTTGTTATAGGTCAGGCGAGCATGAGAGTTCATCACCGCTTCGTAGTGCTTATAGCCAGATAACTTACCCGTCTCAGAGATGGTCATCTCACACACCATACACAGACGATCAACTTGTGGGTTAAGAGAACACAAGCCGTTAGATAATACTTCCGGGAGCATTGGAACCACTTGTGATGGGAAGTAAACCGAGTTACCGCGGTTAATCGCTTCTTTATCCAGAGCACTGTCTGGGCGAACATAATAGCTGACATCAGCTATAGCGACCCAAAGTCTCCAACCACCGCTTTTCTTTTTCTCACAGAAAACAGCATCGTCAAAGTCGCGAGCATCTTCACCATCGATAGTCACGAGTGGCAGTTCGCGCAGATCTACCCTGCCCACTTTTGCCTCTTCCGGTACTTCTTCACCAAGCCCTTCAATTTGCTTATCGACTGCTTCAGGCCACTCATGAGGAATTTGGTGAGTACGGATCGCAATTTGCGTCTCCATCCCAGGTGCCATGTTTTCACCTAAGACTTCAACCACTTTACCCATCATACCGCGAGAACGAGAGCCACGATCCGTAATTTCAATCACCACGACATTCCCCATACGCGCCCCTGCACGTAGGTCATTCGGGATCAGGATGTCTTGGCTAATACGCGAATCATCGGGCACCACATATGAGTAACCATATTCCATAAAGAAGCGGCCAACGATTTGCGTCACGCGCTCTTCAAGTACACGAACTAGGCGCCCTTCCTTTCGTCCTCGTTTTGAGTTCTCAGTCGGTTGAACTAAGACATAGTCACCGTGGATGATGTTTTTCATTTGGTGATGAGGCAGTACGATGTCGTTATCTTTGCCGACGCTTCCTTCAGGACGTACCCAGCCATGACCATCTTTATGCCCAATCACATAGCCTTTCACCATTTCCAGTTTCTCTGGTAAGGCGTAGCATTGGCGGCGAGTGAAGACCAGTTGCCCGTCACGCTCCATGGCGCGCAGTCGACGACGCAAGCCTTCATAATGATCTTCTCCTTTCAGCTTTAAAGCTTCAAAGAGATCATTACGGTTCATCGGAACGCCAGCTTGGCTGAGGAACTCAAGAATAAACTCACGGCTTGGGATCGGGTTTTCATAATTTTCCGATTCACGAGCTGCAAATGGGTCATTATGGATATTGTCTGACATAGGCGCGCCTAATTAACAAAGGAGGGGAATTAAAACTAGTATATCTGACTAGCGGGGTAAGCTACAGGTAAGTCGCTTTAATTTCGCAGTTTTTCCACCTATTTTTCATAACTTATCTCGACTCTTCACAACTCATAACATCGTACGATAAAGATCACACTTCATTGCAACTGACTGGGCAAACGATTGCACCTAGTAAAGAAGGGGGTATGATTCAGGAAAAATTTACTATTCCTTTTACTACAGGTGTTGCTATGAGTATCAAACGTACCTTAATCGCTTCGGCTATCGCTAGCCTTGGTCTGTTCTCGCTTCAGGCATCCGCTACTGAGAAAGCGGATTTAATGATCACAGATGCCATGGTTCTTACTATGAACCAAGATAAGACCGTGTATGAAAAAGGAACGGTAGTGGTAAAGGGTAATCAAATCATTGCAGTTGGTGACCAGTCCCTAGAGAAACAATACCAAGCGAAGAAAGTACTGGATGTGGATGGCGATATTGTTATGCCTGGCCTTATCAATACCCATACTCACGTCTCTATGACAGTATTTCGTTCTCTAGCTGACGATGTCCCTGACCGACTTCACCGCTATATTTTCCCACTAGAAGCTAAGCTTGTTTCACGAGATATGGTGCGTATCGGGGCAAACCTTGGCAACGTCGAAATGGTTAAAGGTGGCGTAACCACCTACGCGGACATGTACTATTTTGAAGATGAGGTCGCAAAGACCGTCGATAAAATCGGCATGCGAGCCATTTTGGGCGAAACAGTGATTAAGTTCCCAGTTGCTGACGCTGCCAACGCAGATGAAGGCATTCAGTACGCCCTTAACTTTATCAAAGAGTACAAAGACCATCCGAGAATCACACCTGCTTTCGCGCCACACGCTCCATATACGAACACCACAGAAACACTGCAAAAAGTGGCTAAGTTGTCGCTTGAACACGATGTGCCCGTGATGATTCACTTAGCGGAGTCACACCGTGAAGAAGAGAAAATCGCAGAGCGCTCTGATGGCTTATCGCCTGTTCAATACATGCATAGCATTGGCGCACTGAACAAAAACCTGGTTGGCGCGCACATGATCTTAGTCGATGACGAAGACATTAAACTGGTGAAAGAAGCAGATATGGGCGTCGCACACAACATGAGTGCCAACATTAAATCTGCAAAAGGCGTTTCTCCTGCTCTTAAGATGTACGATGAAGAAGTTCGTATTGGCTTAGGTACTGATGGGCCGATGTCAGGTAACACTTTAAGTACTATTGATGAATTCAACCAAGTGGCTAAAGTGCATAAACTGGTTAACAAAGATCGCGCGGCAATGCCACCAATCAAAGTAATTGATATGGCGACCATGGGTGCGGCCAAAGCACTGCATATGGAAGACAAAATCGGTTCCCTTGAAGTCGGTAAACTGGCAGATATCATTGTCATCGACACTAAAGCACCAAACATGGTGCCAGTCTATAACCCGTACTCGGCTTTAGTTTACTCAGCAAACTCAGGCAATGTACGTCACTCGATTGTTGATGGAAACGTACTGATGCAGGATCGTAAAATGCTCACTGTAGATGAAGAAGCGATTCGCAAAGAAGCACTTGAGTTCACTAAAGTGGTTCGTGAGACAGTGATTGAATCTGGTGAAGTGGTCCAATAACCGCAGGCTAGTAATAACAATGCCCAGCAAGTGCTGGGCATTTTTGTATTTTCGTAACCGACCGAGTGCAGTAAGTCAGGTGCATTTAAACTATTTAGCTGTTACCAGAAGGTATCGCGCTTTTTCGCTCTGGCGATAATGTTCTGAGGCATGCGCCTCTCTAAGCCTTGCCTTAACACACTAATGCGTTTGTGTACCCGCTGATCAGCCGTGACTGAATTATAAAGCCAGCGATAGGCGTCTTCATAGTCAAGCGGACTACCATAATCACGTAGCAGCAGTTCTGCTAAGTGAATACGCGCATTGAGATTGCCCATAGCCGCCGCTTCACGCAAGTAAGGAATCGCGCGCTCTTTATCTTGCTGAACTAAGGTACCACGTGAGTAATAACGACCAATCTGCTCTAGAGCAGCTGGCAAACCTTGGTGGGCAGCATTTTCCATATAGTAGAGACCTAGCTCTACATCCTGATTGACACATACGCCCCACGCCAACATATCTCCGTATAAAAATTCATACGCAGGTAAGCTGATTCGAGTCGCACGAGCCACAATATCTTCAACAAGCTGACAGTTATCGGCTTTTACACGCTCTAAATGTTGGTTGTTGTTGATGAGTTTAATTAGTTCGGCTTCGGTATATATAGGTATTGGCTCACCGATATCAGGCAATTCATTTGCCTGTACCCATGAGGCACTTAACGCCAACACCATCGAAGCAGCTAATCTTCTTAGCTTCATTTTCTGCACTCTTAACTTCGACCATTGATGTTTTTCGTCAACATCAGATTTGCCGCAAACACGGCAAGCTTGATACTAGTATCGGCAATCAATGCTAACTCTTTAATCAAAATTGCCGTCTCATGGCAAATTGTTGCCGTAAGTTAAGAGAATCGCAAGAAAAATTGGTTATAAAAAAACCGGCGATAAACGCCGGTTTTTAAAATTGCTGAACAATCAGAGATTAAGCCTGGTAAGGGTGAACCTTAATGATTGTTTCGTTACGGTCTGGACCTGTAGAAATGATGTCTACTGGTACACCCGTTAGCTCTTCGATGCGCTTGATGTAATCTAGAGCTGCTTGTGGAAGCGCGTCTAGCGACTTCGCACCAAATGTTGTCTCAGACCAACCTGGCATAGTTTCGTAGATTGGCGTCGCTTCTTCGAATGACTCTGCAGCCATTGGAGAAACTTCTAGGATAGAGCCATCTTTCATCTTGTAACCAGTACAGATCTTGATCTCTTTTAGACCATCAAGAACGTCTAGTTTAGTCAAACACATACCAGTTAGAGAGTTGATTTGGATTGCACGGCGCATTGCCACTGCATCGAACCAACCTGTACGACGTAGACGACCTGTTGTTGCGCCAAACTCATGGCCAACATCACCTAGGTGCTTACCTACTGGGTCTTGCTTGTCTAGACCATCGTAAAGCTCAGTTGGGAATGGACCTGAACCAACGCGAGTACAGTAAGCCTTAGTAATACCAAGGATGTAACCGATGTGACGAGGACCGAAACCAGAACCTGCAGCAACACCACCAGCAGTCGTGTTAGATGAAGTTACGTATGGGTAAGTACCGTGGTCGATGTCTAGTAGAGTACCTTGAGCACCTTCGAACATTACCTTGTCGCCGCGCTTACGTGCTGCGTCTAGTTCGTCAGTTACGTCCATAACCATAGAGGTTAGTAGCTCAGCGTAACCCATGCACTGCTCAAGAACTTCATCGTAGCTTACTGTTTCAGCTTTGTAGAAGTGCTCTAGTTGGAAGTTATGGAATTCCATTACTTCTTTTAGTTTCTCAGCGAACATTTCTTTATCGAAAAGGTCACCAACGCGAAGACCGCGACGAGCAACTTTATCTTCGTAAGCTGGACCGATACCACGACCAGTTGTACCAATCGCTTTAGCTCCACGAGCGATTTCACGCGCGTTGTCGATAGCGATGTGGTAAGGAAGAATTAGAGGACAAGCTTCAGAAACGAAAAGACGCTCACGAACCGGGATACCACGCGCTTCAAGAGGCTTCATTTCTTTAAGAAGTGCTTCAGGCGATAGTACAACGCCGTTACCGATAACACATTTTACGTTATCGCGTAGGATGCCTGATGGAATTAAGTGAAGAACGGTTTTTTCACCGTCAATTACAAGAGTGTGACCTGCGTTGTGACCGCCTTGGTAGCGAACCACATACTTTGCATCTTCAGTTAAAAGGTCAACAATTTTACCTTTACCTTCGTCACCCCATTGGGTGCCCAGAACGACTACGTTATTTCCCATCTTTCCAGTATCTGTTGCTAGTTAAAAATGGATTCTAGCACTGAATCACATTTCTTGCAGTCATTTTTTAATCATCTAAGCGTAATACCGCTTAAATAAAGGGGTGACTCAGCTAACGTCGAATTATATCAGCGACTTAATAGCACTCTTGCTGGATTCAAGTCGCTTACTAGCTACTCATCTGCGTAGATTTTCACGCTAAAGCGACCATTTGTGTCGATGCCTGCTCGGTACATGCCACTGCTGTTCATCGCAAAATGGAGTTGTCCTTGGGCATTAACGGCAATCAGACCACCTTCTCCGCCCATCTCTTTGAGCTCTCCTTGAATAATCGTCTCACATGCAGTGGCTAAATCTTCTTTCAGGTAACGCATTCTTGCGGCAACATCGCCCGCGACAGTTTGACGAATGAAGAACTCACCCATTCCGGTGGTGGAAACAGCAACATTGCCATTCTCTGCAAATGTCCCAGCGCCGATGATCGAAGAGTCACCTACCCTGCCATATTTCTTATTGGTCACGCCTCCTGTGCTGGTTGCCGCCGCAAGGTTGCCTTGCTGATCCAGTGCTACCGCCCCTACTGTGCCGTATTTCTTATCATCAGGATATTTAGACTCAGACAAAGCAAACAAGCCTTTCTCTTTCATCGATAGCAGCTGCTCATAGCGGCGGTCAGTGAAAAAATAGTCCTGCTCGGTGAACTCGTAACCATGCTCGAATGCAAACTCCTCGGCCCCTTCACCAATCAGTAATACATGGTTGCTCTTGTTCATCACATCTCGTGCAAGCTCGATAGGATTTTTGATATGACGAACACCTGCCACGGCACCGGCATTTTTATCGTTGCCGTGCATGACAGAGGCGTCCATTTCAACCATCTCTTTATGGGTTAAGACAGAGCCCTTGCCTGCATTAAAGTTAGGTGAGTCTTCAAGCACTTTAACCGCGGCAACGACCGCATCAAGCGCATCACCCGACTGAGCTAGAATGCTATGCCCAGCGCGAACCGATGCTTCAAGGTCAGCTAGGATGGAAGCCTTTAACTCTTCGCTCATTTGATCACGTAATATAGTTCCGGCTCCGCCATGAATGGCGATTGAGAATGGTTGAGTCATCGACGGCTCTCCTAACAACGAGTTGACTGATAAGTTAATAACAAAAAAGGCGTTTCCCGTACAGCGGGAAACGCCTTTTACAATCTAGTTCTAAGCTAACGGATTAGTGAGAACCGCAGCTACCGCCACCGCAGCAGCCATCTTTCTTCTCTTCACCGTGATCATGGCCTTCGCCACCACAGCAACCACCTTCGTGATCGTGGTCGTGACCACAGCCACCAGCTTGGTGAACATGACCGTGCTCAACTTCTTCTGCAGTCGCTTCGCGTACCGCTACAACTTCAACGTCGAAAGTCAGAGTTTGACCCGCAAGCATGTGGTTACCATCAACAACCACTTCGTCGCCATCCACTTCTGTCACTTCTACAGGGATTGGACCTTGGTCAGTATCCGCTAGAAAACGCATACCTACTTCGATTTGCTCAACACCTTGGAATACATTTGCAGGAACACGTTGTACAAGTGCGTCGTTGTGTTCACCGTATGCTTCTTCTGGAGAAACGGTTACAGAGAACTTAGCGCCTGCTTCCTTACCTTCTAGTGCTGTTTCAAGACCAGTGATTAGGTTGTTGTTGCCGTGTAGGTAATCTAGTGGCGCATCAGCCGTAGACTGATCAACAACAACACCGTCTTCCAATTTCACTTGGTAAGCAAGGCTTACAACTACGTTCTTTTCAATTTTCATATTTACTCCAAGGAGAATAAAGGACCTTAGCCCAAACTAAGGTCTATAAACTTTCTACTGGGGTATTATGGGGATGATTTATAGAAACACAATCAATCGGGCTTAAAAATGCCGATCATTTCTTGACCGCCATGTTCTGTTTTCTCAACGGACTGAGGCTGACGTTGGTCTTGGTGACCACATTCAACACATTCTACTAACTCAATATTATTCTCTATCCACCAGCGCAAAGTGTCTTGTGCTGAACACTTTGGGCAACTGGCGCCTGCGATAAATCTTTTTTTCATCTGTTTTGTTTCACTAGTTTAATCCCAGAAGTTTTTGGCTTGTTGATCGCTCTCTAGCTCTCGACCAAATATCTCTTCCAGTTCTTTGCGGGCTTCTTTGGCTCTTTGGGCCAATTGTTTATCATCATTGTGCTGAGGCAGCAATTCTTTGAGCATAGCATTATCAAGCTTTCTAAAATGCGCTTCCGCTCGCTTTGCTTGATACGGATGCATTCCTAAATTGATCAAGGTTTGACGACCAAGATCTAAGGCACCTAAGAAGGTTTCTCGTGAGTAGTTGTCTACCCCATGACTCAGAAGTTGATAAGCTTCGACACGACTTCGAGCACGTGCCAGCAATTTTAAATCAGGGAAATGGGTTTGGCACAACTCAACTATTTGCATGATCTCGTCTGGTGAATCAGTACAGATAACCATGGCCTCTGCTTTATCTGCTCCCGCCGCACGCAATAAATCAAGCTGAGTTGCATCACCATAAAAGACTTTATAGCCATATTTACGCAGCAACTGGATCTGGCTGGCATCACTTTCCAACACGGTCACTTTGATCTTATTGGCATACATCAAACGGCCAATGATCTGACCAAAACGACCGAAGCCTGCGATGATGACTCTTGGCTGCTTATTAATAACATCGCTGCGCAGAGCCTCAACTGATTCTGCGTTTAAGCCACGGGCATACCATTTGTTTTGTGCCATCAGTAGCAACGGCGTCGTGACCATAGACAAGCTCACTACCACCAACAAAAATGCGGTTTGCTCTTGGTTGATTAGTCCTTCGCTGCTTGCGGCAGTAAATATAACGAAAGCAAACTCACCACCTTGGCTAAGTATTGCTGCCATCTTACTGCGAGCTTTAGCGCTGCTGCCCGCAAGTCGTGCCAGAAGATAAAGAATCAATCCCTTAACGATAACTAAACCGACAACGGCAGCTAATACAGTGAAAGGCTCTAAAGCCAATAGTCCCAAGTTGACCGCCATACCGACGGCAATGAAGAAAAGACCAAGCAGTAAGCCTTTGAATGGTTCGATGGCAATTTCAAGCTCATGACGATATTCGCTTTCTGCTAGTAAAACGCCCGCCAAGAAGGTACCAAGTGCCATGGATAGACCAAGGTGTTTCATTAACAGTGCAATGCCAATGACCAACAACAGTGCCGCGACTGTGAAGAGCTCTCTAACGCCACTCAGCACCACATAACGAAATAGAGGTCTAAGTAGGAAGTGACCACCAACCAACAACCCGCCGACACCACCTAGCATCCACAACGCATCGAGCCAGTTACCTGCCGTATTACCAGCTAAAACCGGAAGAATCGCGAGCATAGGAATGACCGCAATATCTTGGAATAGCAGAACCGCAAAACCAGACTGTCCGGTCTCGCCACCCGCTAACCCTTGCTCTTCGATGACTCGTAGGGCAATGGCCGTAGAAGAAAGTGCTAAGCCCATGCCAATCACAAGACTGGTTTGCCAAGATGTTCCTGCCAGATAAGCCACACATGACAAAACTAAAGTAGTGACAACAACTTGCGCCCCGCCAAGCCCTAATATCGGGCCTTTCATTTGTAAGAGCTTTTTCGGATTCAGTTCCAAACCGATCAGAAACAGAAGCAGGACGACACCAAACTCAGCAAAATGGAGAATGGCTTCTACATCGCGGATTAACCCTAGCCCCCAAGGACCAATAGCAACGCCCGCAAGCAAATAGCCCAGCACTGAGCCAAGACCCAATCGTTGAGCAATCGGCACGGCAATTACCGCAGCCGTCAGAAAGATCACACTACTCTGGAGAAAATCACTTTCAAGCGCCATTCCCACCCCCTACTACTTGTTCAGTATAGGTTAGCAATGGATTATTCAGCCATTGACGATAGGTCTCTGCATGTTGATAGCGTTCCATTTCACTGACATTACGCGCCCAATAGAGCACCAAAGGCTCAATCCACTCCATCTGACACAGCGCCGCTGTTAGCTCAAACGGCTGCAAAATTTCATCGAGCGGATAGCGGTTGTAACCGGAGCGACCAAAAGCTTCCTCTTTGCCTCCGGTGGTAATCACGCTGCGCCAGTATTTTCCTTTCAGCGCTTCCCCCTTACCGTAGGCGAATCCCTTACCGAGAACGCGATCGAACCACTCTTTAAGCAAAGCGGGGCAAGAGTACATATAAAGAGGATGGTGGAACACAATCACATCGTGTTCTTCAAGCAATTGCTGCTCAGCCGGAACATCAATAAAAAAATCTGGGTAGTGTGCATAAAGATCGTGCACGTGGACGTGATCAAGCGATTCAATCTTCTTGATCATCATTTGATTAGCCACAGAGGTCTGTGACTCTGGGTGGGCATAAAGCACCAACACTTTAGGCTTGTCGGATGATAAAGTCTGCATTCCTTCGACAGCAATCCTTAATGTTATGAATAGCCAATTATGACTGTTTTTATTGTCATTTATCGTTATCAGTTTGTTATACGTTGTTAGTGGCAATAACGCAACGATCGACATAACTCGTTAACTAACCTACTATTCGTCGCAATACGAGCAAAGACAAAGCAAAAGATTATGATTACCTTCTCTGGCATCCAGCTTCTTCGAGGTGGCAAACCACTTTTAGATCAAGCTTCGGCGACCATTCATCCAGGCGATAAAGTCGGTCTAGTCGGCAAAAACGGTTGTGGTAAATCAACCCTATTCGCCCTAATCAAAGACGAACTCTCTATTGACGCGGGTAACTTCAGTAAGCCGGCACACTGGGAAATGGCTTGGGTGGCACAGGAAACCCCTGCACTGGAGCGCAGTGCGATTGAGTATGTCATTGATGGTGACCGTGAATACCGCCGCTTAGAATCAGAACTGGAGACGGCAGAGCAACAGGATAAAGGCACTTTGGTCGCCGAAATCCATGGCAAGATTGAAACCATTGGTGGCTACAGTATTCGCGCACGCGCCGCAGAGCTACTCGATGGTTTAGGCTTTAGCCAAGATCAGATGAGCTGGAACCTCACTCAGTTTTCTGGTGGTTGGCGTATGCGCCTTAACCTTGCACAAGCACTGCTTTGTCGCTCCGATCTTTTGCTACTCGATGAGCCAACCAACCACTTAGATCTTGATGCTGTTATGTGGCTCGAACGCTGGCTACAGAACTACCCTGGCACGCTTGTCCTTATCTCTCACGACCGTGATTTCCTAGATCCTATCGTGGGTCGTGTTATTCATGTCGAAAACCAGCAACTCAATGAGTACACAGGCAACTACTCTTCGTTTGAAGATCAGCGCGCACAAAAACTTATCTTGCAGCAAGCTCAATTTGAAAAGCAGCAAAAGCAAATGTCGCATATGCAAAGTTATATCGACCGCTTCCGCTATAAAGCCTCAAAAGCTCGCCAAGCACAAAGCCGTATTAAAGCCCTTGAGCGTATGGAAAAAGTGCTACCTGCTCAGCTTGATAACCCGTTCAGTTTTCAGTTCCGCGATCCCGATGCCTTGCCAAACCCAATCATCATGATGGATGAAGTGTCGGCGGGCTATGGTGACAATCTGATTTTAGAAAAGATTCGCCTTAACCTAGTCCCTGGTAGTCGCATTGGTCTTCTCGGTCGCAATGGTGCAGGTAAATCAACGCTCATCAAATTGCTCTCGCGTGAACTTATTCCTCAGGGCGGAGACTTAACCTACTCACAAGGTGTCAAGATTGGCTATTTTGCTCAGCACCAATTGGAAACGCTGCACCCTGAAGAAACGCCACTGCAGCATATGATGCAAATCGCCCCTGATAAGAACGAGCTTGAACTGCGTAACTATCTAGGCAGTTTTGGCTTCCAAGGCGAAAAGGCGCTAGAAAAAGTCGCACCGTTTTCTGGTGGTGAGAAAGCGCGACTAGTACTGGCTTTAATCGTGTGGCAAAAGCCTAATCTGCTGCTCCTCGATGAACCAACTAACCACCTTGACTTGGATATGCGCCAAGCGCTCACGATGGCTCTGCAAACCTTTGAAGGTGCCATGGTGATTGTTTCGCACGACCGCTACTTGTTACGTGCAACCACAGATGATCTGTATCTTGTGCATGACCGCCAAGTTGCACCATTTGATGGCGACCTAGCTGACTACTACAAGTGGCTGACGGAACAACAAAAAGCCGAGCGCCGAGAGGCTCAAGCTCAGCAACCTGAAAAGAGCTCTGTGAATAGCGCGGCGGCAAAGAAAGATCAAAAACGTCGTGAAGCCGAGTTCCGCAAGCAAACGGCACCAATTCGCAAAAACCTGACAAAACTTGAAGAAAAAATGGATAAGTTGGGCGTTAAACTTGCGGAAGCAGAAACGCAATTATCAGATAACTCACTTTATGATGCCGAAAATAAAGCTAAACTTAACGAAGTGTTAGCTATTCAGGCCAATAGCAAAGGTGAGCTAGAAGATGTCGAAATGGAATGGATGGCTCTGCAAGAAGAGCTAGAGAATATGGAGCAGGAGTTCAATAGCCAATGAGTTCAAAGCACGTCGCTATTTCTTTAACACTGGAACGGTTGTGGCAATTTAGCTTGCAGTACTACAGTGTGCGAGAAGTAAAAGAGGCGTGCCTCCATCTGCAAAATCATTTCAAAGGTAACGTCAATCTACTCCTGCTGCTTAAATGGCTCGACGAGCAGCAGGTTTGCTTTCAGGAGCAAGACTGGCACAAAGTTGAAGAATGCCTAGGGCGCTCAGAAGCCTTATTGCACAGTTACCGCGAGCTAAGACGAAAACTCAAGCTCCACCTCCCAGATACCTTGTATCGTGAATCACTGCAATTTGAGCTGCAATTAGAAAAGCAGCAGCAATCTGATCTGGTCGATTGCATCAACAGTATTGAACTTACAGTGAATCACGCAGAGCCCCTTACTTTACGTTACTGCCGCCAGTTAGGCGGTGAGCAGCTGTATGAGGCTTTTGCTGAACCTATCGATGATATCGCCAATCTCTAAGCCCTAAGCTTTGGAACCGTTATGACTCATTTTGTTGCCGCTAAAGGATTAGCCAACCCGCATCTACAAACGCTTGCTCCGCGTTTTATTCGCAAAAAAGCCCTATTTGAACCATTTTGGCAAACCTTAGATACTCCTGATGGAGATTTCCTCGATATCGCTTGGAGTGAAGATATCAATGACGAGTCAGTCAAAGACAAGCCGATTTTTGTTTTATTCCACGGTTTGGAAGGATGCTTCTACAGCCCCTACGCCAATGGTTTAATGGATGCTTTTGCTAAGCAAGGCTGGCTGTCGGTGATGATGCATTTTCGTGGCTGTAGCGGTAAGCCCAACAAACTTGCTCGCGCCTATCACTCAGGTGAAGTGGAAGACGCCCGTTTCTTCCTTGAACATCTAGATTCGCTGTTCCCACACCAAACTAAAGTCGCGGTAGGAATTTCTCTTGGTGGCAACATGCTGGCCAACTACCTCGCTAAGTACAATCAAAATCCTTTGCTTGATGCCGCCACCATAGTGTCTGCGCCACTCGACCTGTCTGCCTGCTCTGAGCGCATCGAACAAGGCTTTTCCAAGCTATATAAAAACTATCTCCTGTCATCATTGAAGAAAAGTGCACTGCAAAAGCACCAACTGTTGAAAGGAGAGCTTGGCTTGAGCTATCAAAACATCAAACGCGTAACTAAACTGTACGAGTTTGATGACCTAATCACCGCCCCGCTGCATGGTTTCAAGGACGCAGAAGACTATTATCAGCGCTGCTCGGGCATCCATCGCCTAAAAGAAATCACTCTACCCACACAGATCATCCATGCGAAAGACGATCCGTTCATGACTGATGCTGTGATTCCAAAATATGTCTTGCCTGATAACATTGACTACCGACTGTTTGAACAAGGTGGGCATGTTGGTTTTGTCACCGGCAGTGCGTTAAAACCGAGGTTTTGGCTCGAAGAGGCACTACCTGCATACTATGAAAGTTTGGCTCTCTCTGCGTAGCCAATCACCTTGGCCTAAATCATAAAATAAAGAGGTATTTATGATCGTTCCATGGCAACAAATCGAGCCAGCAACACTAGAAAATCTCATTCGGGAATTTGTCCTGCGTGAAGGGACAGACTATGGGGATGTCGAGATCTCGCTGCAAGACAAAGTCGATCAAATACGTACCCAGTTGGAATCAGGGGAAGCGGTTGTTGTCTTCTCTGAACTGCACGAAACCGTCGATATTCAACTCAAACGAAAGTTTTAGTACTTTAGCGCATCGCATACAGTGACTGACCACTAAAGCGTGCTATAGTGGTTTTCGTTTAAAGGATTAGATTACGACAAGGTTTGTCATGTCAGCAAAACACCCGATTATTGCGGTCACTGGTTCCTCTGGAGCTGGTACCACAACGACTTCTGAAGCTTTCCGTAAGATGTTCAATATGATGAACGTCAAACCCGCATGGGTTGAAGGCGATAGCTTCCACCGCTTTACGCGCCCTGAGATGGACGTTGAAATCCGTAAGGCACGTGAGCAAGGCCGCCATATCAGTTACTTTGGCCCTCAGGCGAACGACTTCAATGGACTTGAAGAGTTTTTCCGCAAGTACGGTCAAGAAGGCGTCGGTCAAATCCGCCGTTACCTGCATACGTTCGATGAAGCCGTTCCATACAACCAAATGCCAGGCACCTTTACACCTTGGCAAGATCTGCCAGAAAACTCCGACGTCCTATTTTATGAAGGTCTACATGGCGGTGTTGTCGATGGCGAGGTTAACGTATCACAGCATGTTGATTTTCTGATTGGCATGGTGCCTATCGTGAACCTTGAATGGATTCAGAAATTCGTTCGTGATACCCGCGATCGTGGTCACTCGCGTGAAGCGGTGATGGACTCTATCGTCCGCTCAATGGATGACTATCTGAACTACATTACTCCCCAATTTTCTCGTACTCATATTAACTTTCAACGTGTCCCTACCGTCGACACATCTAACCCGCTTAACGCCAAAGGCATTCCGAGTTTAGATGAGAGTTTTGTTGTTATTCGATTGCGAGGCATTAAAAACGTAGATTACCCATATCTACTGGCAATGATTGATGGGGCATTTATGTCGCGTCACAACACGATTGTTGTCCCTGGCGGTAAGATGAGTTTTGCCATGGAGCTAATCGTTAAACCGATACTTCAACAGCTCATCGAAACGGGCAAAATTGGTTAATACCCACAGCTAGAACACGATTACTTTTCATACCGTGATCATGTGCACAGTTTTGCGTACTAAAACCCCAGTTGTACCCGATTAAAATCAAGAAATCGTTTTCGAAAAAGGATACTATTTCTTACCGAAACACAAGTTGGCTTGCAGCATTTGTAAAGTGCTCTTATCCTAGTAGGTCTTGATTAAGGCTTAGCTAAAATATGGAAAGCGGCAAGCGTACCCTGCAGAGGAAGTGAGATATTATGGTTCTAGGTAAACCTCAAACCGACCCAACATTAGAGTGGTTTCTTTCACATTGTCATATTCATAAGTACCCTTCAAAAAGCACGCTAATTCACGCGGGCGAGAAAGCTGAAACTTTGTACTACATCGTAAAAGGTTCAGTAGCGGTTCTTATTAAAGACGAAGAAGGTAAGGAAATGATCCTTTCTTACCTAAACCAAGGTGACTTTATCGGTGAACTTGGTCTATTCGAAGAAGACCAAGAGCGTACAGCATGGGTTCGTGCTAAATCTCCTTGTGAAGTTGCGGAAATCTCATTTAAGAAATTCCGTCAGCTTATCCAAGTGAACCCAGACATCCTAATGCGCTTATCTGCGCAAATGGCAAGCCGCCTACAAGTGACTAGCCAAAAAGTAGGTGACCTAGCATTCCTAGACGTAACTGGCCGTATTGCTCAAACGCTACTAAACCTAGCGAAGCAACCAGATGCGATGACTCACCCAGATGGCATGCAGATTAAGATCACTCGTCAAGAAATCGGTCAAATCGTTGGCTGTTCTCGTGAGACAGTAGGTCGTATCTTGAAGATGCTAGAAGAGCAGAACCTAATTTCTGCACACGGTAAAACTATCGTGGTTTACGGTACTCGTTAATTTCGATTAACCGTTAAAATTTTAAAAGCCACCAATGGAAACATTGGTGGCTTTTTGTTTATATCGGATGCGAGAATCGAGAACGCTACGGAGCGGACTTCGTCCTTCGAGATAGAACACCTTTCCACATCCGAGATCAAACTCTCTCGAAGCGCAGCGTTCCCGCATCTCTAGGGCGCAGCCCGTTCTCAGCTCTTCCTACCCGTTAGTACTCTCGAAGATCTTATCAGCAGAGGCTGCAACAAACCCTGGATAAAGTTCACCGTTGCTCATTGGGTAGCGCTTAGCAAACTCGTAGAAACCACCCGGGATAATCTCTGTACCTTCCGTGAAGGTTACCGCTACTTTATCCGCCATCGTTGAAGATTGCTCTAGCAGCACATCAGGAGACCCCTTCACTTCGCCACCAAACTCATTGATGGTAAAGCCGGACTCGCGTAGGTGGTCATTGACGCCTTTCACTTCTTCAAATGCATTGAGCTGATTGACGCTAACAGTAAAGTGGTTAGCGCCGTAACCATGTGCTGCCAGCCAAGAAGCGTACTCACTTTCTTTCGCTAACGTCTGGAAGTCAGCAAAGCTAATGTCCCACAAACGACCGCCATACAAGAACTCATGACCTTTTAGCTTACTGGTGTCCAATTGCTCGACAAGCTTAGCGACAATAGCTTGTAGCTCAGCAGAACACTCTTCAACCTTCAGTTCACTAATAAACACTTTAGGCTGTTTTGGGTCTGGGTGCTCATAATGTTTAGCAACAAGCTTCTTGCTTTCAAACACATAATCACCGCATGGCTTGTAGCCTACGTCTAAGAATGGTTGTGCAAGGGTCGCAATGCCCAGAGGTTCTACATTGAAAGTGCGCAGAGCAATGTGGTCATTGATCAGCGCTTCGTCTTCTTGCAGAAGTTGGTGGACTTGTTCAGCAGAGGGACATAAGCGTTGAATATAGTCATTCCATAACTGTTGGAATAAAACATCTGGCGTCATAACGCCTCCTTGTAGGGGTGGTTTACGTAAATGGAGTATGAGTAGTTATTTGTTTAATTATAAAAAAGGCCATCTAACCAAATGTGTCCAGAAAGTTTGATCAGATAGCCTTCAGCCTGTGACGTTTCAAATGCCTCCCGGCTCAGGGAGGCAAGAAGGGAATACCCTAAAATTTATCGTTTTTTATAGCTCAACACCTGGGCTTAACGTGGCAGGAAGAAGTGTTTCTCCTCCTTCCATCGAAGCCATAGGGTAAGCACAGTAATCTGCTGCGTAGTAAGCACTTGGGCGTAAGTTACCTGACGCACCCGGGCCACCAAATGGCGCATCACCACTTGCACCAGTTAACTGGCGATTGCGGTTTACGATGCCAGCACGAATATGGTCAACAAAGTATTCCCACTCACCATCGTCAGTAGAAACTAAGCCTGCGGATAGACCAAAGCGAGTGTCATTGGCTAACTCAACTGCTTTCTCTAGACCTTGGTAACGCACCACTTGTAGTAGTGGGCCGAAGTACTCTTCATCTGGTAGCTCAGCAATCGCGGTAACATCGATAATGCCTGGTGTTACAAATGCAGCTTCTCCGGCTTTAGCTTCAATTAAGCTCTCGCCACCTAGCTTTTGTAGGTTTGCTTGAGCAGCAAGAATAAAGTCAGCAGCCGCTTTAGAGATCTGAGGGCCCATAAATGGTGCTGGCTCAGCAAAAGGCTGATCGACACGAATCTTATTGGTTGCTTCCACTAGCTTGTTGACCAGTAAGTCACCTTTGTCACCAACTGGAACATACAAACGGCGAGCACAAGTACAGCGTTGACCTGCGCTGATAAACGCTGATTGAATGATGGTGTAGACGGTCGCGTCCAACTCTCCGTAATTTTCAGAGATCACCATTGGGTTATTACCACCCATTTCTAGCGCCAGCATCTTGCCCGGTTGACCGGCAAACTGCTTATGCAGAATATGACCCGTATTCGCGCTACCTGTGAATAGCACGCCATCTAAGCCTTTAGAATCAGCCAGTGCAATACCGGTTTCTTTAGCACCTTGCACTAGGTTGATCACCCCTTTCGGCAGACCAACTTGATCCCACAGCTTCATGGCAAACTCACCGGTTAGCGGCGTTTGCTCTGACGGCTTAAATACCACGGTATTACCTGCCAGTAGCGCAGGTACGATGTGACCGTTTGGTAGGTGCCCTGGGAAGTTATATGGACCAAACACTGCCATTACACCTAATGGGCGATGACGAAGCACGATTTGGTTCCCCGCAGCTTCACGCTGAGCTTCACCAGTACGGTCATGGTAAGCTCGAATTGAAATCGCAATCTTACCTGCCATTGCCGCTGCTTCAGTACGAGTTTCCCAAATTGGCTTACCGGTTTCTTTAGCGATGATTTCTGCGATTTGTTCGCTGTTCTCTTTTACCTTTTCAGCAAAAGCAAGAACGATCGCTTCACGCTCAGCAAAGCTTAATTTTTTCCAGCCAACGAATGCACTGCGTGCCGCTGATACCGCTTGCTCAACTTGCTGCGGTGTTGCGCTGTCGCCTTGCCAGATAACTTCGTTGTTGTATGGGCTTTGTGAGTTCATCGACTCACCTTGGCCTGCAACCCATTCGCCAGCAATCCAATGTGTCATAGCTTGTTCCTTCACATTTTCCTTAATACAAAGCTCTATTGAGCCAACATGCGAACGAATTCGCCTTCGTTAACTTTGAGGGCATTCGCCACTTCAGGAGACAAAATCACTGAATCTGAAGCCTGATCGTAAGCCGCTTTCGCCGCAGTTGCGCGGAAGTCTTCAAACGACGTGTTTGAAATCAAGTAGTCTTGAGAACTGGTGTGTTCCGCGATAGTGACTTTTGCTCTAAATGAGTGACGAACCGACTCGATATTGCGTACATCACACTCAACCGTTGGGCCGCCATCAAAGATGTCGACATAGTTACGACAAGTGAAACCTTCTTTTTCCAACAGGCGTAACGCTGGCTTGGTGTTTTCATGCACTTGACCAATCACTTCTTGAGCCTCTTTGCTCAAGAGGTTGATGTAGATTGGTAGCTTAGGCATCAGGTCAGCAATAAAGCCTTTCTTGCCGATACCAGTGAGGTAATCTGCCATAGTGAAATCAATCGAGAAGAAATGCTCTTGCAGCCATTGCCAGAATGGTGAGTTACCTTCAGCATCAGAAACGCCGCGCATCTCAGCAAAGACCGTTTTCGAGAATCTTTCAGGATGCTCCGCCATCATTAGAAAACGACACTTCGACATCAAGCGGCCATTCAAGCCCTGACGGAAAGAAGGTCTTAAGAACAGAGTACAAATTTCACTACAACCAGTGTAGTTGTTACCGAAAGTCAGTAGCTTAACCACGTTATTCACACCCAATTTTGGCGATGAGTGAACAACCGTACTGATATGGTAAGAATAAAAAGGTACATCCCAACCAATGGATGCTTCAATCCCGGTACAACCAGCGACTTCGCCAGTCTCATTATCAAAGCCAACCATGAGATAGCCTTCATCACCCGGCTCGTTTACGTCCGGCTTGGTAAAACTATATTCTGAATGGGTAATGCGATTGGTTAACAGTTCTTCGTTAACCGGTAGAGATGTAAATCCGTGACCCGATTCCACTGCGCATGTGTGCAGCGCATCGTAATCCGACATTGCGATAGGGCGAACAACCAGCATCAAAACTCCCTCCTGATACTAAGGGGACTAAGTGCCATCTAAGCCCTTAGCCCCGTTCTTGCTCTTTTAATAGAGCTTTATTAGTTATTTAACTAGCGTCGCTAGAGCTTTATCTAGTCGCGCAAGTCCTTCGTTAATTTCTTCCGTGCTGATCACTAGTGATGGTGTGAAACGAACTACGTTTGCACCTGCCACTAGAACCATCAGACCTTCTTTACCTGCAGCGACTAACACATCACGTGCGCGGCCTTGCCACTCATCGTTAAGCGCAGCACCTAAAAGAAGACCTTTGCCGCGAACTTCCGCGAACATGTTGTACTTATCATTAAGTTTAGCTAGGCCTTCACGGAACAGGGCTTCACGCTCTGCAACGCCAGCCAATGTTTCTGGTGCACTTACAACATCAACCACGGCTTCAGCAACCGCACACGCTAGTGGGTTACCACCGTAAGTCGAACCATGAGTGCCGACTTTCAGGTGCTTAGATAGCTCAGTAGTAGTTAGCATTGCGCCAATAGGGAAACCGCCACCTAGAGACTTAGCTGTGCTTAGAATATCTGGAGTCACACCCAGACCTTGATATGCGTAAAATTGACCAGTACGACCATTGCCTGTCTGTACTTCATCAAAAATCAGTAGAGCATTATGCTTGTCACATAGCTCACGAACTGTCTGAACAAATTCGTCAGTTGGAGAAATGATGCCGCCTTCGCCCTGAAGTGGTTCCATCATGATGGCACAAGTGCGATCTGAGATATGCTCGCGAAGTGCTTCAACATCATTGTATGGTAAGTGAGTGACATCACCTGGCTTAGGACCAAAACCATCAGAGTAAGCCGCTTGGCCGCCGACAGTTACAGTGAAGAAAGTACGGCCATGGAAACCTTGTTTAAAAGCGATGATTTCAGATTTTTCTGGGCCAAACTTATCAGCTGCATAACGACGCGCCAGTTTCAAAGCCGCTTCGTTTGCCTCTGCACCTGAGTTAGCAAAGAACACTTTCTCTGCAAAGCTGACTTCAGTAAGCTTTTTCGCTAGACGAAGCGCTGGTTCGTTAGTCATTACGTTACTTAAATGCCAAAGCTTTTGACCTTGTTCAGTTAACGCATTCACCATTGCAGGGTGACAATGACCTAGACAGCTCACGGCGATACCACCAGCAAAGTCGATGTATTCCTTACCTTGCTGATCCCAAACGCGAGCACCCTCGCCTTTTACTGGAATCATTTCCATTGGGTTATAACAAGGTACCATTACCTCATCAAACAAACCGCGTTCTACGTTATTTTCTACAGTCATTGCACATTCCCTCTTGATACCGCATGCATAGCGAATATGGTGTCCTTACTTCTATTCAATGAAATAAGATATTGTTTTGCTATTAAGCAATCACGGCATTGTATTTACATTTAATTAACCATTTCAATAGTGATTTATTCTTTTTAGTGCCCACTGTGGAGTCTGATAGTCACTACCTCTGAGTATTTATGCATCACGCTTCTACTTTTATGAAGCAATATATTCTTATAGCTAAGATAAGCTATGGTTAATCATAGTCCGGATAAGGGCTCTAGCGTAGGCGCAACAAACTCTGCGCATACTTTTTCACAAAATATCCGCACGGTGAATTATGAAGGAAATGTTAAAAATAGTGATCTAAGTCAGGCTTTAACCAGACAGAAGACGGTCAAAGAGAGCGTTTTAAAGTGGCTGGCGAGCCAAAAAGTTAGCGAGGATCTGGTGGCCTTGCTCTGTTTTAATCGACTCAGGATGGAACTGCACCGCATCAATCGGCAAGGTTTTGTGCTGATAGCCCATGATCTCATCCATCGAGCCATCTTCAAGCTCTGTCCAAGCAGTAAGCTCAAAACAATCTGGCAAAGAGTCGTTCTTAACCACAAGCGAGTGATAACGCGTTACCGTCAGCGGATTATTGAGCGTGGCAAACACACTGCGATCATTGTGGCGAATTGGGGATGTTTTGCCATGCATTACCTGTCGAGCACGTACCACCTCTCCGCCAAACACCTGTGCAATCGCCTGATGGCCTAAACAAACACCAAGAATCGGCAGCTTTCCCGCAAAATGCTCAATCGCACTTAACGAAATACCCGCTTCATTGGGCGTACAGGGCCCCGGAGAGATAACCAAATGGGTAGGATTCAACGCCTCTATCTCTTCAAGCGTGATTTCATCATTACGCACTACCTTAACCTCTGCGCCCAGCTCACAAAAATACTGGTACAGGTTGTAGGTAAAAGAGTCGTAATTATCGATGATTAACAGCATTACTCGGAGACTAGCGTTGATAAATTTCTTGGTTAGGGGCGGTATTGTGCAATACAGGGCAAGAAAGGCAAGAGCAAACGCTAAAAATAAGGTCGGCTTTCACCGACCTTATTAGTTTACAGTACTTTTTGAGGGTTATTACTTACGACGACGCCATAGCGCTAGGCCGAACAGAGACATCATTGCGCCGAAGCTGAAAGAGCCTGCCATATTTAGCTCTAGAACTGCTGGATCGTGGTCAGAAGAACGGAAGTGATCTTGGTACTTAGGTAGGTCACCTTTGTACTCATCGTTGTAATCAAACAGCGTCGATTCGCCACCGTTGATGTGCCAGTCTGTTGCGTCAACAAAGTGCTTCTCTAGACTTGGACTGATCAATAGGTGGTCAAGTGCGCCCACTTCATCATTGAACGAGTAGCTCCAGCTGTTTGGATGCGCTTTCGCTACGGCATTGATGTAACCGTAGTTGTGATTAATCACTGCACCGTCATCACCGTACTGAACTTCACCGCCGATGTATGTGTTACGCGCCGCTTTGATTGTCTTACCGTACTTCTCTTGGCTGTAATCCGTCAGAACAAGCATTGGATCTTCCATGCCGTACGAGTTCATATCACCCAAGATAACTTTGTGGCCTTTAATCTCTTTCAGCGCATCCCCTAGTGCCACTGCCGCTGCAACGCGGAAGTTTTCACATGAGCCTTGCTTATCTAGGTCTTGACCACCCTGACCGCCTTGCTCAACTGGTGCTGCATCTTCCCAGCACTTAGAACCTTTTGATTTGAAGTGGTTAATCGCCACTGTGATCTTCTCTTTGGTCCCTTTCACCTTAAAGGTTGGTGCTAGAGAATCACGCTGGTAGTTCTTACCGTCTTCAATCACTTTACCGTTTTCATCAACCACTTCAGGCGCTTGCTGACTTGGCATTGCGATAACGCGAGACTCTTTTAGCTTAACCACTTTAGGACGGTAGATAACGCCCGTTGTGATAACGTCGGTGCCGATGTAGTCATTTTCATCTGTCACTTTATCGCCATTGCTGTCGATAGCGACGATGTCGTAACGATCTTTCTTGTTTTCAATGCGTGCGTTTAGCTGATCTACAAGCTGACGAATCGCACCGCTTTCACCAAAGCCGTTGTTCTCGATTTCCATCAGGCCGATGATGTCAGCGTCTAGACGTAGAATCGCATTGACGATTTTCGCTTGCTGTACTTCAAACTCTTCAAAGTTGTTCGCACCACGGTTGTTACCATGTGGGTTAGTGTCACCACCAAACGGCGAGTTGAAGTAGTTCAAGACATTGAAAGTCGCGATACGTAGGTCGCCCTCTTTCATATCGATATCTTGAGTACGTGGGTCGTTACGTACGAAGCTTTCACTAGTTAGCGTGTTGGTAGGTATTAGGCGGTAATCGCCGTAGCTGTAGGTGATCACACCTTCTAGACCAACAATCGTATCGTCAACGCGGATGTAATCCTCTGTTGAACCATCTTGGTCTGCGTCAGTGCGGCCAAAATCTGGGTAGTAAGGGATAGAGCCGTTTGGCGCTTTGGCATCAGATTCTACATATAGACGACGCTCCGCGTTTTCGATGCTCTGCTGTTTCGCTTGCTCTGAACCTGCAGCAAAGTTTTGGTTTGGCTGCATGCTGATACGACCTTGCGCCAGTACCATGTTGTTACGACGCGCAGCGTAGTCGTAGCCGAACGTACGCGTCACACGCATATCGAGCGCTTCAGTTGTTCTGACTAGCATGCCTTCGTAACGCTCTAGCGTGCGATCGAAGTTTTTATCTGTTGGTAGGATCTCGATATCCGTCGCCGTTGGCGCTGCTTGTTCGCCTTGCTTAACCCAGTTGTTGTTTTCTGTCTTTAGCTGAGTGTGGTTGTAGTATTCTTGAACTTTACCTTTCACACACACGACATCGCCCGGTTTTAGCTCTGAGCTTGACTGGTTAGTGTGAACGAACAAACCTTCTGATGTTTGTGGGTTGTAGTCATCAGTCAGTGCTTGTAGGTAGAAACCTTTGGTTAGGCCCGTCGTCACGGCGCTAACCACACCTTTAACAAAGAAGTCTTCGTCTGTGATGTATGGGTAGCCATTAATAAATGGAGAGGTATCACCTTCACCCTGGATTTCTTGAATAGAAGTAAAGGTTGGCGCTGCGCCATCTTGAGTACAAGCGAATGGCTCTGGAGCTGTGCCACCATCCAACGTGCCTAACCCTTCAATGCTATCTTTCGGCAGTGAAGACCACTGTGCAGCATTATGCGCTGTAGAAGGTGTCATCGCATCTGAGTTGCGAACTAAAGTGGTATCTTTTGCAAAGTCAGAGCCACCCATGTCACCTAGCAGATCATGCACACTGCCATCTTTCAGCAGTGCCATTGGGTCATTACCATTGAAACCCGTTACTGAGCCATTAAGGATGTCCGCAACCGCTTTAATGTCGTCGCTGGCGCTAGTATGAGCAACAACCAGTACGCTTTTCGCTGCCAGCACTTGGCCGTTGAGTGACAGCTTGCTGCCCCACTCACCATTGCCATTGGTTGATTTGGCTAGCTCATAGCCATCAAGAGAGACAGAAGCATCACCTGTGTTAGCAATCTCGATTGCTTTGTTGTTGCTGCCACCTTCTACATACTGAGAAATAATAATGTCTGCCATTGCTGGAGAAGACAGAGCACCTGCTACCACTGCTGCAAGTAGCGTTGGGGTTAGTTTTTGTTTCATGTTATCCACCATGCATCGCTTTCAATGTTGCTCCACAACGAGAAAGCGTGTTCCAAATCACTTTTTTCGTGACTACTTTTTAATAAATCATGTCCAGTGTTGATGTTTTTTATGAAACTAAAAATTACATTCAGTGACAGTGAGATTTCGATCTCATAGACATGATGAATAATTGAAGCGTCGTCAAATTTTCAATACATAGCGATAACACACACCTCACTCTTGAGACACAAGTCATAAACAACCAGAGAAAGAAGAAGATAGCTGCCTGTTGAGCTACTGATTACTTTTTCAAGTACAAGAAAGGCAATTATAGAAAGACCAGTCAAACTGGCCTTTCTATATAGAGGGATTACTTACGGCGTCTCCACATTGTCAGCCCTGATAGGAACATCAAGAAGCCTAAACCAACACTACCACCGTCGGTATTTGTTGTAGATGAAGCCGATGATTCAGCAATGGTAACATTGCCAGTATATAGCACGGTATCGTTAAGCTTCTGCTCTACTTTATAACTACCCGCCGTTGGCGTTTTATCAAATTTCACAGCAACGCTGCGTTTATCTAAATCAGTCTGAGTTACCTTAGCCGAAGCTGAGTAAGTCACACCTGCCTGAGTCAGTGCTGCTGACCTTGACGCTGCTACTGAACTCTCTTGGGTCAATGTCACTGTTACTACGTCATCAACTTTTGCGCTGAAGGGTAGAGTAACATTAACCGTTAATTTCTCACCATTCGTAGGCAATTCAATTTTCTTATCCGGTAGATCAATGGCAATGACAACTGGATCGTGATCAGACGCAGAGTAGGCATCGTTATACTTGGGCATGTCCGCGGTGTACTTACTGCTGTACTCAAACATATTGGTTTCTGCCGAGTTGATATGCCAATCTTCAATTGCAACAACTTTATTCGCAAGACTGGAGTTTGCCAATGCATGATCTAAATTACCCAATTCACCTCCATAAGTGTATGAATATGTGTGAGTGCCGTGCAGTGCAGTCGCTAGATTAATATACCCGTACCCTTGGATAATTTTAGACCCCGTTTGCTCATAAGTAGCATTACTACCATCAGCATTTTTCCCTAGGGTAGTATAACCTGCAGTAAACACCTCTCGACCATATTTTTCTTGGCTGTAGTCGGTAAGAACTAACAGAGGATCTTCTAGGCCATAGGCATTCATATCTCCCATGACTAATACATCACCTTGAAGGTTTTTCAGTGCTTCACCTACGGCTTTGGCTGCTGAGACACGGAATCTATTGCAGTTTCCTTGTAGATCCGTTGGCTCTCTATCTGCTCTATCAATCCACTCTTCAATACAGTTCGAGCCTTTTGATTTAAAGTGATTGACTACGATAGATAAATCGTCTCCAGTTTCTTTAAGCGTAAACGTTTGCAATAAACTATGACGTTGGTACTTGTCGTAAGCAGGATTGTTAGTTTCAGTTCCTCCATTACCATCACTACGCGTGACGGTGCTTTCGGCGACATGCTGTTCAGGAGTAACAATGACCTGCGCTGCCTGTTTAGGCGTCACTTCTGATGCACGATATAAGATAGCAACCATGATGGCATCTGTACCAAAGTACGCATCTTGATGTTTGTCTGCCTTAGCAATTTCAACAAAGCTGTAATGGTCTTCGGTATTGGTAATCTTTGCGTTTAGTGCATCAGTAAGACTCTTAATCGCACTCCCGTCACCAAAGCCATTGTTCTCTACTTCCATCAAGCCAATAATGTCAGCATCCATCTTCGTCATCGCAGCCACAATTTTAGCTTGCTGAATTAGAAACTCTTCATTTTTGGTTGCACCTCTGTTCTGTCCCGTCGGGTTAGCATCTCCACTTGCCGCAACCGAAGTAAAGTAATTGAGCACATTAAAGCTAGCAACTCTCAGGTCCGATTTGGCAATGCTTGGGGCAGAAGTTCGAGAAACGTCAAATCCTTTTCCAGAAGTCACAAAGTTGCTATTTGTCAGCTCGTTTGTGGCAATAAGACGATATTCATTAAAGCTGTAGTTTACGACTGCTTTTAATCCTTCCAGACGCGAACCCAAGCGTATGTGATATTCAGAGGAACCATCTTGGTCTATATCCTTGGCAAAATCTGGGTAATAAGGGATCTTTCCACTTGGAGCTTTGGCATCTGACTCAAGGAACACTCGACTATTCCTATTTTGATCCGCCAGCGCTACCGCTTGAGCACTTTCTGCCGCATACAACTGAGTTGGCTTAAATAGTGGTGCTTTATATGAAAGAAGCATGTTATTGCGTTTGCTGTCATAGTCGTATGAGAAGTTACGCGTAACAAACAGTTTGCTGTCAGCATCTAGCTCTAGCAGCATACCTTCATAGCGCTCCAGAGCCTGACGCAAAGTTTCACCTTCATTCACAACAAATTTCGCACCGTGTGGGACTTCTGCAGTTCCAGTTTTAATATAACTGTCGCCATTCGAAGCCAATTGGGTATTGTTGTAATATTCCTGAACTTTACCTTTCACACATACGACATCGCCAGCTTTTAGCTCTGAGGTTCCTTCTCCCGTTGATATGAATAAACCATCTGAAGTTGCAGGATCGTTGTCTGGAGTTTGGGCGTGCAGATAAAAGCCTTTTGTTAGACCAGTAGTGACCGCAGAAACAATACCCTGTACATAAACATCATCTGTACCTATGTATGTGCCATCAGCTAAAAGAGGTGAGCGTTCACCACTCCCCTGAATCGCCTCAATATTAGTAAAGGTTGGTGAATTGCCATCGACTTGACAATTAAATGGTTCAGGTGCTGCGGGAACATCAAGCTGGCCTAACCCTGTAATGTCATCTTTTACCAAGCTGTTCCAGTGCTTGTTATTGTATGTTGAACTCGCCGCCTGACCATTAGAGTTGCGAACAAGAGTGATATCTTTCCCCCAATCAACATCCCCCATAACACCGATCATATCCACCACTTGATCGCTAGCATCTAGAATTGCTAAGGGATCATCACCGTTGTGATTTACAACTGAAGAATCTTGCTTTACTGCTAACGCTTTAATGGCATCACTTGCTCTCGTATTGGCAATGACAATCACTTGATTTGCGGCAATTGAAAGACCGTCAAGAGAGAGTTTGTTGTCCCAGTTGCCACTACCATTGTATGAGTTGGCCAACTTATAACCTGTTAAATCGATCTGAGAGGAGCCCGTGTTCGCAATCTCTACAGCTTTGTTGTAGCTTCCACCTTCAACGTACTGAGAAATAAAAATATCAGCATTCACGCCACTAGAAATCGCGCTCGATACACATAAGGCAAGAAGTTTGGGATAAAATTTACTATTCATTGTTTCACCACATATCATTATTTTGTCTACATTCACTTGTTGACGTTTTGTGGCAAATATCACGTTGCAATGTCGAGATGTAAATTTACATTCATTTCTATTGCGATTCAGATCTCATACATTAACACGATAAATAGAAGTTAATTTATCTTTCAACACTTTTCCTTACCTATTGATATTTTTAGCAAAAAACATAGAGCAATTACTCAACGATCACAGAATTGAATATCAGAACCCTGTATATGCTAATTCGTAAGTTTGGTGTTTAAAAAGAAAAAGGCGCTGTGATAGCGCCTTTAAAAAGAGTTAAACGGATTAGTTTAGTCGGTTTTGGTCATCATCATCTTTGCGCTCAAACTCCCCTTCGAAAGTCGAGCCTTGCTTAGAGTCCCCTTTGTGGAAAGGACCTTGTTCAAATGGGTTCTGACCAAACTGCTCGCCATGAAAACCACCTTGGAATCCACCACCCACTGATTTCACCACCATTTTGCTCATCAAGTACTTAGCGATAACCGCCCTAGGAGCTGGAAGTAAAACCAGCATACCGAATGCATCGGTCATAAAACCTGGGGTAAGAAGCAGCACGCCGGCAACTGCCAACATCACGCCCTCAAAGATCTGCTGAGCAGGTAACTCTCCCTGCTGAAGGCGGTTTTGCACTGACATCAGTGTTTGCAGTCCTTGGCTACGTACTAACGAGGCACCAACAAATGCGGTGATCAGTACCAAGCCGATGGTTGGCCACAAACCCAGAAAACCACCGACTTGAATAAATAGGCCTATTTCAATAATAGGAACGAAGATAAACAGCAATAATAAGATAGGAAACACACGCCCTCCTTTGTTGGGTTCAGTGTACGTGTTCCACGGTTTTAGCTCAAATTGAAGCTGTAAAAAATCGTGATAAAACACTCAATAAAACCCTACCACTAAAGGGTTATTAATAACCTATTCATATCTTACAAAACTTTAACTCAACAAAAGCAAAAAAGGTGATCCACTTACTATTTTTATACCGCAGGTACAGTATCATGTGCCACATAAGTCAGGACGGATTATACAGCCAAAAATTCTGTCGAATGGATTCTTAGACTACAGATTGGCTATAAAGCAACTTTATTATCAGAATAAATATCTAAGGATCCTGTATGGCTACCCTAACTGAAACCTCTCAAGTGGCTAACCAAGCAACCCGTATCGAAGAAGACTTACTCGGCGAGCGCCACGTACCAGCTGACGCTTACTACGGCATTCATACTCTTCGCGCGATTGAAAACTTCAATATTTCTAACATGACCATCTCTGACGTACCTGAATTTGTACGCGGTATGGTGATGACAAAGAAAGCCGCTGCACTAGCAAACAAAGAGCTAGGTGTTATCCCTAAAGATGTTGCTAACTACATCATCGAAGCGTGTGATTTGATCCTTGAAACAGGTAAGTGCATGGATCAGTTCCCATCAGACGTATTCCAAGGTGGTGCAGGTACTTCAGTCAACATGAACACCAACGAAGTGATTGCTAACGTTGCTCTTGAACTAATGGGCAAAGAAAAAGGTCAGTACGACATCGTTAACCCGAACGATCATGTAAACAAGAGCCAATCAACGAACTGTGCATACCCTACTGGCTTCCGTATTGCGGTATACAACAGCGTAGCGAAGCTGATTGAAGCGATTGAATACCTAAAAGGTGCCTTTGAGCTTAAGAGCCAAGAGTTTAAAGATGTATTGAAGATGGGTCGTACTCAGCTTCAAGACGCTGTACCAATGACAGTCGGTCAAGAGTTCCATGCTTGGGCAGTCACTCTAAACGAAGAAATTCGTGCACTTGAGTACACATCAAAACTACTACTAGAAATCAACCTAGGTGCAACAGCAATTGGCACAGGCCTAAACGCAGCGCAAGGTTACCAAGCATCAGCTGTGAAACACCTAGCGGAAGTAACAGGTCTAGAAGTGGTTCCTGCAGAAGACTTGATCGAAGCAACGTCTGACTGTGGTGCATACGTAATGACGCACGGCGCACTAAAACGTCTAGCGGTTAAACTGTCTAAGATCTGTAACGACCTACGTCTGCTTTCATCTGGTCCTCGTTCAGGCCTGAACGAACTGAACCTGCCAGAGCTTCAAGCAGGCTCGTCAATCATGCCAGCGAAAGTAAACCCAGTAGTTCCAGAAGTAGTTAACCAAGTTTGTTTCAAAGTGCTAGGTAACGACAACACTATCTCGTTTGCAGCAGAAGGCGGTCAGCTTCAGCTTAACGTGATGGAACCTGTGATTGCTCAAAGCATGTTTGAGTCGATCTCAATCCTATCCAACGCATGTGTCAACCTGCGTGACAAATGTATCGATGGCATCACAGTCAACAAAGAGACGTGTGAAAGCTATGTATACAACTCTATCGGTATCGTGACTTACCTAAACCCTTACATCGGCCACCACGAAGGTGACATCGTCGGTAAGATCTGTGCGGAAACAGGTAAGAGTGTTCGCGAAGTCGTGCTTGAGCGCGGTCTACTAACCGAAGAAGAGCTTGATGAGATTCTTTGTGTTGAAAACTTTATGCACCCAACGTATAAAGCGAAACGCTACGAATAATCGCAGTAAGAAAGGGCTCTTCGGAGCCCTTTTTTGGCACTCAATACGGTTAACCACAATTTTATCAAGGTCTCTCTTCATTCCTATTATCTAACTATTTAGACGCTGAGTCGTTAGATAATCAGAATCAAAATAAACTTTATGAGGTATCAATATGGTGGCAGTCGAACTCTTTGTCGTTCTGCTCTTTATCTATTTAGGAGCAAGAATTGGTGGTATTGGCATTGGTTTAGCAGGTGGTGCAGGTGTTATCGCACTTTCTTTGGTACTTGGTGTACCCACTAGCCAAGCTTTTATTCCAGTAGACGTTATTCTTATCATTATGTCGGTCATTACCGCGATCGCAGCCATGCAGGTTGCTGGCGGCATGGACTGGTTAGTACAAGTGGCTGAAAACTTTTTGCGTAAACACCCTGAGCGCATCACCTTTTATGCGCCGATTGTAACTTTCTTAATGACGCTAATGGCAGGAACAGGACACACTGCGTTCTCGACTCTGCCTGTTATCGCTGAAGTAGCAAAAGGCCAAGGAGTACGTCCATCGCGCCCACTGTCTATTGCAGTTGTTGCTTCACAAATTGCTATTACCGCTTCACCGATTTCAGCGGCTGTTGTTGCGTTTGCTGCAATGCTGGCGCCTATGGGGGTTGATTACCTAACTCTGTTAGCAGTTTGTATTCCAACCACTTTCATCGCATGTATGATTGGTGCATTTGTTGCCAACTTTATGGGCAGCGAGCTAAAAGATGACCCTATCTATCAAGAGCGTCTGGAAAAAGGCTTAATCAAACTGGCAACTGAAAAGCAGCGTGAAATTCTGCCTACGGCAAAAACTGCGACTTACATCTTTCTTGCCGCGATCGGTTTTGTTGTTTGCTACGCTGCAGCAATTTCCGGCTCGATTGGCCTTATCAAGGATCCGGCTCTAGGCCGAAATGAAGCGATCATGACAGTGATGCTGGCAGCAGCGGCAGCCATCGTTCTCGTGACTAAGATTGATGCATCTAAGATCCCTTCAGCGGCAACCTTCCGCTCGGGTATGACAGCGTGTGTTTGTGTACTTGGTGTTGCTTGGCTTGGTTCAACCTTTGTTAACGCACACGTAGACGGCATTAAAGAAGTGGCGGGTGCACTGCTTTCAGATTACCCATGGATGCTAGCTATGGTGCTGTTCTTTGCTTCAATGTTGCTTTACTCACAAGGGGCAACTACGGTCGCACTGATGCCAGCTGCACTGGCTATTGGTGTCGCGCCTCTCACAGCCGTTGCATCTTTCGCCGCAGTAAGTGCGCTATTCGTACTACCAACCTACCCAACACTGCTTGCAGCAGTTGAAATGGACGACACTGGCTCAACACGTATCGGCAAATACGTTTTCAACCATCCGTTCTTTATTCCTGGTGTGGTGACTATCTCGTCTGCGGTAGCGCTGGGCTTTACATTCGGCGGTTTATTCATCTAAAAACCATATTAAAACTAAGGGAGCTTCGGCTCCCTTTTTTATTTTATCTCGTGTAAAAAATCTAGCTCACATTTTATTTTTGACTTTAGTCAATAAAGTGTTCAAAAACTCTTTATGCATTTTAATCCCAACGTTTGAATAAAATTCCCATCAAATTAAAACCATTGCCATTTCACCTGATTACTCCTCATCTCATCCTATTTTTCTAGAATATTAATCCACCCTTTTCAAACAATTAATCGGGTAATTACTTTCACTTAATAACCCCTATTTTTTTATCGATTTATTTTGTGAAGATCCCCAAAGTTAGTCGTTAAGAGTGCTTTTAAAATAGCGTCAAAGGGCGGATTTGACAGTGAAGCCCAATCTATAAATCGAATACCAATAACTTACCCTACATAAGTTATTTAATTCCTAATAACTATGAGTCGCTGATTCACTTTTATTTATTGGTATATAAATAAAAGTAAGGAGATAGCCATGACAACCCAAACTGTACCGACTGAAGAAAAAAAAGGCGGCTTCTTTGCCAACTTTAAGTTCCCTTCCGCATATACGATTCTTTTTGTCTTAATTGCACTTGTAGCAATGCTGACCTGGATAGTTCCTGCTGGCCAATACGACCGAGCAATGAACGAAGATCTCGGTCGTGAAGTTCCTGTAACAGGCACTTATCAAGCAGTTGAAGGCAACCCACAAGGCGTGATTGATGTTCTGCTCGCGCCAATTGATGGCTTCTACGACCACAACAGCTATGAAGCAGCCGCTATCGACGTTTCGCTATTTATCCTTGTTATCGGTGGCTTCTTAGGTCTAGTAACCAAAACCGGAGCGATTGACGCGGGTATCGAGCGTGTAACCCATCGCCTTGAAGGGCGTGAAGAGATGATGATACCTATCCTGATGGCACTGTTTGCTGCAGGTGGTACTGTCTACGGTATGGCGGAAGAGTCACTACCTTTCTACACCTTGCTTGTTCCTGTGATGATGGCAGCGCGCTTTGACCCATTAGTTGCAGCCGCTACGGTACTACTAGGCGCAGGTATCGGTGTACTCGGTTCAACCATTAACCCTTTCGCAACGGTTATCGCAGCTAACGCTTCGGGCATTCCATTCACTGACGGCATCATGCTGCGCGTTATCATGCTAGTGATTGGTTACGCTATCTGTGTTGCTTACGTTATGCGCTATGCACGCATGGTTCGCGCCGACCAATCTAAATCTATCGTTTACGATAAGTACGAAGAAAACAAAGCTCACTTCCTTGGTAACCAATCTGAAGAAGGAATGGAGTTCACGACTACTCGTAAGATTATCCTAACTATCTTCGGTGGCTCGTTTGGTGTGATGATCTACGGCGTATCGGTTGCAGGTTGGTGGATGGCAGAGATCTCTGCAATGTTCCTAGCAGCCACTATCATTGTTGGCCTAGTCGCACGCATGAGTGAAGAAGAGTTTACAAGCAGCTTTATTGATGGCGCTCGTGACCTACTTGGTGTTGCACTGATTATCGGTATCGCACGTGGTATTGTCGTGGTAATGGACCGCGGTATGATCACAGATACTATCTTGTTCTCAGCAGAACAAATGGTGACGGGTCTATCGTCTGTGGTGTTTATCAACGTGATGTTCTTCCTCGAAATTCTACTGTCGTTCCTTGTACCTTCTACATCAGGTCTAGCGGTACTTACTATGCCAATCATGGCACCACTCGCAGACTTTGCAGGTGTTGGTCGTGAACTCGTTATCACTGCATACCAATCAGCGTCAGGTTTGGTTAACTTAATTACACCAACTTCAGCTGTGGTTATGGGTGGTTTGGCTATCGCACGTGTCCCATACGTGCGCTGGGTGAAATGGGTCGCACCGCTACTCGCGATTCTAACTCTGTTCTGCATCGTGGTTCTAAGTATTGGTGCACTTATCTAATTGATAAACCTTCTTTTCCTTACCCTGGCTCACAGGAAGTGAGCCGCCCTCAAAGCCGCCTTAGTGCGGCTTTTCTTTTTTTGGGAACACTTCGTTACAGAGGAAGGATGTGGGAACGAACTTCGTTCTACGGAGAACTAGACTGGGACACTTAATTACTTGCTCCAGTCCTAGTCTTCCCATAGGGAAAACCCGATCCTGTAGCGAAGCATTCCATAGGGCGAAGCCCGTTCCCGCAGCGAAGCGTTCTAGAAGACGAAGTCTGATCTCAATACTATTTTTTAATTAGAAAAAGTATCCCAACCAATAAACTTTATTAATTAAATAAATCCCTCTAATTAAATCGGTGCAAATATTAATATGTGATCAGCACAACAATTATTACCAAATATTTTGTTATAAAACGATTAATTCACACCTCAAAAGCACTTATCTAGAAAGATTCATTGCATATTTCCGCTTTATTCAATTTATTGTCACTAAATTTTTAGTGCATATTTTTCCGACTAGTTATTGTTTATCTAGCATCTTGGATATTTACCTGCATAAAGTTCCACACTGAGTGGCTAATTAGGGGTGTTACAGCTCAATAACAACTGCATAGATATTGTTAAAACCCTTGTAAATCAAGGCCTGGAGCATAAAAATCGAACTGTGATTGACCTCTAAGATTCCCCCGCCAACAGGCGTAATATGAGTTCCAGAAACAAAATAAGTGAATAAATAAATTCACGATTCTATTCCCTACAAATTAAATATTAGTTTTTAAATATTAAGACTAATTAAAATATAAGAGAGATACGATCATGAGTAAGTTATACGTAGGTTCTGAAATCGGTCAATTACGTCGCGTTCTTGTTCACCGCCCTAGACGAGCTCTGACTCACCTGACACCTTCTAACTGTCACGATCTGCTATTTGATGACGTATTGGCAGTTGAGCGTGCAGGTAAAGAGCACGACGTATTCACTCAAACATTGCGTGATCAAGGTGTGGAAGTGCTACTTCTTACAGACCTACTTGCAGACACGCTTGCTGTTCCAGAAGCAAAAGACTGGCTACTTAGCCGCCAAGTATCAGATTACCGCTTAGGCAAAACCTTCGCTAACGATGTACGCTGCTACTTAGGTGACCTACCTAATCTAGAGCTAGCAAAAATTCTGACTGGTGGCCTTTCTTACGCTGAAATGCCAATGAAATCTTCTTCAATGATGCAAGGTCTGCACGCTCCAACTGATTTCATCATTGAGCCTCTACCAAACCACCTATTTACTCGTGACACTTCTTGCTGGGTATACGGTGGCGTATCAATCAACCCAATGGCAAAACCTGCTCGTCAACGTGAAACAAACCATGTTCGTGCGATTTACCGCTGGCACCCAACCTTCGCAGGTCAAGACTTCATTAAGTACTTCGGCGACGAAGAGACAATCAACTACGACAACTCGACTATCGAAGGCGGCGACGTATTAGTTCTTGGTCGTGGCACGGTACTTATCGGTATGTCTGAGCGTACAACCGCACAAGGTGTTGAGCACCTAGCTTCTGGTCTATTCAAGCACGGCCAAGCGAAACAAATCATTGCGATGGAGCTACCTAAACACCGCTCTTGCATGCACCTAGACACCGTTATGACTCACATGAACGAAGATACCTTCTCTGTTTACCCAGAAGTGGTGCGTAAAGACGTGAAATGTTGGAGCCTAACTGGCGATGAGTCTGGTGCGGTTAATGTGAAAGAAGAGGGCTACTTCGTAACAGCTATCGAGAAAGCACTAGGCGTAGACAAGCTAAACCTAATCACTACAGGTGGTGACAACTTCCACGCAGAACGCGAGCAGTGGAACGACGCAAACAACGTACTGACTGTGAAACCAGGCGTGGTTGTTGGCTACGAAGGTAACACTTACACCAACGAGAAATACGATAAAGCGGGCATCACTGTTCTACCTATCCCAGGTGACGAGCTAGGCCGTGGTCGTGGTGGCGCTCGCTGCATGAGCTGCCCAATCGAGCGTGACGGTATTTAAGTAAGTGATTAGTTGGCGGGAGCCCTTTGCTCCTGCCCCCTGCAGAGAGATTAAAGCAATGACTAAACAAACAGTAGTTGTAGCACTTGGTGGTAACGCCCTACTTCGCCGCGGCGAGCCATTAGAAGCTGAAGTTCAGCGCCAAAACATTGAGATTGCGGTTAAGACAATTTCTGAAATCGCACAAGAGTACAACGTAGTGCTTGTGCACGGTAACGGCCCACAAGTTGGCCTACTTGCTCTACAAGGTCTGGAATACAAGAAAGTCGCTCCGTACCCACTCGATGTACTGGGCAGTGAAACTCAAGGCATGATCGGCTATATGCTGATGCAAGAGTTTAAAAACCAAATGCCTAACGTCAACGCGACTTGCATGTTGACTCAAATGACGGTTGACCCAAGCGATCCTGCATTCGCCGATCCAACCAAGCCTATCGGCCCAATTTACGAAGAAGCAGAAGCGCGTGAACTAGCAGAGAAGTACCGTTGGACAATCAAGCCAGACGGCCAACACTTCCGCCGCGTAGTCCCAAGCCCACAACCTACAGGCATCATTGAACATGAAGCGATTACCGCACTGATCGAGCAAGGCCACTTGGTTATCTGTACTGGCGGTGGCGGTATTCCAGTCAAACGTGAAAACGGAAAATTAGTTGGTGTTGAAGCGGTTATCGACAAAGACATGTCTGCTGCATTCCTAGCAAAACAACTGGACGCAGATGCGCTACTTATCCTGACTGACGCTGATGCAGTTTACCTAGATTGGGGCAAACCAACTCAACATGCTTTACGCAGCACTAACCCATCTGAACTGGCTCAATACCAATTTGATGCTGGCTCAATGGGACCGAAGATCGAAGCGTCATGCGAGTTCATTAAACAAGGTGGCAAAGTGGTCGGCATTGGTTCTCTAGAAGATGGTTTACGCATTCTTCAAGGCACTGCGGGTACCAATATCACCAAAGGCTAACCGACTCGTTACTCCACAACTGGAGCGAGATTGAATAACCAGACCCTCGTTGAACTTAAGGTATTCATATCTCGCTCCCCACTGTGGAAGCAGAAGTTATACAAACATTACTTATTTATGCGCTTTCTTACCTCTTTCCCTGCAACCAAGAGAGCGCAATCAAAACAAAGAAGGAAAACATCATGGCTTTTAACCTACGCAACCGTAACTTCCTAAAACTATTAGACTTTACTCCACGTGAAATTCAACACATGTTGGATCTATCTGCGGAACTTAAAAAAGCGAAATACAACGGCTATGAACAACCTCGTCTAAAAGGCAAAAACATTGCCCTAATTTTCGAGAAAACATCTACTCGTACTCGTTGTGCATTTGAAGTTGCAGCATTTGACCAAGGCGCTCAAGTTTCTTACTTAGGCCCATCGGGTTCTCAAATCGGTCACAAAGAGTCAATGAAAGATACTGCTCGCGTTCTTGGTCGCATGTACGACGGCATCGAGTACCGCGGCTTTGGTCAAGAAATCGTTGAAGAGTTAGGCGCATACGCTGGTGTTCCTGTATGGAATGGCCTAACAGACGAATTCCACCCAACGCAAATCCTCGCTGACTTCCTAACTATGATGGAACACGGCCGTGGTAAACAGCTACATGAAATGAAGTTCGCTTACCTAGGCGACGCTCGCAACAACATGGGTAACTCTCTAATGGTTGGTGCGGCGAAGATGGGTATGGACATCCGCCTAGTGGCTCCTAAAGCGTTCTGGCCAGAAGAAGAGCTAGTAGCGATTTGTCGCGAAATCGCTGAAGAAACCGGTGCGAAAATCACTCTGACTGAAGACGTACAAGAAGGCGTTCAAGGCTGTGATTACCTATACACAGACGTATGGGTATCTATGGGTGAAGCGAAAGAAGCATGGGCTGAGCGTATCAACCTAATGATGCCTTACCAAGTGAACATGGAAATGCTAAAAGCGACAGGTAACCCACATGTGAAATTCATGCACTGCCTACCTGCATTCCATGGTGAAGACACTACCGTCGGTAAGCAACTAGCGGCTGAGTACCCACAACTTAAAGATGGCGTAGAAGTGACAGATGAAGTTGTTGAATCTAAACACTCTATCGTCTTCGATGAAGCAGAAAACCGTATGCACACTATCAAAGCAGTGATGGTAGCAACACTAGGCGACTAATATCTCCTACTAAGAGTGATAATACTCAAAATAGTTGGAGCTGTAACAAGGCGACAAATTTACGACTCTCCATGAGCTTAGTCCGCTAAGTGATTGGAGGGAGGAAATGCAGTTAACGCAGATACAGTTCCAAATATGCAGAGTATTTTTTGCAGGGAAATGCGGGTGGCGTTCACCATGTTTCAAAAAGCATGCTGAATAAAGCCCGCATTTTTTTTCATCGCACTTACTACAAATAAACTCGCAATCACCCTCCAAGCAAGTTCTGCCAACGGCTGCGAAACCCCCATCAAAAACAGTCAATTTCGCATAAAAATCCAATTTCTGGATACTTTGCGCAAACGCTTGCGTCGCGTGATTTTGTCCGTATAATCCTCCGCAATTTGTCTAAGGAGTACAAAATGTTTCAGCCACTAGTAACCCATCGTTGCTACAAAACGCGCCCTGAATCAGGGACGTCAGCTGTTTTATTTTTGGTCTCCATCGATCCTTTATCAGCCTCCTATTGTTAGGGGGCTTTTTTTTGTCTGTCATCTATGAGGCGAGGAAATACAGCTATGGCGCATTCGTTATTTAACAAGCACATCATCTCCATCCCTGAGCTCAGCCGCAGCGAGCTTGAACTTATCGTCGATACTGCAGCACGCTTAAAAGCAGAACCAAACCCTGAGCTACTAAAAAACAAAGTCGTGGCGAGTTGCTTCTTCGAGCCATCGACGCGTACCCGCCTGTCGTTTGAAACCGCCGTTGAGCGTTTAGGCGGCAGCGTGATTGGCTTCGATAACGGGGGTAACACCTCTCTGGCTAAAAAAGGGGAAACCTTGGCTGACTCGGTTCAAGTCATCGCTTCATATGTTGATGCCTTTGTGATGCGCCACCCTCAAGAAGGAGCTGCGCGTTTAGCGTCTGAGTTCTCTAATGGTGTGCCAATCATTAACGGTGGCGACGGCGCAAACCAACACCCAACCCAAACTCTTCTCGACCTATTCTCTATCCACGAAACGCAAGGCACGCTTGATAACCTCAACGTTGCTTTCGTTGGGGACCTAAAATATGGCCGCACTGTGCACTCACTGACTCAAGCACTGGCAAAATTTAACAATGTACGTTTCTTCTTTATCGCGCCAGATGCGTTGGCTATGCCTGACTACATCTGCGAAGAGTTAGAGGAAGTGGGTATCAAGTTCAGCATGCACAACAACATTGAAGAAGTGGTACCTGAGCTCGATGTGCTTTACATGACGCGAGTGCAAAAAGAACGCTTTGATGAGTCAGAGTACGCGCACATGAAATCAGCCTTCATCCTTACAGCAGCAACCCTAGAAGGCGCGCGCGACAACCTAAAAGTGCTTCACCCACTACCACGTGTTGACGAGATCACCACAGATGTCGATAAGACCAAACACGCTTACTACTTCGAGCAAGCTGAAAATGGCGTTTATGCGCGCGAAGCTCTGCTAGCCCTAGTCTTGAACGAAACTCTTTAATCCGCAGGAGAACTATCATGGTAAAAGAAACTCAACTACAAGTAGAAGCGATTCGCAACGGCTCTGTCATTGACCATATTCCTGCAAACATCGGCATCAAGGTGCTGAAACTGTTCAAGATGCACAAGTCAAATGAGCGTATTACGATAGGTTTAAACCTGCCTTCTTCAGCGCTAGGTGCCAAAGACCTGATCAAGATTGAAAACATCTACCTGACTAAAGAGCAAGCGAACCAACTGGCGCTTTATGCACCAAAGGCTACAGTGAATCAGATTGAAGAATACAAGGTAGTCAACAAGCTTAATCTTGTGCTTCCAGAAAGCATTGAAAGTGTGTTTGAGTGCCCGAATAGCAACTGTATTTCACACGGAGAACCGGTAGAAAGTCGCTTTAATGTGCAGCAAAAGAAAGAGAATGTGCAGCTAAAATGCCATTACTGTGAAAAAGTATTCTCACGCGAAATCATGACGGAAGCGCGCTAAGCAATCAGTGCTTAATCTCGCTACGCTCCCTCTAAAATTAAGCTGGATATTTATTCCCAATCAGGAATAAATATCCACTTCAAACCAGAACATTTCTCCAAAAAACATCCGTTAAAGCAGTTATTTATTTGGCGATCATTCTCACAAAGCCACATATACTTTGGTGGTATTATGATCGCATCAAATATAAGTCACCAAAAAAAGAAGTGACCGCTCAATCAAATGGTACGGCACCTAGATGGAGTTAAGTGCTGATAGTTACATGGACGAATCATCCCTACGTCATGTTTTTTAAGGAGTTCCCATGAGTGAAACTCTAAACCCAACCACTATTGACTACAGTGAAGACAAAACGCTAACTGCGGCATGCAAACGTCTGCTGCAACAGCAAAGTTTTAGCACTCAAAATGAGCTCCGTGAAGCCTTGGTAGATATTGGTTTCGAAGGTATCAGTCAATCTACCGTCTCTAGATTGCTGTCTCAGTTAGGTGTAGTGAAAGTCCAGAATGCGTGCGGTAAGAAGGTTTACTGCATTACCGTTGAAACGGCTCCGGTACGTGTCGAGTCTTCTATCTCTTCCCAGATAGAATTCATTACTCATAACCAAGCCATGGTGGTGGTCAAAACCCACCCAGGTAGCGCGCAACTTGTCGCTCGATTAGTCGACATTGATCCTCATACCGAGATCTTAGGCACGGTTGGCGGTAACGACACTGTACTTGTCATCCCTAAAGATACCGACAACATTGATGCGTGTGAGCGTGTGGTTCGTGCGCGATTAGGTGTCGCTTAGTACTTTATTGCCTCCTCGAAGAGCCCCATTTCTTTGGGGAGGAATCACACAAAAAATGTTCTAAATGATAGCAAGTTGAAACTTATTCCCCCTTTCCTCTGTCTGATTGAGTTAAAATGATGAAAATTTAACTTAAGTGACTCTTTTATGCGCTTCGCTTTATCTCTAATTCTGCTGTGTTTTTCTATTGTTTCTGCACCTGCTTTGGCCGTTTTTGAGCAATCAAACTCTGCGCCAAGCTTTGGTTCTAACAACAATACTTTTGTTCCGGTAGACCAAGCTTTCCCATTCAATTCTTTCCAACAAGGGAATCGCGTTTTCCTCGATTGGCAAGTCAAAGAAGATTACTACCTCTATCAACATCGTATTTCTGTCAGTGGCGAAAATGTCACTCTGGGTGATATTGAAATGCGAGATGGAGAACCTTACAAAGATGAGTTCTTTGGCGAGGTAAATATTTACACGACACCGCTATTTGTCGAAGTTCCGCTCGCAAATTACCAAGATGGGGCGCGCCTGATCGTTCAATACCAAGGCTGTGCCAAAGCCGGTTTTTGCTACCCACCAGAAACCCGAGTTATCGATGTCACTAGCTTCGACTTCCAAGAAACGAATGCTGTCATTCCAACTCAAAAAGAACCAACCGCATCAACAGCAGCAACAAAGCAAACACCCGCTTCAAGCGAGTCAAACCTTGCTTCTAAGCTCAGTGACAACTGGTGGACGCCTCTACTATTTTTGGCCTTAGGGGTTGGTCTCGCCTTTACACCATGCGTACTGCCAATGTACCCAATTCTAACCAGTATTGTTTTGGGTAGCGGTAAGCTTAGCCATGGACGTGCCCTAGGGTTGGCCTTTATCTACGTGCAAGGCATGGCACTGACTTATACCTTACTCGGACTAGTTGTTGCGTCAGCAGGTATGCAATTTCAAGCGGCTATGCAGCACCCTTATGTCTTAATTGGCTTAAGTGTTTTATTTGTCGCTCTGGCACTCTCCATGTTTGGTCTCTATAGCTTACAACTGCCTAGCAGCGTTCAGACGTGGTTGAACAATTTAAGCAATAAACAGCAAGGTGGAAGCTCACTGGGCGTGTTCGCCATGGGAGCGATTTCTGGCTTAGTTTGTTCACCTTGTACTACAGCACCACTGTCTGGAGCTCTACTGTATGTAGCTCAAAGTGGCGATCTACTCACTGGTGGTATCGCTCTATACGCATTAGCTATAGGTATGGGCATCCCATTGATGCTAGTCGCTGTCTTTGGCAACAAGTTGCTACCAAAAGCGGGCAATTGGATGGATCGGGTCAAGACTCTGTTTGGCTTCATTCTACTGGCTGCGCCAATATTCTTACTTGAGCGCATCTTGCCTGAGGTGTGGGCGACTGGACTATGGTCAGTGCTCGGCATCGCTGCGTTTGGTTGGCTCTACCATGTCAAAAATTCACTGCCATTTGGTGGTTGGAAACAAAGCGTGGTAGGAATCATTGCTGTACTGGGTCTATTTGCCTCAGCTCAACCTGCATTGAACCACTACTTTGGTAAGAGCGCGATCAGCACAGAACAGAAACAAAATCAGATAGAATTTATCCGGATCGCCAATGTTGAGCAGCTCAACACACAACTTGCTAAAGCAAAAGCGGATGGTAAAGCGGTCATGCTCGATTTCTACGCTGACTGGTGTGTGGCCTGTAAAGAGTTCGAGAAATACACCTTCCACCAGCCTGACGTTGAGTCGCGCCTCAAGGATTTTGTGTTACTGCAAGCGGATGTAACTCGAAACCAACCACAAGACATTGCTTTAATGAAAGAGATGAGCGTGCTAGGGCTTCCGACTATCGAGTTCTGGGATACTAATGGAGAGTCCGTTTCAAACGCTCGCATTACTGGTTTTATGAACGCAGAGACATTCCTACAGCATTTGGACACCCATAACCTTTAAGCTATTCAAACAGCACCGGTTACTCATTAGTGCTTTTGTAATCAGCAACCAAATACCAGCTAAAGTGAGCAAATGTCTATAAACTGCGTAGGAAAAATTGCTTAGAACTAGGCATGGCTTGTAGCGAGCTAGCGGGTCTAACTTCAAAAGCCATAACGACGTTATAAGCAATTTTAACCAGCAGAAATGGGCATTTGTTTGCTTTGGCTGGTATCTATATGCAATTTCGCTAATAAAACCCGATACAGTTCAGACTTTTAGCGGATAAACATTGTCCACAATCGCAAAGATGACAATAATTCTATTAACTAAACCGTCATAAGTAGTTAACGTCATGGATTCGACCTACACCATTATCATTGCGGATGATCATCCGCTGTTTCGCAATGCTCTGTTCCAATCGGTGCATATGGCGGTGAGTGGCGCAAATCTGCTAGAAGCCGACTCATTAGATGCCCTTCTTACCCTGCTCGCTAAAGAAGACGAACCAGACCTACTTCTGCTCGACTTAAAGATGCCTGGAGCAAACGGCATGTCCGGCTTGATTCAACTGCGTGCTGAATATCCTGATTTACCCATTGTGGTTGTCTCGGCTAGCGAAGAACCGTCGGTAGTGACTCAGGTTAAGAGTCATGGCGCATTCGGTTTTATTCCCAAGTCCAGTGATATGCGTGAGCTCGTCAGTGCTCTCAATCAGGTGCTCAATGGCGAACCTTTCTTCCCTGAAGGTTCCATTACCAACAACGCAGCATGTAATGATTTAGCAGAAAAAATTGCCACTTTGACTCCACAGCAATACAAAGTCTTAGGAATGCTATCTGATGGCTTACTGAACAAGCAGATTGCTTATGAATTAAATGTATCAGAAGCGACAATAAAAGCTCATATGACGGCGATATTCCGTAAGTTAGGTGTAAAAAATCGCACTCAGGCGGTTATTTTACTTCAACAACTCGAATCAGAAGCTTAACTCACCAGTTTCTGACACAAGTACTCCTAGAAAATTGCTACACTTGAGGCATCAGGCAACAATCTGATTTACCCCTCTGTTCAACAAACTCTGGGAGTACTTCTCTTGCTAAGCGTTCTAATTACTCAATTCGTCGTCCTGTGGGCTGTCATCGATCCTATTGGCTCAGTCCCGGTTTACTTATCTCAAACTCAGCATCTCACTGCTAAACAGCGCCGTTTGGTTGCGTTAAAAGCTGTGGCTATTGCAACGGGTGTACTGCTGTTTTTCCTCGTCGCAGGTCAGTTGCTCCTTGAAGCGATGCAGATACCTTTGCCAGCATTTCAGGCGGCAGGTGGCTTAGTGCTACTACTGTTTGCCCTAACCATGATCTTTGGTGAGTCTAAGCCTGAACAAGAAACCAAGCTTTCTGAAGAAGTGAGCCATTCCGATCTCGCTGATTTGGCGGTTTACCCTTTAGCTATTCCTTCTATCGCTTCACCGGGAGCAATGATGGCGATTGTCATGCTGACGGACAATCATAGATACGCACTTATCGATCAGGGAATTACTGCCGCTGTCATGGTGACGGTTTTACTTATCACCCTATTGTTACTCCTTGGTGCGACTCATATTCAGAAGTGGATTGGCAACGTCGGTGCCGCCATTATCAGTCGTGTGATGGGGCTTATTCTTGCGGCCGTGGCAGTAAGCAACCTGCTGATGGGGATCAAAGATTTTTACGCCGGATAACTAAAATAGATAAGACTAACAATAAAACGTTAGACTTTAGGCTAATTTAACACACCATTAACATCACAAAAATCTATCATTAATCCTTAAGCGCCTTATTTTTAGGCGCTTTTTGTTTTTCTCACCGCGACTAAAGTTGAAAAGAGTTCTTGTCCCACCCTTGCTAATGTAGATATTGAAACATTTTCTTAACAACGAACACGTAAGGAGACGGCAATGGCGTTTGAAAGTCAGGATAAAGCCAAAGCCTACTGGGATAAGAACGTAAAACTGATGATTAGCCTTATGGTTATCTGGTTTGTCGTTTCTTTCGGCTGCGGCATTTTATTTGTAGATGAACTCAATCAATTTCAACTAGGCGGGTACAAGCTTGGTTTCTGGTTTGCTCAACAAGGCTCAATCTATGCCTTCCTGGGTATTATTTTCTACTACGCGTGGAAAATGCGCCAAATCGACCGTGAATTCGGCGTAGATGAGTAAGGAGTAACTCAGATGGATTTGAAAACTATCACTTACCTCGTTGTTGGTGCGACCTTTATCCTTTACATCGGTATTGCGATTTGGGCACGTGCTGGGTCAACTAAAGAGTTTTATGTTGCAGGCGGTGGTGTAAACCCAATCGCCAACGGTATGGCAACCGCAGCAGACTGGATGTCAGCCGCATCATTTATCTCTATGGCAGGTCTGATTGCCTTTATGGGTTACGGCGGTTCGGTATTCCTAATGGGTTGGACTGGCGGTTACGTACTTCTTGCACTACTACTTGCACCTTACCTACGTAAGTTCGGCAAGTTTACTGTACCAGAGTTCGTAGGTGAGCGTTTCTACTCAAACGCAGCACGTATCGTAGCAGTTGTCTGTCTTATCATCGCGTCGGTCACTTACGTTATCGGTCAGATGAAAGGCGTTGGTGTTGCGTTCGGTCGTTTCCTAGAAGTTGATTACTCTACTGGTCTTCTGATCGGTATGTGTATCGTATTCATGTACGCTGTAATGGGTGGCATGAAAGGGATTACTTACACGCAGATTGCTCAATATTGCGTACTCATTTTAGCTTACACTATTCCTGCAATCTTTATCTCTCTGCAACTAACTGGTCACCCTCTTCCTCAGATTGGTCTCGGTAGTACCATCCAAGGCACTGACGTCTATCTACTCGATAGGCTCGACCAAGTGGTCACCGAACTCGGCTTTAGTGAATACACCACTCAAGTCCGTGGCGATACACTCAACATGTTTGTTTACACTATGTCGCTAATGATCGGTACTGCGGGTCTACCACACGTAATCATCCGTTTCTTCACGGTACCTAAAGTGCGTGATGCACGTACTTCAGCAGGTTGGGCACTAGTCTTCATCGCTATCCTATACACAACTGCACCAGCTGTATCGGCAATGGCTCGTCTAAACCTAATGGATACCGTAAATCCAGCTCCAGGTCAGCACCTTGCTTATGATGAGCGCCCTGACTGGTTCAAAAACTGGGAGAAAACAGGTCTACTAGGCTTTGATGATAAGAACGGCGATGGTCTGATTGAATACACGTCAAACCCAGCAACTAACGAACTGAAAGTTGACCGTGACATCATGGTATTGGCTAACCCTGAGATTGCTAAGCTTCCAAACTGGGTGATTGCCTTGGTGGCAGCCGGTGGTCTGGCAGCGGCACTATCAACGGCGGCAGGTCTATTGCTCGCGATATCCTCTGCGATATCCCATGATTTAATCAAAGGCGTCATCAATCCGAATATATCCGAGAAGAAAGAGCTGCTCGCCAGTCGGATTTCCATGGCGGTGGCGATTGCGGTGGCAGGCTATCTCGGCCTCAACCCGCCAGGATTTGCAGCAGGTACGGTAGCACTGGCATTTGGTCTTGCGGCGTCCTCAATCTTCCCGGCACTGATGATGGGTATCTTCAGTAAAGGTATCAACAAGGAAGGCGCAATCGCAGGTATGATTGCAGGTATCAGTATCACTCTATTCTACGTATTCCAGCACAAAGGCATCCTGTTTGTTGCTGACTGGACTTACCTAGAAAGCTGGGGCAGCAACTGGTTCCTAGGCATTGAGCCAAACGCATTCGGTGCAATTGGTGCAGTCTTTAACTTCGCAGTCGCGTTCGCTGTATCGAAAGTAACAGCGGAAACACCACAAGAAGTGAAAGACTTGGTTGAACACGTACGTGTACCAGCAGGTGCTGGCGGTGCAGTAGACCACTAAAATAATACCTAAGCCACAAAAGCCCCCTCGGGGGCTTTTTTATTCGCTAAATTGAGTTAACTTAGCCCTTTAACGTTGTAGCAAGGACGCAAGATGTTCAAAAATAAGCACTTTCTAATCGCATTATTGATCGCCCCAATTCTTTCTCTGATTGCCTACTTTGGTACAGATATGGCGCTGAGTGAAAAGCCTCATGCCGCGAAAGAAGGCGAAACCTATAAGCTAGCCGCCAAGTCTAACTGCCGCTACACCAGCGGACTGTGTGATATGGCCAACGGCGACTTTAAAGTGCAGTTTCGTTCCGAGAAACTAACCGCCAACGGTTTGGATTTATCTTTAAAAGCCGCTTTCCCTTTAGAGGGTGTAAAGCTATCCATTGTCGATAACCAAGAACAAAGTGCTCAACCTTTGGATATGCAGCCAACAGACAGCACAGGCCAACACTGGGCAATCTCTGTAGCGAAACCAACATCGGCTGAAAGCTGGCTACGCGTCGCGATTCAGTCTGAAGGAACCTTGTATTACGGCGAAACTCAAACTGCGTTTGTTAAATACGAGACTTTGTTTACGGAGTAGCTGGAGAGCTGGAGAGCTGGAGAGCTGGAGAGCTGGAGAGCTGGAGAGCTGGAGAATTTTTCAGGGTTGGCGTTTTGCGTCGACCCTTTTCGTTGGATACGGGATACGGGATACGGGATACGGCTCATTCTACGCTCCTAGTAAGCAGGCACTATCAAAAGTTGCCAACCCACTAACAACTATCCCTCTCGAAGGACGAAGTCCGTTCTCTAGCGGAGCGTTCCATAGGGCGCAGCCCGTTCCCGATTCTGTTTCCTCTAAACCCGATTCAAAACCGCCCTGAGTTTTAGCGGTTTGACAGGCTTGGGAATAAAGCTAAATCCATTCGACTTGATACCATCTAGCATATCGTCAGTGCGGTCTGCACTAATAATGACGCCGATAAAGCTATCACCTAGACGCAGGCGACATTGCTGAAGCACTTCTAATCCTGTGCGTCCATTGTCGAGTCGATAATCAGACAAAATCACATCCGGCACCCAGGTTTCTTCTATTGCCTGCAAGCTGTTAACCAAGTCCACAGCGGTTCGTACGTCGCACCCCCAGCGGCCGAGCAAGGTTTCCATACCAACCAAGATATCGGTTTCGTTATCCACACACAGAACTTTCAAATGACTCAAGTCTGAAGTAGAGCTTGTCGGTACAGCTTTTACTGGTTCTAGGGCTTTTTCGCTGCGCGCGAGCGTAATCGAGAACACGCTGCCTTTACCCGGCCATGAACGCATAGTGATTTGGTGACCAAGAACATGAGCTATCCCTTTAGAAATCGCCAGGCCAAGTCCTAAGCCCTGATCAGACCGGACTTGAGTTCCACGATTAAACTCTTCAAATATCTCTTGCTGCTTGTCCTCATCAATGCCCATACCATTGTCCCACACATCGATACGTGCTTGGCTTCCCACTCGCCTTACACCGAGAACCACTTTACCTTTTGGACTGTAGCGAAACGCATTAGTTAAGAAGTTCTGTACCACACGACGTAAGAGTTTCGGGTCAGACTGAACCAATAGCTGACTCGGAATCATGGTGAACTCAATACCCTGCTGCTTAGCAAGCGCACTAAACTCCGCATTGAGGTTGGATAAAACATCGTTAATCGCAAAACCATGTACGTTGATATCTAGCTTGCCAGATTCTAGACGCGAGATATCCAGTAAATCGCCAATCAAATCTTCGGCGGCTCCTAAGGCACTCTCAATATGTTGGGAAAGCTGTTTAGTTTCAGGCTCTTTTGCAACTTCAGACAAAGATGAGGCGAACAGGCGAGCAGCATTGAGTGGCTGCATTAAGTCATGGCTGACTGCGGCTAAAAAGCGCGATTTGGATTGTGATTCATGTTCAGAGCGTTGGGTGGCTGAGACCAGTTTTTTGTTCAGTTGCTCTAGCTCTTGAGTACGCTCTTGGACGCGCTCTTCAAGGGTTTCGTTAGCATCTTTTAGGGCTTGTTCAGCATCGCGGAAGACGGTGATGTCGGTAAAGCTCATCACAAACCCTCCACCTGGCATTGGGTTGCCCTGCACTTCTATCACTCGACCATCAGGTCGTACACGCGAAGAAGTATGACGTGTTCCTTGTTCTAGGTGATAAACCCGTCGGCGCACATGCTCCTCAGGGTCACCCGGGCCACACAACCCGCACTCAGCATTGTGTCGTATCACATCGGCAATCGGCCTCCCCACCTGAATCAAGCCGGCCGGAAACGTAAACAGCTCTAAGTAACGCTGGTTCCACGCCACAAGACGAAGCTGCTTATCGACCACTGCAATACCTTGCCCGATATGTTCAATTGCCCCTTGCAGTAGTCCTCGGCTAAAGTCATACAGCTCTGAAGCTTCATCAACAATGGTAGCGACTTCTTCCAGCTGCATGTTTCTACCTTGTAGCGCAGAAGTAAGGACTAACTTAGCCGATGAGGCACCAAAAACCCCAGCCAACACCCTTTCGGTATGGCGAATTAAAGTAGAAGGTGCTTGTTGGTTGGGCAGTAAGGTTTCTCTTTGCTGTTGCCAATATTGCCTGAATGCACTTCGCACCCGTTGCCTACCAACAAAACGCGACGCCAGCATCTCTAACTCACCCACAGTGACACGACTTTGATACAAGCTCATGTTTTCACTTTCAGGTAGAGGCGTCCCCACAAACGAAGCCGACTGTAAGCGCTCACTTAGACTGGCGCGAGTAAGCAGCGAGACAACGACGTAACAAAGGGTGTTGAGCGCAACACTGAGTACAATGCCCCAGTCTGAATTTTTGACATTGAGATTCTGCAGCCATTCAGGCGGAGTGATCATCCACAATAGGAAGTTGTCTTGCGCGCTACCCGCCAACATATCGGTTTGGCTCATTAAGGTAATCAACCACAAGGTAAAGCCTACCGCCAAACCAACGTATACCCCTTTGCGGTTACCCTGACGCCAATACATGCCACCTATCAAAGCTGGGGCAAACTGGGTGATAGCCGCAAAGGAGAGGAAGCCAATCGCAGAAAGGGAGTGAATGTTACCCAGAGCTTGATAAAAACCCCAAGCTCCGAGCAGTAGCAACAATATTAGTCCGCGGCGAATAATCAACAGCAGACCAGAAAAGTGCCTATGATTGCGCTGCGAGAGTCGCATTCGGCGCAACAGCAATGGCATGACTAAATCATTGGAAACCATGATTGCCAAAGCGATGGTTGAAACAATCACCATTCCACTGGCCGCAGACGTGCCGCCTAGGAAAGCGAGTAAAGCAATATCCTGCGCGCCAACCGCCATAGGTAAGCTAATTACATAGGTATCTGGACTAGCGTCGGTCAGCAGAGATTGCCCGACCCAAGCAATCGGCAAGACAAAAATACCCATCAAAATCAGATATACGGGAAATAACCAACGCGCAGTATGCAAATCTTGCGCGCGCTCATTTTCTACCACCATGGTATGGAACTGACGTGGCAGACAGACAATCGCCAACATGGTTAGCACGGTGTGAATAACTAGAGTCGGTATGTTCGGTGATTGGTAGGTCTGACGCGCAATCTGTGCTAGCTCAACGTCATTGCGATTAAGCGCCAAGAACAGAATAAACAGACCAACGGCAAGAAACGCCACCAGCTTGATAATAGATTCAAACGCAATCGCCATCATCATGCCACGGTGATGCTCAGTATTATCAATATGGCGAGTACCAAACAGCATGGTAAAAATGGCCAATGCTCCGACCACGAACCAAGACACATCAAGGCTTGAGCCTTCGAAACTTCGCGGCAGTTCAGGTGAAATGATCTCTAACCCCATGGTAATACCGCGCAATTGCAGTGCGATGTAAGGCAAAATACCAGCCACGGCAATCAAGGTAACGACCACAGCTAAGCCTTGGGATTTGCCATAACGCGCAGCGATGAAGTCAGCAATAGAGGTAATATGTTCTCGTTTGGCGGTAATAATCAGTCGAGCCAGAATTCGCCAACCGAGAGTAAAGACGAGTATTGGAGCAATGTAGATAGGCAAGAATGCCCAAGGATTGTTACTGGCCTGTCCGACGGTGCCGTAAAATGTCCACGATGTGCAGTACACTGCGATAGAAAGGCTGTAAATCCAAGGTCGCCATTTTGCCAACCAGTTATGCTGTTTATCGCCATACCAAGCAATGAGGAACAGTAGTCCGAGATACATCAGTGATACGGTGATCACTAGCCAGCCTTGCATCAGATATCCTTATCATGCGCCAAAACAAAAACCTCTCCATACTGGAGAGGTTTCATTTAACTAAGGATATGCTATCAACTCAATCAGCTAGGCTTAATTCTGTGCATTAGGCTCCGCTTTCGACATATCACTAACTTGATGTTTTTGAGGGTCAACTTTGATAAATAGAGCCAATACACCCATAGCAGCCATCGCCCAGAATACGTTTGCACCCCAGTTTTCATAGCCCCAGCCACTTAAGGTTGTCATCAAGGCAATGAATGCCCCTAAAGGAATCGCATTGTACAGTGCTTGCAGCGCCACCATTTTTCTTTGCTCAGAGTGTTGGATATATTGAATCGCGGCAATATGTGCGATTGCGAAAGTCACGCCGTGTAGAAGCTGGATCATCACCAATGCCACTAATGCTGTTGTGGAAGCAGTCAAACCCCAACGTACCACCACACCAAGTGCAGCAACCATAAACAGCGCTCGAAGCGTCCAACCCGAGAACAGACGTTTACTCAACGCAAAAATCGCCACTTCAGCCACGACGCCTAAGCTCCAGAGATAGCCGATGATATCTTCAGAGTAGCCCGCCTCTTTCCAATAAATCGAACTGAAGCTGTAATACGCAGCGTGACTACCTTGAATTAGAGAAACCAAAATCAGGAATTTCACCACGGGAAGTTCACGCAGCAGCTCTGTCAACTTAGGCCGCTCGGCATCTTCATCTTCCGTCGTAACGGGCATTGGATTGATGTTGCGCATCGAGAACAACAAAGCCACAACCACACCAGCCAGCGCGGTGAAGATAATCATGTCACTGCCATACTGCGCAACTAAGAAGCCAACCACCGTTGAACCGGCAATAAAGGCAATCGAACCCCACAAGCGAGTGCGGCCATAATCCAGCATTTGCAAACGTGAATAGTAGTTCGCCATGGCATCAGACAAGGGAACAATAGGGCCACAGCACAAGTTGAACAACACAGTCGCCAATGCCATTAACCAAAAACTACCACCTGTAAAGAAGTGGAAACCAACAAAAAGAATAGAGGCGAAGCTGAGCCATCGCAGTGCTGGCATCAAGTGTTCGACTTTATGGATACGTGGTGTTAACACCATGTTGGCGACACATCGGGTCGCAAAACCAATACCGACCAGTAATCCGATATCTGTTGCCGATACCCCTTGCTCTTCAAACCACAACGCCCAAAATGGTAGATAAACACCATAAGCGAAAAAGAAACCGACAAAATACTGGGAAATCCAGCCATATGGAGATGGGGTGAGCATCATTACCTCTGAATGCGTGAATAAATTGGAACAAAGCGGCGATATTATCGTTTGCTTTGCTGAGAATAAAAAGGGAATAATCGTCACAACTGCGTTTCCCTATTCTCACTATTTTCATCATTAGCAACGAAATAAGCGGACTTGTTTCATTAATAGATTCGACCAAAGTCGTCTGGAACAATTATGCCAATCCTGCACACTTAACCTATAGAGTGGCAATGAAGTAGGGTTCCGCAATGCCAGATAAATTTAATATGCACTCCCCACCGTTTGATCGATTGGACAGCCAGCAGCAGAACCGGCTGCGTAGTTCATTGGATGTCGCTTATTACCGTGCCAAAGAAACCTTACTTCAGCCCGGTACACAGAGTCAGCACCTGCACATCCTGATCAAGGGAGCAGTCGAAGAGCGCTCAGAAGACGACAAAGAAATCTTTGCTCACTACGCTAATGATGATTTGTTTGATGTGCGTGCTCTATTTGAAGAGACGGTAAAGCATCGCTACATCGCATTAGAAGATACCCTTTGCTACCTATTGCCCAAATCAGTTTTCATTGAGCTATATAACGAGAATGGTCAGTTTGCCGCCTATTTCGACAACAACCTTGCCAAGCGCCAAGAGCTGATCGATGCGGCCCAGCAACAGCAAAACCTGGCCGAGTTTATCCTGACCAAGGTCGACAAAGAGATCTATCACCCGCCGATGATACTCTCTCCCGAGCAACCACTGAATGAAGTCACGCAGACACTCAAGCAAAATGGTATCGACTCTGCGTTGGTGCGATTAAACGACTCTGACGTTCGCCTCGTCGAAGATGAGCACTCAATGCCGTATGGGATCATTACTCGAACCAATATGCTGCATGCCGTTATGCTTGAAGGTCATCCACTCGACACTCCTGTAGGCAAAATTGCCACTTTCCCTGTGGTGCATGTAGAGGACGGTGAGTTTCTTTTTAATGCGATGATTAAAATGACACGTCACCGAATGAAACGCGTGATGGTCGCCGATGGTAAAGAAGCGGTCGGCATGCTCGATATGACCCAGATCCTCAGTGCTTTCTCTACCCACTCGCACGTATTAACGTTAAGTATTGCCCGCTCGACCAGTATTGAAGAGTTGGCTCTCGCCTCGAACAGGCAACGAAACTTAGTCGAAAGTCTACTTAACAACGGCATTCGCACCCGCTTTATCATGGAACTGATCTCAGCGGTCAACGAGCAGATCATAGAGAAAGCCTTTGAACTGATTGTTCCTCCTGCCCTTCACGATCACTGTTGTTTGGTCGTTCTAGGCTCAGAAGGGCGTGGGGAACAAATACTGAAAACTGACCAAGACAACGCATTGATCATCAAAGATGGTCTTCATTGGCACCAATGTGAAACCGTTATGGGTCAGCTAACCCATACGCTACAGCAACTTGGCTACCCACTTTGCCCTGGTAATGTCATGGTCAATAACCCGAAATGGGTCAAGACTCAGTCAGAGTGGAAAAGCACGATCAGCCAATGGTCTAAACCTAGTAGTGCAGAAAACGTCATGGACCTAGCGATTTTCACCGATGCTCATGCAGTCGCGGGCAACAAATCGTTACTCGACCCCATCACGCAACATCTTAAGCAAACCATGCTGAACAATATGCTCGCGCTGCAAGACTTCTCACGCCCTGCGTTACAGTTTTCTCTACCATTGACGCTATTTGGCAATGTTAAGAAAGACAAACAAGGTGTCGACGTAAAAAGTGGCGGCATCTTCCCTATCGTTCATGGGATCCGTACCTTGTCGCTAGAATATGGCATTGAAGAGAAAAACACCTTTGAACGCATAGAAGCTTTAAGAGTAAAACGGATACTTGAACCAGAGACCGCCGACAACCTCAGTGAAGCGCTTAAGTTGCTATTCAAGCTGCGCCTCAATCAACAACTGACAAATCAACACAGCCACAATCGCATCGACCTGAAACAGATAGAGCGTACCGAGCGAGATTTACTACGTCATAGTTTGCATGTAGTGAAAAAGTTTAAGCAGTTCTTGGGCTATCATTATCAGATAAGAGATTAGAGGCTGGTGTATGAATTGGTTGCAACGCCGTTATTGGTTTTACAAACTCAAGGGATCTCCTTACCAGCCTCTTTTTGCCTCGGTGCAAAAAGGTGAGTACGTCTCGTTAGATTGTGAGACCACCAGCCTCGACCCTAATCGTGCCGAACTCGTTACCATTGCGGCGACCAAAATCATCGACAATCGAATTATTACCAGCAAACCGTTTGAAGTCAGGCTTAGAGCCCCGCAATCACTGGACTCTGGCTCAATCAAAATCCACCGCATCCGCCATCAGGATCTCGTTGATGGTATCGATGAAAAACAAGCCTTGATGCAACTGCTGGAGTTCATAGGTAATCGTCCATTAGTCGGCTATCACATTCGCTATGACAAAAAAATTCTCGATCTCGCTTGTCGCAAACAACTGGGCTTTCCTCTACCCAACCCTTTAATCGAAGTCAGCCAGATCTATCATGACAAACTAGAAAAGCATCTGCCTAACGCCTACTTTGATCTCAGCTTGGATGCCATTTGTAAGCATCTCGACTTGCCTTTGCAAGACAAACACGATGCCCTACAAGATGCGATTTCCGCCGCCTTAGTGTTTGTTCGATTAACAAAAGGTGACCTCCCTAGCTTAAATCTGCCCTATACCCGCTAACCTAACTTACGACCAAGTTCTCAATTTGCGTTTTAATTCCTTCATTTCAAAGCAGATCTATCTCTCTCATCCTAAAGTCTAATTGTCGAATTCTCGCCTGTGCTTGAAAGTTATGGGTATAGGGATTTTACGACGTCAGGGTCAGGTGACCTTATCGTTTTAAACGGACACTTGCTCAATTCACAAGGAATTAAGCACAAGGAGATAAGCAATGAGTGAAGCCCATATTTATCCGGTAAAAGAAAACATCAAAAAAAATACCCACGCGGATAACGATACCTACCAAGCTATGTACCAACAGTCGGTGACAGACCCTGTTGGTTTCTGGAGTGAGCACGGAAAAATCGTCGATTGGATGAAGCCTTTCACTCAAGTAAAGAACACTTCCTTTGATACCGGTCACGTTGATATCCGTTGGTTCGAAGACGGCACGCTAAACGTATCTGCAAACTGTATTGACCGTCACCTTGCTGAACGTGGTGATGACGTCGCCATCATCTGGGAAGGTGATGATCCAAACGACGATAAAACACTGACCTTTAACCAACTGCATAAAGAAGTGTGTGAGTTTTCTAACGCACTGAAAGAACAAGGCGTGCGTAAAGGCGATGTGGTTTGTCTATACATGCCGATGGTGACTGAAGCAGCGGTTGCTATGCTAGCCTGTACCCGTATTGGTGCGGTACATACTGTTGTATTCGGAGGCTTCTCTCCAGAAGCACTATCTGGTCGTATTATTGATTCAGACGCTAAAGTGGTGATTACCGCTGACGAAGGCGTGCGTGGTGGTCGTGCCGTTCCTCTGAAAAAGAATGTCGATGAAGCACTGACTAATCCGGAAGTAAAAACCATCGATAAAGTCATCGTCATGAAACGTACGGGCGGTGACATTGATTGGCATGAGCATCGTGATGTTTGGTGGCATGAAGCAACCGCAAATGTTTCTGCTGACTGCCCACCAGAAGAGATGAAAGCAGAAGACCCTCTTTTCATCCTCTACACTTCTGGCTCGACAGGCAAACCAAAAGGTGTTCTCCACACCACAGGCGGTTACCTTGTCTACGCTACCATGACATTCAAGTACGTATTTGATTATCAGCCAGGCGAAACCTTCTGGTGTACTGCCGATGTGGGTTGGATTACCGGACACACTTATCTGATTTACGGCCCACTGGCTAACGGTGCAAAAACAATCCTATTCGAAGGCGTACCTAACTACCCAAGCACAAACCGCATGAGCCAAGTGGTGGATAAACACCAAGTCAATATCCTATACACGGCACCAACAGCGATTCGTGCCCTTATGGCGAAAGGCAATGAAGCCGTAGAAGGCACTTCACGTAGCAGCCTACGTATTATGGGCTCGGTAGGTGAACCTATTAACCCTGAAGCGTGGGAGTGGTACTACAAAACCATCGGTAATGAAGATTCACCGATTGTGGATACTTGGTGGCAAACCGAAACAGGCGGCATCTTGATTGCTCCACTACCAGGCGCAACAGACCTTAAACCAGGCTCTGCGACTCGCCCATTCTTCGGTGTTCAGCCTGCTCTGGTTGATAACATGGGTAACATTATCGAAGGTGCGACTGACGGTAACCTAGTCATCCTTGATTCATGGCCAGGTCAGATGCGCACAGTATATGGCGACCATGAGCGCTTCGAGCAAACTTACTTCTCTACGTTTAAAGGCATGTACTTCACCAGTGACGGCGCGCGTCGCGATGAAGATGGTTACTACTGGATTACCGGTCGTGTGGATGACGTATTAAACGTTTCTGGTCACCGTATGGGTACCGCAGAAATCGAATCGGCGCTCGTCGCTCACGATAAGATTGCTGAGGCAGCGATTGTTGGTATCCCGCACGATATTAAAGGCCAAGCAATCTACGCTTACATCACGCTCAATGACGGTGAGTTCCCAAGTGCAGAACTGCATAAAGAAGTGAAAGACTGGGTGCGTAAAGAAATTGGCCCTATCGCAACACCTGATGTACTGCACTGGACAGACTCATTACCTAAGACTCGTTCTGGTAAGATTATGCGCCGTATTCTACGTAAGATTGCTACAGGCGATACTAGCAACTTAGGCGATACTTCAACCCTAGCGGATCCAAGTGTGGTTGATAAGCTGATTGCAGAAAAAGCGGAATTAGCATAATTATCAGCACCACTATGTAGAACTTCAAACCGTCACACTATGTGGCGGTTTTTTGTTTTTACCGTCTAAAGTACTCCTCTCTCGCCCTTTCTTATTGAGCAAAAAATGTTACCTCGGTTACAAAAATCCGGCTTCAAGCTGGGAGATTAGACCAGTAAATTGCTGCTAAATGCGCTGAATTAGCTATAATCTGGGTCTATTTCAAAGATTCACTGCTATTTTTAGTAAAAACTGCATGATGAATCCGAGATAATATGGGAATATTCCAGTTCATATCATGAAGTAGGAAGATGGCAGCACAATGACAGCAAAATCACGCATTCTTGTCTTAAATGGTCCAAATTTAAACCTGTTAGGTCTACGCGAACCCGCACATTACGGTTCGTCAACACTACCACAGATTATCGACACATTAACTAAGCAAGCGAATGAAGCCAATGTTGAACTCCAACATCTTCAATCCAATCGTGAGTATGAGCTGATCGAAGCTATCCATGCGGCATACGACAAAGTGGATTTTATTATCATCAACCCTGCCGCCTTTACCCACACCAGTGTTGCACTTAGAGATGCACTATTAGGTGTGGCTATCCCGTTTATCGAAGTACATTTATCCAATGTGCATGCTCGTGAACCATTCCGTCATCACTCTTATCTCTCAGATAAGGCTGAGGGCGTGATTTGTGGTTTAGGTGCGCAAGGATACGAATTCGCTCTGTCTGCCGCGCTGAATAAGCTGCAGGCAAAGTAACCCAACTGACGTTGAAGTCCTTCGCAGATGCTCAACGTAAATAAACACTCTGCAGCTCGTTTTGAGCTGTCTTATTCACAAGATAAAAGAGAAAGAAAAGATGGATATCCGTAAAATCAAGAAGCTTATCGAGTTAGTAGAAGAGTCTGGCATTGCTGAGCTAGAAATCTCTGAAGGTGAAGAGTCGGTACGCATCAGCCGTAACGGTACTGCTGCACCTGTAGCACCAGTTCAATACGCAGCAGCTCCAGCTCCTGTAGCGGCTGCACCAGCAGCGGCACCTGCTCCTGCAGCAGCGCCAGAAGCGGCAGCGGCTCCTGCAACTCCAGCTGGCCACCAAGTTCTTTCTCCAATGGTAGGTACTTTCTACCGTTCTCCAAGCCCAGACGCGAAATCTTTCGTTGAAGTTGGTCAAGCAGTAAACGCTGGCGACACACTATGTATCGTTGAAGCGATGAAGATGATGAACCAAATCGAAGCAGACAAGTCTGGCGTTGTAACCGCTATCCTAGTTGAAGACGGCCAACCAGTTGAATTCGACCAACCACTTGTTGTTATCGAATAATAGAGGCTCTCTCTTATGCTAGATAAATTAGTCATCGCGAACCGAGGTGAAATTGCACTTCGTATTCTTCGCGCATGTAAAGAATTGGGCATCAAAACAGTAGCTGTTCACTCAACTGCTGACCGTGACCTAAAACACGTACTACTTGCAGACGAAGCGATTTGTATCGGTCCTGCACGTGGCATCGATAGCTACCTAAATATTCCACGCATCATTTCAGCGGCGGAAGTGACTGGCGCGGTGGCAATCCACCCGGGTTACGGTTTCCTATCTGAAAACGCAGATTTTGCTGAGCAAGTTGAGCGCAGCGGCTTTATCTTTGTTGGTCCTAAAGCGGAAACAATCCGCATCATGGGTGACAAGGTTTCTGCTATCACGGCAATGAAGAAAGCTGGCGTACCTTGTGTACCGGGTTCTGATGGCCCACTAGATGACGACGAGCAGGCAAACAAAGCACACGCTAAGCGTATTGGTTACCCAGTAATCATCAAAGCGTCTGGCGGCGGCGGCGGTCGTGGTATGCGTGTTGTTCGCTCTGAAGGCGAGTTAATTGAAGCCATCGCTATGACGCGTGCTGAAGCAAAGGCAGCGTTCAACAACGACATGGTTTACATGGAAAAATTCCTAGAGAACCCTCGTCACGTTGAAGTTCAGGTTATTGCTGATGGTCAAGGCGGTGCTATCCATCTAGGTGAGCGTGACTGTTCTATGCAGCGTCGTCACCAGAAGGTTGTTGAAGAAGCGCCAGCACCAGGTATCACTGAAGAGATGCGTAAGTACATCGGTGAACGTTGTACACGTGCATGTCTAGAAATCGGTTACCGCGGCGCAGGTACGTTTGAGTTCCTATACGAAAACGGCGAATTCTACTTCATCGAAATGAATACTCGTATTCAGGTTGAGCACCCAGTAACTGAAATGGTAACGGGCGTAGACCTAATCAAAGAGCAACTGCGTGTTGCAGCAGGTCAACCTTTGTCATTCACTCAGGATGACATCAAGATCCGCGGCCATGCTATCGAATGTCGTATCAACGCAGAAGACCCAGAGCGCTTCCTACCTTCACCAGGTAAGATTGAACGCTTCCACGCCCCAGGCGGCATGGGTGTTCGCTGGGAATCGCACATCTACACAGGCTACACAGTGCCTCCTCACTACGATTCAATGATCGGTAAGCTGATCACTTTCGGGGAGAATCGCGATGTAGCTATTGCACGTATGAAGAACGCGCTAGGCGAGATGATCGTTGAAGGCATCAAGACTAACGTTCCTCTACAAGAAAGCATTATGAATGATGAAAACTTCCAACACGGTGGTGCCAACATTCATTACCTAGAGAAGAAACTAGGTCTGCAATAAGCGATTTCCGCTTTAGTCATAATAAAAAATGCTCACTTCGGTGAGCATTTTTGTTTTCGCGCACTTGTTAGCCTTTTCTGCTACACTCTGCGCCAAATCACATCAATCAATGTAAAGAGCTCATACTCATGCCTTGGATTCAAATCAAACTCAATGCGACCAATGAAAACGCTGAACAGATCGGCGACATGCTAATGGAAGAGACTGGTGCGCTGTCTGTGACCTTCTTAGACGCGCAGGATACACCTGTATTCGAACCTCTACCTGGTGAAACTCGTCTTTGGGGTGATACGGATATCCTAGCGCTGTATGACGCGGAAGCGGATACTAACTTTATCATTGAGCAATCCAAACTCAGCGGTCTACTGGCGGATGATTTCGCTTATAAAGTCGAGCAGTTGGAAGATAAGGACTGGGAACGCGAGTGGATGGATAACTTCCACCCAATGAAGTTTGGCGAGCGTTTGTGGATTTGCCCTAGCTGGCGTGAGATCCCTGAGCCTGAGGCTGTGAACGTGATGCTGGATCCGGGCCTTGCCTTTGGCACTGGTACCCACCCAACTACCGCTTTATGTCTTGAATGGCTAGAAGGCTTAGATTTATCGGGCAAAACCGTGATCGACTTTGGTTGTGGCTCTGGCATTCTTGCGATCGCTGCGATCAAACTGGGCGCGGAAAAAGTTATCGGGATCGATATTGATCCTCAAGCACTGCTTGCCTCTAAAGACAACGCTGAGCGTAACGGTGTTGCCGACCAGTTAGAAGTATTCCTTCCTCAAGATCAGCCTGAAGGTCTAATTGCTGACGTGGTGGTTGCTAACATCTTAGCAGGTCCGCTACGCGAACTTTCACCAATCATTAAGTCTTTAGTTAAGCCAAACGGTGAGCTTGCGATGTCAGGTGTGCTTGATACTCAAGCTGAAGATGTGGCTAACTATTACCGTGATGAGCTTCACATTGATCCTATCAAAGAGCAAAGTGAATGGTGTCGCATCTCTGGTCGAAAGCAAGGCTAGACAAGACTTTGCGAGCTAATTGACTGATTTTTGGGCATTTTGCGAAAACAATTTGTAAATGCTCAAATATTAGTCTTTTCACAGCGCTAAAAAATGCGTAAAATGCGCGCCCTTGCTGGTACTAAGCTGTGAAGACGTTTTGAAAATCGGAAACTACCAACTTAAGAATAATCTCATCGTTGCCCCTATGGCAGGTGTGACTGATAGACCGTTCCGTGAGTTGTGTCTCCGCTATGGTGCTGGAATGGCCGTCAGTGAAATGATGTCATCCAATCCAAAGCTATGGAAAACGTCCAAATCAAAGCAACGCATGGTACATGAAGGCGAATCGGGCATTCGCTCTGTACAAATTGCGGGCGCTGATCCACAGCTTATGGCCGATGCTGCTCAGTTCAGTGTTGAAAACGGTGCGCAAATCATCGACATCAACATGGGCTGTCCAGCCAAAAAAGTGAATAAGAAGCTAGCTGGCTCTGCCCTGCTTCAGTATCCAGATATCATTGAAGATATTCTGAAGGCTGTGGTCAATGCAGTCGATGTCCCTGTGACATTGAAAACCCGTACTGGCTGGGATACAGATAACAAAAACTGTGTCCAAATCGCTAAATTAGCCGAAGACTGCGGCATTCAGGCCCTTGCTCTGCATGGCAGAACAAAAGCGTGTATGTACAAAGGTGAGGCCGAATACGACAGCATTAAAGCGGTCAAGCAAGCTATCTCAATTCCGGTTATCGCTAACGGTGATATCGATAGCCCAGAGAAAGCCAAGCATGTACTGGAATATACCGGTGCTGACGCTTTAATGATTGGACGCCCTGCCCAAGGTCGTCCGTGGATTTTTCAGGAAATCCAACACTTTTTGGAAAACGGCACCACGATGCCTGAGCTTCCTTATTCGGAAGTGAAAGACATCCTGCTTGGCCATGTGAATGCACTGCATGCTTTCTATGGAGAGTATTTAGGTCCACGAATCGCGCGTAAGCACGTAGGTTGGTACCTAAAAGAGCATGAACAAGCAAGTGAGTTTCGCCGTACCTTCAACGCCATTGAGGCAGCTGAGCTGCAGCTTGAAGCGCTTGAAGAGTATTTTGATAAAGCCTAACTAGTTGTGCTTTCGCCCCAACTACGACAGGTAAACGTTGCATCATAATTAAGAGAAGAGCTAGACCGAATATGTTCGAACAAAATCTGACTTCAGAAGCATTAACAGTAACTACAGTAACGTCACAGGACCAGATTACTCAGAAGCCACTACGTGACTCTGTTAAAGCGTCTCTTAAAAACTACTTGGCTCAACTAAATGGCCAAGAAGTAACAGAACTATATGAATTAGTTCTAGCTGAAGTTGAACAGCCACTACTAGATACCATCATGCAGTACACTCGCGGTAACCAAACTCGCGCAGCAACTATGATGGGTATCAACCGCGGTACTCTTCGCAAGAAACTTAAAAAATACGGCATGAACTAATCGTTCATTCGATATTTTGATTTTAAGAAGCCGGGCTTACGTCAGTAATTCCGGTTTTTTTAACACTAGAGCCAGTGTTAGTTGCACGAATATTCAACGATCTGTGATCTATTGCGATTGCTAACCTCAAAGTGGTCGATATAATAATCAATTACGTTTACGTTCGGACTAATCTACATGGTTGATATGCAAAGGGAGGAATGGCTGAGTCTTATGCTCTCCGAGCTACCTGATCGTCTGCTGATCATTGATGAGCACGGACGTATCGTGGATAGCTTTGGTGAAGCAACTCAATCAGATCCTGAATTAACCAATAAGTACCTCAACCGTACGTTTAGCGAGATCCTTCCAGAAAACCTTGCTGAGAACTTGGAGCAACACTTCAAGCAAGTGTTAACCTCAGGTCAACGTAAAACTCTGCAATACTCAATGACCCCTTGCCAACAGCTGCTGCTTTCTATCGAAGAGCTTGAAGCTTGGAATGGCGTCGACGAAAGATGGTTTGAAGTCTCTCTCAAGCCCATCACATTGGCAAGTGGCGCCAAATATGTTCTGTGGCAAGAGAAAGAGATCACCAAAGCTCACCTTCACCAAGTTGAATTAAAGAAACTGGCTGAAACCGATGAGTTGACTGGCATATTAAACCGCCGTGCCTTTATGCTAAGACTGGAACGAGAGTTCGATAGTCCAACCAAGCAGCACCTCTCTTGTTTGATGATTGATATCGACCACTTTAAAGAAATTAATGACCAAGTGGGCCACTTATCCGGTGATGAAGTCATCGTTCAAGTTGCGCATATTTGCCAAGGGTTAATTCGCTCCAGTGATTACATTGGCCGTTTGGGTGGTGAGGAGTTTGGTGTGGTACTTTCTCGCACTAACGCGATTCAAGCGTACGATATTGCTGAGCGCATCCGTCACTCGATTGAGACAACCCCCTGTCAGGTTGATGACCACATCATCTTGCCGACCGTGAGTGTTGGTATTGCCGAGTTGAATGGCCATGTGTCATCTGTTAGAGAGCTGATGGTCCAAGCAGACAAAGCGATGTATTACTCTAAGCAAACCGGTCGTAACCAAGTCACTCTCTACTATGAGAACCTTCCGGACATCAAATCAACTACTGAGTTGAAAGCCAATATCCGCCGCGCCTCTTAAACGCCCTTTTCTATCTCACAGCAAGAGTCTTGATGTGCTTCGCTCGCAAGCGCACCTAAAATCGAACAATGGCTAGCATCGTCATCTACGTGCCCACAGCAAGCATCATTAATTTTCTTCAGTGCTGTGCGAATTCGAGTTAATTCAATAATCTTTTCATCAATCACAGAAAGCTTAGCTGTAGTGATGGCCTTAACTTCGGCGCAGCTATGTTCTGTTGCCTCAAGTTTTATCTCTAAAAGTTCGCGAATCTCATCCAAGCTCAAGCCTAAATCTTTCGCTTTGAGGATAAAGCTGACTTGATGTTGGTTTTCTTCATTATAGAGCCGGTAACCTGAATCACTGCGACCTGCAGGTTTAATTAGCTGATTCTTTTCGTAAAAGCGCAATGTATCTGCTGTGACATTACAGCGCTTAGCCAATTCTCCGATCTGGAACATAACTTTTCCTATTAACTGTTTCGTTACGTTTTAAGCCTAAACTTGAGCTTTTCACAATTATTTTCGAGATGCCAAACGATTGCGCGAGCTTTTTTGTAATAAATTAGTTAGAATGTGCGCCATCAAACTCAGAGACTAGTTTGCCACCAACAAATGTTGGAAAGGTCTTTACCAAAACTGGCCAATATCTTACTGCCTGATTGTAATCAAAGCATAAGAACAAGTTCACTTTTGGCAAATATCTTTATCTTACGTATTAACTCTGTGACTTTGAGGAAATGGAAGCATGACTAACGCTCGTCCTATTCGCCGCGCACTAATCAGCGTATCAGACAAAACTGGTATTGTTGAGTTTGCCCAAGCTCTTGCTAACCGAGGTGTTGATATTCTCTCAACAGGTGGCACTGCTCGCCTACTGGCAGAAAAAGGCATCTCAGTAACTGAGGTATCAGATTACACTGGTTTCCCAGAAATGATGGACGGTCGTGTTAAGACGCTTCACCCTAAAGTACATGGTGGTGTGCTAGGTCGTCGTGGTCAAGATGACGACGTAATGGAAAAGCACGGTATCAATCCAATCGACATGGTTGTGGTGAACCTTTACCCATTCGCTGAAACAGTGGCAAAAGAAGGATGTACTCTTTCTGATGCGGTAGAGAACATCGATATCGGCGGTCCAACTATGGTTCGCTCAGCAGCGAAAAACCACAAAGATGTGACTATCGTCGTTAACGCGCACGACTACGACCGCGTTATTGCTGAGATGGATGCGAACGAAACGTCTCTAACTGTAGAAACACGCTTTGACCTAGCTATCGCAGCTTTCGAGCACACAGCCTCTTACGACGGCATGATTGCTAACTACTTTGGCACTATGGTTCCATCTTACGGTGAGAACAAAGAAGGTGACGAAGAGAGCAAATTCCCTCGCACATTCAACCAGCAGTTCATCAAGAAACAAGACATGCGTTACGGTGAAAACAGCCACCAAGACGCAGCTTTCTATGTTGAAGCTAATCCAGAAGAAGCCTCTGTTTCTACTGCTCGCCAAATCCAAGGTAAAGCCCTTTCTTACAACAACATCGCTGATACTGACGCAGCACTTGAGTGTGTTAAAGAGTTCGATGAGCCAGCGTGTGTGATTGTTAAGCACGCTAACCCATGTGGTGTTGCGCTGGGTGGTAACATCCTTGAAGCGTATGACCGCGCATACAAAACAGACCCAACGTCTGCTTTCGGCGGCATTATCGCCTTCAACCAAGAGCTAGATGCAGCAACAGCAACCGCTATTGTTGAGCGCCAATTCGTTGAAGTCATCATCGCACCATCTGTATCAGCTGAAGCAATTGAAGTGGTTGCAGCGAAGAAGAACGTTCGCCTTCTAGAATGTGGCGAGTGGACAACTAAGACGACGGGCTTTGACGTGAAACGCGTTAATGGCGGCCTGCTAGTTCAAGACCGTGACCAAGGTATGGTAAGCCTAGATGACCTTAAAGTGGTTTCTAAGCGCCAGCCAACAGACGAAGAGCTAAAAGACGCTCTATTCTGCTGGAAAGTGGCTAAGTACGTTAAATCAAACGCGATTGTTTACTCGAAAGGTGACATGACTATCGGTGTTGGCGCTGGCCAAATGAGCCGCGTTTACTCAGCGAAGATCGCAGGCATCAAAGCGGCTGACGAAGGTCTACAAGTTGAAGGTTGTGTGATGGCATCGGATGCGTTCTTCCCATTCCGCGACGGTATCGATGCGGCAGCAGAAGCAGGCATCAAGTGCGTGATTCAACCGGGTGGTTCTATGCGTGATGACGAAGTTATCGCAGCAGCAGACGAACATGGCATGGCGATGATCTTTACTGGAATGCGTCACTTCCGCCACTAAATAGAGGCGAGATCGCTTCGCTTCTGGAAACGGGACCGCGGCGCTCCGAGAAGAGCAAAACGAATCTAATTTAGCTAATTTGAAATACTCTTAGTTTTAGAAACTTTCATTTTAGAGCAAAGCCATATTGATAAGGTCAAGGAGAGCTCGCGGAGTTTATAAGTATAAATGAGCAAGCTCGACACAGAGATTAGCAATATGGCGCAGCTATCAAAGGATAAATAAATGAATGTACTTATCATTGGTTCTGGCGGTCGTGAGCACGCTTTAGGCTGGAAAGCGGCACAAAACCCAAACGTAGAAACGGTATTTGTTGCGCCTGGTAACGCAGGTACTGCTCTTGAGCCTAAGCTTGAGAACGTAAACATTGGTGTTGAAGCGATTTCTGAACTGGTTGCTTTCGCGCAAGAGAAGAAAATCGAGCTAACTATTGTTGGCCCTGAAGCTCCGCTTGTTATCGGTGTGGTTGATGCGTTCCGTGAAGCGGGTCTGCCAATCTTTGGCCCAACCGAAGCAGCAGCACAGTTAGAAGGCTCAAAAGCTTTTACTAAAGACTTCCTAGCTCGTCATAACATCCCAACCGGTGCTTACGCAAACTTCACTGAAATCGAGCCTGCATTGGCTTACGTTCGTGAGCAAGGCGCACCTATCGTGGTCAAAGCCGATGGTCTTGCAGCAGGTAAAGGCGTTATCGTTGCGATGACTCTAGAAGAAGCTGAAGACGCAATCAAAGATATGCTCGCTGGCAACGCGTTTGGTGAAGCGGGTAGCCGCGTGGTTATCGAAGAGTTCCTAGACGGTGAAGAAGCAAGCTTCATTGTGATGGTCGATGGTAAGAGCGTTCTACCAATGGCCACTAGCCAAGACCACAAACGTGTCGGTGACAAAGACACTGGCCCTAACACAGGTGGTATGGGTGCTTACTCTCCAGCTCCTGTCGTAACTCCTGAAATCCACGAGCGTATCCTTGAAGAGGTTATCTACCCAACAGTTCGCGGTATGGATGCGGAAGGCCACCCATACACAGGCTTCCTCTACGCAGGTCTAATGATCGATAAAGACGGCACACCAAAGGTTATCGAATACAACTGCCGATTCGGCGATCCTGAAACGCAACCTATCATGATGCGTATGGAATCTGATCTTGTCGAGCTATGTCTAATGGCTATCGACGAGAAGCTAGATGAAGCTGAATCTAAATGGGATCCACGCGCCTCTATCGGTGTGGTACTCGCTGCAGGTGGTTACCCAGCAGATTACGCTAAAGGCGATGTTATTTCTCTACCAGCAACAGAAGCCTCTGGTCAGAAAATCTTCCACGCCGGTACTGCTAACAACGCATTAGGTGAGATCGTGACAAACGGTGGCCGCGTTCTTTGTGCAACAGCACTTGGTAATAGCGTTTCTGAGGCTCAGGAGCAAGCGTACGCGCTAGCTAAGCAAGTAAGCTGGAATGGTATGTTCCACCGCAATGACATCGGCTACAGAGCGATTGCGCGCGAGCAAGAACAGTAAATAACAACATCAGTTGGCTTATCGTAAAAAGGCGCTCATTAAGCGCCTTTGTTTTATCTATCTTTTGCCGCTTATTACTCTTCGATCAGAGCAGGTCGTTCGATGCAGTCATGGCTATCTTCCGCCAGCATGAGTAATTGGTTTACGATAACCTTTTTGCTTTGCGTGGTACCTAAAAACGCCGCATAGCTGTCTACACTCGACAAGCGGTTGATCACAAAGCTTGGTAATGTCTCGTTAAACTCTACTTGCTCATAGCTTTGTCCTGAACAAGTATCAAAGCTTGAGCCATCCCAATAGCCCTGAATCAAACGAACACCTGAATTGCTCTGCTCTTTGGTGCGGGTTGGAATAGTCAAAGCCTCTTGCTTAAGCCAAGCAATCTTGTCGGCTTTCAAGGGCAAGACCTTCCCGTCGAGTCGATACTGCTGATAGATCGCTTCACCATCTTTGCTAAAGCGAACATGAATACGGTACGGAACTAAGCCTTGATTGTCTTTTAGCTGTTGCCCTTCACGAATCAGTTCTCGAATCTCGCCATCTTCCCATCGATAGTCAGACTTATACCAACCATAGTCTCCGGCGCTCACATAGTCCGCAGCGGTGTAAGGAAAAGATAAACGTTCGGTGTACCAATATAGGCTGGTCGCATCCCCCATACTCTGACCACCAGTATACTCAGTAAACTGGTCTAAGTTGGGAGTCGGAATACTCGAAGAGCATCCAATCATTAAAGAAGCGATTAGTGAAGGTGCTAGAAGTTTTTTCATCGTCATAAACAAATATACGCCAAGATAGCAGCTACCTTGGCGTATTATATACAATTCCGAGTTTGAAACTCTGAAATCAGCAATAAATTATTTTACTGAATCTTTCAGTGCTTTACCTGCTACGAATGCAGGAACGTTAGCCGCAGCGATTTGAATCTCTGCACCAGTCTTAGGGTTACGACCAGTACGTGCTGCGCGGTGGTTAACTTTGAATGTACCAAAACCAATTAGTTGAACTTGGTCACCCTCTTTAAGTGCATCAGTCACACCTTCAAGAGTTGCTTCAAGAGCAGCTTTAGCTTGCGCTTTAGATAGGTCTGCTTTCTCTGCGATAAAGTCGATTAATTGGGTCTTGTTCATTAGGTTTCCCTTCTCATATGTTATCGAATTCAACTCACTCTAAAACATAAATGCCCCATCTGGCAAAGGTTTGTAAGCGATCTTTAGCTCTCATGACGCACTTTTAACCATATTCTGAGCATTAACTCACAATTTGTTACTCTGTCAGCAAGACTTAATACTTGTTTTTAACCTATTTTGGCCTTATTTATAGACATGCGAGAGCCCGTAAAGCCTGATATTTCGGGACCTAAAGCGAATACAAAATGCTCATATCAATAATGCACAGGTACGAAAAGTCGCACTTTTCCGGCAAGAATTGATAGGGGTGTAAATCTACATAGGACACTTATGTTGTTGCTAACCATATACGTCACTGTTGCGATTGGCGTATCGTTTATCTGCTCCGTATTAGAAGCGGTTCTTCTGAGTATCTCACCAAGTTATATCGCCCAATTGCGCCAGCAAGGGCACCCTGCGGCTGAGCAACTGGCTAAGCTGAAAGCGGACATTGACCGCCCACTGGCATCGATCCTGACCTTGAACACGATTGCCCACACCATTGGTGCGGCGAGTGCAGGTGCACAAGCTGCCGTTGTATTTGGTAGCGAGTGGCTAGGCGTTTTCTCTGGCGTGCTAACTTTAGGTATCTTAGTGCTATCAGAAATCGTGCCTAAGACCATTGGTGCCACTTACTGGCGTCAGCTAGCCCCAGTTTCAGCTGTGGTTCTGCGTTGGATGGTTTGGGCGCTAACTCCATTTGTGTGGTTCTCAGAGCAGATCACTAAGCGCTTGGCTCGTGGGCATGAAGCGCCAAAGATGCGTGATGAACTATCCGCTATGGCCATTTTAGCCAAAGAGAGTGGCGAATTTGCGGAAGGTGAATCTAAGATTCTGACTAACTTGCTCGGCATCCAAGATGTACCCGTCACTCAGGTGATGACGCCTCGTCCTGTCGTTTTCCGCGTTGATGCCGAAATGACGATTAATGAGTTTCTCGATAAACATAAAGAGACGCCGTTCTCACGCCCTCTGGTTTATAGCCAGTCGACAGATAACATCATTGGTTTTGTGCACCGCCTTGAGTTATTTAAGCTGCAACAAGCGGGCTGTGGTGACAAACAACTGGGAGCAATAATGCGCCCTGTGCATGTACTCTTCAACACTATGGCACTGCCAAAAGCGTTTGAGCAGATGATGGCGAAGCGCCTGCAATTGGCGATGATCGTCGATGAATACGGCACCATTCAAGGTATTTTGACTCTGGAAGATGTGTTTGAACACTTAGTTGGTGAAGAGATTGTCGATGAAGCAGACCGCACCACTGACATGCAAGAACTTGCTTTTGACCGCTGGGAGAAGTGGAAAGAAAAGCACGGCGTAATCGAAAATCGTGATGACGATGAAGACGAAGAAGTTGTTGAAGAACCAGTAGATAAACCGAAAGACAATAAAGACGAGAGCTAGTTAGCTAGAAAACTGGATAACTGGATAACTGGATAACTGGATAACTGGATAACTGGATAACTGGATAACTGGATAACTGGATAACTGGATAACTGGATAACTGGATAACTGGATAACAAAAAAGAGGGTTGACGTGAAAGCGTCAACCCTCTTCTATTTTAATAAACTCAAGTAGGGAATACCTAACTATGGAAGAGTGTTCTATAGCTCGATACCAATATTGCTGACACCTTCATCGCGAAGCTCAGCACGTAAATCTTTGATCAGTTCAATGTCACGCTGTTCAGCTTCTCTCAATGGACGGAAGATCGCCCACTGAACATCCCATTCACCGCACACTGCTTTATTCTGTTTTTGGTTATCGTTAGTAATCTCTTCACCTGTTTGAGCTTCTTCAAGTTGAGCGACCGTCATCACCGACTGTTGACTTACTTTGTGCATGTTTTCAAACAGATAATCTCTATCTAGCAAGCCATGTAGAAGGTTAGACAAGGCGACACAAGCATCAATCGCTGGGTAGACACCGTAAAAATCAAAATCTTCTGAGCTTGGAATGATCTCTTCTAGCTTTTCTAGCTGACGCTCAAAGTTCACTTTTGCTGTTTTGACAGTGAGCTGCTCCCAAATGCTGTCTAAAATATCACGGTAAACACGCGCTTCGGCAAACTCGGTGCTATCACAAAACATTGCATAGTTTGGGTACATACGTTCACACAGACTCGCCATAAAGGTAATCTGTTGCCATGGTTCTAGCTTCTCAAGACGAAGCTGAAGAGGGTTCTGTAGCATAGAGACTCTTTGGGTCAGTTGACCTAGTTGCTGAATTAGACAGCGAAAGTGTACTTGATAACCAACGGGGAAAAAAGCAAGGCGATGAACAATTTCACTCATAAAGTTTATCTTCTTACCGAAGATGATGGCCGTTACCAACAGTTACTCGAACAAGCGGCACTTCCTGAACTCCAATTCACTACATCGCGCAGTGAGGCAACTATCCTACTTGCTTCTCCTCCGCTCGCTGCTAAACATCTTGATGATTTTGTGAATCTTGAGTGGATTCAATCTATTTATGCTGGTGTCGATGCCTTAGTGAGCAAACTAGACGATTTCTCAGGCGAGCTAACCAATGTAAAAGGTATTTTCGGTCAGCAAATCGCCGAATACGTCTTGGGTTATACCATTGAGCACTATCGTCACTTTAATCACTATAGACAGCTGCAAACACAAAATCAGTGGCAGCCCAAGCCTTACCTATCTCTGGCGAAAAAGAAGATGGTTATCCTAGGTACGGGGTCGATAGGCGCTTATCTTGCGAGCGTCGCTAAGGGGTTTGCCATCGAACCGATTGGCGTTAACAGAAGTGGCATTCCTGGCAAACAGTCCCCTTTTGAGGCTACCTATCATATTCAGGAATTGGCTACAGCGTTAAAACAGGCGGACATCGTCGTTAATACCTTGCCAAACACTCCTGAAACAGAAAATATCCTCAATGGTGAGAGCTTGGGTCACTGTTCAAATGCTCTGCTGTTTAATGTCGGCCGCGGTAGTGCAGTTGATGAAGATGGGTTGTTCGCAGCGCTTGATAGTGGCTGCATCTGTCATGCTTATCTAGATGTGTTCAAACAAGAGCCAATGAATCAAGAGCACCGATTCTGGCAACATGAGGGGATAACTATTACTCCCCATATCGCAGCTCTGAGTTTCCCTGAACAAGTTATCGACATTTTTGCCGAAAACTATCAGCGCTGGCGTGATGGCTTCGGGCTGATAAATGTGGTCGACCTGAATAAAGGTTACTGATGTTAGAACCGCTATTGAATGAGATAAGAGCTTGCAAGGTCTGCGAGCCTTCTCTACCCCTGAGAGCCAACCCTGTCATCCAGGCATCGAGATCTGCAAAATTGTTGATCATAGGCCAAGCGCCAGGAACAAGAGTCCATGAAACCTCAATACCTTGGAATGACCCAAGCGGTAATCGGCTGCGTGAGTGGTTAGCGCTCGACAAAGAAACATTCTACGATCCTAATAAGATTGCCATTATGCCTATGGGCTTATGTTATCCGGGTAAAGGCAAAAGCGGCGACTTGCCGCCACGGAAAGAGTGCGCGCCACTCTGGCATCAACGCATTCTTGAGCAACTACCAAACATAGGTATGACTTTACTTATCGGACAATATGCACAGAACTACTATTTGCCAGATAAACCGAAAACACTAACCGAGACGGTTCAGCAATGGCAACGCTGGGCACCCAGCTACCTCCCCCTGCCTCATCCGTCACCACGCAATACTTTGTGGTTAAAGAAAAACCCGTGGTTTGAAGCTGAGATTGTTCCGTTTATTCGCGGCTATGTGCACCAACAATTAGACCTATAAAAACAAAAACGGAGACCGAAGTCTCCGTTTTTAAATCGCTATAAGTAGATCGGGGGATTACATCATACCGCCCATGCCACCCATACCACCCATGCCGCCCATATCAGGCATTGCAGGAGCATCTTTTTGTGGTAGGTCTGTCACCATAGCTTCAGTCGTAATCATTAGACCCGCTACTGATGCAGCAAACTGAAGTGCGCTACGAGTAACCTTAGTTGGATCTAAGATACCCATTGCGATCATGTCGCCGTACTCACCCGTTGCAGCGTTGTAGCCGTAAGAGCCTTCACCGCCTTTCACGTTGTTAGCAACCACTGACTCTTCGTCACCAGCGTTCTTAGTGATTTGACGGATAGGCGCCTCCATTGCACGTAGAGCTACGCGAATACCGACATTTTGCTCTTCGTTGTCGCCTTGAAGTTCAGTGATCTTAGAAGCTGCGCGGATTAGTGCTACACCACCACCAGCAACAACACCTTCTTCAACCGCTGCACGAGTAGCATGAAGCGCATCTTCTACGCGGTCTTTCTTCTCTTTCATTTCAACTTCAGTCGCTGCGCCAACTTTGATCACTGCAACACCACCCGCTAGTTTAGCAACACGCTCTTGTAGCTTCTCTTTGTCGTAGTCTGAAGTCGCTTCTTCGATTTGCTGACGGATTTGAGCGACACGACCAGAGATCATTGCTTCTTCACCAATACCATCAATGATAGTTGTGTTTTCTTTAGTGATAGCAACACGCTTCGCTTGACCTAGATCTTCTAGAACCACTTTCTCTAGTTCTAGGCCTACTTCTTCAGAAATCACTGTACCGCCCGTTAGGATAGCGATGTCTTGTAGCATAGCTTTACGACGATCACCGAAACCAGGCGCTTTAACCGCCGCTACTTTCACGATACCACGCATGTTGTTCACAACTAGCGTAGCTAGTGCTTCACCTTCAACATCTTCAGCGATAATAAGTAGCGGGCGAGACGCTTTTGCTACTGCTTCTAGAGTCGGAAGTAGTTCGCGGATGTTTGATACTTTCTTGTCGATTAGAAGAATGAAAGGATTCTCTAGATCAACAGAGCCTGCTTCTTGGTTGTTGATGAAGTAAGGCGATAGGTAACCACGGTCGAACTGCATACCTTCAACCACGTCTAGCTCATCTTGTAGAGCCTGACCTTCTTCAACAGTGATAACGCCATCACGACCGACTTTTTCCATCGCTTCAGCAATGATGTTACCAACGCTTGAATCAGAGTTAGCAGAGATAGTACCTACCTGAGCAATCGCTTTAGTGTCTTCACATGGTACTGACAGCGCTTTTAACTCTTCAACAGCAGCAACAACCGCTTTGTCGATACCACGCTTAAGGTCCATTGGGTTCATGCCAGCAGCAACCGCTTTTAAGCCTTCGTTTACGATAGCTTGAGCAAGTACAGTTGCCGTTGTTGTTCCGTCACCCGCCGCGTCGTTTGCTTGAGACGCAACTTCTTTAACCATTTGCGCGCCCATGTTTTGGAACTTGTCTTCAAGCTCAATTTCGCGCGCTACAGATACACCGTCTTTAGTAATCGTTGGTGCACCGAAAGATTTGTCTAAAACAACGTTACGGCCCTTAGGGCCAAGTGTTACTTTTACTGCGTCAGCCAGAACGTTTACACCCTCAAGCATTTTTACGCGTGCGTCGTTACCAAATTTAACGTCTTTAGCAGCCATCTTTAGTTTCCTTTTCTAAATTCTTTGTTTTGATTTTCAGCTGAACCTGAGCAAAAAATTACTCAATGATTGCTATTATTCAACGATTGCCATGATGTCGTTTTCAGACATAACTAGCACTTCTTTTCCGTCGATTTTTTCAGTTTTAGTACCGTAACCTTCAGCGAAGATAACAGTGTCGCCAACTTTAACGTCCAACGGTAGTACTGTACCGTTTTCTAGGATGCGGCCTTTACCCACAGCTAGTACAACACCGCGAGTCGATTTCTCTGCAGCAGAACCAGTCAGAACGATGCCACCTGCTGACTTAGATTCAACTTCTTGGCGTTCTACGATAACTCGGTCGTGTAATGGACGAATGTTCATCGGTCGTCTCTCCTGAAAATTTCCATGTTGTTTGATAATTGCATTGCGCGAAAGCACAAGGCTTCAAAGTCTTGTGCTATCTATATGAGGGATAAATTCAGGAAACCCAAGGGGGAAGTAGTGGATTTTTGTGATCTGGTTCAGAGATAAGTTCAATCATAGCGGAGTAAACAAAAACGCCTCGCAAGTTTTTAGCTTGTGAGGCGTTTATAAGCAAGGAAGTTAAACCTACCTAATCTTCTTCTCGTCGAAACGCGAAACGAATAAGAACAATAGCTACGCCTAACATACCGCCAAGTAAGGTACCTAAAACAGCAATTAAAGCTCGTTTAGGCTTATCGCGTGTGATGGGTTGCTCGACATTCTCTAAGAAACGGAAGGTTTGGAACTCAACTGTGCGGTCAATCTTAAGATTTTCAAGCATATCCAATTTAGCATTGATTTGTTGAAGGCGCGGTTCCACAACGCTTAAATTTTTTACAGATTCTAATGCCTTAACTTTTGCTTCCAGCGCTTTGGTGCCCAAATCAATACCAAATAGTTCATTGCTACTATTAGTTTGGATAGGTTGTGTCACACCAGCTGCTTTGGCTATATCCATTGCATACTTGGCTCTTTCTGCTTCAACAAGCAATTTATTGGCCGCTTGGTTCTCTAATATTCGCTTCTGCTGAACTAGTTCATCGCGCTTACCATCCACCATTACCTGTAAATTGTTTAGTGCATCTTGATGAGCCTTGCGCTTAATAATTGCAATGTATTCATTAAGTAAAGAGTAACTACTTTCTTTGGTCGTTGATTGAAGCGAGATGTCATATGGTGTCTGCTCAACCTTGCTATCTTTCTTAGCGTTAATTTTTTCGAACCAATATGCGTACAAACGACGTGCACTATCATTTGTATCTGTATCAACTTTACTTTTGAAGAAGTGGAACTCTTCGCTTGAATCCAAAAAGTTTCTTTTATTAATACTTGAGTTAAAAGCGTCAACAAAGCGCTTAAATAAAACTCCAGTATCCACTAGTTTATCTAATTCTCTACTAACTAAGACGGTACCATCCTCTTGATAGATATCGAATACCGGCTGAAACTGCCTCACTAGCTGTTGATACGCTGCCATATCTTGAGGCTGAGCTTGAGTGATTTTCGCTTTAGATGACCACCATTCCTGAACATTCAGGGCATAAATTACTGCACCAACAGTAAATATTAGAGTAGTAATAAAAATCAACAACTTACCCACCCAAAGAGCTTTGAGTAACTCTCGAAGGTCAATTTCATCATTAGATTGAAAAGCTGAAGGTATTTGAGGTGAGTAATGTTGATTTGTTAGTGGTTGATTTTGCTCGCTCACACGTAGTCCTTTTACAAGCAACTTGCTTATGTTTATTAAAGATGTTCATTTTAATCTGTGAATACTAACATAGCCTGTGCCATCGGACACTATTAGCCCCCTATAAAAAAGGAGAGCAAGATCATCAATTAGCAGCTAATTAACGCCAGTCATCCAAAGGAATAACCTGCGCACTGTGCTGAGAGTCTATCTCGCTCACATCACCATCAAGCACATCTTGAAATTTTACCATTTGGGAAACAAGCTCGCGCATGAGGAGCACATTGGCGTGATTGGGGTTTTTGCAGTTTCCTACAACACGATCGATATGACTTTGCTGCGCCCATAGTCTGTCTTGCATTTCCTCTGAAGCCGAAAGAATCATCTCTTTACACATATTCTGCTTTAGCTGAGTAAAGCCTTCTGGATTATCCTCTGCCAGTGCCATTAACTCATCGAAAGAAGGTAAGGTTTGATTGATTAAAGGTGAACTCATACTGCCTCCCGTAGTGATGACTAAATTATCAACACTGCAATGTAAGGATAGGCGATTCAGACAAAGTTGGGGAGCTTGAGAATCTTTTTCTTACATTTGAGACGCTTTAAAATGGCATACCTTTAATTTGATAGACACATCTTCTCTGCCCAGCAACGATATGCTCTGTACGTTCGACAGATAACCCGTCACCAAGCAGAGTCTGAAAGATACTTAGCTCTGAGCGACACAAACTCGGACAACGTGTCGCAGCCTTACAAATAGGACAGTGGTTTTCAATCAACAAGTAACCACAGTCTGTCTTTTCAAGCTCCGCCATGTAGCCTTCTTGTTGCCGCAATTCAACCAGCCTTTTCAGCTTAGAAAAGGAGTCGGCACAAAGGCTGAGCTCTTCTTGATAGTGAGCTAACGTTTTCGCTTCTCGCTCATCCGCCACTTTTTGCAAACCCTCTTGACCAAACAAGTTTTCGACCGCTTCTATGACTTGAATGGTCAACTCACTGTGACGATCAGCAAACTGAGCATGACCTTTCTTTGTCAGCGACCAATGCCGGGTAGGCCTACCCACTTTCACTTTTAGGTCTTCGAAGATGAGTAAATCGTCATTCTCAAGAGTTTGTAGGTGTTGACGCGCCCCCATGGTAGTCATATCGAGTGCGTCGGCAAGCTGCTTAGCGGTAACAGCCCCCTTTCTTTTTATGGTCTGTAATATTTTGTCGGCGCTTTTCATGCTTGCTCCCTCAATCACTGAAATATTATGGAGCATCAGCTTTATAAAGCAAACGCTTTACCGAGAAGGTTTGACGAACTTCATCGCTACAAGTTGCTTCTTCAGGCTATAACGTTCAAACAGCCCTTTTAGCGAGTTAGGTAATTGACTCGCATCAATCGTCTTGAAGTTATGTTGAGCATAAAATGTTTCTAGATGTGCGTAGGCAAAGCAGAAGTCATGCTCCGATAAAACATGCTGAGCACAGTGGCCCATTAACTGATGACCTAAGCCACTTCCCCTATGTTCTGGTAAAACTAGCATTCCGGTTAGCAAACGATACTGCTCAATATTTCTAAAACGGACCAGTGAGACGATTTGTTGATCAATGGTACCAACAATGGTCAGCTCATCCTTTTTCGCCTTGCCTGAAGGATAGTGAGCTTTGTACAACCGCGAGACAATGGGGAGTTTTATTGGGTCTAAGGTTTCAATCTGCATTGGGCTCATTATCACCAACTTCAATTTAGGGTAGAATGCAGGCAGTTTAGATTACTCGATAAATCCGATGCAAATATTAGCTAACGCAGATCTTAGTCGCTCTCACACCTTTTCTATCTCGCAAACCTGCTCTTATCTGGTTGAAGTTGCAACCGTTGAAGAAATCAAACATGTGTATCAAAAACAAGAGTGGTTGAGCCTTCCTAAACTGATTTTGGGAAAAGGCAGTAATGTATTGTTTACCCAACCCTACCAAGGCGTGGTGGTAGTCAATAAATTGCTCGGTAAGTCGGTCAGTGAAACCGACACGCATTGGCATCTGCATATCGCTGGCGGTGAAGATTGGCCAAGCTTGGTGAAATGGAGTGTTGAACAAGGTTACTTTGGATTAGAGAATCTCGCTCTGATCCCCGGCTGTGCGGGCAGCGCTCCGATTCAGAACATCGGCGCTTATGGTGTTGAGCTGAAAGACATCTGCGAATATGTCGACGTACTTTGTTTAGAAACCTTCAATACAAAACGATTGAGTACTGAAGAGTGTCAGTTTAGCTATCGAGATTCCATTTTTAAACATGAGCTGTTTGAGAAAGTCATGGTTACAGCGATCGGCTTGAAACTTCCAAAACAGTGGTCAGCAAATATCGAATATGGCCCGCTTCAATCTCTACAAAGCGAAACGCTCACCGCGCAGCAAGTGTTTGAGCGAGTTTGCCAAATTCGAATGGAAAAGCTGCCTGACCCTGCCAAGCTAGGCAATGCAGGGAGCTTCTTTAAGAACCCGGTTATCTCGAACCAGCAGTTCGAAAGTTTGAGTAAACAATTCCCCAATATTGCCGCCTACCCAACACAAGATGGCGTAAAAGTCGCCGCTGGCTGGCTAATAGATCAATGCCAATTGAAAGGGCATCAAATCGGTGGTGCTCAAGTCCACCCTAAACAGGCATTGGTGCTAGTTAATACAGACAATGCGACCGCAAACGATGTGATCAAATTAGCAGCAACAGTGCGCCAAACTGTATTGGAAAAATATCAGATAGCGTTAGAGCATGAAGTGAGATTTATCGGTTCTCATGCAGAAACGAATCTAGAAACAATATTAGAGAGCTAGCAATGAAAGAGCATTCCGTAAAACTTTCTATCTTGAAGGCTTTATCACAAGGGGGATTTCACTCCGGTGAAGAGCTAGGAGACAAGCTTGGCGTATCCAGAGCTGCGATCAGTAAGCATATTAAAGGCATCCAAGCTTGGGGGGTCGATGTGTTTCGCGTGCAGGGCAAGGGCTACCAACTCGCCAAGCCGATGCAATTGCTCGACAAAGAAATTCTTCAAACTAGTTTAGCTAATCGAGTAGAACTGATACCTATTATTGACTCAACCAACCAATATCTACTTGATCGAGTTGATAGCTTAGAATCTGGATCAGTGTGTCTTGCTGAGTATCAGGCTAAAGGCAGAGGTCGCCGCGGGCGCGAGTGGGTATCCCCTTTTGGCTCAAACCTATACCTCTCGATGTTTTGGCGTTTAGATGCAGGTATGGCAGCCGCAATGGGACTAAGTCTAGTAGTTGGCGTGGCAATCGTTGAGTCCCTCGAAGAAATGGGACTGACAGGGGTAAAACTAAAGTGGCCGAATGACCTCTATTATCAAGACAAGAAGCTCGCAGGCATTCTGGTCGAAATGTCAGGCCAAGCTGGTGCAGCGGCCAACCTTGTCATTGGTATGGGCCTCAACTTGATGATGTCAGAGGCAACAGAAGGCATTACCCAGCCTTGGGCCAGCCTAGATGAAGTTGCCGATAATCAACAGATTGATAGAAACCAACTTGCGATTAGCATGATAACCACCCTCCACAAGGCTTTAGATGACTATGAGCTGTATGGGATGGCAGGCTTTGTCGAGAGATGGAATCGCTTGGATAACTTTATCAACCGACCTGTAAAATTGCTTATGGGGCCGAGGGAGATTAGCGGAATCGCCAGAGGCATCAACGAACAAGGCGCGGTTCTATTAGAAACCGAAAATGGCTTGGAAACCTACATCGGTGGTGAGATCAGCCTTCGTCCTAATCAATAAATCACAGGTTTTACAACTCGCATTGTCGAACTAGGATCTGGTAACTAGGAACTGCTAGCACATTTTGCTAATATCCTTGTCCACTTTAAGTAAAGGTAACCCATCCAACATGATGACTAATAGGAACTTATTCGAACAACTTCCTACTTTGGCGCAAGACCCAGCTCAGTTTGAGACACTTTATGCCGCTAAAGATTTTCGAACTCGCTTAATAGAAGCGATTCGTCAGGCAAGTAAACGAATCTACCTGGTTGCTCTTTATTTGGAGGATGATGAAGCAGGAAGAGAGATCTTAACTGAGCTCTATGAAGCCAAACAGCGCAACCCTGGTCTAGAGATCAATGTATGCGTTGATTGGCATCGCGCTCAGCGCGGCTTAATCGGTGCGGAACCGGGCGAAACCAACGCCTCTATGTATAAAAGCTTCGCGGACAATTACGAGCACAGAATTCCAATCTATGGAGTCCCGGTTCGTGGACGTGAAGTATTCGGCGTTTTGCACTTAAAAGGCTTCATTATTGATGACCAAGTTATCTACAGTGGCGCAAGTATTAACAACATCTATCTCAACTACAAAGAACGTTATCGTTTCGACCGCTATCATGTGCTAAACAACAAAGCACTAGCTGATAGTATGGTCAACTTCGTTCAGAAAGAGATGATCGACCACCCTGCAGTGAACAATCTAGCCTGTTCAAATAAGCCGGAGACCAAAGAGATAAAAGCTCAGATTCGCCAATTAAGAGCTTCTCTTGCTAAGTCCTCTTATCAATTTGACGCACAAACGGTCTCTCAAGAACAGGTTGCTGTAACACCTATCGTGGGCGTGGGTAAAAAGCGTAATAAACTAAATCAAGGCATCAACCAGTTACTTGCTCAGGCCAAAGATGAGATTTTCATCTGTACACCTTATTTTAACTTCCCGCGCAGCGTGGCAAAGGAAGTTAAAAAAGCACTAAAGCGTGGTGTGAGAGTGACTATCGTCGTTGGTGATAAAACGGCGAATGACTTTTATATCTCCCCAGAGCAAGAGTTTAAAACCATCGGTGGCTTGCCTTACCTTTATGAGCGAAATTTGCGTCAGTTTGCTAAGTCGAATGAGGCCAATATCGCCAGTCGCAAGCTTTCAATCCACTTATGGAAGCATGAAGAAAACAGCTTCCACCTAAAAGGAGTCTGGGTAGACAAGCGTTACATGCTAATTACGGGTAATAACCTCAACCCAAGAGCTTGGAGCTTAGACCTGGAGAACGCTCTCTTTATCCAAGACAACTTCCACCATCTAACACCTCAGTTTGAGAAAGAGGTGGAGAATATTCTTAAGCATACTCAGCTCATTTGTACTTACAGACAATTGGAGAAAGCGGAAGACTATCCCGATGCAGTGCAGAAGCTCATGCGGAAGATTACTAGGGTTAGTGCAGATCGAGTGTTAAAGCAGATTTTGTAAATTTCTGGACAAAAGAAGAATGTAAGAAGAGCTCCATATTTGGAGCTCTTTCTTTATCTAATGGATTGTATCGACTTTCTCTTCTTTGCCGTCATGAAGCTTTTGCCAAACTAAATCACCAATGCCATCAGTTGGATTAAAGTCCGTAGGTGCTTCTAGTAATAGCTCTCTAATTTTATCATGCTCAAAGTTATGGCAAGCCTTATCTAGATTGTCAATAACCTTAATATATTCATCCAAAGGAAGAAAACGTTCATTAGCTGTCATAATTCTTGGGTGAGCCGTTTCACCAACATTGTCACCAATCAACAATTCTTCAAATAGCTTTTCGCCTGGGCGTAGTCCAGAGAACTCTATGGCTATGTCACCGTATGGATTATTGTCATCTTTCAATTCTAATCCTGACAACTGAATTAAATTAACTGCGAGATCAGTGATTTTCACGGGTTCACCCATATCCAGGACAAACACATCACCACCTTTACCCATAGCTCCAGCCTGGATCACAAGTTGTGCTGCTTCAGGGATTGTCATGAAGTAGCGAATGATCTCTGGGTGGGTGACAGTAATTGGACCACCGCTTGCGATCTGCTTTTTAAACAGAGGGATAACAGAACCAGAAGAACCTAAGACATTGCCGAATCGAACCATACAAAAACGGGTCCCACTCTCATTAGCATTTTCCTGTTCGGCTAATGCCTGAAGACCTAGCTCAGCCATGCGTTTAGTGGTCCCCATCACATTGGTAGGCCTTACAGCTTTATCTGTAGAAATCAGAACAAACGATTCAACTTGAGCTTCAATTGCCGCTTTCGCAGTATAATAAGTTCCGAAGACATTATTGCGAACGCCTTCAACCACATTGTATTCAACTAAAGGTACGTGCTTATAAGCAGCAGCATGATAAACCGTGTGAACACCAAAGCTTTTCATGGTGGTGGCTAGTCGATTTATACGTTGTACAGAACCAAGTAGTGGAACAATTTCTACATTCAAACTCTCAGCTTCGACTAAGTTCGATAATTCTCGATCAATTTGATACAGTCCAAACTCTGAAAGCTCAAACAGGACTAAAGCCTTCGGCTTCTGTCTGATAATTTGACGGCAGAGCTCGGATCCGATAGACCCGCCTGCCCCAGTGACCATAACCACCTTGTCTTTGATATTTGCTTCCATTAAAGCTTGCTGAGGTGCTACAGAATCACGTCCAAGCAAGTCTTCAATTGCGACGTCCTTTAACTCATCGATTTGAGCTTTTCCATCGACAATATCTTTCATGTCAGGAACAGTAAGAACTTCTGCTGATAGGTGAACTAAAGAGTCTAAAATTTCTTTACGACGAGCCCTTGATGCACTAGGAACCGCAAGTAAGATTTGGCAGACGGAGTGCTTTTCTATAAGCTTTTCCGCACGACCAATACCCTTAACTTTAAGACCCATTATAATTGTGTTGTACAGGGTTTTGTCTTCATCAATAAAGCCCACAACTTTGTGAGTCTCAGAAGAACGAAGGGCTAAGGCAAGTTGTCGACCAGCAGCACCAGCACCATATATTAATACTCGTTTACTGCCTTTGTCATTTGCTTGGGCGACCAATACTCGAACAATTAAGCGAGATCCACCACATAACAAGCAAAGAAACGCACCATAAATAATAGGCACAGACCGCGGAACGGGGGCATCAAAATAAAATGCCAACACCGATATTGAAGCTGCTGAAATGATAGTACCTATACTAACAACAGCTAGAGCGTGAAATGTAAGATACCTTAGGACAGCGCGATACAGCCCCAACTTGGTAAATGTAACAACCGTTACCAATAACGTCCCACCAACCACATACCATGTCAGATGACTATCAAGAGGTTTAAGATGTCCGATGCGACTCCAATACGCTGCATAAAATGAAGCTATAATAAACAGTGCATCTATAGCCACACTGATAAGCCGTTTGTGGGTTCTTGGCAATTCCCAAATGTAGTTCAATCTAGCCATACCAATCTCTGATAAAAACAGGCGCCAGTAGCACTCTGGCACCGCATAAATTTATACTTAGTTTTAGGCCTGTGCTTCTAACAGTACATTTCTAACCACTTGACTCATAAGCTTGATTTCTGATTCAGCCAAGGTTGGGTGAACAAGAAGCATAATGCTAGTTTCGCCTAAGGTTACTGCATTCTTCAATGGCTTTTGAGGTCGAAACTCTGTTTCATCAAAGGCCTTTTCATTATATACCTCGGAACAACTGCCTTGATATGCTGGGACGCCTTGCTCTACTATCGTTTCTATAATTCTATCTCGAGTCCAATCAGGTTTAAGGTGCTCTGGTCGAACAAATATATAGTGTTTGTACTCAGCATGCTCAATGTAGCTTGGTATTTCTACCCTACGCACAATTGGGAGTTCAGCTATTGCCATCTCGATAGCTAAAGCATTTGCCTGACGTTTTTCTGTCCACTCTGCCATTCTCCGAATTTGGATACGCCCGATAGCCGCCTGCATTTCCGTCATGCGCCAGTTGGTACCAAAACTCTCATGAAGCCAACGGAAACCTGGTGGGTGCTCGCGGTTGTAAATAGCATCAAAACTCTTACCATGATCTTTGTATGACCACATAAAAGACCAGAGATTTTTGTCATTCGTCGTTACCATCCCTCCTTCACCGCCGGTCGTCATAATCTTATCTTGACAGAAAGACCAAGCCCCAATATGACCAATAGTACCTACACTACGGCCCTTGTATTTTGCACCATGAGCTTGAGCGCAATCTTCTATTACTTTGAAACCATGTTTATCAGATAGATCCATAATTGCATCCATCTCAGCGGGCATTCCAGCGAGGTGTACAACAATGACAGCTTTAGTTTTCTCGGTTAACACTGCTTTGATTGTTTCAGCAGTTATATTTTGGCTATTAAGGTCAACGTCTGCAAAAATTGGTTTAGCTCCAGCAGTGACTATAGAAGATGCTGACGCTAAAAAAGTCCTTGAGGTAGTAATTACTTCATCGTCTTGCCCAACACCTAGAGCCTTTAAAGCAACGTCCAATGCTAGGGTTCCATTCCCCAAAGCTACTGCATAATCGCAACCAACCCAAGCCGCAAACTCTTTTTCAAATTCTCGTCCCTCTTGTCCTGTCCAATAGTTGACTTTATTTGAAAGTAATACCTGGCTAACTGCATCTGCTTCTTCTTGAGTAAAAGAAGGCCACGGTGAAAAGGGAGTATTTAACACTTTTTTAATCCTTATTATTAAGCTGCTGAGCAGGAACTCCAGCTACAACTTGCTCATCGAGAACATCTTGTACTACAACGGCACCTGCAGCAATAACTGTATAATTACCAATTTTTATTAATTGCTTTACGCTCGCACCGATGCCAACCCAGCTCCCTACGCCTACATGAACTCCTCCGGCCATATTAGCTCCAGGGCTAATATGAACTCCCTCATCCAATACGCAATCATGATCAATTGTGGCTGACGTATTGATTATACAGCTAGGTCCAATAGTAGAAAATGGATTAATAACAGCCCCCGCCATGACAACGGTTCCCTCGCCTATTTGAGAGTACTGGCTTACAGTCGCGGTTGGGTGAGTAAATGTAGGAAAGTGAGCACCTTTTTGAGAAAGGAGGGACTGCTTTTCAATTCGGGTCTGATTATGGCCAATGGCGACAATAACAGCATCGAAACACGAACAATTTTCCAGCAATTGCTTTGTCGTTCCAATAACTTGCCAATGAGCAACCTGAGAGACCTCAGGCCAACGATCATCAAAGAAACAAATACTGTTATAGCCATTGAGCTCTGCAATCTCAGCAACAACTTTGCCATGACCGCTAGCACCTAATATTGCACACCTACTCATTCTGGTTTCCTTTAAATGGCTCGGCAGTCACATTACCTTGAGATGAGATGTTCTCTTTAGCCAATACTTTTCGCACTGTTTGTAGCAAAATTTTAATATCTAGCCATAAATTCCTATTATCTACATACCATACGTCTAAAGTGAATTTTTCTTCCCAACTAATCGCGTTTCTTCCGTTAATTTGAGCCCAGCCAGTAAGTCCTGGGCGCACTTCATGACGCCTACCTTGTTCTTCATTATAGAGAGGTAAATAATCCTCTAGTAGTGGGCGTGGCCCCACCAAACTCATATCGCCTTTCAACACATTCCAGAGCTCGGGTAACTCATCTAAACTTGAACTTCGAAGTTTGTTACCAAATGAACACATTCGCTGATCATCGGGCAAAGGTAAACCTTGAAGATCAAAAGTATTCCTCATCGTTCTGAACTTTATCATTTGAAAAGTTCTACCATTGAGTCCGGGACGACTTTGACGGAAGAATATCGGGCTGCCCAAATGCTTCCTGATTTTCAATGAAATAAGCACAAAACAAGGTGAAAGTATAACTAAAGCCAGTAACGATAGAACTATGTCAAAAAGTCTCTTTACCACAAATTACCCCAATATATCAACGCTGAGTAGCTTCCAGAAACTCTCGAGAAAGTTTTTTATAGCTACGATTTTCCAAAAGCCATTCTCTACCTAAATTACCAATTTCAGCTAACTCTTGTTCAGTCATACTCGAATACCGAACAAGCTCGTTCTTCAATGCTTCGGAGTTTTCAGCCTCAACAAATGTTCCACACCCAGACTCATTTATCATCGACGGAAATCCGGAAAATGATGCAACAACTGGCTTCCCAGATAACATATAATCAATTAATTTATTTAGAGATTGCCCATAATCCCAAATTTCTGATTTGTACACAGAGAAATAAACCAACTGGCATTTTTGAAGTACAGCTTGTACTTGAAGTCTATTGACTTTTGGGGCAAAAACTATATTCGGTAAAGAGCCATATCGGTTCTTGTAGTGATCTTTTAAAGCACCATCACCTACGATTATAAACTCGATACGAGTGTTACTGCGAAGTTTATATGCTGTATCAAATAAAGTATCAAGAGCATTCGTGATACCTATGGTCCCAGCGTGTATAACTTTAAACTTATCACTAGACAGGTATTGCACTACATAACTTTGAGGAAGTTCTTGGAGTCCATATAAATGCTCTTCAGAGTACCCCATAGGAACGCAAGTAACCTTTTTCCCATGTACGCCAACTCTCTCAATATGTTTGTTTAACGCTGGCATAGTACCAATTATCGAATCAGATTTTCGATAACCAAGCTTTTCAATTACGCCAAGGAACTTCACTAGTGGATTATTAGGGCTAAATCCTCCTTCAGCGACTAATGTAAGTGGCCATATATCCCGAACCTCAAAACTCAATGGGCAATTAAACTTCTTCTTTAATATTATACCATTCAGTATGGTTAGTAAGGATAAGCTCGAAATTACGATAACATCTGGTTTAGGTAATGTGTCCTTGTTAAGTCTAAGTAAGTTCAACTCAAAGTGAAACCAACTAATAACTCTATGAAAAGATTTCGCTGTTTTGTACTTTAATGTTTTGAGCCATACTAATGTGACGCCGTCTTTATATTGCATTTCAACAGCATTGTTGAGTGTAGGGACATCCACCAGGTTATTTGAGTCCGACGTGATTACAATGGGCTGATGTCCCATGAGTGCAAGTTCTCTCATTAAAAACCAACCTCGCCCACCAGGCGAGGTTGTAGTTTTGGGAGAAAAATACTTGGTAACATACCAGATACATTTACTCACTTAATCAATTCTCTCTTAGACTTTGTATAGTTTAGGGATATTGTTCACAACACGTATAACTTCTTTAAAATCCAAACCCAGCGTATCAAGATACCAGCGAATATTTGGATATCGTGGTTTATTTTCCTCTTTCACTAGCGCTAAAGCTTCATCTCTAGTCAAGTCTCCTTCGCGAATTTGGTTGCTTCTAAAGGTGTCATGCTCTGTAAAACCAGCTACTGTATAGTATACATAATTATAAAAGGCAGCAGTGCCATCACCAATTCGCCACGTAGTATCAGTGTCTATTGCCTTTTCCCAGTCATATTGATTTAGCAGAGTGTCATCAATAATATTTTCATCCCATCTCCAATAATCAAAGATGTGATAGTAGTCTTTTTTCTCAGTAAAACTGCGATAATATTCACCGGACAAAGTGTCCCACAGAGAACTGTTGAAATAGCCTGGGCTTTTCATCATGGCGCCAAAACGTTTCTTTTGATAACGTAACTGTTTAAGTGCACCGTGAGAATATACTCTCTTTTCTTCAAAATCAGGAGCAATACCCAAAAAACCAGTCTTAAAGTGGGTAACTTCGAGTGGATTTACACCCCACAAGTTTAAATTAATCCCGGTTTGTTGTTTGACACTTTCAACATATCTAAAGAAATGCTTATCACCTGCCGTTAAAATGCTCATCATTCCTAAATGAGGTGATTTTGTCCATGCCGTCAAGTTCTTGGCAATATTCTTACGCTTTTGAGTAATGTCTGCAGCGACAATGATGTTTTCTACACCTAGCTGAGCACACATTCGGCTGATATTTCGACGACCGAGATCAGTCACCATTCCCCAATCATAAGTGTAAGTGACAGGCTTCATCTTAAGCTCGTTAACAATGAGATGAAGACCATAGCAACTATCTCTACCGCCAGAGAAAGGAACAATACAGTCAAGTTCAGCCCCTTTTCTTCGGTAGGGCTTCACTAACTCAAATAGCTCTTCTTTAGGTTTAGGTATATTACGTGGTTTATAAGTATTACAATAATTGCAAACACCTTGTTGATCAAAATGGATAAATGGCATTGTTTCAGGCAGAATACATTTCGTACAACGTTTTAGGTCATGATCGTGATACTCTAAGTGAACTTCTTCTGGGCGAAACTTTAGTTCTGGTACTAAGTTTATTTTACGACCCTCAAAGTCTTCTATAGTCACATCTATGCTACTAGTAGGGATATCCAATATAACAAAGTCTTCACCGATAATTTGATGAATATTCTTACATTCGATTTGTTTTAGCGCATATGATTCTGATGCAAATATCTTACTACCATTTTTTTCACCGAGATATAAACTACCGTTATTCGAGAATAGAACCATCTTGCCAAGAGTTGGCAAGAATAATGCACAAGCAATTACACCTTTACAAATACTAAGAACCTTCGGAGGTAGTTCTTCTATTTGAGCGCCTTTACCCAATGCATCAATAACAATACCAAGAATAACTTCAGAATCGATTTTTTGGGTTCGTGGAACATCTACCTGGTTCCAAACTTCATCGTCATTTACAATAATTCCATTATGGATAGCTAGGATATTATTTCTAACAACGGGTTGGTTGTCTGAAAGACCATTTGTAATCAGTCTACTATGCCCAAATACGACAGAAGACTGTTTTAGAGACACCTGATCTTTTAGCTTTTCGACACTATAATCTGCGCGATATGCTTCATAATGATCATTGTTATAGATGATAAGACCACTCGAATCTCTACCCCTTTGCTGGGAGTGTTTCGCCAGAACATTTAGATCTGCTCGCTCGACTCCCTTATCTGAAACTATACCAAATATACCACACATACATTTACCTTAACTTATTTTTTAAACACGCTACAAATTTACTGATTTCCAAGCGTTTTATACATATCCAATAGTTTTATTTCTTGGCTTTCCCAACTGAGGTCCTCTAGTTCTATACACTTAACTTTGTAGTCATAAACATCTTGGGAAAGTTTAACCACTCCATCTCTAATACTTTCTTCTGTTAAGTCACAACAAATCCCCAAATTATACTTGCTGACGCAGTTGCGTATATCGGGAAAATCTGAGGCCAAGACTGGAAGTCCCGCTAGAGAATACTCAAACAGCTTATTCGGCAAACAAAAGTAATCGCTAAGTGATACATTTTGAATCAAGCAAAGCCCCGCATCTGCTGATTCGATAATTGATGTTACTTTTTCATGCTCGACAGGTTTATGTACGTATACATTCTTATAGTTTGCAGAAACTTCTTCAATTTCTTTCTTTAGCCCACCATATCCCAAAAACACGACGCAAGCATTGATTGAGTCGCCTTTGAATATCGATAAAATCTGCTCTATACCACGACCTTCAGCTAAGATGCCAACATATACAAATATTTTTTTATGGTCAGGAATCGAGAAAACTTCTCTTAAATAGTTTCTGCTTAGTTTTTTTTCCGTGGTACTAGAGTTCATCGATGGCGCGTTCAGTATAATAGTTACGGGCTTATGACCAACATTCTTTAGATACCACTGAGCAATCGAAGGACTAACAACAATCAGCCTATCTATGTACTTCCATAGAGATTTTTCGAAAAACAGCGTTAGCCGACCTTGGGTTTTGGATAGTCCGTTCCTATCGGACTCGAGTTCATGCGCATCGTAAATTAGCTTCGAGCGTGTAAAAAATTTCGCAACAACCCCTAAAGGAAGTACTATTGTGTCGTGACAATGGATGACTTCAGGTTTGGCTTTAATTACCCCAAAGAGCATTTTCAAAGTAATCTCAACAACTGACAGTGAATGCATGACTGTTTTAGGTAGCCACTTAAAGTTTCGACTATGAACACGTATTGATTCCACAGTCACGTTTTCATCCAAAAGAGAAGACTCTTCAGTTCCCTCATTCATGATCACGCCCACGCCATTTACATGATAACCACCTTTAGCTAAGGCATTAATTTCTTTCAATATTCTACCATCACTATTGATGTCTGTATGAGAAAGATGAACAATTTTTTTCATAAAAGACTAAACCAAAACCTAAGTTTTTTTTATATTACTTTTCGTACCCGCTATTAAAAAAAGCACGTAGTAAATTAGGATACAACAAATAGTCGGTAGTATACCCCAGATTAAGTTAACAATCATTGTAGAATCAACTTTGGGGTACAAAAAGACGAAACAAACTAGAAAGCTAGCATAGACAAAAAGTACAATAGCACTGGAGCTTTTTAAGCTAATGAAATGGATATATGAAAAAACGTAACCCACTAAAAACATAAACAGAGGAGCTCCTAAGTTAAAGTTAGCAAAAGCCTCCCCTATCGCACCAGGCGTTGGAGCCCCAGATGTTGAAGGGATGTATTTCTCATGAATTAGCAACCCAATGGAAGACGGCTCCATTCCCAAATAGACACCAACAAAGTTCCTAAACCAATCTATGTATGAGCTTCCAACTAGAGCGTTATTTAGATCGAAACTATAAAAAACAATTGCAATTTGCTGAAGATCACTGACATTCCCTCCACCAATAATTGTTCGTAGAACATTCAAATTAAATCCTTCAACACTCCCATGGAGAAAATAGTGGTTGCTAACTTCTCTTAATAAATGTAAAACAAAAGCACTTGATAATAAAGCAACCGCAACTAATGAGATTTTTTTGCGCGAGCTAGGCCTAATCAGATAGACAAAAACTAACTGAACTAATATATAGGTTACTGACATTGATATTCTGGCGGTAGATATACAAATTACAAATCCGATTAGAGAAAATAACACAAACCTCTTACTGAATTTATCGTTTGTCACGCTAATACCTATTAACCAAATATAAATACCCGAATAATAGAGCAAATAAGGAGCAATGGATATATTATGTTGTTTTGCTAGATGAGGGAAAACTTGAAATAGTATAAGTGAGTCTACTACCCCTCCTGCAATAGTATTAGAAACCCATATCCAATAGACAAGCCCAATAAATATAAATGAGTAAGAAATATACTTATAGTACCTACCTAGAAATGTATCAAAAGTAGAAACATTAAGTTGGAAATCAGCCTTATTATGCAGCCCATTTATATAATATCCCAATGATAGAAAAAAAAAGCAAATTATTGAATATATCAACGATAAAACAAGATACCATTCAGCTTGTTCCTTTCCAATATCTAAAAAGTATAGAAACTTCCCAAAATACCCCTCACTTTGTGAATAATAGTACCCACCGACTATATAACCCGAATACATTACAGAGAAGAACAATAGTGGGTTAACCAAGTTTCTTATTGAGATAAGGTTAAACCCTACCATAAAAAATAATAATACAAAACTAAGAGAAGCCAAATACGGTGACGTCGAATTCAATTCAATAACAATAGTATAAGAAAAAGTGAATAATAGCAGGGAGATAATCAAAGCTTTATGTATATCATTTAGTCGCATAATGTAGCCCACTCCTTACTAAATATTTAATATCTTGGTGATAACAGAATAAGGTAACAACAAATAAAACCAAGTTTAGAGTTACAACAAGGCTTGAGTAGGGAGTAATTGGCAATATGTTTACAATAGAAAAAATCGTCACCAAAAACCAACCTTTAGCATACTGAAAACTAATGTATATTTTGAATGATATATAAGTTTTTAGTGCAAAGTAAATATAAAAAGAAATAGCTGTACTAGTAGCTGCACCCAATGCTCCATATGACGGTATCAACACGTAATTTAGCACAATATTAGTAATCAAAGAAATAAATGTTACTATTAATATATAACCAGTTTTCCTTTGAATATTTATACCAATTGATGTAGCCTCAGAAATTGTATACAGTATTGGATAGGCCATTACCGAAATAAATATCAACTCTACATTACTATACTCGTTTGGTAAAAAATATGGTATCACCCAAGATAATGCTCCCGATATCGACCAAACACATAGCATTATACATGTTATAGTATTAATAGATTTTTCGATTTTAACGGGCCCATCATTGTGAGAAGACCACTTATAAACTACTGGAGCCCATATCGTTGAAAAAATAGACTGAAATATTACAGCTGCTCCAGCAAAGCTTATAGATACAGAGAACAACGCTAATTCATCGTAAGTAGACATAGATCTAATAAAAAACCTATCCACACTAATTAGTGCAGAAAAAGCCGTAGCGCTAAATAATAATGGCAGCGAATATCGAAACATTTCTTTCAGGCTATTACAATGACGCTTAGACTGAGTATCGTCTTTTTTTTCTTCAGATTTAAAAGTCATAGAAATCATAAAAATCATAACCAGTAGAAATGAGATTACGTTAGCAACCAATAACGTTTCAAAATCAAGATCCACATCCGTTATCCAGTAAATCAGAATAACTAGCAATAGGAAGATTTTGGGGAAAATTAAACTTAGTGAATACTCCACCCCCCGCTCTTCCATTCTAAACTTCAAGGATATATATCTGATAAAAAAGTTAATAATGACCGTAATCATCACTAATACTGATACCTCAAGTGAGGTCAGATCAAAAAACACCTCTGATATAGACCAAGGTAATAATAGTACAACAAGTGAAGTGACCAGAGAAAATATAACTCCAGGAACCAAACAAAGTCTAAAAAGATACTTTCTATTCGAAGAACCGAAATACTCTCTTACATATGCTTGATCTAATCCTAGCGTTAAGAAAAGCACTGCAAAATTTATAACAGCTTGGAGCATAGCGTATCTCCCTACATCAATAGGGTTATATAGCCAGGCTATAATGGGCACTGATACAAGGCCAATGATCGCACTGCCTATGGGACCTAACGAAAACCCTATGATCGTTTTAAACTTCATACTATTCTCTTATAGCGTTTTTGTATGTTAGGACAATTAGCTTTGTCACCTCATCAGCAGAATAACAATCTAAGTTATCAAACTCACTTTTATCGATGGTCTTGGGATATGTAGATAGAAACTGGGTCAGCTTTTCAATTTGTGAACTTTGCATATTCTCTAAAATATATCCTCCATGTTTTCCTACATAACTTACATATGGTTTAATACTGCTAAGTATTGGAAAACTGCCTAATAAAGCGGGTTCAATGACACCTCCACCTAATGCATCTGAAGTTGGTATCGAGAAATGATATCTACTTATTTTATATAAATAATAAAGTTCGCAATCGTTAAGTAACCTATCAATAAATACTATTTTATGGTTATACACCATGCTAGCAAATCTAGAAACATCCTCTTCGCTAGAAAAACCTTTGAGCACGATTATTTTATTTTCTTCAACCCCAGACTTAACCAAAGCATGTATTATTTTCGCAACGCCTTCAGGGTTATAAACATAGCCTAGCCCTCTGGGAAATATATAATATCCTCTTCCAAAAAGATTAAACTCTGAGTCAAGATTCTTCTTAGTAATATCCAGTAGATCGGAACTCGGTATTTCTAACGGAAAACCCCAATAGTACGTGTCAATTTTTCTCAATACTCCCTGAGCCTGATGACCTGCTTCTACTTTTATATGTTCACTTGAAGTATGGCATCGAGTTGATCTTTTTAACACAAACCAGTTCAGGTATCTGTAAAACAATCTCTTTAGAATATTGCCTTCATATGGAGCAAGCATAACATCCGAACCCCATAACCCCACGACTAAAGGTTTTGAATTAAATGAACACATTACTCCGTAATGATTTAGCACATGGGCGTGAATAATATCAGGTTGGATAAGGTCAATGATTTTATTTATTTTCCAAAACTTGAAATAGTCAAGAATAGACCTGATCTCTCCCAAGTCAAGTACACCATCAACACCTGACGCATTGTGCGATGCCAAATATACATCGACACCGCTAAGTTTTAAATTACTCACCATTCGTTTAATAATCGGAGATTTAAATGGACCTACTACCAAAACCTTCAATTAAGATATCCTTTAAAATCATCTGGTCGTTGCCCTTGAGCTAATTAGTTTTCCTAAATCTCAGATTGAAAACCAAGCTCAAAGGCAAGATAACTAAATCTATTTTACTGTCAAATAGGGGTGCATAGGCAAACTATATACGCTTCTAGATAACTTCTCAGCGGTAGGAAAATCACCTTCTTTATAGCCAAGGTGTGCAAAAGCAGTTTGCTCGTGCATACAAGTCGCATAGTAAATCATTGTAGGGATGCCTTGTTCTTTATATGCAGCCATTTCTTTTTCTCGCTCATCAGAAACAACTGTATATTGCGCCCACGAGCTCAAATACCCCTCTGGTACGTGAGGGGTTTTCACTTTATTTTCAAGCTCTTCACTATACTTTTCAGCAGCCTGATTTCTAGCAATTAACTCTGTTGGAAAAGCAGCAAGTTTTTCGATTAAGATCGCTGCTTGAAGAGTATCAAGCCGACTATTCATACCAATTCTAACATTGTCGTACTTATGGTCTCCTTTACCGTGTACTCTCAATGAGCGAATCAGTTCAGCGTAACCATCATCATCGGTAAAAATAGCACCACCATCACCATAACAGCCTAGCGGTTTCGCTGGAAAGAAGCTTGTAGTTGCTATATCGCCAAAGCTACCAGCTCTTTTACCGTTAATTTCACCACCAAAGCCTTGGGCTGCATCTTCAATCAACTTGAGCCCATACTTTTTAGCGATTCTCTGCAAAGCGGGGTAATCAGCTGGCAATCCAAATAGATCTACAGCGACAATAGCTTTTGGAGTTAGCTCACCTTCCATTATAGTTTGTTTAATTTTTGCCTCTAAATCGACAGGGCAGATATTGAAAGTGTCCTCGTCCGAATCTACAAAAATAGGTGTGGCGTTTTCAAAAGCAATAGTTTCAGCTGAAGCAAAGAATGTGAAGGTAGGACAAAAAACTGCATCCCCTTCCCCGACACCCAAAGCCATAAAGGCCAGCGTCAATGCGTCTGTACCATTGGCACATGTTATCGCATGCTTAACACCTACATAATCAGCCAACTGCTTTTCTAGCTCGTAAACCTCAGGCCCCATAATATAGTTACCGTGTTCCAGTACATTCTGGATACGAGCATCAATTTTGTCTTTCAGATGCTGATACTGAGCAGCTAGATCAATAAATTGCACAAAAAACTCCACTAAGATTCAATTATTTGGATTACGTTGTTAATCAGTACGTATTTATCACCAGTGTGCGGACATGTCGCCTCGCCATCACCGGTAAGAGGCAGCTCTAATTGCTCACCATACTTACTAATCCAACCTATTTGTTTAGCAGGGACACCAACCATTAGCGCAAAAGGAAGTACATCCTTATTGATCACAGCTCCAGCCCCAACAAGTGCGTATTCACCTACAGTCACACCGCAAACGATAGTGCAATTTGCGCCTAGCGTTGCACCACGCTTAACAACAGTATTACGGTATTCTGTCTTTCTCTCAATAAACGAGCGGGGGTTATAAACATTTGTGAAAACCATACTCGGACCACAGAAAACATCGTCTTCAAGAATCACATTATCGTATACAGAGACATTGTTTTGAACTTTTACATTATCTCCAATGATCACCTTATTCCCGACAAAAACATTCTGCCCCAATGAAACTTTTGCCCCAATTTGGGCACCGCTGCAAACGTGAGCCCAATGCCAAACTCTGCTATCCGCCCCTATATGGGCACCATTATCGATGATTGCAGTTTCGTGTTTGAAATAGTTCATCCTAACTCCAAGCCTAAACAAGGAGGGTTACCCCTCCCAATTTCACTTTATAAACGAATATCTGCTTCACCGACACTCAAGACATGCTTAACATCGTATAGCACATGCTCTGACTTACCTAAACGTCGAAGTGCATCTACCCCCATTTCCTTGGTTTCACTATGATCAACCGCGAGCACTATCGCATCATAGGTGTTTTCTTTTAGCTCTGGAATTAGCTCAAGCCCGTACTCATGTTTAACTTCAGCATGAGACGCCCAACTATCAAAAACATCTACCGACATGTTAAAGTCTGCTAGTTCACGAACAATATCGATAATTTTGGTATTTCGCACATCAGGACAGTCACCTTTAAAAGTAAACCCTAATATAAGTACTTTAGCCTCATCGATGTGTATTTTCTTGCTCGCGAGCTTTTTAACTAATTGAGTAGCAACATACTCACCCATACCATCATTTATTCGACGCCCTGCTAGTATAACTTCTGGGCGATACCCTACTTCTTGCGCTTTATGGGTCAAATAGTATGGATCTACACTGATACAATGCCCACCAACCAGCCCAGGCTTAAATGGTAGAAAGTTCCATTTAGTACCTGCCGCTTTTAAAACCTCTTCGGTATCGATGTCTAGCTTATTAAAAATCTTGGCAAACTCATTAATAATTGCAATATTTAAGTCACGCTGAGTATTTTCAATAACCTTCGCCGCCTCAGCAACTTTAATAGACGATGCTTTATGTGTGCCTGCTTCTACTATAGATGCATAAACTGAGTCAACAAAATCAGCAATCTCTTCAGTTGAACCAGAGGTGATTTTCATAATCGTTGTTAACCGATTCTCTTTATCTCCTGGATTAATCCTTTCTGGACTATAGCCGGCGAAGAAATCCTTATTAAAAACAAGGCCAGATAACTTTTCTATTATTGGTATACATACTTCTTCAGTAGCGCCAGGGTATACTGTCGATTCAAAGACAACAACATCTCCTTTACGAATTACTTGAGCTAGAGCTTCTGATGCCTTCCTGAGAGGCGTTAAATCAGGTGTATTGTCTTCTGTTATTGGCGTAGGTACCGTCACCACATAAAAATTGCAGCTAGCAATACTTTCTAGCTCAGAAGAATAAGTTAGTAATGGAGCGCTAGCTAATTCTTCAGAAGTACACTCTAACGTAGAATCTATTCCTGTTTTAAGCTCTTCAACTCTAGGCTCATTAATATCAAAGCCAGTTGTCTGGTATTTTTTCCCAAACTCTACAGCTAAAGGCAGACCAACATATCCTAAACCGATAATGCCAATATTTAGGTTTTCCAATTTCATGTTTTTTTCCAAGCTATTATAAATAAAGTGGCAAGCCAATTTCTTCATTGTCTCGTGCTGAGCGATAAGTACTAATTAAAAGCTCTAGCGATTTTAAACCTTCTCTTCCATCTGTCTCTGGGTCAGCTTTACCTCTTAGGACATCTGCTACATTTTGGAAATATGGAGGGTGACCAAAACCGTAAACTGATGTTGTTTGATAGTTTGCATTTTCTATCTCAGCGTCATAGTCACGAACATCTTCAAATTTCCACTCTTGGATTTCGTTGACTGCGACACCACCTACACGTACTGTTCCTTTTTCGCCAAGAATTGTTATCGAGCCCTCAAGGTTGTTAGGGTAAGTGCACATAGTCACAGCCATTGAACCTAAAGCACCATTTCGCCATTTAATGTTCACTACCCCAGTGTCTTCTACCTCAATATCTCTATTTGTAGAAGTCATCGCATGAACTTTTTCTACAGGGCCGATTAGCCAATGAAGTAGATCAACATAGTGAGTGGCCTGGTTCATGAAAGCTCCACCATCCATATGCCAAGTTCCTGACCACTTAGCGCGATCATAATATTCTTGAGGACGAGTCCAAAAAACATTGAGGTGTACCATATGAATTTTTCCAAAGCGCTTCTCTTCAACAACACGTTTTAGAAGCTGCAATGTTGAATTGCGTCTATTCTGTTTTACTACAAATAAATGAACACCTGCCTCTTCACAAGCATTCACCATTGCTAGACCATCTTCCCATTTAGTCGCCATTGGTTTTTCAGTAACAACGTTAACCTTACACTTAGCTGCCTTGATGGTTTGAGCCGCGTGCAACCCACTTGGTGTACACAGTGTAACTAAGTCTAAACTCTCCTTCTCCAATAGCTCGTCAATGGACAAGTAGCCAGGCACATTATACTTATTCATATGTTCTTCAAGCACTGAAGGCTGGTTGTCACATACAGCTACTAGTTCGAACTCAGTGTCAAGTTGCTCAATTGAACCAAAATGGTTTTTCGAAATACGCCCACAACCAACGACAGCGATCCGGATTCTTTTATTTTTTTCCATAGCAGTAAAAAGCCTTATCAATTTGTCTTGCATAGAAGTTGAGAGTGCTGCATAACCCTATAGAAGCAGAAAGATCGCTCTTGTCCATAGATGTCGAGCTAGAGTCAATAGGATATGCTTAGCTTAAAGTCAGCTTACTATGAAGAACACGTAGTTATAAAATTAATACGAAGTGCCAAGGATGATACAAGAACGAATAGAAATAATCGACTCTCTACGTTAAAGGGAGTATGACCTTGATCATCATTTCTGATTTTGAGGAACAAAACGTTACCCTATGTACTAGAACTATAACATGAGTAACATAGCTGCCAGTTCACATGTTGTGTGATATAATGATTTAAGTTTTTATTTATTAAAGGTTTAACTATGATCATTGTAACTGGCGGTGCAGGCATGATTGGCAGCAACATCGTTAAAGCACTTAATGACAAAGGCATCAACGACATCCTCGTAGTTGATAACCTAAAAAATGGTAGAAAGTTTCAAAACTTAGTTGACCTAGATATCGCTGACTACATGGATCGTGATGACTTCCTTACGCAAATTATGGCTGGCGACGACTTCGGACCGATCGAAGCAATTTTCCATGAAGGTGCCTGCTCAGCAACCACCGAGTGGGATGGAAAGTACGTGATGCTCAATAACTATGAGTATTCTAAAGAGTTACTTCACTACTGCCTAGAACGTGAGATTCCTTTCCTTTACGCATCTTCTGCAGCTACTTATGGTGAAACGGATACCTTTATCGAAGAAAAAGAGTACGAAGGTGCATTGAATGTATACGGTTACTCAAAACAGCAGTTTGATAACTATGTTCGTCGAATTTGGCAAGATGCTGAAGAGCATGGTGAACAACTTTCTCAAATCACAGGCTTCCGTTACTTCAATGTTTACGGTCCTCGTGAGCAACATAAAGGTTCTATGGCTTCCGTGGCTTTCCACCTCAACAACCAGATGAACGCAGGCGAGAATCCAAAATTATTTGAAGGAAGTGAAACTTTCCAGCGTGACTTCGTCTATGTAGGTGACGTAGCGGCTGTTAACTTGTGGTTTATGGAAAGTGGTGCTTCAGGTATATTTAACCTAGGTACTGGTAATGCAGAGTCATTCGAAGAAGTGGCCAAAGCGGTCATTAAGTTTCATGGCACAGGTGAAATTGTAACTATACCATTCCCTGAGCACTTAAAAGGTGCTTACCAAGAATTTACGCAAGCAGATCTAACCAAACTGCGCGCAGCAGGTTGTGAGCATGATTTTAAATCAGTGGCGGAAGGCGTTGCTGAATATATGCAAACCATCAACTCTTAGATCACTTAGGGGTGACATGGGCTTCAATAAAACGCTATGCTCACCCGCTCATCTATAATCTGCTTAGCGTTTTTCAAATTATTAGAGTTAAATAATGAATATCTTAATGGCACTCTCGCAGTTAGAGGTAACGGGTGCAGAAGTTTATGCCACTACGGTTGGCAACGAACTCACTGCCAGAGGGCACAACGTTCATTATGTGTCTGACACGTTAACAAAACCTTTCAAAGGCGAATATTTCAAACTACGTTTTAACAAGCGCAGTATCCCTCGCCGTTTTTGGCATGTCGCCTATCTAGTCTATTTGATTAAAAAGCATAAGATTCAGCTTGTCCATGCTCACTCGCGCGCTTCCAGTTGGAGTTGCCATGTAGCATGTAAGATCACTAGGACGCCGATGGTTACTACAGTTCATGGTAGGCAACCTGTTCATGCATCACGAAAAAAATTCCATGCAATGGGAGACAAAGCCCTTCCCGTATGTGAGGCCATTAAAGAGCAGCTAGTGCGTGAATTAGGTGTGGCAGAAACACAACTAGAAGTAAGCAGAAACGGTATAGAGACAGACAAGTTCACCTGGCTAAAAGCGCCGGAGAATGACAAGCCGATTGTGACAATTATTGGTCGCTTAACAGGCCCTAAAGGTGACCTTTGTTATCGACTGCTCGATGAATGTCTAGATATCGAATCTTACAATGTAAAAGTAGTTTCGGGCTCGTTAGTTGAATCTCGGTTTGATAAATTTAGGCAGCGAGTAGATTTTTGTGGCTACTCCGATGATGTCGCCTCGGTTTTGGCCACGTCCGATCTTGTGATCGGTGCAGGTCGCGTAGCAATGGAGTCTTTGCTGTGTGGAAGGCCCACTCTAGCGATAGGTGAAGCAAAAGCGATTGGTTTAGTTGACGAAAGTAATATCAAGGAAGCAATGGCGAGCAACTTTGGCGATATTGGCCCGAAAGATCTCGAAATAGACTTTTCATCAATTGAGCAGCAAGTGAATCTAGGTTTACAAAGCAAACATTGTTACAAAGAAATTGTTGAAGCGATTAGAGAAAACTATAGCTTAACGAAAATCGTCGACCAAGTAGAAGACATCTACCAAACGGTTTACGTTGACAAAATGCGTAAAGAGATGCCAATCATTATGTACCACCGTTTTATCAAAGATGATAGTGAAAAAGGCGTACATGGCACATATTTGCATATTGATATGCTAGAAAAACATTTCAAGCTAATCAAAAAGATGGGATTTGAAACTATCACCTTTGAGGATTTAGCCGAAAAGGGCTTAATCAGTCGGCTAGAATATGGCAAACGCTATATTGTCATTACTGTTGATGATGGTTATAGAGATAACTATGAATTGCTTCTTCCTCTCCTTCAAAAGTACAACTTCAAAGCTGTTGTGTATGCGGTAACAGGTGAAACTTTTAACCGCTGGGATGTTGAAGTTAAAGATAATCCAGAGAAGCCCGTTTCGTTAATGAATGCAAACGAACTTAGAGCCTTATCAGTATCGGAGCTCGTCGAAATTGGGGGTCATACGGTTAGCCATCCACATTTAAATACTTTACCTCCAGAAAAACAAGAAGCTGAGATCAAGAAGAACAAGCAAGAGTTAGAAGACCTGTTAGGTAAGCCTCTAACTTCTTTTGCATACCCTTACGGCTCATTAGATGCTGATTCTAAATCCATCGTCGAAAGACTTGGCTATCAGTTTGCAGTGGCGACTAATAGTGGTCCTCTATCTGCCCATCAAGATCCATTTCAAATTCGTAGAATTGCAATTTTTCCGCGCACATCTGTTTTTGGCTTATACCGAAAAGTCCGTGGTAATTACGTTTTTAATAAATTCAAAAACTATAACTCTATAGGCTAAATATGCTGTCTCACAAGTCCTATGAAATTTTCATGCGTTGGATATTATTATTCGTTCTTTCTTTTTTGCTTACCACAAATAACTTCAGTGTATTCTTTATAGTTTTAGCTGTCTTACTATCCATGGCGTATCTATATACTAATCGCCATCTTTGCACGTTCAATAGGTTCGATCTAGCCGTCACATTCTGTCTTTCAATATATTTTATAGGTGCTATACCTATAGCTATTTTTGATGGAACGACAGCAAGATATTTTCAGGGTGGCATTAGACTAATTCTGTGCTTGCCAATTTATTTTGCTTTAAAAACATGCATAGAAAACAGTGAACTAAAAATCAAACCCAACCTAGAGGTTGGGCTCATTTTGGGTTCTATTGGAACCTTTATAATATCATACTATCAGTACTTTATTTTAAAAATGCCTAGAGTTGATGGGTTTCTATTTAGTATAAACTTTGGTTACCTAGCATGTACTTTGGCTTTTCTAACATTTACTTTTAGCTTTAACTCAAAAAGAAGACCTATCCTGCTAATAGGAGCAGCGCTCTGTACAGTAGCAGTAATATTCACCTATACTCGTGGAGCCATTTTTGCAGTTCCTCTTGTGCTAACGTTACTAGTTATTATCAACTTTAACAATATTAAGAAGAAATACATCTTAGTTGGTGCATTGAGTTTTCTAATAGTCTCTACAGTTTTTTATAACACTTCTGAGAATTTTAAAAGTCGCATTAACTATACTGCTCATGAACTTACGTTAATTGCGTCCGGAGAAATTGAAAAATCAACGTCCTCTGGTTATCGTCTTCATTACTGGTATGGTGCATTGGAAGCATTTAAAGTTAGCCCTTTAATTGGATTACCCTACCATGAAAGAGAAAAACTAAATCACCAACTATATTTAGATGGAGAAATAGGCGAAGGCGCATCAATTATCTCCAGGGGACACGCTCACAATCAATACTTTGAACTGATAGCATCTAATGGCGTAATTGGAATTCTCAGTGTATTCGGTATATTTTTTATTCCTTTCTTAATATTTGTTAATCATTATCTTAAGCATAAGAGCCATTGGTCCCTATCCGCTTCAATCTTTGTTTCCGGATTCATTGTATTTGGCTTAACCGAGGTTCCCTTAACAGCCAATTTAATAGGCTCTTTTTACGGCTTTATGCTAGCAGTATTTTTCGCCATAATTGCCGCAGAGAAACAAGGTAAATCGGTACTTTAACAATGAAAGTTCTAGTTATTGGTCCATCTTGGGTTGGCGATATGGTCATGTCGCAAAGCCTTTATACGACGTTAAGGCATCAACAGCCAAATGCTGAGATAAATGTCCTTGCTCCTGCTTGGTGTAAGCCTATATTGGAGCGCATGCCAGAAGTCAATCGAGCCATTGAGATGCCTATGGGACATGGTGAGTTCAACCTGAAAGGTCGCTGGCAGTTGGCTCGAACGTTGGCTAAAAAAGGGTATACCCACGCTTATATTTTACCTAACTCCGCCAAGTCTGCTTTGATTCCATTCTTCGCAGGTATCAGTTCAAGAACAGGTTGGAAAGGAGAAATGCGCTATGGTCTACTCAATGACTTGCGGCCAAATAAGCGTGTTTTCCAGTATATGGTCGAAAGGTACGTTGCTTTAGCGCATTCTAAAAGCGGTATGCTTAACGAAGTCGAGCTAGCAAATTGCCCTAGACCAAATCTAACCGTCGACTTAGCAAACCAAAAAAACGCAAGAGATCGCTTAGGTCTAGAAAGCACTCGACCTATTATAGGGCTATGCCCAGGAGCAGAATTTGGCCCAGCAAAGCGTTGGCCAGATACATACTATGCTGAAGTAGCAAAGTACGCGATAGAACAAGGCTATCAGATATGGTTGTTTGGCTCAGCCAAAGATAGAGCAGTCTGTGAGCTAATCTGCTCCAAACTGTCAAACGAGCAAGGTCAACTTTGTTTTAATTTGGCAGGGGAGACATCTTTAATTGAAGCAGTCGATCTTTTAGCTGCCTGCCACACTGTCGTCAGTAATGACTCAGGACTGATGCATGTTTCTGCCGCTGTCGGCTGCAACATCGTCGCTATTTACGGCTCAAGTTCACCAAAATATACCCCGCCTCTCACCAATAAGTTAAAAATGGTTCACACTGATGTTGAGTGTCGACCATGCTTTAAGAGAGAATGCCCTCTCGGCCACTTAGATTGTCTAAACAAACTGGCACCAAGCACTGTTGTTAACGCCCTAAAAGAGTTTATCGAATAACGCTAAGCTTTATTGGTATAGTAATAAATTGTGAACTGACGCCACACACCTAATACCTGCCATAACGAGAGAAAACACGGCAGCAATCAAAATAAATACTAAGGCAAATTATGAAAACTCTCCCAATAATGATAGTCAACAGATCAATTCGTCTTATTGGTAATATATTTAAAGTCTTGTCATATCCCTTTCACTTTGTTCTACCAAAATTGCGCTTTACAATCCCTGAACATTCACCTGCGATGGTTCGTTCTGCTCAATCAAGTGGTGTAACCAAGATTATTTGGCAAACAAACTACTCCAACAGGTCTACGCTACCCGTTTACCTCAACTATCTGTTTAACCGACTCATGTCACTTGATTATGAGTATCGCTATGTGAGCACAGAAGCTCGTGAAGCATATTTAAAAGAGTCTGCTCCAAAAGAAGTCTATGAAGCCTATTTAAAACTCACAGATGGAGCCGCTCAAGCCGACCTTTGGCGCGTAACCACCCTTTACCAACAGGGGGGGATTTATATGGATATTGATGCGACATTAGTCTGGCCTTTGAAAAAGATATTACAAGGCGTCAAAGACTCACTTTTCATTAAGATTAAAAATGATACTGAAATTACCAATTACTTTTTAGCAACCAGACCTAACAACCCAGAATATAAATCAGTTATGGATGCAATCGTTCACAATATCGAGAACTACGACCCTGCTGAAGGCGTGTATGGCACTACAGGCCCTAAGGTATTCAACGAAGTGTTAGATGGAGACAAGGTCAACTCTCGCCGTCGTCGCTACGTATGTATACAAGGAACATTCACCAATGAGTACTTCCAGTATTTAGACAAGCCTCGTGGAAAATGGACTCATCAGGATCCTAACAACTTAATCAAAAAATAACTTACAGGATTATCACCGTGCTTATTCGTTGGTTATATACTCTGTTACTCGCTTGTGCTTCTCCATTTTTATTGTACAGCTTGTATAAGAAGAAAGAGGGGAAACCAAGCGTAGGTAATCGTTGGAAAGAGCACTTTGGTGTTACGCCTCCTCTAAAGTCTTCAGGACAACCAATATGGATTCATGCGGCTTCTGTAGGTGAAACGGTAGCCGTCACCCCTTTCATAAAGGCTCTTAAAGCACATAATCCAGATTTAACTATTCTTCTAACTACAACGACCTCTACTGGAGCTGAGCAAGCCGCACGATTGGGTGACTTAGTTTACCATCGATATACTCCTGTCGATTTTGCATTTGCCATAAAACGATTCATACACATTGTCCAACCTTCTCAGTTGATAATTGTAGAGACTGAACTTTGGCCTAATACATTGAATGAAGTATCTAAATCAGGAATTCCAATTACCTTGCTCAATGCTCGCCTATCCGAAAAATCGTACAGCGGCTATCTCAAAATTTCTCCTTTAGTCAAATCAATGACCAAACAGTTATCTAAGGTTCTGTGCCAATTTGACGCCGACGCCAAGCGCTTTAATAAGCTAGGAGTAGGTGAAAGCAATCTTGTTGTTACCGGCTCTATAAAGTTTGATATAACTATCACTGACACAGTCTTAATGAAAGGTGACCAACTTAGGGAGCAACTTGGCCAACATCGCCCTATCTGGATTGCAGCCAGTACACACGAAGGGGAAGAGGAGGCCTTGCTTTCCGTTCATAAGCAATTACTTATTGACATTCCAAATGCCCTATTAATAGTTGTTCCTAGGCACCCAGAGCGTTTTAGGAGTGTTACTGCGCTATCTAAAAGTAAGGGGTTCTCCACCGTCGCTCGTAGCAGCAAAGTCATAACCACTCCAAATACTCAAGTTTATATTGGTGACACGATGGGGGAAATGCTGACTTTATTGCAAGCTGCTGACGTTTGCTTTATGGGTGGTAGCCTTATAGGAAAAAAGGTCGGAGGGCATAACCTTCTCGAACCTGCCGCTTTAGGAAGGCCAACAATCATTGGCCCAAGTTATTACAACTTTACAGATATTACTCACGCTCTTGAGGCTGCTGGAGCATGTATAATCACTCAAGACAAGTTAGAAATTACCAGTCAGCTGAAGCAGTGGCTAATAGACCAGAAATCACGTGAAAAGAGCGGTGACCAAGCACTCACAGTAGTTAGAAAAAACATCGGTGCCATAGAAAAATCACTTGCTCAGCTAAATATAAACTAGGAACTGAACATTATGAAAAAGCTTATCGTCGACCTAGACGGAACCCTCACCCAAGCAAATACCTCTGACTACAAAAATGTTCTTCCTCGCCTAGATGTGATTGAGCAACTTAAAAACTACAAAGAGCAAGGGTTTGAAGTTGTTATATCCACAGCACGTAATATGCGTACCTACGAAGGTAATGTGGGTAAAATTAACATTCATACTTTACCTATCATCACAGAGTGGCTAGATAAGCATAACGTTCCTTATGACGAAATACTTGTTGGTAAACCCTGGTGCGGCCATGAAGGTTTTTATATTGATGATAGAGCCGTTCGCCCATCTGAGTTTGCAAACTTAACAATTGAAGAGATTAATAAATTAATTGAGAAGGAAAAGGTATGTTCCTGATCATGTCTGGAGCCTATGTCGGACTAGAATTAGAATCAGAGTTTGGACATATCCCACCTAGCTTCCTGCCGCTTGGCAACCGTAGACTTTTTCAGCATCAAGTAGCTCTAGCCCCTGATGGTGTTTCTATCTATCTATCAGTTCCAGAGTCCTATTCTGTGTCAAAACTTGACCAACAATGGCTGGAGCAGAATCACGTTGAGATCATCCATACACCTGACGGACTTAGCCTTGGCGCATCAATGGTCGCAGCTATCAACATCAGCGGACATTCGTTGAGCAGTCCACTCCACATTCTCTATGGAGATACCCTGTTTGGACAACTCCCCATAGGAGACGATATCGCGAGTGTATCGATAGCTAAGGATAGCTATAACTGGGCTGTACTCACCGATGACAAAGCACATTGGCTAAAAGATACCGAGCAACAATTAAGCTCAGAAGCTAATCGAATTATTGATGGGTATTTCAAATTTAGTCAACCGCGAGAGTTAGTTCGTTGTATTACACAAAGCGAATGGAAGTTTATTGAAGGTCTGAACCGCTATCATCAGTCAGTTGGTCTAACGCCAGTTGATTCGCACGGCTGGCTCGACTTTGGCCATGTAAACACCTACTACCGTTCAAAAGCCGAATATACGACTCAGCGCGCATTTAATGAGTTAACAATCACACCTAAATGGATCGAGAAGGCAAGCGTAAAAAACGAAAAAATAGCCGCAGAAGCTAACTGGTTCGATACACTTCCTTACACACTTCGTGGCTACATCCCTCAGTTTATGGGTAGCAATAGTGAACAAGGAAAAATTTCTTATAGATTAGAATACCTACACTTGACGGCATTAAATGAGCTATTCGTCTTTTCAAAGCTCCCACCCCAAGTATGGCAGCAAATCTTATCTGGATGCATAGAGTTTCTATCTAACTGTAGTAAGCAGGAAATAGGCAATGAGAGTTGTACCAACAACTTAGAAGTCCTATTTGGTGAGAAAACGCCAAGCCGCCTAGCGGAATTTTGTAATTCTCGTAAAATCAACTTAAACACTGAGTGGCATTTTGAGGAGCAAAAAATAAGCCTCCAGCAGATATTGTCACAAAGTGAAAAACACTTACCCACTAGCAAAGCAAATATTAGCGTGCTTCACGGTGATTTTTGCTTCAGCAACATACTCTACGATTTTAGAGCGAGCAAGGTCAAAACCATTGACCCACGAGGAATGACACCTGATGGTCAGCAAACTATCTATGGTGACATTCGCTACGATCTTGCCAAGTTAAGTCATTCAATCTTAGGACTTTATGACTGGATAATCGCTGGTTACTATGAGGTAACAATCGAAGGCAGAAACATCACATTGAATATTGCCGACGACGGTGTGCATAGAGATACTCAACAGGCGTTTATTCAGATGGTAGAGCAAGAGTTTGGCATTACTGCACAAAACCTATATGCCATGCAAATTCAACTATTCCTCTCTATGTTACCTCTGCATGCGGATGACATGCGTCGCCAAGACGCCTTATTTGCCAATGCATTCCGCTTATATCAAATTTTACAGAGATTAGAACAATGATCGTAATTCCTATGGCGGGTATGAGCTCGCGATTCTTCAAAGCTGGCTATACTCAGCCAAAGTATATGCTTGAGGCACATGGTCAAACTCTTTTTGATCACTCTGTTAGAAGCTTTGAAGCTTACTTTTCATCACTTCCTTTCTTGTTCATTGTAAGGGATGTATATGACACCAAACTGTTTGTAAAAGAAAGAGCTCAGGCGTTAGGTATAAAAGAGTTTTACATCACAGTTCTAGATCAAGAAACAAGAGGTCAAGCAGAGACTGTAGCTCTAGGTTTAGAATTGCTTGAACAACAACTTCCAAACTATCAGGATGCAATTACGGTCTTTAATATTGACACATTCCGTCCTAACTTTGTTCTACCTAGCATAGCTAAAGAGAGTGATGGTTACTTAGAAGTATTCAAAGGCACGGGCGACAACTGGTCATTTGCAAAGCCGGAAAATGAAAGCGGTACCAAAGTAATAAAAACTGCAGAAAAGAACCCTATATCTGATTTATGTAGTACTGGTCTTTACCACTTCAATAGTAAGCAAGATTACCTAAGTGCTTATCAAGCATACCTATCCAAGCCTCAACACGAGTGGGAAAAAGGTGAGCTGTATATTGCACCACTTTACAACCTCTTGATCGAAAAAGGAGCCAACATCCACTACCATCTTATTCAGAGAGATGACGTCATTTTTTGCGGAGTTCCTGACGAGTACAAAGCTTTTCTGAATAGGGACTAGCATGAACAAAATAGCAGATAAAGATATTACTTTTGTTGTTCAGGGGCCCATTCAGGCTAGTAAAGATCGTAAACAGCTTGTAGGCATTACCGAGCAATGTTTGCGTTCAATTAGAGACAGCTTCCCTGAGTCTAAAATTATCCTCTCGACATGGAAGGGACAGCCTCACCAAGGTTTAGACTATGATCTCGTCCTAGAGCTAGACGACCCAGGGCCTAATTTCATTTATCATGGTGACGAACGAATTCAACTCAACAATAACCGTCAACTACATAGCTCACACATGGGGTTAGCTAAAGTTGAAACTAAGTTCGCCGTAAAAATGAGGACAGATAATCGACTAACTGGTAGGGGCTTTGTTTATCTGTACGAGAAATATTCAGGAACACCGAGAGACAGCAAACATGCCTTGCTAAACTCACGTGTAGTTACTAGTAGTACGTTCTTTATTTCATCTCATGTGGGAAGAGAGGTCCATTTCCATAAAAGCGATCTATTTGATTTTGGTGAAACAGCAGATTTGCTAAAAATTTGGAACGGGAACTTTGTACCTGAATTACGCTTTAATAAAGTACCTGGCTACAAATCTCGCTATCCTGCAACAGAGCAATTTTTATGCTTGAGTTGGATTTCTCGCTTGTTAGGCATTGACTACATGCTCAATACTAAAGCTGGTGATCACGCTGGACTTGGCAAAGATTTTTGGAAGAAGTTTATTGCCAATAATCTTATTGTCGATTTACCCGAAAACATCGGGCTAGATGTTACAGAACGCTTTTATAAACGGGGAAATTTAGCGCTAGAGTATGATTTGAAAGATTGGCTTTATTTCAACAACCAAACGAATAAGCCAATAGACAAAAAAAGACTCTACCGCCGCTACAAAGAATTTATAGGTCTGGCACTCAGAGTTATAAAACAATAGAGCTAGGTTAGCCCTATTGTGGCTAACTTCTCTTAACCAACTTTCTAATTTTTAGGCGCATTCCTTTCCTAAGAAACATCCATGATGTTGCTAGAATCCACTTAGCCTTGAACAGAAAAGGTATTCCCAAATTAACTCCAAACTCCCTTTCATAAAGCCATTGCCAACGTCGATAGGTATAGAAGTAATATGGATACCCATTATTCTGATGTAAACGTTCTGGCACCTCTAAGCCCAATACATCCCCATCCACAATAACTAGATTGTTTAACATCACATTTCGAGAGTTCTTTATATCTTCTCTAGTTCCATGTTCATCAGTCAGTTTAGTAGGGATAAACTGATTAACAAAATGACTCCATATTTTCTGTTCAACATTAACGCTATCTTTGGGATAGTGCTCGTGTTGTTTTTTTCCACTTAACTCTTCTCGAAAAACGTAGTCTGAGAAATACTCTATATTCCATACGTTCAGCAAATCCGTGGTTTCTCCAAACTGGAAAAAGTCTGAATAGAAGTATGGGACAGGAAGTCCACGCTCAAACTCTTTTGCATAGAAGTTAGAACACACTAACCTTTGATTGAGAAACGAATAGCGCTCATCGCGCTGCGAGTATTGCTCAAACAACTTGATAATTTTCGTATTATGAAGAACATTATCAGCACGTAGCTTAGCGGCGTACTTAGTTCTCACTGCGTTTAAGCCGTAGTAAGTCGAAGCAATCTGTCGATTAATATTTATCTTAACCGCTTCATCCTTTTTGCTGTATACAAATGTCGTTGAGCCTGGGTCTTCATTAAAAATCACTACATCGGCATTAAGTCCCGAGACATCCTCTCCTTCCCAAGTTGAGAGGATAATGTGACTTCCAGGAAACACATCTCTCAATGTCGATATTGAACGTTGGGTAATAGTAGGATGTATTGGACCTTGAACAACAAAGGTTATATCTTCAAACTTCATTTTTATGAGTATTAATAGTGGTTGCTATCGCTATTGTAGCCCTCTAAGAGTATAGCGTAGTCGGTGTAATGCCAAGAAATTTGACTCTTCCCCACTTCTTTCTCAAAAGAGCGCTTTAGTCTTGCTAAATTGCTCTGCTTCCACTCTTCGCCAGATTGTTGGTAGCACTTATCGAAGTCGATAATCCAAACTTTTTCGTCTTCATCAAGCAAGATATTGTGGATATTGAGGTCAGTGTGGTTCACTTGCGCTTTATGCATCTTACTGATTTCTTGACCAATTTTCTGATATATCTGTGCAGAAAGTGGCCTTTCTACCAGAATAGATACCAAATCTCTGGCATTGGGTATCTTTTCACTCAACAAATCCGCTGTATAGCTCAAGCTACTTTTGATTGCACGAGCAGCAATTGGCTTAGGAACATTGACGCCCGCTTGGATTAGCGTATTCAAAAGCTGAAACTCTTGATAACTGCGCGTTTGCTCCCAACCTGAAAAGCGGTAACTGTCTTTAACCAGTTTGCCGAATAGACCACCACGACGATAGTGTCGCAGCGCTGCAGGTATTGACTCTGTTTGCACAAACCACGTTGTACCACGCCCTTGAGCGCTGCCAATAACTTTGTCGTTTTGCTGCCAATAACTTGGTTCGAAAACTTGTTTAGGGTCTTCTTTGAGTAGCTCTTCGTCATACCATATGGTCTGATTATCAAACTGCAAAGTCTTCATGCGTGGTGATCTCTCAATTTATTTGCGCCGCCATTTTACATTTATTGAGCCTCTCTGCATAATCTTGGCTAATACACGCTAATTGAAATCACTATGCCACTTTTTTCCTCTGCTCCTAAATCTCTCTGCGTACTACGCTTGTCTGCAATTGGTGACGTCTGTAATACCGTTGCGGCTGTACAAGCGATACAGCGCCAGTGGCCTGAGACTGAAATCGTTTGGGTAACAGGCAAACTGGAAGCAAAGCTAATTGAAGATTTAGACAACCTCACCGTAGTGGTGTTTGATAAAAAAGAGGGCTGGTCTGGCTATAAATCGCTGTGGCGTGAGCTAAAAGATTATCGGTTCGACGCTCTTCTGCATATGCAATACGCGTTTAGAGCCAGCATTGCAACTGTAGGAATAAAGGCGAAGTACAAACTCGGCTTTGATTCCACGCGTAGCCAAGATTTTCAAAGCTTGTTTACCAATGTCAAAGTCCCCTCTCCGCAAACCATGCATGTTCTCGATGGGCTACTTGCCTTTGGTGAAACGCTCGGTGTGCAAGATATGTCACCGAAATGGCGGATTGACTACTCTGCGAATGATTTAGCTTGGGCAACCGCTCAACTTGACGCGACCAAGCCAAACCTAGTGATTGTTCCGGCAGCGAGTAAAGCCTATAAAAACTGGACAGCAGAAGGCTATGCCAAACTGATTCAACATGCTCATCAAACAGGCTGGAACATTGTTTTAGCGGGAAGCCCTGCTCAGGTAGAGCTAGATCTTGCCGAACAAATCGAAAGTTTGATTAATGTTGCAGTGAGTAATTTGGTTGGCAAAAGCTCTCTAAAAGAGATGTTAGCGCTATTGGATAAAGCCAATCTCGTTGTTGCACCAGATACAGGCCCTGCCCATATGGCTAACGCGGTTAACACTCCTATTATTGGCCTTTATGTTCATCATAATCCAGAGCGAACAGGGCCTTATCAGTATCGCCACTATGTTGTGTCCGCTTATGAAGAAGCGATTCAAGCCGAGACAGGCAAAACATCAAAAGAGCTGAGTTGGCGTGCAAGAGTAAAAGACAAAAACGCAATGCAACGTATTGAGGCTCAGCAAGTTATCACTATGTTTGATAAAGTAGTCTCTGATTTAAACCTACCATCATCCACTCCCGAGGTATCCTAGTGAGTAAACCAACCATTGCCGTGGCCTTAATCGTTAAAAACGAAGCGCAGCACCTTAAAGCTTGCTTGGAAACCGTCCATGACTGGGTTGATGAGATTGTCGTCCTCGATTCTGGAAGCACAGATAAAACAGAACAAGTGGCACGAACCTTTACCGACAAATTTTTCGTCAATCAAGAATGGCCAGGGTTTGGGCCTCAGCGCCGTATCGCACAATCTTATGTCGAGTCAGATTACATTCTGTGGCTCGATGCTGATGAGCGTGTCACGCCTGAACTGAAAGGGAGCATTTTAGCGGCGGTTGCTAGTAATGAGCCTTCAACCATCTATCAAACCGCGCGCTTAAGTTGGGTGTTTGGCCGTTATATTCGCCATTGTGGCTGGTACCCAGATCGCGTTCTGCGTCTATATCCTACGAAACTGACTCAGTACAATGATGCTTTGGTGCATGAGAAAGTCGAAGTAACTGGGGAGATGAAGGTTCAAAACCTTACCGGTGACCTGATTCACTTTACCTACAATGATATGAACCATTACTTGGTTAAGTCAGCAGGCTATGCGAAAGCGTGGGCAGAGCAGCGAGAGAAAAAGGGTAAAAAGAGCAGCATCTCACAAGGTATTCTTCATGCGCTAGGCTGCTTTTTGAAAATGTATGTCGTTAAGGGCGGCTTCTTAGATGGTAAACAGGGCTTCCTGCTGTCACTACTCTCTGCGCATTCTACCTTTGTCAAATACGCGGATTTATGGATTCGAACAGAAACAGATAAGATGCCTGAAAAGTTTTAAACGCTTGAATTGTAAGGCGACCGATAAGGTCGCCTTTTTCTACACTAACTTTTCATTAGCCCAAGGCTGTAACTCTTCCAACACGTTATCGACATCAATACGCGCCATATCTTCCTGGCTTGCTTTATCATCGGCTTGTGGTGGGCAAAAAGCGATATGATTCCCTTCTGAATTAATCGGTTGCCAGCGTAGTGGCGTGGCAGAACGTTTACTTGGGAAGAAACCAACGGTGGGCACATCAATCGCCGCCGCAATATGTAACGGGCCAGTCGAGCCTGCGATAAACATATCGGCACAAGCAATAGAGCAAGAAAAATCAACCAAACCATCATTCTTATCATAAAGCGCCGCATTTCTGCCGCGGCTAGCCATCAATTGCTGCAACTCAGCGGCTTTTTGTTCTTCACCAGGCCCAGCGGTTAAAACCACTTCAAATTCACCCGCTAAGCCGCTGACAAGTTGTGTGTACTGCTCTAAAGAAAGATTATTAGCTGAGCCACCACTACCGGCATGAACATAGACCCAAGGCTTGTTTACATCCAATTCGAGTTGTTGTGCCAACTTGCCTTTTTGCTGCTCTAACTGCTGTGAGCTAAACGATAAGTAAGGCGCTGAAGGTTCAACGATAGGCTTGCCAATATCGCTTAAAAAGGCGCGAATAAGATCTAGGTTGTATTCAAACTCTGGCTTAGCCGATTGAGAACGCTTTTGTTTAATGCGCTTGTTATAGAAGATCTGCGCTAACTTAGTCGCGGGAGCTAAGCGATAAGGGATCTTTCCCTTCCAAACTAGCTTGGCGTTATAAGTGGTTGAGAACAAGTTAATGGAAGCATCAAACTGCTCGTGACGAATCTGCTCAATCAGCTCTTTCTGCGCATGTTTTGAAGCATTCTTTGTCGGGTCGATCAGCACATGGTCAATCCACGGGCATAGCTTAGCAAGCGCAACCGTATAATTAGGCACTAGAGCTGTAACCTGACAATCTGGTAGCGAAGCTTTAAGCATGGCAAAGCTCGGCCATGCCAACATAAAGTCACCGATTTTGTCGTTTCTCACTACCAGTATTTTTTTCATCACTCAATCCACATCTATCTTTTGTCCCAATGATAACGGCTTCAGTGGGTAATTGTGAGCCTTTTTGTTAACATTGAAGGAGATGGAAAAATTAGAGACGCGCAAAGTGAGCCAAAAACGCCTATCCCGAGTCATCTATCCGGGAACATTTGATCCTATTACTAACGGACACCTAGACTTGATTGAACGTGCCGCAGATATGTTTGATGAAGTCATCATCGCCGTTGCAGCCAGCCCAAGTAAAAACACTATGTTTACCTTGGATGAGCGTGTTCAATTCGCTCAACAAGTTACAAAGCACCTAGACAACGTCAGCTCTAAGGGTTTTTCAGGCCTTATGGTCGACTTTGCCAAGCAAGAGCAAGCTAATGTCTTGATTCGTGGTCTGCGCACCACTGTCGACTTCGAATACGAATTTGGCCTAACAAATATGTATCGCCGCCTTATGCCTGGTTTAGAGAGTGTATTCTTAACCCCAGCCGAAGAGCATGCTTTTATCTCTTCAACCATAGTACGCGAAGTGGCTATTCACGGTGGTGACGTGACCAACTTTGTGCCACAAGTGGTCGCGGAAGCACTAAAAACCAAAGCGCATGTTTAATGGATAACTGGAGAGCTAGAGAGCTAGAGAGCTAGAGAGCTAGAGAGCTAGAGAGCTAGAGAGCTAGGTTATTAGGTTCTATCTCTCCTTAAAAACAAATCCTATCCTTCTTGTTGAAGCAAAGGTTCTAGCACCTCACAGCCAGCAACCACCTCTCGGAGGACGAAGTCCGTTCCAGATTCTCGTAGGGCGCAGCCCGTTCCCGAAGGACGTAGTCCGCTCCGCCCTCTATTTCTGACACTGACTACAAAAAAAAGTATTTCGCTGACCAATTCTCTGCTCTTCGATGAGTTCACCACAGGTTGGGCATGGCTCACCTGCTTTGCCATATACTTGCAGCTCTTGTGCAAAGTAACCTGGTTTTCCATCAGCTTGAGCGAAGTCTTTTAGCGTCGTTCCACCTTGTTTGATTGCAGTATCCAGTACTCGCTTAATCTCTTTGACTAATAATTCCCACTCTTTCGCGGTAAGTTTTCCAGCAGGTCGTGTTGGATGAATTCCGGAGCTAAACAGCGATTCATTAGCGTAGATGTTACCTACGCCAACCACGACTTTGTTATCCATAATAAATTGCTTCACCGCAACGCGCTTATTCGCGGCCTTTTCAGCAATATAATCGGCATTGAAATCAGGGGTTAGCGGCTCAGGCCCCATACTACCTAGTGCTGCATGAGTACCATCTTCTGTCCATAGCCAAGCGCCAAAACGCCTTGGATCGTTGTAGCGCAGCACCTTACCGTTAGCTAACTTCAGATCAACATGATCATGTTTAGCCGGTGAGATCTCGGCATCTAACACTCTGAGTGAACCAGACATCCCAAGGTGGACAATCGCGCTACCTGCATCGGTTTCGATCAGCAAATACTTGGCTCGACGAGAAACCCCCCTAATGACCTGCCCTTCCATTTTTTTCAGCTCTACTGGTATATCCCAACGTAGCTTAGGAGTACGAAATGTCAGTTTAGCCACCGTTTGACCAATTAAGTGAGGCGAGATCCCCATTCGGCTTACTTCAACTTCAGGTAATTCAGGCATCAATTATTCCTATCGCATACAACACAAAGTGTGGATTTACTCAGGCATAAGATAGCGAGGTTCAACCGAAATGGCTATCCACTTATCTTGCCAGTTTTTCAGCAACCAAAATTGTGGGGTTTGGTAATAAGTGATCCTTTGTGGCTCTTCCTGATCTAAATACCATGCTTCAATTGAACTCGGGCTACTAAGCTGAGGCTTTAAGCTATCGAAGTTATCTTGAGTCACTTCAGTGCCCACCAAATCAATCCAACGCTGGGCAAGTTCTTGTTCCGGAATGACACTATTGACGGTACTGCGCCAACGCCCTTGGTTTTTCTCCAGTGACCAATCAGAAAAATGTAATGCCTGTAACTCTGCCTGAGGGTTCAACAAATACGGATAAGGACTTTCAACCACCGTCGGCTCAAGTAGATAGGTTTTGATCAAAGTAGGAAGGTTAAGCAAAGCGATAAACGCGATAATGCCTAACATAAGGATATTGTTCCAACGTCTACGACGTGAAGGGGAAACTCGCATAGTGTCTGACTTCTCTGTCTTTAACTGACTCAAAAGTAGCAGAAAAGAGGCAAAGATACGAGATACGAGATACGAGATACGAGATACGAGATACGAGATACTTGTATCTCTTTGAGAGCAAGTCACGTCAATGACTTTTCATACGCTACTTACATGACTATCTCGCAGGGCGAAGCCCGATCTCGGAGCGCAGCGTTCTATAGGACGAAGTCCGTTCCCGGAGGGCGTAGCCCGTTCCTTCTCTCCAAAATAAAAAACCCAACCATATTGCTATGATTGGGTTTCAATTCACGCTTCCCGAAGGAAGTTCAAAGAAGAATCAATTACTTGATTTTAGCTTCTTTGTACATAACGTGCTGGCGAACTACTGGATCAAACTTTTTGATCTCAAATTTGCCTGGCATGTTACGCTTGTTCTTATCAGTCGTGTAGAAGTGACCAGTACCTGCAGAAGATACTAGACGGATTTTCTCACGTACGCCTTTCTTTGCCATTGTCTATTTCCTCTTAAACGTTTACGCCGTTTGCACGGATATCAACAAGAACAGCATCGATGCCTTTCTTATCGATGATACGCATACCTTTAGCAGATAGACGTAGTTTAACAAAACGTTTTTCGCTCTCTACCCAGAAACGATGAGTTTGTAGGTTCGGCAGAAAACGACGCTTAGTAGCATTGCGTGCGTGTGAACGGTTGTTACCCGTTACTGGACGCTTACCAGTTACTTGGCATACTCGTGACATGAATGTCTTCTCCAAAATCGTTTCAGCTCGATATCAACCTTGGTGGCCGAACCTCTCAGTTTCTAAATTAGAAGTTTGAGGTCTTATACCGCTATGGAAACCCATACAAGGCTATCAAAGGTCGCGCATTATACTAACTTGAGTAGCATTGCTCAAGACCCGAACAGATCCTTTTTACAGGTTTTCGTGATCTTTTTTAGGCAGAGCTGATTTATGTGCTAAAAAATGTCGGGGGATTGTAGCAGAAATCAGCGAACTCACAACTAAAAATGTGATTTAAATCCAACCGCGCTCCGCAAAGGAAACAATCTCTCCATCGCCAACCACAAAGTGGTCTAGCACGCGGATGTCCACCAGCGCTAACGCATCACTGATTCGTCGGGTTATTCGTCGATCGCTCTGGCTAGGCTCTGCAACGCCTGACGGGTGATTATGGGCCAAAATCAGAGCGGCTGAATTGTGCTCTAAAGCGCGCTTAACGACTTCTCTTGGGTAGACTGAAGCAGCATCTATCGTGCCTTGGAACAGAGGCTCTCCACATATTACCCGATGTTGATTGTCTAAAAAGAGCACAAAGAATTCTTCTCTCTGCTTATCTCTGAGTAGTCCAGATAAATAGAGTTTCGTTTGTTCAGGGCTGGTTAAGGCATCACCACGCTTTAGCGTCTCAGCTAAGTAGCGTTGGGTCATTTCTAGTGCCGCTTGCAGTTGAACATATTTAGCGACGCCGAGCCCTTTATGACGACAAAAATGGTCTAAATCCGCAGAAAAAAGCGCTCTGAGTGAGCCAAATTCCTTAATCAAATGGTCTGATAGAGCCAGAACATTCATTCCTTGGGTACCCGTTCTTAAAAATATCGCCAGAAGCTCGGCATCCGTTAGCGAATGCGGGCCATGTGATAGAAGCTTTTCTCTAGGCATGGATTCTTTTGGTAAAGCGTTCATCTATATCCCATCAGTAATGAACTCAGCAAAAGTTAGAGTAAATAAAGAAGGCATCATAGATAAAACCGAGCAAGAAACAGTGCGATTAACTAAGCGCAGAGCTTGAAACACTGTAGCGATAGAGGTGTGGCAAACTTTGCACCAAATCAACTTTCAAATTTAATAACTCAGATAGCGACCCTAGGCACGTAAATATCAGCCGTGGTATCTTACGGGCAGAAATTTTAAGGAAGATCATCATGCAAACACTCGCAGGTAAAAAGATCCTATTAGGTATTAGTGGTGGTATCGCTGCTTACAAATGTGCCGAGCTGACTCGCCGCCTTATTGAACGTGGCGCGCAGGTTCAAGTGGTTATGACCAAAGCAGCTAAAGAATTTATTACCCCACTGACCATGCAGGCCGTCTCTGGCAGACCTGTCTCTGATAGCCTACTCGATCCTGCTGCAGAAGCCTCTATGGGACATATCGAGCTTGCCAAATGGGCTGATCTTGTTTTGCTTGCACCGGCAACCGCGGATTTAATTGCTCGCATGAGCGCAGGTATGGGTAATGATTTACTCACGACATTAGTGCTTGCCACCGACTCGCCCATTGCCGTCTCACCAGCGATGAATCAACAGATGTATCGCAATGTCGCCACCCAAGAGAACATCGCAACCCTTGCGCGTCGTGGTATGCATATTTGGGGGCCAGCGGCAGGCGAACAAGCGTGTGGAGACGTGGGCCCTGGGCGCATGTTAGAGCCCATGCAGCTCGTCGAGCGATGTGAACAGTTTTTTGCTGATAAGCCACTAAAAGGGAAATCAGTGGTGATTACGGCAGGCCCAACCCGTGAAGCGATCGATCCAGTGCGCTACATCTCTAACCACAGTTCTGGAAAAATGGGCTTTGCATTGGCGCAAGCTGCAGTGGCACAGGGAGCAAAAGTAACGCTCGTTTCTGGCCCAGTCTCCCTTGCGACACCAGCAGGTGTAGAACGTATTGATGTCGACAGTGCGCAAAGCATGTATAACGCTGCGATAGAGCAAGCAAAAACTCATGACATCTTTATCGGCTGTGCCGCGGTTGCTGACTATCGCCCTGAATCTATCGCCGAGCAAAAAATCAAAAAGACCGATGATAGCGATCAAATGACCATCACTATGGTGAAAAACCCTGATATTATCGCTTCTGTCGCTGCTCTCAGTGAATCTCGACCATTTACCGTTGGGTTTGCTGCCGAAACTCAAGACGTAGAACACTACGCACGTACAAAGCTCAGCAAGAAGAATCTTGATATGATTTGTGCTAACGATGTCTCTGTCGAAGGGCAAGGCTTCAATAGCAACGACAACGCAATCACCGTATACTGGAAAGATGGTAAGCAATCACTTACCCTTGCGTCGAAGCAACAAATTGCCTCACAAATCATCATGACAATCGCGGACAAACTAGAAGCGTAAAGCTCATATTTTTTCTCAATAAGAACAAACCCTCGCGATAAATGGAATCGTCATAAGTTGTTGGCTTTGAGCTGTTTTGCTCAAAGCTTTATTCAGAATGGTAACAATAAGGAAAAAGGTTCATGGCCGGAACAAGAAAAACCAACCGCCGAGATGAAATTTTGCAAGCATTGGCTGAAATGCTGGAGTCCAACGAAGGCGCTTCACGCATTACAACCGCAAAACTCGCTAAGCAAGTTGGCGTTTCAGAAGCCGCACTGTACAGACACTTTCCAAGTAAAGCGCGCATGTTCGAAGGCTTAATCGAGTTTATCGAAGAGTCTTTAATGTCGCGTATCAACCGTATTCTGGATGAAGAGAAAGACACTCTGACTCGAATTCGACTCGTACTGCAATTGATTCTAGCCTTTGCTGAGCGCAATCCAGGTCTGAGCCGTATCTTGTCTGGTCATGCACTAATGTTTGAAAATGAACGCTTGCGCGACCGTATCAATCAACTATTTGAGCGTATTGAAACCTCTATCCGTCAGATCCTGCGTGAGCGTATGCTGCGTGAAGGAAAGGCATTTCCTGTCGATGAGAAGGTGTTAGCCGCCCAACTGCTTGGTCAGGTAGAAGGAAGCTTAAACCGATTCGTTCGCTCTGATTTTAAATACCAACCGACTGCAAACTTTGAAGAATACTGGGCACTGTTAAGCGCACAAATTAAGTAATCACTATGAGTAAAGATAAATACAATCAACCGCCTCCATTTACCCTTTCCTTACTACACCCGAGAAACTGGGGAGTTTGGCTCGGCTTTGGACTGCTCGCCTTGATTGTTAATGTTCTCCCTTACCCGCTATTACTGCGTTTGGGGCAAAGCATCGGTCGTTTAGGGATGCGCTTTGGCAAATCCCGTGTACATGTCGCAAGAAGAAACTTCGAACTCGCTTTTCCGGACATGTCACAAAGTGAGATCGACAAAAGCGTTGCAGAAAACTTCAAAAATACCGGTATGGCCTTAATTGAAACCGGGATTACCTGGTTTTGGCCGACATGGCGCTTTAAACGTATTCTACAAACCAAAGACGTTGAAGAGCTCAAGCGCTTAGGTAAAGAAGGCAAAGGTGTCTTGCTCTGTTGTGTCCATGCCCTCAACCTTGAGATCACCGCACGAGCTTTTGGAGTATTGGGTTTACAAGGCTATGGCGCTTACCGCCCGCATAGCAACCCTGCCTATGAATTCATTCAATATCGTGGTCGCACACGTAATGGCAACAAACTTATCTACCGTACCGACCTTAAGCAGATGATTCGCGTGTTGCGTCAGGGCCATCGCCTATTCTATCTGCCAGATCAAGATTACGGTCATAACAAATCCGTGTTTGTGCCATTCTTTGCCGTTGAAGAAGCCTGCACCACAACAGGGACGAGCATTCTTGCTTACACCAGTAAATGTGCCATTATCCCGGGCTCTGGCTTTAGAAACAGCCAAGGTAAATACGAAATAATCGCTGATAAGAATATTGAACCTGACTACCCGAAAAAAGATGAAACCGCCGCTGCGGCATATATGAATAAATTTGTCGAAGAGATTATTATGCGTGCTCCAGAACAGTGGATGTGGCTACACAAACGCTTCAAGTCACTGCCAGATGAAACGCTAACCAACTCTCGTTATCAATAGAATAGGCCCTGCTGAATGAGCACCAATGAAAAAAACAGCATAGATAAACACCTGCACAACCCAACTTTTGAGTGGTCTTTCCTCCATCCTAAACATTGGGGCACTTGGTTAGGTATCTTGTTTGCTGGGTTATTTGCTTTTATTCCATATCGCTGGCGTGATGCGCTTGCACGCAAGTTATCCGTCTTTGCCGTGCGCAAAAATGGCCGTGTAGTACGACGGGCTCGCGTTAACCTAAGATACTGTTTCCCTGAAAAGTCTGAGCAAGAGCGTCAAGAGATCCTTGAAGAAACTTTCGTCAAGGCTGCGCAATACCTGTTGGGTTACTCTGAATTTTTAGTACGCTCAACCAAACACAACCAAAACCGTGGCGTGATGATCGGTGAGGAAAACATCTTACCGTTGCTAGATGCTGGCGAGAACGTAATCATCCTAGCGCCTCATGCGTGGGCGGTTGACTACCCTGCTGTTATGCTTGCCGCAAAGGGCTACAAAGTCACTACCATTATGAAGCCACAGCGCAATCCAATTGGTGACTGGCTGATGCAGGTTCAACGCATGCAGTATGGTGGTCGTATCTTTGCCCGTGAAGCGGGGGTAAAACCTTTTGTTCGCTCAATTAAGGACGGTTATCTAGGTTACTGGTTACCAGACGAAGACTTTGGCCCTGCCAACTCAGTGTTTGTTCCTTTCTTTGGTACAGAGAAAGCCACACTAAAAGGTTTCGGCAAAATGGCTCGTCTATCAAAAGCCAAAGTCGTCCCAGTTCTGCCTGCCTACAACGATAAAACCGGTAAGTATGAAGTGCATATCTTGCCTGCGCTTGAAAACTTCCCAACAGGCGATGAAGAGACCGATGCTCGCGCGATGAATCAAGCGATTGAAGACTTAGTTCGTCCACATCCAGAACAATATATGTGGAACCTTTCGCTGCTGAAAACCCAACGCGATGGTCGTGAGATTTACGATAACTCACACTATGGCGATCGGGATGATATAGAGAGCTAAAGAGCTGGAGAGCTGGAAAGCTGGAGAGCTGGAGAGCTGGAGAGCTGTAGAGCTGGAGAGCTGGAGAGCTGGAGAGCTGGAGAGCTGGAGAGCTGGAGAGCTTCAAAAATGAGGGGTTGACGTGAAAGCGTCAACCCTTTTTATTTCAATAGCTTAACCCGTTATCCTCAAGAACGAGGAACGAGTGAGTTGGGGATCTCTTGAAGCGAATTGAACTCTTAATGAGATTCCCTACTCGCTCCTTCGTCACTCTATGGAATGGCAGTTAACTTCTCGAAGGGTGAAGCCCCTCCCGATTCTCGGAGCAAAGCGTTCTAACGGACGAAGTCCGGTCTTAGATGCCGTACTCAGCACGGTAAGCCTTCACCGCTTCTAGGTGCTCGACGTCAGTACCTTTTTCTTCTAGGAAAGTCACTAGGTCAGTCAGGCTTACAATTGAAATAATCGCACAGCCAAAGTCGCGCTCAACTTCTTGAATCGCCGATAGCTCGCCTTTACCTTTCTCTTGGCGGTCGATAGCAACTAACACACCCGCTAGATCCGCGCCGTTGGCTTTAATGATTTCCATAGACTCACGAATAGCTGTACCTGCTGTGATTACATCGTCCACCAGCATGATACGACCTTCAAGTGCGCTACCGACTAGGTTACCGCCTTCACCGTGGTCTTTCGCTTCTTTACGGTTGAAACAGTAAGGCGTATCCACATCGTGGTGATCAGCAAGTGCAACCGCTGTTGTCGTCGCGATAGGAATACCTTTGTACGCTGGGCCAAATAGTACGTCGAACTCAATGCCAGAATCCGCTAGCGCTGCTGCGTAGAAGCGACCTAGACGCGCTAAATCTCGGCCTGTATTGAAAAGACCAGCGTTAAAGAAGTACGGGCTCTTACGGCCAGACTTTAAAGTAAACTCGCCAAATTTTAGGACTTCTTTCTCTAGTGCAAACTCAATAAATTCACGCTGGTATGCTTTCATTACTTTCTCTCTAAATAAAAGGTCTAGTTGTCTAGACGGTTTATAAACAGGTCAAAACTTAACCTTGGCCAAATTTTGATAAAAAAATAGCCCCCGTAGTGGGAGCTATCTAAAAATTAATTTTCTAACGCCGCCTTCTGCGCCGCTACAATTTCGGTAATACCTTTGGTCGCCGACTCCAGCAACTTCATCAGCTCAGCATGGGTGAAGGGTTCGCCCTCTGCCGTTCCTTGAACTTCGATCATGCGACCGTCTTCCGTCATCACAACGTTCATATCAGTATCAGCTGCTGAATCTTCTGTGTACTCAAGGTCACAAAGGATATCTTCACCTAGAATGCCTACAGAAACAGCTGCTACGTGGCCTTTCATCGGGTTCGCTTTTAGCTTGCCTTTCTCAACTAGGTGTTGGAATGCATCCGCCATTGCTACGCTTGCACCCGAAATAGATGCTGTACGTGTACCGCCGTCTGCCTGAATCACGTCACAGTCAACGGTCACCATGATTTCGCCCATTGCTTCTAGATCAACCACAGCACGTAAGCTACGAGCAATCAGACGCTGAATTTCCATCGTACGACCACCTTGTTTGCCGCTCGCTGCTTCACGACGCATACGCGAGTGAGTCGAACGCGGTAGCATGCCGTACTCAGCCGTCACCCAGCCTTTACCCTGACCTTTTAGCCAACGTGGTACGTTTTCTTCAACGGTCGCATTACACAGCACTTTCGTGTTGCCGAATTCAACAAGCACAGAGCCTTCTGCATACGCAGTGTAGTTACGAGTAATTTTGATTGGGCGAACTTGATCCGCCTTGCGATCGTTTGGACGCATGGGCATCTACCTTATATGAAGGGGGAGACGAATTTGGTTGGAGCAGGATTATAGCGAAGTTTAGCAAACAAAGCTATTTGGATTGCGATGTCAAACTATCCTCCTTTGGCCAACCTTTGTGCTACTATTGCCTCGCGTTATTTTCAAAGATGATATACAGGAAAATTCGATGATCTACAGTATGACAGCCTACGCTCGCAAAGAAGTCAAAGGTGATTGGGGCACGGCCGTATGGGAAATCCGTAGCGTAAACCAACGCTACCTTGAGACTTACTTCCGCTTACCAGAGCAGTTCCGTGGCCTAGAACCCGTGCTACGCGAGCGTTTTCGTAAACGTCTTGCGCGCGGCAAAGTGGAATGTGCACTGCGTTTTGAAGCTAACCCAGCAGCGAAAGGCGAGCTAAGCATCAATGAAGGTCTTGCCCAGCAAGTGATCAACGCTGCCAATCAAGTGATGCAGATGACCGGCGAAGAAAGCCGTCTTAATCCATTCCAAGTCATGAACTGGCCGGGTGTTATGGAAACCTCTGAGCAAGATATGGATGCAGTAAACAAAGACCTGCTAGGCGCATTTGATGAAGCAGTGAGCGAATTTATTGAAGCGCGTGGCCGTGAAGGTGAAAACATGAAGGCGCTTATCGTCCAGCGCTTAGATGCGATCACTGGCGAAGTGGTTAAAGTACGTGCACGTATGCCTGAAATTTTAGAGTGGCAACGTGAGCGTCTGTTCTCGAAGTTTGAAGAAGCGAAAATTGAACTTGATTCATCACGCGTTGAGCAAGAGCTGATCCTTCTAGCGCAAAAATCTGACGTCGCAGAAGAGCTAGACCGCCTAGACTCGCATGTAAAAGAAGCAACTAACATCCTTAAGAAAGGTGGTGCTTGTGGCCGCCGTCTAGACTTCATGATGCAAGAGTTCAACCGTGAGTCGAACACACTAGCGTCTAAATCAATCAGCACTGATATCACTGCATCGGGTGTTGAACTGAAAGTTCTGATCGAACAGATGCGTGAGCAGATCCAAAACATTGAATAAATGTGATTGAATAACATCGCGTAAATTGCTCCTAGTCGAGTTTTTTCGCTAGGAGCTCTTTAGCTCAACGAGGTTTGTAAAGCCGAAACAACCACCACGATAAATAGAACTATGATCAGTACCATACTACGAATTCTTCTGCCCTTGATTGGCATTGCTTTCACATCTAAGGTCATTTTCCTTAGTATTGCTTCAAGCTCAAACATCCCACTTCTTTCCTCTGACGGAATTTATAGCCTTTTATATGGTTTGAGATTTGATGCGACAGCTGGGGCTGCACTTGCGGCTCCGATTATCATCGCAGCACTTATCCTGCATTACACCAAAATCAATGGTAGCCGACTTGTCAAAACGCTGGTTATCGTCGGTTCTATTTGGCTGATCGGCACCACGATGTCCGATACCATCTACTCCCTAGATGCAAACAAGCATGTCACCTTTGAACTGTTTACCTCCAAAGGCTTGGAGTTAGAACTTATTCGAACCGCGTTTTCTTTGCACTGGCATCTGATCTTAGTCGGCATCGTTTTAATGCTGCTAACAAGTATTGCAATTTGGAAATCTAACCTTGTTCGCTGCATCCAAACTCGCTCTACAAAATTGAGTTTCTCTCTAAGCATTATCGTATGGCTACTGTTTACGGTAACGGCTATCCGCGGCGGGTGGATGGATCATCCTCAGTCTCCAATGAGTGCTTACAATATCGGTGACAATGACCGCGCCTTTATTGCTTGGAGCGCCCCTTACAGCGTGACTTACCATCTCGCTAAAGGCGCAAAGAAATCAGCCAGTAATGTCACTCAACCAGCCAGTAGTGAGTTACACCAAGAGTTAGCTCAAACCACCGCGTCTCCTGCTGTACTCGACAACCTCAAAGATGCCAATATTGTCTTTGTTCTGCTAGAAAGCTGGGTCTCTATCGATATGAAGAGCTACGGTTCTGATATTGACTCTAGCCCTTTCTTCGACGCTCTACGCGAAAAGTCCCTCACCTCACACGCTATGTACGCGGACGGTTACCGCACCGTACAAGGCATGTTTGCTAGCATGTGCTCATTCCCCAACCCAAATGGCGGAATCGTGGCAAGCACTCAACTGCAAAACAACCAGTACTACTGCTTGCCTCATATGCTGAAAGATCGTGGCTGGGACACTCGATTCATTCAAGGTAGCGGTAAAGGTATTGTCGGCGCATTTGCCAAAACCCTCGGATTTACTGAGTCATACGGCAAAATGGACTATGACTTCGATGATGAGACGAATGAATGGGGATACATGGATGGTGGTATCTACCGTTACTCGCTCGATCGCTTAGATGAAATGCAAGCGGACAATCCAGACAAGCCATTCTTTATGATGATCAATACCGGTACTACACACAGCGTTTACCTACCTGAGTCATTTGGTTATCCGTTTGGTGATGACAACATGTCGCAGATCCGCGCAAGTGTACAAAACCATGCCGATATCGCTTTGCATGAGTTCCTTGCTCAACTCGAGGGGCGCTTCGATAAGCCAACACTGGTTGTCCTTATGTCTGACCATACTGCTAAGATATCTGAACCGGATCTAGCGAAAAACTCAATTCCGTTCCTTATCTATGCAACGGACGGTTCAATCCCTACTAAACAAATAGATACTGCGGTTTCACAGCGTGATATTGGGGTAACCATCTTAGACTGGATGGGCGGCTACGCTCCTTGGTTTACCGGGCAATCGCTGCTGCAAGAGCAAGAGTATTATCGCAGTAGTTTCTCAGATGGTAGCCTGTTCTATTGGGTTGATAATCGCCATGCCGTCACTATTAACTCACCGGACGGTCAACTTAAGCAGTGCTTTACCATTGAGGAAAATACCATCAGTCTGACCCAGACCGATTGTAATGCCGAGTGGGTGCAGCCTCTTTACCAGCAAGGTAGAGACTTTAACAACCTCACCCAACAGCTACTGTTTGATGGAAAAACGCTGGACTACCGACATCTCGCGTCTATTTTCCCTCAATCGTCTACAGAGCTTGAAGACGAAAGCCAGCTTGTCAGTGACTAGTTAGTCATAGCCTCTAAAGCAAAATGCCCCGCTTCACTCGCGGGGCATTTTAATGCTCATTGCTCCACTTGCTTCAGTACTCTAAACCCAATAATCTAATCAGGTTATTTGTAACCTAGACTCTTCCCTATGGCCTCGTCTCCTTGCTATATCTTGCAACTGAAAGTCCCTATCAGGTTCTATCCTCAACGAAATCACTTGATGATTGACAAGCAAGAGGTTCATTTAGAGCCACTGCAGGCTCGACTACTTAGCTACTTAATCGACTGCAAAGGTCAAGTGGTCAGCACTCAACAAATCGCAGAGTCCGTTTGGCAGCGTAGCCACGTCTCGGACAATCTCGTTAGGCAGGTCATTAGCCAATTGAGAAGTCACTTACAAGATACTTCTCGGCCATACCAAGTGATTCAAACCATTCCAAAGCAGGGCTATCTGTTTGAGATCAAGGTTACTCAAGAGGATGAACCAACACCAGATGCGTCGGTTGAAGGTCTAGAGGTATCTAATGCCAGCATAAAGGCGCCTGCCAAGAATAAACGGGGAATCTACCTCGCTCTCGCAAGTATCTGTTTGGCTGTACTGGCAACTCTACTGCTCGTCACCAACAAGCAAATACAACTCAATACCAACCCTGCAGAGATACAAACACAGACCATTCCCGTTTATATCCACGAACTGACACTGGATTCGAGCCAAGATTACCCCATGGCTGAGAGCGTGTTTAATTACCTGTTTTATGGATTAAATTCAGCACGCAGTATTACCGGCTATCATTTCTCTCAGTTAGCTCAGCAAGATCAAGAAAACTTGGTGCGACAAGGGGTTGAAATTAAAGGTTGGATAAAACATGTAGAGCAAGACTACCTTCTCACCTTAATCGTTCAAAACCACCAGCACCCTGAACACAATCATAAAATCGAGCAGACATTTGATGAAGGCTCTTTTTTTGATGCCATTGGTGATGTGGTACTAGAGGTTAAAGCTGTCGTTGCTCCAAATACAGCTGACTATCAAGCGGCAAATCATCGAGTTACCTCAATCGAAAACTTTGATGACTGGAAAGCGATCTCTGCTGGGATTTCCCTGTTTTATCAAGGTAAAGGAGGGGAGGCTTTCAAGCCTATCACGAAGCAACTTCAACAGATTCAGCAACAAGGCCGTGACAACTACTTGGTCAATGCTCTGTTGTCCTATGCGGCTTCTCTCGACTATCTAGAAGGTCAAAACCAGAAGAGTCAATCACAGTCACTCGTCTTAGCTAAACAAGCATTTGAGATGAATCCGCGCTGCGACATCGCCAATCTGACGCTGGGTTTGGCGCTACTGATCAACAACCAGCACGATCAGTCATACCCTTACCTCTTTTACGCTGCTGAAAGCACCCCGAGCCCGATCAGTTACTATCTGCTTAGTGTTACCGAGCAAAGTGCAAACAACCCTAAAAGCTCGCAATACAACTACCAGCGTTTTGAAAGCCTACAGAAAGAGAATAAAGGACAACTGTTTGATCTTATTGAATCTTCACAAAAAGCAAACCTCTTCTAAACCTCAAACTTTGTCAAACTCTAAGCCTTACTCCACCCTTGAACTGGTAAGGCTTTAAGCCCCTTAAGCCCTAGCTCTCTGTACTTAGAAAAGTAGGGATTTTGTGTGCTTTAAAATCAAGTTGCCTTGCATCAAACATGAACAAAACCGCTCTTAGCATACTAGCGAGCAATTCAGTTTCATCCGTTTAGGGTACAAGTTCATGTTGAAAAAACTCGCTTATCAAATCATTCCAGTCCAAATATTTCTGTTTGTATTTTGGTTCAAGAACGGCTTCATCGACAAAGTGATGGGGGTCTTACTGGGCGTAATAACGCCAGAAACCGCCTATGCAGGTGATACATGGTCTGGCTGGAAAGGTTATATCGTCGGAACATGGGACAAAAGCCAAGTTGGCCACGTGTTTCTTAGCCCAACGTTCGACTTTATGTTTCCTATTTTGATTGTGTTGCAGTGCTTGCCATTTGTTCTAATTATTCGCTCTGTCCTCAACGGTGAATTTATGGCTAACAAGCAAAGACCTTGGCTGCGTTATTCTGCAATCGCGTCGCAGTTTGTCGCTGGTTGTATGGCGTTGACTCAAACTCTTTCAGGAGCGAGTGACGGCCAGTACCTATGGCAGTTTATGGGCTTTAGCATGGTGGTGCTTATGTATATCCGCCACGAAGAGCAACACTAAAACACAATGCCCCGCTTCACTCGCGGGGCATTTTAGTCTAAATAGCTACTCATCTTTCTCTAAGGTGGTTCTATCCACGTAAGGCCAGTAATGGTGTCCAACACGAATCACCATAGTAGCGACGGCTAGAATCAATGCCGCGACAGACAACCATACCACCAAGGTCGCATCCATCTCTTTCATTCCTAAAGTGATGTAACGAGCAATCGCCATCATGGCGATATAGATTGGGTATCTCACTGGAATCTTACCGTTCATCACAAACTGCTTAACCATGGCAAGCACTTCGAGATAGATAAACATCAGCAGAATATCGGTAAGAAGGACGCGCTTTTCAGTAAACACATGCAAAAATTCTTCAACCATGGCGTACAAAGTAGCGAGCGTAATCGCCACCAAGAGCACAGCTTCTAGAGCATAAAAGATCTTAAGAAACGGTTTACTAAACGACTGAGGTAAGTGAGAAGGCATGCGTTGTTTCCAAAACAATCCAATTGATTGAAAAACAGTTTATCACGAGGAAGATAAAAAAGAGTTGGCAAACATTCATCCTTTAGTCAATGTGCCAACTCTTCTAACAATTACAGTAGCAACAGGTAGGCTAAGAAAATAGCCGACAGAGCGTAAATCACTGGGTGAACCTGCTTCCCTTTACCAGCAACAACCATAGTGAAAGCGTAGCTGATAAAGCCCATCGCCATACCATTGGCTGGCGAGAAGCTCAGTACGGTGAACATAATGGTAAAGAATGAAGCAATGCGAGACTCTTTCTTCTCCCAATCAATCTGGCCTAAGCGACCTATCATGTAGATGCCCACCACGACCATAGCAGGAGCAACCATAGCCGCAGAGAAAATAGAGAACAGAGGGTACAAAAACAGCGAAACAAGGAACAAGCCTGAAACCACTACCGCCGCTAGACCTGTTTTCGCACCTTGCGAAGAGGCGATACCAGACTCAGAGAACGCAGTAATCGAGGTTGTACCAAGAACCGAACCAATCACAGTTCCTCCTGCATCTGCAACTAGGGCTGAACGAGCGTTAGGTACTTTGCCATCTTTGTCGATAATACCTGCATCACGGCCAACACCCACTATCGTGCTCATGCCATCAAAGAAATCGACAATCAGGAAGATAACCACAACAAACAGCAGATCGAACATCTTGTCCGCAGTTAGACCAGAGAAATCAAACACAGCACCAAACGTACTCGCCATACTTGGCGGTGCCGTCACGATTTGCTCAGGGATTGGGGCATTGCTTGTTCCCATCACCATATCAGCGATAACGGTTAACAGAATCGCACTGACAAACGAGATAAAGGTCGCCAGCTTGATATCACGAACCATACAACCCAAGGCAATAAAAATACTGATGTAGGCAATGATCACTTGCGGGTCAGTGATATTACCCATACCAACTAAAACAAACTTGTTTTCGACGATGATGCCCGCGTTCTTTAAACCTAAAAAGGCGATAAACAGACCAAGCGATACCGTGATTGCGTTCTTCAGATCGTTAGGAATCGACTCTATCAGGGATTTACGGATATTGGTCAGAGAGAGGAGCAGATAGAGCACACCTGACAAAAAGATACCAAATAGGGCTTCGTTCCAAACCAAAGCGACCGAGCCGCTGAGTAGCATCCCTTTAAAGAAACCATTCATACTCATGCCTGGCGCAAGCATAACTGGGTAATTACCCCAAACACCCATAATGAAAGTCGCGATAGCCGCAGCCAGTGCTGTTGCTGTAAAGACTGCGCCTTTATCCATCCCAGGAATGCCGCCCAAAATGGCTGGGTTAACCGCCAAAATGTAGCTCATCGCCAAAAAGGTAATAAAGCCAGCGTATAGCTCGGTACCTAAGGTTGTTTTACGCTCAGCAATTTTAAATACTGAATTCAGCACACCAGACTGACTCTGGGCTTTTAGAGTTGATTCGAGACTCACAATGAAACCTTTACAAGTGGGGTAAACAGTAAACGGGTTCAATGCTGCAAAAAGAGATGGCGCATAAGCTACTGTAGTCACTAAGGTAGGCTCAGTGGTAGAAACGTCCAATCCATTTTATTAGACATATACAGCATTTAATCGTTTGCGCGAATTGTAAGGATCTCGAATAAAAACTCAACGCTTTTCTCGGTTAAATATACAAAAATAGCAAACGATTGCTTTGGGCGATAAATTTGTTGAATATCCCCTTAGTTCTCAACGCGTGAAAACGGTGACAATTAAGCAGCTATTGCAAGTTGTCCTAAATAGGCGATTTATGCTACTCTTCGCCTCCATTTTTCTGGCCTAAATTTCACCACTTCGGTGTTTCTATGTGGTCAGTGCTATCTTTAAACATGTCGGTATTATCTACTGGCAGTTATCAAACCAAATGTGGGATCGTACCTATGGGTAAAGGCACTCTATATATCGTATCTGCACCAAGTGGTGCTGGAAAATCTAGTCTGATTTCAGCCATGCTAGAAACTAACCCAACCTACGCGATGAAAGTGTCGGTCTCTCATACCACTCGCGGTATGCGCCCTGGCGAGCAAGATGGTGTTCATTACCACTTCGTACAAAAAGAGCACTTTGAAGAGCTGATCGAGAAAAGTGAATTCCTTGAATATGCCGAAGTGTTTGGCAACTACTACGGCACGTCTCGTGTTTGGATTGAAGAAAACCTCGATAAAGGCATCGATGTGTTCCTAGATATTGACTGGCAAGGCGCTCGTCAGATCCGTGAACAAATGCCTTTGGCAAAAAGCCTGTTTATCCTACCGCCGTCAAATGGTGAGCTAGAGCGTCGCCTTAACGCTCGTGGGCAAGACAGCGATGCAGTGATTGCTAAGCGTATGGCTGAAGCAAAATCAGAAATCTCACACTACAGTGAGTACGACTACGTTATCATCAACGATGATTTCGACACTGCTCTGATGGACTTTAAAGCCATCATCCGCGCAGAAAGATTGAAGCAAGACAAGCAAGCTGCTAAATATAAAGGCATGCTTGATGCGCTTTTAGCTGAGTAAATAGCAGGAAACACAAACAGATCCTAGACACTAGGAACTGTCAGCCTGTATAATTTCTCGTCATTCAAAATTTTAGTTAACTAATTTGGAGTTCTCATGGCACGCGTAACTGTTCAAGACGCTGTTGAAAAAGTTGGCAACCGTTTCGACCTAGTTCTAATTGCGGCACGCCGCGCTCGTCAAATGCAAACTGGTGGCAAAGATTCACTAGTGCCAGAAGAGAATGATAAGCAAACGGTTATCGCTCTACGCGAAATCGAAGAAGGTCTTATCACTAAAGAGATTCTTGATGCACGTGAGCGTCAAGAGCAGCAAGAGCAAGAAGCCGCTGAACTAGCAGCTGTAAGCAGCATTGCTCACAGCCGTTAATTAGACGTCTCGTCACTACAACTATCTTCCGGGCCTAAAGTTTGTATCTATTCGATAGCCTAAAAGACGTTGCCCAAGAATACCTAACAGAGCCTCAAATTGAGGCTCTGCGTCAATCTTATGTGGTAGCGAAAGATGCCCATGAAGGGCAAACCCGCTCTAGCGGTGAACCTTATATCATCCACCCTGTTGCTGTTGCTCGTATCTTGGCTGAAATGCGCCTTGATATTGAAACCCTGCAAGCAGCCCTACTTCACGACGTTATTGAAGATACTGAAGTCACCAAAGAAGAGCTTGAAGCTCAATTTGGTAATACCGTTGCAGAACTGGTGGATGGCGTTTCTAAGCTTGATAAGCTTAAGTTTCGCGATCGCAAGGAAGCTCAGGCAGAAAACTTCCGCAAGATGGTTCTTGCCATGGTGCAAGACATCCGCGTTATTCTGATTAAGCTTGCTGACCGTACGCATAATATGCGCACGCTCGGTGCTCTTCGTCCAGACAAGAAGCGTCGTATCGCTCGCGAAACCTTAGAAATCTATTCTCCATTGGCGCACCGCCTTGGTATCCACAACATTAAAACTGAGCTAGAAGAACTTGGTTTTGAAGCGCTCTACCCGAACCGTTATCGCGTTCTTAAAGAGGTAGTTAAAGCCGCGCGTGGTAACCGTAAAGAGATGATTCAACGTATCCATGATGAGATTGAAGGTCGCCTTGAAGAAGTCGGTCTTAAAGCGCGTGTTTTTGGTCGTGAGAAAAACCTCTTCTCCATCTACAACAAGATGAAGACCAAAGAGCAGCGCTTCCATACCATCATGGATATCTACGCTTTCCGTGTCGTGGTCGACAATGCCGATACTTGTTATCGCGTGCTTGGTCAGGTACATAGCCTGTACAAGCCACGTCCAGGTCGGATGAAAGACTACATCGCGGTACCGAAAGCGAACGGCTATCAATCTATCCATACTTCAATGGTTGGCCCTCATGGTGTGCCGGTTGAAGTTCAGATCCGTACCGAAGATATGGATCAAATGGCGGATAAAGGGGTTGCCGCTCATTGGTCTTACAAAGGCAACGGTGAGCGAACAGGTACTACGGCGCAAGTCAAAGCTCAGCGCTGGATGCAAAGCCTGCTTGAGCTACAACAAAGCGCAGGTAACTCATTCGAATTCATCGAAAACGTTAAGTCAGATCTGTTCCCAGATGAGATTTACGTCTTTACACCGAAAGGCCGCATTGTTGAGTTGCCAGTGGGTGCTACCGCCGTAGACTTCGCTTATGCCGTACACACCGATGTCGGTAATACCTGTGTTGGTGCTCGTGTTGATCGCAACCCTTATCCACTGAGTAAATCGCTGAAAAACGGTCAAACGATTGAAATCATCAGTGCTCCGGGTGCGCGTCCAAATGCGGCATGGCTCAACTACGTAGTGACGTCTCGTGCGCGTACTAAGATCCGTCAGGTTCTGAAAACCATGCGCCGTGAAGAGTCGATTACCTTAGGTCGTCGCCTGCTTAACCATGCCTTAGGTGAGCTTTCTCTATCAGATATCGATGAAGAGAACATCAACCATGTTCTGACCGACCTAAAAGTAGAGTCAATCGACGATCTACTGGCAGATATTGGTCTAGGCGAGCTGATGAGTATCGTCATTGCACGTCGCTTATTGGGCGATGCTGATGAGCTGACCGAAGTTGAGAGCAATAACGAAGGTAAAAAGAAACTGCCGATCCGTGGTGCGGAAGGTATTTTGCTCACGTTCGCCAACTGTTGTCACCCGATCCCAGACGACCACATTATCGCTCATGTTTCACCGGGCCGAGGCTTAGTTGTTCACCGCGAGATGTGTCCGAATGTACGCGGTTATCAGAAAGAACCGGATAAGTACATGGCGGTGGAATGGTCTGATGATTACGATAAAGAGTTCATCACCGAAGTCACTGTCGACGTACAAAATCGTCAAGGTGCGCTCGCAGAACTGACCAATGTTATTTCAAAGACGGGTTCCAACATTCACGGACTTTCAACAGAAGAACGTGATGGTCGCTTATACACAGTAACAGTACTGCTAACGACTAAAGATCGTGTTCACCTTGCTGGCATTATGCGTAAGATTAAAGCCATGCCACAGACGCTTAAAGTTCGTCGCCGCAAGAACTAACCGTTTGATTTGAATATCTAACTGCCCTTGAAACTACCATTTCAAGGGCTTTTCTTTTGTATAAGATTATGAATTTAGAACGCTACAATCGAATCCAAGAAGTGTTAAAAGCACGCCAAGCTGACTTAACCCTTTGCCTAGAAGAAGTTCACAAGCCAAATAACGTATCTGCTGTTATCCGCACCGCCGATGCAACGGGTATTCACAAGATTCACGCAGTTTGGCCAAATGAAATGCGCACACTGAGCCATACTTCTGCAGGTGCTCGTAACTGGGTAGACGTTGAAACCCATGACTCTATCGACGAGGCGATTACTGAGCTCAAAGCTCAAGGCATGCAGGTGCTTGTAACCAACCTGTCTGAAACTGCAGTCGACTTCCGCGACATCGACTACACCAAACCAACGGCTATCATTCTCGGTAGTGAAAAAGTAGGCGCATCTGAGCAAGCCAAAAAGCTCGCTGACCAAGATATTATCGTCCCAATGGTCGGAATGGTGCAGTCTCTCAACGTATCGGTAGCCAGTGCAGTCATCCTTTATGAAGCGCAGCGCCAACGCGAAGCCGCTGGCATGTATGATAATGAAGTCAGTTCTGTACCAGAAGAAACCATCCACCGACTACTGTTTGAACGTGGTCATCCCGTTCTAGCTAAAGTCGCCAAGCGCAAAAAGCTTCCTTATCCACCACTAGACGAACAAGGCCAGATCATCGCCGATGACGAATGGTGGGCAGAGATGCAGAAGAAATAAAAGAGCTGGAGAGCTGGAGAGCTGGAGAGCTGGAGAGCTGGAGAGCTGGAGAGCTGGAGAGCTGGAGAGCTGGAGAGCTGGAGAGCTGGAGAGCTGGAGAGCTGGAGAAATTATGTAGGGTTGACTCTTAAGGTCAACCCTTTGTCATTCGGACAGGCTAGAACTGCCCGCCATACACATTAGAGCCAAAACTAATTTTCCAGCAGGGCGAAGCCCGATCCCGTTATCCAACAGCGTAGCGTTCCCGCTCTCTAATCCCGATTTTTTCCTGTACAAAAACACAGCCCGATGGTTAACTAACAAGGTCTTATCTAACTCACTGAGTCACTTACTCAAAATAACGAGCGAGCTGTGTCATGTCCCAACTGCTATCTGCGATTCCTCTCACTTCTTTGACTGGCGTTGGTGCCAAAGTCGCCGAGAAGTTAGCCAAAGTTGGGCTCAATAGCGTTCAAGATCTTCTGTTTCACCTTCCTCTGCGTTATGAAGATCGCACTCGTATCTACCCGATTGTAAAACTGCATGCTGGCTTATGGGCGGCGGTGCAAGGCAAGGTTATGAGTGTTGATACCTTGTTTGGTAAACGCAAAATGCTGTCGGTGAAAATCAGTGATGGCAACGGCACCATCACGCTGCGTTTTTTCAATTTTACCGCCGGAATGAAGAACAACTTCGCCGAAGGTAAAACTGTTCACGCTTATGGTGAAATTAAGCGTGGTGGCTACGGACTAGAGATTGTCCACCCAGACTACAAGTTCTATGCTCCGAACCAAAAAGCTGATGTAGAACAGACATTAACTCCCGTTTATCCAACTACAGATGGTCTGCGTCAAGTTACGCTACGTAATTTAACTGACCAAGCCCTTGAGTTACTCGACAAAGCGGCCGTGCAAGAACTGCTACCCAATGGATTGTATGATCACCAGATCACCCTAGCGCAAGCGTTGCACACAATTCATCGCCCGCCACCAAACATCGATTTAGAGCAGTTTGATGAAGGCAAGCACCCGGCGCAGATCCGTTTGATTATGGAAGAGCTACTGGCACAAAACCTGTCGATGTTGGCAGTGCGCAGCAAAGGTCAGCAAGACACAGCATTACCGCTACCTGCTCGCAACAAACTTAAGCAGCAACTGCTCGACCAACTTCCCTTTTCACCCACCAATGCACAAGCACGCGTAGTGGGTGAAATCGAACAAGATCTCGAAAAGCCACACCCTATGATGCGCCTCGTTCAAGGGGACGTAGGTTCAGGTAAAACCCTAGTCGCAGCGCTTGCTGCTCTGCGCGCCCTTGAGCATGGCTACCAAGTCGCGCTGATGGCCCCGACTGAACTACTCGCCGAGCAGCACGCGATTAATTTCGCGGCTTGGCTCGAACCTATGGGCATCAAGGTTGGTTGGTTGGCAGGTAAACTAAAAGGTAAAGCCAAAGAAGCGGAGCTTGCTCAAATCGCCAATGGTGAAGCGCAAATGGTGGTCGGCACCCATGCTCTGTTCCAAGAGCATGTCGAGTTTCATCACTTAGCTTTAGTTATCATTGATGAGCAGCATAGATTTGGTGTCCACCAGCGGTTAGAGCTGCGTGAAAAAGGGGCCAAGCAAGGTGCTTATCCGCATCAGCTGATTATGACTGCCACCCCAATACCTCGAACACTGGCCATGACCGCCTATGCTGATTTAGAGACTTCAGTGATTGATGAGCTCCCACCGGGGAGAACGCCGATTCAAACCGTCGCCATTCCAGATACTAAGCGGGACGATATTGTTGAGCGAGTCAGAAATGCTTGTCTCAATGAAGGTAAGCAAGCCTATTGGGTGTGTACTCTGATTGATGAATCTGAGGTGCTAGAAGCTCAAGCGGCAGCGGATACGGCTGAAGAGCTGCAACGCAAACTGCCAGATGTAAAGATTAGCTTAGTCCACGGTCGAATGAAGCCTGCTGAGAAACAAGCGGTGATGCAAGACTTCAAAGACAATAAGCTCCACCTTTTGGTCGCGACGACGGTGATTGAAGTAGGTGTAGATGTACCTAACTCAAGCTTAATGATCATCGAAAACCCCGAGCGTTTAGGTTTAGCTCAGCTCCACCAGCTACGTGGCCGTGTAGGTCGAGGCAGTGTTGCCAGTCACTGTGTGCTGCTCTACCATTCGCCACTGTCAAAAACCGCCCAAAAGCGCTTAGGCGTTTTACGTGAAAGCAACGATGGATTTGTGATTGCACAGCGTGACTTAGAAATCCGTGGACCGGGTGAGCTATTAGGCACCAAGCAAACCGGTATGGCTGACTTTAAGATTGCAGATTTAGTCCGTGATCAGCGCTTAATCCCCGAAGTTCAGCGCATCGCACGGCATATTCATGACAACTATCCAGATAATGCTGTCGCGATAATCGACCGTTGGTTGGGTGAGAGAGATGTGTATTCGAAGGCTTAAAGGAATTGGGACGCGGGAACGGACTTCGTCCTCACGGATAACTGGATATCTGGATAACTGGATATCTGGATAACTGGATAACTAGATAACTGGATAACTGGATAACAAAAAAGAGGGTTGGCGTGAAAACGTCAACCCTCTTAGTTTGAATAAACAATTCATCATCCTCAAGAGTGAGGAATGACCAAAATCAGAGCCAGCAATCCAGCAGCGTAGCGATCCCGCTTTCCATAGGGCGAAGCCCGTTCTCGAAGCGCAGCGTTCCTAAGGACTGAGTCCGCTTCAATCCTTAACCTTTAAAATCTCATCCCAAGGCAAGCTCTCATCACCCAAGACAATAAAATTCGGGTTTTCTAACGTATCGCGTTCATTGTAAGAGAGCGGCTCTAGTAAGGTACTTAGAATACGTCCACCCGCTTCTTCGACAATACATTGAGTTGCGGCGGTATCCCATTCACCGGTTGGGCCAAGCCGCAGGTAGCAATCGACCGCACCTTCAGCGACTAAACAGGCTTTCAGTGCTGCTGAACCGAGTGGAACTAAATCATAATTCCAACCGCTGCTCATTCGGCTTGTGATGCGATTGATATCTTGGCGACGACTAATCGCAATCGCAATTGGGCTTTGCTTGCCACCATGTTGATGGGTTTTGATGCGCACGCTTTCGCTTAAATCTGGAATTTTCCACGCCCCTTTGCCTTGGTAAGCGTAGTACGTCACCCCAGAAACCGGACCATAAACCACTCCCATCACGGGTTTATTGTTTTCTACGAGAGCGATAATGGTGGCAAAGTCGCCACTGCGGGCAATAAACTCTTGGGTACCATCCAGTGGGTCAACCAACCAGTAGCGATCCCACTGTGAGCGTTTATCTAAACTGATATCGGCCGCTTCTTCCGATAACACCGGGATATCTGGAGTCAGCTCGGTTAGTCTTTCCACAATCAGTTTGTGCGCGGCGATATCAGCACTGGTCACGGGTGTTTCGTCACTTTTGGTGAACGCTTGGTACTCTTTTTTCTCGTAAATATCGAGAATTAACTGCCCAGCACTACGGGCAATTTCAATCACTGCGGGCAAATGATGAGAAAGGTCTTCTGTCATTGGCATAAAAAATCCTTACGCTCTACCTACTCTTTCCTCAGACGACATCGCTGAGGAAAACGTTAATTATTTTAAGATTCGTAGAGCGAGTAATAACGCAGTAATACTGCGCGCTTCACTAAAATCGAGGTGTGTTAATAGCTCTTCAGCTTGCGCTAAAGGCCAACGAACCACTTCTAACGGTTCTGGTTCATCACCTTCCAATTGCTCTGAGTATAGTTGCTCTGCAATGAACAGGGTCATTTTGCTAGAGAAATAAGAAGGAGCAAGAACGACTTCTTTTAAAGGCGTTAACTTATGAGCGCCAAAGCCAATCTCTTCTTTCAGTTCACGCTCAGCCGCTTGCTGAGGAGTTTCACCTGGATCGATTAACCCCTTAGGAAAACCCAGCTCATACCTCTCAGTGCCCGCCGCATATTCTCTGACTAACAAAATGTCACCTTGCTCGGTAACAGGAACCATCATGACTGCATTTCGCCCACTGGGTTTCATACGCTCATAAGTCCGCTGTTCACCATTGCTAAAGCGTAAATCCAACGCTTCAATAGAGAACAGTCGAGATTGCGCAACAGTCTGTTTCGCCAGAATTTCTGGTGGGTTCCGTTTGGCCACGAGCTTACTCCTTTGCATCAAGGGAAGGTTCTAGAATCTGTCGCTCTTTCAAAACCGTATTGTTCGAAAGATCAACACTCCTAATATATGAGAAATTTATCAGCTTTGAAAACAAAAAAAGGGCTGACATTGCTGTCAACCCTATGTATTTCATTCGGTTAAATCAGTAGTAAGAGTGCTCACCACGATCGTGTTCGGTTGCATCGCGTACCGCAGACAACTCGCCTTCAAACTGTTGAAGAAGCTCTTTCTCGATACCTTCCTTCAGTGTTACATCAACCATAGAACAGCCGTTACAGCCGCCACCAAAGGCAACAATGGCAATGCCTTCGTCTGTGATTTCAACTAGGTTTACATGACCACCGTGACCCGCAAGCTGAGGGTTAACCTGAGTCTGAATCACGTACTCAACACGCTCTACTAAAGGCGCGTCATCAGAAACCTTACGCATTTTCGCGTTTGGTGCTTTCAAAGTTAGCTGAGAGCCCATTTTGTCAGTTACAAAATCAATTTCAGCGTCTTCAAGGAATGGCAAACTTAACTCATCAACAAATGCTGAGAAGAACTCAAACGCCAATTCAGTATCGGTAGATTCTACCGCTTCTGGCGGGCAGTAAGACACGCCACACTCTGCGTTTTGAGTGCCAGGGTTTACCACGAATACACGAATATTAGTGCCTTCTGGCTGCTGACCTAATAGGTTAGCAAAGTGTTTTTGGGCAGTTTCTGTAATAGTAATTGTATTTGACACGACGAATACCTGAGTAATTTTGTAGGCTATTAGTTGACCATTTTACTCCTGAAAACTGAGAGATCTAGCGTTTTAGTCAATTTATACTAACTTGCTGGTTCAGGAGTACGGCAGATGCAGTAAATATCAACGCTTTTCCCCCCCGCTTCAAGCAGTAATTCACATAAATGCTGCACCGTACTACCAGTAGTGAGAACATCATCAACAATCGCGATATGGTCAGCAACAATCTCTCCATTGAGTAAGAAAGCGCGGTCTAGATTTCGCTTTCGCTCCACCTTAGTTAAACCTTGCTGCTGAGGTGTTGCTCTCACTCTTTTGAACAGGGGCTGACACGGTACGTTGAATTGCCGCGCCAGTGAACGGGCAATCAACTCACTTTGATTAAATCCGCGCCTTAGATACCGCCCCCAGTGCAAGGGCACAAAAGTAATCACCTGTGCGGGCGTTTCTATTCTTGGGGCAAGTAGAACTGCCAACTTACTAGCCTGCCAAAATTGCCGTTCGTACTTAAGTCGATGAACATATTGCGCAAGTGGCGGTTGATAGTCAGCAACACAATAGAGCCGCTGCCATTTAGGCGGATGTTTAAGACATTCTCCGCACTCTGCTATATCAAAAGGAGCGGGCAAACCGCAGCGCAGGCAACGAGGAATAGGCGCGAAGTTGCGTGAGCAATGATCGCAAATACCACTAGGTGGGTAGGGCTTAGCCAACGCGAGATGACAAACCTCGCAATGCATAGGCAACAGGTCGGCGATGTGTTTCACTACCTTTTGAGTTAACATAACCCCACTCCATTGAAACAGTATTTGATGATTGTCTAGACAGGACTGAGAGCGAGAGGATGGAAAAAGTGCTACAAACTGAGAACAACCGTGAATCTTTGTATTGGCAATCCCAAGGTCAAGGTGATGACCTAGTGCTACTCCATGGTTGGGGAATGAATGGCGCGGTTTGGCAGCAGACAGTTGAAGTTCTTAGCCAGCATTTTTGTGTCCATGTGGTCGACCTGCCAGGGTTTGGTCATAGTCATCAATCTAGCTTCGAGAATATGCATGATCTCGCGGAACAAGTCTTGCTGCACGCACCTGAGAAAGCGATCTGGCTTGGTTGGTCACTAGGCGGTTTACTGGCAACCCATATTGCACTCAATGCCCCACAACGAGTCGAAAAGCTGATTACAGTCGCAAGCTCACCTAAATTTGCCGCCGAGAGACCTTGGCGCGGCATTCAACCGAATGTGCTTTGCGCTTTCACCGAACAATTGGTTGATGATTTCCAACTGACAATCGAACGTTTTATGGCCTTGCAGGCGATGGGGAGTCCTTCAGCGAGACAAGACGTCAAACAGCTGAAAAAAGCCGTTCTCTCAAGACCAACGCCAAACCCAACCTCTCTGTTAGCAGGTTTACAACTGTTGGCCGATATCGATTATCGTGCTGAGCTAGAAAACCTAACCATCCCGATGCTACGTCTGTATGGCCGCTTAGATGGTCTTGTGCCTGCTAAAGTCGCCAGTGACGTTGATAACCTCGCACCAAACAGCGCTAGCTACATTTTCACTGACTCTTCTCATGCTCCGTTTATGACTGAATTCGAGACATTTTGTCAGAAAGTACACCAGTTCATTGATCGCTAACGCATTAAATGAACAATGTACAAAAAATAAAAATCAGCGCTAAACCTTTGCCCCAACTGGTCGATAAATAAACTAACCGGAAGAGTTACCACTCTCAGGTTGGGCGTGAGGAGGTTAATGAATGCTCGTATCACCTACGAACGTAAGCGTTCCACTCATCGCCCCATCGGTTAATGTGCAAACGGAGCAAGCGGCGCGCGACAATAAAGTCCGGGAGCCAATTACACCGACGATTGCATTGACCAAGAGCAACGCACAACGAAAGGTGACAGCAGACGATAAACGGCGAAAGCAATCCTCATGGGATCCCTCAGAGCACCCGAGCTATGAAACGGAAGAAAGTGGGAGTGTGGTTGCAGTTTCTCAGGAAGAACCTAAAGATACCCTCGAAAGGCTATTCCAACTGTTGGCACTGGAAAGTTATAGCGAACATCAAGGTAAAGGCTATGCCATGCGTTTTCGTTTACCGAAGCGCATAATCGATGCGGCGATAACAGAGGGGATGATGGAAAAGCGCAGAACCGTGATTAAATTTCATTACGGAGATGCTGTGGCTCCAAATACCCCTTCTGATGTAATTGCGGTGTTGTAGTACCTTGTCGTTCTCTGGTTCGATAAGGTAATGCCGAAAAAAATCCCCGCTAGTATCGCTACTACGGGGATTTATATTTTTAGCGCAATAACTTAACGCTTAGCTTTTGCAAAGGCAGCAGCGAATGCACCACCCATAGCACTGTTATTGTTCGACGATTCGTCACGACGACGTTGACCACCTTGTTGTTGACGCTGCTGACCACGTGGAGCACTTGAACGCTGAGTTCGGTTGTCTTGCCCTGGCTCATCGGTCAAACGCATTGAAAGGCCAATACGTTTACGCTGCACATCCACTTCCATCACTTTCACCTTGACGATATCGCCCGCTTTAACCACTTCACGCGGATCAGAAACGTAACGGTCCGTCAGCGCAGAGATGTGCACTAAACCATCTTGGTGAACGCCGATGTCAACAAAGGCACCAAAGTTGGCAACGTTAGACACTACCCCTTCTAACACCATGCCTGGTTCAAGATCGGAAACCTGATTAACGCCATCAGCGAATGTGGCTGTCTTAAACTCAGGGCGCGGGTCGCGGCCCGGTTTATCAAGTTCTTTGATGATGTCGCTCACGGTTGGAACACCAAAGTTCTCATCGGTGTAATCGACAGCGTGAAGTCCACGTAGGAACTGAGTATCACCAATCAGCGCTTTGACATTTTTGCTGTTTTTCTCAGCAATCGCTTTGACCACAGGGTATGCTTCTGGGTGAACAGAAGAGGCATCAAGGGGGTTCTTACCATCCATAATACGCAGGAAGCCCGCACACTGCTCAAATGCCTTAGGCCCAAGACGCGCAACTTTTTTCAGCGTCGTGCGTGCTTCAAAGCGGCCGTTCTCATCTCGGTAATCAACAATGTTTTGCGCAATTGTGCTCGACAAGCCGGCTACGCGAGTTAGCAGAGCCGGTGATGCGGTATTCACATCGACACCAACAGCGTTCACACAATCTTCGACTACCGCATCAAGACGTTTTGCCAACATGGCTTGGCTGACATCGTGTTGGTACTGACCCACACCAATCGATTTAGGGTCAATCTTAACTAGTTCAGCCAGTGGATCTTGCAAACGGCGAGCAATCGACACCGCACCACGCAGTGACACATCTAAGTTCGGGAACTCTTTTGCTGCTAGCTCTGACGCAGAGTAAACCGATGCACCCGCTTCACTAACCATGATTTTCTGTACTTTAAGGTTGCCACGTTTAATCAAATCAGCGACAAAGCTGTCGGTTTCACGTGAAGCGGTACCATTACCAATCGCAATCAGATCCACGTTGTACTTACGTACTAAAGCATCAACAATTTGCGCAGATTTATCATATTGCTTTTGTGGCGGATGAGGATAGATGGTTTCAGTTGCTAGCACTTTACCGGTTGAATCAACCACCGCAATTTTAGAACCAGTACGAAGACCAGGATCGAGACCAAGTGTGGCACGAGGGCCCGCAGGTGCTGCCATCAGTAGATCTTTCAGGTTAGTGGCAAAAACCTCAATCGCTTCAATCTCTGCACGCTCTTTCATCGCGCCCATCAACTCAGTTTCCATGTGCATCGAAACTTTGATGCGCCACGCCCAGCTAATCACCTGCTTACGCCAGCCATCTGCCGGAGCACTGCTTAGGGAAATACCATAGTGGTCACTAATAATCGTCTCACAATGAGACTGACGAACGCCTTCTTCCTGAGCAGGGTCAGCATTCATCGCAAGAGTTAAGAAACCTTCATTTCGACCACGCAACATGGCAAGTGCGCGGTGCGATGGCACTTTACTCAAGGCTTCATTGTGCTCAAAGTAATCTTTAAATTTCTCACCTTCGCGCTCTTTGCCGTCGACCACTTTAGCAACAAGTTCCGCGTTGCGATTCAGATGAGCACGAATTTTCTCTAGTAGATTGGCATCCTCAGCGATTCGTTCCATCACGATAGCACGAGCGCCATCCAGAGCTGCTTTGGTATCAGCAACGCCTTTGTCTGCATCTAGGTAGTTTGCCGCTTCCGCTTCAGGTTCGGTTTGCGGATGATTCCAAAGCTTGTCTGCTAGTGGCTCTAAGCCTGCCTCAATCGCAATTTGGCCTTTAGTACGACGCTTTGGTTTGTAAGGCAAGTAAAGGTCTTCAAGACGTGTTTTACTGTCTGCCTGCGCTATCTCAGCTTCAAGTTCAGAGGTTAACTTCCCCTGCTCTTGAATCGATTTAAGAATGGTTTGACGACGCTCATCTAGCTCGCGTAAGTAGGATAAACGGCTATCAAGGTTACGCAGCTGAGTATCATCCAATCCACCCGTGACTTCTTTACGGTAGCGGGCAATAAAAGGGACTGTGTTTCCATCATCAATGAGGTTAACAGCAGCAGTGACCTGCTCAGGTCGAACACTCAGTTCCTGAGCAATCATATTACAGATAGCTTGGCTCATCCGTTGAATCTCTTGTTGTATTTTAACCTTCTTTATATTGGGATTCTTAATGTAAAACCCAATACTTTTTGTTACCGCGAGCAAGGTTACGCAATTGTTTTGCCAATAGTTTGGCAATTATGTGAAAGTTGTGTCAGAAATAGAGATAAGTCAGAACTTAGATCTGAAAAATGGAACTAATTTCGTTCAAGACCTTGTGCGAATAACGAGTAGTTGGAACCGCTATGAAAAAAATCTTACTGGCCCTTTCTGTACTATCTGTATCCTTAGCTTCTCCTCTGGCCTTAGCTGATCAAGCTAGCGCTGCGATCAATGCTTCTACCCAGTCTCCTGTTTACACCCTTGATGACAAACTTGTCTTAGGGCGGGTAGAAAGCGTTTATCTCGAAGAGATCGAGGCACTAAAAGGGGTTTCATTTGCTGGTAAGATTGATACTGGCGCAGACACGACATCGATGCATGCCACCAACATTCACGTTTCGAGCTCTGATCCCCAGTTTAGCCAACTCAAAGATCACAAGCTGATGAAAGCGCTGATCGACTTCGATCCTATTGATGATGTCGATTACGATGATTGGAATGCTGAACTTTTTGCCCCTTACGGTGTTGAAGTGACTTTCACCATTAAGCATCCGCACACCGGTGAGAGCATAGAGGTGACCAGGCCAATTGAACGTGTCGGCGTGATTCGCAATCGAACACAAAAAGAACCTATTCTGCGCCCAACCATCACCTTGCCAATGACCATTGCTGGCAAAACCGTCATGACACAAGTTAACTTGACCGATAGAAACCAGTTTTCCGCGCCAATTCTGATTGGCAAAACTTTTCTTGATAACAACGCTTGGGTTTACGCAGGCTACGATTACCTTCAAGAGCAAAAGAACGCGCAACTTGTTGGTAAGAAAGAGTCAGTTGAAATCGCTGGTGTAAAGCAGAAGATCAGCTACTCACTGCAAAACAACTACTCTTCACTGCATGCCACCAATATAAACATCGACTCTAACAAGCAACTAGTCTCTTTCGATGTCGAAGATGGCAATGGCAGCAGCGAGACACTCACACGCCCATTGGTACGTATGTTGAACGTGAGTGGCAAAAAGCGCCCCATGGTGTTCGTTCCAATCGACACTAACGGCGCTGAAACTCAATACTGGTTCGTCTACTTAACTGACCGGAGCAAACTTAATTCACAGCTACGTCTCGGCAAAGGCACGCTCAATCGACGCTTTATGATCGATACTGGCGCGACATCTTTGTTAGATGGCAAGCCTAAAACCATCAGTAGCAAGTCAAAAGCGATGCAGGTTTCCGGTGAGGAGTCACTGTTACTTGATGGCATTGAATTAACGGCAGAACCATCACTGGTAGTGAAAACACCGCTGCTAAAAGTCGCAAGCTTCGAGATTTTTGAAAAGAAAGGCAAAGAATGGGTAACTTACTACCTCACTGACCAAGACGGCGAGGCCAAGCAGTTTTCTAAACCGATCAATAAAACCCTAAAAGTCGGTGACTCCACTCGCCCAGTGGTATTTGGTACCTTCACCCTATACGGCGAGAAAGTTGAACTGCCGTACGCCATTGATGTGCTCGATGAAGACGAGACCAGTGATTACTTCGTCATAGGCCAGAAGATGTCCAAAAATGGCGTGCTCATAAACACTCGCACTGATCATCTACTCGATTCCTACCCGCTATTTAAGGCAGGTCATATCGAGGTAGCGCAAGTAGAAGGTCTTAGCTTCCCCGTCAAACTCGATACTGGTGCAGACGTCAGCTCTATCAATGCGCAGAACATCAAACAGTTTGAAAAAGACGGCAAGCCTATGGTCAGCTTTAGCTATCAAAATGATCTCGGTATGGAGAAGGACTTTACCCTAGAGGTCGTCGATAGTATGAAAATCAGGGCGAAAAAAGGTGAGAAACCGACCATTCGCCCAGTCGTTGAAATGCAAGTCAAACTGGGCGAACTCGAGAAGAAGATACGGGTGAACCTCAAAGACCGCAGCCGTTTCCACTACAGCATGATCTTAGGTAAAAACTTCCTCAAGTATGGCGCTGTAGTGGGCAGTGAGCATAATTACATCCTCACTGAAAAACCTGACTACGAAAAATAATCACAGCCAAGAGTCCCGCCCCGCGGGACTTTTTGTTATTCAGCGCTGTAGCGAATAGTGTTAACGAACCACTCTTTGTAACCGTCTGGAGTTTTAACGCTGAATTCGTCATCGACTTCTTTTTTCAATAAGGCGCGCGCCATCGGTGAATCAATCGAAATATAACCTTTGGCATCACCGTAAATTTCGTCAGGGCCAACAATACGGAAGGCTTTGATTTCTCCCGCTTCATTTTCGATTTCTACCCAAGCACCGAAGAACACTTTGCCTTCTTGCTGCGGCGAGTAATCAACCACTTTTACTTGCTCTAAACGCTTACGCAAATAACGTACGCGGCGATCTATCTCTCTTAAACGCTTTTTGTTGTATTGATAGTCAGCGTTTTCACTCCGGTCACCGAGACTCGCCGCCCAAGTCACTTTTTTTGTCACTTCCGGACGCTCTTCTTTCCACAAAAAATCGAGCTCTTTTTTAAGTCGATCAAAGCCTTCTCTTGTTATTAGGTTCGTTTTCATATTTCTGACGTTATTAAATTGAAGTTCCGATATACATTAGCTAAAAAGGAAATAAACGTTAACAATTCTTTGCACCAATAGCTTAAGAACAGTGTTACATTTTAAGTTGCGCATAAAGGTGACTGTTTCCACAGCCTGAAGTCGCGCAAGCTTATTAACTAGGTGGACCCATTACATGCAAGAAAATCACAAGATCTTAGTTGTTGATGATGATGCACGACTTCGTGCACTACTAGAGCGTTACTTGTCTGAACAAGGATTCCAAGTTCGTAGTGTTGCAAACAGTGAGCAGATGGACCGCCTGCTAACGCGTGAAACTTTCCATTTGATGGTGCTAGACCTGATGTTACCGGGCGAAGACGGGCTATCGATCTGCCGTCGCCTGCGTAATGCCAACAGCACGTTACCGATTCTGATGCTGACCGCAAAAGGGGACGAGATCGATCGTATCGTCGGCCTTGAGGTAGGTGCAGATGACTACTTACCAAAACCGTTTAACCCACGTGAACTATTAGCGCGTATTAAAGCGGTCTTGCGTCGTCAAACGACCGAGCTACCTGGTGCGCCAAGTAGTGAAGAATCGGTGGTTGAGTTTGGTGATTTCCGCCTAAACCTAGGTACACGTGAAATGTTCCGTGGCGATGAATCCATGCCGCTAACTTCTGGTGAGTTTGCCGTACTGAAAGCTCTCGTGACCAATGCTCGTGAGCCAATGTCGCGTGATAAGTTAATGAACATGGCTCGCGGTCGCGAATATTCTGCGATGGAACGTTCGATTGACGTGCAAATATCTCGTCTACGTCGTATGCTCGAAGTCGATCCAAGTAAACCTCGTTACATCCAAACTGTATGGGGCTTAGGTTATGTTTTTGTCCCAGATGGCAAAGAAGCGTAGCCAACAATATGTTTTGATAGAGTGCGAGACTTAGTCTCGCACTCTTTGTTTTAGACTAACCTTTCTCAAGGTAGGTGTTATGCGCATCCGCAGCTCATTTACTCAATCCATTTTTATCTTTCTGACTCTGCTTATTGCCAGCCAAGTGTATTCTTACTACGCCGTGTTTAATTACGCGCTGATGCCGAGCTTGCAGCAGTTTAATAAAATCCTCGGCCACGAAATTAATCTGATGCTGGATGACTCCGCCACCCTAGAAGATGGCTTAGCAATGGATGCGCCACTGCGTAGGCGTGTATTGGAGCAGCTAGGGGTAACCGTTCATGCTGAAGATAGTCCAATGGCAGAAGAGTATTACCATGCGGTGAGCATCGACCTGATGAGTGAAGAGATGACCAATGAACTTGGCTCGCCAACTGATGTTCGTATGATGCTCGGAGAAAATAGCTACATCCTGTGGATGAAGATTGACTCCCTACCTGACTCCCTCTTACGCATTCCTCTCTCTGAACTGCAAGAAGAAGATTTTACGCCACTGTTTCGCAATAGCCTGATCATGGCGTTGTTGATTGTTGCGGGAGGCTGGTTGTTCATCCGCTTGCAAAATCGTCCGCTCATTGCGTTGGAAAAAGCGGCCAAAGGGGTTGGTCGTGGTGAGATTCCACCACCGTTACCTGAAAAAGGCGCTTCGGAAATTCGCTCAGTAACGCGCGCTTTCAACCAGATGTCTAAAGGCATCCAAGCACTAGAGGAAGACAGGGCTCTACTGATGGCGGGCATTAGCCACGATCTGCGTACTCCGTTAACTAGAATTCGTCTTGCGACAGAAATGATGTCCCCTGAAGACAGCTATCTAGCTGAAGGCATTATCAGCGATACCGAAGAGTGCAACGAGATCATCAGCCAGTTTATGGATTATCTTAAACCAGTAAATAAACAATCTTTCATTGAAGTCGACCTTAACGAAATCGCCAACGATGTCGCTTCATCTGAAGGCGGTTACGAGGTGCAAATTGATACCGAGCTCCACCAGCCAATCAAAGAGACCTTAGGCAGCCCAATTGCTATCAAGCGCGCAGTGAGCAATTTAGTAGTCAACGCGATTCGCTATGGTAATGGCTGGACAAAAGTAAGCACCGGCATTACCGCGGATAACAAGTTGGTTTGGGTGTGCGTTGAAGATAATGGGCCCGGGATAGAACAGAGCCAGATTGCGAAACTGTTTGAACCCTTCACTCGGGGCGATACCGCGCGAGGAAGCGAAGGAACAGGGCTTGGCTTAGCGATTGTTAAACGCATTGTCAGTCAGCACAATGGTTCAGTGATCGTCAATAATCGCAGTGGCGGTGGCTTAAAAGTACAAATCAGCTTCCCTGCGACAAAGTAACAGGGAGTCAACGAACAAGGGCAGCTTAATCGCTGCCCTTGTTCGTTTTTAGATCTAGTGTTTAGAGTCGACCTTGGTAACTAAACTGGAACTTACCTTCGCTGTCTGCGGGGGTTGGTAACCATTTTAACTGCTGCTGAAACGCACTTGGAAACTCTGACTGAGGCTTAAACCAAGCATTTGAGGTGTAACTCTGATCAGAGTTCAACTTAGCAGTGAAGCCACTTTCGACTTGATTACTCTTCTGCTCGCCAACCACATCAAAGCTGCTCGACTGACAGCTAAAGTTAGCAATCACAGGGCCAACTTCTAAGTCAGACATTGGCGTGCCAACAGTATCGGTATTCCACACCACACTCCCTTGGGCACTCTCACAATAAGGAGACGCGTAAGCGTATGAGCGCAGGCTAAGCTCTACCTGCCCGTTCAGTTCTAAAGGAACCGGAAGAGAAGGCGCAAACTGCATCACTTTTTCAACGGGCAACGAAGCAATTAAGTTCTCAGCGTATAAACCACTTGGCGAATAACCAACAATTCCGCGACCTTGAAGCGATAGATCACTACCACGACCAAAACGTACTTGAGCCTCTGCAGTCCCAGTCAACAACTTAACAACGTTAAGCTGCCAGTTTAGCGCGCCATAGTTTTGGTTTTGCCATTTCACTTGGTGCACTGAGCCCTGCCATACAGTTCCATCAACCCCAATTAAACTAAGTTGATGGGGTAAAGGTGCATATTGCACCACGAACTGAGCGGGTAAATGCACCATCGCACTGGCAACAAACACGGAACTAAGAAATAAGCCCGATAACACTGTTTTCTTCACTCAATTACCCTCTGCCAAGCTGAAGTCGATTAACTTCAATCATACCGTCTTGGTTTCCTTTATCGATATCAAGAAATACCACCTTGATTCCATGCGTCTCTTGCAAAAAGGTTATCCAGTTTAAAAATTGATTAAAAGGCATAGGCGCAACCCACACCTGAAACTGCTCGCCACGCGGTTGGACACGAATCAACTCAACTTTAAAGCGTCCAACACTTGAAGAAACCGCTTGGTTGATAGGCATGCTAGAAACCGCTCTGCCACCCTGCCCTTGAGACTGACTGATCTGATCCGCTTTGTCTTTCACCCAAGAAAGCAGTTGCTTCTCGCTTTGAATGCGCATTTGAGCGTTATTTGCTCGCTCGGCGACAGGTTGAACGACGCCCCAATACAGGCCGCCAATGACCACCAATAGAGAGCAAGCAACCACTAAGCGCTGCTCACGTTGTGAAATACTCAACCACCAAGTTTGTAAGGTATTGACCAATTTATTCATGCTTAATCCCTCACAACGGCTTTAGAACAAAAGAGCCATTGACTAGGCTCCCTGAGCGGTTAAGTTGCCCCTGCTCGACCGCAAAATTAGAGCCCAACAGCTCTGCAGCCTTTTCAAAGGTTTGGAAATCTTTGCTTTGCGCTTGTAAGCGAACTTCATTACGTCCACTGTCATACTTAAAACTGGTGAGATCTAAACCAGGCACTTGATTGAGTAAAGGAGGCAGCTTCACCATCAAACTAATGAGTTCATTGCCATCAGAGCCACCAGACAAACGACTCGCTTCACGCTCCATTTCACGCTTTAAATAGCTCACGGTCGGTATCTTGGTTTTACCCGGTAAGGACTGGCGGAAAATACGCTCACTTTCCGTACGATAAGCACTCGCCTGCGCTTCATACTTTTGAATTTTAAGCACATTATCGACAACCACCACCGCCAATAGCAGCACCGTCGCAACAGCGACTTTCTGCCATATTTTCCAATAGCGACTGAAAGACGATTTAGGCTTAAATTGCCCAGTCAGAAGATTAATTTTGCTTATGATCGCTTGTTCAGCGAGTAACTGCATCACTAACTTAGGCTCGCCGTTCAGCCACTGCTGCTGTTCAGCAAGCTCAAGAGAAGCAGGCAAAGCCGAATATGAAGTTAGCGGTAGGAATTCTTCGTCTTGCTGTACCCATTCAGACTGAGCCACCAGCGATAGCCAATCACTCTCAACCGACATACCTTGGTAGCTAGACTTCTTCAATAGCCATTGCTGACCAATCTCAACCGCAGACAATCCTTCACTATCTGGAAGCGCCAATACGTCGGGCATGACCTTTTGGATCTGACAACCAATATCGCCAAGCTCCATGAGGACTTTTTCTAGCCACTGTGAATCCACCGCGCACACCTGCGCTTGACCTTGCGATTTGTTTAGAATGGTAAAATGCAGTTGATCGACATCCTGCGCTAAATCATCTTCAAGCACATAGGGCAACATAGATTCAAGCTGACGACTGGCACCCGCGGGAATTTCTACATCGGTTAGAACCAAGCTTTCTGCTGACAACAAAACAATCGTGCGACGCCCTTCCGCGTATGTCGCGATCTCTGGCAGTGCCTGATAACTGTCTAGCTCTCCGCTCGCAATCACTTCCTTTTGCGACTCCGACCAGACTAACCACTGGATAGCCTGAGCAGTATTATTTGTCAGTCGAACGATCAGAAACTCGTTCACCGATACCTCCGAAGCGACGGCTAATGACCGTCGCAGTTTGTTTATCACGACTAAATAGCAAGCTGCGCACTCTCACGCGAGAATCCCCAACTAATAATTCAACATCCAACTCAAAATAGGCACTGGTCACAGCCAAATAGCCTTTGCCCTCTTTACGTGCATCAGCCGTTACGTTGGCAAACTCTTTCTCATTTAAAAAGTCGTCAACACTCGCCCAGCCATCAAAAGGGCGATTTTCCAACACCTGCTTAGCTTGAGTGACACTAAGAGCAGGTTGAAACAAAGCTGCCAACAATGCAGCATGCTCTGGCTTGATCGTGTTTACATTTAATCTCAAATCGGTGGTTGGAATAGCACACACGTAAGGCAATACTTTTTCCATCACTTCACCCGAAACCTGATTGACCGCGCGTAACTCTGAGCTATCCGCCATCAGGCTATTTGCCGCCATATAGGCGGGAGACATCGACTCATAGAAGCTGTCTTCAACCCCAACCGTCGAGTTAACCGAGTTATTACTGTCGACGTACTCCCAAGTAGATTGTGCAACTGTTTCTGCTTGGTAATTTTCAATTTCCAACTCTTCGAGTAAGTTTTGAAAAACATCGACCAAGTATGGGGACTTATCAGAGCCAGCTGTCGAGGCTAAGCTCGACAGAGCATTGAGATTAAAGCAGGCCTGCTGATCAACTAAACGGCCTTTTAACGTCCCGTAGTCCAACGGGTAAGTTTGCTCTTCTAAAGCCCATGGCTGCGAAAGATTAATCGTATCTGAGTCTTTAAAGCTTTGCTCAAGGCCTGCCTTCGCCAATGCTTCAGCCCCAACGCTATACCAGTAAGCTTGCTGATAATTGATCTGGTTAGTCGCTCGTTTAAACTGACTAAATAGACGATCTGCCATACTTGCAGCAATACTGACCATAACCGCCAGCAACAGCAGCACGATAATAAGTGCGACGCCGCGCTGCTTTCTAACCATCTTGCTTCTGCTCCTCAGACAGCTCCAAAGTGCCCCCTGATGTCAGATAGATGCGCTCAATCTTGCCATAATCCTCTAGCTCTAAATTCAACGCTATCGCTTGTGGTAGAGCAAACTTAGTTTGCCATTCTTTCTGCCACTGCTTGCCATCGAAAAAACGCATCTCAAAATCTTCCACACCATCGAGCAATGGCATCACAATGCCTTCTTGCCCAGCGGGTGTGTCCGCATAACGCCACCATACTCGTTGCAGCTGCTTATCTTTAATCCGATAACCGACTTTACTTATTTCACCACGCGGAAACTGCTGCTGCGGATTGTGCCAACCAGCGCGAACGAACATCACCCCTTTTGCATCAGAGTCGAGCAAATAGTCTTTCCATTGCAGCAACATAGGAGAAGGCTCTTCGCCATTGGTACGAGCTTGACGCAGCGCCATTTGGCGAAAGTCATTGTCCATAAACACTAAGGCTCGTTGTAGCGTTTTTAAACGCTCACTACGCTCCATCGAAATTTCATTGCTGCGCTGAACCTGATTGAGAACCTGATAAGCCCCCACACTTAAGCTAGCAAAAATCGCAATCGCCACCAGCACCTCAATCAGGGTAAAGCCCTGTGACCGATTAAGACTATTTCGGGACATAACTTCTCACCGTGACCACTGGCGATCCTTTTTCACTGGTCGCGACTTTAACATCAAAGGCTTGTAGCATATCCCCAGCGGTGGAAACGGGTTCCACTGTCCAGAACCAATCTCGCTGTGCAAGTGTTTCTTTGCCTTTTTTCTTACTTGGCTTACTACCAGATAAAATCACCTTCGCCATTTGATTGTCTGCCACCATAGCGGCAAAAGTTTTCTCTTCGAGAAAGTTAAGCGTATTAATGTGTTGGCTGACCGAGCGTATGGTTGCTATAGCCGCAGTAGCAAAGATCGCTAACGCGACCAACACCTCAAGAAGCGTAAAGCCTTGCTTAGCTTTCTTCATCACTTTCTCCAGGTGCTAGCAATATGATCTGACCATTTTCTTTTGCCACTATTCGCCATGCATCGTTTTCAGCACTGCGATCCTGCGGGTAAATAGCAATAGAAAATGGTGTCACTTCGCCGCTCGACATAATGAAAACTTGCGGTGGTGGCAGCTTTTTCTTCTCTTGGTCAAACTCAGCGAACATATCTTCGTCAAAGAGCGAACCGGGTTTAAACAAACGCTCTTGGTCGTTCCAGACGTTGCCTCCTAGCGTTAGCATGATGGCAAGGTTATCCGCGAGCTCAGTCTCGGGCGGTATATGGTGCTGTTCAAGCTTTTGCCATCCCTGCGATTTTAGTCGCATAAAGTGGTAGCGTGGTTTCTTCTCATCAACGCGTAGACCAAAGTCATTACCACTCAACATCGCCTCTTCATTAAGAAGCTGAACACGATGATACAAAGATTGAGCGTGCTTTTTCGCGCCGTCTTCTGCACTGACTGGCAAGGTAGAAATCACCGCTACGGATGCGAGTGAAATCAGCACCAATACCAGCAAAATCTCAAGCAGAGTAAATCCAGAATGACGACGCATAAAGGCTAAGCGTTAGCTGCTAATTACTGAAAATCTTGAATATTCCAGTTGCCGATATCAGCGTTGGCACCTTCGCCACCTTCCTGACCATCTGCACCTAGCGTAAAGATATCGACATTGCCATGGTCACCTGGGCTTAGGTATTGGTAATCATTGCCCCATGGGTCTGAAGGTAGACGCTTAATGTAGCCACCGTCACGGTAGTTGCGCGGCTCCGGACTAGAAGGCTTCGTCACTAACGCTTCTAAACCTTGGTCTGTTGACGGGTAAACGCTGTTATCAAGCTTGTACATATCAAGCGCATTCTCTAGCGCAACGATATCGGTAATCGCTTTCTGCTGATCCGCTTTTTCTTTGTTGCCAAGTAGGTTAGGTACGACAAAGCTTGCCAAAATACCTAAGATCACCACAACAACCATAACTTCTAACAAGGTAAAGCCAGACTGTTTTTTCATTTTTTTGTTCATTTTATTCTCCACAAAAAGCAGCTTAGATTTGCTAAAAGCTGTTATGAACTCATTAAGTTATTCATTTCTAAAATTGGCATTAGTGTCGCCATGACAATAAACAGCACCAACCCTGCCATTAAAGCGATTAAAGCCGGAGTAAAGATGCCCAGGGCGATATTAACTGTCGATTCAAAGTTTGAGTCTTGGTTGTCCGCGGCACGAGTGAGCATGCCTTCGAGCTCACCACTCTGTTCACCACTGGCTATCATGTGCAGCATCATAGGAGGGAACAATTTGGTTTGCTCAAGAGCGCGGCGTAAGCTGGCACCTTCACGAACATTATCTGTCGCGATTAAGACCTGCTGTTTAACGTAATGGTTCGACATAACGTCCACTGCAACGCGCATTCCTTCCAAAATTGGAATCGCGCTCGAAGTACAGATAGATAATGTGCGTGCAAAACGCGAAGTGTTTAGGCCACGAGCAATTTTGCCAACCAATGGCATAGAGATAACTTTGCGATCCCAACTTAAACGTAACTTAGGCTTACTGAACGCAAACTTAACTAGGTAGATAACCACAATCAAAGCAACAAGCAGGGTGAGCCCCCAATGCTGGATAAAGTCACTGGCTGCGAGCAAAAACTGAGTGGATTGAGGCAGCTCTTGGCCCATTTGGACAAACTGACCCACGATTTTTGGTACGACAGCGGCAAGCAAGAACGCCACGATACCGACCGCAAAGACCACCAGCACGACAGGGTAAATCATCGCTTGCTGCAATTTAGAACGTAACTTTTGACGGTTTTCAGCATAATCCGCGAGACGTTCTAGCACTGAGTCCAAATGCCCTGACTTTTCGCCCGCTGAAACCATCGAACGAAACAGCTCGTCGAAGACATGGGGAAAATCGGCCAAGCTGTCGGCTAAGGTATAGCCTTCCGTCACCTTGGAGCGGACAGCAAGCAACATAGTACGGATGCGCGGTTTTTCTGACTGTTCAGAAACGGCTTTTAAACACTCTTCGAGCGGCATACCGGACTGAACCAAAGTCGCCAATTGACGAGTGATTAAAGCTAAATCAGGTGTGCTTAAACCACGTTTAAACTGAAATGTCGCTTGGCTAGTCTGCTTTTTCGCTTTCTGCCTTGTTTCACTCACTTCAACCGGTATTAGGCCTTGTTCTTTAAGCCTTGCACGCACCTGACGAGCATTATCGCCTTCGATAACGCCTTTTTTGGTCTTACCTTTCGCATCGAGCGCTTTATATTCAAATGCCGCCATTAGCCTTCCTTGGTCACCCGCATCACTTCTTCAAGCGAGGTGATACCTGCACGCACTTTACTTAGACCATCATCGCGAATGCTCGGAGTATGCTCGCGAATCTGCTTTTCAATCGCCTGCTCTCCTGACTCGCTGTGAATCAAGGTCTGAACATCTTCATCAATCACAAGCAATTCATGAATGCCTGTACGTCCACGGTAACCTTTATAATTACATGCTTCACAGCCACATGCGCGATAGAGAGTTAAGTCCTCTTTCTTCTTCAAACCAAACAGTTTTTTGGTTTCTTTATCCGCTTCATACGGCTCTTTACAGTCAGAACATAGCGTGCGCACTAATCGCTGTGCCAAAACACCGAGTAAGGAAGAGGAAATTAGGAAAGGCTCAATGCCCATATCACGTAGACGTGTAATCGCACCGACAGCTGTATTGGTGTGCAACGTCGACATCACTAAGTGACCAGTCAAAGAAGCCTGAACCGCGATTTGCGCCGTTTCTAGGTCACGAATCTCACCCACCATGACCACATCCGGGTCTTGGCGCAAAATTGCACGTAAGCCACGAGCAAAAGTCATATCCACTTTGGGATTAACCTGAGTTTGGCCGATACCATCGATATCAAATTCAATCGGATCTTCGACCGTCAGAATATTGCGTTCATTGCTGTTAATCTCTGTCAGGCCAGCATACAGGGTGGTTGACTTACCAGAACCTGTAGGGCCCGTGACCAAAATGATGCCGTGCGGACGAGCGATCATCTGACGGAACGCGTTGTGGTTGGTTTCTGTCATGCCAAGACTATGTAAGTCCAAACGCGTCGCATTTTTATCTAACAGACGCATTACCACACGTTCACCGTGTGAAGACGGCATCGTTGAAACACGAACATCAACAGCGCGACCACCAATACGCAACGAGATACGACCATCTTGTGGGACACGCTTTTCAGCGATATCAAGCTTGGCCATGACCTTAACACGCGATACTAGCAATGGCGCTAACTTGCGGCTCGGTGAGAGAACATCACGAAGTACACCATCAATACGGAAACGAATAGAGAGGCTTTTCTCAAACGTCTCGATATGGATATCCGACGCCCCTTCTTTAATCGCCTCGCCCAACATCGCGTTGATAAGCTTGATGATCGGTGCGTCATCTTCTGACTCAAGCAAATCTTCATCTTGCGGTAAGTCTTCCGCCAAAGAGAAGAAATCATCATTGTCGGCACCGATGTCTTCCATCAGTTGGCGCGCTTCCGAAGAGTCACGCTGATAAGCTTCGGTTAGCTTGCCATCAAATGCTTCTTTGCTTAGAGCTTGCAAAGTAAAAGACTGACCACAAACACGCTTCACTTCAATCAAAGCCTGCACTGAAATCGGCGCGATATAGTAAAGCACTAAACCACTGTCCGCAGGCTCTAAAACAAGCTTAAAGCGATTGGCAAAACTAAACGGCAAGCGTTTAAAGCTTAGATTTAACTCGACGTCCATTACTTAGCGCTCATCTGATCAATAAATGCTTGAATCTCGACAGGGTGACCAATCTCTTCACCATATTCTGGCAATACCGGAATATGACCGTCGTCCATTAGCTTCAAGCCCTGATCTGCCCTGTAGAGCTGCTCTGCACGAATAAAGTTGTATTTACGTTGAGTAATACCGTCTGCCGTCATGCCATCACGAATGATGGTTGGCTTGATAAACACCATAAGGTTTTTCTTTTCAACCTGAGTGCTGGTTGATTTAAATAGATGGCCTAGGTAAGGAATATCACCCAGTAGTGGCACTTTAGATTCACTTTCGAGTGCACGCTCATCAATAAGACCACCAAGGACTATCATCTGACCGTCTTCTACCATTACAGAGGTATTCAGTTGACGCTTGGCAAATCGCACATCGACCGCACCGTTAGCGCCCAGTACGTTAGAGACTTCTTGCTCAATCTTTAACTGTACCGAGTTACCTTCGTTGATTTGCGGTACCACTTTAAGCTTGATACCGACCTCTTTACGCTCAACGGTCTGGAATGGGTTATCATTATTTGAGCCAGTCTGAGAACCAGTAATGACAGGCACTTCTTCACCAACAATAAATGACGCTTCACCATTATCCATTACGGTAATGCTAGGCGAAGACAGAATGTTTGAGTTGGAGTCGGTCGATACCGCACTAATCAATGCTGTCCAGTCGCCCATGACTACACTTAAAGCAGCACCATTAACACCAGAAAGTGCTGAAGCGAGCTTGGTGTAATCGCCTTTCTCTGTCGTTGTTTCATTACGTAGGAAGTTACCATCACTGTCATAAACCGCTTTGGTTGTGGTGGTATCTTTGGCTTCTTCTAAGCCAACCATCACACTGCCAATTGGGGCGCCAGCATTAGAGTGCTGAATCACGGCACCGGTATCTAACGAGCCCCACTGAATACCAAAATTAAGGCCATCACCTTCAGACATTTCAACAATCAGCGCTTCAATTAGGACTTGGGCACGGCGAATATCAAGCTGAGCAATCACATCCTGCAGCGCGTTCATGATATCTGGCGGTGCGGTTACCACTAATGCGTTGGTATCTGGGTGAGCGGCAATCATCACTTCACCACGTTTAGCGCTACTCGCCTGTTTCGAACCGGATGATTTCTCTGCTTGCAGGTTATCAGACACACCTTTTAGCACATCAACTAAATCTTCTGCTTTGGCATATTTAAGGTAAACCACGCGGTTATTACCTTTTGACGCCATCTCAATATCGAGCTGTTTGATCAACTTACGTAGGCGCTCACGCACTTGCGGATCACCAGAGATCAGAATCGAGTTGGTTCGATCATCAGCGACCAATTTAGGCTGAAGAAAGGCAGGAGTGTTTTTGGCATCGGTGGTTTTGTTGAGAGCTTCGACAATACGCACCATTTCTGCAGCTGAAGCATTATCTAGTTCAACCACTTCAATTTCTTTGTCACCCGCTTGGTCAACACGCTTGATAATATCTGCCAGACGATTCACCACCGCCGCACGACCCGTAATTAGGATAATGTTTGCTGGGTCATAGTGGACCACGTTACCCGCACCCGCATTGTCATTAAGCTGACGTAATAGAGGCGATAATTCACGCACTGAGACATTCCGCACCGCTACGACTCGAGTGACGACTTCATCACCATTGATACTGCCATCACCGACAACAGGCACTGCCGACGTTTTCGCATCTTTGTCTTTGATGACTTTTAAGATGCCATTGTCCATTTCCACCACAGCAAAGCCGTACACTTCGAGTACATTGAGGAAAAAGCTGTAATACTGCTCTTCAGTCAACATGTCGTAGCTACGCACGTCGACTTTACCTCTCACCGAAGGGTCAACAATGATGGTTTTTTCTAAGTTACGGCCAACAATATTGATAAATTCTTGAATATCTGTGCCTTTAAAGCTGGCACTAAAATCATTTGCTACCACCACTGCAGGTGACGTTAATAAGCTTCCTGCTAAAAGCCATGCGCTTTTTTTAAGCCAATGGTTCACTCTGTACTCCTCGGATCGCTGACGCTGCTGCGACAACCTTATAATTCAATGTATATTTCGTGTGGTTGACCGTTTCGTTCTACTGTTAAGTTGAGTTCAGTCAACTGGGACAAGCTTCTAAACACTTCTCCCATTGCCGCAGAATCTTTGAGATCCAGTCCATTTATTGAAATTGCGATATCACCCGGTTTAAGACCAACAGCGTCAAACAACGCTCTATCTTTACCCGGAGAAAGGCGGTAGCCAACCACCTCTCCATCTTGTTTTACTTGCGACATCCGCACATATTGGAAGATCTGTTTAGCATCTTGGCGGATTTCTTCGCGAATTTTATTTAATGAGTCTGGTGAAACCTGACTGCGTGTCACACTTTCTGGCGCTTTAACTGCCGTTACTGATGGTTTGGTATATTTCAGACCTTCTAACATAACGGTCTCATTGCGGCCTGAATTATCGATGATGACTCGATCAGACTGAACTTGGACAAGTTTGGCGCGAGTACCTTCAATCACTTCATTTATGCCATACGTTGCCTGCTGACCGCGATTGGCAATCACTGCTAAACTTTTTTCTGGGTTCGAGCTAGTCACCACGCCAACCAAAACCACGTTCAAGCGACTTTTCGGCGCATCTTGTACTTTTGGTTGTTCGACCACTGGCGCACTTTCTTGATACTTGCCAAAAAGATTGCTGTTCTGCAGCTCTGAAATATCGAGTTGCGATGAGCTAGACGAGCCTGCACTAACCACGCCACTCGGCTGCCATTGCGACACTGACGATGTACTCCACGGTTGCCAAAGCATCTGCCCACCAATCCAAGCACTGATTGTGAGTAGAAGCATCATCACTATGTAGCTGATACGCTGCTGCATAGTCACGTCTTTGAGCGCCTCACCGAATTTAAGTAGTGCCATTACACTGTTTTGCTTCACTCGCTGTCCCTATCTCGCTAGCTTGGAGCTTTGTTACACCCGTTAAGAATATGGTACTAAGCCCTGTATAACGGAAGTTAATATTAGTTATCAAAGATGTAGCCGTTCATTGTATCAAAATATGAAACAAGCTAAACATAAAACCATCGAACGTCACTTTCTTAGAGCTTAATTTTTATGATCTCGCTTGAAAAATGCCACATTCGTCACCATTGTTACTGCATCTGAATGGAACAAACATTCATCACCTTAGAGGGCAAGAGACACGATGGGTTCCCAAACCGAAGCAGTAAGACTCGATAAATGGCTATGGGCTGCACGATTTTATAAAACTCGCTCCATCGCGCGCAACATGGTCGATGGCGGCAAAGTCCATTATAATGGCCAACGCAGCAAGCCAAGTAAGGCTGTCGAACTCGGTGCGGTGATTACATTGAGACAAGGGCACGAAGAAAAGACGGTGGTCATAGAGAAAATTTCTGACCAACGTCGCGGAGCCCCAGAAGCGCAAACGCTCTACTCTGAAACAGCAGAGAGTCTAAGTAAACGTGAAGAGAATGCAGCACGTCGCAAACTTCACGCCCATAACCCTAGCCCAGATCGCCGTCCTGATAAAAAGCAGCGCCGCGATATTATTAAATTTAAACACCAATAAGCTCTAGCAGATTTACGAGGAATCGCCACATGGCAAGCAATGTTTTGAACCGCTACTTATTTGAAGATCTTTCAGTTCGTGGTGAGTTGGTACAATTGGATGACGCTTACCAACGTATTATTTCTAGCAAGGAATACCCAGCACCACTACAAAAGCTGCTTGGTGAGCTATTGGTTTCAACCACCCTATTAACAGCAACGTTGAAGTTTGAAGGTTCTATCACGATGCAATTGCAAGGTGATGGCCCTGTATCACTGGCTGTCATCAATGGCGATCACGATCAGAAAATCCGTGGTGTTGCTCGCTGGGAAGGTGATATCGCAGATAACGCGACTATTCATGACATGATGGGTAAAGGTCATCTGGTGATTACCATCGACCCTAAGAAAGGTGAACGTTACCAAGGTATCGTTGGTCTAGACGGCGACAACTTATCTGAAATCTTAGAAAGCTACTTTGCCAACTCAGAACAGCTTAAAACTCGCATCTGGTTACGCACTGGTGAGCACGAAGGCCAACAACGTGCGGCTGGTATGCTAATTCAGGTTATGCCTGATGGTACTGGCACACCTGAAGATTTCGAACACCTTGAGCAACTAACAGATACTGTAAAAGATGAAGAGCTATTTAGCCTAGAGGCGAATGAATTGCTCTACCGCCTCTACAACCAAGAAAAAGTTCGTCTGTTTGATCCGCAAGCCGTCGAGTTTTTCTGTGGCTGTTCTCGTGAACGTAGCGGTGCAGCTATCGTGACCATCGATCGAGCAGAAGTGAACGACATTTTGGCCGAGGTTGGTTCAATTTCTTTACATTGTGATTACTGCGGCACGAATTATTCGTTTGACGAAGCACAGGTGTCTGAGCTGTTCAATCAAACAGATTCAGGCAACAAAACACTGCATTAATTTTTACAGCATAGCAAGACTGTAATTTACCCTTCAAAAGGCCAGCACACGCTGGCCTTTTTGTGATCAATCCCCCGCAATACCTAGCCTTAGCCGTAATAAATTAACCTGTTAATTTTTATCAATTAATAATTATTTTGCTCTAGCGCAAAGCTTTGCGCACACGATAAACTAACTCCACCAATATGTGATGTGTCGCTTAAAACCCCATTAAAAATGCGGATATTTTTTGAGCTATATCCCTGTTTTCTACGAGGCCCATTGCTAGCATGGTGAGCAGATAAAAATTAAAAAATCATTACAAAATCCCTACAAAATATTCCTATAAGGAGCACCTATGACCGTTATGGAACATACAAAGGCTGCAACAATCGATCTTACCAAACACGGGCTTCAAAACGTTAAAGAGGTTATTCGTAACCCAAGCTACGAGATGTTGTTCGAAGAAGAAACTCGCGCGGATCTGGAAGGCTATGAAAAAGGCGTGGTCACCGAGCTAGGCGCAGTCGCTGTTGATACCGGTATTTTTACTGGACGCTCACCAAAAGATAAGTACATCGTAAAAGACGCAACTACAGAAGAACATATGTGGTGGACATCCGATGCGGTGAAAAACGACAACAAACCTATTGATCAAGCGGTATGGAATGATCTTAAACAGCTCGTCACTAATCAGCTGTCAGGCAAACGCGTTTTCGTCATTGACGGTTACTGTGGTGCCAACCCAGACACTCGTTTAAGCATTCGTGTCATCACTGAAGTCGCGTGGCAAGCGCACTTCGTGAAAAACATGTTCATCCGCCCATCTGAAAAAGAGCTAGCCACCTTCGAACCTGATTTCGTGGTAATGAACGGTGCTAAGTGTACTAACCAGAAATGGGAAGAGCACGGCCTCAACTCTGAAAACTTCACGGTATTTAACCTGACTGAACGCATGCAGTTGATTGGCGGTACTTGGTACGGTGGTGAGATGAAGAAAGGCATGTTCGCCATGATGAACTACTTCCTTCCTCTTAAAGATATTGCTTCTATGCACTGTAGCGCCAACAAGTGTAAAGAAAACGGCGATGTTGCTGTGTTCTTCGGCCTATCTGGTACAGGTAAAACCACACTATCTACTGATCCTAAACGTGAGTTAATCGGCGATGATGAGCACGGCTGGGATGATGACGGTATCTTCAACTTCGAAGGCGGTTGTTACGCTAAGACGATCAAGTTATCGAAAGAAGCTGAGCCGGACATCTACAATGCGATTCGTCGCGATGCTCTACTAGAGAACGTCACAGTACGTAGCGACGGTTCAATCGACTTCGATGACGGTTCTAAAACCGAGAACACCCGTGTTTCTTACCCAATCGAACACATTGAGAACATCGTTAAGCCAGTATCGAAAGCAGGCCATGCAAACAAGGTTATCTTCCTATCTGCTGATGCGTTTGGCGTACTACCACCAGTGTCTAAGCTGACTCCAGAGCAAACTAAGTACCACTTCCTATCTGGCTTTACCGCCAAACTAGCGGGTACAGAGCGCGGTATTACTGAACCGACGCCAACTTTCTCAGCCTGTTTTGGTGCTGCGTTCCTAACGCTACACCCAACAAAATATGCGGAAGTACTGGTTAAGCGTATGGAAGCAGCGGGTGCTGAAGCTTACCTAGTCAATACAGGCTGGAATGGCAGCGGTAAACGTATCTCAATTCAAGATACTCGCGGCATCATTGATGCAATTCTAGATGGCTCAATTGAGAATGCGGAAACCAAGCATATTCCAATCTTCAACTTGGAAGTACCAACTGCATTGCATGACGTTGACCCTGCAATCTTAGATCCTCGTGATACTTACACTGACCCACTACAATGGGAAAGCAAAGCGAAAGATCTAGCTGAGCGCTTCATCAACAACTTTGATAAGTACACTGACAATGACGAAGGTAAATCGCTGGTTGCTGCTGGACCTCAGCTAGATTAGTGACCTGCTTGGAAATTGTTTAGCTAAGCCCCTCTATTGAGGGGCTTTTTGTTGCCTGAAAAGAAAAAGTGTTCCAAGCTAGTAGCATCTATAGACGAGGGAAAGTGATTCAACGTGAAAAAAGCACTCTTGCTGCTTACTATTCTAGTAGTCAGTACCATCACTCTATCCTTACTTGCCTTGTATACGGTCATGCAAACCAGCTATGCCGCAAAACTCGTCACCACTTTTATTAATACCCTGACGCCTTATCAACTCGAAACCACCCACGCTGAATATTCTCCTCCATTCCAACTGACGTTAAACGACGTTGAACTGCAACATGACGACAAGGCGATCCAGCTCCCTAAACTCACTTTATGGCTGAGCCAATTCCCTTGGCAGCAAGGCAAATTAAGCTTCGACTCTATTTTAGTCGAAGGCGCAAGTTTAGACCTGAATGAACTTGAATCTCCCCTTTTCGAACAAGTTAAGCTCCACCAGCTAGCTTTTAAACATGTCGATATCAGTGCTAACAAATGGTCGGCTCGTGGTGTGAATATGCAGATAGAAAACCCAGTGTGGCACAGCTATCAACACGGGCTACCTTATGGCGATATCCAGCTATCTGTTGAGCAACTTTACATGCAAGGAGAAGCTCTTGATAACTTGCTCATCGATATGCGTTACCAAGCCGCCAACAGCACAATCTTTGGCAGTTCTTTTAATTGGCGCGGAGCGAATATTTCCGGACAAGCAGAGCAGTATCCGCAAGGTTGGTCATTAATTAACGTCACCATCGACCAACTAAAGCTGCCACTTTCGAGCCAGATAGAAACGCTTTCAACCACACTGGGTAACCTTAATCTGCCGATCTACCATATCAACAGCTTAGATATTCTTAATAGCTCGTTTAACTATCGCCATTGGCGCTTTGAACACCTTGATGCCTCACTAGAGGATCTCGACCTTACTCAGACTATGTGGCAACAACAGACTGGCTATGCCTCATTTAACGCCGAAAGCATTGGCAACGGAGAGTTGCAGCTCTTCTCTCCAAGAGCAAAGCTTGCTTTCAGTTCCAATCGAATCAATATTGAAGAGTTCGACGCCGACTTCAAACAAGGACGCGTGCAACTCCAAGGCGCAGTTTCACCACAAAGCATCACGCTCTCACAGCTCAAACTTGACGGCATAAAATGGCTAGAACAAACCGAGCAGCTAATACCCAGTTTAAAAAACGCCACCGCTTCCGTACAGCATCTAGCCATTGGCCAACTAGAGGTTGAAAACACTCAGTTTATCCAAGTTGAAAAGCAGCCATACTGGCAAGTTTCAGGTTTGAATATTGAAGGCTCTGACCTGATGCTGATTGAGCAAGGTCAATACGGTCTGTTAGAAGGAAAACTAGAGATAAGCGCCAATGCGGCCAGCATAGATAAGCTACTCACCACACAGGCCCACCTGACCGCACATGCTAGCAATAACAAACTCACCTTAGATCGCGCCTTTATTCCGCTAGAACAGGGCTACATAGAAGCTAATGGTATTTGGGATAGAAGCACATTAAGCGCACCGTGGCAGCTAACACTCCATGCCGATGGTCTACCCCTAGAACATTATTTACTAGAGCAAGCACTGCCATTTTCTATCACCGGACTGGCAGAAGCAGAAGTTGAACTTGAAGGCCTATCTGGCGACTATTCAATGCTGTCACATAGCTTGTCAGGAAAGATAACCACCTATTTCCACCAAGCCACTCTAGCAGCGAAAAGTGTCGATGGTGAACAAGAGTATTTGCACCCACTAGATTTAGGGGCTGTAAAAATGATTGCAGATCGAGGAAGAATCTCTGTCAGTAGCCCAACTAGCCACTCACAGGTTGCTGGTGAAATAGATTTGACCAAACCTCAGTTTGCGACCTTGCTGTTTAAATCACAGCAAGAGTGCGCTGAACTTTGGTCAGATATCCTCAATGGTGCCAACGTGATTAAGCAGACTTGCCAGGCCGATAAGCCTAAACCTGAAACGGCCGAACAAGAAGCGAACGCTTACACCGACGCTGAAGAGTCATCACCAAGCACAGACTTATAGTCGGGGATGAGCATATAGGTACCGATGAATTCTACCGCGGCCTGATCGCCACTGTGAATTGTGACATGAATGACAATTCGCGCTTTACGTCCTGACGCCAAACGATCTAAATCACCACTAATACCATCTAATGAAGTTGAAGCGACTGGGTTTTGCGTCACTGGATGGCGGTAACGAATTTGGCTATCTGCCAACACAATATCGCCACTTAAACCACGCTCTTTCATCAGTAGCCAAGTCATGCCCCAACCAGTCAGCGTTGCCAAAGTAAACGCTGAGCCAGCAAACATAGTATTGTGCGGGTTGAGGTTCGGGTTAAGCTGCGCACCACACTCAAACTGATAGCCAGTGTATTGGTTTATCTTAATGCCCATCTTGTCACTAATCGGGATTTGATGCTCCCATCGCTCTTGAAGCTCAGTACACCACTCTGGTTTACGCAGTACATTCGCCATCGGATCGAGCTGCTTGACCATTTGCTGGTGTCTCACCGGGCCACGCTCGTCGGTCAGTTCACCGCGTCGCTCAAAACCATTCTTCTCATAAAAAGAGATCGCATCTTCACGAGCATTACACACCAAGCGCTTTGCTCCTTCCTGACGCGCCAAAGACTCCAGCGCCACTAAGACAAGTGAACCCATGCCTTTGCTACGACGCGAGCCTTTAACCGCCATATAGCGGATTTGACCTTCACTGTCTGGCGTGATGTACAGGCGTCCGATAGCCATTGGTCTACCGCGACCATCAACAATCATGCGGTGATGGCTCATCGGATCGTATTCATCGCGCTCAGAACCAATCGGCATTCGCCATGGCTCGCGCAACATTTGCCAACGAAAGTGATAATACTTATTCAGTTGGTTATCTGTTTTTGGCGTGATCAGCTTAAACATAAAAATCCTTTTTATAGAGACGAGATCGCCTCTCTACTAACCTTATAATTATACTTGCAACCAGAAGGTTACGGGGCCGTCATTAACTAACGACACTTTCATATCTGCCGCAAAGCGTCCTCGCTCCGTCGGTAATACTTCTGCGCAGCGATCCGCAAAGTATTCATACAAACGCTCAGCGTCCGCTGGGTGTGCGCCACGAGAAAATCCGGCTCGAGTGCCTTTCTTAGTATCAGCGGGTAACGTGAATTGAGAGACCACCAGCACTTTACCATCGACTTGTTTCACGTTGAGGTTCATCTTGTCCTCATCGTCACCAAACACACGGTAAGTCGTTACGCGCTCCATCAAACGTTTTGCTTTCGCTTCATCATCGTCTTTTTCTACGCCTAACAACACAAGTAGACCTTTGTCGATCTCTCCTACCACTTCACCATCTACGCGTACGGCTGCCTCACTTACTCTCTGGATCAGTGCTATCACTCTGCTTTCCTTTGTCTGGCTCAATATTAGATTGGGTTGAGTTTACCATTTCTTGTTGCTCACTCCACTGCTCTCTTTCACCCAATGCCGCCGTCACCTCAGCACCAACTAGAACAATGAGCCAACATAAGTAGACCCAAACAAACAGGATAGGAATCGCAGCCAAAGCGCCGTAAATCAACTGATAAGAAGGGAACTCGGTAATATAAGCGGCAAATCCTTTCTTACTCGCCTCAAACAGCAGTGCGGCGACAATTGCGCCAATAACCGCATGGGGGAATCGCACTTTCTTGTTTGGCACTAATAGATATAAACCGACGAAAGCGAAGAACGACAGTAAGAAGGGTAGCCAACGTAACAACAGGTTATAGACACCAGATATTGCCTCACTCTCAAGTATTTTCAGAGAAGTGACATAGGAAGTCGCAGCAATACTGGCGCCAACAAGTATTGGCCCAAGCGTCAGTACCATCCAGTACATTGAAAAGGAAAACACAGCACGGCGCTTTTCTGTTACGCGCCAAATGTAATTGAGATTTTTATCAATATTCGAGATCAGCATCAAAGCCGCCACAAACAAGAAGGCACCACCGACAGCACTCATTTTTCCTGTGTTGGCGACAAACTCTAACAAGGCATTCTTAACCGCATCTCCTGCGGCAGGCACAAAATGAGTAATCACAAAATCTTGCAGTGCAGTACCAGCATTTTCAAAAATAGCAAAAGAGGATAATACTGATAGCAACACTGTGAGCATAGGCACAATTGATAGCAGGGTAATGTACGCCAGATAGCCAGCATTAACATTGACTCTATCGTGACCCATTCTAGTCAGCAGATAGCGCGCAAATAATACGGTTTGCTTAATCACTGGCTCGATTTTCAACTTGTAACTCCCTACTATCTCAGTCATCCTAACAATCTAATTCTAAAGGAAAGGAAACCATCATGCCGTACTTACTGGCTATTGTATTGTCGATTTTTACCCTAACAGGGTGTCAATCAGCCTATTACTCTGCAATGGAACAAGTAGGCTACCATAAACGAGACATCATGGTGGATCGTGTTGAAGACGCTAAACAATCACAACAAGACGCGCAGCAAGAATTTACTAGTGCACTGGAAGCGCTTTCTGCACTAACCAACTTCGACGGTGGAGAACTAGAAACCGTCTACAACCAGATCAACGACAAGTACCAAGACAGTGAAAAAGCCGCGCAAGATGTCAGTGACCGCATTGCCGCGATTGAAGATGTGTCTGATGCGCTATTTGCCGAATGGCAAGAAGAGCTAAAGCTATACACTAGTTCCAAGCTTAAGCGTTCGAGTGAACAAAAACTTAAAGAGACTCAGCGCTCATACAATACTATGTTATCAGCGATGAAGCGCGCAGAAGACAAAATGACCCCAGTACTCAATACACTGCGCGACAATACTCTTTATCTAAAGCACAACCTTAACGCGAGCGCGATTGGCTCTCTACAGGGTGAGTTTGCAAGCTTGGAACAAGATATCCAATACGCAATACAAGATATGAATGCTGCGATTGCAGAATCGGATAAGTTTCTGCGAAAGCTAAGTCAAAAGTAAGATAAATCCATTAGCTTTTAGACTCATTTAATCACCTAATATTCCTCCAGAAAATAGTGCCCCTTAACAAGCAAAATTAACTTCACTTTTGCTTGCTACACGGTAAGAATGCAGCCAAATCAATGACTACTATTTTCTGCGAGGACTCATTCTAGTGCTTAGAAAGTTCACTCTTATCTCTTTAATTACCATCGTCTCTGGCTGCACGGCAAAAGTAACTCTGGTTGATGGCGCTCACTCCGTAAGGTCAATGACCGCTCGCACAGAGCAACTCTATGCATGCGAGTTTTTGGGTAGTGGCTCGGTGTCTGACTTGCATGCAAATAATGTCACACCAACAATTCGCAACCAAGCCTATATGAAAGGGGCGACACACTATCGTATCACTGAAATCATTTCGAAGGATTATAGGGACCGTATGTCTGGTGCAAACTATGACATGTACCAATGTAGTAGCAGCTATAAATAACCAGCGAAGCCAACGGTGATCTAGTGTTTACAAGATGACTGTTTGGTTTTGTTCAGCATCTAAACCTAAAACTTGGCGAACAAAAGCAACCCTCTCAGTCAGCGTGCCCCATGGCACCTCAACCACTTGATAACCTAGCTCCGAATAGGTTTCGACAAGCACTTGGTGGATTTGAAGCGCTTCTTCAAAGCTATGTGGGCGCACCGCATCTTGAACATAAATCGAGGCTTCAGGTCGGCACACAAACACCTGACTATGGTATCCAGCACTTTGGTCTAGGAACTCTTGCTCCACCTCGCAGCCGCCCACTTTAAGATAGCCAACAATATCAGGAATGGCTCGATCCATAAAAGCCACCTGTGATTGCTGCGCAGTGAGCTTTTGGTTACCCATAAACCTTAAGCATAAACGCGCGAATTTAGGTAAGCCGGTCCATGGCAAAATACCATCTGGCAGCAGGCTCTGCTGCTCAATCAACGCGCGAGATCCTTCAGTAAATGTGGCATAGCCATATTCATCTAAAGCCTCAAGCAAGGTTGTTTTACCTGCACCCGGGCCGCCAGTAATTATGATAGGTTTCATTTCCACACCCTAAAAAACAAAAGCCCCAAGTTGGTATCAACTCAGGGCTTTAAAGCTTGAATAACAACTAAGTGATATTACTTAGCGTTACGTGCTTCACGCTTACGATCACTTTCCGTTAGGAACTTCTTACGGATACGGATGCTTTCTGGCGTAACTTCTACTAGCTCGTCGTCATCGATGAATTCTAGCGCTTGCTCTAGAGTCATGATGATTGGCGGAGTCAGTACCTGTGCGTCATCAGTACCAGATGCACGTACGTTGGTTAGCTGCTTACCTTTTAGCGCGTTTACCGTTAGGTCGTTATCACGGCTGTGAATACCGATAACCATGCCTTCGTATACTTCAACACCGTGACCAATGAACATGCGACCACGCTCTTGAAGGTTAAACAGTGCGTTAGTTAGTGCTTTACCTGCCGCGTTCGCGATCAGTACGCCGTTGATACGTTGACCAATGTTACCGCCTTTGTGAGGGCCGTAGTGATCAAACGTATGGTATAGAAGACCAGAACCAGACGTCAGTGTCATGAACTCAGTTTGGAAACCAATCAGACCACGAGATGGCATTACGAAGTCCATACGTACACGGCCTTTGCCATCTGGAGACATATCTTTCAGCTCACCTTTACGTAGGCCGATGTTCTCCATGATGCCACCTTGGTGCTCTTCCATCACGTCGATAGTTACCGTCTCAAACGGTTCCATTAGCTGACCATCTTCTTCTTTGATGATTACTTCTGGACGAGATACTGCTAGCTCAAAACCTTCACGACGCATGTTTTCGATCAGGATAGATAGGTGAAGTTCACCACGACCAGATACGCGGAATTTGTCTGGATCGTCAGTCTGTTCTACACGTAGTGCAACGTTGTGTACCAGTTCCTTCTCTAGACGCTCAAGGATGTTACGTGAAGTCACGAACTTACCTTCTTTACCCGCGAACGGAGAAGTGTTCACTTGGAACGTCATTGTTACTGTTGGCTCATCAACAGATAGCGCAGGTAGCGCTTCAACTTGGTTCTGTGCACAGATAGTGTCAGAGATCTTCAGCTCACCCAGACCAGTGATCGCGATGATGTCACCCGCGTTCGCTTGATCTACGTCGTGACGCTCTAGACCTAGGTAACCCATTACCGTACCGACTTTACCGTTGCGAGTCTTACCGTCAGCACCGATAACTGTCACTTGTTGGTTTGGCTTAACGCTACCACGAGTTACACGAGCAACACCGATAACACCAACGTAAGAGCTGTAATCTAGCTGAGAAACCTGCATCTGTAGTGGACCTTCTAGGTCAACTTGTGGTGCAGATACTTCTTCAACGATAGTTTGGAACAATGGTTCCATGTCTTCGCCAGTTTCGCCTTCTTCTAGAGATGCCCAACCGTTTAGTGCAGAAGCGTAAACCACTTTAAAGTCTAGTTGTTCGTCAGTTGCACCTAGGTTGTCGAATAGGTCGAATACTTGATCCATAACCCAATCAGGACGCGCACCTGGGCGGTCAATCTTGTTGATTACAACGATTGGCTTAAGGCCGTGAGCAAAGGCTTTTTGCGTTACGAAACGCGTTTGCGGCATTGGGCCGTCAACTGCGTCAACGATAAGTAGCACTGAGTCTACCATCGACATGATACGTTCTACTTCACCACCGAAGTCCGCGTGTCCCGGAGTATCTACGATGTTGATGCGGTAATCATTCCAGTTAATTGCTGTGTTTTTAGCAAGAATGGTAATACCACGCTCTTTCTCGATGTCGTTCGAGTCCATGACTCGCTCTTCAGCTTCACCGCGAGACTCTAAAGTACCTGATTGCTGTAGTAGTTTATCAACCAGTGTAGTTTTACCGTGGTCAACGTGCGCGATGATCGCGATATTTCTTAAATTATCAATCTGTGGAGTAGCCATGGATTTTGATTCACTTATAAAAGAAGCAACCCTCTTAAATTGAACATTTAATGAGCACTGCCTATTTGATTAAAAAAACGACCGTAATGTACCAGATTCTAGCGAAAAACCCAGAAATATGTGATCTGATTCGCTCCATTTCGACGAATTTTTTATTGATGAAACGCAAGCTCACTCCGAGTAAAGGGAAATCCCCATTGACATGCGGTCGAAAACTCGGCTGAATGAATGTCGATTTTGTCTTATCTTGGTGCAACACACACCAAACGCACCAATTAAGTGCAAACAAAGATCATTTTGGTGCAAAGAGCTGCACCAAATTAACACCAAAATCGCTAATTTATTGAAATTAATGGATTAATTTTTTTGGCACGCTTTTGGCTTTAAGAGAAATAGCATCGATTAATACGATTGAAATGAAATTAATCAATGCTGGATTTCATAAACCGAATCGAGCTAAACCGCTTTAATAACACTGGAGGTTATCCAAGATGTCAGTAGAAAACGTTCTATCTCTGATCCAAGAAAACGAAGTTAAGTTTGTTGACCTACGCTTTACCGACACTAAAGGTAAAGAGCAGCACGTATCTATCCCTGCTCACCAAGTTGACGCAGACTTCTTCGAAGAAGGTAAAATGTTTGACGGTTCATCAGTTGCTGGCTGGAAAGGCATCAACGAATCAGACATGGTAATGATGCCTGACGCATCATCTGCTGTACTAGACCCGTTCACTGAAGATGCAACGCTAAACGTTCGTTGTGACATCCTTGAGCCTGCAACAATGCAAGGCTACGACCGTGACCCTCGCTCAATCGCAAAACGCGCTGAAGACTACCTACGCGCTACTGGTATCGCTGATACAGTACTTGTTGGTCCAGAGCCAGAGTTCTTCCTATTTGATGACGTTAAGTTCGCAACTGACATGTCTGGTTCTTTCTTCAAGATTGACGATATCGAAGCAGCTTGGAACACAGGTTCAGACATCGAAGGCGGTAACAAAGGTCACCGTCCAGGCGTGAAAGGTGGTTACTTCCCAGTAGCACCAGTGGATTCTTCTCAAGACATCCGTAGCGCAATGTGTCTAATCCTAGAAGAGATGGGCCAAGTAGTAGAAGCGCACCACCACGAAGTAGCAACTGCGGGTCAGAACGAAATCGCAACTCGCTTTAACACGCTAACGGCGAAAGCGGACGAAATCCAAGTTTACAAGTACGTGGTACACAACGTTGCTCACGCATTTGGTAAAACAGCGACATTCATGCCTAAACCACTTGTTGGTGACAACGGCTCTGGTATGCACGTTCACCAATCTCTAGCGAAAGACGGTGTTAACCTATTCGCTGGTGACAAGTACGGCGGCCTATCTGAAATGGCGCTTTACTACATCGGTGGTGTTATCAAGCACGCTAAAGCAATCAACGCATTTGCTAACGCTTCAACTAACTCGTACAAGCGTCTTGTACCGGGCTTCGAAGCGCCAGTTATGCTTGCTTACTCAGCACGTAACCGTTCTGCTTCTATCCGTATCCCTGTGGTACCAAGCCCTAAAGCACGTCGTATCGAGCTACGCTTCGGTGATCCATCTGCGAACCCATACCTATGTTTCGCTGCAATGCTTATGGCTGGTCTTGACGGTATCAAGAACAAGATCCACCCAGGTGAAGCAATGGATAAAGACCTTTACGACCTACCAGCAGAAGAAGCAGCTGAAATCCCAACTGTTGCTTACTCACTAAAAGAAGCACTAGAGTGTCTAGACGCTGACCGTGAGTTCCTAACAGCTGGCGGCGTATTCTCTGACGACTTCATCGACTCTTACATCGATCTTAAGTCTCAAGACGTAGAGAAAGTAAACATGACAACTCACCCACTAGAGTTCGAATTGTACTACTCTGTATAATCAACTTTAGTACGCGCTAGCGCGTCGAGTTACATAAAACTAAGGCTCACCTCGCAGGTGAGTCTTTTTGTTTCTATGCCGTTTATTGCGCCTGATACCATGACAGTGACATCAAATCAGGAACGGTTATGCGCCTACTTCAACTCGCTCTCACAACTAGTCTACTCTTCTGCGCTATAACAGCAGCTCAAACTGTGTATACCTGGGTTGATGATGATGGTACTCGTCATTTCAGTGACTCACAGCCCGAAAACACGGCCAGTGCAATTACCTTGCCTCAGCATGAACCAATAACTGCTCCTTCAGATCAACAAGAAGAAGGCCAAACCTTGGATCAGCACAATATTGAGCAACAGCAAGTTCCCTCTTCCTCACCCCCACTAACGATACCACTGGAAGTAAACATTACCGTGCCGGAGCCAGACTCAGCGGTAAGAAGCAATAACGGCTCGCTGCAAATAAAAGCGACGCTCAACCGTAATCTTGCCCGAAATGAGCAACTACAACTTCTTGTCAACGGGGTTAGTTATGGCGACCTTAACACTCAGCCCAATTGGCAGTTAGAAAACCTCGATCGAGGTCAACACTCATTGAGCATTCAAGCATTTAGAGACGGCAAGCTTATTGCATCGTCTCAACCTATTACGGTGCATTTACTGCGAGCAACCATCAAATCGGTGAAACCAATCCCTAATTCCTAGGACTTTCACCTATTTTCGCTTCAGTTCTCACATTCAATGCGCCATACTTGAATTACTTAACGCACCATATTGGTGCATTGCACAATTCAAGTTCAAGGATGGGGCAAAAGCAGTGGATAGCGAACTCAACGACATTATTTTAAATCATCAAGTCACGGCGATTTTGATCATGAACGAATCGCTGTTGGTCAAATACGCCAACCCAGCCGCAGAGCAGCTTTTTTCCCAGAGCGCTAAGCGAATCGTTGACCATCCTCTTTCCCACTTAATTCAGCACGCCTCGATGGATCTCGCCTTGCTCTCTCAGCCTTTGCAAAGCGGTCAAAGCATCACAGATAGTGACGTGACTTTTGTGGTCGATGGTAAGCCTTTGATGTTAGAAGTTACCGTTAGCCCTATTTCTTGGAAAAAAGAGTTAATGCTGCTTGTCGAGATGAGAAAGATTGGCCAACAGCGTCGTTTATCTCAAGAGCTCAATCAACATGCGCAGCAACAAGCGGCCAAGCTTCTGGTGCGCGGATTAGCCCATGAAATTAAGAATCCTCTAGGAGGGTTGAGAGGAGCGGCACAACTGCTTGAGCGAACCTTGCCAGACCCAAGCTTAGCGGAATATACCCAGATCATTATTGAGCAAGCAGACCGGCTTCGCGCGTTAGTCGACAGGTTGTTGGGCCCGCAAAAACCCGGTAAGAAGCAACCAGAGAATCTGCATCTGATTTTGGAAAAAGTTCGCCAGCTTGTCGACCTTGAAGTCAATCAAAGTGTCACGATTGAACGAGACTATGACCCGAGCTTGCCAGAAATCTTAATGGATGCGGATCAGATAGAACAAGCACTGCTTAACATTGTTAGCAATGCTGGACACATACTAAAAAACCAATCGAATAGCCAAATCACCATTCGCACCAGAACGGTGCATCAAGCCAACATACATGGCCAGAGATGCAAATTAGCCGCTCGGATCGAAATTATCGACAATGGGCCGGGTATTCCAGCCGAGTTACAAGACACGCTGTTTTACCCAATGGTCAGTGGCCGTGAGGGGGGGACAGGACTTGGGCTTTCGATTGCACAAAATCTGATCGACCAACATCAAGGTAAAATTGATGTTGAGAGTTGGCCAGGTAGAACAACATTTACGATTTATTTACCTATTTAAACAACATTAGTGGCATTGCTGTAAGGAAAACAATATGAGTAAAGGATATGTTTGGGTGGTCGATGACGACAGCTCCATTCGCTGGGTCATGGAGAAGACCCTATCATCTGCCAATATCAAGTGTGAAACCTTTGCTGATGCAGAGAGCGTGCTGATGGCGCTTGAACGTGAAACACCTGATGTGCTTGTTTCCGATATACGCATGCCTGGTATTGACGGCATTGAGCTCCTTAAGCAAGTCCATGAACGCTCGCCTGAATTACCCGTGATCATTATGACTGCCCACTCCGATCTCGATGCAGCTGTAAATGCTTATCAGAAAGGGGCATTTGAGTATTTACCTAAACCATTTGATGTTGATGAAACGCTGACCTTAGTTGAGCGCGCCATTACCCATAGCCAAGAACAAAAACAAGAACAGGCTTCCCTTGCTGACGATAACTACACACCACCAGAAATTATTGGTGAAGCGCCCGCTATGCAAGAAGTGTTTCGCGCTATCGGTCGTTTGTCGCGTTCATCTATCTCTGTGCTGATCAATGGTGAATCAGGTACTGGTAAAGAACTGGTCGCTCATGCCCTTCATCGCCACAGCCCAAGAGCCAGTAAGCCTTTTATCGCCTTGAATATGGCCGCGATACCAAAAGACTTAATCGAGTCTGAGTTGTTTGGTCATGAAAAAGGAGCATTTACCGGCGCAAATAGCGTTCGCCAAGGCCGTTTTGAACAAGCCAATGGCGGTACTCTGTTCTTGGATGAGATTGGCGACATGCCGCTCGATATTCAAACGCGATTGCTGCGTGTTCTCGCGGATGGTCAGTTTTATCGTGTTGGCGGCCACTCGCCAATTAAAGTGGATGTAAGAATTGTCGCAGCAACCCACCAAAACCTTGAAAAGCTGGTGCATAAAGGGGATTTCCGTGAAGATTTGTTTCACCGCCTCAATGTTATTCGCATCCAGATCCCAGCCTTAAGAGAGCGCAAACAAGATATTGAAAAGCTCACGCTACATTTCCTCGCTCTTGCCGCAGAAGAACTTGGCGTCGATGTAAAAACACTTCATCCAAGCACAGTTGAAACACTCAACCGTTTAGATTGGCCAGGCAACGTACGTCAGCTCGAGAACATCTGCCGCTGGCTAACCGTCATGGCGAGCGGTACTGAAGTTTTACCTGCCGATCTTCCCACTGAGCTGCTTGAAGAAAAAACACACAACGATGTTTCCTCTTCAGGCTCTTGGCAGCAACAACTCGCAACATGGGCCAAAAGTTCACTATCACAAGGCGATACGGAGCTACTTTCTTATGCACTTCCTGAATTTGAACGTATACTTTTGGAAGCGGCGTTGGAGCATACCAACGGGCATAAGCAAGATGCAGCAAAAGTATTAGGTTGGGGACGAAATACACTAACACGTAAGCTCAAGGAACTCTATTAACACTGGAACAAACGTCACAACTTGATTGATATAGAGGTGATTTAATCAACACAGCTAAACTCATTAGCTTGAATAATAAGGATAAATCACCTACTTTTTAATCAATACACTCGCTCGCATTTAATACAATAATAAATTCAGAGTACTGTATCAGCAGAAGAACACGGATGTCAGCGACCACTCAAATCACTCTTAGAACCGCCGTAGTACTACCGTTTGTGATGATTTTTATCTTCACCATAGGCGTGATCGTCACTGTTCAAAAAAATAGTTACGAAGAGATGGTAGTAGATATCAGTGACAAGCAGCTCACTGCCCTGACCGACAACGTTAACCTTGAACTTCACAGTTTTCTAGACGAACCCTTTCAAGCAAGCTTAGCTTTGAGCCACTCCATAGGTTTCAATCGACTCTATACTCCGGGTGACACCACAGAGATTGAGCAGTATTTGCTTACCTCATTTCGGAACCTCTACAACAATTTCCCGCAACTTGATGTAATTGGTTTTGGCGGAGAAAGTGCTGAGTATATCGGCTTTCGCAAGGAGCCGAATAAAGGTTATACCCTAATGGTGCAAGATGACCGCACTGACGGAAAGCTTGTCATTTACCGTGGACAGGTGATCAGCGAAGATATTCGATCAGTATTTGAAGGTTACGATCCACGGATTCGTCCTTGGTATGCACCTGTTGCCAAAAGTCTAGTGCCTATGTGGTCATCAATATATGCCAACGCGGATGAGCGACAAGAAATCACTCTCTCGGCATTAACTCCGGTCTTTTACGACCAAGTTTTTCAAGGTGTTGTCGTCACGGACATCAAAATCGATACCTTCAATACCTTTCTAAAAGCTCAACAACAAAAAACCAATGCCGTGCTCTACATCGTCGACGATAAGAATCGTGTTGTCGCCCAGTCGACCAGTGGGCGAATTGTCTCTTGGGGTACACCACAAAGTAAGAAAGGTGAACGGCTGCTTGCTACCGAAAGCTCAGATCCTATCGTCAAAGCTAACGCTGACTATTTCTCATCTCGCCAGCTGCATCAGAAAAGCGAGACTCAAAGGTACACGCTTGATATTGAAGGTGAGCGCTACTTCAATCATTTTACCCCTTACACTGACGAACATGGATTGAAGTGGTATATCGGCGTCGCCATTTCAGAAAATCACTTATTGGGTAAACTTCCTGAAAGCCAAAGAAATAGCTGGATAATTGGTGTCATTGCCAGTTTTATCGGCATAGGTTTAGGTCTGGTCGCTTTTAACCGTATCGTCGCGCCAATCACATCGACAGCGGCAGCGGCTAAGCGTCTAGCGAAAGGGGATTGGGATAGTCATATGCCAAAGCCCGGAAGTATTTACGAAACAACTATGCTGGTTTACGCCTTTAATGAGATGGCGAATAACCTTAAAGCTTCGTTCAGAGCGCTTCGCTCTCAGCTTCTCTACGACTCTTTAACCAAACTTTATAGTCGAGAAGGGTTGATAGATACCTGTGACAAACTTCCTGCTCTAAATGGCACACTGATGCTGGTTGGTATCAATAAGTTTAGAGATATCAATGACAGCCTAGGTCATTATCAAGGTGATCAACTACTGATTACTATTTCGCGACGTCTCAAATCAGTATTCACTGGTGAGTATTACTTGGCACGAATTGGCGGAGATGAGTTCGCCATTTATATACCCGAACAACAAAATGGCGAGAGCTCCCTTCAAACTGCAAATCGAGTTCTAAATACATTCGCCTCTCCTTTTGTCATGGAGCAAGAAAGCGTTGTTGTCAGTGTATCAATCGGTATTGTTGAAAATGGCCCGGATGAAAACATGACTCTGTGGCTAAGAAACGGCAGTATCGCACTAAGTAATGCGAAACAAGATTTGACGAGTATTAGCCACTACCGTCCTGAAATGGCAGATATTTCTCGTAACCGCACGCTAATGCAGGTCAAAATTAAAGATGCATTGGAACACAATGAGTTTGTACCTTTCTATCAACCCCTTGTTGACCTTAAGACTGGAGAAGTCGTCGGCGCAGAGGCCTTAGCACGTTGGCTCTCCCCTTCTGCTGGTTTGGTATCGCCAATGGACTTTATTCCTATTGCAGAAGAAAGTGGACTGATTGGCGCAATTGGCGAACAGATACTGCTTCAAGCCTGTAACGACACAGTTCAAGGGATGAAAGAGGGCAAATGGGACTCATCGTTCCATATACACGTCAACCTGTCAGTAAATCAACTATCTCAACCAGACTTCATTTCAACGTTGCAAAAGGTTCTCGCTCAGTCGACATTGAGCGCTAACAATCTGACCTTGGAAATTACTGAATCACGCATCGTTGACAACGATCCCGTCACTATTCAGAACATGCAGGCAATACGTGATCTCGGTGTTCATATCGCGATTGATGATTTTGGTACTGGTTACAGCTCGCTCGCTTACTTGCACAAGCTGCCCTTTAACTGCCTTAAGATTGATCGCACTTTCGTTAATAACCTTAACCCTGAAGAGCTTGATACCTCGATTGTCGCTGCGATTGTCAATATGACCAAAGGAATGAAGGTATCGCTTATTGCAGAAGGTATTGAAACGGATGAACAGGCCAAATTGTTATCAAAGCTCAACTGTCCACTTGGCCAAGGCTTCTTATACAGCAGACCTGTTCCTTATGAAGAATGGCCAAGCAATCTAGTTAACATAAAATAAGGCCCTTCTTTATAAGCAACGCTCCAAGTTGTATTGATAATCATATCTTTTGAGCGAGTCACGGTTTCTTGATTACCTTCCTCCTAAGATGAAAAGAACAACTTATGGTAAGCAAGGAAGCTTGAAGTGGCAAAGTATGCCTTAATAGTACTGTGTTTCATCTTTTCGAGTCACAGCTATGCATTGAAACCTCTGACTGGTGTTCAAGACGAGTGGCCGCCGTATTTTAATGCTCCGTCTCAACCTCTTGGCTATGCCCATCAGATAGTCAAAGACACACTATGTCTTGCGGGGTATGCATTAGAAACACATTTTCTACCCTGGAAGAGAGCGTATAAGTCAACGCTAGAAGCAAAATCAGACGTCTTACTTGGAGTGTGGAAAACACCGGAAAGAGAGCAAGACTTTCTATTTAGCCATCCCTATTACATCAATCAAATTAAATTAATAAGCCCCAAGTCGGCACCTATTAAGTATCAAGACGCTCAGAGCCTTAGCGAGATCAGGCTAGGTTTAGTCTCTGGGTACGCTTATGGGGAGGCATTAAAGTCTAAGACAGGGCTTAATATTCTTGCAGCGAAAGATGTCAAAGAGAACATTCTGTATTTAACTAAACAAAGAGCGGATGCCATCTTGATGGATGAGGCTGTCTTCTCTTGGAATCTAAAAACGATGGAGCTCAAGCAAAAAGACTTTTACGTATCAGATCTTGCGGTAAAGAGAGTTCCTCTACACATCGCTGTAAGTCGTGAGCACCCATTAGCAGAAGCGATTATTTCTCACTTCAATTCCGCTTTAAGAAGCAGTTCCGCATGCGAAACTCAGTAATATCAAACTCTAATACAGCAAGAACGAAAAAACCCCAGCATTTCTGCTGGGGTTTAAATAGTGGCGGAGAGATAGGGATTTGAACCCTAGATACGCTATTAACGTATGCCGGTTTTCAAGACCGGTGCTTTCAACCACTCAGCCATCTCTCCACAAATTGTTCCTAAAACTTAGTCTTACTTAATAATGCTATGTTTTAGTTTTGCCTTCAGATTTTTCAAAATCTGAAAACATAAAGTAAGCCTGGCGATGTCCTACTCTCACATGGGGAAGCCCCACACTACCATCGGCGCTAATTCGTTTCACTTCTGAGTTCGGCATGGAATCAGGTGGGTCCAAATCGCTATGGT
>NZ_JCAFVV010000005.1:0-278559 GCF_059295395.1 Vibrio sp. SCP2 | reverse complement strand
TAACGTTCCCCGAAGGTTCAGTTAACTCGTTTCCGCTCGACTTGCATGTGTTAGGCCTGCCGCCAGCGTTCAATCTGAGCCATGATCAAACTCTTCAATTTAAGATTTTGTTCGGCTCAATGAATACTGAACATTACATAAAGTAATGTTTGAATTGACTGTGCTGAATCCGAAGATTCAATGGTCACTTCGTTTCATTGAAACCTAATTTGAAACCGAAGTTTCTAATTGGATTATCATCAACGAGTGCCCACACAGATTGATAGGTCTATATTTTTAAAGAACTTCGTTTTGGACTCTGCTCAAAACGGACGGCCATTTTATCGATATAACTTCAAGTGTCAAACACTTTTTTCGTTATTTCTTCGAAAGTTAATGCTTAACTTTCACCGTCTCTGTTGTCATTGCTTTTCAGCTCGGTATCCCGTGACAACGGAGGCGCATTATAGAGAGTTAGCTTTGAAGCACAAGAGCAAAATCAAAAAAAATCACCAACTTTAATCCGTTCGCTCAGCAAACGAACAATAAGTCTAAAAAGAAAACAAAAGAGCCCTTAAATAGAGCTCTTTTTCTAGTTCAACCAGTTAATTTACTGATGCGCAATAATCTGATCATTGTTCACCAGCAGTTTGACCGGTTTATCTGGAATGACTTTCCCTGCCAGAATCGCTTTCGCTAATGGATTCTCCACGCTCTGCTGAATAGCTCTTTTAAGTGGTCTTGCACCATACACAGGATCAAAGCCCACTTGGGCAATCAGATCTAGCGCTTTATCGGAAACATCGAGTGAATAACCTTTCTCTTCCATTCTCTTAGATAGACGTTCCAATTGAATAGAAGCAATCGACTTGATGTGGTCCTGACCTAGTGGATGGAAGACAACACTTTCATCAACACGATTAAGAAACTCTGGGCGGAAATGCTTGCCGACTACATCCATGACCTGCTCTTTCATTCCCTGATAATCAAGAGAACCAAAGTTTTCTTGAATTCGAGTTGAACCCAAATTTGAGGTCATGATGACGACGGTATTACGGAAATCGACTGTTCGACCTTGTCCATCGGTGAGACGACCATCATCTAGCACTTGTAGTAATATATTGAAAACGTCTGGGTGCGCCTTCTCTACTTCATCTAACAAGATCACTGAATATGGTTTACGACGAACGGCTTCTGTAAGATAACCGCCCTCTTCATAGCCAACATAACCAGGGGGCGCACCGACTAAACGAGCAACGGAGTGTTTCTCCATAAACTCGGACATGTCGATACGTACCATTGCATCTTCGCTATCAAACATAAAGCTTGCTAACGTTTTGCATAGTTCCGTTTTACCAACGCCTGTTGGGCCTAAGAATAAGAACGAGCCAATGGGTTGATTTGGATCGGATAAGCCAGCTCGGCTGCGACGAATCGCATTCGCCACCACTTCAACGGCTTCAGTTTGGCCAATAACACGTTTGTGCAGAACATCTTCCATACGTAGCAGTTTTTCTTTCTCTGCTTCAAGCATCTTAGACACCGGAATGCCTGTTTGCTTAGATAAGACATCTGCGATTTCGTTATCCGTGACTTTATTGCGTAACAAGGTCATCTCTTGCATTTCTGCTTGAGTCGCAAGGTCGAGCTGCTTTTCGAGTTCAGGAATACGCCCGTATTGAAGCTCTGACATTCTATTAAGATCACCTGCTCGGCGAGCAAACTCCATATCCATTCGCGCTTGTTCTAACTCAGACTTAATATGTTGAGTGCCAGACAAGGCCGCTTTTTCTGCATTCCAAACTTCTTCAAGTTCAGCAAACGCGCGCTCTTTCTCGGCCAACTCGTCATTTAAGATAGTTAGACGCTTTTCACTTGCGTCATCATGTTCGTTGGTTAGGGCTTGCTGCTCAATCTTAAGCTGAATGATCTTGCGTTCTAACTTATCGAGAGATTCTGGTTTAGAGTCGATCTGCATACGGATGCTTGAAGCCGCCTCATCAATAAGGTCAATTGCTTTATCCGGAAGCTGACGATCAGAGACGTAACGATGAGATAGACTTGCCGCTGCTACAATCGCAGGGTCAGTTATCTCTACATGATGGTGAAGCTCATAACGTTCCTTCAAACCACGTAAGATCGCTACGGTATCTTCTACACTCGGCTCATCCACGATCACTTTTTGGAAACGACGCTCAAGCGCAGGGTCTTTCTCTATATATTGTCGATACTCATCCAGTGTCGTCGCGCCAACACAGTGAAGCTCACCACGGGCAAGCGCAGGTTTAAGCATATTGCCTGCATCCATCGAGCCTTCGCCTTTACCCGCTCCAACCATAGTATGAATTTCGTCGATAAAGAGGATGACGTTACCCTCTTCTTTAGACAGCTCATTCAAAACCGACTTAAGACGTTCTTCAAACTCGCCGCGATACTTAGCCCCAGCCACCAGTGCGCCCATATCTAAAGAGAGTACCCGGCGACCACGAAGACCTTCAGGCACTTCGTTATTAATGATTCGCTGAGCAAGACCTTCAACAATTGCTGTTTTACCAACACCAGGTTCACCAATAATCACCGGATTGTTTTTTGTTCGGCGCTGCAAGACTTGGATCGTACGACGAATTTCGTCATCACGGCCGATAACGGGGTCAAGCTTACCTTGCTCTGCACGCTCTGTGAGGTCAATGGTGAACTTCTCTAAAGCTTGGCGTAACTCTTCAGCGTTTGGGTCATTGATTTTTTGTCCACCACGAACTTTATCTATTGCTTCAGCAACATTAGCCTCTGTTAGACCCAGTTCTTTTAGCAGAGCGCCTAAAGCCCCCTTATCTTCTAAGGCGGCAAGCAGGAATACTTCAGATGAGATATAAGCATCTTGACGTTTCTGTGCAACTTTATCGCACAAGTTAAACATGGTGCCCATCGCACTCGATAGCTGCACATCCCCACCGATACCACTCACTTTAGGTAATCGGTCTAGAATTTCGCTTAACTTAGAGCGTAAATGGGTAACATCAACATTAAGCATGGTCAAAAGTGGGCGAATTGGGCTGCCATTTTGATCCATCAGTGCCACCATTAGGTGCACAGGTTCGATGTATTGATGATCTCGGCCTAAAGCCAATGATTGAGCGTCAGATATAGCGATTTGGAATTTGCTAGTAAATCTGTCAAGACGCATACCTACCTTCCTACCTCAACTGAGAAAAAATTAACTAATCAGTATGAAAGATGGATACGCTAGGCGGGAATTTCAAGGGGAAAGAGTCTGTTTCCGCTATGAAAACAGACGATTAATTTTCAATCCAGATAAATGTCGCTTGGCGCCCAGTTACTCCATCGCGGCGATAGGAGTAAAAGCGCTCTGCATCTTCAAAAGTACACAGTTCGCTGTAATAAACTTGATTCACTCCTGCTCGTTGTAATCTTTGCGTAACCAGTTGATTCATATCAGCTAGCCACTTCCCTTCTTGCTTGCGTGGAGTAAATGCCGCCATCGCCTTTGCTTCGATAGAAACGAAGGCGTCAACAACGTCTTTACCTACCTCGAATACTTGAGCACCGATAGCAGGTCCAATCCAAGCCATGACTTCGCCATCAAACTTTTCAACCGCATTTTCAACAATGCCGCTGGCAAGTCCACGCCACCCCGCATGAACGGCAGCAACTTGCGTTCCCTGAACATTGGTGAGCAGCACAGGCAAACAATCTGCCGTCATTGCCGAGCAAACAACATTAGTAGTGGAAGTGAAAACTCCATCAGCATTTAGCACCTGACTAGTTGGAGCATTCACCTCTTCAACAACTGTCGAATGAGTTTGATTAAGCCAAACAGGCGCACTTGGCATGTTTGCCTGTTCTGTGAGCCATTGACGATTCTGTTCAACCTTTGTCAGTTCGTCCCCAACATGAGTACCTAAGTTCAAACCTTGGTACACGCCAGTCGAAAAGCCGTCACATCGAGTCGAAGCAAAGGCTTTAATCTGTTTTGCAGCTGGCCAGTTAGGAACGATCAGATCCATAGGTTTAGTACTCGTCTTCTAAGCCATGCTCACGGGTATCTTGGCGAAGTGCTTCTGCCATTTCTACCATGTCGTCTGGCACTGGTGCGTGGAACTCAACTTCTTCACCCGTGATTGGGTGTTCGAACTTAAGCATCACCGCATGCAGAGCTTGGCGGTCAAAAGAGCGGATGTGTTCTGCCAACTCTTGCGAAGCTCCGCTTGGTATACGAGCGCGACCACCGTATGCAGTGTCACCTAGAAGCGGATGCTGCAGATAAGACATATGAACACGGATTTGGTGAGTACGGCCGGTTTCTAGGCGAAGACGAATACGAGTATGCTCGCGGAAATGTTCCGCTACTCGATAATGCGTGATCGCTGGTTTACCCATTGGGCTGACTGCCATCAAGGTACGTTTTGTCGAGTGACGACCAATTGGTTGTTCAACACGACCACCCGCGGTCATACGGCCGATTGCAATCGCTTCATACTCACGAACGAAGTTGCGCTTTTTCTGAAGGGCGCGAACCAAACGTGTTTGAGCAGGAACTGTCTTTGCGACCACCATTAAGCCCGTGGTGTCTTTGTCAAGACGATGCACGATACCCGCACGCGGGACTTCCGCGATATCAGGGTAGTGATGGAGCAATGCGTTGAGCACAGTACCATCTGGCGTTCCGGCACCCGGGTGAACCACAAAGCCACGAGGCTTATTGATCACCATGATGTCGTCGTCTTCATAAACGATATCTAATGGAATATCTTGCGCTTCCCAACGCTCTTCATCTTCAAGTTCCGCTTGCAGAGTAATCTCTTCGCCGCCCATCACTTTGGTACGTGGCTTGGTGATTACCTCTCCGTTCACTTGAACTTTACCATTCAGAAGCCATTCTTTGAGGCGAGAACGTGAGAAGTCGGCGAATAATTCGGCGATAGCTTGGTCTAAACGCTGACCTAATTGGCTATCTTTTACTGTATTTGTTAATTCAATCTGCTGAGCCATATCGAACTTTTTTAAAAACTGTGAGACTAATTGTCACTACTGTGGAAAAATATACTATTTGGACATTGTATCTGTTACGCCAAAGAAAGTAACGGAAGCAACAGAAATATTTATCTCAAGGAATCGAATCCTGACATGAAAAAGCATACTTTATCTGGTTTGTTGGCATTATCCGTACTGGTAGGCTGCTCTAGCAGCGAAGAAGTTGTGCCAGATGTGCCACCATCTGAGCTTTACTCAGAAGCACAGGTTTCGCTTCAAAGTGGTAACTGGCTGACTGCAATTAGCAAACTGGAAGCGCTAGATTCTCGCTACCCATTTGGTGCTTACTCAGAGCAGGTGCAACTCGACCTTATCTACGTCTACTACAAAAATGACGACTTAGCGCTAGGCTTAGCAACAATTGAACGCTTTATGCGCCTCAACCCAACCCATGAAAAATTAGATTGGGTACTTTATATGCGCGGCCTGACTCATATGGCGCAAGATCGTAATTTTATGCATGACGTGTTTAACATGGATCGTAGCGATCGCGATCCAGAACCAGTGAAAAAAGCATTTGCTGATTTTAAGAAGCTACTTGAGCGTTACCCAGCTAGCCCATATGCAGAAGACGCACAAAAACGTATGTACGCACTTAAAAATCGATTAGCGAATTACGACCTAGCGACGGCGGATTTTTACCTGCGTCGTGAAGCTTGGATTGCTGCGATTAATCGTACTCAAGAGCTACAAAAAACTTACCCTGACACAGAAGCAGCACGTAAGTCTTTAGAGATTCAGCTTGAAGCCTATCAGCAACTAGGTTTAGAAGATGCGGTTAAGCGAACTGAGGAACTCATCGAGCTAAACCCTCAGTAACTTGCTAATTTAATAGAAGAAGCGCCTTTATCGTATGGCGCTTTTTTTATGCCTAATTTTTGCACCCGCACCACTTTACAACTACATTTTAATCAATGTTGTTTAGAGGTCTGTCATGCTGCGAGCAGTTGTTTCCGTTTTATTAATCTTGCTTTCTATCCAGTGCGCTCAAGCTCTTTCTTTGTCGCCATTAAAGAAACAGCCTTATTTTGGCGACCTTCCTGCGCTTGAAAAGAAAGGCGTCATCAGAGTTCTCGTCGCTGCTGATTTGGGTTTTTACTATGTTGAAGGAGGTAAACCCAAAGGGATACTCGCAGAGCTTCTCTATCACTTTGAAAAAGAGCTGCGTCAACGCTCTTCTTACTTCAACTTGCAAGTTATTCCCGTCCACCGCGACGAGTTAATTCCATCCCTTGAGCAGGGCTACGGCGATTTAGTTGTCGCCAACCTAACCATTACCCAGTCAAGGCTAGAAAAAATCGATTTTAGTGCCCCTGTTTTAAAAGGCGTACAGGAGCTACTGGTTACCCACAATGCCATTGAACCGATTGTTTCGTTGGAACAACTGAGCGGGCAAGAAGTATGGGTTCGTGCCAGTTCCAGTTATTTTGAAAGCTTACAAAAGCTTAACCAACAACTCGATAGCCAATCTTTACAGCCCATCACAATTCGATTTGTTGAAGAAACACTGCAAGATTACGAACTGGTTGAAATGATCAACCAAGGACATATTCCCGCAACCATACTCGATAGCCACAAAACCGAGCTGTGGTTAAAGGTGATGGAAAACATCCAGATTCACGCCAATATTCCACTGCGTGAAGAGGGACAGATCGCTTGGGCAATGCGTAAAGATAGCCCTAAGCTAGAAGCCTTTGTGAACCAATACCTCAAAGATTATCGCTCAGGCACCCTTCTCGGTAATGTTATTTATGGGAAATACTTAGGTAACACTCAATGGCTTAAACGAATCTTAAACCCTAACCACATCAACAAACTTGAATCCTTAACGCCTATCTTCGAGCTCTATTCAGATCAATACAGCTTCGACTCATTGATGATCTCGGCGCAAGGTTTTCAAGAATCAGGGCTAGATCAAAGCAAGGTTTCGCACAAAGGTGCGGTAGGCGTGATGCAAGTTTTACCCAGCACAGCGAAAGACCCTAACGTCAATATTCCGGATATCTATCAAGTCGATAACAACATCCATGCCGGTGTGAAATACATGCGATTTATTAAAGACCGCTACTTTAGCGAGCAGAATATCTTGCCTGAAGACCAAGTCTACTTCGCGCTTGCGGCCTATAACGCTGGACCTGCTAATATTCGCAAGATGCGCCGACTGGCTGAAAAGAATGGCTATGACCCGAATAAGTGGTTTCGCAATGTTGAAATCATGGCGAGAAGAAACATTGGACGAGAGCCCGTCCATTACGTTTCGAACATCAATCGCTATTTCATTATCTACAAACAGCTCAACTCGTTGAGGCTAATAAGGGAAAATCAGGCCGCGCTAAACAGAGTGGCAGAAGAGCCTTAACAAAGTGGCAAGCGAACAGCAAAGAGACAAAAACGAGAGCGGATAAGAAAATGGAATTTAATTCACATTTTGTAGATGGTTAATTCGCAATCAAGTGTTTTTATTAGGTCGCAGGAAGTCCCTAAAAAACAGTTGAATTTTAGCGTGTTACCTCTTCCAATCTAATGAGATTTTCTCGTGACACAAGCTTTTTCGACTCATAATCAAGCTAGTATTTGAGATAGATCACGTTTAATTTCAACGCCTAAAACCACTCACCAAAAAGTGTTTTAGATCACATATTTTTAGCCTTGGATAAGTAATCTGGAGTTAACCCATGAGGGATGACACAGAGGAAAACATCTATGAAAGTAAACATCACTGGTAAAAATATCGACATCACCTCTGCAATCCGCAATCACATTGAGAGCAAATTTAAAAAGTTAGAAAAGTGGCAAGTAGACATTATCGGTTGTCAGGCAAGCTTCAGCGAGGAGCCAAACAAACAGAAGAAATTTGAAGCTGTAATCACCGTACCTAAAGGGCAGCTTATTGCGTCCGCCACTCACGAAGATTTATACGCTGCCGTTAACGAGGTAGAACAGAAACTAGAACGTCAGCTAAACAAACTACGCCACAAGCCAGAAGCACGCCGTACTGAGAAGCCAGAGCTTGAGGAAGAAGTAGAATAAAGCCAAATCTAGAGGATTGTAAAAATAGCGCCAATTGGCGCTATTTTTTTGCTTGACGCCCTATAGCGTGTTGCTTATTGTGTTCAAGGGTTCACTACTTAGTTGATGATTATGCACCAAACCACTCTGTTCTTTTTTGACTTCTTTTTTCTCCACTAAGCTTGGAGGCTCTCGCGTTTTCGAAAGATAAGTCAAAAACGAACAGAAAGCCTCCCAAAGGGAGGCTTTTTTTATAAGGAATACCAGGATGACTGACCAAAAATACTCACTTGATGAAATACGACTGCGTTTAAACGAACTGGACGACCAACTGCTCCAGCTCCTGTCTGAGCGTCGCCAAATGAGTATTGAAGTAGCAAAAAGCAAAGTACAAACCTCAAAACCTGTTCGCGATGCCGATCGTGAACAGCAACTATTGGTTAAGCTAATCAACAATGGTCACCAAAAGTACCAGCTTGATGCTCAGTACATCACCAAACTTTTCCATACTATTATTGAAGACTCAGTCCTCCTTCAACAGTCATACCTACAAAACTTGGCGAACCCTGAATTGAGCCGCAAGCCACTCGCTCGCGTCGCTTTCCTCGGTTCAAAAGGCTCATACTCCCACCTTGCAAGCCGAGAGTACTTCAGCCGCAAGAACACAGAGCTGATTGAGCTGAACTGCGAACACTTCAGAGAAGTGACACACACTGTGGAATCAGGCCACGCAGACTATGGCGTGTTACCGATTGAAAATACCAGCTCAGGCTCAATCAATGAGGTGTATGACCTTCTCCAACACACCACTCTCTACATCGTCGGTGAACTGACCTTGCCAATTGAGCACTGCTTGGTTGCTACGTCAGAGTTACGTTTAGAAGAGATAAAAACCCTTTACTCACACCCTCAACCCCATGCTCAATGTAGCGATTTCTTAAGCAAACTAGACGGCGTTAAGCTAGAGTCTTGCGCCAGTACCGCAGATGCAATGCGCAAAGTTAAAGAGATGAATCGCTCGGATGTCGCTGCTATTGGTAATGCGTCAAGTGGAAAACTGTATGGCTTGCAGCCGATTCAAGGCAACATCGCCAATCAAACAGAAAACCATACGCGCTTTATTATCGTCGCACGTAAGCCAGTCGAAGTATCGGCTCAAATTCCAGCGAAAACAACCTTGATCATGTCGACGTCACAAGAGGCAGGCTCACTGGTTGAAACTCTATTGGTTCTTCAGCGTTACGGCATCAATATGACCAAGCTAGAGTCGCGTCCTATCATGGGTAACCCTTGGGAAGAGATGTTTTATGTTGACCTTGAAGCACACCTTGATTCTCAAGCAATGCAGCAAGCACTTAACGAGCTCACTAAGATCACAAAACACCTGAAAGTCCTCGGCTGCTATCCGAGTGAAAATGTAAAACCGACTCAAGTAAAACTGCAATAAATATATCTACATAGCTCAAATAAATACCACTTAGTAGCTGACACAATTTATTAATATTCTTAATATCACAGGATATTTAGTTGCATATTAGTGTTGTGTCAGCCCTTTCCAACTGACTCTGATAAGCAGTACACGTCTGATTTATCTAATAAGGTACCTCCTAGTCAGTATGAGAGCTTCGTTCTTATCTTTACTCGCCCTTTTTAATGCCTCCGTTATCGCTCAAGAATCAGCACTGAATGTCTATATGTGGGAAGACACGCTCTCACCTAATGTCCATTCAGATTGGGAGCAAAAATCTGGTGCCCCACTAACCTTGTCTCATTTCGATAATGATGATGAGCGCAGTTTACTGATGATGAAGAGCATCCAGCTGCCTTTTGATGTCGTTGTTTTAGATAATGTTTCTGCGCAAATCTATGGTCGTTTAGGTGCCTTTGAAGAGTTATCAGGTCTTAAGAACCGCGCAAACAACGACCCCAAATGGAACCAAGCATGCGGCCCTTATGCGGTTCCTTACTTTTGGGGAACGGTAGGCATTGCATATCGCAAAGATAACATCGAACAGCCACCCACTACGTGGCAAGAGTTCGTAAACCCGCCTGAGGAATTGATTGGCAAGATTGGCATGATCAACGACAGCGTGGAAAGTTTTTTACCTGTCTTGTACAGCCTAGGAATTACGCCGACGACAGAAGACACGAAACAGTTACAAGCAGCGTATCCAGCAATGATGGCATTTAGCGAAAAAGTTCTCACGTACGAGTACATTTTGAGCTATGTGCGCAGTCAAGCAAACATCAATCAAATGCAAATGACCCTCGCCTACAGTGGTGACCAATACTCTTTGAATCGAACCTTCAAACAAGATAAGTGGGATTATGTCATTCCTGAAGGAGAGCTGTTCTTGTGGGTAGATTGCTTAGCCGTAACCAGTCATTCAGAGCAAAAACAACAAGCTATCGCGTTTCTTGAATACCTCATGTCTCCCAAAGTGGCTGCAACAAATGCAATGGATATCAAAGCCGCTACTCCGAATTTAAGTGCTACGAAACTACTGCCCGAATGGTACTTAAATGATGCATCATTATTTCCACCAGCAGAAAGACTAAAAAACGCACGTATAGATAGCGAGCTCTCTGCAGAAAATATAAGCCTACGGGCAAAAATAATTAACCAAATACTTAAACGTCATGAAGCTAAACACTAGAGTTTTATTACTCGTTGCGCCTGTCATTTTGTTGAGTGCTGCTGTCTCTAGTTATAGCATTTACTTCAATCAAAAAGACGCCTTAATAAAGCGCGAGCAAAGTTATCTTCAACTCTCTATGGAAAAGCTAGCCGGTCACTTTCGTCAATCTATGGCATTGATCAACAGCTACTCTCTGACCCTAACCAAAAGTGACATTATTCATCACTACTTTGGGCAGCCAGAGAACCCTTATCGAGAGATGAAACTGATTGAAAACCTACAAACTACCATCGAAAACCTGCAACCGAATAAGCAGGATGATATCGCCGTCGCTATTGTCGATAGCCAGCACAGAGTCCGCTTTTACGCCGATAACCAAAACGACCCTTTTTCCGCGCTAGATGAGAATGTTCGTCACTACGTGCAACAAACCTATGAAACAACCGGACAAACGAGCCATACGGGATTTGCTAAAAGCTACCAAGGACAAAGTATCTTGATCCGCTATGACGTGTTGGACAACAACACGCTCGTATCGCCACTTAGCTACAATAAGGATCAAGTGTTCTTCATCGTTGTATCGCTGTCACTAGAGAAGTTCGATCAACTCAAGCATATCCTTGAGTTTGACAACGACAGCAGCATCTTTTTCTCTGAAGAGCCGATCTTTAAATCAGGACTCACTCAATCAGTCGAACTAAAATCAGGCCTCTACGCTGTGTTAGATCCGGCACAGTATCTTACTACAGAGAAACTCGCCAAGATTGAACAGCGCTTAATGCTCTCATTTGGCGTGTCGTCCTTGATTACGGTTTTGATTCTTTTGGTACTGCTTTATCGTCATGTCATTCAACCCATTACTCACCTTGATCGCCAGTTAAGAGAAGTTGAACAACGTAAGCGGTCTAATATTGAACGCTTAGATAGTGACAATGAAATAGGTCGTTTATCTGCCCGTTTCTATGACATGTATAAGGAGCTCAACTCTAGCTATCAAAAAACCAAAGCGATGGCAGAGAATGACCACCTCACCCAACTGGCAAATCGCTATCAATTCCAAGTCTATGTGGAACGAATCTTGGCCAACAAATTTAACTACAGCCACGCTTGGATTCTTTACATCGACCTAGACAACTTTAAGTATGTCAATGATAAGTACGGTCATCATGTCGGTGACTCCTTACTGGTCAACTTCGCTGAACACATCAAGAAACTCAGTGGAGAGAGCGAGAAAAAATATGGTATTAAGTCACTAGCATCACGATTATCTGGTGATGAGTTCGCTATTTTTATTGCCGCCAACAAAGCGGGCACCTTTGCTGACATATTAGCTCAAGCGGTATTAGATCCTATTCAAAATCATACCAACGCATCCATTGGGAGTTTCCCGATTACCGCCAGTATTGGTATTGCCTCTTACCCAGAAGATGGAATGGATCTCGCCAAGTTGCTCTCTCATGCTGATACCGCCATGTATCAAGCTAAGCGCGCGGGTAAAAATCAAATTGCTCATTATTCAAAAGAGCTCGATGAAATTGTACGTCGACGAACTCAAGTAGAGCGCGCACTGCGTAAAGGTGATCTAGAAAACGAGTTTACCCTGCTCTATCAACCTTATTACGACCGCGACGGCAAGGTCATCAAAGGCGTCGAGGCTCTGTTGCGTTGGGACTCACCAAAGTTAGGCAAAGTCACTCCAAGCGAGTTTATCCCTATTTCAGAGCAAATTGGTCTATTTGGCACCATTGACCGTTGGGTCATCAAGCAAGCTTTTATCGACTTCCAACAGCTACAGAGTTGCTTTGATAGTCCTATTCAGCTATCGATTAACTTGTCATCAGCAGAACTGGATTCTTTACAACTAGCGGCTGATATTCAAAGTTTGATGGAGCTATATCCCGTGCAACCGCACTTAATCGATTTCGAGATCACCGAAACTTTTGCTTCAGATTCACAAAGCTACCTACTCCTTCATGAGTTAGCACAGATGGGCTTTAAGTTAACCATTGATGATTTTGGTTCAGGTTACACCTCGATCACTCAGTTGGTCGAATACCCGGTACAGAAGATTAAATTTGATCGCGAGTTCTTAGAAACTCTAATCAAAACTAATAATCATCAGGTGGTAAAACCTTTGGTTGACCTTTGTCACTCGCAATCTATGATGGTGACCGCGGAAGGGATCGAGTCAGAAGAGATGCATCGCTGGTTAGCGGATAACAAGTGTGATTACATGCAGGGTTATCATCTATCGCCACCACTGTCACTTTCGCAGTTAAGTTTTGTCCATATAGACCCGAAAGGAAATCTCAATGTCGGTGAAGACTGTTATTGTAGCTTCGCTTAATCCCGCCAAAATCAATGCGGTAAAGAGTGCATTTGAAGCTACATTCCCTAAGCAAGCATTCAATTTTTCTGGCGTAAATGTTGATAGCGGCGTCGCAGATCAGCCAATGTCCAATCAAGAAACACATACTGGTGCACTTAACCGTGTAGTCAATGCAAAAGCTGAATGTGCCGATGCAGACTATTATGTTGGCTTAGAAGCTGGCATCGAAGGTTCTGTTACTTTTGCTTGGATGGTGGTGGAATCGCAAACCCAACGCGGTGAGTCCCGTTCAGCCAGTTTAATGTTGCCACCGGTTGTTATTGAGAAGCTTCAACACGCCAATGAACTTGGTGATGTCATGGATGAAGTCTTCGGTACAGAGAATATCAAACAGAAAGGGGGCGCAATAAGCTTGCTCACGCACGACTTGCTCACCCGCAGTTCGGTGTATCATCAAGCATTAATATTGGCCTTGATTCCATTTGCTAACCCAGAGCATTTCCCTGCTAATTTGTAATATGTTTAAAAAAAATTAAGGATGCCGAGGCATCCTTATTTGTTTTCGAGTAGAGCGGCGATTTGCTGCTTTTCGTCTTCACTCTTTGATTTTAGCTCGTTAGAACCGCGGGTAATCGTCGCAATGCCCACACCAAGCATCTGGCTGATCTGCCGCTGCGACATTTCCCCTTTGAGCAACTCCCGAAAAATATTGACGCGCGCAACAAGAGCTTCACGCTCATCTGGTGTCAATAACATGGTCAACAACATCTGATGTTGCTGTGACTCTGTGCTATGTTCAATCAGATCTAGTATCTGTTGCCACTCTTTATATTCAGGTTCTAAAGACATCTACTGGTGCTCGCTAATATTTCGCGTTCAGCTCATGCGGGTTTAAGAAAGCGCCATCAACACCTAACACCTCCCGGTAGTAGGTTTCAAACATCAGGATATTTTGTACATATCCACGAGTTTCTTTAAACGGAATTGCTTCAATAAACGCATAAGCATCTAGTTTTCCTTGCGTTCTTTCACGCCAAGTTTTCACTCGATGAGGCCCTGCATTATACGCAGCTAACGCGAAAATTCGATTGTTATCGTAGCGTTTGAGTAAGCCATCCAAGTAGTGGCTACCTATCTCTATGTTCTTACCCACTTGGTAAAGGTCTTTGTAGCCCTGATATTCAATCTTGTATTTCTTGGCAGTGTACTTAGCCGTTGACGGCATAATTTGCATGATGCCGCGCGCACCAACCGGCGATCTTGCTTCAATATCTAATGCACTTTCCTGTCTTGCCAGAGACATCAGAGTAATTGGGTCAATACTGTGCTTGTCACCATAGAAGTTAAACCACCAACGATGCGCAACCGGGAAACGAATCTCAAGGTTATCCCACATCTTTGCTTGGATGCTCGCAGTCACCGTCAGATGGTGCCAACCTTTGAATGAAGCGAATGCCGCTAGCATCTCTTTTTGAGATTTGTCGGCTCGCGTCAGTAACCAGCGCCACTCACTCTTAGCTGCAGCAATCTTATCGCGATCGATCAACTCTTCAATTCGAATCAGTTCACTGCGATAAGGCTTTATCTGCTGTTGGTCGAGTGCAATCACTGACGTAGGGTACTCAATCGAGCGCTTAAGCTCTTTCGCTGCCGCGACGCTATAAAAATTACGCTGACCAATCAAAGCCTCTAAACGTTGCTGGCCAAGCTGCTTCTCACCTTGCGCCATTTCACTGCGCGCAAGCCAATATTGCCAACGTAAACTCTGCTGCTTATCTTGCGGTAACTGCTCTATCCAACCTTCAACCCCCTGCCAATCAGCAAACTGAATTGCAAGGCGCACACGGCGCTCAATCAAAGGCACACTTGAAGAGGTCGTAATTTTCTTGTCACGCCACTTAGCCAACGATTCTGAATCTGTATTGATTAAACGAAACGAAACATAGTCAGCAAGATGTTGTGCCGTGGCTTTGTCGAAGTGTTGGCCCTTAACCACCCCATCGAACTGCTGCTGCGCCATTTCGACATCTTTGCGTGCCAGCTTCTTAAATGCGAGCTTGGTTTGAGTTTGGTAAAACTCAGTGACTTTATGTTTTTTGGCAAACGCCTGAACCGATTCTGGCTTACTAAACAGCGCTTTCATTTCATCGGCTTGGCGCTTTGCCTGCGTCGAACTGAGCTGCTTTTTCAGATAATTCATCAAGCTGCCATTACGAGCTTCAAACGCCAACAACATACGTTCAAGGACTAACTGGTCGGTTTTGAGTCCTGCCTTGTCCCAAGCGTCAAAAAGCGGATCACAAGCATCGGCGATGCTATGCCCTGATAACCAGAGTTTTTCAGCCCCGGCAAATGCGACTTGCTTGTCTCCTGCCTGCGCATGAGCGTTGTAGAAGTAACATTGATACGTTTCGCCTCTAGGTTCTTCAGTTTGAAACTCCAACAGCGTGCGCCATTTTTCTTTCCTTGCCAGAGCATCGATGTAGGGAGCCCGCATTCGATTCGAGAAAGGGAAAGATTGATGAGTGGTAATAAACTGATCAACTTCATTAGGCGTTTTATCGCCAATATCAACCAAGAAGCTACGGTAGTCGACGTAAGGCGTAAGCGGATAATTCGCTATCTGAGGACGTAATTTTTTGTACTGAGAAACCTGTTTGTCATCAAGCAATGACTGAGCTTGATCGTATAAGTCTCGCTGTTGTTGAAGATCAGAAGCCACCACTGATGTGGTAAAGCTTGCGCTGCAAACCATCGAAGATACAAATAAAATCGATGAAGGAAGACGATGCAGCGACTTGAGAAAAGTCAGCGTCATAAAGAGTCTCATCCTGAGATTAGATATCTATGGTGTTCCCTATTAATGCTTATTGTAATCAGCGCTGTAAAGGGCGTAGATGTAAATAATAATAAATTCACACAACTGTGACATTCAGCTTGCTTTGGGCAAATTGTTGATTAGTAATTCATCAGCAAAGAGAATCTATTTCAGTGTCTTGCTTTCTCTGGTAACAAACTGAGCTCGGTTAGTATAAAATAACCTTTTACGTGAATTGACTATTTAGGAACGATCGGCAATGGCTGAATACGTATATACCATGTCGCGAGTGAGCAAAATTGTGCCACCAAAGCGACAAATTCTTAAAGACATCTCTCTAAGCTTCTTCCCTGGCGCAAAAATCGGTGTTTTGGGTCTAAACGGTGCAGGTAAATCTACCCTACTACGCATCATGGCTGGCATTGATACCGATATTGATGGTGAAGCGCGTCCACAACCAGGTCTTAATGTGGGTTACCTACCACAGGAACCAGTACTGGACGAATCTAAAACGGTACGTGAAATCGTTGAAGAAGCGGTATCCGATGTTGCAGGTGCGATGAAGCGTCTTGACGAAGTATACGCAGCTTACGCAGAACCAGATGCTGACTTCGATGCGCTAGCAAAAGAGCAAGGTGAACTTGAAGCGCTAATCCAAGCGAAAGAAGGTCACAACTTAGAGAATGCTCTAGAGCGTGCTGCTGATGCACTTCGCCTTCCTGAATGGGATCAGAAGATTGAACACCTATCTGGTGGTGAGCGTCGCCGTGTCGCCATCTGTCGCCTACTTCTTTCGAAGCCAGACATGCTACTACTCGACGAACCAACCAACCACCTTGACGCAGAGTCTGTTGCTTGGTTAGAACGCTTCCTAGTGGATTACACAGGTACTGTTGTGGCAATCACCCACGACCGTTACTTCCTAGACAACGCTGCTGGCTGGATTCTTGAACTTGACCGTGGCGAAGGTATCCCATGGCAAGGTAACTACACTTCTTGGCTAGAGCAAAAAGATGCTCGTCTACAACAAGAAGCCTCTCAAGAGAAAGCGCGCCAGAAAACGATTGAGAAAGAGCTTGAATGGGTTCGTCAAAACCCTAAAGGTCGTCAGTCTAAATCTAAAGCACGTATGGCTCGCTTTGAAGAACTGCAAAGCGGTGATCGTCAGAAGCGTAACGAAACCAACGAACTCTTCATCCCGCCAGGTGAGCGTCTAGGTGATAAGGTTATCGAAGTAAATAACCTATCTAAGTCTTTTGACGGCCGTGTTCTGATTGATGACCTATCATTTAGCATGCCTAAAGGTGCAATCGTCGGTATCATCGGTGCCAACGGTGCAGGTAAGTCCACTCTGTTTAAAATGCTAAGCGGTACTGAGCAACCTGACTCAGGTACAATTGAGATGGGTGACACGGTTAAACTTGCGTCTGTTGATCAGTTCCGTGACTCTATGGATGATTCAAAAACGGTTTACCAAGAGATTTCTGAAGGCGCTGACATCATCAAGATCAACAACTTCGAAATTCCTGCTCGTGCCTACTGCTCACGCTTTAACTTCAAAGGTTCAGATCAGCAGAAGATCATTGGTGAGCTTTCTGGTGGTGAGCGTAACCGTGTACACCTTGCTAAGCTTCTCAAAGCTGGCGGTAACGTACTACTACTCGACGAACCAACCAACGATCTTGATGTTGAAACGCTACGTGCACTAGAAGAAGCACTACTTGAGTTCCCTGGCTGTGCCATGGTTATCTCGCACGACCGTTGGTTCCTAGACCGTATCGCTACGCACATCATCGACTACCGCGATGAAGGTCAGGTTAACTTCTACGAAGGTAACTATACTGAATACATGGAGTGGCTGAAGAAGACCCTTGGTCCTGAAGCAGCGGAACCGCATCGCATCAAGTACAAACGTATTGCTAAGTAAATACGCTTGAAATTTGTGCAAAGGCCGCTAATATTAGCGGCCTTTATTATATAGCTCACAATACGGATAACTTTCGGTATTGATTAAAGCGAAGAATGCGAACAACCGCGCATAGTAGCCACTTTAGTTTTGTTACTCTTACGAGTTGAAATATAGAGAGAAGATTATGATCGAACGTCGTCGTTTTTCGCGCATTGTTTATCAAACTCAAGCTACACTGACTCAAGAATCCACTGTGGTTAACGCCTTAGTGTGTGACTTGTCGCTACATGGCCTACTCCTTACTAGCGAACAATCAGACCAGCTCGACACAGATAAACAAGTAGATGTTGAATTTTCGCTTGCAGGAAGTGATGTCACGATCCAACTTGTAGGAAATATCGTTGGGCTTAATAACAATGTGATTCGTGTCAGCATTGATCATATTGATATTGAGAGTATCGGACATTTGAAGCGATTAGTTGAATTAAATGTAGGTGATGATGACCTGTTACACAGGGATATCGAACACCTCTCTGATTTAGGTGAATACACCTAAACTAACTAGTTTATGTCGAAGAAAATTACCATTTCTATCCCCGATTCATCGGGGGTACAAACTTTTGATGTTTCAAGAAAGACTCTGTTTACTTCTATAGCGGTCATCGCTGGCACCCTTTTTTCAGGTGTCGGTTATGGCTACTACCAGTGGTATCAAGAACAAACCACTCAACAAAAGTACCATGCGCTCGTCGATAAGCTCAGCGAGCTTGAAGTGCTTTATGAAGAACAGGTTGATACCACTCACTCTCTTTCCCAAGAGCTAGAAGATAAGCGCAATCAAATACATGTCTTGGGCAAACGCGTCTACGATGTGGAGTCCGTTCTTGGTCTTGCAGATGAATCATTAACGGATGATGTCAGCCTAGAAAACCGCATTGATGCGGCAGCAGTCGACTCTGCAGTTCGCGCCACCATGTTTCGCTTAATTCCAAACGACACACCAATGAACTACGAGCGTATTTCGTCTTCCTTTGGTCGTCGTACTAACCCAATCACAGGCAAAAGACATACCCATACCGGGATCGATCTTACCTGTAAGCGTGGTGAAGAGATTTATGCACCAGCTGATGGCGTGATTGAAACCGTCCGTCCAAGCAAAAAAGGCTTTGGCAACTTCTTAACCGTTCGCCACTCGTTTGGTTTTATGAGCTCCTACGCCCACTTGCATCAGTTTAAAGTGCGTAGCGGACAGTTTGTCAGTAAAGGTGATCTGATTGCCACTTGTGGTAACTCAGGTAACTCCACTGGCCCTCATTTGCATTATGAAGTGCGCTTCCTCGGGCGTGCTCTGAATCCTCAATACACCATGGACTGGACGCCAGAGAACTTTAACTATCTGTTCGAGAAAGAGAAAAAGGTAAAGTGGGCCCCACTGGTTAAGCTGATTGATGATACAGTCAGACTACAAGTTAACTTGACCAACAACCCTTATCAAGACAGCTCTGTCAGCACGGTAAAAAACGACCAAGAGCCACAGGTTGATAATCTTACAGTGCAATAGCCTTCCTGAGAAAACAAAAAGAGCGACCGTTTGGTCGCTCTTTCTCTATTCATTCTCGACTTATTAGCCGCGATGAATGGAGTCATTGGCTTGTTTTAACAAGTTCTGGCTCTCATCAAGGAACTGCTTTGAGTAATCGCCAAACCAGTCACTCACTCTATCAAAGCTCTCGACAAATGCTTGTTTGTCATTACCATCCAAAATTTCCAACGCCTCACCGAAACAGCGGTGGAAACGCTTGATCATGTCGATGTTTTCCTGAGAAGAGAGAATGATATCCCCGTATAGGTTAGGATCTTGGCCAAACAGACGACCAACCATTGCTAACTCCAAACGGTAGATAGGTGAGCTAAGCTGCAGTAGCTTATCGATATTTGGGTTCTCTCGGCTTAGGTGTAGACCGTAGGCGAACGACGTAAAGTGTCTTAGCGCCTGAATCAAAGTCATACCGTGGTCATGTTCACTTGCATCAATCTGGCATAAGCTCGCGCCCCAGATAGAGAATTGTTTTAACAGCCATTGATATTGCTCTTCACCACGTCCATCACAGTAGACAATCACCTGCTTAGCTAAACTTGGCACATCTGGACCGAACATAGGGTGTAAACCAACAACAGGCCCTTTATGGACGTTCAACATCGCTTGTAACGGTCTAGATTTTATCGAGGTTAAATCACACAGAATGCAATCTTCAGGCAGTTTGCCCAACTTCTCAATCACACCTTCAGTCAGATGAATTGGCACGGTCACTACGACCATGCCAGCATTCTCTAGCAGTTCATCAGCGCGGTGCCAATCTTTGCTGCCAAGTACTTTTACATCATAACCAGACAGTGTGAACATGCGACCAAACAGTCCACCCAGTTGACCATTACCACCAACGATGACAACAGAGCGCAATTCAGGGTTGAGGCACTTAAAGCCAGAATCCTTCTCGCTCGCATAAGACTCGCGCATAGTACGGCGCAAAATATCTTCAATCAGCTGAGGTGGTACGCCCTTTTTCTCGGCTTCTTCACGACGCGAAGCCAGCATTGCGGCTTCACGATCCGGAGCATAGATTGGCAAACCATGCTCACTTTTTACTTCGCCAACCTTCTCAACTAAAGAAAGTCGTTGGGATAATAAATCAAGAATTTGTTTATCGACTGCGTCTATCTGATCACGCAATTCATTCAATTCAACTGCCATTGATATTCCTTGTGCTCTCTACTTACCCTTTCAAGCGGTCTTCTAGGAAAGGGACTAGCTCTTCATGTGCATGACGTAATAGTGCCTCAGTTGTATCCCAATTGATACACGCATCGGTGATCGATACGCCATATTGCATTTCATTGAGAGGAATATCTGAAGATTGATTACCTTCATTGATATGGCTTTCAATCATCAAGCCGATGATAGACTTGTTGCCTTCGCGAATCTGATGGATCACATCTTCTGCTACAAGCGGCTGACGACGGAAATCTTTGCGCGAGTTTGCATGGCTACAGTCAACCATCAGTGACGCTTCTAAGCCGTGCTTAGCCATATCTTGCTCACACTCAGTGACAGAAACAGAATCGTAGTTAGTCTGCTTACCACCACGGAGAATAACGTGGCCGTTTGGGTTACCTTGAGTCGTCAGTAGAGCGACTTGGCCTTCACGGTTGATACCCATGAAACGGTGGCTTGAAGAAGCAGCCTGCATCGCATTGATTGCCGTTGCCAAGCTGCCATCTGTACCATTTTTAAAGCCGATTGGCATTGAAAGACCACTCGCCATTTCACGGTGCGTCTGTGATTCCGTAGTACGGGCGCCAATTGCGGCCCAGCTAAAGGTATCTGCTAGGTATTGTGGGCTAATTGGGTCTAACGCTTCCGTCGCAAGTGGGATTTCCATTTCAGCGAGTTCCACTAACAGTTCACGACCAACATGCAGACCATGCTCGATATCGAATGAGCCATCTAGATGTGGGTCATTAATCAAGCCTTTCCAGCCGACAGTAGTACGAGGCTTCTCAAAGTAAACACGCATAACAATATACAGTTGATCACTCAGTTGTTCTGAGAGTACTTTTAGACGCTTAGCATATTCCTTTGCAGCATCAACATCGTGAATTGAACATGGACCACATACGACAAGTAAGCGGTGATCTTTCTTATGGATGATATCAGCAATGGTTTGACGAGATTCTTGGATAAAACGTCGAGCGTTGTCACTCAAAGGTAGTTTCGCCTTTAGCTCTTCAGGTGTAATAAGAACTTGTTCATCACTAATGTTAATATTGCTCAATTCACTTTTTTGCATAACTCTAACCTGTATATTAATTTTTACACCTAGCTGTATCCGTGTTTACTAGGTTGGAATAAGCATAAAATAACAGGCTGAATATAGATTTCAAGGTGTAAATATAAAAAAACACATACGTAAAAATTAATTTACACCTCATATTTTAACTCTCTTTATTACCAAAGTATGAGATAAGCATGTTTTCTAGAAGGAATCTTAACTAAAATAAGCCTAAATCCCGCTAGTTGACTCGTTATGGATCTGATCCTCTCTCTTCTTCAGCAAATGTGTGTCTATTTGGTTTTAGCTTATATGCTAAGCAAGACGCCTATCTTTTTGCCTCTGCTAAATATCTCTAACCGTCTTAGTCACAAACTGAGCGTCTATGTGCTGTTTTCGCTATTTTGTATCATGGGAACCTACTTCGGTTTGCAGATTAATGATGCGATTGCCAATACGCGCGCGATTGGCGCTGTGATGGGAGGACTGTTTGGAGGACCGATCGTTGGTTTCTTTGTCGGGCTAACCGGAGGTCTACACCGCTATACTCTAGGTGGATTTACCGACCTCGCCTGCGCAATTTCGACCACAGCAGAAGGGCTGATTGGCGGCTTGTTCCATATCTACTTTGTGCGTAAGAACAAATCTGACCAACTGTTCAACCCAAGCGTTGTGTTCGCCATTACTCTCGTTGCTGAAATTGTCCAGATGCTGATCATATTGATCGTCGCTAAACCGTTTGATCAAGCTTATTCTTTGGTTTCTGCTATTGCAGCGCCAATGATCATCGCTAACTCGGTAGGCGCAGCGCTATTTATGAGTATTTTGCAGGACAGAAAAACCATCTTCGAAGAATACTCAGCAACCTTTTCTCGCCGCGCGCTAAATATTGCAGAGCGTTCTGTTGGTATTCTGGCCTCTGGCTTCAATGTGCAGAACGCTGAGAAAATTGCCCGTATTGTCTATGAAGAGACCAATGTCGGTGCGGTATCGATTACCGATGATGAAAAGATTCTTGCCTTTGTTGGTATCGGCGATGATCACCACAAACCCAATACTCCTATCTCTTCACAAAGCACCTTGGATGCTATTCAACAAGACGACATCATCTACCTAGACGGTGCAGAAAAGCCGTATCAATGTTCTATCTCTGCAGATTGTAAGCTTGGTTCAGCACTGATCATTCCTCTTCGCGCAGGCGACAAGGTCATTGGCACCATCAAGCTCTACGAGCCCAAGCGTAAGTTATTTTCCACCATCAATATGTCGATGGCGGAAGGGATAGCGCAACTACTTTCAAGCCAAATCTTGTTTGGCGATTACCAGCAAAAACAAACGCTGTTATCTCAAGCCGAAATCAAACTGCTGCACGCTCAGGTCAATCCACATTTCCTATTCAATGCTCTCAATACTATCAGTGCCGTTATCAGGCGCGATCCACCTAAAGCTCGGGAGCTTATTCAGCACCTTTCTCAGTTCTTTCGTAGCAACTTGAAGCAAGATATTGAAACGGTCACGCTGCAAGAAGAGCTCGCCCACGTTAATGCCTACCTCACGATAGAGAAGGCGCGTTTTACCGACCGCTTAGAAGTGACAATTGATATTGATGAAGCGCTGCTAACTCGAAAAGTACCGACCTTTACCCTACAACCGTTAGTTGAGAACGCCATTAAACACGGTATCTCTAATCTTCTGGAAGGCGGTAAGATTCACATCTACAGTCAAATAAGTGAGGCAGGATTCCAAGTTGTGGTGGAAGACAATGCAGGCAGTTACACGCCACCAGCCGATGACCATGCGGGCCTGGGGATGCAGATTGTCGACAAACGACTGAGCAATAAATTTGGTCGCGCTTCAGCTCTCAATATTGAAGTCGAGCCTAACCATTTTACTCGGATGAGCTTTATCATTCCAAATAAGAACATGTACTAAGGTATCAACATGCTTTCGGCATTAGTCATAGATGACGAACTTTTTGCTCGCGAGGAACTGACCGAGCTACTCGAAGAAACGGGTCACATTGAAGTAATAGATCAAGCCAGCAATGCGATTGAAGGGTTGAAGAAAATCAATCAACTCAAGCCTGACGTGGTGTTTCTTGATATCCAAATGCCGCAGATTACTGGGATTGAGCTGTTAGCGATGCTCGACCCTGAAACCATGCCGAATGTGGTGTTTGTCACCGCTTATGATGAGTTTGCTGTCCAAGCATTTGAAGATAATGCCTTTGATTACTTGCTAAAACCTGTTGATACCTGTCGTTTGGAGAAAACCGTCAAGCGGTTACTCAAATCAAAACAAGCCGACACACATCAATTTGCCGCCATTACGCCACAGAGCTTAGATCAAGTACCATGTATTGGCTTAAACCGCATCGTCATTATTCCAACCCAAGACGTTGAATTTGCCTACAGTGATATCAGTGGTGTCCATGTTCAAACCCATGAACAGAAAGCCACATCTCAGCTGACGTTAAAAGTACTTGAAGAGAAAACGCCTTTGGTTCGCTGTCACCGCCAGTTTTTGGTTAACATCAAAGCAATCAAAGAGATAAAACTGCTCGAAAATGGCCTAGCAGAAATTATCACCGTCAGTGACCATCCACTTCCGGTGAGTCGACGTTACTTGAAGACCTTAAAAGAGATGTTAGGTTTTCACTAATAACAAAAAAGCCGCACTTGATGTGCGGCTCGTTGAGTGGGTCTACGGGATTAAGCGTCAATAATGCGCTTCATGGCCTCGGAAGCCTGTTTCCATTGTTCACTGCTATGTAACTCAGACAAGCTAAAGCTCTGTGTTTTCAATAAGCCATTTGCTTGCGGGGTTTCCATTACAGGCAGATTGTCTAGCACTTCCACCTGAGCGTCACGCTTGTTACACACCAAAATCATATCGCACCCAGCCACCAATGCCTGATGTGAACGCTCTGCGGGGCCGCCCATGATCGATGCACCTTCCATTGTCAGATCATCGGAGAAAACAATGCCTTTAAAACCAAGCTTTTCACGCAGTATCTGTTTAAGCCAGTATTCCGAACCACTTGCAGGCTGATCATCATAGTGTGGGAAAACAACATGCGCGGGCATCATTGCGTCTAAAATTCCCGATTCAATCTGGGCTTTAAAAATCGCCATATCTTGTTCAAAGATAGTGTCTCGGCTGTCGAATGGCGTTTCTAAGTGTGAATCAGCCACAACGCCGCCATGTCCAGGGAAATGCTTACCCGTCGTCGACATTCCAACCGCTTTCATCCCTTTCATGTAAGCCAGGCTGTGGCGGATTATGGTATCAACATCATCACCAAACGCACGGCTACCAATCGCTTTACAATCAAAACCTTTATCAAGAACAGGTGCAAAGCTCAAATCAATATCATGGGCAACCAACTCTGCTGCCATCAACCAGCCACCTTGCTCTGCAAGTTGCTCGCCATTATCAAACTGAGCATATTTTTGAGCAGCCGGAATCAGTGAGAATCCTTCTTTAAAGCGCTGAACACGGCCTCCTTCTTGGTCAACACCAATCAGAATTGGGCGCTTAGCCGCTTGACGAATCGATTTGTTCAAAGCCAGTAGCTGCTCACTGTCATGGTAGTTGCGGGCAAATAAGATCACACCGCCAACCGTTGGGTGCTCAAGAATCTCTTTATCTTCCGCAGTCAATTCACAGCCTGCTACGTCTAACCATAACGGTCCCATAACGAATCCTTATTGTTTCAATGCCGCTACTGCGGATTTACTTTGTTCTATCAGTTGATCTGCACTCTCTTCTTGCTGAGTTAAAGCAATAAAGAGTAAATCAGTAATCAATAACTGACTGTCACGCGCAGTAATCGATGAGCTACGAATATGCTCTTCGTCGGCGGCAGTCATTAGCTTTATATCGGAGTACTTGTCTAATGGCGTTGGCGCTAATTGGCTGATGGTAATCACCTTTGCTTTACGCCCTTTAGCTATTTGAGCGACGCAAAGAATTTCGCGGCTTCGCCCCGAGTAAGACAAAGCGATCAACACATCGTTCTCATTTAAAGCCGAGGCATTGGCAATTTGGATATGGGCATCGTGCTCACAATGCACCGCATGACCAATTTTCATTAGCTTGTAACTTAAGTCTTTCGCCACCAGCGAAGAAGCCCCAACACCAGCTATCTGAATCTTGCCCGCTAAATGAAGCAAACGCGTGGCCTGCTCTATCTTATCGCCTTCATTGAGCGCAATAGTTCTCTCCAATGACTGCTGTTTACTCGCAAGTAACTTAGCCATCACCAGCGGAATATCATCGCTACGCGAGATAGTGCCATGAATCGCCTTACGTGAGGTCGGCTGGTAGCTTATCTCACTTTCGTACAGCTTGACCTTTAATTCAGAGAACCCGCTGTAGCCTATTTTCTGGCTGAACTTAACAATGGTGGACTGACTCACTCCCACCGCTTTAGCCAGCTCTGGAGATGACATTACCTTGACTTGCTCAGGGTACTCTAGAAGGAACTGAGCAATCTGCGTATCGGATGGTGATAGCTTTGGCAGAAGCGTTTTTATTCGCGCTAACCCTTTCATCATCAAGCCTCCTATCAATTGATGCCAGTGTACTCAGCTAAGTCTGCATCTGGAATAGCTATTCCAAAAAACAATTCACGGCGGAATAGCTTCGACGATTAAATGGGATCATGGTCATAGAAAACAACTGGTCACTATTCCACCAAGGAATAGCTATTTGAATCACTTATTCTTCACAGCATACTGGTGAAAATAACAAAGATATACCCTACACAATTCATGCTATGGAGCTGCTATGAATTCTCTATTTACCTCATTAGATTGGGCAGTATTCGCGCTTTACTTTGCGCTAATTGCCTACACAGGTTGGCACTTCAGCCGTGTCAAAATCACTTCAACCAAGGATTACTTTCTCGGTGGCAACAGTATGCCAATGTGGGTGGTTGCGGTATCGGTACTGGCGACATCTCAGTCTGCAGCTACTTTCCTTGGCGGACCAGAATCAAGCTACCGCGGTAACCTAACTTACTTAGCCACCAATATCGGCGGGATATTAGGTGCTTTGTTTGTTGCTTGGGTACTGATTCCTAAGTTCTACCACAACAAAGTCTCGACCGTTTACGAGCTGCTTAAGGTTCGTTTTGGTGAAAAAACCAAACAGCGCGCAGGCTTGATGTACCTGGTGGGACGTGTTTTTGCTTCTGGTTCTCGCCTTTATATGGCCGCTATCGCCGTGTCGATGATCCTGTTTACGAACATTGAACCATCTAGCGTCATTACCTCGGTCGTGATTCTGGTTATCGTCGGTCTTGCCTACACCTATATGGGCGGGATTCGCTCTGTCATCTGGAGTGACCTTATTCAGTTGATTGTTTATGTGGGCGCAGCCCTTGCTGTCATCGTCTATCTTCTCGGACAGATTCCAGCGGATATGGGGCAAATTGGTCATGCCTTACAAAACCCGGGCAATGATCAAATCTCTAAGCTGACACTATTTGATTTTAGCCTCGATTTCTCACCAGCCGGCACCTTTAGCTTCTGGGCTTGTATTACAGGTTTTGTGTTACTCAACATCGGTGCATTTGGTCTTGATCAGGATATGACTCAACGAGTTCTGACCTGTAAAAACGCCAAACAGGGTTCACAGGCGATGATCAATTCCATTATCTTCTCGATTCCTGTCGTACTGGTGTTTATGACCATCGGCTTGCTACTGTATGTTTTTTATCAACGACCAGAGCTTATGGGTGTTGAAGGTAAAGAAGTAGTACAAAACTTCAATGGCGAAAATGTCACCATCTTTATGTACTACGTCCTCAACGAAATGCCTGCTGGCTTGCGTGGTCTGGTGACTGTTGGCGTCGTTGCTGCCGCATTATCTACGCTCAATTCTGGTTTGAACTCAATGTCTTCAGTGGCGGTGCAAGATCTCTATCGTCCTTGGAAAGAAGCTCGTGATGGCAAACAAGATGACTTCCACTATGTCAAAGCAGGCCGATTAGGCATGGCCGTGGCCGCAACCGCACTGGGTAGCATGGGGATTCTTTGTTTCTACTGGCAACAGTATACGGATATGCCGCTCCTCTCTTTTGCTCTCAGCGTGATGGTTTTTGCTTACACAGGCTTACTGGGGGTTTACTTCACCGCCATCTTTACTAAACGTGGTAGTGAAACTTCGGTTGCCATGGCGCTTATCGCTGGCTTCTTAACGACATTGCTGCTGCAAGCTTATGTATGGGACAGCATCATGGGTGTTATTAACCCAGAGTGGGTTGGTGTTCAGCTCGCGTTCCCGTATCAGCTTTGCATTGGTACTTTGGTTTCGCTTTGTGTTTGTTTGTGTGGGAAAACAAGCAAACAAGAGCAAGACCAGCTACAAACGGCTTAATATGATTACACACCTTCTTGCTGTCGACGGGGGCGGAACCAAAACCGCTCTTCGTTTAACACCTCTGGAACCCCTAACGGCGGACCCGTTTTTCACCTTAACGCTTGGTCCGTCATCCCTTACACAACAAGGCAAGCAAGCAATAGAACTTATTCAACATGCCATTGCTGCTTGCCTTGAGCAACACAGACTGCGTGCAGAGCAAGTCTCAATCGTTGTTGGTGTTGCTGGAGCTGGGAATCTGGAGCTAAAACAACAACTACAATTAGCTTTAACAAATTACCCATATTGCCAAATCACGACTGATGCTCATATTTCATTGTTAGGCGCCAATCAAGGTCAACCAACTAACGTCATTGCGGTTGGTACAGGCTCGGTGGCGAGTCAGCTTAACCGTGATGGAGAGGTGAAAATCTTTGGTGGATGGGGCTTTCCTATCGGCGATCAAGGTGGTGGTGCTTGGCTTGGTCAGCAAAGCATTAGGGCGTTAATCAATACTCTCGAAGGAGCTTCTCCTTCGCCGTTAACTGATCATCTTAAACACAATATTGGCGACTCTCGCGCTGAGGTCATAACTTGGCTAAAGCACACTACAGCAACAGAATTTGCCCAACTCGCTCCCGATGTCATTCGACTGGCTGAGCAGTCTTGCCCTGATAGCTCAGCCATCTTGAACCAAGGCTGTCGGCATATTGATAGGCTTATAGCAAAGTGCTGTGAAAATAATGACTTAGATATCGCTTTTCTAGGGAGTTTAGGCGCATACTATCAATCACGGCTTGGTAACCCATGGCAGCCTAGAGTGATTCAGCCCAAAGGAGATGCCTTAGACGGGGCGATTTGGCTAGCAAAACAACAAGTGGAAAATAACAATGAGTAAAGAGCTGTATATTGGCATTATGTCTGGTACTAGCCTTGATGGTATCGATACTGTTTTGGTTGAGATCGAACACAATCAAGTTCGCTTGCTAGATAGCCTCGACTATCCAATTCCGCAATCGCTTAAGCAGCGCCTATTAAATGTTAGCCTAGGTCAGGCAACGAGCTTAGTTGAAATTGGTCAACTTGATCATTTGCTCGGGCAACTCTACGCGCAAGCCGTTCAAGCTCTGTTAAACAAAACGGGTTATGCTGCCGAGCAGATCACAGCGCTCGGCAATCACGGTCAGACCGTCTATCATCAACCGACTGGAGATACTCCATTTACCACCCAACTCGGTGACGCCAATATTATTGCCGCCCTAACAGGAATAGACACCATTGCGGACTTTAGACGCAAGGACATGGCTCTTGGAGGTCAAGGAGCGCCACTGGTTCCTGCATTTCACCAATCGATTTTTGGTTCTACAGAGTCTAGTGTGGTGGTACTTAATATTGGAGGCATCGCCAATATTTCCGTTTTACGACCTGAACAAACCGTTATTGGGTATGATACAGGCCCAGGTAATATGTTGATGGACGCCTGGTGTGCTAAACACACTGGCAATGCCTATGACTACAATGCTCAATTCGCACTACAAGGAAAGCTCAATCAAGATTTGCTGACTGAATTACTCAGTGAGCCTTATCTTGCGCTCAGCGCGCCTAAAAGCACGGGTCGCGAGCTGTTTAACTTACCTTGGTTAGAAGCTATCCTCGCTAAGTTCTCTATTAAGCCTGAAGATGTGCAACGGACTTTGTGCGAGTATACCGCGATAACAATTGCCAACGAGGTAGGTAAGTTCGCCGTTGGCAGCTCACCAGAACTACTGGTATGCGGCGGAGGAGCACACAATCCTCTTCTAATGCGTTGTCTCACCCAGCAGCTAGCTGATTGGCAGGTCATGTTGACCGATGACAAGGGTGTAGACAGCAACAATATGGAAGCGATGGCCTTTGCTTGGCTCGCCTATCGCCGTATTCACAATTTGCCAAGCAATCTGCCTGAAGTCACCGGAGCCAGTAAAGCGGTCTCCCTTGGTGTGATGTACTTTGCTGATAAATAAGGACCACTATGACTAACGATGCGTTAATCGCCGCTCTTTCTCATCTCGTTTCTGAAGGACGTAACCCAGAGACGATGGATATCGACTTATTGCCTTCTCTGGAAATTGTTCAGCGAATCAATCAGCAAGACCAACAAGTCCCATTAGCGGTAGAAAAAGTCCTACCCGAGATAGCCCAAGCAGTCGACAAGATCACCGCTGCATTTAAAGTGGGTGGCAGACTTGTTTATATGGGTGCTGGCACTAGCGGACGCTTAGGTGTGTTAGATGCCTCGGAGTGTCCTCCAACGTTTGGCGTTTCAGACCAAATGGTGATTGGCCTGATTGCTGGCGGCCCAGAAGCGATTTTAAAAGCAAAGGAAGGAGCGGAAGACTCCCGTGAGTTTGGTGTTGACGATCTCAAATCGATTAACTTTAGCGCTAAAGATGTGGTGGTCGGTATTGCGGCGAGCGGCCGAACCCCTTACGTCATCGGAGCATTGGAATACGCCAATGACATTGGAGCGACGACTGTTGCTCTGTCTTGTAACCCAGACTCAACGATTGCCGACATTGCCCAAATAGCCATTAGCCCAGTTGTAGGCCCAGAAGCACTGACTGGCTCGACGCGTTTAAAATCAGGGACTGCGCAAAAGCTTGTGCTTAACATGCTTACCACAGCTAGTATGATTCGCTTGGGTAAGAGCTACCAGAACCTTATGGTCGATGTGAAAGCGACGAATAAGAAGCTCGTCGCACGCGCAGCCAGAATCGTTATGCAAGCGACAGATTGTGATAAGAGCCTAGCCACCGAAACGCTAGAGAAAACCGATTATGATGTGAAACTGGCGATTTTAATGCTACTGACTGGTATGGAGTTATCTCAAGCTAAGAGTCAGCTAGAAAAGCAAGATGGTTTCTTACGTAAAGCGGTTCAACACCACCAAGGTGAATAGAAAATGAAAAAGGGAGAAGATCACTCTTCTCCCTCAACTCTATAAAGCGTTAATTTTGGTGTTCATTCCAACCACGCTGCCACTCCATGCGGAATCTTTGTGCTGTTTCGGTACCTTCACATACACCCTCATAATACTGACCAGATAACCCGATCTGATAAGCAAAATCAGGGTTACAATACTCGCCTACCCCTTCTAAATAACCCTCTTCATAATCCGAGTGTTTAACACTGCCTAAACTCGCCAATTCAGTGTAAGAGCGTTGAGTGTGACCAGTGATGCCATCTTGATAACCAATTTGATACCAATCCCCTTGCTCAGCTAACTGCTCAGGGCTACTGCTACAAGCCGCCAATACTGACACTAACGCTGCGATAACGATGTTTCTCATTGTTTTTCCTTGTTTTTGCAGACTTCTATTAATCAAACCACTAAATCCTAATAATTGCCACTCACCAAATGTAAAAACCACTTATTTTCTCAGCAAGCCACTCACTTCGTTATACGACCACTCACTCCATAACCAGATGATGATAGCCAAGTAACCCCATAGTATGCATGGTGAGCTTAATCAATTTCACTAAGGAACAAGTGCTATGTTGTGGTTTCTAACCTGTGTTGCAGCCCTAATCGGCGGATACTTTATTTATGGAGCTTTTGTAGAAAAAGTCTTCGGCATTAACGAAAAACGTCAAACTCCTGCTCATACCAAAGCCGATGGTGTTGACTACGTGCCAATGTCTACCAAGAAAGTTTACCTCGTTCAGCTACTTAACATCGCTGGCGTTGGTCCAATCTTCGGCCCTATCATGGGTGCCCTATACGGCCCTGCGGCTATGCTGTGGATTGTTATCGGTTGTATTTTCGCTGGTGCAGTACACGATTACTTCTCAGGTATGCTGTCTGTTCGTAACGGCGGTGCCTCTGTTCCTACCATTACTGGCCGCTACTTAGGCAATGGCGCAAAACACTTTATGAATATCTTTGCCATTGTTCTATTGCTATTGGTTGGTGTGGTATTCGTATCAGCACCTGCTGGTATGATCACTAATCTAATCAATGACCAAACTAGCCTATCGGTTAGCATGACGACTATGGTCATCGCGATTTTCGCTTACTACATCATCGCAACGATTGTTCCTGTTGATAAAATCATTGGCCGCTTCTACCCACTGTTCGGCGCTCTACTGATCTTCATGTCTGTTGGCTTGATGACTGCGGTTGCCTTCTCAAGCGAACATACAGTGATGGGTGACTTCAAAGTGAGCGACATGTTCACTAATCTAAACCCTAACGATATGCCGCTATGGCCTGCGCTGTTTATTACCATCGCCTGTGGTGCAATCTCTGGCTTCCACGCAACACAATCGCCATTGATGGCTCGCTGTATGGAAAATGAGAAGAACGGCCGCTTTGTGTTCTATGGTGCAATGATTGGTGAAGGTGTTATTGCTCTTATCTGGTGTGCGATTGCTTTATCGTTCTTTGGTAACCTAGATGCACTGTCTGAGGCAGTAAGCAATGGTGGCCCAGGCAATGTTGTTTACAGCGCGTCATTTGGCCTACTGGGTGTGTTTGGTGGTGTAATTGCTTTCCTAGGTGTAGTGATTCTACCAATTACCTCTGGTGATACCGCTTTCCGCTCTAGTCGTTTGATCCTAGCTGAATACTTTAACGTTGACCAAAAAGCACTGCGTAACCGCTTAATGATGGCCGTTCCACTATTCATTATTGGTGGCATCCTAACTCAAGTAGACTTCGGTGTTATCTGGCGCTACTTCGGTTTTGCTAACCAGTCAACCGCTGTCATGATGCTATGGACCGCTTCAGCTTACCTACTTCGTCACAATAAGATGCACTGGATTACAACTGTTCCTGCTATCTTCATGACAACTGTGTGTGCGACCTTCATTTTGAACAACAGCACACTAGGCTTTGGTCTGCCAATTCAAGTTTCAACCATCTCAGGTATCTTGTTTGCTCTAGCCGTTACTGGTTACGTGATTAAAACGTCGAAAGGTAAAGGTGAAACAGAGCTAGCAGACGAAGAGAAACCAAAAGCAGTCACTGAAACTGCGTAAACCAACAATATCTTTGCTTGCGAAAAAGGCTCCTTCGGGAGCCTTTGTTATATAGTCAGAAATACCAAATTCAGAGAGGCCAAGTTTCACCTTGGCACACTGTTTAGTTTTTTGCTGATAAGGTCGCTGTCATTTTTTGACTGTTGGCACCGAATGTCCAATCTGCTCGCTGCTGAATGTCACTCAAAGTAATGCTATTCGTCGTACCTTCAATATCAAGCAGTGCATCAATGCCATAGCCATGGATTAAGTAACGGCTATAAAACCAAGCGCGCTGAATAGGATCATCATTGATCGGCTCAAGCGCGACGGCAAGTTGCTTAGTCGCAGTAGACACCTCTTCTTCAGTAATAGACTTAGCTAATCCATCAAACATGGTATCTAAAGCTTGCTGTACCTCTTTGACATCTTCGCTTGCGACTTTTGCCGTTACAGACCAATCAGAGACTTGCTCTCCATCTTGAGTCACAGGGTAAATCTCTGGAGAGTAATCTAAGCCACGTTTTTCCCTGACTTCTTCAAGAAGACGTGCACTTGCGATGCGTTTTAGTGCGTCCTCAGCAAAAACATCCTTGGCTGTTTTCGCTCTTTGTTGCGTGTTAATCAGACGAGTTAACAGCATAGTGCCTTTTTCACTGCCTTCATTAACTTCAATAAGAGGTGCTAACTCTGTGTTGTAACCATTGTCAAAGTTCAGCGGGGAAGGCTTATCTTTTCGCAGCGAAATTGACGCTATGTACTTACGCAACATAGGAGCAATTTGCCCAGGCTCAAGATCGGCAATAATGACCAACTTATTATCCCGGTTGTAGCGGAACAAGCGCTGATGAACTTCCAGCAGTTGCTCGGTAGTGACTCCAGCAAATTCTGGGTTCAATACGAAACGGTGACGACTATCTGGTTGATAAGTGCCAGCATTGATCGCTTTGTACCATTTACCTTCAGGGGAGTTGTAATAAGCACTATTGTTCTCATAAAACTCTTGCTTCACGGCTTCCAGTTGACGCGGCTCAACCTTCACCTCAGTTGTAATGTTAAAGATAGTATTCAGAGCTAAGGGTAACTCTTTCGCCGTAGCGTTTATCTCTACCCCATGAAACGTCAGACCAATAAATGGAAACACTGCGATATCTTTCTTACGCAAGTAGCTGTCAAATTGCGCGCCGCTAAACTCTCCTAACCCACTTCGGGCAGCAGACTGTGGCAGTAAATCACTTGCTGCGTACAAATCAGGAGTTAGGGCTGCTTTACCACCTTGGCTGGCATAGACAATATGTGCCCTTTTACCAGCTTTAGGGTCACGTTGGAACCAAACTTCGACACCGTTACTCAATTGCCATACAGTGAAGTCACGTTCTCTATCCACTTGCGACACTATCTCGCCCTGTGTTGCGGGTTGTTTCAGTTCTGAGGTCACTTGCTGCAACGCCAACGGTTTAAAGCCGGCTTGAGCATACCGCTCAGGGAGTTTATTGAACTGCTGTTCTAAGGCACTCAAAGATTCGTCTGCACTATAACCCTGAAGCCAAGCGAGATCAGACGAAAGCAGATCTTCTATGTTGTCATTGACTCGCTTCAAATCAACATGCGTGACAAACTCACTCAGGGCTTTGCGATTTGTCTCTCGACTTTGTACTGGCATAGCTTGTTCAATAGCGAATACCTTGTCATCCACAATTTGCAATGGCTTGCGCTTATCCCATTCACTATCGAAGTTAGACAAACTATTGCGATAGCCAGTCATAATACTCTCTAGCTCACTTTGGCTAACCCCATAGTCTCTTAAAGAGCGTAAAGTCTCTAAAAACAGTTGCTGACTCGCCTCTCTGTTATCAGCCGAAAAAGCGATACTCGCTGCTGAATATCGGTTGTATTCAATCCATTGAGTGTAGCTTCCCGAATATTGCACCGCTTGAGCGGCATTGTTGAAGGCGGCGTGAAGTCGTTGAGAGATTAACTGCTGAGTAACATCATCTAGCCAGTATTGATACTGCTGCTTAAAAGTGGTGATGGCGATAGGCCCTCTATCAACTAGGAAATGTAAGCTTGGTGACTCCATCTCCCCCACTAATAAGGAGTGTGACTCTTCGTTAATGCTGTAATCACGTTGCTTGTTAGCCGCTGGCTTACCATTACTTTTCCAAGTTGAAAATTGCTGTGCGATAAGCTTTGAAAGCTCTTCACTGTTGATGTTGCCGGAGATGATCAACTCAGCATTTTGCGGTTGGTACCATGTTTGGTAGTAGTTTTTCAACCCTTCTACAGACGCCTGTTGCACTGACTCTTGAGTTCCTAGAGGATCCTTCCCCTCTACCAACGTACCTTTTATTGCTTCTAGATAAGCTTTGGTAAACAAAGGCTCATTCTCTGGTCGAGTAGCACGGAACTCACCGAGAATAACGCCTTTCTCGCGCTCAACCTGCTCAGGTTCAAACTTAATACCGTCTGCGACATCTCTCATCCAAGTCAAAGCGAGTGTGAGATGTTCTTGATCAGCGAGATCCATTTTATACGTTGTCAGTTGGTATCCAGTGAACGCGTTAATATCGGCACCAAAGCTGCCACCTGTTTTCTCGAACAGTTTAATTACATCGTTACCTGTAAAATAACGGCTGCCATTAAACGCCATATGTTCGACAAAGTGAGCATAGCCTTGCTGATCGTCAGCCTCTTGGATCGAGCCTGCGTGAATCATGAGGCGAATTGAAACCTCTTTATCCTCTGTTGGGTAGAGGTGGTAGCGCAACCCATTATCGAGTTGATACTGGCTCCAGTTCGCGTCTTCTGGAATGGATTTGTCGAGATCACTATTGCAACCGACGACAAGTAAAACGATAGAAAAAGTAAGCCACTTTTTAATAACTTGCATGAACGACTCCTAGTCCAATTACTAATCGCACTATATCGTTCCGCGTGGCTCAAATGTAATACACAACAAGCAATGGCAAGAAAATACGACTCACAACATATAATCTTGAAACTTATATGATTATTAACAAACTAGATATTTAAAAACAGGTACAAAAAAGCCCCTAACTTAAGAGTAAGTTAGGGGCTGGATTAAGATTCAACTCAGTTAGTCGACTTGTTTAATTTGTAGCTCTTTAGGCACTTCAAAGAACATGTTTTCTTCACGGCCTTGGATCTCTTCGACAGAGCGCGTGCCTACCAGCTCTTTAATACGATCTAGGATCTTGTTAACCAGTTCTTCTGGCGCAGAAGCTCCGGCGGTTACGCCGACTCTCACTTTACCTTCAAACCACTTAGGCTCGATGTCTTCAGGGCAATCGGTCAGGTAACCCGGTGTGCCTAGTTTCTCTGCAAGCTCTTTTAAGCGAGTAGAGTTAGATGAGTTTTTAGAGCCAACCACAATCACAACATCGACATCAGTTGCCATTTCACGCACGGCATCTTGACGGTTTTGCGTTGCGTAGCAGATATCATCTTTACGAGGGCCTTGAATATCAGGGAATACGCGTCGCAGCTCTTCAATCACATCTGCAGTTTCATCCACAGACAGTGTTGTTTGGCTAACGTAGTGTAAGTGACTTGGATCTTTCACTTTCTCTTTTAAGCTAACCACGTCTGCCGGAGTTTCAACTAGGTACATGCCACCTTGCTCACTCGCATATTGCCCCATGGTTCCTTCGACTTCAGGGTGGCCTGCGTGTCCTATCAGTACCACTTCCATATGCTTACGGCTTGCGCGCGCCACTTCCATATGAACTTTAGTCACCAATGGGCAAGTGGCGTCGAACACGGTTAAATCACGCTCTTTGGCTTCTTTACGTACCGCTTGAGATACACCATGAGCCGAGAAGATTACGATGTTGTCATCAGGTACTTCATGTAACTCTTCAACAAAGATAGCGCCACGTTGTTTTAGCCCTTCCACCACAAATCGGTTGTGTACCACTTCATGGCGTACGTAGATTGGCGGTTGGTACATTTCGAGTGCTCGCTCAACAATGCTGATCGCGCGATCAACACCGGCACAAAAGCCACGTGGGTTAGCTAACTTAATTTTCATTTCATTGCTCATGATGATTATATTTTCGCTTTGGCTCGCTATTCTACTGACAAAATTTCAACTTCAAAAGTCACATCTTGTCCTGCTAGAGGGTGGTTAAAGTCAACGGTCACTGAGTCCCCAGCAATTTCTTTAATGATTCCAGGAATTTCCATCCCATCAGGGCCTGAAAACGCCATAATCGTTCCTACTTCAACTTCTGCGTCACCAACAAACTTAGTTCTGTCCATATGGTGGATATTGTCTGGGTTAGGCATACCAAACGCGTCGTGCGCTTTAAGCTCAATGGCCTTTTTCTCGCCACTACTGAGCCCGAGAAGACACTGTTCAAAGTTATCACTCAAGCTGCCATCACCAATCACTAGCTTGGCTGGTTTTCCCATATTGTGGGTACTATCGGCAACAGAGCCATCTTTCATTTTAATGGTAAAGTGCAGAGTTACTGCTGAATCTTGGGCAATGGTAGTCACGTTACTGCTTCCTTGAGGTCGTTATTTTTATAGGTGTATACCCTAAATAGTTGAAGCTGCGGCTTCAAATATGACGGGTATACTAAAAAGCGCTACCGGAATCAACCGACAGCGCCTAGGGTTATTCAATTTATCACGAATTAGGCTTTGGCATCTTCTTTCTTGCGAAAGCCATCAAGAATAATCATTGCTGCACCAATACAGATAGTGGTATCGGCTAAGTTAAATGCAGGCCAATGATAATTACCCCAGAAGAAGTCTAGGTAGTCGACCACAAAGCCATGGACAACACGGTCAAACACATTGCCCACAGCACCACCAATAATCATGGCGTAAGCAATGTTGTTCCATTTTTCTTGTGCCGGAAGTTTGCTCATCCAGTATGTCAGCATACCCGTTACCGCAAACGCGATACCAGTAAATAGCCAACGTTGCCAACCCGCTTGGTCGCTCAAAAAGCTAAACGCAGCACCATAGTTATGGACATACAATAGATTAAAGAAAGGCAGTACCTCAATTCGATTCGCCCAGCCATAACCCATGTTATCCATTACGAATAGCTTGATGCCAATATCCGCAAGGAAAATAACCAAGGCTAGCCACAGCCAACGTACGCCTGATTGCTTTAGAGTAAATGTTTGTTCGCTCATAAAGTTCCTAAAAATAACCCCAGTAGATACTGGGGCTAGATTATTTTAATAAAGTTCCGCTAATCTTAAGCGAATTTGCGCACTTCGCCTTCGCCATCAACGTTAGACACACAACGACCACAGATCTTCTCGTGACCTTCGATTGTGCCAACATCTGGAGTGTGGTGCCAACAGCGGTCACACTTCTCGTTTTCAGTTGCTTTCACTTCAACGAATAGACCTTCGACATCTGTTGCTTGCGCCGCTTCTGACTTCTCGCTAAGAGGCTTAACAACTGCTGCTGAAGTTAGTAGAGCAAAGCGTAGCTCATCTTCCAGCTTGCTTAGTTTCGCCGCTAGTGCATCATCAGCGTAAAGCGTCACTTCAGCTTGCAGAGAACCACCAATGGTCTTCTCTTTACGAGCGTCTTCTAACAGTTTGTTCACACCACCACGAACCGCTTGGATTTCAGCCCAGAATTCGTTGTTAAGCTCTTCGCCTTCAGTTAAGCCGAACAGACCTTCATACCACTCGCCTGTGAAGACAAACTTATCGCGCTCGCCTGGCATCTCGTTCCAGATCTCGTCTGCTGTGAATGACATGATTGGTGCCATCCAACGAACAAGTGCTTCCACGATGTAGTAAAGCGCTGTCTGACAGCTACGTTGAGCGTGGCCACCAAGTTTCGCTGTGTACTGACGGTCTTTAATCACGTCTAGGTAGAATGAGCCCATTTCGATAGAACAGAACTGCATTAAGCGCTGTGTTACTGCGTGAGTGTTGTACTCACCGTAAGCTTTAACGATCTCTTCTTGTGCCTCTAGTGCACGACCTACAGCCCAACGGTCTAGAGCAACCATTTCTTCAGCAGGAACGAGATCCGTTGCTGGGTTAAAGCCGCTTAGGTTAGCAAGGAAGAAACGTGCTGTGTTACGGATACGACGGTACGCATCTGCAGAACGTTTTAGGATTTCATCAGAAACCGCAACTTCACCTGTGTAGTCAGTTGAAGCAACCCATAGACGCAGGATATCTGCACCTAGCTTATTAGTTACATCTTTTGGCGCAACTACGTTACCGATAGATTTCGACATCTTACGACCTTGACCGTCAACCACGAAACCGTGAGTAAGCACTTGCTTGTATGGAGCTTCGTCTTTCATCGCGATTGATGAAATGAGTGAAGACTGGAACCAGCCACGGTGTTGGTCAGAGCCTTCTAGGTATAAGTCTGCTGACGCGCCGTTGTACTCTTCACGAGCATCAACAACTGAGTAGTGAGTCACACCTGAATCGAACCATACGTCTAGCGTATCGAGTACTTTCTCGTACTTATCCGCTTCTTCACCTAGTAGGTCAGAGATTTCTAGATCCCACCAAGCTTGAATGCCTTTCTCTTCAACTAACTGAGCCACTTTCTCAATCAGCTCTAAAGTGTTTGGATGAAGCTCTGCCGTTTCTTTGTGAACGAATAGAGCGATTGGCACACCCCAAGTACGTTGACGAGAGATACACCACTCTGGGCGACCTTCAATCATACCTTCGATGCGGCTTTGCCCCCACTCAGGCATCCACTCAACACCTTTGATTGACTCTAGTGCTTTTGCACGTAGACCCGCTTGGTCCATAGATACGAACCATTGTGGCGTTGCACGGAAGATGATTGGAGTTTTGTGTCTCCAACAGTGCGGGTAGCTATGCTCGTAAGCGTGGTGATGTAGCAGCGCGCCTTTCTCTTTTAGCGTTTCAACAACTGCATCATTCGCTTTGAATACGTGTTGGCCAGCAAATAGCTCAGTATCCGGCAGGTAAACACCGTTTGAACCTACTGGGTTAGCCACTTCTAGGTTGTATTTGTTACCGACTGCAAAGTCTTCTTGACCGTGGCCAGGTGCTGTGTGAACCACACCAGTACCAGAATCCGTGGTTACGTGATCGCCAAGGATCGCAGGAACCGTGAAGTCGTAGAATGGGTGATTGAACTGAGATAGCTCAAGGTCGCTACCTTTTGCAAAGCCAAGATTATGGAAGTGCTCGATACCCGCACGATCCATCACATCTTTCGCTAGCTCAGAAGCAACAATGATGCGCTCCTTCGACTCACCTTCTACTTGGATCAATACGTACTCTAGATCATCACGTAGACATACTGCGCGGTTTGCTGGCAGTGTCCAAGGTGTGGTTGTCCAGATAACAATTGAGATATCGCCTTCGCCTTCATGACCTTCGTTCAATGAGAACTTAGATAGAAGTGCTGCTTCATCGGCCGCTTTAAAGCGTACGTCGATAGATGGAGAAACTTTATCTTTGTACTCTACTTCTGCTTCAGCAAGTGCAGAGCCACAGTCTGTACACCAGTGAACTGGTTTGAAACCTTTTAGTAGGTGGCCGTTATCAGCAATCTTACCCAGTGCACGGATGATGTTTGCTTCAGTCGCAAAATCCATAGTGCGGTAAGGCTTATCCCACTCACCCATGATACCTAGGCGTTTGAAGCTCTCTTTTTGACCTTCTACCTGACCTGCCGCGTACTTACGACACTCTTCACGGAACTCAGCCGCAGAGATTTTTTGGCCTGGTTTGCCTTTTTTCTTTTCTACCATTAGTTCAATTGGTAGACCGTGACAGTCCCAACCAGGAATGTACGGTGCATCAAAACCAGAAAGTGTTTTGGATTTAATAATAATGTCTTTAAGAATCTTGTTTAGTGCGTGACCAATGTGAATGTCACCATTCGCGTATGGAGGGCCATCGTGTAGAACGAAAGATTTTTTGCCTTTCTTCGCTTTACGGATCTCACCGTAAAGGTCTTCTTTATACCAACGCTTAAGCATTTCTGGCTCACGATTTGCCAGATTGCCACGCATCGGAAACCCTGTTTCAGGAAGGTTCAGGGTATCTTTATACTCACTCATCGATTCTTAATTCCGTTGTGTTGGGTGACAGTTAGACATTATGCCAAGCAGCGAACTAAACCGCTTGGGCTTTATACTGACGCAGCCACACCCTTGCTGCTTCAGCATCCAATTCAATTTGTTGTTTCAAAGCTTCGAACGATTCGAATTTATGTTCGTCGCGAATCTTATCTAAAAGTACGATTTCTAGCTGTTTGCCATATAAGTTGGCTTTAAAGTCGAATAAATGTACTTCGAGTTGTTGGCGTACGCCATTAACTGTTGGTCTATTGCCGATATTGGCAACACCGCCGACAGGTTCTTCGCCCAAGCCTAGAGCTTGAACGGTATACACGCCAGAAACTGGCGACACGCAACGTTTTAGTGGAATGTTCGCCGTCGGGAAACCGATCGTTCTGCCGAGTTTTCTCCCGTGAGAAACTCGTCCACTAATACTGTAATCACGCCCAAGCATTTCGGCTGCTTGCTCAAGCTTGTCTTGCGCTAAGGCTTCTCTAATCGCAGTGCTGCTTACACGTAATTGTTGTAAACAGAAGCTTTGAGTGCTTACCACTTCAAAACCGTACTTTCTGCCTGCTTCTTGCAGCATGGCAAAATTGCCTTTTCGACCACGACCAAAGCAGAAATCATCACCTACGACGAGAAACTTAACACCCAAACGCTTCACCAACAAGTCACTAATAAACTCGTCAGCACTTTGATTAGCGAATTGATGATTAAAGTTCACACAAAGCAGCCTTTCGATATTCAATTTGCTCAACTGAACAAACTTATCTCTAAGACGCGTTAAGCGCGCTGGCGCTTTGTCTTTAGCAAACAGCTCCAATGGTTGAGGGTCAAATGTCATTACAATTGAAGGCAAACTTAATTGTTTAGCTTGCTCAGACACTTGGCGTAAAACTTCTTGATGTCCGAGGTGAACACCATCGAAATTCCCGATCGTCAACACACACCCTTGATGGTGTGGTTTGATGTTGTGAATACCTCGAATCAATTCCATTGGAGACTACTAAAAACTTGTTTATTGATTATAAATTCTCAAAAAAAGAATTAACGTTGCGTGAAACTGACGGATTATATACTAATCACCCTTATTCTGTCGCTGCTTTTAGATCTTTTAAACGAACATCCATTATAAGCAGTGACAACAGGTAAACACCCGCGCCTAATCCTATCAATGCCGTTAACCACATCACTCGCTCTAGCAATGTCCAAGTCAGCCACACATTCATATCTTCTAACTGCCACAAAATCGCGCCAACCATCAGACCACCAGCAATAACAAGCTTGGCTATAAACAGTAACGTTCTTTTGGTTAGGTGATAGACACCCGCAATGTGCAAGCCTCTATATAGAAGAGACATATTCACAAAGGCAGACAGTGCGGTTGCAATGGCAAGACCAACGTAACCATAGAACCAAGCGAAGATAGCATTGAAAACCATATTGGTTACCATCGCAATAATGCCATATTTAACTGGCGTTTTGGTGTCTTGGCGCGAGTAGTAACCGGGAGCCAGTACTTTAATCAGCATAAAGTTGAGTAGGCCTGACGCGTAAGCAACCAGAGACATCGAGGCATAGTTCACGTCTTGAGGAGTAAACTCGCCACGCATAAACAGCACCATTAGCATAGGTTTGGCTAATACCATCAAACCAAGCATGGCAGGAATACCGAGCAAGGTGACCATACGTACGCCCCAATCCATGGTTTGTGCAAAGCCGTCACTATGATCATCCACATGCTTGCGAGATAACGCAGGCAGAATGACCGTCGCGATAGCGATACCAAATAGGCCAAGTGGAAACTCTAACAGGCGATCCGAGTAATAAAGCCAACTAATAGAACCTGTCTGAAGGAAACTGGCGATAAAGGTATCGAACAAGAGGTTGATTTGACTAACTGATACGCCAAATAGCGCCGGGATCATTAAGGTACGAATCTTAACCACGCCCGGATCGCGCCAACCCCACTTAGGTTTCACCATAACTCCCGCTTTAATCAGGAACGGGATCTGAAATAAAAACTGGACTAAGCCGCCAAGAAAAACGCCTATCGCTAGACCAATTTCTGGTTGTGATAATTGAGGCGCGATAAACCACGCCGATAAAATGATCATCACATTGAGAAAAACCGGCGTAAAAGAAGAGACAGCGAACTTACCTAACGTATTAAGAATCGCCCCCGACAAAGCGACAAAGGTGATAAACCATAGGTACGGGAAAGTAATTTTGAGCATTAAGCTTGCGAGCTCAAACTTTTCTGCCGAAGGTCCTCCGTTGAGCCAGTCTAAGAACCAGCCAAAACCAAATAGCGCCGTCACCACACCAGAACCTAAAACGCCAAGTACAGTAACAATAGAGACAATAACGCCTAATGTACCTGCTGCTCTCGCGATGAGCTGACGAGTTTTGTCTATCTCTCCGGCGGCATGGTATTCCGTCAAGACAGGAACAAAGGCTTGAGAAAATGCGCCTTCAGCAAATAGACGCCTTAGAAAGTTGGGGATTTTATTAGCAAAGAAGAAGACATCGGCACTGGCCCCTGCCCCCATAAGGTTGGCAACAACAACATCTCGAACTAAGCCTAAAACTCGAGAGATCAAGGTCATAGCACTAACTATCATGCCTGACTTGAGTAGGCGTTTACTCACATTTACCTCGGGAATCAAAAATTTTGCTCTACTTTACAACAGGAATGTCATAACCAGAGCAGATTAGTATTAGCATTGAAAAAAAAATACTGTTAGAATCCCCGCCATCTTAACCGTGAAGACCTTTCAAACCAAAATTAGTTTGGCTCGATTGGTTTTTGCACAAATTATTTGACATTTAAGCGCAAATGAGGGATATTCCTCGCCCTTAAATTGTCACTGAACTAAGTTTTTGGGAGTTAGACCCTTGGCAAATAGTAAATCTGCTAAGAAGCGCGCTATCCAGGCTGAGAAACGTCGTCAGCACAACGCTAGCCGTCGCTCAATGATGCGTACTTACATGAAGAAAACTGTTGCTGCTATCGAAGCAGGCGACAAAGCTGCTGCAACTGAAGCATTTGCTGCAGTTACACCAATCCTAGACCGCATGGCTACTAAAGGCCTTATTCACAAGAATAAAGCTGCACGTCATAAGTCTCGTTTCGCTGCTGCAATCAAAGCTCTTTAATAGAACTCTGATTTCCCAGTGAAAGAAAAAACCGGCAATTGCCGGTTTTTTTATATCTAAATTTCGAGGCTAAACAACAAACCTCGATAAATCTGCTATTTCTCTGAACAGTAAAGGTCGTGTAGCAACTGAATCATTGCCTTCACTTCTTCACTACTCAAAGTGTAATAAACTGTCTGTGCCTCTTTTCGAGTATTCACCAAACCATCTCTTCGCAACCACGCTAGGTGCTGAGATAAAGCGGATTGGCTTAGCTCCAACTTACTGCACAATTCCCCTACTGACAGCTCTTGATTGTGTAATAAGCACAAGATCTGAAGACGCCTCTCATTGGCCATCGCCTTAAGCAGTACTACAGCCTGAGCAGAGTTCTTTTCCATCTCTTGTAGATTCATCGGCCACTACCTCTTCCTACAACAATACTTCTACAAACATCAGCCTTACACAATAAGTAACGCTGTCGATCAGTCACCAGATTCACTGTGTATTTAATTATATTAGAGTGAATTATTTCAAATATTAATCGAATTGTAACAACTAATCTATTTGTTCAAATAGATCGGAGTCTAATTAAATAGGGTTGTGAAATCTGCATCACAAACATTCTTCACCGCTGGGTGCTGAATCATACGCTCCGCAAATATGACATAGTACTCTTCTTTTAACTCATCAATATGACCGATAAGTTGTAGAGGAAGGTCGCTTTCGACTTCAGACATATAGATAGAAGGGGCTAAGAAAATCACATCATGGTGGTAACGAGCAAAGGCTTTCATTAAAGCGACGTCGTCAAATTCACCTAAGATATTAGGCTGCAACCCCTGACGGTCAAACCACTGCAACACTTTACGTCCCATCGCTGTACGGCTACCGGGAATAAGCAGTTTGCGCTGCTCTAATACTGCAGGAAAGCTGACATTATCGACGTTACCTGAACAGAAGAAGCTCATATTGGATTCACCGAGCTTTTTGCTGTACAGACCAGGGCTCTGACTAGAGTCGACTGGGCAATCAGACAAAATCATATCCAGCTTATGCTGTGCGAGTTGCTCTAGTAGCATCTCGTGAGTTGATTCGAAACAGCGTAAATGAATACTGTTATCTTCAGGAACGGTGGTTAGGAGTATTTTACTCACTAGTCGCTTTGATAAGGCATCTGCCACACCGACATCAAATAGAATGTTAGAACGCTGACTGTAGTTAACAATATCTAGCATCTCATAGCTCAGGCCAAACATTCGGTCGGCATACTTAAACACTAGCTGCCCAAGCTCAGTAGGTTCAACGCTACGGCCATTTCGCTTAGTTAACTTGCCATCCATACGCTCTTCTAGCGCTTTAATCTGCCCAGTCACAGTTTGCGGGGTGAGAAACAGAGCATCGGCTGCCTTAGTAACAGAGCCTTGTTTGCATACCATCCAGAAGTAATAAAGATGGTTGTAGTTTAAGTGCGACATAGAGAAATACTCTTCTTATTTTAGTGTGTAGGTTATAGCAAATGCAGCGCGTGACAACAATAACTCGACAAAACCTACTTTATACTTATTTATCGTAACTTTTACCGAAACCAGGATTATGAATATGACAATGAGTTGTCACAAACAGGCGAACAATCGAAAATTTTCTGCGATTTTTTCGATTCTAATCACATCCTAAACAGACTCATTTTCTTGAACATAAAGCCAATAAAAACAAAAGCTTATATAGTGCGTAAATTTCAAATTACAGCAATTAACTTACTGCTCAGTTAAAAAAAATTCTATTACACAGAACTGTAATATTACTGAAATATTTCCCCTCTAACATCGCCCTCAGTTTCAACAACAGACCAAAACTAAGACATTAACGGTCCACGGAGAAAATGATTATGAACCAAGCTACTACTACAGCGGCGCCAATTTCGAGCACTACTCGCTGGTTGCGCTGGGCTAACTTGGCATTCATGTTGTATCTGCTACTTCTAGCGGTATCTATGGTAGGCAGTGGTTTCAAATGGGCAACCGGCGATCAAGCTAAGGTTCTATTTGAATTTGCATCTCACCCAGTAGCAGGTTTGATGATCGGTCTAGTCGCAACAGCACTTATCCAATCTTCAAGTACAGTAACTTCTATTATCGTGGGCCTAGTGGCCGGCGGTCTTCCGGTAGAAACAGCTATCCCTATGGTGATGGGTGCGAACATCGGTACAACAGTAACCAACACTCTAGTTTCACTAGGTCACGTTCGTTGCAAAGAAGAGTTTAAGCGCGCATTTGCAAGTGCGACTATCCACGACTTCTTTAACCTATTAGCGGTTGCGATCTTCCTACCTATCGAAATGATGTTTGGTATTCTTGATAAGATCTCACACTGGTTAGTATCTCCATTCCTAGCAACTGGCGATATGAGCATTAAAGGTTTGAACTTCATTAAGCCTCTAACTAAGCCAGTAGTCAGCGCAGTTAAAGAGCCACTAGCAACATTCGGTGACCAAATGGGTGGTATCTTGCTTATCGTATTAGGTATCGCGACTATCTTCGTAGCAATCACTGTAATGGGTAAGCTAATGAAGAGCCTAATGGTTGGCCGTGCTCGTGAGATTCTAAAGAACGCAATTGGTCGTGGCCCAATCCACGGTATCTTCTCTGGTTCTATCGTAACAGTACTTGTACAGTCTTCTTCTACGACTACAAGTCTAATGGTTCCACTAGTAGGTTCTGGTGTACTTAAAGTACGTGACGTTTACCCATTCACTCTAGGTGCAAACATCGGTACTTGTATCACCGCTCTATTAGCAGCGACAGCAGTATCAGGTGAGTTTGCGGTATTCGCACTACAGATTGCTCTAGTACACCTAGTGTTCAACATCATGGCGACCGTATTCATCTACGGTATTCCGTTCCTACGTGAACTACCTGTAAAAGGTGCTGACTTAATCTCTGACATGGCTGTGAAGAACAAAGCGGTTGTAGCTGGTTATCTATTAGCAGTGTTCGTTGCACTGCCAGGCACAATCCTAGCGCTGACAGCTTAATACAAAGACCATCGCTTATTACAAAGCCCGCAACTTAGGTTGCGGGCTTTTTGTGTTTAGGAAGAGGGATTCGGGAAAGAGGGATAAGGGAACGGGCTTCGCCCTACGGAGAGCTGGAGAGAACTTAAAGGGTTGGCACAATATACATATCAGCCTTTTGTTTTATTACCGTCATCCTCAAGAGCGAGGAACGAGAGAGTTGGGGATCTCTTATAGCAAGTTGAAAACCTTGAGAGATTCCCTACTCGCTCCTTCGTCACCCTATGGAATGACCCAATATGGTGTTGGTCTCCTCAATCTGGACAAAGCCCACTCCCGCCCTCCAAAAGCGCAGCGTTCCATAGGACGAAGTCCGTTCCCGCCTCCCTTCTCTTACAAAAAAGCCGCCCTATCTTGGGCGGCTTAGTAATTCATAACGTCTTGCTAGACTGAAAACGGATACTGAATCGGATCGTGGTGCTCGTAACCTTCAACCCAGAAGTCATCCAGTGTTACCCAAGTTTCCAAATCTTCTAGTGACTTAATCTCAGGATTAATATGAAACGTTGGTGCTTTTAGTGGCTCACGCTTTAGCTGTACATCACGCATCAGCTCAAGTTGATCTTCATAGATATGAGCGTTAACAATCTTGTGGTATGCCTGCCCTGCTTTCTTGCCCGTAATCTGAGCCATAATCGCAAGGAACACATACACTTGAACCATATTGAAGTTAAGCCCCAGAGGGACATCACAAGAGCGCTGAGTGCTGTTCAAGTACAAGGTATCACCTAGCAGGGAGAAGTGATGACTGTACATACACGGGCGCAGACAGCCCATATGGAACTCACCTGGGTTGTAGAAGTTTAGGATTTCACCACGGTCATCGACACCACGCGTTAAGTCATCAACGATTTTACGTAGCTGGTCGATATGACCGCCATCTGGCTTAGCCCAAGCACGACCTTGAACACCGTAAACGCGCCCCATATCATCTTCACCCTTACGGTAAGGATTATTGAGCCATGCTTCATTGAGGTTTGCGTTGGCATCCCAAGTTTTGGTGCCTAGCTTGCGAAAATCTTCGGCATTGTCGTAACCACGAATGTAACCAAGTAGCTCAGCAACCGCGGCTTTCCAGAAGCTTTTACGAGTCGTCACTAACGGGAACTGGTTGTTCGCGACATCGTAAGTTAGATCTGCATTGATCACCGTTAGGCAACGCTTGCCGGTGCGCTCATTTTCAATCCACTCACCTTGGTCAACGATACGCTGACAGAGATCTAAATACTGTTTCACACCAATTCCTTACTTCGTTTGTTGTGGGAGTTCATCTTTGTAATGGCCGCGCTTATACGCCCAAACCATCATCAGGATACCAATCAGCACCATAGGTAGAGATAAGATTTGTCCCATAGAGATAAATCCACCAAACAGACCTAAATGTGCATCCGGCTCACGTACGTATTCTACTAGGAAACGGAATGTACCATATCCCGCTAAAAATAGCCCTGATACTGCGCCTAGAGGACGTGGTTTCTTGATAAACCAGTTCAAGATAAAGAACAGCACGATCCCTTCGAGGAACATTTCATACAGCTGAGATGGGTGACGAGGAAGTGGACCACCATTAGGGAAGACAAATGCCCAAGGCACATCTGTAACGCGCCCCCATAGCTCACTGTTCATAAAGTTACCTAGTCGGCCCATTCCTAAACCAAACGGCACCAGCGGAGCAATGAAGTCCGCCACGCCAAAGAAGGTACGGCCATTCTTTTTCGCATACCAGAACATAGCGGTAATGACACCCAGTAGGCCGCCATGGAATGACATGCCACCTGTCCACACCTTAAATAGGTAAAGCGGGTCTTGGATGAAGAGATCAAAGTTGTAAAAGATAACGTAGCCGACTCGACCACCAATAACGACACCCAAGAATCCAGCGAACAGAAGATCCGAGACTTGCTCACGCGTCCAACCGCTATCTGCTTTGTCTGCTCGGCGATTCGCCAACCATAGAGCAAAGGCAAAGCCGACTAGATACATCAATCCATACCAACGGATAGAAAGCGGCCCAATGGACACAAGTACAGGATCGATATTTGGAAAAGTTAGATATCCCTGAGACATAGGTGGATTACTCTTTTTGAAGTTCTGACGATTTTATTTGTATAGATGAGAGTGCTCTAGAGCAACATAGTTCCAGCAACAAACATTAAAAAAACTGCAAATATTTTTTTCAAAGTTGGTGTAGGTAAGGATGTCGCTAGCTTTGCCCCAATGCGCGTCGTCAACATAGAGGTCGACGCAATCGCAACCAAAGCAGGCAGATAGACATAGCCGATACTGTAATCAGGCAGCGCATCGACTTTGTAGCCATGTAAGATAAAACCCGCCATGCCAGAGATAGCAATCATACAACCACAAACCGAAGACGAGCCTACCGCTTTACGCATTTCAATGCCATGGCTGTTGAGAAACGGGACAGACAATGAGCCGCCACCGATACCCGCTAAGCTCGAAACGACGCCAATCCCAGTGCCATAAACCATAGTAGTGGCACTACCCGGCATGGTTTTTTGTGATTTACCACGGATAGAAAATAGCATTTGAATAGCCAGCAGCAACACGATGACACCAAACACTTTAGGTAGGTATTGAGCAGGGATCCACTCAGCAACATTCGCACCCAAGAAACCACCGACCACCACACCGGGCATCAGCCACTTAACGACGAACATATCGACATTACCGAGTTTGAAATGGTTTAGAGCCGATGAGCCTGAGGTGGCAATAATGGTTGCAAGCGATGTTGCCAACGCAATCTGCATACTAATGCTGGCATCAATACCCGCTGCTGGTAAAAGAAAAAGCAGTGCTGGAACAACGATTAATCCACCACCAATACCGAGTAATCCTGCCATAACGCCAACGACAGCTCCAAGCAGCATAAAAGAAACAAGTAGTTCTATAGACACAATAATCCTTATTTTTTGCCCGCTCGAATAAAGCCGGCAAAGCCTTTACTTTCAAAAAATGATTGCATCATAGCATAAATGTCATGGCCGTAAGGTTGCATCAGCGCTTTGTCAGCAAGCGAACGTAATTCTTCCGTTTCAGTATGACGCAACAGGTACTTCACTTTTGCCACGTTCGACGTGTTCATACTCAAACTGCGGTAGCCCAAGCCAACCATTAAGAGTGCGCCAATTGGGTCACCGGCAAGTTCACCACAGATACATACAGGTAGGTTTAATTGCTGACAAGTTCGGTGAATATGGCTTAAAGCCATAATAACCGAGGGGTGCATTGACTCATAAACATCGGCCACTCGCGCATTGTTTCGGTCAACCGCAAGCAAGTACTGAGTTAAGTCGTTAGTACCGATAGATACAAAGTCTACTTTACTGGCAATCAGTGGCAGCAAGTAGATCATCGACGGTACTTCGATCATCACACCAATCTGAGGCATGGCGATCTGATCATCAAGCTCTGCCACCTCTTCATAGGCGCGCGTAATCAGTTCAATGGCATCATCAAGCTCTTGGGCTCCAGATACCATAGGCAGCAAAATACTTAGATTCTGATGCTTCGAGCTCGCTTTCATCATCGCCCGAATCTGCATTAAGAAGATGTCGGGATGATCGAGAGTAAAGCGAATACCACGCCATCCTAAGAATGGGTTATCTTCTTCAATAGGGAGATAAGGCAAGGCTTTGTCACCACCAACATCCAGCGTACGCATCACAACGCGCTTATTCGGATAACTGCTTAACACGGCTTGATACTGCTGAGTCTGCTCTTCTTCTGAAGGAAATCGGTGCTGCAGCAGAAATGAGATTTCAGTTCGGTACAGGCCTACCCCATCAACACCTTGGTTGATGGCAATATTAGTATCGGCACTTAACCCGGCATTCAACATCACTTCAATACGTTGGCCATCTTTGGTAAATGCAGGCTCTTCAATGCGCTGATTAACCATATTAGCCAACTCGCGCTCTTCGTTAGCAAGGGCGCGATATTCACGTAGCAGTTGTCGATTGGGTGAAACAAGTATTTTACCGCTATAGCCATCAACAACGCCTTTCTTACCATTCAGTATTTTAGGGTTTAACGTGACACCCATGACCGCGGGGATACCTAATGCGCGCGACAAAATCGCCGCATGAGAGTTAGCTGCTCCCTCTAAAGAAATAACCGCCAACAGTTTCTCTTTAGGGATCGATGCCAATAGGGTCGCGGTGAGCTCACGCACGACTAAGATTACGGGTTTATCAAAGGACTGCTTTTCTTGGTCGGTATTATGCAAAAAGAATAATAACCGTTGGCCTAGCTCACGAATGTCTTGTGCTCGTTCTCTCAAGTAAACATCAGACATACGAGCAAAGCGGTTGGAGTAGGATTCAACCACTTGGCGCAGCGCCCAGTCTGCACGATCCCCCTTTTGGATTTGCGCTTTGAGGTCTTTGCGCAGCATAGGATCGTTAAGCAAGTGGGTAAAAAGATCGAATATCGCTAAAGCGTCTTTGTTTATCTCGCTATCAAGCTTTTTGCGCATGCGTCGAAAGTCATTCAACGCTTCTTCTATCGCTAGTAACAGCCACTCCTGCTCGCGATCAATATCTAATGTCGAAGCAGGATAAACATTACTCAGTTCAGGTTGGGTGTCATCCCACCAAAACTCGCCAATTGCCACACCAGAAGATGCCGGAACACCACGAATTGCTTGCTGTTTTTTCTCTAATCGCCAATGACCTTGAGTCTGGGCATGAGCGATAATCACAGCCAGCTGAGCGGCAAGTGTGACCAAAAACGACTCTTCCATCTCATCAAACTGACGCGGGGTCTTCTGCTGAACGACGAGTACGCCAAGCACTTGTTTACGGTAAATAATTGGGGTTCCGAGGAAGCTTTGATAAACCTCCTCTCCCAGCTCGGAGAAGTATTTAAAATTGGGGTGTTTGGAAGCTTCCGCTAGGTTAAGCGGCTCAGCACTGCGTTTAACAAGGCCAACCAAGCCCTCGCTAAATCGGATATGAATTTTATCGCCTTTAAAACGCAGGCCCTGAGTCGCCATTAACTCAAGACGCTGCATTTCTTCGTTAGCAAGATAGACGGTGCAACACTCAGTACTCATCGCACTGCATGTTTGTTTAACTAAAATATCTAAGGCCTGATGAACTTCTTCTACCTTAGAAACTTGTTCAACTATTTCCCTTAGTTGAGAAAGCATGTCTATCCTCTTCGGTGCTTACGTTTGCCTTTTACTTTACGCTGTTTAAATGGCATTGCCATTGATGCAAACTCTTTCATTGCGCGACGATAAACATCACGCTTAAAAGAAACCACTTGTCTGACTGGATACCAATAGCTTACCCAACGCCAACCATCAAACTCAGGGGAACTGCCACGCAACATATCAATTCGTGATTCATCACAATCGAGTCGCAGCAGAAACCATTTCTGTTTCTGACCGATACAAACAGGTTTTGAATCCCAACGAACAAGGCGCTTTGGTAGCTTATATCTTAACCAATGACGACTTGTCGCGACGATCTTTACGTCTTTCTTTGTAAGACCAACCTCTTCATACAACTCCCTATACATTGCCTGTTCAGGGGTTTCACCTTCATCAATTCCACCTTGAGGGAACTGCCAAGAGTGTTGTCCGTATCGTTTAGCCCAGAAGACCTGACCATGGCTGTTACAGATTACAATTCCCACATTTAAGCGGTAACCATCGCCATCTATCACTGGCCAACCTCTAATAAAATCTTTAATTACAGTGATTTTTCCACATATCCCCAGTAGGAGCAAACTTACTAGTGTGACTAGGGCAGAAAATATTGCTTTCACATCCTCCAATGGATAACTTTTAATCAAATTCGAGGTTACTCACACCACAGTGAGACATAGACCACATTTATTCACCTTTTCTGTGTATAACTATGTGAAGAATCAATGTGAAAGTGATCAATAGCTAACCAACTCATACTTTGGGGTAGCAAGAAGATCAAACCAAGAAAATTTAAATACATTAGAAACAATAACTTATAATAAAAATAAATTTAATTAGTTTGTCTCATAGAAGCATTTCTATCCACCAACACAGATCGGTCAAAGATCAACCACAGTTGATTTTATCCACACCACATAAGTTAAACCTAACTATATGACTAAAATTTCAAGTGTTTTTTCACCCTTAAACCCCTGTTTATTCATACATACCCGCGCCAATTTGCAAGTTTCTCCAACTAGGCTGTGGATAACCCTTTAATTGATGATCTTTCACTCACAACGATCATTCTCTCTACAGTCGTAATTTTCTTTCACTGAGTTACAATGAGCTCACTTTCCACACTGTTGCAATACCAATGAAGCCAGAACCGACCACAGAACAAGAACTGCTTGAACGAGCAAAAAGCATCGCAGGTGTTAGCTTTGCCGATCTGGCGGAGGAAGCCGAGATCGAAGTTCCACCGGATCTTCGTCGTGATAAAGGCTGGGTTGGACAGCTATTAGAATGGCACTTAGGGGCAACGGCAGGCAGTAAACCGACTCAAGATTTTGAGAAGCTGGGAATCGAGCTAAAAACCATTCCAATTGGGTACTCAGGAAAACCATTAGAAACGACCTTTGTTTGTGTCGCACCACTGATTGGCGTTCACGGTCTCACTTGGGAAACAAGCCATGTTCGCAATAAACTTTCCAGAGTGTTGTGGATTCCAGTAGAAGGCGAAAGAGAGATCCCACTAGCGGAGCGTTGCGTAGGTTCACCTTTGATCTGGTCGCCAAGCATCGAAGTAGAGCAACAACTTAAAGCTGACTGGGAAGAGCTGATGGAACTCATCGTACTAGGCCGAGTAGAGCAAATTAACGCTCGTCACGGTGAGGTTTTGCAGCTACGACCTAAAGCGGCGAATAGCCGAGTTTTGACCGAAGCCTATGGAGCAAGCGGTAAACCAATAAAAACGCTGCCAAGAGGATTCTATTTAAGAACTCAATTCACAGCGCGTATTCTTGAAAACCATTATGTTTAGTGCGTGGTAAGCGATAGCTCCACATCATGATACAGAGGACCGTCACTCGCACCACATTCATCATAAGCGTTATGTAAACGTAGGTATGCTCGTTCCACACCTAGTCTCAGTAACTCCTCTTTGACTAGCTCTAGCGAGTCGAAGTGCACTGGCTCATCATCAATCTTTATTGGCTCTATTTTGTGCTTATATTCAACGGCTAATAGATACTGGGATAAGTCTGAACAGCCAATCACAAACACCTTTGGTGGTTGATAGCTGTCTTTATGATGACCATGTATCCACTTATCTAACTGACTTTTTTGCATAGTTCACCTCCATTAATCAGTATTAGCCAACTTTGCAAAATTTGCGAATTTGTTACCCCTCGCTCTTTTCTAATCATACTCAAATCCCCTATAGTGGGATCACATACCTGTAACGACAAGGAAGATCGATGCAATACAACAAGTTACCCCATTCTACGTTGGAAGTGAGTAAGATCTGTCTTGGCACCATGACGTTTGGTGAGCAAAATACTGAGCAAGAAGCTTTTAGCCAGCTTGATTACGCACTTGAGCGCGGTGTGAATTTTATTGATACCGCAGAGATGTACCCTGTGCCGCCAAAAGCAAATACTCAGGGGTTAACCGAGCAGTACATTGGAAACTGGCTTGCTAAATCAGGTAAGCGAGAAAAAGTGGTGTTAGCCACCAAGGTTGCGGGTCCAAGAAACATCCCTTATATCCGCGAAAACATGAGTTTAGATCGGAAAAATATCCATCTTGCGATTGATGATAGCCTGAAACGGTTACAAACCGATTATGTTGATCTTTACCAACTACACTGGCCACAAAGGCAAACCAACTGTTTCGGTCAACTGAACTACCCCTACCCTGACGCTCAGGAAGAGGTGACATTAATTGAAACGCTCGAAGCGCTCGCTGAGCTAATTAAAGCAGGAAAAGTCCGCTATATCGGTGTTTCCAATGAGACACCGTGGGGCGTGATGACTCTGCTTCGATTAGCAGAAAAGCACGAGCTACCAAGGATTGTCTCGATTCAAAACCCTTACAACTTACTCAATCGAAGTTTTGAAGTAGGTTTGTCTGAAATAAGTCATTATGAAGGCGTTCAGCTGCTTGCTTATTCTCCACTCGCGTTTGGCTGTCTAAGTGGTAAATACCTAAATGGAGCCCGTCCTGAAGGGGCTCGATGCTCTCTTTTTGAACGCTTTGTTCGTTACTTTACTCCTCAAGGAGAACAAGCGACGCAAGCGTACGTCGATCTCGCAAGGCAACACGGTTTAGATCCGGCGCAAATGGCGTTGGCATTTGTTAACCAAAGGCCGTTTGTCGCATCCAACATCATTGGCGCGACAAACTTGGAACAGCTTAAATCAAATATTGATAGTTTAGATGTCGTATTAACAGATGAGTTGCTTCAAGGAATTCAAGAGATTGGGACGACTTACTCCAACCCTTGTCCATAATCTATCGTTACAGAAATAACGGGGCAGGTGAAGCGCCTGCCCCTGAGATTACGTTGGTATTCGCGCACTGAGTACACGACGAAGATGACGAATACGACGTTCGGCTTTGACGCTATCTGGTTCAGTAAATCCTATTGGACGACCATCTTGCTCAAGACCGATATCACGTAGCAAATGCTCGTTGTTCCAAGGTAAGTCGTAGGCACTACGACGTAGTTTACGTTTCCAATCACGCTCTTCTCGACGTAGATCCGCTTTGACCAAAAGAGTGGCAAGTTTTAGGTATACAGAATGACTCATGAGTTTTCTCCAGTTGAGTTTGAAGCTGGGAAAAGATCAACGAATCATGAGATCAAGAGTGTTTTAATTCGCTGCTTTTCCGCAGCCAATTAAAAAAAGGATACGGATTAATTACATGGTTTTATCTAGTTTTCGATCGGCTACAAACGTGTTGCGTTTAATAGCATCCATTGCGGGAATGGTTTGATCGACAGACGCACAGATAAATGATTGAACAGTGAAATGTTTCATTGTGCGCCTCCTAGCTAATGTATTAATCCAAATATTTTGATGGGTTTGAGCCTTAGCTCATGGTTAAATTCTATTCATATTAGGTGATATTTCAACCACCTTTCTGCATAAAATTTCAAAACAAATTTTTAACCTAAAAATAACCGGTTTGAGCTTTTGATTATAAGATATTCAGCCAAGGAATATTGCATGTGCAATAGATCATATCGGTAATATAAATAAAGCCGCGCTATCTCTAGCTCGGCTTTTTATTTACAAATCAATCAGCTATGCAGGTATGTCTGAAATTAGGTTGTGTTTGTTTAACAATCGATACATGGTTGCACGCGATACACCTAGCTCCTTTGCGGCCATCGACACCTGACCAGAGTGAGACTCTAGCACCAACAACAAGGCATCCCTTTCACTACGCTCACGAATACTCTTTAAGCTGCGGCGGCTATCACTACGCTTAGGTAGATCTAGATGTGGCTCGTCAAGCATCACGGTATCTGACATCAGCACGATACGTTTGATCTGATTCATCAGTTCGCGGACATTACCAGGCCAATGATAACGGGTCATGGCACGTGCTGCTTCTTCAGTAAAGCTACGCGCTTGAGCATTGTACTCTTTTGAGTACTCCTGCAAGAAGTGACGGGCAAGGATAGAGATATCCCCAGCACGTTCTTTTAGACTCGGAACATTAATACGCAGCACATTGATGTAGTGATAGAGCTCTTCGTTAAAATCACCATCAATCAAAGCTTTTTCAATATCTGCAGAGTTCGCCGCTAAAACGCGCACATCTACTTCCTTACGACCTGATGCAGTGTCTACCATCCCCTCTTGGAGGAAACGCAATAAATTAAACTGCTGCGAACGAGGTAAGGTGAGAATATCGTTGAGTAAGATCGTACCGCCATCCGCTCTCTCTAGAATTGATGGCTCGCTCATATCATCACGATTAATTCCGAATAAATCACTCTCTATTCGACGCTCCGACATCGCACGGCAGTTAACCGAGATAAACTCTTTATTTGCTCGCGCAGAGGTACGATGGACGGCACGGGCAACGGTTTCTTTACCTGTGCCATTTTCTCCGTAGATTAAGATACTGACATCAGTAGGACCAATGCGCTTAATCTGGTCACGTAGACGCTTAACAGGGATAGAGTCACCAATTAATCCCATGTCACTTTGATTGCCGTAATGTGGCCAAACTTTTTTCTCAAGTTTCAGCATACCTAATTGGTGACCAATGGTGCTAAGCAACTGAGCATCAGGAATTGGAGCGGTAAAAAAGTCGATACAGAAGTTAACGATAAATTGGCAAATAGTATCTGAGCTTAATTGAGACTCACGAATAAAGGCTAACCAGCGTACCTGTTTGTGTTTACTCACCAAATTAGCAATACCATTGAGACTGAACTCATCATGGCTGAGATCAACAATACCGATACAAGGGCCCGTTTCAGTAAACAGTGCATCGGCCTTGCGTAAATCACCACACTGAGTACATCTCCAACCTACTTGCTCTAAAACTGACAGCCAAGGCTCATAGGTTCCTCCCACTACAACCAACGAACCTGGAACGGAATCCATCCGGAATTGACTACCCATGAAGCTAGTTCCTTTTTATTGATAATATAAATGCTGTGCGCGTAAACACACATAAAATCGTATGTGGTTACATTATAGAGACTTACAGAGATAATCTGTCTCAAATATAAGACTAGCGGGGGAATCGCACTTTTTCCATGCGTTGTGAGAAGCTACTCGAAAAAAACTTTCTTTGCTAAGTAACTCAATTGCTTAACAAACAGTGAATAGATTGACTGGTTAGACCAATACTAGAGGGAAAAACAAACTTTAGTTGTAGGTGACTAAAACGCAAAAAAGTCACCCGAAGGTGACTTTTAAAATTATGTTGTTTGCCTTCAGCTTAAGCTTGAGGGCGCATCGCTGGGAACAGAATCACGTCACGAATAGTGTGCGTGTTAGTAAACAGCATTGCTAGACGATCGATACCGATACCTTGACCTGCTGTTGGCGGTAGACCGTGCTCTAGTGCAGTGATGTAGTCTGCATCGTAGTACATTGCTTCATCATCACCCGCGTCTTTGGCGTTAACTTGCGCTTTGAAACGCTCGTCTTGATCTTGTGCATCGTTCAGCTCAGAGAAGCCGTTTGCAACTTCACGACCACCGATAAAGAACTCAAAACGGTCTGTAAAGAACGGGTTGTCATCGCTACGACGTGCTAGAGGAGAGATGTCCGCTGGGTAGCCAGTGATGAAGGTTGGTTGGATTAGCTGAGGCTCAGCCGTTTCACCAAAGATCTCTTCTAGAAGCTGACCACATGTCCAGAACGTTTCTACTTCAACATGTACAGATTTCGCAATCGCGACCATCTTGTCACGGTCTTGTAGATCTTCTTCCGTTAGTGCTTGGATCTCAGCGTGCTCAGGGTTGTAGTGTTTGATTGCTTCAAACATGCTCATGCGAGCGTACGTACCACCAAACTCAACCGTCTCGTCACCGTAAGGCATAGACGTTGAACCTAGAACGTCCATCGCCACTGTGCTTAGCATCTCTTCTGTTAGATCCATCAGATCTTTGTAGTCAGAGTACGCTTGGTAGAATTCCATCATTGTGAATTCTGGGTTGTGACGTGGAGATAGACCTTCGTTACGGAAGTTACGGTTGATCTCAAATACACGGTCAAAACCACCCACTACTAGACGCTTCAAGTAAAGCTCAGGTGCAACACGTAGATACATGTCGATGTCTAGTGCGTTGTGGTGAGTAATGAATGGGCGAGCCGTTGCACCACCAGGAATCACGTGCATCATTGGCGTTTCAACTTCTAGGTAGCCTTTCGAGCTCATGAAGTTACGGATTGCCGATACAAGCTTAGAACGAATGATGAATGCTTCACGTGAATCTTGGTTCACGATTAGGTCAACGTAACGCTGACGATAACGCATTTCTTGGTCAGTTAGACCGTGGAACTTCTCTGGCAGCGGACGAAGTGCTTTAGTTAGCAGCTCGTAAGACTCCATGTTCACGTAAAGGTCGCCTTTACCTGACTTGTGAAGTGCACCTTTAACACCAATGATGTCACCGATATCTAGGCCTTGGTATTTCTCTTTCAGCTCTTTTTGAACATCTTTTGCAGCATATGCTTGGATACGGCCAGATGTTTCTTGAATCGCTAGGAATGGACCACGTTTAGCCATAACACGACCAGCGATAGCAACAATGTGGTTTAGCTCTTCTAGCTCTTCCTTCGTCTTTTCACCGAATTCCGCTTGAAGATCACCAGCTAGGTGCTCACGACGGAAGTCATTTGGGTGGCCGTTTGCTTTGCAGCTCTTACGGATATGATCCAATTTAGCGCGGCGCTCAGCAATTAACTTGTTCTCTTCTTGTACGTTCTCGTTTTGAACAGCATCAGTCATTTTCGATGTATCCTGTTTTCGTTAGTAACGATAGTTTTTTCGGTGAAAAGCTTACAGACCTGATTTCAGGCTAGCTTCAATAAATTTGTCTAGGTCGCCATCTAGAACCGCTTGAGTGTTGCGGTTTTCAACGCCAGTACGTAAGTCTTTAATGCGCGAGTCATCCAGTACGTAAGAGCGGATTTGGCTACCCCAACCGATGTCAGATTTCGCATCTTCGTTCGCTTGCTTCTCTGCGTTCTGCTTTTGAATCTCTAGTTCAAAAAGCTTCGCACGAAGCTGCTTCATCGCTTGGTCTTTGTTCTTATGTTGAGAGCGATCGTTCTGACATTGAACCACAGTGTTAGTAGGAACGTGAGTAATACGAACCGCTGATTCCGTGGTGTTAACGTGCTGACCACCCGCACCAGAAGCGCGGTATACGTCGATACGTAGATCAGAAGGGTTAATGTCGATCTGAATGTTGTCATCAATCTCTGGGTAAATAAACGCAGAAGCAAACGATGTATGACGGCGGCCACTTGAATCGAACGGCGATTTACGAACAAGACGGTGAACACCAGTCTCTGTGCGCAACCAGCCATAAGCGTACTCGCCAGAAATCTTAACCGTTGCACCTTTCAGACCCGCGACTTCACCTTCTGACACTTCGATAACTTCGGTCTTAAAGCCTTTCGCTTCAGCCCAGCGCAAGTACATGCGTAGCATCATTGAAGTCCAGTCTTGCGCTTCTGTACCACCAGAGCCTGACTGTAAATCGATGTAACAGTCTGAAGCATCGTGGTCGCCAGAGAACATACGACGGAACTCAAGCTTTTCTAGTTTAGCTTCAAGCTCAGCCAATTCTGGTTCAACTTCATCGAAGGTTTCTTGATCTTCTTCTTCAACAGCAAGTTCTAAAAGACCTTCAACGTCTTCAACACCTTGCTCAAGTTGATCAATCGTTTCAACAACCGCTTCTAGTGAAGAACGTTCTTTACCTAGAGCTTGTGCGCGCTCTGGTTCGTTCCATACATCTGGTTGTTCTAGTTCTGCGTTGACTTCTTCTAGACGCTCTTGTTTGGCGTCATAGTCAAAGGTACCCCCTCAGGACATTTGTGCGCTCAGACACGTCCTTTAGGCGGTTTTTAATTGGATTGATTTCAAACATGTTTGCTCAACATTTATGAGTAGAATTTAACCGGAGAATTCTACTGAAAAATGTGACGAAGATACAGGAATATTTTATTGACGAATAAAAATGCTTGAATAGAAAAAATCCCCTGTCACGCCTTGCGCGACTGGGGATCTTTGATTCAAAAAAGTTGCTTTATTATGCAGCTTCTTCCGTTAGCGTCTGTTGTTCTGACTTACCAACAAAAAACATACATGCAATTGCAACTGCCGTTGGCATCAACCACCCCATACCAACATCAAACAACGGCAGCATGCTCAGTGCTGATACGTCGACACCTGCAACTTTTGCCGCATCAATCAGTGCAAACAGTAATGAGACCAAAATAACCACACGATAAGCCACTTGTGGATTTGGTAGCTTTTTGCGCACAAACGTCAGTGCCACTAGCGCAATCGCTACTGGATATAGTGCAAATAGCACAGGCACAGATAGAGAAATTAGCTGTGATAGACCAACATTTGCCACAGTTGCACAAGCAACACCAATGATAACTACCCATGCTTTGTAAGAAACTGGCGTGATAGAACTGAAGTAATCAGAACAAGCAGAGATAATACCGATAGCCGTGGTCAAACATGCAAGCAGTACAATCACAGACAGCACAATCTGACCATATGGACCAAATAGAGACTGAACGTACACGCTAAGAATCGCACCACCGTTGTCAGCACCAGCAGCTACTGCGGCACTAGTTGCGCCTAGGTAGAACAGTGATACATAGACAAAGACTAGGCCCGTTGCAGCGACAAATGCTGCGCTAATCAGGTACTTCGCCGTCGCCTTTTGATCATCTACACCTTTTTTACGCAGTGCATCTACGATAAGCCCACCAAACATCAGCGAGGCAAACGTATCCATGGTGTTGTAACCCTCTAGGAAACCTTTCTGTAGAGGATGCGTCAGGTACTCTCCTTGCGCAGCGATCATTTCACCTTGCGGATCAATAAATACCGCAGCCGCAAGCACAATCAATCCCAAGAAAAGAACTGGAGTCAGGATTTTACCAATCACATCGATCAACTTGCCCTGAGACCATGCAAAAAACATCGCGACAACAAAGAATAGAACAGAGAAAATCGTCAAATGCATTTGCGCCGCATCGATAAAGAAGGGTTTAACTGCCATTTCGTAAGCGACAAGACCTGTACGAGGCGCTGCAAATGCAGGACCAATGATGATAAAAATCAGTACCGCAATAGTCATCGCCACGCGCTTTGGCAGATCTTTGGTTAAGTGCTCCCAAGAACCACCAGCAACCGCAATTGCAACGATAGTAATAAGAGGTAGACCTACTGCCGTCAGTAGGAAACCTGTCATAGCAGGAATTAAGTTTTCTCCGGCTAATTGACCAGCCAAAGGTGGGAAAATAATGTTACCTGCACCCAAAAAGAATGCGAAAAGCATAAAGCCTACCGCAATAATATCTGTTAGTTTTAAAGTCTGATTCACTGTCGACCCTTTACTTATAATTTAATAGATGTTGTGTTTGCTGAGTGATACGAACGTGCGCTCACTCTATAAAATTAAGGCGCGCATGATGACGAAATCCTTATCACCTCGCAAGCTCAAGGCTAAAAACACCATAAAAATTTATAATCAGACCTAAAAATCAGCACACATCACCAATATCAATAAAAATACCAGTTTAATAAACTAGTCAAAATCCACTACACACTGGACACAAATAGCACAAAAAACCAAACAACCGCGTAACAACAGATCAATTAACTCAAAAACTAACCGAACTCCGACAAACATAAAAGTTATGAAAAAAACAAAAGACTTCGATTTCAAACAATTTAGCATTTACGGCGGCCTTTCAGGCATGCCTGTCAGTACTGACGGAGTACTGCTAGGTGCTTGGACTAGCTTGGAAAATGCGGCGTCTTTATTGGATATTGGAACAGGGACAGGATTGCTAAGTTTGATGTGCGCTCAACGTCATCTTTCAATGACTATCGAGGCGATTGATATTGATGACAATGCTATCGAAGCGGCAAATATAAATTTCACGCGCTCACCTTGGGCGCAAAGATTAGCGCTCCATCAAGGTGATGTGCTTACGTACCAATTTCCAAAACAGTTTGATCGCATCATATGTAACCCGCCTTACTTCAATACAGGTGAGCAAGCGAGCAATATTTCGCGCGCAACCGCTAGACATACAGATACCTTAACCCATCAAGCGTTGCTTGCACGATGTCAGCAGTTACTCACCAGCCAAGGCAAAGCAAGCTTTGTACTACCTAAAGTCGAGGGAGATCTGTTCATTCAGTTAGCGACAGAACAGGGTTGGCATGTCAGTCGACGATGCCAAATCAAGCCCACTGAACGTAAAGAGGTCACTAGGCTGTTGATTGAACTGACCAAAACACCAATAACAACGATTGAAGAATCCCTGACTATTCATAGTGATGGAGGCTATAGCGATGCCTTTATCGATTTGACGAAAGACTTTTATCTTAAGATGTAAAAATAACGTGTGATCCTTGTCACCGAAAACTCTATAATACGTCCCCTTAAATTTATTGTTCACACCAACTGGCTTGTGGAGACATCATAGTGATCAGAAATTTTGCTGAATTAGAGTTAGACCCTAACCTACTCCTCGCAATCGAAGAAATGGGTTACGACCGCCCAACGCAAATTCAAGCTGAAGCCATTCCACAAGCTTTAGATGGCCGCGACATTTTAGCTTCCGCACCGACAGGGACGGGTAAAACCGCAGCCTTTGTCTTGCCTGCTCTGCAATATTTGCAAGACTTCCCTCGCCGTAAGCCAGGACCTGCGCGCATTCTAATATTAACGCCAACTCGTGAGTTAGCGATGCAGGTTGCCGATCAAGCACGTGCACTGGCTAAGCACACTAAGCTCAATATCTTCACCATTACTGGTGGTGTGCAGTATCAAGAGCACGCTGAAATCTTAGGTAAAACTCAAGATATCGTCGTCGCAACACCAGGACGTTTGATGGAATACATCAACGCAGAACGTTTTGACTGTCGAGCGATCGAATGGCTGATCCTAGATGAAGCTGACCGCATGCTAGACATGGGTTTTGGCCCAACCGTTGACCGCCTCTCTGCCGAGTGTCGTTGGCGTAAACAAACTTTACTCTTCTCAGCGACGCTAGAAGGTAAAGGTGTTGAAGGTTTTACTGCAGACCTACTTAAAGAGCCTGCAGAGATAGACGCAGAGCCTTCACGCCGTGAGCGTAAAAAGATTGCCCAGTGGTATCACCGTGCTGACGATATGACGCACAAGCTTGAGCTACTGAAAAAGATCATCAATGACCAAGCTGAGCGTTCAATCGTGTTCCTAAAAACGCGTGAGCGCTTATCAGAGCTGCGTGTTGAACTTGAGAAAGCGGAAATCCATTGTGCATGGATCCAAGGCGAAATGCCTCAAGATCGCCGTAACAATGCGATTGCCCGCTTCCGTGATGGAAGCGTCAATGTTCTTCTAGCGACCGATGTTGCTGCTCGCGGTATCGACCTTCCAGATGTTAGCCACGTGATCAACTACGATATGCCGCGCAGCGCTGACGTGTATCTGCATCGTATCGGCCGTACCGCACGTGCAGGTAAGAAAGGTAACGCTATCTCACTAGTAGAAGCACACGACCAACCAATGATGGATCGCGTTGCTCGCTACGTAAAAGAAGAGATCAAAGAGCGCTTCATTAAAGAAATGCGTCCAAAGCACAAAAAGCCAACATTCAAGAAAAAGAAAAAAGACGACAAGAAAAAGTCTGTCGCTAAAGGCAAAAAGAAAGTCGCTAAGAAGAAGAAATAGCGAAAGAGCTAGAGAAATTTGGAGGGTTGATGTGCGAGCATCAACCCTTTTTGTTTGCGCGCGCTTCGCTAGTGATATGGGATACGGGAACGGACTTCGTCCTACGGATAACTGGATAACTGGATAACTGGATAACTGGATAACTGGATAACTGGATAACTAAGGTTGAGTGAGCACCTTAGAGGGTCAACTTTATTTTTCCCGAAGGGCGAAGCCCGATCCCGTTTTCCATAAGCGAAGCGTTCTATAGGACGAAGTCCGTTCTAACCCCCTAAACAAAAAATGCCGCCTTAAATAAGGCGGCATTGATACTTAAATTTTGCGATTAAGCCAAACTATCAGTGCTCGCGGGTGGCGCGGAACTCAACTTCTGGAAAACGCTCTTTCGCTAGATTCAGGTTCACCATAGTTGGTGCGATGTAGGTTAGGTTATCACCACCATCTAGCGCTAGGTTAGTTTGGTTCTTACGCTGGAATTCATCCAGTTTCTTACCATCTTCACACTCTACCCAGCGTGCAGTTGCGACGTTTACGCTCTCGTAGATCGCTTCTACGTTGTATTCTGCTTTCAGGCGCGCTACCACGACGTCAAACTGAAGTACACCTACCGCACCTACGATTAGATCGTTGTTTTGTAGTGGGCGGAATACCTGTACTGCACCTTCTTCAGAAAGCTGAACTAGACCTTTTAGTAGCTGTTTCTGCTTCAGTGGATCTCTTAGACGAATGCGGCGGAATAGCTCTGGTGCAAAGTTAGGAATGCCAGAGAACTTCAGCACTTCACCTTGAGTAAAGGTATCACCAATCTGGATTGTACCGTGGTTGTGAAGACCAATAATATCACCTGCGTAAGCGTTTTCTGCACGTGAACGGTCACCGGCCATAAAGGTTACCGCATCAGAGATATTGATTTGCTTACCGATACGCACATGATTCATCTTCATACCTTGCTTGTAGGTACCCGATACAATTCGCATAAAGGCAATGCGGTCACGGTGCTTAGGATCCATGTTGGCTTGGATCTTAAAGACGAAACCTGAGAAGTTTTCTTCTGTTGCTTCTACTGAACGCTCATTAGCTTCACGCGTTTGAGGTGCTGGCGCCCACTTAGTAAGACCTTCTAGCATATGGTCAACACCAAAGTTACCTAGTGCAGTACCAAAATAGACAGGTGTTAATTCACCTTGTAGGAACAGCTCAAGATCAAACTCAGGACAAGCTCCCATAACTAGCTCAAGTTCCTCTCGAACACTTTCAGCAAGGTCTGCGCCTACTGCTTGATCTAGCTCTGGATTATCAAGCCCTTTGATGGTGCGTACTTCTTGAATCTCATGACCGTGGCCAGATTCATAAAGAATCGTTTCATCACGGTGAATGTGGTAAACCCCTTTAAACTCTTTACCACAACCGATAGGCCAAGAGATAGGCGCACACATCATGCCTAGCTCGCTTTCAACCTCGTCTAGGACTTCCATCGGGTCACGAACATCACGGTCTAATTTGTTCATGAAAGTGACGATTGGTGTATCGCGTAAACGTGTTACTTCCATCAGTTTACGAGTACGGTCCTCGACACCTTTCGCCGCGTCGATTACCATCAAACAGGAGTCAACCGCCGTCAATGTACGATAAGTATCTTCCGAGAAGTCTTCGTGTCCTGGGGTATCGAGAAGGTTAACCAAACAATCGTTGAACGGAAACTGCATGACAGACGTTGTTACCGAGATACCACGCTCTTTCTCCATCTCCATCCAGTCAGATTTTGCGTGTTGAGCTGAGCCACGGCCTTTAACAGTACCCGCTGTTTGGATAGCACGTCCGAACAATAGTACTTTTTCTGTAATCGTGGTTTTACCCGCATCCGGGTGCGAGATAATAGCGAATGTTCTACGTTTAGACACTTCGCCTAGAAATGGAGTATTTGACATGAAAGGTTCTTCTTCTGTCTAAGCGCTAGAGAAGGCAAGAAATACCCTAGCGTAAATGGTCGATTCAATTTTGCGCGGTATTTTCGCTTATAATGGACTGTGGGGCAACTTCCACAGCGAAAATGGCACAAAATCAACGTCAATTTCCCTGTCTATTAAAATATCAATGAAATTGGGCTATAACTAAAGGAGTAGAGGGAACCGATCTGAACTATGCCTAAAAGCAAGAAAATAAACTCACTCGCTTTTCGTCAAGCGAAAACAGTATTCCTAGTTTCCGTTATTCTAGGGATCTGCTTTAGCTTTTATCATATCTTGGTGGATCTCCATCAGGAGCAAAAGCGCATAGAAGAACATTACCAGTTCAAGCTCCTACAGAACTATTCAAATGCCAGTCAAGCGGCCTACCACCTCAATCAGTTATTGGCGGAACAAGTTGCTTCTAGCTTGATGATGGACAATGCGGTCTACAAGGTGCAAATTGTCGATGACTTTGGTGATACGCTAACGGAAAAAGAGCGCAATGTGTCACTGCAAGGTGATTTCACTGAAGCTCTGTCTAGCTATCTAACCCCAACGACGCCGATTTATACCACTGACTTGCATCAACCTAACTCACACGTTGTGGTCGGAACCTTAAGCTTCTCCGTCAATGGCGCTAATATTGCCAAAGACTTTATTGCCAAAACCAGTCAAATACTGCTGTTTGACCTATTTCGAAATATCCTTTTAACGTCAATCCTATTGATGTTCTTCTATCAAAAGCTTTCCAAACCACTGGTTACGTTAATTGAGTGGGTACGCTCACTACAAAATACCAAAAGTGACCTTCCGCCACCGACTCTCTATCGAGATGATGAGCTTGGCCAGTTAGCGAAAACCTTCCATACTCTTTGGAAAGAGAGAGAAGCTGCAGCGGTACAGCTCAATCAACTGGCTTACTACGACTCTCTAACTGGGTTAGCTAACCGCAGTTTACTTTTGCAAATGCTCAAAGACTCGATCGAAGAAGCCAACACTAATAACCAAGCGGGTGCACTTTTCTACTTAGATTTAGACAGATTTAAAACCATCAATGACTCTCTCGGTCATACGATTGGGGATAATTTAATTAAGGCGATATCAAAACGGATCGAAGCTTGGCTGCGAGATGACTTCACAGCGGCTCGTATCGGCGGGGATGAGTTTGCAATCTTGCTGCCCAATACTAGCGCAGACAAAGCACATGAGTTTGCTCAGCAGCTCCTAGCTCTTGTCTCCAACCCATACTCTATTGATGACCACCAGCTCTACTGTACGGTCAGTGTCGGCATCGCTATCTTCCCATCGGTAGGTAGCACCAATATCGATGTGTTGCGCCAAGCTGATACCGCCCTTTATCGCGCTAAAACAGCAGGGCGAAACAAATACATGTTCTATGAGCCAGAGATGCAGGCTCAGGTAGAATCTTTCCTAGAAATTGAAAAAGGGCTGCATGAGGCTCTCAACCAAGGCCAGCTTGAGCTCTACTATCAGCCTCAGGTCGATGACAATCATAATATCATTGGTGTTGAAGCACTGATTCGTTGGAACCACCCACAGAAAGGGGTGTTACCGCCAGGGGTGTTTATGCCAATCGCCGAAGAAACAGGGCAAATCCTGCAAATTGGTAATTGGATCATTGAGCAAGCTTGCTATCAATTTTCTCACTGGAAAAAAGAAGGGATACTCCCAAGCACTTTCCGAAGGCTGGCAATTAACATCAGCCCATTACAGTTTTCTCAACCATCGTTTGTGGAGCACATCGTTGACTCCCTCGCCCAAGCGGACATTGACGGTGAACATATTGAGCTAGAGATTACCGAGAATCTACTGTTAGAGAATGTCGAAGCAGCGATTCAGAAAATGGCAGAGTTGAAAGAGCACAACCTAAAAACATCGATCGATGATTTTGGTACTGGGTATTCTTCACTACGTTATTTGAAACACCTGTCTGTCGACGTACTAAAAATCGACCGCTCTTTCGTTACCCAGCTTCATTTAGATGAGAGTGACCAAGCGATCGTTGATACCATCATTATGACCGCACGTAGACTCAATTTAGAAGTGATTGCGGAAGGTGTCGAAGATGCTAATGAGCTCAATGCGCTTAAACAGCTTGGCTGTGCTCAATTCCAAGGCTACTTGTTTGACAAACCTTTACCAGCCTCAGAACTGAATGAACGGTTTGAAAAGAACTTTTACCCCGTAGAAGGCCCTTCGGTCGTCAAAGCGGTACAAAAGTAGCTGTCTAAAAAAAGATATAACTCATGATGATCGCATCTTCTTTACCTGACGTTGTCGGGTAGTAGTTGATGCGGCGATCGACTTCATTAAAGCCAATCGATTCGTAGAGACCAAACGCATTGCTATTGCTTTCTCGCACCTCTAACCAAGCGCTGTCAGCCTGATCTTGCTCGCAAATATCTAGGAAAGCTTCCATTAACTGCTTACCGTAGCCTAGCCCTTGTTGGCTAGGACTAACCGCAACATTGAGCAAAGTAACTTCACCAACGATATTCTGGGCATAGAAATAACCCACGACTTGTTTTTCAACCACCAACACATGGTGGCGCGCACCGCGACTATTTAGGTCACGAATCATGGTTTCAGACCAAGGGTGAGAGTGGGCGCTTTGCTCAATATTCCACACTTGATCAAGATGCTCTAATGCGAGCGGTAAAATTGAAGATTGGCTCATAAGGGGTCACGATTACTGATAAGAACAGATCTGTTGCCATAGGGCTCGGCGTTGTTCGTTGTTACCATCAACTTGAGCCAGTAATGGGGAAACAAGCGCTTTAGCTTCAAGACGATCTTGCTGATCGCATCCGGCAAACCAAATCCACTCTAGATGATGATTATCGTTATCGAGCTGGCTCAATTGCTCTGGAGTAACATGTAGAGCCTGTTCAAGTGACAACTTGATGCTTTTTAATACCCGCTCAAACATCTCTGCCGTTTTCCCCTGAGGAAGTTGAGGAGAAACAAGCAGCAATTTACAGTTATCAGGCAAGATCAGTTGTGGTGATAGGTATCCCAATAACCTTTCAGGGTGTGCCAGCTGATAGCACTGGATTCCCATTTCTTGTAAATACTGTTGCTGTGGCATATCAATCATCACCCTTAAAATCGCACTAATCGTACCATAACAACCCCAGTTCCAATCAAGCATTTGTCTGGGTAACGCACAATAAAAAGCGCCACCCGAAGGCAGCGCTCTAAACTCAGCATTTGCTGTAATCTAGAAACTCGACTTAACGGCTTCGGCAATCTTCAGCGCAGAAGACTGAACTAGCTCTGCATCTTCACCTTCAACCATGACGCGAATTAGAGGCTCTGTACCTGACTTGCGTAGCAATACACGCCCTTTGTCACCTAATTCTGCTTCCACTTCAGCCACTGACGCTTTCACGGCATCCGCTTCTAGTGGGTTAGAATCACCAGAGAAACGAACATTCTCTAGAACTTGTGGGTAAAGAGTCATGCCTTGCGAAAGCTCGTGGAGAGACATATCACTGCCCACAACCGATGCAAGCACCTGAAGCGCAGCAACAATGGCATCACCCGTCGTCACTTTATCTAGCAGAATTACGTGACCTGAGTTCTCAGCGCCGATTTTCCAGCCTTTTTCTAGCAGTTGCTCCATAACGTAGCGGTCACCAACAGCAGCGCGTACAAATGGAATGCCTAGCTGTTTTAAGCCATTTTCCATACCAAGGTTGGTCATCAGCGTACCAACGACACCACCTTTTAGCTCACCGCGACGCAGGGCATCACGTGCGATAATATAAGCAATTTGGTCACCATCAATCTTGTTACCTAGGTGATCGACCATGATGATACGATCGCCATCACCATCGAAAGCCAAACCAAGCTCTGCACCTTCTTCAACCACACGTTTTTGTAGAGCACGCACATCTGTAGCACCTACTTCTGCGTTGATGTTGGTACCATTAGGCTCAATACCCATGGCGATCACTTCTGCACCTAGCTCGCTAAACACAGCTGGAGCAATATGGTAAGTCGCACCATGCGCGCAATCGACCACGATTTTTTTACCCGCTAGACTTAGCTCTGATGGGAAAGTGCTCTTACAAAATTCAATGTAACGGCCCGCAGCGTCGTTAAGACGGCTTGCTTTACCAAGTAATGCCGACTCCACACATTCAATGTCTTTATCAAGCTCTGCTTCAATCGCCAGCTCGATATCATCTGGTAGCTTAGTGCCTTCTGACGAGAAGAATTTAATACCGTTATCGTAATATGGGTTGTGCGATGCTGAAATCACGATGCCCGCTTCTGCGCGGAAAGTTTGCGTCAGGTATGCGACTGCCGGTGTTGGCATTGGGCCAGTAAAGGTCGCTTTTAACCCTGCTGCGGCCAAACCCGCCTCAAGAGCAGACTCAAGCATGTAACCTGAAATGCGTGTGTCCTTACCGATGATGACTTTCTTTGTACCCTGCTTGGCCAATACGCGACCCGCAGCCCAGCCTAGCTTAAGCACAAAATCAGGAGTAATTGGGTACTGGCCCACTTTGCCACGTACACCATCCGTACCAAAATAACGTCTCTTATCAGACATGGTTGTTCCTTTTATCTTTCTATTCTGCTCAATGATTCGTTCTGGTCATTGAGACAATTTTCATAGCATCAAGCGTTTGTTCAAAATCGTGCACGCGAATGATTTGCGCACCTTTCATAGCGGCGATTGTAGCGCATGCTACGCTCGCTGACACGCACTCAGCCGGAGCTTTGTCGAGGAATTTGAAGATCATAGATTTTCTCGACATCCCTGCAAGAATTGGCAACCCAAATTGATGAAGTTCTTCTAGGTGAGACAGCATCTGATAGTTGTGTTCTAGTGTTTTACCAAAACCAAACCCGGGATCAAGTATCAACTTTTCACGCTCGATCCCCACTTCTGCACACGCCTCAATGCGCTGCTGCAAAAACTCACCGACCTCTTTTACCAAATCATCATAGTGAGGGTTCGCTTGCATGGTACGAGGCTGCCCTTGCATATGCATTAAACAGATAGGTAATCCTGTTTCTGCCGCTACTTCTAGCGCTCCAGGCTCTTGCAAAGCCCTGACGTCATTGATGATATCAGCACCTGCTTCAGCCGCTTGACGCATCACTTCCGCTTTACTGGTATCAATTGAAATCCACACGTCAGATTGCTCGCGAATCGCTTTAATCACTGGAATGGTTCGTTGAAGCTCTTCAGTCAATTCAACATCGGGAGCTCCAGGGCGGGTTGACTCACCGCCGATGTCAATAATGGTCACTCCTGAATCAATCATACGCTGAGCTTGAACAAGCGCATCTTCTAGAGCGCGAAACTGACCGCCATCAGAAAAAGAATCAGGGGTAACATTCAGAATCCCCATCACTTGTGGCTGAGATAAATCGAGAGTTTTATTATTTGCTTTTAGAATCATAAACACAAAAACCCCGAGTTGCCTCGGGGTTTCTCTTAATCATAACAATTATTCTGAGTCTTTCTTCTCAGTTGCTTCCGCTGACGTGCTCTCTTGAGAAGTGGCAGCGTCATCCGCTTTCGCTTCAGTAGCTGGAGCCTCTTCAGCTTTACCCTCTGACTTATCTTCAGGTTTTGCATCTGACTTGTTGCTTGGGTTGTCACCCCAACCTGCAGGCTCGCGGATATCTGCTTTACGTTCCATAAGGTCATCAATCTGACCTGCATCAATGGTCTCGTACTTCATCAACGCATCTTTCATTGCGTGCATGATATCCATATTGTCTTCAAGGATCTGTTTCGCACGCGCATAGTTGCTGTCAATCAAGTGACGAACTTCGTCATCGATAAGTTTCGCCGTATCATCAGACATGTGCTTAGTCTGAGTTACGCTACGGCCAAGGAACACTTCACCTTCATCTTCTGCATAAAGAAGAGGACCAAGTTTTTCCGAGAAGCCCCACTGAGTTACCATCTTACGCGCGATATCAGTTGCACGTTCGATATCATTCGAAGCACCCGTTGATACTTTGTCTGCGCCGTAGATTAGCTCTTCAGCCAAGCGACCACCGTATAGGCTCGAAATCATAGACTCTAGATGTTGACGAGACATACTGACACGATCTTGCTCTGGTAAGTACATTGTCACACCAAGAGCACGGCCACGTGGAATGATCGATACTTTGTACACTGGATCATGTTCAGGAACCAAACGACCAACGATAGCGTGACCCGCTTCGTGATAAGCCGTTGACTCTTTAGTCTCTTCAGACATCACCATAGAACGGCGCTCTGCACCCATCATGATTTTGTCTTTCGCCAGTTCAAACTCAACCATAGAAACGTTGCGCTTGTTACCACGTGCCGCGAATAGCGCCGCTTCGTTAACAAGGTTTGCTAGGTCTGCACCTGAGAAACCTGGTGTACCACGAGCAATTAGCGATGGCTCTACATCACCTGCTAGAGGCACTTTACGCATGTGAACTTTAAGGATCTGCTCACGACCACGTACATCTGGTAGACCAACGACAACCTGACGGTCAAAACGACCAGGACGAAGTAACGCTGGGTCAAGTACGTCTGGACGGTTAGTCGCGGCGATAACGATAATACCTTCGTTACCTTCGAAGCCATCCATCTCAACTAGCATTTGGTTAAGTGTTTGCTCACGTTCATCGTGACCACCACCTACACCAGCACCACGCTGACGACCTACCGCATCAATCTCATCGATAAAGATGATACAAGGCGCCGCTTTCTTCGCTTGTTCGAACATGTCACGTACACGAGATGCACCAACACCAACAAACATTTCAACGAAGTCAGAACCAGAGATAGTAAAGAATGGTACTTTCGCTTCACCAGCAATCGCTTTTGCTAGAAGCGTTTTACCTGTACCTGGAGGACCGACCATCAGAACACCAGTTGGGATCTTACCGCCCAGCTTCTGGAAACGGCTCGGATCACGTAGGTAGTCAACCAGTTCTTTTACGTCTTCTTTTGCTTCGTCACAACCAGCGACATCAGCAAAAGTTGTTTTGATTTGTTCTTCGCTCATCATACGAGCTTTGCTCTTACCGAAAGACATCGCGCCTTTACCGCCGCCGCCTTGCATTTGACGCATGAAGAAAATCCACACACCAATCAGTAAGATCATAGGGAACCAAGAAATGAAGATAGTACCTAGCAAGCTTTGCTCTTCTGGAGGTGTGCCCTGTACTTTCACATTTTGGTTAATTAAGTCATCAAGTAGCTTCTGGTCGTAGACCGGCATGTAAGTAACATAACGCGAGCCGCCGCCACGACGTGTGAAAGTGATCTCACCGTCTTTAAAAGTTGCTTCCTGAATCTGGCCTTGGCCAACTTCCTGTACAAACGTGGTGTAATCCACCGCTCTGCCATTGCTCTCTCCAGGGCCAAAGCTCTGGAAAACCGACATCAATACGACAGCGATAACAAGCCACAGAATTAAATTTTTTGCCATGTCACTCAAGGTGTCAGCCTCTCGATAACTAATTGTAATTAAAGGTAGGGTACTACAGTTTATAACCTGTAGCTATAGTGTTAACTAACCCATCAATGGGCAAATAGTTAACCTTTGTAACCAGTGGCTACAACGAAGACTTCTCGTGAGCGAGCTCGCGATGAGTCAGGTTTTCTGATTTTTACGACTTTAAAAGTGTCTCGGACTTCTTTGACAAATTGGTCAAACCCTTCGCCTTGGAAGACCTTTACAACAAAGCTACCATTAGGTGCTAGAACTTGTCGACACATATCTAAAGCCAATTCAACTAAATACATTGCGCGAGGTTGATCGACTGAATTATTGCCTGCAATGTTTGGTGCCATATCCGACATCACCACATCGACCATCGACGGTTGAATGCGATCAAGCAAAGCGTCTAAAACCGCTTCTTCACGGAAATCACCTTGTAGGAAACTGACACCCGCAATCGGGTCCATCGGCAACAAATCACATGCAATAATTTGCCCATCCTCACCTACTATCTTAGCAGCATATTGAGACCAACCGCCGGGAGCTGCACCTAAATCGACTACAGTCATACCAGGTTTTAGCAATTTATCCTTAGTTTGGATCTCTTCCATCTTGAAATAAGCACGCGAGCGATAGCCTTTTTTACGGGCTTCATTGGCGTATTTATCATCAAAATGTTCTTTCAACCAGCGACCTGAGCTAGCGGAATGTTTCTGTTTACTCATTTGTTACCTAATAGATAGAGGGAACAACTAACCCAATAAATTATAGTCTTCAGGGTTAGATGGCGTTAAAATGGTATTTTTCAACCCTTATATTAAAGAAAATTGGCCGCGTAATGAACCTAAGCACCAAACAAAAGCAGCATCTAAAAGGCCTAGCGCACAGTCTAAAACCTGTTGTGCTTATGGGCGCAAACGGACTAACTGAAGCTGTTCTAGCGGAAATTGAAATTGCTCTTAACCACCACGAGCTAATCAAAATCAAAGTTGCATCAGAAGATCGCGACACTAAGAACCTGATTATTGAAGCTATTGTACGTGAAACACGTGCAGAGAAAGTACAAGTAATCGGTAAGACTTTAGTTCTATTCCGCCAATCGGAAGAACGTAAAATCGAGTTGCCACGTAAGTAATTTTACTTTCATGAGCAAGAAAAAAGGTCGCCTATGCGACCTTTTTTGATATTCAGAGCAACAAACTTGCTTAGATGTACTCGACGCTGTCGATTTCAAAGTCGCGATCACCACCTGGTGTAGAGATAACCACTTCGTCACCTTCCATCTTGCCGATAAGACCGCGCGCGATTGGTGAACTTACCGAGATACGACCCGCTTTAATGTCAGCTTCGTCATCACCTACGATCTGGTAGGTTTTCTCTTCTTCAGTATCACAGTCAATCAAAGTGACGGTTGAACCGAAGATAACTTTACCCGTGTTGTCCATTGTGGTTACGTCAATAACCTGAGCAACCGATAGCTTGTATTCGATATCACGAATTTGTGCTTCACAGATACCCTGCTCTTCACGAGCTGCATGATACTCGGCATTCTCTTTAAGGTCGCCTAGTTCACGTGCTTCAGCAATGGCTTCAGAAATCTGTGGGCGAAGCTTCAATAGTCTTTCTAGTTCTTCACGTAGCTTCTTTTCGCCACGTAGTGTCATTGGCACTTTTTCCATTATATACCTCATTCCAAAGCAATCTTTGGACAAAACAGAACTACCCAATCCAGTGGACTAGGTAGATGCATTAACTAATCAATTGCCTCTAGTGTAAACAAACTTGGCGGCTAAATCACTCAAATTAATCAAGCGTGATCTCTATCGCAAAATGCGCACGATAAACAATTGATAAATCAGCGCTGTTTTTGAATCTGATCGCGACAGCAAACATATTTCACCTAAAAAAAAATAAAGGTTCAGATATAAACCAACCTATCAACAACGCAACTTAACCCTTAACAATCAATAACTTGATATTATTTTATGTTTAATAAAACACTGTTCATAAGTTCGATTTATATCATTTTACTAACCCATCATGGAACTTTGCGTTAAAAACTTAGCTGACCTAATCAGCGAGATTAGTCTTTATTGCTCAATAACTTGCTATAACGCGTTGTTATGAGACTGGATTAATAGCGCTGATAACTAGAGGGCTCCCACAATTAAGTGGAGACGCTCCTCGCTATACAACTATTTATGGACAGTAAATTAGGACTAATAAGATGAACAAGACTCTGATCGCTCTAGCAGTTTCAGCTGCAGCAGTAGCTACAGGCGCAAACGCAGCAGAAATCTACAACAACGATGGCAACTCTATCGAAATGGGCGGCCGTGTTGAAGCACGTCTAGCAGTAAAAGATGGTAAAGCTGAAGACCAATCTCGCGTACGTCTAAACTTCGCTGGTACTTCTCAAATCAACGACAACCTATACGGTCTTGGTTTCTACGAAGGTGAGTACAAAGCAACTAAAGACAACGACACGGCGCGTGATTCTCTAGAGCACCGTTACATGTACGCTGGTCTTGGTGGTAACTTCGGTGAAGTAACTATGGGTACTGTTAAAGGTTCTCTAGCAGCAGTTACTGATTTCACAGATATCATGGCTTACCACGGTGCTAAAGCAGCAAACAAAGTTGAGTCAGCTGACCGTCCAGACCGTTCTATCGCATACGCTGGTGAATTCTCTGGTTTTGAACTACGCGCAAACTACACGTTTGAATCTTCAAAAGAAAACAACGATAAACTAGTTGGCGATGACAACAATGGTTACGCACTATCTGGTATCTACAACATCGGTGAAACTGGTGTTCGCCTAACAGCAGCTTACGCTAAGCAAAATGGCGTAAACTATAAGCAAGCTGTTACTAACCTAAACATCAATGCTGACGCTTCTCAGTACATGGTTGGTGCATCTTACGAAATCAGTGATTTCTACTTCGCTGGTCTATACAGCGACACTAAATACGATGAAGTAAACGGTAACAACACTGCAAAAGCAAAAGGTTACGAATTAGCAGCAGCTTACACGCTAGGTCAAGCTAAATTCACTTCAACGTACAACGTAGAAGAAGTTAAGTACCAAAGTAATTCTGAAAAGAGTGCTAACTCTGTAGCGATCGACGCGACTTACTTCTTTACGCCTAACTTCCGTTCTTACGTTTCTTACGACTTCAACCTTCTTAAAGAAGACAAAGTTGGTAAGCTAGCATCTGAAGACCAAGCAGTACTAGGTATGCGCTACGACTTCTAATTTCCTGACATTAAGTCATGAATGTAAGACGCCTGCTCTATAGCAGGCGTTTTTTTTACCCGCTATACTGACCTCCTTAAACCGCTAACCGTGAATTCTTATGCTGCGCTTCATTGATCGTTTTACCTCTGCTTGCTTACTCTCTCTAATTAGCGTATCTGCCTCGGCCTATGCGCCACTCAATGAACTACCTTTAGGCAGCCGCGCAGCAATCAAAGTCGAATCTCTTCAAAGCCAAAATCAAATCGAGCAAACCGACAACCAAAGTCAGTTCTTCCCACCAGCTAGTACATTAAAGATTGTTACTGCACTTGCCGCCAAATTAGAGCTTGGTGATGAGTTTCAGTTTGCAACTAGCATTGAGAAGACTGGTAGCGATGTGGTACTGCGTTTTAGTGGCGATCCTACTTTAACCACCCAAGACTTAAAACAACTACTCAGCCAGCTACGTAATAGTGGCACGAAAAGAATCAGTGGCGATCTCTGGTTAGATAACAGCGCGTTTACCGGTTACGACCGAGCAGTAGGGTGGCCATGGGATATTCTTGGCGTTTGTTACAGCGCACCAGCCAGCGCCATTTCGCTTGATGGTAACTGCGTTCAAGCCTCTATCTATACCCAAGAAGATGGGAAAACTCGCGTCTATGTGCCTGAGCACCAACCTATTTATGTTACGACTGTGGCAAGTTCGGTGTCTAAAATCGAACAGGAGAGCTCACAGTGCGATCTGGAGTTACTCTCTTCTCCAGATAACCACTATCAACTCCAAGGATGCCTGCAGAACCGTAGCAAGCCGCTGCCGCTAAAATTTGCAGTGCAAGATCCAGCGCTATATACCCAGAGAATTGTTAATACCCTGCTTGCTCAGCTTAATATCGAACTAGCGGGCAGTATTCGGCTTGGCGCTCCCGAGCAGCAAAGCAAAGTCATTGCCACTCATTACTCGCAAGCACTACCTCAGCTGCTCGAAACCATGCTCAAAAAGTCAGATAACCTTATCGCCGATAACCTAACCAAAACCTTAGGCGCTAAGTTCTTTATTCAGCCAGGTAGCTTCGCCAACGGTACCAAGGCAATTAAGCAGATTTTATTTACCCAAACCGGCATTGATATTGAGCATACCCCACTGGCTGATGGTTCTGGGCTATCACGCAATAATCGCTTTACCAGTCAAAACATGGCAGCGGTATTGCGCTATATTTGGCAACATGACAGTGAATTAGGCTTGATCGCCTTAATGCCCACATCAGGCACCAACGGCACTTTGAAATATCGTCGCAGTATGCGTAAAGCGCCAATTAAAGGCGAGTTGATTGCTAAAAGTGGTTCCGTGTATGGCAGCTACAATATGGCAGGCTATGGGTTAGATAAATCTGGTAAGCCGAGTACGCTATTTGTTCAGTTTGTAACTGACTATCATCCACCAAAAACAAAGGGCGATGATAAACCTATCATCGCCCCTATCACTAAATTCGAAACCTTGTTCTATAAAGATATTGTCCAGTTCAGTCAGGCGATCCCTAAGAAGTAATTGACTACAGTGAAGTAAATCCACATTCCTGAGATATCGACAATAGACGCTAAAACTGGGCTTACTAGCACGGCAGGGTCGAGTTTAAACGCACGCGCTAGGATAGGTAGCAAACCACCTAGCGTGGTCGACATCGTGACCTGAATAAACAGTGCAACCGCGATCGCAAGTGCGATGGTGTTCAGCTCAAAGCCACCCGTACTGCTGCTATCACTAAAAAGTAAGATACGGCCAATAATCACCAAGGCGATGGCAAAAGCTAAGCAAATCGCCACTCGGCTCTCTTTCCAAAACACTTCTAACCACTGCCTTTTACGCAACTCACCCGTCGCTAAAGCTCGTATCACCAAGGTTGCCGCTTGGGTACCGGTATTACCACCCGCCGCTGCTATTACAGGCATATAGATCGCCAATAGCACCAACTGGCTCAAAGTATCTTCATATTGAGCGATAATTAGACCTGAAACTATGCCAAGTAATGCGAGCGCAATGATCCAACCGATTCGCTGCTTTACGTGCTCAATAACTGGTGTATCTAGGTAACCATTCGAAGGCTCAACTTCCGAATGAATAAAACCAAGCTGGTGCGCGTAGTGACGTGCCAACTTTTCATGTCCATCGAGCTCTAGCGCAGAGATCAATTGCTGGACATAACCCACTGAACAGTGGTGTAAAATCCCGACAGCTTCCTCTACTGGCATAACCGTAAGTAAATGGACCTGCTGGGCTTGCTCGTATTGCAAAAATGCATTGCGAGCGGCACCGATCTCCTCTTGAGAAAAGTGCGGGGTGTTTTCAATGTAAGTATTGCTCATTACCGTCATGGCGAATCTCCCGATTGGCAATAGGTAACGACCATCAAATACAGCTGATGTTGAATCAAAAAATAGACACGTCTATCCGTACACGAGTGCACAGAAAAGCTGTATTGGATTCTAGAATTTAGAGGAGAAAAATGTGAGGATTCACAAAGAGATAAGAAGCACTCTACCGCAATGGTAGAGACGTGAGACGACAATACCGAAGCGGACTATTTTTCCCCTTTCATACTAGGAGGATGGTCGATATTGTTCATAAAAGTCTCCGAAAAAACTGCCGTTTTGGCAGCGCGAGGATAATAACAAAAGTAGCTAGAGAGATCAGCCTATTTTTTAACTAATGGTTGGATATTTGACTATTAAATGGTGAGCAACAAAAAAGCGCCCAAAAGACGCTTTTTAAATGTATATATAAGAATGCTCAGCGATTATTGAATCGTGATACGAGCAAATTTACGTTTACCAACTTGGAATACGTAAGTCCCTTCTTCAGGAGCAAACTTAGAGTCTGCTACCTTCTCGCCATCAATCTTAGCTGCGCCTTGCTTAACCATACGCATTGCTTCAGAAGTTGAAGCACACAAGCCCGCTTCTTTAAGAATATTGCTTACCGGTAGGCCTGCATCAAAAGCAAATTCTGGCATTTCATCAGGAATTTGGTTCTTAGCAAAACGGTTTACAAACTCTTGCTCCGCTGCGTCAGCATCTGCCTGAGAGTGGAAGCGTGCAATGATCTCTTTCGCTAGAGCCACTTTTACATCACGTGGGTTTTGACCCGCTTCTACATCTGCTTTTAGTTGAGCAACTTCGTCCAGTGGACGGAATGAAAGCAAGTCGTAGTAGTTCCACATTAGGTCATCAGAGATAGACATGATCTTACCAAACATTTCGCTTGGCGCTTCACTGATACCAATGTAGTTGTTGGCCGACTTAGACATCTTCTTCTCGCCGTCTAGACCAACAAGAAGTGGCATCATTAGTACAACCTGTGGCTTCTGACCGTTCGACTTCTGTAGTTCACGACCCATTAGTAGGTTGAACTTCTGGTCAGTACCACCTAGCTCTACGTCAGTTTCCATTGCTACTGAATCGTAACCTTGTAGCAGTGGGTACATAAACTCATGAATAGCAATTGGCTGACCACCAGCATAACGCTTCTTAAAGTCATCACGCTCTAGCATACGTGCTACGGTTTGGTTAGCAGCAAGACGAATCATGCCTTCAGCACCCAGCTCAGACAACCACTCAGAGTTAAACTGAATTTTCGTCTTAGCTGGATCTAGAATTTTAAATACCTGCTCTTTATAAGTTTCAGCGTTGCGCAGTACATCTTCACGACTTAGTGGTGGACGAGTGTTGTTCTTACCCGTAGGGTCACCAACCATGGCAGTAAAATCACCGATAAGGAAGGTAACGTCGTGGCCTAGCTCCTGAAATGCACGCAGCTTGTTGAAAATCACTGTATGACCAAGGTGAATATCCGGTGCAGTAGGATCGGCACCTAACTTAATACGAAGAGGACGACCCTCTTTCAACTTAGCAATCAGTTCTTCTTCTGGAATCAGTTCTTCAACACCGCGCTTAATCTCGGCTAGTGCAGCTTCAATGCTCGCCATTCTTGTTCACTCCCACAGATTTGGCAAAAATTTGTTAGTTGGTCATCTTACTTGAATAGCGATGCTTTTTGAAACCAGTTAGACTAAACAGCTGAGCTTTTTTACTGAATTTTTTAGAACGGACATAAGATGTTGTCTCTTTTCGCTCGATTGCCATGGATTCACCGAGCCCTTATCGCCTTATTTAGCGCTTTTATCGTCATTGCTTTGTTTCTGCCAGCGCCGAAAGATCTCCGTCAAGAGGAGAGCAATTATCAAGTAGGTAAAGCCTACCCGCTAGCCATTGATCTTGAGCAGCTCGCTTTACAAGAGTCAGCACCAAAACTTGCAGTGCTGCGATGGGAAAAACATACCATAGGCTCTGGTGATAGCATGGCACTACTTTTTCAACGTGCTGGGCTTTCTTCTCGCCTGCTGTATCAACTGACTTCCACCAATAAAGATATTGAAAGGCAGTTAACCCGAGTTCGACCGGGTGATTCATTCCAGCTAGGCTTCGATGCTGACAACCAACTGATTCAGCTCAAACGCGTCATTAGCCCTTATGAGACCTTTCTTGTCACCAAATCAGCGAGTGGCTACACCTCAACGATTGATAAAAAACAGGTCCACTATCAGTACAACTATGCTGAAGCTGATATCACTTCAAACTTCTGGAACGCGGGCGTCAATGCTGGTCTAACACCAAACCAGATCATGGAGCTTGCGGGCATCTTTGGTTGGGATATAGACTTTGCTTTAGATATTCGTGGCGGAGATAACTTTAAGATTCTTTATCAAGAGAAAGTCGTTGAAGGTGAAGTTGTCGGCCGAGGTAAGATCATTGCCGCCATCTTCAAAAACCAAGGTGATACCTTTAAAGCTATTCTCGATGACAAAACTGGCAACTACTACGACGAAAATGGTCGTGCAATGAAGAAAGCCTTCTTGCGCTCTCCGCTCGATTTCCGTCGCGTTAGTTCAAACTTTAACCCAACTCGTCGCCATCCAGTAACAGGGAAAGTCCGCGCACACCGTGGCACTGACTATGCTGCGCCAGTTGGCACACCAATATGGGCTGCTGGTGACGGTACGGTTCTAAAATCGAGTTACAACCAGTTCAATGGTAACTATGTGTTTATCAAACATAGCAATACCTATATTACTAAATACCTCCACTTACAGCGTCGTAAAGTCAAAACAGGGCAACGTGTAAAACAAGGACAAACAATAGGAACGCTAGGTGGAACAGGACGCGTCACTGGTCCTCACCTACACTATGAGTTCTTAGTCAACGGGGTACATAAAAACCCAAGAACGGTTAAGCTACCGCAATCTAAGTCGCTGACAGGCAAAGCGAAAACCACGTATATTGCCAACGCGAAATTAAGGCTAGAGAAGTTAGAGCGTTACGGAGAGTTGCTCGCAACTCCATAAACACAAAGACCCGCATCATGCGGGTCTTTCTTTTTTGCTGGTGTTTCTACTCAGCTTCGATAACTTGGTTAGCCTGCTCTTCCACTTTATGAACTCTGCCAAGCATCAACAGACAAGGCGTCAAGACTAAGGTCAACACAGTAGCAAAGGCTAATCCACCCGCTACCGCTGTCGCTAATTGCGACCACCACTGAGTACTAGGGGCGCCAAACTCAATCTTCTGATTGATGAGATCGATGTTCATTTCAAGCACCATTGGCAGTAGACCAAGTATGGTCGTCACCGTAGTTAACAACACAGGTCTTAAACGCTGTACACCCGTGCGTAATATCGCTTCGCGTTTATCGAGCCCGCGCTTAAGCAGCTGATTGTAGGTATCAATTAACACGATATTGTTGTTAACCACGATCCCTGCAAGGGCAATAACACCAATACCTGACATGATGATGCCAAACGGTTTTTGGAACACGAGTAAGCCAACAAATACCCCCACAGTAGAAAACAGCACGGCACTTAGAATCAAAAATGCCTGATAGAAACTGTTGAACTGAGTAATCAAGATCAGCGCCATCACAACTAAGGCAACCAAGAAAGCATTTTGTAGAAAAGCAGAAGAGTTTTCTTGCTCTTCATTCTGACCACGAATCTTAAACTCAACACTCGAAGGAAGATCGAGCTTGGAAACTGCCTCATTGATCTTTGGCAACTCCAATGCGAGGTTATAGCCCTCTTTCATATCAGCCATAATGTTGATCACGCGATGTCCGTCGATACGGCGAATCGTATCTTGCTTATGCTCAGGAACGATATTGGCAAAATTAGTAATCGGCACAAGACCTGCGGCTGTTTTGACTCGCAATTGATCAAAGCGACCAATATCGCGTTTCTCTTCCGGATAACGCACCAAAATATCGACTTCTTCAGTTGCATCATCAGGTAGATAATCACCAATTTTCAGGCCATTGGTAACAAACTGAACTGTATTACCAACTAATGTTGCATCCGCGGCAAAGCGCGAGGCATCATCACGACGAATATCGATTTGCCAGTCAATGCCCTCTTTACTTGAGGTATCACTCAGGTTAGTAAACGCAGGGTAGTTATCTGCCCACTGCCTCACTAGCTTTGCGGCACCATCAAGTTGATCAGGAATCCGCGCTGACATCTCAATCACTAGATCATGCTCAACGGGTGGGCCTGCGTCCGGGAACTTGTACTCAATTTCCACCCCTGCATATTGATCCGTTTGTTGCTTGAGCTCTTCGATGATCTGTTTGACTTTACGGCGATATTGCCAATCGACAGGTGTAATTTGGATTTGTCCGATTTCGTCGTCGCCACCTGTTTTGGTGTAGACACTTTCAAACTCATCATGCCCAAGCATCACCGCCTCAATATCACGCATGATGACGTCTTTCTCATCAAGGGAGAGATCGCCATAAGAGCGCACTTTAACGGTAAAGAAAGGGGGATCGACTTCAGGGAAAAACTCAGCGCCCAAGCCCGCTTTGGCGTAGGTAAAGCCCACTGCAATGGCTAACAGAATCGCACTCAACAAAATCTTCAGTGGATGGCGAATCGCGATATCTAAGGTATGAAAATAGAGCTTAGTAATGCCGGTCGCTTTAGAGAAATCACCGTCATGCAAGGCAACCATTTTTTCACGCTGCGCTTTAGTTACGTGTTGTGGTCGACCAATTAAGCTCCCTAGTACAGGAACGAGCAATAACGCCATTGCCAGTGATGCGGTTAACGTTGCGATCAACGTAAGCGGCAAGTACTTCATGAACTCACCAGTCACATCAGGCCAGAAAAGCAGTGGTGCAAATGCCGCTAAAGTCGTCGCCGTTGACGCAGTAATAGGCCACGCCATACGTTTCGCCGCATCTCGATATGCCTCTCTACGTGGCGTCCCCTCTTGCATGCGCCTATCGGCAAACTCTGTCACCACAATGGCGCCGTCCACCAGCATACCCACGGCCATAATCAGCGAGAACAACACCACGATATTGACCGTCAAGCCAAATACGGACAGAACTAACAGCCCGGTCAAGAAAGAGCCGGGTATCGATACCCCAACCAAGAAAGCGGTTCGAACACCTAATATCGCGATGATGACGATAACAACCAAAATGATCGCCGACAGGATGTTATTTTGTAGATCGTTAAGCATCATCTTAACGTCTTTGGATTGATCCCAAGTGTACTTAACTAACAGGTTATTCGGCCAGTCAGGACGTTTTTGTGCCTGTTCCAAAACCGCTTTTATTAACGCAACGGTTTCGATGATGTTCTCACCAGCACGCTTTTTCACATCAAGCACCACCGCCGATTTACCATCGAGTCGGGCGTAGCTCTCTGGATCTCGGAAAGCTCGACGTACGGTCGCGACATCACCAAAAGTGATCACTTGCTTACCGTCTACTTTGACAGGTAGTTCAAGCACGTCCTTTAAGGAATCAAATACTGACGGCACTTTCACTGAGAAACGCCCATAACCGGTATCAACAAAGCCTGCCGCAACCACTTTGTTGTTCAAGGCAATCAGATTGTAGATATCTCCTTGATCGAGCCCGTAGCTTTCCATTAAAAGCGGATCAACCACGATCTCGACAATATCTTCGCGATCACCAGCAATATCCACTTCAAGGATCTGACGATAGCTTTCAAGCTTATCTCTTAGTTGGCGCGCAATCTGAACAATAGTGCGCTCTGGAACCGTACCATATAGCACGATAGATAAAGCAGGCTCTTCTGACGCCAAAGTCACTTCATTAACAGTCGGTTCATCACTATCGCTAGGTAACTTAGGCTTAGCGAGGTCAACGGCTTCACGCACATCTGCCATCGCTTTGTTGAGATCGACACCAACACTAAATTCCAGCATCACAGAGGCATGCCCCTCTGATGCAGTAGAGGTCATCTCTTTGACCCCTTCAATCGATCTTAGCTCTTGCTCGATTGGGCGTACTAGCAGTCTTTCTGCGTCAGATGGCGAAATACCTTGGTGCCCAACCGATACATAGATAATAGGGATGGTGATATCTGGACTCGACTCTTTGGGGATCGTCACGTAGGTCGCAGCGCCAGCAAGAAGAATAAACACCAACAACACCATCATGGTGCGCGTGCGAGAAAGCGCCGCATCAATCAATGCAAACATAATCGCGCCTCCTAATCTTGCTGTTCTACAGCGATGACTTGATCGCCATCGCGAACGAAGCCCTGCCCGGTAGTGACGATATCAACACTCTCGCCCAATCCTGTTAGCCACACTCCATCTTGTTCAGCTTTAACTAGGTTGATAGGAACAAACTTAATACGATCTGCGACTAGAGTTTTAACCCCTAGATTACCGGCTTCATCTAAAGCGAGCATGGCTGGCGTCACCTTGATAGCAAGTTGATCTTGCAAGTTCAGTGTCACTTCAGTACTGATACCAGCAGGGATTCTCTGCTTAGGGTTGGGCAGCTCGATTTCTATCGGAAAGGTGTTGGTCGAGTCAGACGAAACGCGCGAAATATAGCGAACTTTGCCTTGTGCCTGTTGGCCATTAATAAAGCGAACTTGCGCTTGTTGGCCTAAAACCAGATCCTGAATATGTCGCTCGCTGACATCGGCTTCAATCACAATCATACTCAGGTCAAGCAAGCTTGCGACGGGATCGCCAACACCGACAAAATCCCCTTTTTCAATAAACAGATGATCAACAAATCCAGCAAAGGGCGCGGTCACCGAGGTGTTACGCAAAGCAATTTTAGCATTGCTTACCATAGCTTTAGCTTCAACCAATCCCGCCTGAGCGTTAGTGAAGGCAACCTCACCCTGTAAGCCTTTACTTTGCAGTGACTTGGCCGCTTTAAACTCTTTCTCTTTCACCTTAAGCATGGCTTGTGCGCGCTCAAGCTGAATCTCAAGATCGCCTTTATCGATCAGCGCAATCACTTGCCCTTGTTTAACACTGTCCCCTTTGGAAACTTTAAGCTGGGTAATTTTACCTGCGATCTCAGCGCCTAGTTTTGCTTGCTTATTGGGAGCGGTCCGTCCATAGAGATCGATGCTTTTATGGGTGGGGTTGGCGACAAACGAAGTGAAAGCGACTTTAGCTAAAGGGATCTCCAGCTCGTTATGTTGCGGTGTCGAGTCTTCGGCATTGAGCATACCTACGCCAAGCCAGAGCGTAAGTACAGTGACTAAAAAAAGAGATACAAGATAAGGTCTGGTCGCGATAAAACGCAACGGAGAGATACTAGCCATAACTATCCTTAGTAATTCTATATCGCATCCTAATTCAACCGTAACAACCTAGGTAACGGTGACTAGGTAAGCCTTAGATATAGGGGCTCACGAGATTCATTCGTGAGAAGTATTATTCAGGATATAAATTAACCAAACAAAAATAAAATACAGTTGGACAGTATTTTAGAGTAGGTCTCAGTTTCTGGAATCTGAGAGGCAGATAAAACAAAGGCTGCAATCAATGCAGCCTTTGACAAAACGGTCAGTGATTAAACACTAAAAGATGCACCACAGCCACAGGTAGTGGTCGCATTCGGGTTGTTAACGAAGAAGCGCGAGCCTTCAAGGCCTTCAGTGTAATCGACTTGTCCACCCACTAGGTACTGGAGGCTCATAGGGTCAACGACTAAAGTCACGCCACTATTTACAATCGTGGTATCACCTTCATTGACGCTTTCGTCAAACGTAAACCCGTATTGGAAGCCGCTACAGCCGCCGCCCGTGATGTATACACGTAGCTTCAGGTTTGGGTTCTCTTCTTCAGCAATTAAAGCGCCTACTCGCTGAGCCGCTGCATCTGAAAATGTTAATGGGATATTTACTTCGCTCACGATGACCTCTCTCAGTCTTCTGCATCCAGACTGCACTCACCATCTGGAACTTATCTTTTAATATTGCAGTGATTATCTAATACCTGAGTGAAGCGTTCAAGTATTCACCACTTTTCAAGCCATTTTTTACACTATTTGCGGTTTATTTGCTGTCAAAGTATTCAGAATGTGGCGCAAAGCGTTTTATTGAATCCGGCAGGGCAGGTACAATGCGAGCCAAATTGGTCCGAGCAATCAAAAGAGGATATCCCATGACCAAATCAGCTGATCTATTTCAAAAAGCACAGCAAACCATTCCTGGCGGCGTGAACTCTCCAGTACGTGCTTTTAACGGTGTTGGTGGCGCGCCAATCTTTGTAGAACGTGCCGACGGCCCATTGATTTTTGATGCTGATGGTAAAGCCTACATCGACTACGTAGGCTCTTGGGGACCAATGATTCTTGGTCACAACCACGCAGTCATCCGTGAAGCTGTTATTGATGCAGCGCAGCGTGGTCTTAGCTTTGGCGCTCCGACTGAGATGGAAATTGCTATGGCTGAGCTTGTATCAGAACTTGTTCCATCAATGGAGCAAGTGCGCATGGTAAGTTCAGGTACAGAAGCGACAATGAGTGCGATTCGTCTAGCTCGTGGCTACACTGGTCGTGACAAGATTATGAAGTTTGAAGGCTGTTATCACGGTCACGCAGACAGCCTACTGGTTAAAGCGGGCTCAGGCGCACTGACTTTAGGTCAACCAAGCTCACCAGGTGTTCCTGCTGATTTTGCTAAGCACACGCTAACCGCAACATTTAACGACCTTGATTCAGTACGTGAGCTGTTTGCAGCAAACAAAGGTGAGATCGCTTGTATCATCGTAGAGCCAGTGGCAGGCAATATGAACTGTATTCCGCCAGTAGAAGGCTTCCACGAAGGACTGCGTCAAATCTGTGATGAAGAAGGCGCTCTGTTAATCTTTGATGAAGTAATGACAGGCTTCCGCGTTGCTCTAGGCGGCGCACAAGGCTACTACAACATCAAGCCAGACCTAACGACTCTAGGTAAAGTGATTGGTGGTGGTATGCCAGTTGGCGCATTCGGTGGCCGTAAAGAAGTCATGCAACATATCGCACCAACAGGTCCTGTTTACCAAGCGGGAACACTTTCTGGTAACCCAGTAGCAATGGCTGCAGGCTTTGCATGTTTGAACCTGTTAAAAGAAGAAGGCAATGAAAAACGCCTAGCTTCAAAAACCAAGCAACTTGCAGAAGGCTTTAAAGCTTTGGCTGACAACCACAACATCCCATTAGTGGTGAACCAAGTTGGCGGTATGTTTGGCTTCTTCTTCACTGACCAAGAAAGCATTACTCGCTACGAAGACGTGACGAAATGCGATATCGAACGCTTCAAACGCTTCTTCCACCTAATGCTAGACCACGGTGTTTACCTTGCTCCATCAGCATTCGAAGCAAGCTTCACGTCACTTGCTCACGGTAGCAAAGAGATTGAAGCGACACTAGAAGCGGCTGACCGCTGTTTCGCAATTATTGCTGAAGAAGCATAATCATAGCGCTTGATACGAAATGAAGGCTGCCGAGTGCAGCCTTTTTTATTGCCAGTTAACGACCACTAATACCGCTAAGCCTAATAACATCAGAGCAAACCAAGGTATTTTGCGCTTAGGCTCGCTCTTACTATCGCAACATTTCTCTTTCTCACAACAGCCCATACTCTTTCCACTCCGCGAATAACATTTTGATTTTGCGTTGAACACTCAGACATTTACCGCCATTATACTGATACAGTATCGAAATCTTGGATAAGAAAAGTGTCAGATAAAGTCAAATTAACTTCCAGCCATTGGGTATTGATTGTTGCCTTACTTGCTGCTGGGCTTGCGTGCTTTTTGTTAGTTGAGCCTTACATCAACTCAATTGTCATGGCATTTATCATCTCACTACTGATGTTTCCTATTCATGAGTGGATAGAAAAACGCATGCCAAAGCACACCAACTTGGCATCCCTACTCTCATGTATCGTACTCACCTTTATCATCGTTTTTCCGCTGTTGTTTGTGTTTGCAGCCATTGTTCAGCAAGGTTCGGCTTTTTCACAAAATGTCTATCAGTGGGTCACCCATGGCGGTATTCAAACGATTTTCGAACACCCTTGGGTAGTGAATGGACTGTCGTTAGTCAATACTTACTTACCGTTTGATTCCATTAGCCCTCAAGAGATTGCCCAGAAAGTAGCGCAATTTGCTACTTCTTTCGGCAGTAACCTAGTGGGTATTAGCGCCAAGATCTTAGGTGATGCGACTAACTTCTTAATGGATTTCTTCTTGATGTTGTTCGTGTTGTTTTTCTTACTGCGCGATCACGACAAAATCATCAGCGCGATTCGACACATTTTACCGCTGTCACGCAGCCAAGAAGACAAGCTACTCGATGAAGTGGAACAGGTGGCTAAATCTGCTGTAATGGGCTCATTCTTAACGGCCATTGCGCAAGGCTTTGCGGGCGGTATTGGTATGTGGCTTGCAGGATTCCCGGGCTTATTCTGGGGCACCATGATGGGCTTTGCTTCCTTTATCCCTGTCGTGGGAACCGCGCTAATCTGGATACCGGCCGCGATTTACTTGTTCTTAATCGGTGATACCACATGGGCGATTTTCTTAACGGTTTGGAGCGTCGCGATCGTTGGCTCGATTGATAACTTGCTGCGTCCGCTATTAATGCAAGGCAGTGCGGGAATGAATACCTTAATGATCTTCTTCTCACTGCTTGGTGGTCTACATCTGTTTGGCTTGATTGGCTTGATCTACGGTCCAATCATCTTTGCCGTCACCATGGTGTTGTTCAATATCTATGAAGAAGAGTTCCAAGGCTTCCTTGATCAACAAGATCGCAGTTAGCGTTTACGTTAGGCGCTGTTGAGCGAGTTTATCACTTCAAGATGAGGGAGGATTATGCGAAAATCCTCCCTCATTTTTTTATACTGAGTTTGCTATGTCTGCTTATATTGCACCAAGTCAAATCGCTGAGAGACAGTTTGCCTACTTCGAAGGTAAGCATGTTTTGGTCGCTGGAGAAGCTGAAGATCTTTTTCCCGTCGAACTTACTAAACACTGCCACTCTGTCACTGTCTTCACCACTAACTATGGTTACCATCGACAGTTGAGCGCATACTCGCAGGTGACAAGTGTCTTTGGTGCTGAATTTAATCAGCAGACTCAAGCCGATATGGTGCTGCTCTATTGGCCGAAAGCAAAAGCCGAAGCGGAATACTTGCTCGCTATGCTGATGGCAAAACTTGGCAAAGACACAGAGATCGTGGTTGTCGGGGAAAACCGTTCAGGTGTGAAAAGCATCGAGAAAATGTTTAAGCCGTATGGCTTGATCACCAAATACGATTCTGCACGTCGCTGCTCCTTCTACTGGGGACAGTGTACGCAGACTCCCGCTCCGTTTGAGCTACAAACCTGGTTTAAAACCTATCAAGTCGAATATCAGCAAACTTCGCTGACGATTAAGAGCTTACCGGGTGTATTTAGTCATGGTGAATTTGATATCGGTAGTAAGCTACTGCTTGATACGCTACCTGACTTAAGCGGCAAGGTGCTCGATTTTGGTTGTGGTGCCGGTGTTATCGGTAGTGTGATGGCACTATTGAATTCAGATATTGAGCTAGAAATGTGCGACATCAGCGCATTAGCAGTGGCATCGAGCAAAGCAACCTTAGAAGCCAACGGATTAACAGGTAAAGTCTTTGCCTCTGATATCTATTCTGATACCAGTAACGATTATGACTTTATCATTAGTAACCCGCCGTTCCACGCGGGACTGGATACTAGCTATAGCGCAACAGAAACCTTACTTGCCGAAGGTCCTAAGCAGAGCGCAAACCAAGGTCACTTGTACATTGTTGCCAATAGCTTTTTAAAATATCCACCGATTATTGAGCAAGCTTACGGTAATTGTGAGACGCTAAATAAGACCAGCAAATTCGCTATTTACCACGCGAAAAAGTAATTCAACTGCCCAATCCCTCGCTTGGATTGGGCAATATCCCGCCTATAGCCATTAAATTTGCGCCACCCTCCACGCTTTGATCGCAACTTACTTGTCAAAGTAAAAAAACTCGTTAATTTTGTCATCTTAGGAAAATAACGTTTTGTCTCGCTTATCTGGCGCGCCCTCTTCCATATAAGCAGTATTGTTACGGAAACTAAACTCAGGCTATGTTTAAGTTTTATCGAAAACAGAAGTTTAAACGCCTTCAGAGTACCTTAATGCTGGCATTTTTAGTGTTGAGTATTACCCCTCTGACGGTTATTGCGATCTTTTTCTTACAATCCCACACTCAAGATCTTCAAGAGCAAAGTACCTCACACCTAACCTCGGTTCGAGATAGTAAGCGCCAACAAGTGATCGATTACTTATACGCTAAGGAGTCTGAAGTAATGGGCTTTGTCCGTTCAGAGTTAGCCTATGCCAGCGGTGGGCGTTTCTACGGTTTAGTCAACGCATTTAGCAGTCTTGGCTTAGACATGGAGCAAGCACGTGAGTACGCTCAACGCCGTTATATCCAAGGTTCTGGTGACCAAATCAAAACCTCAATATTACCTCAATCAAGTGTCTATAACGGCACAGAGCGCTACCGCCTGCTCCACAAACGATATCACTGGGCATATCTAGAACTTCTGAAACGCTCTGACTTTGATGATATTTTGCTTGTCGATAGAGAAGGCAACGTCACCTACTCGATCTACAAACATGATAACTTTGGTACTAACCTTCTGACGGGTAAATACAAAGACGATAACCTGGGTAAAACCTTTGCTAAGCTGCGTAATCTGGTCAACGATAAGCGCAAAACCAATGAAGATTTTACCCCTCTGATTATTTCTGACTTCTCTAGCGAGCAGGGAAAACCCGTAGCTTGGCTTGGTGCACCTATAATCCAGCAAGGCTATTTGCACAGTTATGCGATGTTCAGGTTGCCAAACAATGGCATCACCAAACTGGTCGCCGACAAGAGCAATCTGGTGTCGATGAAGACACTGTTAGTCGGCTCCGATCATCAATCACGCACCCTTGCCTACCAACAAGAAGATATTGATAAAAGCCGTCAAGTGGTCGACCTTGCACTTGCAGGCGCGAGCGACGTAGGCACTTATACCAATACGGAAAATGAAGCGATCATTGCCGCATACAGCCCAATTTCCTTTAAAGGCATTGACTGGGCCATTGTGGTAGAAGTGCCAGAAAGCGTCGCCTTCGCTCGCGTCCACCAGCTCGAAACCCTATTTATCTTCGCCATGCTGACTGCCATTCTTTTGGTTGTCATGGCCTCGCATTATTTGTCGAACTTTATCACCTCACCGCTACTGCAACTGACTTGGGCAGCAGAAAAAGTGTCGGCTGGCGATCTTGATGCCGACATGAACAACACTCAGCGCAAAGACGAAATCGGGCGCTTGGCGATCAGCTTCGAGCGGATGCAGCGTTCTATTAGAGAAAAGATCCTGCTGATCAAACAGCAAAATGAAGAGCTAGAAAGCAATCTCCAGCTAATCCAGAAGCAAAATGAAGAGCTGCAATTGGCGAATAAACTCAAAGATGAGTTCTTGGCCACCACTTCCCATGAACTACGTACACCCCTTCATGGCATGGTCGGTATTGCTGAAGCACTCGCCTCTGGCGCTAATGGCCCAATCACCTCTGAACATAAGTATCAGCTCGATATCATCATCAATAGTGGTCAGCGTTTAGCAACCTTGGTTGATGACCTGCTCGACTATCATAAGATGCGCTATGGCAATCTAGATATCGAGACCAGTGCCGTCGATTTAGCAGGCTCTACTCGCTTGGTATTGGAACTCTCTTCTCACCTTATTGGCTCAAAGCCTCTGCGGATCATTAATCAGGTTCCTGACGAGCCTGTCTGGGTTAGTGCCGATCCACAACGACTAGAGCAAGTTTTATATAACTTGGTCGGCAATGCGATTAAATACACTAGCGAAGGGAAGATCGTTATATCCGCCAGTGTGGTAGATGACAACATTCGTGTTCAAGTGGTCGATACAGGGCAAGGTATCCCAGCGGATCAACTTGACCATATATTTGAACCGCTTATTCAAGCTGGAAGCGACGCGAGTCGTTATCGTCAGGGAGCGGGATTGGGCTTGTCGATTAGCCGTCAGCTAATTGAACTAATGCAAGGTACGCTCTATGTCAGCAGCCAACCTATGGTTGGAACCACCTTTAGCTTCACGTTGCCAATCGCCAATACAGAGCAAATTGAGCAAGCAAACCATTATGAATCCGCTCATTTTAGAGCGCCAAACTCTGGTGAGATTGAACTAGAGGAGCCAGCAAGCTTACCTGAAAATCCAGACGGCCCACTATTACTTGTCGTCGACGACGAACCCGTAAACTTACGGGTACTGGATAGTTTCTTGCGCCTAGAAGGCTATCGTGTTCGAACCGCGAAAGATGGTCATGAGGCGCTTGAAGCCATCAGTAAAGAAAAACCTGAGCTGCTGCTACTGGATATCATGATGCCGGGAATGAGTGGCTACCAAGTGTGTGAAACTCTACGCGAGACCTACGATCATGCACAACTACCCGTGATCATGCTAACCGCTTTAAACCAAACTGATGATAGGGTTCGCGGCTTTAACGCGGGTGCCAACGACTACCTATCCAAGCCATTTAACAAGCAAGAGCTGGCTGCTCGTATTGTCGCTCATCTCACCGCTAGCAAAGCGGAACAGCGTCGAATCGAAAATCAGCAGCTGCATCAAGAGCTAAAACATCGGGCAATCGTCGAAGCGAGTTTACTTGAGACACAAGGCCGACTACTTGAGCAACTTGAGACCGCTCCAGAGGCCATTGTCTGTGTACGAGAAGACAATAAGATTCGCTTCGCCAATGAGGCGGCATCAAGACTGTTTAAACGCTCAACCGAACAGCTAAAACGCTCAAGCGCCGACGAAATCATTGCGCCTAAGTTCCTTAACGTGGAACAAGAACACTACTGCGGCACTATTGATGTCTATGTAGAAGATGTAAGGCAACACCTGTCGGCGGATATCCTTAAGCTGCCTGAAGGAGCCGGGCTACGCTCTATGTACATATTTAATGTGGGTGGCGGTATCAATGCAGCGCGTATTAACAACCTAGAAACCGCAATTGAAGCGTTATCTAGCTTCGCTTTTGAAGGGGATAAAGCAAAACTGCAGGAACTTAAAGAGCTAGGTGGAGAATTTACTCGCTTGGCAGACCGAGCAACAAGCGACAACAAATCAAAACAAGAGGTGATGCGCGAAGTCTTGGTTGAAGCGATGACCAGCGCGCTTATTTATTGGGAATCGGTTACAGGCCAAACTAAGTTTGCTTTTGCTGAGCAAAGCGGTTTGTGGCGCGTGTATCTCGACCGAAGTACACTGCAAACCCGTACCTTGGACAAATACCTCAGACCGGAAACCCTACCTAAGACTCCGCGTTGGAGGACCGTATTAAGCTCCCTCGATTACATTCTTGAGCACTGTAATGAACAAAGTCCAGAGAGAACCCACATAGAAGGATTACGCGATAAATTGCAGCATTTGCTCACCAGCTAACGCGTAGCGACAAACGAACTAAAGCCTGCTTGTGCAGGCTTTTTTATTGCCCAGTAAAAATGAATTGAGCAACTTTAAATGACGTTAATACGCTGCGTAAAACAACTCAAACAAGGCGTTATTTTCAAGCTATAACACTTGCTCAAAATGACCAAAACAAGCTTATTATCGTCTCTATTGAACAAATAAAGCTCATATTGCGAAGCCAATCACAACAAGACGGCAGTTTTTATTTGGTGGAAAAAATTAACGCTTTATAGCACGCGTGACTAAGATCTCACGATATACAGACGGTAGAGAACCTTTTACCCTAGAGGGGATAACAAGTTAGTAAGCACCAACAAAGCGAACACAAAAGGTGACTTAATGCGACTCAGTTCAAACTCAATTATTGGCCAAAAAATCACTCATATAGAGCTTTTTTAACATTATTGACGTCATAATTCGAGGTTTTAACGGTTTTGACGGGAATAGCAATTGCGAAAATTGACGTTAAGGTGTTTTCTTACTGTGCCTAAGGCCTACAGGCCACTCTAGACTGCTCGTCACCTCCGGCGAAAAGTTACCTACAGAGGTAGGCCTTAGTGAGTGTTATTCAATTGATGACATTCCAATCCATTAGTGAAATGAAAGCAAATAGTAAGGAACAGCTATGCTTGCCAACATTAAAAAAACAGCACTAGCAACAGCAATTATCGCAACAGCAGCAACTGGTTTTACTTCAGTAGCCGCAGCAGCTGAACGCAGTGAATTAACTATCCACCCTAAAGAGTTCACCACTTTCGTACGTAACTTTAACCCATACTTAGGTGCAACGAACTTACATACAACAACAGATTTCCTATACGAGCCTCTTGTTGTTTTCAACGAGATGCATGGTAATACACCTGTTTTCCGTCTTGCAGAGAACTACACGATTGCAGACGATCTACTTAGCGTTGTATTTGACCTACGTAAAGGCGTGAAATGGTCTGATGGTGAAACCTTCAACGCAGATGACGTGATCTACTCATTTAATCTAGTGAAAGAGAAGCCAGAACTTGATCAAAGTGGTATCAACTCTTGGGTTTCTAGCGTTGAGAAACTGAATGACTACCAAGTTAAATTCAATATCAAAGAAGCGAACTCAAATGCTCCTTACGAAATTGTAAAAGTACCTGTAGTTCCTCAGCACGTATGGAGCAAGATTAAAGATCCATCGACGTTCACTAACGAAAATCCTGTAGGCTCTGGTCCGTTTACTGAAATCGCGACTTTCACTCCACAACTTTACATTCAGTGTGAAAACCCGAACTACTGGGACGCAGATAACCTAGATGTAGACTGTCTACGAGTTCCTCAGATCGCAAACAACGACCAATTCCTTGGTAAAGTTGTAAACAGCGAAATGGACTGGACTTCATCATTCATTCCAGACATCGATCGTACCTATGCAGCGGCAAGTCCTAAGCACCACTACTGGTACCCGCCAGCAGGTACACAGGCATTTGTTGTTAACTTTAAGCACCCTGACGCAGCTAAAAATGAAGCGTTAACAAACGTTGATTTCCGCCGCGCATTCTCAATGGCACTTGACCGTCAAACTATCATCGACATCGCGTTCTACGGCGGCGGTACAGTGAATGACTTCGCTTCAGGTCTAGGTTATGCATTTAAGACTTGGTCTGATGAAAGCACTCATAAGAAATACCAAGGTTACAACACATACAACGTTGAAGGCGCTAAAAAGCTGCTAGAAAAAGCTGGCTTTAAAGATGTTAACAATGACGGTTTCGTAGACACTCCATCAGGTAAGTCTTTCGAACTTCTGATTCAATCTCCTAACGGTTGGACTGACTTCAACAACACAGTTCAACTAGCGGTTGAGCAACTTGCTGAAGTAGGTATTAAAGCAAAAGCACGTACTCCAGACTTCTCTGTGTACAACCAAGCGATGCTAGAAGCTACGTATGACGTTGCTTACACCAACTACTTCCACGGTGCAGATCCACACCTATACTGGAACAGTGGCTACAACTCTGAGCTGCAAGCTGGTGACGGTATGCCTCGCTTTGCAATGCACTACTACAAGAACGACAAACTTGATGGTCTTCTTAACAGCTTCTACAAAACAGCTGATAAGAACGAGCAGCTAGAAATCGCTCACGGCATTCAGGAAATCATTGCTAAAGACCAAGTAACGATTCCAGTATTGTCTGGTGCATACATGTTCCAATACAACACAACTCGCTTTACTGGTTGGTGGAACGAAGAAAATCCAAAAGGCCGTCCAAACATTTGGGCTGGTATCCCAGAGCGTCTACTACACGTACTGGACCTAAAACCAGTTAAATAAGTAGTTGTTCTAACTATGCGGCATACATTCCGTATGCCGCAAAATCCCCCACACTGTAACCAGTTTGTTATGTGGCGCTAGTCGTCAGGGGATTGTTCGCTCTAAATTTCGTTTTCGCTAGGGCGACCTGAAGCCAGAAACAGGGAAAATCTGGGTAAGTAAGGTATAAGTTATGGGTTATTTTTTAAGACGTTTGTCGTTCTATTTGGTCGCGCTATTAGTTGCGGCGACATTAAACTTTATTATTCCTCGTGCGATGCCGGGTGATCCGGTCACCATGATGTTCGCTAACGCATCGGTTCAGGTAACGCCTGAGCGTATCGCAGCAATGAAAGAGCTACTAGGTTTCGTCGATGGCGGCCTGTTTGTTCAATACGTTGCTTACATGAAAAATATTCTTAGCTGGGAACTGGGTACTTCAATCCAATTCTACCCGCTATCTGTAAACAAACTGCTTGGTGGTGCGTTTGGTTGGTCACTGTTCCTTGCAGGTTCAGCCGTAATCCTTTCATTCTCGTTAGGTTCTATCTTAGGCATCTTCGCCGCATGGAAGCGCGGCAGCAAATACGATGCTTTCGTCACACCTGGCATGCTCATTATTCAAGCCGTCCCTCAAGTTGTTATCGCGATGCTAGCGCTCTTTACTTTCGCAATCGGCTTGAAGTGGTTCCCAACAGGATATGCCTACACAGCAGGTACGGTGCCTGAATGGACAAGCTGGGAGTTCATCAAAGACGTCGCCTACCACGCCATCCTACCGCTGTTTTGTGCTTCTGTGGTTCAGATCGGTGGCTTCTTGATCAACATGCGTAACAACATGATTAACCTACTCGCCGAAGACTACATCACTATGGCGAAAGGTAAGGGTTTGAGCGAAAACCGCGTTGTTTTCAACTACGCAGCACGAAACGCGCTACTGCCAAGTGTGACTGCCCTTTCAATGTCACTCGGTATGGCGATTGGCGGTCAGCTGATTGTAGAAATCATCTTTAACTACCCAGGGCTTGGTACGGTTCTTCTTAACGCGATTCACGCACGTGATTACCAGGTTCTTCAAGGTCAATTAATCATTATGACGCTGTTTATGCTGTCATTTAACTTAATTGCAGATATGGCTTATGTCGTTCTAGACCCTCGCCTGCGCAAGGGAGGAAAATAATTATGAAACAACTATTTAAGCTAATTTTAGGTAACGCATACGCACGTGTCGGTTTAGCCATTGTCTCAGTGTTCTTACTTGTCGCGATTTTCGCACCGGTACTGACTAAGCATGCTCCAGATAAAAGAACTGGTAATCCACATGAGTACCCAGGCTTTGTTGTCACATCAGCAAAAGCTAACCCAGATGGTTGGATTGCACAGAACTTAGCGACTGATCGCCGCACCATGATCATGTCTAAAAAAGCCGATCACGTTCTTGGTACTAGCCGCATGGGCCGCGATATTTGGTCTCAGCTTGTTCACGGTGCGCGTATTTCTCTCGGTGTCGGCTTTGGTGCGGGTATCACTGTGTGTCTACTTGCAACCATCATCGGTATTTCAGCAGGTTACTTCGGAGGTCGTGTTGATGACGTGTTAACCGCCGCGATGAACATCATGCTGGTTATCCCTCAATACCCATTGCTATTCGTTTTAGCCGCCTTCATTGGTGAAGCAGGACCACTAACCATTGCCATCATTATCGGCTGTACCTCCTGGGCTTGGGGTGCGAGGGTTATTCGCTCTCAAACGCTTGCCTTGCGAGAGAAAGAGTTTGTTAAAGCCGCAGAAGTACTTGGTGAGTCTTCTTTCCGCATCATCTTTGTTGAAATTTTACCGAACTTAATCCCAATTGTTGGCGCGAGCTTTATTGGCTCAGTGATGTACGCAATTGGTATGGAATCTATCATTTCCTTCCTTGGTCTTGGTGACCCGAATACCATCAGCTGGGGCATCATGCTTTACAACGTTAACCAATCATCTGCGATGCTAATCGGCGCATGGTGGGAAGTTCTAACACCTTGTATCGCACTTACTGTACTGGTTACTGGTCTAGCACTGCTTAACTTCGCAGTCGATGAGATTGCCAACCCTCAGCTACGTTCACATAAAGGTATGAAGCGTTGGAAGAAGCTTGCAGCTCAAGACAAGAAAGAACGTACACCTGAAATGCCACCTCAAAATGCACTTTGGAGCGGAGATAAATAATTATGACTAGCCCACTTATTTCTATCCGCAACCTTTGCGTTGACTATATTACTGACGCAGGCGACGTCCGTGCGTGTAACAATGTCAGCTTTGACATTGCCCCAGGTGAAGTCTTTGGCCTAGCAGGCGAGTCTGGTTGTGGTAAATCCACCGTAGCCTTCTCGCTAATGCGCCTACATAAGCCGCCTGCATTTATTACCGGTGGTGAGGTTATCTTCAATGGTGAAGATATCCTTAAGTACAGTGACGATCGAATGCAGTCGTTCCGTTGGAGCGAAATGTCGATGGTGTTCCAAAGCGCAATGAATGCTTTGAACCCAGTGCTGACCATGGAAGAGCAGTTTTGTGACGTTATTATGCGCCACACCAACATGACTCGTGAACAAGCTCGTAAACGCGCTGAAGGTCTGTTAGAGATTGTCGATATTCACCCTAGCCGACTCACTGACTACCCGCACCAATTCTCGGGTGGCATGCGTCAACGCTTGGTGATTGCGATCGCGCTCGCGCTCAATCCAAAGATGATCATCATGGATGAACCAACCACAGCACTGGATGTAGTGGTTCAACGTGAGATTCTGCAAAAGATCTATGCACTAAAAGAAGAGTTTGGCTTCTCAATCTTATTCATTACCCATGATATCTCTTTGATGGTCGAGTTCTCTGACCGTATCGGCATCATGTACTCAGGTGAGTTAATTGAAGTTGCACCTTCGAAACAGATTCTAGAAAGCCCTTACCACCCTTATACCAAGGGGTTAGGTAGTTCTTTCCCTCCATTAACTGGGCCAAAAACTAAGTTGACTGGTATTCCAGGAAACCCTCTCAACCTACTGGAAATTCCACAAGGTTGTCGTTTCCAAGCACGCTGTGACCGTGTTCACGAGGCATGTACTCGCGTACCGACTCAACTAAGACAAATCGAGCCTAATCGTTTCTCAAATTGCCACCTTTATGGTGACCCGATAGCTCAAAGCAAACTCTAGAGAGCCATTGAGAAATAACTATAAAGATTACTGGAGACAATTATGAGCAAAGAATTTGGCGAGCTATTGGTAGAAGGGAAAAACCTAGTCAAAGATTTCCCGATCAGTAGCAATGCATTACAACAGCCAATGATGCGTGCCATCAACGACGTATCATTCAAAATGTACAAAAGCCGCGGCCTATCTGTGGTTGGTGAATCTGGTTCAGGTAAATCAACAACCGCCAAGATGATCGCAAAGATGTATGCACCAACCGATGGTGTGATTGAGTACAAAGGTCGTGATATTCAAACCATCGACTCGCGTTCTGACCTAATGGCGTACCGCGAAGGTGTGCAAATGGTTTGGCAAGACCCGTTTGGTTCACTAAACCCGACCCACAATATCTTCCACCACATTCTTCGTCCGCTGCTGATCCATAAAAAAGTAGATCCTCGCAACAAGAAAGAACAGGAAGAGCGTGTATACGATCTACTCGAACAAGTAGGTCTTATCCCACCAAAAGAGACGGCGCAAAAGTTCCCGCATCAGTTATCTGGTGGTCAGCGTCAGCGTGTCAACTTAGCACGCAACATCGCGGTAGGTGCGGAAGTGGTATTGGCCGATGAGCCGACGTCAATGCTGGATGTTTCGATTCGTGCTGGCGTACTTAACCTGATGGAAGAGATGAAGTTTGAGAAACAAATGTCTCTGCTTTACATCACGCACGACATCGCTACTGCACGTTACATTGCAGAAGATCTCGCGGTTATGTATGTCGGCCACATGGTTGAATGGGGCGATACGGAAGAGATCATTCATAACCCTCAGCACCCATATACACAGCTATTGGTTTCTGCGGTTCCTGATCCAAGCAAATCGATTCACGAGAAACTAAAAGGTAACAAAGGCGAGATCCCACTCTGGACGCCAGCCTCTGTAGGCTGCCCTTTTGCCGGTCGATGCCAACACGCTTCAGATAAATGTCGCGAACAGTTACCAGAAGTGACTCAGCTTTCTGATAACCACTTTGTTCGCTGTTACCTATACGAAAACTAAAACCTAAAGAGCCAAGATTTTCTTGGCTCAACTAACAAGATTGATTTTTCGGAGATTTTAATGCTGCTACTTACTAACCATATTGGTTATGAAGCCCTTGGGCCAAAGCAGGCTGTTTTGATGACCGGCAAGACACGACTTTCATCTACCACTGCGTTGTTAGTTTGTGCCGACAGTCATCAAACTGTGGCGACTTTTGCTATTGAGAAAGGCACAAAGGTCGCTAATTGGCACCAAGGGAGTTTTTTTCGTATTGAATTCTCTGATTTTGAACAAGTAGGACGCTTCTACCTAAGAGTTGAAAACCTGCGCTCTGAAGTGTTTGCGATTGAGCAAGGGCTATTGCTCAACACAACCTTTTCCGACCTACTCCACTACTTCAAATCACAACGTTGTGGTGGCCGCTTTGACAAACAAGACAAACAGATCCCTATTCTCGGCAGTGATCAAACCGTAAATGTTCAAGGCGGTTGGTATGATGCCTCAGGAGATGTCAGCAAATACCTAAGTCACCTGTCGTATGCCAATTATCTAAACCCACAGCAAACTCCGATGGTAGTTTGGAACATGCTCAAAGGTTTAGAGCTTGTAGGCAGTGGTGATGCCCTACCCGCTTTCTCTAAAGTTCGCTTAATTGAAGAGGCACTATTCGGCGCAGATTTCCTAGTGCGTATGCAAAATGAAGCCGGTTACTTTTACATGACCGTCTTTGATAAGTGGTCGAAAAATACCAAACAGCGAGAAATTTGTGCCTACGCTACTCAAGAAGGTCACAAGTCTGAAGATTATCAAGCAGGCTTTAGACAAGGTGGCGGTATCTCTATCGCGGCATTAGCTCAGGCAGCTCGATTAGATGAATCCGGTGAGTTTACTCGCCAAGAATACTTAGCCGCTGCTGAGAAAGGCTATTGGCACCTTAAAGAGTTTAACCGCCAATACCTAGATGACGGCCAAGAGAACATCATTGATGAGTACTGTGCATTGCTAGCAGTGACTGAGCTGCTGCGAACAACCGAAAATGAACAGTATCTTGAAGAGTGCCGCTACTGGAGCAATCAACTGGTCTCACGTCAGCAAAGTGACCAAAACTTCAACCATTACTGGGCAGCCAACCAAGATGGTAGTCGCCCATACTATCACGCCGCTGAAGCCGGCCTGCCCGTTATCGCTCTATGTGAGTACCTCAATGTTGAGCCTAACGCTCAACGAAAATCACAAGTGACCGAAGTGCTCAATCGTGCGGTGAAGTTTGAACTGACAATTAGCAATAGCGTAGCAAACCCGTTTGGTTACCCTCGCCAATACGTCAAATCGGTTGATGGTGAAAAGCGCGATGCATTCTTTGTCGCGCAGAACAATGAAACCGGTTATTGGTGGCAAGGAGAGAATGCACGTTTAGGGTCTCTCAGTAGCATGGCATTTTTAGCCCTTGCGCATATTGAAGATCATGCAACGAAGCAACAACTGCTCGCATTCGCCCAAAACAGTCTCAACTGGATCTTAGGCCTTAACCCTTACCATATGTGCATGCTGGATGGGCATGGCATCAACAACCCAGATTACCTGCCACAGCTTGGATTCTTCAATGCCAAAGGCGGCATTTGTAACGGTATTACCGCAGGCTTTGAAGACGAAAACGACATCGCCTTTAACCCAGAGAAACAAAAAGACGACATGCTGCAAAACTGGCGTTGGGGAGAGCAATGGATTCCACATGGTGCTTGGTATTTGCTCGCGATAGTAAGTCAATTCGCTCACTTCAATACTGAGGAGACAACCAATGAGTAAGTTATTTGTTGGTATTGATGGTGGCGGTACTTCCTGCCGCGCCAGAATTCGTGATGATCAAGGCAACTTAATCGGCGAGGCGAAAAGCGGCAGCGCCAATATTTTGCTAGGTGTTGAAGTTGCAATGGCTTCGATTGTTCAAGCCATTACCGAAGCCGCCATTCAGGGTGGCTTAAATTCCAATGATTTTGCTCGCATGCATCTTGGCCTTGCTCTCGCAGGTGCTGAGCAAAAATCAGCATGGCAAGCCTTTATGGGTCTACCACACCCATTCGCTTCGATCGTGCTAAACACCGACGCTTACGGTGCGTGCATTGGCGCTCATAATGGTGATGCTGGTGCGATCATGATTGCAGGCACAGGTTCTTGTGGTATCTACCTTGAAAATGGTCAACAACATGTTGTTGGTGGACGAGAGTTTCCAATATCAGATCAAGGTGGCGGTGCTGTTATGGGCCTACGCCTTATTCAACAAGTTCTTCTTACTCAAGATGGTATCGGCGAAAAGACTCCACTTGCTCAGCACGTTCTCGCTCATTTCAACCATGATGTCGACCAAATAGTGGAATGGTCTAAATCGGCATTACCAAGAGACTACGGACAATTCTCTCCTGCAATTTTTCAACACGCTCATCAGGGCGATAGCTTAGCAATCAATATGCTTAAGCAGACGGCCGCAGACATTGAAATGTTCCTAGTGGCACTTAATCGTAAAGGGGCGACTCGCATCTGTTTAATGGGCGGCATTGCTGAGCGCATCAAAGCTTGGCTTTCGCCACCAGTACAGTCTTGGATCGTTGAACCGCAGTTTGATGCCATTGAAGGCGCAATCATGTTTGCCGGTCAACCTGAGCACAATCTTTATTAAGGATAAGATTATGAGCTTTCGCGTCGAACTTGCTGTCCTATCCGAACAAAAGCAGTTTTGCCGTTTTGGTTTAACTTTACACAACCTCACCGATCAATCGCTCGATAACTGGCAACTGCAGTTCATCATTGATCGCTTTATCTTGCCTGATAGCTTCACTCATGGAGAAATCAAACAAGTTGGTAGTTTCTGCACCGTCAAACCTGATATCGAAATTCTTGAGGCCAATCAGCACTACTACTGCGAGTTTAGTATCAATACTGCTCCGTTTCGTTTCTACACCGACGGGCTAAAAGACGCAGTCATTATTGCTAATGGTGGTCAGGAAAAGCATCAGGTCGTCTTGACGCCTATCGCCCTTGCCTCGCCCTATCGTGAACGCGCCGAGCTGCCTAGTGTTGATACGCCTGAAATTGCGCTGATTCCTAAGCCAAATAAGGTCGAACTATTTGATGGTAAATTTCAACTGACTCGCTCTAGTCAAATTACATTACAAGCTAATCTAGCCGAAAAGGCCGCAACATGGCTGCAGCTAGAGCTAGAAAGGTTGTTTGATTTTAAAGCTCAAACCATAGGTCATAGCGAGATTGTTTATCGCAATAATCCGACTCTTGATGAAGGTGAGTACCAACTTACGGTAAGTGGTGCGGGCGTTCGACTTGAAGCAGGCTCTCGCTCTGGTTTTGTTCATGCCAGCGCAACCCTGTTGCAATTAATTGAGCAAGATGACGACCACAACTTATCTCTTCCGTGTATTAAGGTCGTTGATGCACCACGCTTTAAGTATCGCGGCATGATGTTGGATTGTGCTCGCCACTTCCACTCAGTTGAGATGGTGAAGCGTTTAATCAATCAACTCGCCCATTACAAATTTAATACCTTCCACTGGCACCTAACCGATGACGAAGGATGGCGTCTGGAAATCAAAGCTCTACCAGAATTAACCAAGACTGGCGGCTACCGCGGAGTTGGGACGGCGCTTGAACCTCAGTACAGTCACCTAGCTGACATCTATGGCGGTTATTACAGCCAAGAAGAAGTCAAAGAAGTGATTGCTTACGCGGACGAACGCGGGATCAACATAATTCCAGAGATCGATATCCCAGGCCATTGCCGTGCGGCGATTAAATCTTTACCAGAGCTATTACAAGATCCGAATGATCGTTCTCAGTATCGCAGTATTCAGCACTACAACGACAATGTGCTCTCGCCAGCCCTTGCAGGCACTTACGAGTTCCTCGACAAGGTTTTGCAAGAAGTCGCTGAACTGTTCCCATCCCCTTGGGTTCATATTGGTGCCGATGAAGTGCCTGACGGCGTGTGGCTAGAAAGCCCTGCCTGCCAAAAACTGATGCAAGAGAAGGGTTATCAGAGCGCTAAAGAGCTCCAAGGTCATCTTCTCGGCTATGCGGAGAAAAAGCTTCGTTCACTGGGTAAACGCATGGTGGGTTGGGAAGAGGCTCAACACGGCAATAAGGTCAGCAAAGATACGGTTATTTACTCTTGGCTCAGTGAAGAGGCTGCTCTTAACTGCGCTAAACAAGGCTTTGATGTCATTTTACAGCCGGGTCAATCGACTTATTTAGATATGACCCAAGACTACAGCCCAGAGGAACCTGGGGTCGATTGGGCAGCGGTTATCCCTCTCGAAAATGCTTATCGCTATGAGCCATTAGCCCAAGTTCCTGATAACGATCCAATAAGAAAACGCATTTTGGGTATTCAGTGCGCACTATGGAGTGAAATCGTCACACAGCAAAATCGCATGGATTACATGGTTTTCCCAAGACTCACTGCCATGGCGGAAGCTTGTTGGACAGAGAAGTCCGAACGGGATTGGGAAGACTATTTAGCACGGTTAAAAGGCCATTTACCTTTACTCGACAGACAAGACATTAACTACCGTCAACCGTGGAAATAACACTGGAGCGAATGGTGAGCATTCGCGGTTTTCACTAGCTTAAATTTTTGGCTGCCAAAGTGGCAGCTTGGTAAAAAGGAAATCAACATGAAATACGGCTATTTCGATAACGACAATCGTGAATACGTCATCACTCGACCAGACGTACCTGCGCCATGGACTAACTACTTAGGCACAGAGAAGTTCTGTACTGTCATCTCGCACAACGCAGGGGGTTACTCATTCTACAACTCCCCTGAATATAACCGTGTTACCAAATTCCGCCCTAACGCAACTTTCGATCGCCCGGGTCACTATGTATACCTCCGCGATGATCAAACTGGTGATTACTGGTCAATCTCATGGCAGCCAGTCGCGAAAAGCTTAGATGAAGCAAGTTATGAAGTGCGCCACGGCTTGTCATATTCAAAGTTCAAGTGTGATTACAACGGCATCGAAGCGACAAAAACGCTCTTTGTACCAAAAGGCGAAGATGCGGAAGTTTGGGATGTTGTGATTAAAAATACTTCTGATAAACCGCGTACTATCAGTGCCTTCTCATTTGTTGAGTTCTCGTTCAGCCACATTCAATCTGATAACCAGAACCACCAAATGTCACTTTACTCAGCAGGAACTGAGTACAAAGATGGCGTGATTGAGTATGACTTGTACTACAACACCAACGACTTTGAAGGTTTCTACTACCTAGCCTCTACGTTCGACCCTGACTCATACGACGGTCAACGTGATAGCTTCCTAGGCCTATACCGCGACGAAGCAAATCCAATTGCCGTTGAACAAGGTAAATGTACTAACAGCGCGCAAACTTGTTACAACCACTGTGGTTCGCTACACAAGCAGTTCACCATCCAACCTGGCGAAGAAGTACGCTTTGCTTACATTCTAGGTATCGGTAAAGGTAATGGCGAACGTCTACGTGAAAAGTATCAAGACCTCGCGAATGTCGATGCTGCGTTTGCAGGCATTAAAGCCCACTGGGACGAGCGCTGTGCTAAGTTCCAAGTCAAATCGCCGAACGAAGGCTTAGATACTATGATCAACGCTTGGACTCTATACCAAGCTGAAACCTGTGTGGTTTGGTCTCGCTTTGCTTCTTTCATTGAAGTCGGCGGACGTACTGGTCTGGGCTACCGAGATACTGCTCAAGACGCGATTTCAGTCCCACATTCAAATGCGGCAATGACACGTAAACGTCTTGTTGATCTTCTTCGTGGTCAAGTTAAGGCTGGTTACGGTCTACACCTATTTGATCCTGATTGGTTCGATCCTGACAAAGCAGATGTTGAGCCTTCAAAATCTCCAACCGTAGTTCCGACACCATCTGATGAAGATAAGATCCACGGCATTGAAGACACTTGTTCAGATGATCATCTATGGCTAGTTCCTACCATCTGTAAGTACGTGATGGAAACTGGAGAGCATAGTTTCTTCGAGGAAGTCATTCCTTACGCTGACGGCGGAGACGCAACAGTTTACGAGCATATGAAAGCCGCACTCGATTTCTCGGCGGAATATGTCGGTCAAACCGGTATCTGTAAAGGTTTGCGTGCTGACTGGAATGACTGTCTAAACCTAGGCGGCGGTGAATCCTCGATGGTTTCATTCCTCCACTTCTGGGCTCTGCAAGAGTTTATTGACCTAGCGAAATACTTAGGTCGCGATGCAGATGTAGAGAAATACACCGAAATGGCGGCCAATGTTCGTGAAGCGTGTGAAACGCACCTTTGGGATGATGAAGGTGGCTGGTACATCCGCGGCTTAACCAAAAATGGCGATAAGATTGGTACTGCACAACAGACCGAAGGCCGTATCCACTTAGAGTCTAACACTCTTGCCGTTCTATCGGGTGCTGTATCACAAGAGCGCGGTGAAAAAGCGATGGATGCCGTAGATGAGAATCTATTCTCAGAATATGGTCTACACCTTAACGCCCCTTCATTTGCAACACCTAACGATGATATCGGCTTTGTCACCCGTGTATACCAGGGCGTAAAAGAAAACGGCGCTATCTTCTCACATCCAAACCCGTGGGCGTGGGTAGCTGAAGCGAAACTTGGTCGTGGTGACCGCGCAATGAAATTCTACGATGCGCTTAACCCATACAACCAAAATGACATCATAGAAAAGCGTATTGCTGAACCTTACTCATACGTGCAGTTCATTATGGGTCGTGACCACCAAGATCATGGTCGCGCTAACCACCCATGGTTGACGGGTACTTCGGGCTGGGCTTACTTCGCGGTAACCAATTTCATCTTAGGTGTACGCACCGGTTTTGATGGTTTAACCATAGATCCATGTATTCCAACTGACTGGCCTGGCTTTGAAGTCACTCGTCAGTGGTTAGGTGCGACCTACAACATCAAGGTTGAAAACCCAAGCTCAGTAAGCAAAGGGGTCAAGTCAATCACGGTTAACGGACAAGCAGTGACAGGCGCTGTTCCAGTTCAAGCGGAAGGCAGTATCAACGACGTTGTGGTTGTTCTTGGTTAACGCCAGCAGTGAGCCTCTTTCGAGAGGCTCTTTTACTTAAAGGATTATCGCTATGATTAAATTTGGAACAGGTGGCTGGCGCGCATTCATTGGCGAAGAGTTTACTAAAGACAATGTTCGCTTAGTGGCTCAAGCTCTGGCCAACATCATCAATCAAGAACAAGTGGCTGAAAAAGGGTTCGTAATTGGTTACGACCGCCGTTTTTTATCAGATAAAGCAGGCCGCTGGTTTACAGAGGTTTTAGCTGCAAACGGCATTACCGTCAGCTTCATCGACAAGTTCGTACCAACGCCAATTGTGATGTTTAAGGCCAAAGAAATGGGCTGTGCCTACTCTGCCTGCATCACCGCTTCACATAACCCAGCTGACTACAATGGCATTAAGGTCTTTATTCAAGGCGGGCGTGACGCTGATGAAATCATCACTGAAAAGATCGAAACACAAATTAGCCAGCTAAGCGCTGAGCAGGTTAAGTCGGTTGATTTCGACCAAGCGGTTGAAGACAAACTGATCGATGTCATCAACCCAATGAACGAGTTTGTCGATTCGATCATTAACTTCATCGACATTGAATCAATTAAGAAAGCCAACTTGCGTGTTTTGATCGACCCTATGTTTGGTGTAGCAAAAAACGCGCTGCAAACGGTACTGATTAACGGCCGTTGTGATGTCGATGTGATCAATGATGGTAAGAACCCAGATTTTGGTGGTTTGATGCCTTCACCGAGTGCCGCAACCTTGTATAGGCTAAAACACCTTGTGGCCGCCGAAGGGTACGACATTGGTATCGGAACCGATGGTGATGCTGACCGTTTAGGCATCATCGATGAAAAAGGCCACTTTATTCATCCTAACGAAGTGCTGATCCTGCTCTACTACTACCTACTAGAGTACAAAGGCTGGAAAGGTTCCGTGGTTCGTAATATTGCCACTACGCATATTCTCGATAAGATCGCCGCTGATCATGGTGAGAAATCATTTGAAGTACCTGTAGGCTTTAAACATATCAGTTCACAAATGGAAGCCGATGATTCGCTGATTGGCGGTGAAAGTTCTGGTGGCCTTACCATCCGTGGACACATCAAGGGTAAAGACGGCGTTTTCGCCTCTAGCCTATTGGTTGAAATGATCTCTGTGACTGGCAAGAAACTGTCAGAGCTACTGGATGAGATATATGGCAAGTATGGCTATGCCTATACCGCTGAGGGAGACTGTACGTTTAAACCAGCCCAAAAAGAGGTGCTCTACAATCGTATTTACGTTGAAAAACAATTGCCTGATTTTGAGTTTGAGATAGATAAGGTGAGCTATGAAGATGGCGCTAAGGTCTACTTCAAGAATGGTGGTTGGGTAATTGCGCGCTTCTCCGGTACTGAACCACTACTGCGTATCTTTGCAGAAATGGCAGACAAAGAGACCGCCGAACAGGTCGTACAGCAAGTCAAAGCGTTCTTACAACTCTAATTAACTGAATTCACTTCCCTATAGGTGGATACAATTAGCCCGGCGACTAAGCCGGGCACTTTTTTGGCTAGAAAGCGAGTACACCTTGGGTCTCAACCTTAACCGACACCTGCTGACCTATGGTCAGAGGCTCTGCTGAGCTTGCTAATAATCGACTGCCACTAGCATCAATCACATATCGGCAGTGATCTCCCATAAACTGTTGTTCTAGCACAGTGACTGTACTCTCTTCAGCCGCGCTAATCTGCACATGTTGAGGTCTAAGCAGGAGCTCACAATGATCGCCAATTTGAATATGTTGCTGCGCAGTCGCTTCAACCAAGCCTAATTCAGTTTCAAACTCAGACTCAGAAGAACGTTTAGCGGTAAGGTAACTACCTCCACCCAAAAAGTCTGCTACAAACTTGCTTGATGGTTGATAGTAGAGCTCACTTGCGGTGCCATACTGCTCTATCACGCCATGGTTCATCACTGCCATCTTGTCAGCAAAGGCGAACGCTTCTTCACGGCTGTGAGTAACAAAAATCGCCGTCACCCCTTGCTTCTTAAAGATCTTGCGGATCTGAGCAATAAGCTCATGACGCACTTGAGTATCAATGTTTGAGAACGGCTCATCGAGCAGTAAGAGGTCTGGCTTATACGCCAAAGAACGTGCTATTGCGACGCGCTGTTGTTGACCACCAGAGAGTTGGTGAGGATAGCGCTCACCATAACCATCCAAGTGGACCAAGGCTAGCATCTCTTCAACTTTAGCTTTTTGCTCACTAAGCGATAGTTTACGTAGACCAAAAGCAACATTCTCAGCCACCGTTAGGTGAGGGAACAGTGCGTAATCTTGAAAAATCATACCGATGTTACGCTGCTCTGGCGGGAGCCAATTCGCTCCATCATCAATAGTCATACAGTTCAAGCTCATAGTGCCCGAGCTTAAAGGCAGCAAACCAGCAATCGCTTTGAGCAGAGTTGTTTTACCGCACCCACTCGCCCCTAGCAGACAAACAATTTCACCTTGCTCAACTTCTAGCGACAGTGACTCAAGCACTGTCGTTTGCTCATCGTATTTACACGTTAAGTCTTTAATTGATAATGCACAGCTCATTAGTGGGAATGCTCCAGTGAACGGTTAACAATAACTAAAGGCACTAAACCGACCAAGACCAATAGAACGGCGGGCATTGCCGCTAGTTCTAGATGCTCGTCAGAGGCAAAGTTATAAACATAGGTGGCCAAAGTTTCAAAGTTGAAAGGACGCAGCAGCAAGGCTGCATTAAGCTCTTTCATTGACTCGATAAACACTAATAGTCCCGCGATTAAAGCCCCTCTGCGTACCAGTGGTAAGTGGATTCGCCAAAGCATGGTATTGGCGCTGCACCCCATGGTTCTTGATGCCATGTCCAGTGAAGGAGAGACTTTACTTAAACTGCTTTCAATACTGCCGATAGCAACGGCTGAGAAACGCACCACCATGGCAAAGATCAACGCAAACATGGAACCAGAAAAAATTAGCCCAGGTCTGCCCCAGTCCATAAACTTAGCAATATCATTGACTAAGTGGTCCATGAATAGCACCGGAACCATCACGCCAATAGCAAGCACCGTTCCTGGCACCGCGTACCCCATTGAGGATAAGCGCATAAATGCGAGGCTCTTACGCCCAGGGTTAACACGTTGGCAGAAGTTAACAATCAGTGCGACCACAACACCAATCACCGCAGCAGTAAGCGAAACATACAAGCTATTGAGCGCATACTCGCGAAATTCCGCCGTCCAGCTTTGAGTGAAGTATTTGTACGCATAGATAATTAATTGGCCTAGCGGGAAGATAAAGGCAACACAAACAAGCCCCCAGCACCAAGATAAGGCTAGCCATTTTTTCCAACCGACTAACTGATAACGGAAGTCTTCTCGGCTACTAAACTGATTTTGAAACAGTTTTTGTTTACGGCGACTATAGCGTTCTGAGCTAAGTAATAGAATCACGACAACCAACATTATCGCTGAGATTTTCGCTGCGGCAGTTAAGCTTGAGTAACCAAGCCAAGTGTCATAGACCGCTGTGGTTAAGGTATTAACTGCGAAATAGCTGACCGTACCAAAATCACCAATGGTTTCCATTGCCACCAGCGAAAGTCCGACGGCAATAGACGGTCTGACTAAAGGTAAAGAAATACGGCGAAAGCTCTCCCACGGCGAGCATTTCAGAAGTCGCGCCGATTGGAGCAGAGAAACGTTCTGCTCCATAAATGCTGCGCGGCATAGCAGGTATACGTAAGGATAAAGCACTAAGGCGAGAACAATAATCGCGCCAGTTAAAGTTCGAATATCTGGAAACCAATAATCGCCTGGTCCCCACCCGGTCAAATCACGCAGTAATATTTGCACAGGCCCTGCAAAGTCGAACCAATCAGTAAATATATAACCAACGATATAACCAGGCATCGCAAGAGGAAGCACCAGCGCCCATTGCAAAACGCGTTCACCAGGGATACGGCACATCGCCATTATCCATGCGGAAGGGATGCCAAAAAGAAGAGACAGCGCCATAGTACCGGCGACTAAAACCACGGTATTAAATGCGTAAGTCGGCATTACCGTTGACATCAAATGAGTAAATAGCTCATTGGTTTCGCCAACAGCAGTCATGAATATCGCTAAGATCGGCAAAACCAGTAGCAAAGCGAGCACTCCGCTACTGGTTTTCCATAAATAATTTTTTTCTTTCATCGCCTACTTACAACCAGGATTTATGAAATATAAATGCGTTTGCAAATACCTCTCATATCCCTTTAATAGTTTAGGGTATTTATACCCTTATAAACAAACAACCTCAAGTAACCCTACAAAAAGAGCGACTTGAGGCTGTGCTTATTTAATGAGTCTATGACTCACCAAAAACTATTATAGGTCGAATTTAACTTCGTCTAGTAGTTTGATCGCAGCTTCATGGTGGCTTGCGATATCATCTAGAGAAATTGTATCTGGCTTGAAATCACCCCAAGACGCAACCAGTTCAGAACGCTTAACGCCATCTTTTACTGGGTATTCGTAGTTCACTTCTGCGTACATGCTTTGCGCTTTATCACCTGCTAGGAACTCCATAAGCTTCACTGCATTCTCTTTGTTTGGAGAGTGCTTAGCCATCGCCATACCAGAGATGTTTACGTGAGTACCTGTTGACTTCTGGTTAGGGAAGTTGATGTAAACCGCATCAGCCCAAGCTTTTTGCTCTGCATCGTTAACCATCTTGCCTAGGTAGTAGCTGTTACCAAGAGAAACGTCACATAGACCTTCTTTGATTGCTTTAACTTGAGCACGGTCGTTACCTTGTGGCTTACGTGCTAGGTTAGCTTTAACGCCTTCTAACCACTCTTTCGTTGCTGCTTCGCCTTCGTGAGCAATCATTGCAGATACCAGAGATACGTTGTAAGGGTGCTTACCGCTACGAGTACAGATTTTGCCTTTGAATTCAGGCTTAGCTAGATCAGCGTAAGTGAAGTCTTCACCTAGACGACCAACACGGTCACGTGAAGAGTAAACGCTACGAGTGCGAGTTGTTAGAGCAAACCACTCGTTGTCAGTATCTTGGTACTGAGCTGGAATATTTTTCTCTAGAACTTCGCTTTCAACAGCTTGAACTAGGTTCTTCTTAGTCAGTTCAGATAGACGGCTAATATCTACAGTTAGAATCACGTCTGCTGGGCTGTATTCGCCTTCCTGAGCTAGCTTCTCTGCTAGACCTTTCTTAGCAAACTTAACGTTTACTTTAATACCTGTCTCTTTAGTGAACTCGTTGAACATTGGCTCAACTAGGAAAGGTTGACGGTAAGAGTATACGTTCACTTCTTCTGCAGCGATTGCCGCTGTAGGTGCGATTGTCGCGCAAGCTAATGCAGAAAGAGTCAGCAGTTTTTTCATTGGTTCAGTCCTTTAACTTCGTAATGATAACGTTTATCAGTTGCGTTATTATATTCATCATAGTTTAGAAAACAATGACAGGAAACAAAAAAACCTGCTCTAGAGAGCAGGTTTTTGATACTTTTATTTGTAACTATATGTAACGTCACATCTAGTGTAATTACTTCACTGTTACGAATTCTGGATAAGCACCTACGCCACAGTCATGCATGTCCATACCTTCCATCTCTTCGTCTTCAGAAACTCGGATGCCAACTGTCGCTTTAAGCACGGCCCATACCACTAGACTTGCACCAAATACCCAAGCAAAGATTACTGCGGCACCTAGTAGCTGTGCACCAAATGTTGCATCACCATTGCTTAGCGGCACAACCATCAGGCCAAAGAAACCACATACACCGTGCACTGAGATAGCACCTACAGGATCATCAATCTTAAGCTTATCAAGGCCGATGATGCTAAACACCACTAGCGCACCAGATACTGCACCAATTGCTACTGCGTAAAGTGGTGAAGGTGATAGAGGGTCTGCTGTGATAGCAACAAGACCTGCTAATGCACCGTTAAGAATCATAGTAAGGTCAGCCTTACCCCAAGTTGTTTTACAAACAAGTAGCGCTGCAATGGCACCCGCTGCTGCTGCTGCATTAGTGTTAAGGAAGATTTGACCTACTGCGGTTGCATTCTCAAAGTCAGAAACCATTAGCTGAGAACCACCGTTGAAGCCGAACCAACCGAACCATAGGATAAAGGTACCAAGCGTTGCTAAAGGCATGTTTGAACCTGGAATTGGGTAGATTTCACCGTTCTTACCGTATTTTCCTTTACGCGCACCTAGAAGTAGAACACCGGCTAGAGCGGCGGCTGCACCAGCCATATGAACGATGCCTGAGCCAGCAAAGTCACTAAAGCCCGCTTCGGATAGGAAACCACCGCCCCAAGTCCAGTAACCTTCCATTGGGTAGATAAACGCTGTCAGTACCGCTGAGAAAATTAGGAAAGACCATAACTTCATACGTTCAGCAACGGCACCTGACACAACTGACATAGCTGTTGCGACAAACACGACCTGGAAGAAGAAGTCTGACTCTAGCGAGTGGTCAGCACCCTCGCCTTGTGTACCAATCAGTGCACCAAATGATGGTAACCAACCGCCTTCACCATTATCAACATACATGATGTTGTAACCAACGATCAGATACATAGTACAAGCGATTGCGTATAGACAGATGTTTTTGGTTAGAATTTCAGTCGTGTTCTTTGAGCGAACCAAACCCGCTTCTAACATGGCAAAACCTGCTGCCATCCACATTACCAACGCACCCGAAATGAGGAAGAAAAAGGTGTCTAGTGCGTAACGTAACTCTGTTACTGTAGTTGTTAATTCCATCTTATTGTCTCCAGTCCTTTGAATTCTTAAAGCGCTTCAGCGTCCATTTCACCGGTACGAATACGCACCGCTTGGCTGAGGTCATAAACGAAAATTTTTCCGTCACCGATTTTTCCTGTGTGGGCTGCTTTTGACACCGCCTCAATCACTCGGTCGACGTTTTCTGCCTGAGTCGCTATTTCAAGTTTCACCTTAGGCAGGAAGTCGACTTGGTACTCTGCACCACGGTATAGCTCGGTGTGACCTTTCTGACGGCCAAAACCCTTAACCTCTGATACTGTCATCCCTTCAATACCAACATCGGCTAGGGCCTCACGAACATCGTCTAATTTGAACGGTTTGATAATCGCATTTATAAGTTTCATCGCATCCTCTCTGAAGCTGTCATCCTTTTGCTTATTAGTAATCCAAGGTGCGTGCCAACTTGTTAAGTCATTGATTTAAATAAAAACAACCCCTAAACAGAACTCCACAAACAAAAAGGGCGCACCAATACGGTGCGCCCTATTCACAAATTTAAAGCAAGCCTAAGATGGCTCACCACAAAAGTGCATTACTTAGTCGTAAGGAAGGTTTTCCATTGTTCAATAAGATCTTCAAAGTCTTCCAGTCCGCAGTTCGCTGTACTTTCACTGTCATAAAAATCAAACTCGCTCTCTGCGTCCATCTCTTGACCATGAGCAAGCACATTCTCTTGAACCGTGACTTCATCACCTTGAATCATCAAGGAAATTTCAGTGCCTTCTATACTATGCTCTTGTTGAGGATTAGATCGTGCTTCGCGAATTAGATCATCAACGCGATCAATTTTCTGCCAATCTTTGCCAATTTCTTCCTGCAGCCAGCGTGCAACAATTTCGTGCCCCATACTGGACTTCACATAGTATTCGCCCATTAAAGTGTTTCTAATAAACTCGAATTCCATAGGGCGCCTCTTGTGGTTCTGCCTAACGTAATGGGCGGGAGTATACAGGGTCGAGGGTCGGGAAGCGAGATGCGGGATGCGGGATGCGGGATGCGGGATGCGGGGAGATTTTATCCCCTCGGTGAACAGATGCTGTAAACCGCTTTTAATAAATCACTAGTCCCATCTCCCGAAGGGCGAAGCCCGTTCGCGTTTTCCAAAAGCGAAGCGCTCCCGCTCTCCATAGGACGAAGTCCGTTCCCATTGTACAAAAAAAGCGCCCACCTTTCGGTGGGCGCTTAATCAACTATTCAGTGTTCCAGAGCTACTTATGCAGGCTCTTGAAAGATAACCTCATCCGCCTTCTTGGTGTAATCTTCCATCTTATGGAAGTTCAAGTAGCGGTAGGTATCTGCTGCTGTTGCATCGATCTGCTTAGCGTACTCTAAGTACTCTTCCTTAGTTGGAATCTTACCTAGAATTGCACCTACAGCCGCTAGCTCTGCTGAAGATAGGTATACGTTCGCACCTGTACCTAAACGGTTAGGGAAGTTACGTGTTGAAGTAGACATGACTGTCGCTTTATCTGCCACACGTGCTTGGTTACCCATACATAGCGAACAGCCCGGAGTTTCGATACGAACACCCGCACGGCCGTAAATACCGTAGTATCCTTCTTCGGTTAGCTGATCACGATCCATCTTCGTTGGTGGCGCAACCCATAGTCGAGTATCTAACTGACCACCAAATTGCTCTAGCAGTTTACCTGCCGCACGGAAGTGACCAATGTTAGTCATACATGAACCGATGAACACTTCGTCAATGTTAGTGCCCTGAACGTCAGATAGAAGACGAGCATCATCTGGGTCATTTGGTGCACATAGAATCGGTTGATCGATATCAGCCAAGTCGATTTCAATCACATGAGCGTACTCTGCGTCAGTATCTGCTTCCATCAACTCAGGGTTCGCTAACCACTCTTCCATCGCGGTAATACGACGCTCGATAGTACGGCGGTCACCGTAACCTTCCGAGATCATCCACTTAAGCATGGTGATGTTTGAGTTTAGGTACTCTTCGATTGACTCTTGAGACAGTTTCACGGTACAGCCAGCTGCAGAACGCTCTGCTGATGCATCTGATAGCTCAAACGCCTGCTCAACCGTTAGGTGCTCAACACCTTCAATTTCAAGTACGCGGCCAGAGAATTCGTTGATCTTACCCGCTTTCTCAACCGTCAATAGACCTTGCTGAATTGCGTAGTAAGGAATCGCATGAACTAAATCACGTAGCGTGATACCCGGCTGCATTTCACCTTTAAAGCGAACCAAGATTGACTCAGGCATATCAAGTGGCATAACACCTGTTGCAGCTGCGAACGCGACAAGACCAGAACCTGCTGGGAATGAAATACCTAATGGGAAACGAGTATGCGAGTCACCACCTGTACCTACCGTATCAGGAAGAAGCATACGGTTTAGCCATGAGTGGATTACACCATCACCCGGACGCAGTGACACACCGCCACGGTTCATGATGAAGTCAGGTAGCGTATGGTGAGTGTTTACGTCTACTGGTTTTGGATAGGCAGATGTGTGACAGAATGACTGCATCACTAGGTCAGCCGAGAAGCCAAGACACGCAAGGTCTTTTAGCTCATCACGCGTCATTGGACCCGTTGTATCCTGAGAGCCTACTGTTGTCATCTTAGGTTCGCAGTATTGACCAGCGCGAACACCTTCAACGCCACATGCTTTACCGACCATCTTCTGAGCTAGTGTGTAACCCTTATCTGACGCAGACGGATCAATTGGTTTAGCAAACAGATCCGTTTCTTCTAGACCAAGAGAAGTACGAGCACGGCTTGTTAGGCCACGACCGATGATCAATGGAATACGTCCACCAGCGCGTACTTCATCAAGCAGTACCTTGCTCAGTTCGAAGTTCGAGATCTCTGCGCCGTCTTTACGTACCACACCTTCATATGGGTAGATATCAATTACATCACCCATGTTCATGTCTTGAACGTTTAGCTCGATTGGTAGTGCACCTGAGTCTTCCATCGTGTTGTAGAAGATTGGCGCAATCTTGCCACCTAAACAGATACCGCCAGTACGCTTGTTTGGAACAAATGGGATATCTTCACCCATGAACCAAAGCACTGAGTTAGTCGCTGACTTACGTGAAGAACCCGTACCAACAACGTCACCCACATACGCAAGTGGAATGCCATCTTTTTGTAGCTCTTCGATTTGTTTGATAGGACCAACGCTTCCTGGCTCGTCTGGGTTGATACCATCGCGTTCCATTTTCAGCATCGCTTTGGCGTGAACTGGAATATCAGGACGAGACCAAGCATCTGGCGCTGGAGATAAGTCATCGGTGTTTGTCTCACCAGTAACTTTAAATACTTTAACAGTGATTTTTTCAGCTACTTTTTCTTTCGAGGTAAACCACTCAGCGTCAGCCCATGACTGAAGAACTTGCTGTGCGTATGTGTTACCTGCTTTTGCTTTCTCTTCTACATCGTAGAAAGCGTCAAACATCAGTAGCGTGTGTGAAAGTGCTTTAACAGCAATTGACGCGAGTGCGTCATCATCTAACAAATCAACCAATGGAGCGATGTTGTAACCGCCCTGCATGGTACCAAGCAGTTCTGCTGCTTTTTCACGGCTGACTAGCGGCGAGTCCACTTCACCTTTAGTCACAGCCGTTAGGAAACCTGCTTTAACGTAAGCAGCTTCATCAACACCTGGTGGGATACGATTCTCTAGTAGGTCAAGAATAAATGCTTCTTCACCTTGAGGTGGGGTTTTAAGAAGTTCAACTAGGCCGGCAACTTGCTCAGCATCTAGTGGTTTAGGAACAACTCCTTCAGCAGCACGCTCTTCGACGTGTTTACGGTAGGCTTCAAGCACGACTTTTTCCTCTCATTGCGGTTCCTCCCTCTTATGCTATTTATTCAAAGAATAAGGGAGTGAACATCCTTGGAAACTTGGCTCTCCTTGCCATATTTTTCATTCAATGCTGACTGAGAAACAGTGCCGAGAGGCCAAACTGTGGGCGGTAGAATAGCAAATTTAACGTTAAATTAAAATCTCATCATTTTGACCAACATAGCAACTTAAGACTAAAGTTCTATGATTTTGCATGTCAATTCAGCCAATATCCCACTCATTAAGAACGGGATATTGTGGTGGCCAATGAAGTTCAAGTTACTTAAATGTGGTGCCAATAATTAGATAAACCGAATCAAAGTTCTGCTCAGTACGGCCATAACCAAACATTATTGGTCCTATCGGAGAGTCCACCCCCGCGAACACTGAGCCAGCGGTATACAAAGGCGCATCATCAATACCAAGATCAGGGTCCGACCAAACACCACCATGCTCTAATGAAGCACCAACATAGAATGGCGAAGTGAACAATCCAAAGTCATTGTCAAACCAACGATAACGATAAACGAGGCTGCCAAATACTTTATTCTGTCCAATCAAACTGTTACGTGGAATGCCCGATAAATTTAGAAAACCACCGATTTCTTTAGGATCAATCGGGACAGATGAGTTTTTATTGTTTACAAAACCAAGGTCAATATTTGCGACCAAAGTATGGCGAGAAAATGTATGCGCAGCGATCACTTTTGCCCCAAACTCATAAGCGGTATCTTCCTCGTAGACTCTCTCTGTCTCAATCGTTCCGCCAACGCTTTCATCATGTGAAATCAAGTAATCGAGGTTAAGATAGAGTCCTTTGCGCGGTAAGCTGTAGTTATCTAAAGTATCTATTCGATAATTCGCAAAGACACCTAAGCGTTTAAAGTCTAAATCCAAATAAGACGGTAGGGTCGACAACTCTCCTTCACCATCAACATATCTTGCACCAACTTTAAAGCGTCGCCATAGCGTGTCTTGATAGCCAAGCGCCCACTCTGCAACCCACTCGTTGTAGGTTAAAGGGAAATAGTTTTTGGTAGCATCGAGCGTTGTGTCTTCGAAACCTGAATCCGGCACATTGCGCTTTTCGCTGTTAAAGGTAATACCAAAGGTTGTAAAGGCTTTCTGGCTTGAGAAAAATGGCGTATACAGTTCAGCCTCAAATAACTTATCAGTACCAATTTCAAAATTGGTTCTTAGCTCTGCACCATAATCATTGAGGTCGGTAAAGTTACTCGAAACACCCAACGAGTACTGGCTGTCGGTGCTAAAGTCATCTTCTAAAAAGAAGCGAAAATTAACGTAGTTAGGGCCCCATGATTTCTCATTAACATCAACAATTAGCGTATCTTGACCATCGACGACATCATAACGGTACTTAATAAGCTCAAAACGATCTAAAGCATACAGGTCTTGAACGCTTTGCTCGACCTCAGACAAGCTGTACTTATTGCCTGATTCTAAATTTAACCGTTGTTCAAGCAGCTCATCGGCATAGTGAGTATTGTTGTTAATCACAACGTTCTGGACGGTAATTTCGTCTCCGTATCGCAGCTTACGACGCACCTCTTCTTTATGGTCAACGTACTTTTGATATTGCGCTGATGAGAGACTGTATCGCTTTAGTAACTCTTTGCTCTCCATAGTTACCTGATAGCCTTTATTGAATGCTTCAGGCATTTTCGCAAATTCAGTCGTTTCCATCCCACCCACTTCAGGGCGCAAGTATAGGTCTTTCTCGGTGAGTAGTTCAGCTTGCTGATTGGTCGTGTTACGGACTAGGTAATTGGAGAGCTGATCGGCAACGGTAAACAGTGTGGTAAAGTCTTCTTTATCTTTGTACTCAGTACTGATATCAACCGCAATAACAATATCCGCACCTAAATCACGTGCAATGTCGACTGGCATGTTATTGGTGACGCCACCGTCGACAAGTAAGCGACCTTCAAGCTCATACGGCGGTAATGCACCCGGCACTGACATACTCGCCATCATGGCATCAACCAAGTAGCCATGATCAATAACCACAGGTTCGAGCTCAATGATATCTGTCGCCACAGAGCGATAAGGTATGGCGAGTTCATCGAACGACTCAAAAGGGGGTAAGTTGCCAGCGGTTTCACGCAGTAACTTCAACATCCCCTGCCCCTGAACGATGCCACGCTTACCATGTATTTCGCCCCAGCTTAAGCCAAGATCGGTGGTGAGTTGGTATCTGTCTTCGTACTCTTTGTCTTGAACTTTGCGTTGACTGCGATCAACCCGATCGCGGTAACCACTATTCCAGTCAACCGTATCAATAAAGGACTCAATTTCATCGGCACTCATACCTGTGGCGTATAAGCCACCAACATATGAGCCCATACTCGTACCAGTGATGATGTCGACAGGAACTCTTAGCTCTTCCAGTGCTTTTAATACGCCGATATGCGCGGCACCTTTAGCGCCACCACCTGCTAAAACAAGGGCGACTTTCGGTCTGACTTCTTGTTCCGTTTCAGGCTGAGCGACCGCACTAAACGCAACACTTCCGATGACACATGCTACGAAGCCAACGAGTTTTCTCACAATTCGAGTTCCTTTCTGGGGCTTATATTGTGTTTATACTGTCAGACGTTATCGCCGTAAAGTATTAATATTCAACACAATGATTACTACCAACTAAATAATTCTTTTATCCATTGTTTGGGTTGATTCTCGCACTGTTTTTTCAGACTACCGCCAACATCCCACACAGGTAATTTAAACTGATTAGAACAATCTAGATCTAAACTACCCCGCGCCGTTTTCGCAAAACCTAAAGTGCTGACACCTTGCGGCCAAGGCAGGGTTAATTTCTCTGGAATTCGATGCTTTAGATACTCAGCGTAGACTCTCAATGCGCCACTAGAGCCTGTCAGCTTAGTCGGCTTATTGTCATCTCGACCTAACCAGATGGTTGTCACCTCGCGCCCATCAACGCCAACAAACCAGCTGTCACGCGTATCGTTACTGGTGCCTGTTTTACCAGCTAGTGCAGCCCAGCCAAATTGGCTATTAAGGTAGCGACCAGTCCCTTCAAGTACTCCACGCTTCATCGCATAAGTGGTTAGCCATGCTGCTTGCTGATCAACGGTTTGTGACACTCTTGGCAGTGACTGATACAAAACATTACCGTCTAAATCGATGACTGAACGGAGCGCGGACAACCTAGCCTGCTTACCTGAGTTGGTCAGGGTTTGATACATCTGCGCCACTTGGAACGGAGTCAGTGTGAATGAGCCAAGGAACATCGACGGTACAGGGCGAATTTCATTTTTATCCACGCCTAACTTTTCTAAGGTTTTAACTACACTAGGTATGCCTACTTGCATCCCTAGTTCAACGGTTGGCACATTTAATGACTTGGCTAAAGCAATATATAGGGGAACATCACCACGGAATTTACGATCATAATTACGCGGCGACCAAACGTTACCTTTACTGCCCTTTAAACTGATTGGCTTATCATGCAAAGTCGTCGCGAGGTTGTATTTCTCCGGCTGCTCAAGCGCTGTTAAGTAAACTGCAGGCTTAGCCAGAGAGCCAATTTGACGACTGGCATTTAGCGCGCGGTTAAAACCGTCATAGCCCGTGCGTTTACCACCAACCATAGCGCGAATTTCTCCGCTATGGCGATCAACGGCGACAGCGGCACCTTCTAATGACTTACCCGCAACGCTAGCAAGTTGCGGGATTTTCTTCGCAATAGCCTTCTCGAGCTCATGTTGAGAGACAGGATCTAGTGAGGTAAATACTTTCAAGCCAACATCTGACTGGAAAGCTTCGCCCACTTTCTCTCTCAGCTCAATTTTCAGCTGTTGGAAGTACGCAGGCTGACGACTTGCTATCTGTGGATTATCTTGAATATCCAACGGTCGACTGGCGGCCATATCATACTCATTCGCAGTTAGCGTACCTTGCTGCATCATCAATCGTAGTACTAAATCACGTCGCTTTTTGGCCCGCTCTGGGAACCGAATTGGATTGTAGTATGAAGGACCTTTCACCATGCCAACTAACAAAGCCAACTGATCGATACGTAACTCTTGAATAGGCTGACCGAAATAAAGCCGAGCCGCTAAGCCAAAACCATGAATTGCCTGGCCGCGGCTTTGCCCTAGATACACTTCATTAAGATACGCCTCTAAGATCCGATCTTTGCTGTAGCGGTGATCAAGAATCAGAGCGATATAAGCTTCGCGGATCTTACGCCACAAAGTTCGATCGCTTGATAAAAATAGGTTTTTCGCTAGCTGCTGAGTAAGGGTACTTCCCCCTTGAACCGTTCGCCCTGCCTTAACATTCACTACCAGTGCACGAGCTATCGCTAATGGTGACACGCCATCGTGATGATAAAAATCACGATCTTCAGTAGCCAGTAAGGCATCGATCATCACTTCTGGAAACTGCACACGTTTAACAAATAACCTTTGCTCATCATGGTTTTTCTCAAGCATTCCCAACATTTTTGGCTCAATACGCAGATAACCGAGATCACCTTTGGTCTCTAACGATTGAATCCGCTCAAGATTATTTTTCGAGAAGTGGAGCATCACGCGACGATCTGGTTCAGGGCCGTCGCTAAACTCAAACGGGCGGCGTATTAGCTCGATCTTAGTTGACGACGAAGAATACTCACCGGGATAGCGAGGCTGGCGCACCTTACGATAATTAAGTACATCCAACTCATTACGCACTTCTTGGATGGTTATTGAATCCCCCGGCGCTAGGTTAAGAATACGTGCGTAAACCACTGTAGGTAGGTCGAAAAGCTGCCCTTCAAAGCGCTGTTTCACCAATGTATCAAGATAGATGCCGACCACCAGCAACACAGCAATACCGGCTAAAGCGAGCTTCCAGCTCAAGCTCCAGATAGCTTTTAACCAAGAACGCTGTGGCTTCTTGTTCGGGCTCCGTTTAGGGGATTTGGTCGCGCGTTTTCGCACTGGCTTATTGGTTGTTTTTTTAGTGCCTGCCGACGTTGTTTTCTTGGTCATGAGTTTAGCTGTCTTTTGGTTTTCGTTGTCGCCACATGGTTAGCTGGATCGTCCGGCCAAACGTGCTTAGGGTAGCGCCCTTTCATCTCTTTCTGCACTTCTTTGTATGCACCACGCCAAAAGCTCGCTAGATCTCGTGTTACTTGCAGCGGTCTTTGCGCAGGAGAAAGTAGCTCTAGTACCAAACGCTTCCTACCCTGAGCAATTTCAGGCGAAGCCTTTTCACCAAACACTTCCTGCATCCGTACCGACAAAACTGGATCCTGCCCTTGCTGATAGCGAATTTTCTTGTTGCTGCCCGTTGGCACTTGGTAATGCGTTGGCAGCCACTTGTCTATCTCTTGATTTAGTGGCCAGCCTAGATAAGCCAGTAGCGCCGCGCTTAAATCCACCTTTGCCAATGCCTTTACCGAACCTACCCCATTTAGGTAAGGCTCTAACCAATCAGACAAGTGATTCAATAGCCCTGCTTCATCTAACTGGGGCCACTCTTGTTCTGGCAACCATTCCTGTCCGCAGCGCATACGCTCTAAAAGCTCAACGCTTTGCGGTGTCCAATTTAATACTGAAAGCCCTTTACGTTGAACGAAGTTAAGTAAAGCTTGCGTCATTTTTTCGCGTGGCGGTTCAGGAAGCGTTTTTCTCCCAATAACTAAGCGTCCGAGTTTTGTCTGACATTCAGCAATCAGACGACCTTTTTGCTCACCCCAATCAACCAACTCTATCGATGTAAAAAGCTCTGGTGAACGCTGCTGCAGCGACGCAAGATCAAGTTCCAAGGCAGAAAATATTTGTGAGGATTCCGATTGACCGCGCAACAAGTCAATCACGACAATATAATCGCAAGCAGCGAGTCTTTGACTGTCTTCTAGCTGCGCACCATGCCCATTGGCAAGTAAGAAACGTCCTAGCTGATTACTACGAGCCTGAGCAATTCGATCAGGGAAAGCGAGCGCCAACAAACAGGCAACGGATGACTCGTCGATGTTAGTCAGTGAGAAATCGCTACCGATGCGCTTGGCAATGGTTCGTGCGCGTTCAGTCACCAATTTTTGTTTGCTGTGTTTACCGAGCTTTAAGCGGTGCACGCTGTGCATAAAATCCAATGTATTGCGTTCAGGGTCCTCCAGAAGAGCGATAATTGCCGCAGCGGTTTGGCTTGAGTGATTTGCTTTGGCAAGCATAGTGCAAGCTCTAGGCTCTAATCCCAACTTCGCGGCCAGTTTACCAGCTTCAGTTAACTGACCTTTGCTGTCTAACAGTCCAAGCTGCACAAGCAAGGCTCTGGCTTGGTTTATCGCACTCTCAGGCGGTACATCTAGCCAGCTTAAATCAGCAGGCGTTTGTGCTCCCCATTGAGCAAGCTCCAATACAAGATTCGACAAATCTGAATGCAGTATTTCCGGTGAAGGCACGTATGGCTGCTGATTGAGCTGTCCTTCGGAGTATAAGCGCACACAGATACCCGGCCCTAAACGCCCTGCACGCCCCGACCTTTGCTCTGCAGATGATTGAGCAATTCGAGTTTGTTCTAAGCGAGTGACACCACTTTTCAGATCAAATTTCGCTACGCGCTCATAACCTGAGTCAACAACCAGTCTAATCCCTTCAATGGTCAGTGAGGTTTCTGCAATATTGGTGGCCAATACAACTTTTCTCTCGCCATTTTTAGCCGGCTGGATTGCGGCTTGCTGCTGCGCAAAGTCTAGCTGCCCATAGAGGGGACAAATCTGAACATCACTCGCGAGATGCTGCAACCGCTCTTCAACACGTTTGATGGCCGCCACTCCCGGCAAAAAAGCCAATAAAGAACCGGATTCGTTGTCTATCAGCGAAGTGATCTGCTTCGCCATCTGATCTTCTAAGCGTTCATTTGGCTTAGCGGGGACATATCGATGCTCGACTGGGAAGCTTCGACCTTGAGATTCAATGTATTCAGCCTCAAGCAACAAACGAGATAGAGCGAGTTGATCTAATGTCGCTGACATCACCACTAATTTAAGATCATCGCGCAGCGCTTCTTGGATCTCCAAACAAAACGCGAGCGCGGTATCAGCATGAATACTGCGTTCGTGAAATTCATCAAAGATCACCAGATCGACGCCCGTCAATTCCGGATCGGATTGAATCATGCGAGTCAGAATACCTTCGGTCACCACTTCCAACTGGGTCTGTGGACTGGTTTTGTTTTCTCCACGAACACGATAACCCACTCGCTGCCCAACCTGCTCACCTAACTGCTCGGCGAGGTAACGGGCAATGTTACGCGCGGCGAGTCGCCTCGGCTCCAGCATAATAATCTTGCCTTTAACCACATTGTGCTTAATCAATTGCAGTGGAAAATGGGTTGATTTACCCGCGCCTGGGGCTGCTTTAAGAATGAGCTGTGAATTGTTGCGCACACCAGAGATGAGTTCTGGCATCACGCCCTGAATAGGCAATTGTGACAAAGGAGAAACCTTGTGGTGTAATGTTGGCAACTATTGTACATAAAAACAGTGCTAAATGAAGTTTGAACCATCATTAGAATCAGCCACATTAATTAAACGCTATAAGCGCTTTCTCGCCGACATTACTTTACCGGATGGCAGTGAGCGCACTATCCACTGTGCCAATACAGGTGCAATGACAGGCTGCGCAACGCCAGGAAATAAAGTTTGGTACTCAACGTCGGATAACCCTAAACGCAAGTACCCGAATAGCTGGGAATTATCGGAGACTAGTCAAGGTCATCGCATCTGCATAAATACCGCGCGCGCGAACCAATTAGCTGTGGAAGCGATAGAAGCAGGTGTGATTAGTGAGCTGCAAGGTTATGACCAACTTCAAACTGAAGTGAAGTATGGCAATGAAAATAGCCGGATTGATATCTTGCTCAAATCAGAAAATCAACCAAAATGCTATATAGAGGTTAAAAGCGTCACCTTATTGGATGAGGATTTACAAGGCCAAGGGTATTTCCCAGATGCAGTCACTACTCGTGGACAAAAGCACCTGAGAGAGCTCACAGAAATGGTGCATTCTGGAAGCAGAGCAGTACTTTTATTCACTGTTTTACATTCAGGGATTGAAAAAGTCGCTCCAGCACTCCATATAGACGCCAAATATTCACAATTACTGAAATACGCTCAAGAACAAGGGGTGGAAGTACTGTGCTACAAGGCAGAGCTTTCAAGCGATGAGATTAAACTGGTCAAGTCACTCGAATTTAGCCATTAACGGCAAAAAATGATGTGACCTTCACATTGACAGTAAGTTTAACCTCAAGTATTTGCCTCCAAAGATTCTTTTTGCTATAGATACCCGCCTTAAAAATAACTGCGAGCGCAGTTGACTAGGTGTTAGTAGGAGATGCTGCATGCCAGACTCAAAGAAAAAAGCGCTAGGCATCCTAGCCATTGCAGGGGTTGAGCCATACCAAGAAAAAGCAGGTGAAGAATACATGTCACCTGAGCAGTTGGCTCATTTTACAAAAATTCTATCAGCTTGGCGCAACCAGCTCAGGGAAGAAGTTGACCGCACTGTACACCACATGCAGGACGAGGCAGCAAATTTCCCAGATCCAGTTGACCGTGCTTCTCAAGAAGAAGAATTCAGCTTAGAGCTACGCAACCGTGACCGTGAGCGTCGTCTGATTAAGAAAATCGAAAAGACGCTTAACAAGATTGAAGAAGACGATTTTGGCTTCTGTGAGTCTTGTGGTATCGAGATCGGTATTCGTCGCCTAGAAGCTCGTCCAACCGCTGACCTTTGTATTGACTGTAAGACTCTTGCAGAAATCAAAGAGAAGCAAATGCAGGGTTAATCACTCTTGCAATGACTATTGAAGGGAGCTTTGGCTCCCTTTTTGGTTTGTATCACGGCATAAAAATAGTATGAGTTATATTGGTCGCTTCGCACCATCTCCATCCGGCCCACTGCATTTTGGCTCCTTGATTGCCGCTTTAGGCAGTTATTTCCAAGCGAAAGCAAATCATGGCCAATGGTTGGTCAGAATTGAAGACTTAGATCCACCACGCGAAATGCCTGGTGCCGCTTGTTTAATTTTACAAACCTTAGAAGCATACCGTCTATTTTGGGATGGTGAGGTGGTTTACCAAAGTCAACGACACGACTTATATCAAGCGCAAATTGAGCGTTGGTTAGCAAGCGGACAAGCGTATTACTGCCAGTGCACACGCAAGCAAATTAAAGCGCTTGGTGGTTTCTACTCGGGCACTTGCCGTGACCTTGGCCTCACCAATCATGAGCAGTGCGCAATTCGATTACGCATGACCAAACCGGTTTATGAGTTTGAAGATAAGCGTCATGGCACTTTGCACATCCCAAACGCATTGGCAGATGAAGATTTTATTATAAAGCGCCGCGATGGGTTATTTGCCTATAACCTTGCAGTAGTATTGGATGATATCGAGCAGGGAATTACTGAAGTAGTGCGCGGGGCAGATTTGATTGAGCCGACTGGCAGACAAATCAGCCTTTATCAAATGCTAAATAAAGCCCCTGTAGGCTATTTACATCTTCCGTTAGCACTTGATACAAATGGTCAGAAGTTATCCAAACAAAACCATGCGAAAGCGATTGATAATGAGAACCCAAAACCTGCATTACTTGATGCGATGACGTTCTTAGGGTTTGATATTAAGAAAGAAATTCGACATTCGAGCATAGATGAAATCATTGAGTGGGGGGTACAAAACTGGCACCTAACTCAACTGCCTTCATCGACTGAGATCACACCATTATTCTCAAACCGCTCGCTGTAGGCTATTATTAGCCGCAAATTCGCCCCTAGCGGGCCTAAAAAACTAAACTCAAGCAAAATTGGATTAACCAATTATTGCCAAATGCACATGAATAAAAACGACTATACACCCAGCGAATCTCGAGCAATTACAGAACTCGATTTAAATATTATTACTCGCCAAGAGCATAACATCTCGCGCAAAAAAATCAGTGATAATGCATTGAAGGTGCTATACCGTCTTCATGGTGCAGGCTTCGACGCGTATCTTGTTGGCGGTGGTGTTCGAGACTTATTGCTCGGTCAAGCACCTAAAGACTTTGACATTGCAACCAATGCTACCCCAGAGCAGATCAGACAGCTATTTAAGAACTGCCGTTTGATTGGTCGTCGATTCCGCCTCGCCCACATTATGTTTGGCCGCGACATCATTGAAGTGGCAACATTCCGTGGTCACCACCAAGAACCAAGCAAGAATGTCTCTCAACAGTCAAAAGAAGGCATGCTGTTACGTGATAATGTTTACGGCACCATCGATGAAGACGCAGAACGTCGTGACTTTACCGTCAACGCTATGTATTACAGCATCGGAGACTACTCCATTCACGACTACGCTGGTGGAATTGAAGATCTAGAAGACAAACTGATTCGCTTACTCGGTGACCCTGAAACGCGCTATCGCGAAGACCCAGTGCGCATGCTGCGTGCGATTCGCTTTGCGGTTAAACTCGACTTTGATATTGAAGAAGATACCGCAGAGCCGATTGAAGAGCTTTCGACTTTACTTCAGGACATTCCACCAGCACGTCTTTATGAGGAATCATTAAAGATGCTGCAATCAGGTCATGGTCTAGAAACTTACCACCTGATGCGTGAATACAACTTGTTCCAGCAGTTATTCCCAACAATTTCAGAGTTCTTTACTGAAGATTACTCATCGCAAACCGAGCAGATGCTTGATCTGGTATTAGACTCTACCGATCAGCGCATTGAAGAAGGTAAACGCATTAACCCAGCGTTTATGTTCGCTGCCATGCTGTGGTACCCACTGCAAGAGAAAGCTAACCAGTTAATGGAGAAGCGTAAGCTCTCTTTCTATGACGCGATCATGGAAGCCAGTAACTACGTACTTGATGATCAGGTACGCACCATCGCCATTCCACGTCGCCACACGGCGACGATTCGCGAAATCTGGCAGTTACAGCTTCGTATGCCCCGTCGCAACGGTAAACGCGCTTTCCGCCTAATGGAACTCAACAAATTCCGTGCTGGCTTCGATTTCCTTGAGATGCGTGGTGAGATTGAACAAGGCGATACCGAGCTATTAGCCAAATGGTGGGAAACCTTCCAAAATGCAGGTCGCAATATGCGTCAAGCAATGGTAGCCGACTTAGATTCTTCAGCCGAAGGCCTACCAAAGCAGCGTCGCCGCAAGAACTACCGTAAGAAAAAGCCTAAGGCATCATCATGATCACGGTCTTTATCGCTGTAGGCAGCAATCTTAGCGATCCTGTCTCTCAAGCCAATGCGGCTATTGATGCACTAAAACAACTTCCTAAGTCAGAGTTCGTGCGTAGCTCATCTTTGTACAGCAGTACACCGATGGGCCCTCAAGACCAACCTGACTACATCAATGCCGTGGTTGAAGTAAAAACAGAATTAACGCCACTTGAACTGCTTGATAGCACTCAAGCTATTGAACAAGAGCAAGGGCGCGTCCGTAAAGAAGAGCGTTGGGGTCCAAGAACCTTAGATCTCGATCTTCTGCTTTATGGCAATGAGGTGATGGATTCCGAGCGCCTAGTCGTTCCTCACTACGGAATGAAAGAGCGAGAGTTCGTACTCTACCCGCTCGCAGAAATCGCACCAAATTTAACCCTCCCATGTGGGACCAGACTGGAAGACTTACTCAAAGTCGTTGAGCAAAACGGTCTGCGTATTTGGCAATCATAGCCAACTCCTGTAAGGAAAAATCATGAAAAAAATTTCTATCAACGACCTAATGAAATGGAAGCAAGAAGGTCGTAAATTTGCAACTTCTACCGCTTACGATGCGAGCTTCGCTCAGCTATTCGAAAGCCAAGAGATGCCAGTACTGCTAGTAGGCGACTCGCTAGGTATGGTTCTTCAAGGCGAAACTTCTACGTTACCTGTGACGGTTGAAGAACTTGCTTACCATACTCGCTGTGTTCGTGCCGGTAGCCCTAACTGTTTATTGATGGCTGATATGCCATTTATGAGCTATGCCACACCAGAGCAAGCCTGTGAAAATGCCGCGACTCTGATGCGTGCTGGTGCAAACATGGTAAAAATTGAAGGTGGCGACTGGCTAGTCGACACTGTGAAAATGCTTACAGAGCGCGCGGTACCTGTGTGTGCCCATCTAGGATTGACTCCACAATCGGTAAATATCTTTGGTGGTTTCAAGGTACAAGGTCGCGAGCAAGATAAAGCCGATCGTATGGTTCGTGATGCACTGGCTCTACAAGAAGCAGGCGCACAGATCATTTTGCTTGAATGTGTTCCAAAAGAACTTGCCGCACGCATCACCGAAGTGTGTGATGTGCCAGTGATTGGTATTGGTGCCGGAAATGTCACTGACGGCCAGATCCTAGTTATGCACGATATGTTCGGTATTGCAGCGAACTACATGCCAAAATTCTCGAAAAACTTCCTTGCTGAAACTGGCGACATGCGTAAAGCTGTAGCTAAATACAAGGAAGACGTCGAAAGCGGAGCTTTCCCTGGCGACGCACATACCATCGCGTAAGGATTATAGTCATGCAAACTTTTGCTGAAATTGCCGCTCTTAGAGAGCAGATTAAGCAGTACAAGCGAGATGGACGCAAGGTGGCTTTTGTTCCAACCATGGGCAACCTGCACGAAGGCCACTTAACCTTAGTTCGTAAAGCGCGTGAGCACGCCGACATTGTTGTAGTGAGCATCTTTGTTAACCCAATGCAGTTTGACCGTGCGGACGATCTAAACAACTACCCTCGCACCCTGGAAGATGATCTTGCCAAACTAGGCGGTGAAGGTGTTGAAGTTGTCTTTACTCCGACGCCTGAAATCATCTATCCAAACGGGGTAGAGAATCAAACCTCTGTGGAGGTTCCGGGTCTATCTAACATCCTTGAAGGAGCCTCTCGCCCAGGTCACTTCCGTGGTGTAGCCACCGTAGTGAGCAAGCTTTTCAATATTGTTCAGCCTGATTTCGCTTGTTTTGGTGAGAAAGATTTCCAACAGTTAGCGGTAATTCGCAAAATGACTGAAGACTTGGCTATGGATATCGAAATCATCGGTGTGCCGACAGTGCGTGAAATGGATGGCTTAGCAATGAGCTCACGTAACGGCCTTCTGACCATTGATGAGCGTCAGCGTGCTCCTGTCTTGGCTCGCACTATGCGTTGGATTAGCAGCGCTATGCGAGGCGGGCGCGATGACTACGCATCTGTGATTGAAGATGCCAGTGATCAGCTACGTGCAGCAGGTCTACAACCTGATGAGATCTTTATTCGCGATGCCCGCACCTTGCAAGCGATCACTGCCGATACCACTCAAGCTGTGATTCTAATGTCTGCTTTCCTAGGTAAAGCTCGCCTAATCGATAACCAAGTTGTCGAAATGGTGGTTGAATCGAAAGAAGAAGAAACCGCTGAAGCGCCATCAGAAAGCGCTGAATAGCGAGAAGCAACAGCGAAAAATAAAGGCTTGGTGCATTACACCAAGCCTTTTTCGTTTAGGAACGCTTCGCTCACGGAGACGGGATGCGGGATGATTTTGCCCGTTTTAGAATACATACCATTCCCCCTTCCTCTTCTCGAAGGGCGAAGCCCGTTCTCGATTCTCGCGGGCACAGCCCGATCTCTAGGACGAAGTCCGTTCTACTAGCTACGCAACCCTATTCCGCGAGTCACTAGGTAATGGGCTACCGCATACAAAGCAACCACAAACACGCCCAGCACGCTAAACGAAGTCACAATACCGACATCAGATACGCCTAAGAAACCGTAGCGGAAGGCGTTAACCATATAGACGATAGGGTTGATCTTAGACACACCTTGCCAGAACTCAGGCAACAAGCTAATTGAATAAAACACGCCACCCAAATACGTAAGTGGTGTCAGAACAAAGGTCGGGATGATCGAAATATCATCGAAGGTCTTAGCATACACGGCGTTGATCAAGCCACCGAGTGAGAACACGACCGAGGTCATAAATACCGTCGCAATAATAATGCCCCAGTGATCGACCTGAAGATCAACAAAGAAAAGCGAGACGAAGGTGACGATGGTACCAACAAGCAAACCGCGCACTACGCCACCCATAACAAAGCCAAGAATGATCACATAGTTTGGCACAGGTGCTACAAGCAACTCTTCAATGTTCTTCTGAAATTTGGCACTGAAGAACGACGATGCGACGTTAGAATATGAGTTGGTGATCACCGACATCATAATCAACCCCGGAACGATATACTCCATATAGCTAAAGCCGTTCATCTCACCGATACGCGAGCCGATCAGGCTACCGAAGATAATGAAGTAGAGTGTCATCGTAATCGCAGGCGGAACTAAGGTCTGAACCCAAATACGAGTAAAACGATTGACCTCTTTTGTCAGCAGACTACAAAAGGCTGTCCAATATAATTGATACATCTTATTGCCCTCCTTCTCTAACAATACTGACAAACAGTTCTTCTAAACGGTTTGCTTTGTTACGCATAGACAATACTTGAATACCTTGCTCAGTCAGTTGAGTAAAGATCGCATTCAAACCTTGTGTCTTTTCAATCTCAATCTCCAAAGACCCGTTGATAAATGTCTGGCTGTTGACCCCAGACAACTTCGGCTCTGAGCTACCTTCTGCTAAGTCGAGGATAAAGGTCTCAACATGAAGTTTGCCGAGCAGATCCTTCATCGTGGTGTTTTCAATCAGCTCACCCTTGTTGATGATACCGATGTTACGACACAACATTTCCGCTTCTTCTAGGTAATGGGTGGTTAAGATGATAGTGATACCTTGCTGTGAGTTGATCTCTTTCAAGAACTCCCACATCGAGCGACGCAATTCGATATCAACCCCCGCAGTCGGCTCATCGAGAATAAGCAGTTGTGGTTCATGCATGAGCGCGCGAGCAATCATCAAACGGCGCTTCATACCACCAGAAAGATTTCTTGCACGTTCGCTACGTTTTTCCCAAAGATCGAGCTTAGTTAGATACTTTTTAGCTCTTTCTTTAGCAAGTTGCTTAGGAACGCCGTAATAACCAGCTTGTTGCAGCACAATCTGTTCGACGGTTTCAAACTGGTTAAAGTTAAATTCTTGCGGCACTAAGCCAAGATTTTGCTTAGCTAGCTCTAGAGATTTGTCGATGTCATAGCCAAACACCTTAACTTGACCCGAAGTCTTATTCACTAGCGAAGAGATAACCCCTATGGTGGTCGACTTACCTGCTCCGTTTGGCCCAAGTAAAGCGTAAAAATCCCCTTTGGCGACATTTAAACTAATGCCTTTAAGCGCTTCAAACCCACCCGAATAGGTTTTACGCAACTGCTCGATTTCTAATGCATACATATTATTTACGATTGCCATTGCTACATCTTATTTGTAAATCAGTTTATCGTTGAATAACGATGATTACAATTAAACCTTTCGAATAATTTGGAAATGAATTTTGTCGAGATAAAAAAACGCCACTAGCGTTTCCTCTAGTGGCGTCAGATATCTTATATAACTCGTTGCTTATACAGCTTCTAACTGATGCTCATCGGTATCAACGTGCTTGACTGCTGCTCTAAGCGCTTCGTAACGGAACTTGAAGGTATTGTCTTGAGGAACTAAGTCTATTACGTGGAATTTCTCTAGCTGCTGGCGAGTTTTCTCGTTCGGACACAGCAGGTAAACCTGACAGTTGGCGTCCAGTGCATCTTTAATCGCATTCTCAAGTGCCAAGCCAACCGTCACGTCAATCATAGGCACATCAGTCAGATCTAAGATCATCACTTCATAATCTGAAATGCTGGTATGTTGACGAGATATCGCTTTTGAAACACTGAAGATCATTGGCCCAGAAAGATAGAAGAACAGCACTTTTCCGTTCGCCATATCAAGCAATCCACGCTCGCTATCAGTGAGCGGCACATCATCTTCGTCTGCGTCACTGATGGCTTTAACCTGACGAGCTTGTTCACGACTTAAGCGTTCAATGATGATGATATTTGAGATAAATACACCAAGACCAACCGCTACAATCAAATCAACGAATACCGTCAGCAGCATTACGCCGTACATCACCGCCATACCCGCAAAGCTAACTTTGTGAGCACGTTGGATAAAGCTCCAGTCTAGGATATTAAAACCTACGTACACCGCAATACCGGCTAGTACAGCCATAGGGATCGGTTCTGTTAGCCCACCAGCAACCAGTACCACCAAAGCAAGCATTAACGCACGAACCACGCCAGATAAAGGAGAACGAGCACCGACTTGAATATTAGTTACCGTCCCCATCGTCGCGCCTGCGCCAGGTAAAGCGCCAAATAGACCAGAGATGATATTTGCTACCCCTTGCCCGCGCAGCTCTTTGTCCGAGTCGTGCTCTTTACGCGTCAAAGAGTCACCAATTACCGCCGTCAACAAGGTATCAATACAGCCCAGTGTGCCAAGCACCAAGGCATCAATAACCATCTCGGTAAACATCGCAGCATCGATATGAGGGATCACCAGTGAAGGCAGACCTGCTGGAATTTCACCTATACGGCGAATAGATTCTGTATCGAAGATGATGACCGACAGTAAGGTAACCGCGACTAAAGCGACCAGCTGTGCAGGTACATAGCGGCGATATTTCTTGGGGAAGAAAAACAGAATACCAAGCGTTAGTAAGCCTAAAAACAGCTCGCTAAACTTCATGTTGGCGACAATATCAGGAATCGCTGACAGGGTTCCCATAACGCCACCAGCAGGCGCGGCTTGCCCCAATAGTGGTGATATTTGCAATATAATCAAAATAACGCCAATACCTGACATAAAGCCGGATATCACGCTATATGGCATCAAAGTTACGTATTTTCCTAACTTTAATGTCCCGAGCAAAACTTGAAATGCGCCGGCCATCATGACAACCGTAAAGGTCATCGCCATCCCTGTTTCAGGGTACTTAGCCATCATGCTAGTCAACACAGCAGTCATGATAACCGTCATTGGACCGGTAGGCTCAGAGATTAGTGTGTTTGAGCCACCAAACAGAGCAGCGAACAGGCCTACCATGATCGCGCCCCACAAACCCGCTTCAGCTCCTGCTCCGGAAGCCACACCAAAGGCTAGCGCCAAAGGCAAAGAGATAATAGCCGTGGTGACACCACCAAATAAATCTCCTTTGAGATTCATATCTTCAAAACGACTAACAAACAAAACGTTACTCCATGTCTAACACGTCATAGCCCAAATACGTTTCCGCGACTCGACAGAGAGCGACAGACATTTGATTTGGACCTAGTCACAACGTACTGGTTTTAGGTTATTCTGGTTATTGAGAGTAGTTAAAAAAATAACCTTAGTTTTTGTAGCTAAACATCACGCGAAATGTAATAAATTTGCTGCGAAATGTAGCTAACTCCATCACCTTAACAAATGTTACTTGAAAGAGATAAGTGTTAATTGCATCTCATCACTCATAGGTTATAACCATTAGTTAGGATAGCGACTAAGTTTATGATTTTTGGCGCTCGAACACGTCAGATGAGTACCGTTTTACCCAATTTTGACGGGAAGGGAATTGTAACATTGTGTATAGTGATGCAAGTTTTTATTAAGGGTTGTGAGTAAGATGCCGGAAATTAAACAGTTATTTGAGAACAATTCGAAATGGTCCGAGTCGATCAAGGCAGAACGCCCTGAATACTTTGCCAAATTGGAAGAAGGACAAAGCCCTGGCTTTTTATGGATTGGTTGTTCAGATAGTCGAGTACCTGCAGAACGCTTGACTGGGCTCTACTCTGGCGAGCTGTTTGTTCACCGTAACGTCGCGAACCAAGTTATCCATACCGACCTAAACTGCCTATCAGTCGTGCAGTACGCAGTAGACGTTCTTAAAGTAAAACATGTCATTGTCTGTGGCCACTATGGCTGCGGGGGCGTCAAAGCAGCTATTGATAACCCTCAGCTAGGCTTGATCAACAACTGGTTACTGCATATTCGCGATTTGTATTTCAAGCATCGTGATTACCTCGAAACCATGCCAGAGCAAGATCGCGCGGATAAACTCGGCGAAATCAATGTCGTTGAGCAAGTTTACAACCTTGCTAACTCAACCATTATGCAAAACGCTTGGGAACGTGGACAAGATATTGAAATTCATGGCGTGGTCTATGGCATCGGTGATGGTAAGCTAGAGTACTTAGGCGCTCGTTCTAATTCTCGTGAAAGCGTCGAAAGCTCTTACCAAAAAGCAATGGAAAGCGTCCTAAACCCGCAACACAAGCTTCTGTGTCGTTAAGCAGCTACCTATTCTCTATTCAATAAAAAGCGCCCGCTAAGTTAGCGGGCGTTTTACTGTATCTAGCTTTAAGAGTTGAGTTACTCTTGAGGAACTACTTTACCAATGTAAGGCAAGTGACGGTATTTTTGTGCGTAGTCGATACCGACACCAACAACGAATTCATCTGGAATTTCAAAACCAATCCACTTCACATCAACCGCAACTTCACGACGAGAAGGCTTGTCTAGTAGCGTACAGATTTCAATCGACTTAGGCTCACGAAGGCTCAGAATCTCTTTTACTTTGTTCAGAGTGTTACCTGTATCGATAATGTCTTCGACTAGCAGGACATCTTTGCCTTTAATATCATCATCAAGATCTTTCAAGATGCGAACATCTCGCGAGCTTTCCATTGTATTGCCGTAGCTAGAAGCGGTCATGAAATCCACTTGGTGAGTCAGGTCGATGGCACGCGCTAAGTCAGCCATGAATACAAATGATCCACGCAGAAGCCCCACTAGAACCACATCTTCGCTGCCCTTGTAGTGTTCGCTAATTTGCTTACCTAGCTCTTTAACTCGTTCACTGACTTCCTGCTCAGAAATCATTACTTCTACTGTATGTTTCATACCAATCTCGTTTTTCACGTTAGCTGTATAGAGCGTAGCTAGGGTCTGTTGACCTTTCGCGGTTAAATTTTGTTCGAGATAAAATCGTTTTAGGCGCGGCAAGGGGTGTGTAACCTAGCATTCTAAGTAAATACCCCTTAACAAAGCAAAAAACGATTTTAGCCGAACCCTTCGGGCAGCGTTTGTGGCTCCCTTCTGCTGCGTTATCGGCTTATCAGGTAGGGCAACTACAATTCAAAGCCTCTGCCTTGCATAAAGAACCCACAAACTGCTGCAAAAATCAGCTCGAAAGGTCAACAGACCCTTTAGTCACTCAAGATTTAGGCGCGTAGTTTACCACCAGCATGCGCCAAGGAAAAACGTTTGCCTAAATAATTCATGAAACGCAGGATTATTTCTTATTGATCTTTAGCACGATATTAACAAAAGTGATTATAAAATAGACTGAAACCGTTGACCTTAACTATATGCACCATTACACTCATAGGGCGTCAGCAAATTATAAATTAATAAATAGGGCAAAAAGCCCAAACAAATATAAACAACTCATTTGGCAAGGAAATTAATTATGGACTCAATTGCTAAAAGACCGCGTACGCGTCTTTCACCGCAAAAACGAAAACAGCAACTAATGGAAATCGCACTGGAAGTGTTCGCTCGTCGTGGCATCGGCCGCGGTGGTCATGCTGACATTGCAGAAATTGCGCAAGTTTCTGTTGCAACGGTCTTCAACTACTTCCCAACTCGTGAAGATTTGGTTGATGACGTACTAAACTACGTTGTTCGTCAATTCTCGAACTTCCTATCAGACAATATCGACTTAGATATTCATGCGAAAGAAAACCTAAATAACCTAACTTCAGCAATGGTTGAACTGGTACTTAACGATTGCCACTGGCTTAAAGTGTGGTTCGAATGGAGTGCATCAACTCGTGATGAAGTATGGCCACTGTTTGTTTCAACAAACCGTACTAACCAACTCTTGGTTCAGAATATGTTTGTTAAGGCAATTGAACGTGGTGAGGTATGTGAAGAGCATGAGCCTGCTGAACTAGCAACTCTGTTCCACGGTATCTTCTACTCACTGTTTGTGCAAGCAAACCGTACTCAAGATGAAGACGGCATGAAGAAGCTAACTGAAAGCTACTTAGACATGCTGTGCATCTACAAGCACGCGAAAAACGCGTAACCTAAAAGTCTGACGCACACTAAGACAAAGCCTGCTCAATGAGCAGGCTTTGTTGTATTTAGAAATTGCACAACATAAAAAACCGCTGAGAGAGCTCAGCGGTTTTTGGATTCAGCTAGAAGAATGGATTACTTCTTCTTTTTCGCTTTAGGGTTTGGAAGGTCAGTGATTGTACCTTCAAACACTTCCGCCGCTAGACCTACCGACTCGTGTAGAGTTGGGTGAGCGTGGATTGTTAGTGCGATATCTTCAGCATCACAGCCCATCTCGATAGCTAGACCGATTTCACCAAGTAGTTCACCACCGTTAGTACCAACGATAGCACCACCAATTACACGATGAGTGTCTTTGTCGAAGATGAGCTTAGTCATACCGTCTGCACAGTCAGAAGCGATTGCACGACCTGAAGCTGCCCATGGGAATGTAGCCGTTTCGTAGTTGATGCCTTCCGCTTTTGCTTCTTTCTCAGTCTTACCAACCCATGCCACTTCTGGCTCAGTGTAAGCAATTGAAGGAATAACTTTAGGGTCGAAGTAGTGCTTCTTACCAGCAATAACTTCAGCAGCAACGTGACCTTCATGCACACCTTTGTGAGCAAGCATTGGTTGACCAACGATATCACCGATAGCAAAGATGTGAGGAACATTAGTACGCATTTGCTTATCAACGTTGATGAAACCGCGCTCATCTACTTCTAGACCCGCTTTTTCTGCATCAAGAAGTTGACCGTTTGGTACACGACCGATAGCAACTAGAACAGCATCGTAGCGCTCAGCTTCTGCTGGTGCTTTCTTGCCTTCCATTGAAACGTAGATACCGTCTTCTTTCGCTTCAACTGCTGTTACTTTTGTTTCAAGCATTAGGTTGAACTTGTTCTTGATACGCTTAGTGTAAACCTTCACTATATCTTTATCCGCAGCAGGGATAACTTGGTCGAACATTTCAACAACATCGATTTGAGAACCTAGTGAGTGGTAAACCGTACCCATTTCTAGACCGATGATACCACCACCCATGATTAGAAGTTTTCCAGGAACTTCCTTCAGCTCTAGAGCGTCAGTTGAGTCCCAAATACGTGGGTCTTCATGTGGGATAAATGGTAGTTTGATTGGGCGAGAACCCGCTGCAACGATTGCGTTGTCGAAGTTAACAACAGTTTTGCCTTCTTCGCCTTCCACTTCGATAGTGTTAGGACCAGTGAATTTACCAAAACCGTTAACCACATTAACTTTACGCATCTTAGCCATACCGCCAAGACCGCCAGTTAGTTGGTTAATTACTTTCTCTTTCCACTTACGGATCTTGTCGATATCCGTTTGAGGTTCACCAAATACGATACCGTGGTCAGCAAGTGCTTTTGCTTCTTCGATAACTTTAGATACGTGAAGTAGTGCTTTAGATGGGATACAACCCACGTTTAGACACACACCACCAAGAGTGCTGTAACGCTCGATAAGAACCGTTTCTAGACCTAAGTCTGCACAACGGAAAGCGGCAGAGTAACCAGCAGGACCTGCACCAAGTACTACAACTTGGGCTTTAATTTCTTTGCTCATTTTGACCTCTTGTAGTCATTATCCCTAACAGGCTGAGTGGGTATTGATTCTATATGTTCAAGTCAGTTTATTTTAAACAGTTGTTTTCAGACCGCCATCAGTTTACAGAGATGTTAATGGTGTGAAAAGTAAATCAATTTAGCCTGTGAGCTAGACAACAATTCGTTTGAGAAAACCTTATTCACTCTAAGGTCTGCAATCAAATTGTTTGATAATTATTAGTAGTAGAGGCGGCTCTAATGCCGCCTCTAAATCATCTAATCTTTAATTAAAGAACTAGACGACGAATGTCTGATAGCGCTGCGTTCAAGAACGTGATGAAGCGAGCACCTTCAGCACCATCAATCACACGGTGATCGTATGATAGAGATAGTGGAAGCTGTAGACGTGGTTCGAACTCTTTACCGTTCCACACTGGCTTCATTTCAGACTTAGACACACCTAGGATACCAACTTCTGGAGCATTTACGATTGGTGTAAACGCAGTACCGCCGATACCACCAAGGCTAGAGATTGTGAAACAACCGCCTTGCATATCACCAGCAGTTAGCTTACCAGCACGTGCTTTCTTAGAAATAGCCATTAGCTCTTCAGATAGCTCGTAGATGCCTTTCTTGTTCACATCTTTAAACACAGGAACAACTAGACCGTTAGGCGTATCTACTGCGATACCGATGTTCACGTATTTCTTCAGAATGATGCTTTCGCCATCTTCAGATAGAGAAGAGTTGAACGCTGGGAATGCTTCTAGCGCTTTCGCTGCAGCTTTCATGATGAACACAAGTGGTGTGATCTTCATACCCGTGTCTTTCTTCGCTTCGATAGCGTTCTGCTCTTTACGGAATGCTTCTAGCTCAGTGATGTCAGCGTTATCCCACTGTGTAACGTGAGGGATCATTACCCAGTTACGGTGCAGGTTAGCGCCTGAGATCTTCTTGATCTTAGAAAGCTTCTGAACTTCAGTTTCGCCGAACTTGCTGAAGTCCACTTTTGGCCAAGGTAGTAGACCAAGAGCCGCGCCGTCGCCTTTACCAGATGCCGCTGCACCTGCGCCAGACTCAAGACGCTTAAGCGCATCTTTAACGTAAGACTGTACGTCTTCTTTTAGGATACGGCTCTTACGACCAGTACCTTTAACCTTAGAAAGGTTAACGCCAAACTCTCGAGCTAGACGACGAACAACTGGAGACGCGTGTGCGTACTCATTGTTCTCTTGGAAATCACCTGTTGCTGCAGGTGCCGCTGGAGCTTCTGCTTTAGGAGCTGGAGCTGAAGCTGCTGCAGGTGCCGCCGCTTGAGCTGGGGCTGCTGCTGGAGCAGGTGCTGCACCCGCCACTTCGAAGACCATAATTAGTGAGCCAGTTGACACTTTGTCGCCTGCTGCAATCTTGATCTCTTTAACCGTACCAGCAAATGGAGCAGGAACTTCCATTGAAGCTTTGTCACCTTCAACAGTGATTAGAGATTGCTCTTCTTCCACTGTATCGCCAACTGCAACCATGATCTCAGTTACTTCAACTTCATCACCGCCGATATCAGGAACGTTAACTTCTTTCGCTGCTGATGCTGCTGGAGCCGCTGCAACTGGAGCTTCTGCTGCAGCAGGTGCCGCTGGAGCGCCAGAGCCTGCTACTTCGAATACCATGATTAGCGAGCCAGTCGTAACTTTATCGCCTGCTGCTACCTTGATCTCTTTTAGTGTACCAGCGAATGGTGCAGGTACTTCCATAGAAGCTTTGTCGCCTTCAACCGTTAGAAGAGATTGCTCTTCTTCAATGCTGTCGCCAACTGCAACCATGATTTCAGTCACTTCAACTTCATCGCCACCAATATCTGGTACGTGAACTTCTTTAAGCTCTGCCGCTGCTGCTGGAGCTGGAGCCGCTGCTGGAGCTGCTTCTGCCGCAGGAGCAGGTGCAGCGTCAGCTGCACCCTCGGCTTCGAAAATCATGATTAGAGAACCAGTAGAAACAGAGTCACCTTCCGTAACTTTGATTTCTTTAACGATACCCGCTTGAGAAGCAGGAACTTCCATAGAAGCTTTATCGCCTTCAACTGTGATAAGAGACTGCTCTTCTTCAACCTTGTCGCCAACGCTTACAAGAATTTCAGTAACTTCAACCTCATCCGCACCGATGTCTGGTACATTAATTTCGATTGCCATTTCTTATTTACCTTCTCAATTAAGCGTATAGCGGGTTAGTTTTTTCAGTGTCGATGTCGAACTTAGCAATAGCTTCAGTTACTACTGACTTCTCAACATCACCACGCTTAGCTAGTTCAGTTAGCGCTGCAACTACCACGTAGCCTGCGTTAACTTCGAAGTGACGACGTAGGTTCTCACGGCTATCAGAGCGGCCGTAACCATCTGTACCCAGTACTTTGTATGACTCAGAAGGCATGAACGCGCGAACTTGCTCAGAGTAGTTCTTCATGTAGTCAGTCGCTGCGATAGCTGGCTCAGTACCCATTACTTGTGCAATGTAAGGTACTTTCGCTTCGCCTTCTGGGTGAAGCATGTTGTAACGTTCTGCATCTTGACCGTCACGAGTTAGCTCGTTGAACGATGTTACAGAGAACACGTCAGAAGCGATGCCGTACTCTTCGCTTAGGATAGTTGCTGCTTTACGTACTTCGTTCATGATAGTACCAGAGCCCATTAGCTGAACTTTAGACTTGTCACCTGCGTAAGACTCAAGCTTGTAGATACCCTTACGGATGCCTTCTTCAGCGCCTTCTGGCATTGCTGGCATTGCGTAGTTTTCGTTCATCACAGTTAGGTAGTAGAACACGTTCTCTTGGTTCTCACCGTACATGCGACGGATACCGTCTTGCATGATGACTGCAACTTCGTAAGCGAATGTTGGGTCGTAAGAGATACAGTTAGGAACAGTGTTCGCCATGATGTGCGAGTGACCATCTTCGTGCTGTAGACCTTCACCATTTAGCGTTGTACGACCAGCAGTAGCACCTAGTAGGAAACCACGAGCTTGTTGGTCACCAGCCATCCACGCCATGTCGCCAACACGTTGGAAACCGAACATAGAGTAGTAGATGTAGAACGGGATCATTGGTAGATCGTTAGTGCTGTATGACGTTGCAGCAGCAACCCAAGAAGCCATTGAGCCTAGCTCGTTGATACCTTCTTGTAGTACCTGACCAGATGTCGCTTCTTTGTAGTAAGAAACAATGCCTTTATCTTCTGGTGTGTATTCCTGACCGTGCGGGTTGTAGATACCGATCTGACGGAATAGACCTTCCATACCGAACGTACGTGCTTCGTCACAGATGATAGGAACGATGTTCTTACCAATGTTCTTGTTCTTAAGCAGGATGTTAAGCGTACGAACGTAAGCCATAGTTGTAGAGATATCACGCTTTTGCTCACTTAGTAGCGGCGCGAACTCTTCTAGCTCAGGTACTTTAAATTCTTGAGTGAACTTAGGTAGACGCTGTGGCGTGTAACCTTTTAGTTCTTTACGACGAGCGTGTAGGTATTCGTATTCCGCAGAACCCTCTTCAAGTTTCAGGTACGGAAGCTCTTTAACTGCTTCGTCAGTTAGGATGTCTTGAAGACCTAGACGATCACGTAGGTGTAGTACGTGAGTCATGTCCATCTTCTTAACTTGGTGCGCGATGTTCTTACCTTCAGCCGCTTCACCCATGCCGTAACCTTTAACAGTCTTAGCTAGGATTACTGTTGGACGACCTTTAGTTTCTGCCGCGTTTTTATATGCTGCGTATAGCTTCGAAGACTCGTGACCACCACGCTTAAGTGCGAAGATTTCGTCATCAGTCATGTCTGCAACTAGTGCAGCAGTCTCTGGGTACTTTCCAAAGAAGTGTTCACGTACGTAAGCACCGTCTTTAGATTTAAATGTTTGGTAATCACCATCTACAGTTTCGTTCATTAGCTGTAGAAGCTTGCCAGACGTATCTTTAGCAAGTAGTGCATCCCAGTTGCTACCCCAGATAACTTTAACAACATTCCAGCCAGCACCTTTGAATAGGCCTTCTAGCTCTTGGATGATGCTACCGTTACCCATTACAGGGCCATCTAGACGCTGTAGGTTACAGTTAACTAGGAAACATAGGTTGTCTAGCTTCTCACGCGCAGCGAAAGATAGTGAACCACGTGATTCTGGCTCATCCATTTCACCGTCACCTAGGAACGCGTATACACGCTGAGCCGAAGTATCTTTCATACCACGACCGTCTAGGTACTTAAGGAAACGCGCTTGGTAGATCGCAGAAATAGGACCTAGACCCATAGAAACAGTTGGGAACTGCCAGAACTCAGGCATCAGTTTAGGGTGCGGGTATGATGGGATACCTTTACCGTCTACTTCTTGGCGGAAGTTATCTAGCTGCTCTTCAGTTAGACGACCTTCAACGAATGCGCGAGAGTAGATACCTGGTGAGATGTGACCTTGGTAGTATACTAGATCGCCACCGTCCGTCTCGTTTGGAGCGCGGAAGAAGTGGTTGAAACATACTTCGTAGAATGCAGCAGAAGACTGGAAAGACGCCATGTGGCCGCCTAGCTCTAAGTCTTTCTTAGATGCACGTAGAACGATCATGATTGCGTTCCAACGGATGATGGAACGAATACGGCGCTCAAGAGTTGTGTCACCTGGGTAAGCTGGTTCTTGATCTGCAGGAATCGTGTTGATGTAGTTCGTTGTGATACCTGTTGGCATATCAACACCGTCTAGACGTGCTTTGTCTAGAACTTGCTCTAGTAGGAACTGAGCACGTTCTACACCTTCTTCACGTACAACTGACTCAAGTGCTTGTAGCCATTCTTGAGTTTCCAGTGCATCTACGTCATGCTTCATATCAGACATGGCGATCTATCCTTCTATTGGTTGGATCTACTTATTTAAAGTAACCGTTTCTTGTTTTAAGAATCGTTACCTTGCTGAATTCGACGCAAAGAACGCTCTCTGCGAGACTCTTCACGAGTCAAATCCAACAATGTTTCTTCAATATAAGCTAAGTGTGAGTGAGACATTTCACGCGCCTTTTCAGGCTGACCAGAAACAATCGCATCCACGATATTAGCTCGGTGTTTACTTACTTTTTCGACCACTTCATCGCGGCGATGTAAGAGCTTTAAATTCTGCAAGACATTCTGCTCTAGCAAAGGCGCAAGGCTGCGAACAATGTGCAGAAGTACCACGTTATGGGCAGCTTCAGTTAAAGCGATCAAAAACTGCATTACCGCAGCTGATTCTGCTTCGACATTCTTCTTAGTTTGCTCTTCACTGATGTTTTTCAGGCAAGCCTGAATACGAGCGAAGTCTTCCTCGGTACCACGAACTGCTGCAAAGTAAGCGGCTATACCTTCCATCGCATGACGCGTTTCCAGTAAATCCAGCTGAGTTTCGGAGTGGCTAGACAATAAATTTAGCAGAGGATCTGAAAAGCTGGTCCAGATGTTCTCGCTAACAAAAGTGCCACCACCCTGACGGCGAGTAAGAAGACGTTTAGCTTCTAAACGTTGTATCGCTTCTCGGATTGAAGGACGGGAAACATCAAACTGTTTTGCCAGTTCGCGCTCTGGAGGCAGCTGCTGCCCCGGAGACAATGTTCCTTCCACAATCAGCCTTTCTAACTCTTGTTCAATCACATCAGAAAGTTTTGGCTGACGAATCCTTTGATAAGCCATAGTTGTTTTTCTTCTACTCTTTGCAGTCAATTGGTAATACCAATTTTAAGTTGGCGAGAAAATTAACATAATTAAAACGCAAGTTCCAGACAAAAATTGACCCAAATCATAGAACGAGCCATGTACCAACACTTTGATAACAATAGCTGATTAAAACAGCAATCAAATTGGTCTGACCAATTACAAAATATAAACAGATGGGAATAAATCGTGCTAGGTATCACAGTTTAATTGGTAAGTTTTAAAGGAATATGAACAGAATATGTCGTGAAAAGATGGGAAGTTGCGAGAAACGAGAAACGAGAAACGAGAAACGAGAAACGAGAAACGAGAAACGAGAAACGAGAAACGAGAAACGAGATTAATTTTGAGGGTCGAGGTTTGTTCGTCAACCCTTTTACTTTTATTTAGAACGTTCATCCTCAAGAACAAGGGACGAGTGAACTGGGATTATGATAACAAGCCGAGAAGACATAGAGATTCCCTACTCACTCCTTCGTCGTTCTATGGAATGACTGCTTGTACATCAGGCCATCCCAAACAACGTCATCCTCAAGAGTGAGGCACGAACGAGTTGGGGATCTCTTAAAGCAAATCGAACCCTTACTCGATCTATGGAACAACCCAGCAGAAGAATCCGAAATAGTCGTAAGACTCTTTTCTCGAAGGGTGGAACCCGTTCCCGATTCTCGCGGGCGTAGCCCGATCTCGGAGCAACGCGTTCTGTAGGGCTATGCCCGTATTCTACTTCGCCTCTAAATGATCAATCATCAACTGCAACGATTGATTGCCGCGGAACTCATTAATGTCGAGCTTATAGGCTAAACGCACCGTTTTCACTGAAGCATCAGGCCAGCGGCGCAGATCAACGTTGAATGCAATGCCATCAATCATGATATTGGTTGGGTGACCTTTGTGTAGAGGTTCTAACATAAGCTTTAAGTGCTTCTCGCCAACCAGTTTCTGATGAAGCACTTTAAATTCACCGTCAAACAGAGGTTCTGGGAAAGCTTGCCCCCAAGGTCCACCAGCACGAAGCATCTCGGCGACATTCATAGAAAACTCTTCTGGCTTGAGTTCGCCATCAGACAAAATCACACCCTTCAGTGCCGCTTCATCTAAGTCTTGCTTCACTGCTTCATCAAACAGTTTAGAGAAGCGTTCAAAATCTTTCTCCAAAATAGTTAGACCCGCTGCCATCGCGTGTCCGCCGAACTTGAGTATCAAACCTGGGTTCTGGGTATCGATGCGATCTAAAGTATCACGCATATGCAAACCCGGTATCGAGCGGCATGAACCTTTAATCGAACCTTCACCTCCATCAGCAAATGCAATCACTGGGCGGTGAAACTTCTCTTTAATGCGTGAGGCTAAAATACCAATCACGCCCTGATGCCAGTCACGCTGAAAAAGCACGAGGCCATGAGGCATATCTTGGTCGCCGAACTGCAGACGTTCACAAAAAGCCATCGCTTCTTGCTTCATTCCCTCTTCAATTTCTTTGCGAGTTTGGTTCAAACCATCTAACTCGCTCGCCATTCGACGTGCGGCATGAATGTTGTTTGCCATTAACAGCTCAACGCCAAACGACATATCATCCAAACGACCCGCGGCGTTGATACGCGGCCCTAACGCAAATCCAAAATCAGACGCCACCAAGCGACGTGAATCTCGCTTCGCTACTTCTATCAGAGCTTGAATGCCCGGACGCGCTTTACCCGCTCTAATTCGCTGTAAACCTTGATGAACCAAAATTCGATTGTTTTCATCCAGAGGCACGACATCAGCAACCGTACCGAGTGCCACTAAGTCAATCAGCTCCATTAACTTAGGCTCTGCCATCCCTTGCTCGGCAAACCAGCCGGTTTTACGCATATGAACGCAAAGAGCCATCATCAAGTAAAAAGCAACGCCAACGCCAGCTAAAGCCTTGGAGGGAAACGCGCACTCTTGGAGGTTGGGATTGACCATGGCATCAACATTCGGCAGCTCATGACCAGGTAAGTGGTGATCAGTCACCAATACCTTCAAGCCCTGCTCTTTCGCATAGCGCACACCATCAATCGAAGAGACCCCATTGTCGACGGTCATAATCACTTCAGCGCCAATCTCAATCGCTTGATCAACAACCTCAGGACTTAGGCCATAGCCATCTTCAAAACGATTTGGGACTAGGTAGTCGACATTACTCGAACCTAACATCCTAAGCGCCAATACAGACAAAGCCGAACTTGTCGCCCCATCTGCATCAAAATCACCCACCACGATTATCCGCTTATTGTGCTGAATAGACTCAAATAACAGCTCAACCGCCGCTTCAATGCCATGCAGTTTTTGATAGGAGTGCAACGCACGCGCTGTAGTATCTAGTTGTTGCTGCGATGTGATACCTCGACTGGCGTAGATACGTTTAAGTAAAGGCGCAATGGTATCTGGCAGAGAGGATAAATCAGGTTCAGGGCGACGTTGGATTTCAATCATGACAATAGATCGGGTGATGATAAGTTAAGTGGGACAATCATAGCAGCAACCAAACTAAACTGAGGATATTTAGTTTGGTTACTTGATTCGTTTAAATTACGACTTTGGAGTTTGTTGCAGGCGTTGCAACATCTGTTCTGGTGGCAAGTAACCACCGACCATCTCACCATTAGGTAAGAAGATCGCTGGCGTACCACTGATTCCCAGTTCACGACCTAGCGCATAGTGATCCTGAATAATCTGCTGATACTTAGCAAAGTCTTCACTCTTTTCTGGGAACTCACGCTTTACCTTACCGTTGTGCATTGCGGATTGTGGGTCTTCTGCGCCCCAAATCGAAGCCATTTGATCAGCCACTGAACCCGTCGCACCCTGACGAGGATAAGCAAGGTAACGGATAGTAATCCCTAGATCATTGTAGTCTTTCATCTGACTATGAAGTCGAACACAGTAACCACATGTAATATCAGTGAACACAGAGATCACGTACTTCTCATCTTTGGCTTTAAACTCAATCATGCTGTCTTTAAAGGCTTCAATTTTCGCCGCATTGATTGGCGCTTGGCGTTTAGCCAGCACATCTTCGTACTTGCCATTTGAGTCCAGCTTGTACAAGGTACCCGTGATAAAATAATCACCAGTTGGTGATGCGAACAGGATTCCACCGCTGGTTTGTATTTCAACTAAGCCATCAATATCAGCGGGAACAACGTCCTTCACTTCCAATCCTAGCTTGGCAAAATGCTCTTCTAGCTGAGCTTTATCAAATTTCACCTCGCCTGCAGATACGGTTTGTGTAGCAAGTAGAAATGGCAATGTAAGTAGAGTCATTCGGCGTAATACGCTCATTCAATTCACCTTAAATCGATTTAGTTATAACCATGAGCGCTTAAGCCCTTGGGTGATGCTCACTGTGTAGCTGTTTCAATCGTTCAGTTGCTACATGAGTATAAATTTGTGTTGTAGACAAGTCACTATGCCCCAAAAGCATCTGTACTACACGTAAGTCTGCGCCGTAGTTCAACAAATGGGTCGCAAAAGCGTGTCTTAGCACGTGAGGAGAAAGTAGTTCGGTATCAATCCCAGCTATCACCGCGTAGTGCTTTATACGATGCCAAAACGTCTGGCGAGTCATTTGTCGCGCGCGTTTACTTGGAAACACCACGTCAGAGGTTGTCTCTCCAAGTAATTCAGACCTGCCTTGGTGGATAAAAGTTTCAATCCATTCAACGGCATTTTCTCCCATCGGCACCAAACGCTCCTTACCACCTTTACCCGTTACCCGAACAACGCCTTGACGCAAGCTGACGTTTTCCATTGTCAGGCTGACTAACTCAGTGACACGCAACCCGGTCGCATATAGCAATTCAAGCATGGCTTTATCGCGCAGCTCCATCGGATCATTCGGATCTGGTGCATCAAGCAACGCATCCACTTGCTCTTCAGTCAGATCTTTAGGCAGGCGTTTGGGCAGTTTTGGACTTACCAGTAGCGCACTCGGATCATCACTGCGAACTTTCTCACGATGCAAATACTGAAACAGACGTCGAATTGCGGACAACATTCTTGCTCGTGAAGTTTGCTTATACCCTTCATCAACCAACCACGTCTGGTAGTCTTGCAGCCCAGACAAACTGATAAAGTCGAGACGATAATTATTGGCTGTCATCCACTGGATTAGCTTTGAGAGATCATTTCGGTATGAGGCAAGGGTGTTTTCAGATAAGCCCCGCTCCATCCACATCGCATCTAAAAACTGTTCCACTAGCCCTTGGTCAGGCGACATTTGTTGTGACACGGCAAACCTCAAAAATTTTTTCTGCGCTCAAATGTAAGTGCCTCAAAACAATAAAGCTATAAAAATTGCTAGTGAAAGTGGATATTCGCTGCAAAGCTCGCCATTTTGTGGTTAGAATTCACCATCAATTCTCAAAATATAAAACAATGCTATGAAAATCGGTCTATTTTACGGCTCAACGACTTGTTACACCGAAATGGCGGCAGAGAAAATCCGCGCTATCATTGGTGAAGACCTTGTTGATATTCACAACGTTAAAGAGTCACCACTCTCTTTGATGGAAGATTATGATTTTCTGATTATCGGCATTTCAACCTGGGATTTTGGTGAGATCCAAGAAGACTGGAATGAGTTATGGGATCAAATCGATGGCGTATCGCTAAATGGCAAAACCGTCGCACTATTCGGCTTAGGCGATCAAGAAGGCTATGGCGAGTGGTATCTGGATGCTATGGGACTCTTGCACCACGAGCTGAAAAAGACCGGAGCTAACTTTGTTGGTTACTGGCCTAACGACGAGAACTACGAGTTTGAAGCCTCAAAAGCCCTAACCGAAGATGGCAGTCAATTTGTCGGCTTAGCACTTGATGAAGATTCCCAATATGAACTGAGCGATGAACGTATCGCCACTTGGGTTGAGCAGATTTTGGTTGAGTATCAAGAGACACTGTAAAAGCGGGAATCGGGATGCGGGAACGGGCTTCGCCCTACGGATAACTGGATAACTGGATAACTGGATAACTGGATAACTGGATAACTGGATAACTAAAGTTGATCCACTTTGCTTAAGGTCTCAACTCTAGCTTTCCCGCAGCAAAGCGAACCATAGAGCGGAGCTCGTTCCAGCAGGACGAAGTCCGTTCCTATTTCTAAGGGCGCAACCCGCCCCTAAATCTCCCCCAATCAAATACCAAACCCGGATCGGTTTTACGTAGTGGCGCAATGTATTGGTGGCCAGTAATGCGCGGTAAGGTGATTTTCGGGTAGCTGACTTGAATCTGCTTGGTGAGCTCCGTTAACGCTTGGTATTGCTCATCTGTGTAGGCAACGTAGTCACTGCCCTCTAACTCAATGCCGATCGAGTAGTCATTGCACTTATCTCGCCTGGCAAAGCTCGAAACACCTGCGTGCCATGCTCTGGCAGTAAACGGTACAAACTGAACCACTTCCCCATCACGTCTGATCAAGCAATGAGCCGAAACACCCATATTATGGATCACTTCAAAGAACGGATGTTCATTCGGGTCTAGTTGACCAGTAAAAAACTGTTCAATATACGGACCACCAAACTGACCCGGCGGTAAGCTGATGTTATGCACAACCAAAAGAGAAATGTCGGTAGTGTCTGTTCTGTGGTCAAAAAAAGGTGAAGGTACATGTCTAGCTTTGTTGTACCAACCATTTTCATCGATCATAAGCGGCTCATTATCATGACTAACTCTCTGATTTTATCCCTTTGGCGATGAAATGCGAGATTAATGGCTGAATTTCACACTCAGTCAGCGTATCATGCCCACCTCTTGTCCAACTGCGTATTAGATTTGCGATGAAACACACACACAATAGCCAAGAACGTCTCGAATATTTGAAACAGCAACTTCCTTTAGAGATCTCCCGCGCTGTCGCGGATACCATCAAGGAAGATCTGGGGGGTACTCTAGACCCTGCCGCAGATATTACCGCAAGTCTAATCCCAGCAGATGCACACAACGAGGCAACCATTATCACTCGTGAACATGGTGTTTTTTGCGGCAAAGCTTGGGCTGACGAAGTATTTAAACAGCTAGGCGGCGAAGTAAAGATTGATTGGAATGTAGAAGATGGCGATAAAGTAGCACCTAACCAAGTGCTGTGTACGCTTTCAGGCCCTTCTCGTGCTCTTCTTACTGGTGAGCGCAATGCGATGAACTTTATCCAGACTCTTTCTGGCTGTGCGACGGCCGTGGCTGAATATGCAGAGAAAATAGAAGGCACAGGTTGTCGCCTGCTTGATACCCGCAAAACTATTCCTGGTCTACGTAGTGCATTAAAGTACGCTGTTGCCTGTGGCGGTGGCTTTAACCATCGTATCGGTGTGTTTGACGCTTACCTAATCAAAGAGAACCACATTATTGCTAACGGTGGTATTTCTCAAACCATTAAAACGGCCAAAGAACTCAACCCAGGCAAGCCGGTTGAGGTTGAAACAGAGAGCCTTGAAGAACTGCAAGAAGCGATTGAAGCAGGTGCTGATATCATCATGCTTGATAACTTCACCACCGATATGATGCGTGAAGCAGTAAAAATTAACGCGGGTCGCGCTGCGCTAGAAAACTCAGGTAATGTGACGCTAGAGACTATCCGAGAGTACGCTGAAACTGGCGTTGACTATATCTCGGTTGGTGCACTGACTAAACACCTAAAAGCGATGGATTTATCCATGCGCTTTAAGTAACTATCAGCAGAAAAAACAACGTACTACTCAAGAAAATAGAGGCTTCGAGCCTCTATTTTTGTATTCGTCCTAAGCTTACCCACCTAAACTCATGCCCTAGCTCGGATCAAATTGTACTTGATATGAAACTAAGGACTATTTTTTCCTAACTTACTCGGAAACAACCTGTACCAACATTTCTGCTTAGCAGCCCATTCAATACTCTCTCCGGACAAATCGTCTTTTATCTATGGAGAGAAATATGCAAAGTTTACAAAGCCGCAAAACCAAAGGCTTTACCTTAATTGAGTTGATGATTGTGGTAGCAATTATTGGCGTGCTTGCGTCAATATCAATACCAGCTTATCAAGACTATGTTAGGAAATCTGAGGCGGCTTCAGCGCTAGCGACGTTAAAAAGCCTGATTACGCCAGCTGAAGTTTTCTATCAAGAAAACGGCACCGCATCGGCCGCAGCTTTATCTAATTTAGGCATCGATAGCGGCGCTAATAATTTAGGAACCATTGCCTCAGCAATAACTGGAACAGGTTCAGCAGCTGTTCCAACATTAAAGTTCACATTCGATTCCGACAGCTCAATGGGAAGCAGTGACACCATTACCTATTCTCGAGATCCGAGTACCGGTTGGTCTTGCGCAAAAGCGGGAGCAGTTCCTTCTCTAGATGGATGCTCATAAGCAATATGCTAACCAACCTACCCTCTATTTTGCGCCAAGCTGAGCTCCTTGACCCTGTTCAAGAAGCTCAGTTGGTGGAAATGGTTAAGGGCACAAATCTTACTGTAGCCGAAGCGATAATAGAGCGAGGTTGGCTCACCCAAGCAGAGCTAGCCTCACAACTCTCGCGAATTTTTGCCTTACCCATCATCGACTTTGCTAATTACGATTATCAAGCGGTATGCCACAATCTAGGCCTGCGCGAATTGATCACCCGCTCCCGAGCAGTACCTATTAGGCAGAGTGAACACCAACTGCTTATCGCCGTTACAGACCCAACCAATATCGCAATCGAAGAAGAGTTTCGCTTTGCGACCGGAAAGCAGATTGAGTTAGTTTTAGCTGACGTAAAGCAACTCAATGGCGCGGTACGTCGCTTGTATGGCAGCGCTATCTGTGGTGAAGAAGCGAGTCATGCAAAAGAGCTGAGCGAACAAGAGCTCGTCAGCTTAGTCGAGCTCTCTAATGATGAAATTCGCCCAGTCGAAGACCTGAGTAGTGATCACTCCCCAGTCAGTCGTTATATCAATCAAATCTTATTGGATGCGGTTAGGAAAAAAGCGTCTGACATTCACTTTGAACCGTATGAAGCCTCTTATCGTGTGCGATTTCGTTGTGATGGTATTTTGATTGAGACTCAACAACCTAGCCATACATTAAGCCGTCGGTTATCCGCAAGGCTAAAGATCATCGCCAAACTCGATATTGCCGAGCGCCGCTTACCTCAAGATGGGCGCATCAAGCTTCAACTCAGTGCAAGTACCGCTGTCGATATTCGAATTTCAACCCTACCAACCTTGTGGGGCGAGAAGATCGTGCTACGCCTTCTCGATAGCAGCAGTGCCGAGTTAAACATTCAATCACTAGGGTACAACCAACACCAACAAGCTTTGTATCAAAAGGCTTTGAGCAAGCCCCAAGGCATGATTTTGATGACAGGACCAACAGGCAGCGGTAAGACAGTCTCACTTTATGCGGGGCTAAACATGCTCAATACCCCACAAGTGAACATTGCAACCGCAGAAGACCCGGTGGAAATTAATTTAGCGGGCGTTAATCAAGTTCAAATCAACCCAAAAATTGGATTAGACTTCGCCCAAGCGTTGCGCGCCTTTTTACGCCAAGACCCTGATATTGTCATGGTCGGTGAGATACGCGACCTTGAAACGGCTGAAATCGCAGTCAAAGCAGCACAAACAGGTCACCTAGTGCTATCAACTTTGCATACGAACTCGGCTGCCGAAAGCGTCGTTCGCTTGCAACATATGGGCATCTCCCCATTTAATCTCTCCTCATCACTGAGCTTAATCATTGCCCAACGTTTGGCACGAAAGCTGTGTAACCATTGTAAGCAGTCGCAAACCTTGCCCGAGGCGCACTGCCAACAACTGCAGTTAGCAAACAACACCGTGGTTTTTGCGGCTAATGAGCAAGGGTGCAGTGAATGCAATCAAGGCTATTTTGGGCGAACTGGAATCTATGAAGTGATGCAGATAGACGACAAGTTAGTGCAAGTCATCAATCAAGAGGCAGATGCTAAAGCCATCGAAAAGGCCGCGATAAAGCAAGGAATGCAGACGCTTAAAGAGTCTGGAACAGAGAAACTACTCGCAGGAATCACCAGTTACCAAGAGTTACAACGTGTTCTTTATTTGTAGGTAATCTGAAATGAAAGCAGCATCTCATCAGCTCAAACAGTATCGCTGGAAGGGGGTTAACCAAAGAGGAAAGCTCGTCTCTGGCTCTACGCTCGCCTTAAGTGATAACGAAGTAAAAGATAAGCTGAGTGAACAATCAATTCGTGTTAAATCTCTAAGAAGAAAGTCACTGTCTCTCGTTACTCGCCTAACACAAAGAGTCAAAAAGAAAGACATCACTCTACTCACGAGGCAGCTGAGTACTATGCTCGCGACTGGAGTACCACTGATTCAAGCATTGAAGCTTATTACTCTTAACCACCCCAAAGCTGAGATGAAATCGGTCTTAAGCTACATAAGCAAGGAGGTAGAATCAGGAAACCCGCTATCTCAGAGCTTAGGCACCGCTAGCCCACTATTCGATAGCCTTTATACCGACCTCGTTGCCACTGGAGAGCAGTCTGGCAACTTAGCGGAAGTACTCCAACGTATTGCTGACTATCGGGAAAAATCGCAACGACTTAACGCCAAGGTAACCAAAGCGCTCATCTATCCCACTATGGTGATGACCACGGCTTTCGCTGTGACGTATCTAATGCTAACAATGGTGATACCTCAATTTGAAGCAATGTTTGCAGGCTTTGGTGCTGAGTTACCTTGGCTTACCCAACAAGTGCTGGCCTTATCCGCTTGGCTACAAACCTATTCGGGACCTAGCTTACTTGGATTGATGCTGATGTTAGGGGTCATTAAGCTCGGTTTAACAAAATCATACCGACTTCAACTACTGTTTAGTCGTGCCCTACTCAAGATCCCGCTTCTCGGCAACATTTTAACTAAAGCGGCAATTGCTAAATTTAGCCGAACACTTGCCACTAGCTTTAATGCCGGAATCCCAATTTTAGAAGGTATAAGAGCCTCCGCTAAAACGGTTCGTAACCAGCATTATCATCAAGCAATCAAAACGGCTTTGCTCGATGTCACTGCAGGTATGCCGCTGTATCTTTCACTGCGCAACGCTGGCTGTTTTCCCGAAATGGTTTTGCAGATGATAATGATAGGTGAAGAGTCAGGACGGCTCGGGGAAATGCTACACAAAATTGCCGATGTGTATGAGTTTGAGATCGATAATACTGTTGATAATCTTGGCAAGATCATAGAGCCCGCGATAATCATCTTTCTAGGTATTGTTGTCGGTGGGCTGATTGTCGCAATGTATTTACCTATCTTTAATTTGATGAGTGTCTTAGGATAAGATACAAGGCTTATCTAATTGAACTGAATGCTTTTACTTAAAGAGCTGTACCTACTTTATGGACGTTTTTGACTATTACCATTGGCTTTTTCCTACACTAGCAACATTGTTTGGTCTTATCGTAGGCAGCTTTTTAAACGTGGTTATTCATCGCCTGCCGATCATCATGGAACGTGAATGGCGAGCCGAATGTGCGGAAAGCTTTCCTGAATACCAAATATCGCCCCCAGAAGGGACTTACAACCTCAGCGTTCCAAATTCAACTTGCCCCAAATGTGATACTCCAATCCGCATGATGGACAACATTCCTGTTGTTAGTTGGCTGATACTGAAAGGGAAATGTCGTCAATGCGATAATAAAATAAGCATGCGCTACCCTCTGATTGAGATCTTGTCAGCAGGTCTATGTTTTGTTATCGCTAATCAGTTTGCATTGAGCTACTTCTCGATTGCCTTGCTGTTTTTCACCTTTACTCTTATCGCGGCGACCTTTATTGATCTCGATACCATGCTGCTGCCAGATCAACTCACTCTTCCTCTAACCTGGGCGGGAATTGCGCTCGCACTGTTTGGGATTAGCCCAGTATCTCTACAAGACGCGGTGATCGGTGCAATGGCTGGCTATCTTGCTTTATGGTCAGTTTACTGGCTGTTTAAGCTAGCCACAGGCAAAGAAGGAATGGGTTACGGAGACTTTAAACTGCTTGCCGCCTTGGGCGCTTGGCTTGGTTGGCAATATTTGCCGATGATAATTTTGCTCTCTTCTTTAGTTGGCTTAGTTTTTGGCCTCATTCAGCTCAAATTGAAAAGCCAAGGAATCGACAAAGCCTTCCCATTTGGCCCTTATTTAGCTATTGCAGGCTGGTTGAGCATGATGTGGGGAAATGACATTCTCAATTGGTATTTAAGCAACTTTTTAGGAATCTAATATGGCACTAGTTATTGGTATTACTGGTGGCATTGCCAGTGGTAAAACAACGGTTGCAGACCTATTCCAGCAAGAGTTTGGCATTGAGATTGTGGATGCTGACATTGTTGCTAGGCAAGTGGTTGAACCCAAAAGCCAAGGCTTGCAAGCCATTGAACAACACTTTGGTCAAAGCGTTATTCAGCAAGATGGGACATTAAACCGAGCAAAACTGAGAGAAATCATCTTTAGCGAACCGAGCCAAAAGGAGTGGCTGAACAATCTACTCCACCCTATGATTAGAGCCCAAATGCTCTCTGAACTTGCCGAAGTACAATCAGAGTATGCCTTACTGGTCATCCCTCTAATGGTGGAGAACAACCTGCAGGCACTTGCAGATAAGGTGCTCGTGGTCGATGTAGATGAGCAAACGCAAATTCAGCGCACCGTTGAGCGAGACCAAGTTGATGCCGTTCAAGCGAAAGCGATTCTCTCTTCGCAAGCAACGCGAGAGCAGAGATTAGCTATCGCGGATTATGTGATTAAAAATAATACAGAAAACCAAAAACTTTTGCCTCAAATCACAGAATTACATAAAAAGTTCCTAGAAATCAGTAGGGAAAATCGGTGAGAATAAAGGTTGAAGAATACAGAGCTGCATATTGATGACCACGCATTATTTTGAACATCCACTAAACGAAAAAACTCGCATCTACCTCCGTGTTGAAGCTTTGCTTAATCAACTGGATGTAGCGGCTCAGTTTAGTGATGATATGCAGCACCTGATTTTCTATCGTTCTTTGTTTGATCTGCTTGAGATCTTCGAGCAAATTCAACTCAAGAGCGAGCTAGCCAAAGACATCGAAAAGCAAAGATTAACATACCGCTCTTGGCTCAATGTCGAGGGCGTTGACCAAGATATGCTGAAAAATATCTTAAATGAAGTCGACGCGGTACACAGTGACCTAATGGGTGCTGAGCGTTTCGGGCAAAGTCTTAAGGAAGACCGCTTCCTAAGTGCAATTAGACAACGTTTCAATCTCCCAGGAGGTTCATGTTGCTTTGACCTACCAGCACTTCATCACTGGCTACATCTACCACTTGAAAACAAGAAAGCCGATGCATCTCAGTGGCTTTCAACCCTAAGACCACTCGCTGAAGCCCTCAAGCTTTGGCTTAAACTCACGCGAGAAACGGGTCACTTCCGCGCCATTCAGGCCAATTCAGGTTTCTATCAAAGTGACGCCGATGAAGCCAACATTCTCCGCTTGGAAATCCCGATGCACTTTGGCGTCTACCCTATGATTTCAGGGCATAAGAATCGCTTCGCGATAAAGTTCATTGAGTTTGAATCGGGTCAAGCATCGGTTGCTAACGTTGAGTTCAAACTCGCTGTGTGTAGCTAACAACAGATTCCATATTCAAGCTATACTAAGCCCACCCCTTTGTTTAAGTTCAGAGAAACACCATGTCTAAGATTACCATCGTTCCATGCCCTCAATGCGGCCAAGATGTTACATGGGGCGAGCAGAGCCCTTTCCGCCCGTTTTGCAGTAAGCAGTGTCAGATGATTGATTTCGGCGAATGGGCTGACGAAGAGAACACGATCCCCGGCGCACCAGATATGTCAGATGCTGACGGCTGGTCGGAAGATCAGTACTGAAAAGATTCGAGAAGCGAGAGCGCTACGCTTTGAGATGTGAGAGTAAAGAGAAGCTGATGTGAGAGCATCGGCTTTTTTGGATAACTGGATAACTGGATAACTGGATAACTGGATAACTGGATAACTGGATAACTGGATAACTGGATAACTGGATAACTGGATAACTGGATAACTGGATAATTATCTTTAGTTAGGTACAGGTACCGTCAATACCTAACGAAAAACCACTAGCATTTGTACCTCCCGAAGGGCGAAGCCCGATCCCGCTTTCCAAAAGCGAAGCGTTCCATAGGACGAAGTCCGTTCTCGAATCTCGCAGGACGTAGTCCGTTCCAAACAAAAAAGCGGAGACCAATTGGTCTCCGCTAATACTATGAGAACGCTAGTTATAGCATTACTTCTTAGCAAGTTTCTCTTTAATACGAGCAGACTTACCAGAACGCTCACGTAGGTAGTACAGCTTGGCACGACGTACTGCACCGCGGCGTTTAACTTCAATGCTATCAACCATTGGAGAGTGAGTTTGGAACGTACGCTCTACACCTTCACCGTTAGAAATCTTACGTACAGTGAATGCAGAGTGTAGACCACGGTTACGGATTGCGATTACAACGCCTTCGAAAGCCTGTAGACGCTCACGGTCACCTTCTTTTACCTTAACTTGAACAACAACTGTGTCACCAGGTGCGAAGTTAGGTAGGTCTTTTTTCATTTGCTCTTCTTCAAGAGCCTTGATGATGTTACTCATTTTCAATATTCCTAGAATAAACTGATACTAAATTTAATAGGTTACTTAGCTCGGGTCTCTTTAATGAACTCGGCCAGTAATTGTTCCTGTTCGTCAGTCAGAGCTAGGTTTTCCAGGAGCTCTGGTCTTCTTAGCCAAGTACGGCCTAACGACTGTTTTAGTCGCCAGCGACGAATGTCCTTATGGTTACCAGACTTTAGTACCGCAGGTACTTCTTTATCGTCTAACACCTCAGGGCGCGTATAGTGAGGGCAATCTAGCAAGCCATTAGCAAAAGAGTCTTCTTCTGCTGACGCGAAATCTCCTAGTACACCCGGAACAAACCGAGACACTGAATCAATCAACGTCATGGCTGGTATCTCACCACCCGTCATCACAAAATCCCCAATTGACCATTCTTCGTCAACTTCAGATTGGATGATACGCTCATCTACCCCTTCGTAACGGCCACAAATAAGAAGCAAGTTCTCGTTTGTTGCCAGTTCCTCTACCCCTTGTTGGTCAAGTTTTCGACCTTGAGGAGAAAGGTAGATGACTTTCGTCTTACCCGGTGACGCTTGTTTGGCTGCGTGGATAGCATCGCGCAAAGGCTGAACCATCATAAGCATGCCAGGGCCGCCACCGTAAGGTCTATCATCAACAGTGCGATGTTTGTCGTGCGTGAAATCACGAGGATTCCAAGTCTCAATCGACAAAAGACCTTTTTTAACCGCTTGACCTGTTACTCCAAAATCAGTAACAGAACGGAACATTTCAGGAAATAGGCTAATTACGCCAACCCACATGTTTATCTCGCTCTGGTAATTTGGAGTTTAGAATCCAGGATCCCAGTCAACTTCGATCCGTTGAGCTTCACGATCAATGTTTTTGATCACTTGCTCTTCAAGGAACGGAATTAATCGTTCCTTTTGTCCGAAAGCATCTTTTAGATTTGCTTTAATTACGAGAACATCGTTGGATCCAGTTTCCAGCATGTCGGAAACGACACCTAGATCGTAACCTTTATCGGTTACTACCTGCATACCAATCAAATCACGCCAATAGAACTCGTCTGATGGCAATTCTGGTAATACCGCAGGGTCAATTGAGATTTCAAAGTTAGTCATGAGCTGCGCTTCTTCGCGCACATCAAGACCTTCCAGCTTTACCACCAAACCTTTGTTATGGCGCTTCCAGCTTTCTACTTTGTACTCGACCCACTTTTCACCTTGCTTAATAAACCAAGGTGCGTAATCAAATATGCTTTCAGTATTGTCTGTGTAGGAAAAAACCTTGAGCCAACCGCGAATGCCATAAGTAGCACCAAACTTGCCTACAACAATCTTGTCATCGCTCATTGTTTCTTTACCTTTCATCGACATAAGCTAATTTCTACTTCTTAAAATAAGAATTAAGCCGCTTTTTGAGCGTCTTTAACTAGCTTAGCTACGCGGTCAGATACAGATGCGCCTTGACCAACCCAGTGGTTAACGCGATCTAGGTCTAGACGTAGACCTTCTTCTTGACCTTGAGCAGTTGGGTTAAAGAAACCAACTTTCTCGATGAAACGGCCAGTTGCTGCATTGCGGCTGTCCGCTACTACGATTTGATAAAATGGACGCTTCTTAGCGCCGTGACGTGCCAAACGAATGGTTACCATGTCGTCCTCTTTGCTTTCTCAAAAATAAAATTAACCCCAGAAACCATTTATCGCTAAACAGTTTGGGGCTCGTGCCAAAATAAAGCTCCGGAATTTTACTCTTATTCCGGAGCAATGCAAGGCATTTAGCTACTTTTTCACCACCATAAAATGAGATTTAAGTTTGTGACTTAGCTAACACCTTGAATTTTTTGTTGCTGGGTGAAATTAGCGTCCAAATGGATTGAAGCCACCGCCTCCCATTCCGCCCATACCACCCATCATGCCTTGCATGTTGCGCATCATGCCTTTCATGCCACCTTTCTGCATTTTCTTCATCATCTTCTGCATCTGAGTGAACTGTTTAAGCAGGCGATTAACGTCTTGTACTTGGGTACCAGAACCTGCGGCAATACGTTTCTTACGTGAGCCTTTAATGAGCTCAGGGCGCTGACGCTCTTTCATCGTCATCGAGTTGATGATCGCTTCCATCTGCTTGAACATCTTATCGTCAACTTTGTCTTTCACGTTGTCCGGTAAATTGCTCATGCCTGGTAGTTTGTCCATCATCCCCATCATGCCGCCCATGTTTTGCATCTGACCAAGCTGTTCACGGAAGTCTTCAAGGTCAAAGCCTTTCTTCTCTTTAAACTTCTTAGCCAGCTTCTCGGCTTTATCTTGGTCAACATTACGTTGCAGATCTTCGATAAGCGACAGTACGTCACCCATACCAAGAATACGAGATGCGACACGATCCGGATGGAACGGTTCTAGTGCGTCGGTTTTCTCACCAACACCGAGGAATTTGATTGGTTTGCCCGTGATATGACGAACAGACAGCGCTGCACCACCACGTGCATCACCATCTACTTTGGTCAAAACCACACCCGTTAGAGGCAGCGTATCACCAAAAGCTTTGGCCGTGTTCGCCGCATCTTGACCTGTCATCGCATCGACAACAAACAGAGTCTCAACAGGGTTAATCGCAGTATGCAGCTCTTGAATCTCAGCCATCATCTGCTCATCAACCGCTAAGCGACCCGCCGTATCGACAAGAAGTACGTCGTAGAATTTCTTCTTCGCGTGGTCGATGGCAGCATTAGCGATATCAATCGGCTTTTGATCAGCTGAAGATGGGAAGAAATCAACACCCACATCTGAAGCCAGTGTTTCTAGCTGTTTGATCGCCGCAGGACGGTAAACGTCGGCAGATACAACCAGTACTTTCTTCTTATCGCGCTCTTTTAATAGCTTTGAAAGCTTACCAACAGAAGTCGTTTTACCTGCACCCTGCAGACCAGCCATTAATACAACAGCAGGTGGCTGAGCCGCTAGGTTAAGCGCTTCATTAGACTCACCCATCACCGCTTCAAGCTCAGCTTGAACGATCTTAATGAACTCTTGGCCTGGTGTTAGAGATTTCGAAACCTCTACCCCAACGGCGCTCTCTTTAATACGCTTAATAAATTCACGTACAACCGGAAGAGCAACGTCAGCTTCAAGAAGCGCCATACGCACTTCACGCAACGTCTCTTTAATATTGTCTTCGGTCAGACGACCTTTACCGCTGATGTTTTTCAGCGTTTTGGATAAGCGATCCGTTAAATTCTCAAACATCTTAGTCTCTTTACCCAGACGGTGTGCAAGGAGGCTCGCCCGTCAATATTGGCGAAAAATTACTATGAGTATACCTTAGCCAACCCATGCTTGACACTGCCTAGATAACTTTTGATATCTCAAGTCACGCAAATGAGCGAGATAAGTCATAGCTCAAGCCGTTGATGCAAGGTATAATTTGTTAAAAATTCACCAGCTCTAGAGAATAATGGATAACCTAATCGCCGTTGTTGCAGCCATACTTTATCTATTAGCGATTGCAACCATCGTTCCGGGACTTGTACATCAAACAGGGATCCGCGTAAAAACAGTCTTCGTTAGTGCCATTCTAGCGCTGGCTTTTCATGCGTGGTTGCTAAGCGATCTTATTTTAGGCAGCTCCGGGCAAAACCTCAGTATTCTGAATGTCGCTTCATTAATCGGCTTTATTATCTCTTTAGTCATGAGTGGCGCGATGTTAAAAACTCGCCTCTGGTTTTTGCTGCCAGTGGTGTACAGCTTTTCCGCAATGAATCTTGTCGCGGCTGCATTTTTGCCAAGCACTTTTATTACTCATCTAGAGCAAGACCCTAAGCTGCTGATTCATATCTCCTTGGCACTGTTCTCTTACTCGACTTTAACCATTGGTGCTTTGTACGCCTTACAGTTGGCATGGCTTGACCATAAGCTCAAGACCAAGAAAGCCTTAGCGATCAACCCCAACTTACCACCTCTATTAATGGTTGAACGTCAGCTATTCAATATCATCTTAATTGGTAATCTACTACTGACAGGGACACTGCTGACTGGCTTTATCTTTGTCCAAGATATGTTTGCTCAAGGCAAAGCGCACAAAGGCATCCTTTCGTTTATTGCGTGGGTTGTCTATTCAGTGCTGCTTTGGGGACACTACCAGAAAGGCTGGCGCGGCAGGAAGGTGACTTGGTTTGCCGTTGCGGGTGCCACGTTGCTGACCCTAGCTTATTTTGGCAGCCGATTTGTACGAGAAATCATTCTTCGCTAGCTAACTAGTATCAACAAAGGTGCATCGAATGCACCTTTCTTTTACAATATTCAGTTCTCTTTTGGAAAATTGACTTAACCTAAGAATTAGGTCATAAATTAACCAAACATAACAAGGAAAAGATAAGCTTTGGACGACATATCAACGGGTATCTTATTTGCGCTACTCGCGTGTCTTATTGTTATTTCAGGATATTTTTCAGGCTCCGAGACAGGGATGATGTCTCTGAACCGATACCGCCTCAAGCACCTAGCCAACACAGGCCACAAAGGTGCTAAACGTGTTGAAAAGCTGCTCGATCGCCCCGATCGTTTGATAGGTTTGATCCTCATCGGCAACAACCTTGTCAATATTCTTGCTTCTGCAATCGCCACCATTCTGGGTATGCGATTGTTTGGTAACTTAGGTGTCGCCATTGCAACTGGTACGCTCACCTTAGTCATTCTGGTCTTCGCCGAAGTCACGCCAAAAACCCTTGCAGCCCTCTATCCTGAGAGAGTGTCATACGCGAGCAGCGTTGTACTGACTATCTTGATGAAGGTGCTTTCTCCGCTGGTTATCTTGGTTAACTTTATCACCAACGGTTTCATCCGCCTTCTCGGCATCAAAGCCGATCATGGTGGTGACGACCACTTAAGCTCTGAAGAATTGCGTACTGTCGTCAATGAAGCAGGAAGTCTGATTCCACGTCGCCACCAAGATATGTTGATCTCGATTCTCGACTTAGAGCATGTAACGGTAAATGACATCATGGTGCCACGTAATGAGATTACAGGTATTGATATCAATGACGACTGGAAATCTATCGTACGTCAGTTAACTCACTCTCCGCATGGCCGCGTTGTCTTATACCGCGATCAAATTGATGAAGTGGTTGGTATGCTGCGTTTGCGCGAGTCATACCGTTTAATGCTAGAGAAAAATGAGTTTACTAAGGAAACCTTGCTTCGTGCTGCCGATGAAGTTTACTTCATTCCGGAAAGCACCCCACTCAACGTGCAACTACTTAAGTTTCAGCGCAACAAAGAGCGCATTGGTTTAATCGTTGATGAGTACGGCGATATTATCGGCCTGATTACTTTAGAAGATATCTTGGAAGAGATCGTAGGTGAGTTTACCACTTCTATTGCACCAAGTTTATCTGATGAAATTACCCCACAAGGTGATGGTAGCTTCCTTATCGAGGGCAGCGCCAATATTCGAGACATCAACAAAGGACTCAAGTGGACGTTACCTACTGATGGGCCAAGAACGCTGAACGGATTGATTCTCGAACACTTGGAAGATATCCCGGAAAGCCACCTCAGTGTGCAAGTCTCTGGTCATCCAATGGAGATCGTTGAGCTTGAAGAGAACCGCATCAAGCTAGTCAAAGTATTTCCTGTTCTCAAAACTCAGTAGCAAGTACAAAAGCTAGAAGATCAAAAAAGCCTTGGAATTCCAAGGCTTTTTGCTATCAGTTTGAAGATTAATCTTCAGTGACACTAAATAGGTTTTCCATATTTAGTCCCTGCTTGATCAATATCTCTCGTAGGCGACGTAAACCTTCTACCTGTATCTGACGAACACGTTCACGAGTAAGATTAATCTCGCGACCGACCTCTTCAAGAGTTGATGGCTCGTAGCCAAGTAGGCCAAAGCGACGCGCTAAGACTTCTTTTTGCTTTGGATTAAGCTCATCTAACCAATGGATTAGAGAGTTTTTGATGTCGTCATCTTGAGTTGAGACTTCAGGGTCTGAGTTATTAATATCTGGAATGATATCCAGCAGAGCCTTTTCACCATCACCACCAATGGGTGTATCAACAGAACTGATGCGTTCATTAAGGCGGAGCATTTTACTCACATCATCAACTGGCTTATCTAGCTGAGTCGCAATCTCTTCTGCAGTAGGCTCATGGTCAAGTTTTTGTGAAAGCTCACGAGCGGTACGCAGGTAAATATTAAGCTCTTTGACGACGTGAATAGGTAATCGAATCGTGCGAGTTTGATTCATTAATGCACGTTCAATGGTTTGGCGAATCCACCATGTTGCGTAGGTAGAGAATCTGAAACCACGCTCTGGGTCGAACTTTTCAACCGCACGGATCAATCCTAGATTCCCTTCTTCAATAAGATCAAGAAGCGCTAGGCCACGGTTGCTGTATCGACGTGAGATTTTCACTACTAAGCGAAGGTTACTTTCGATCATTCGTTTACGCGCAGCTTCGTCACCTCGCAGGGCACGGCGCGCATACAGAACTTCTTCTTCAGCGGTAAGTAGTGGAGAAAAGCCAATTTCACCTAAGTAAAGCTGGGTGGCATCAAGACTTTTGGTCGATGCATCAAACTCTTCTTTGGTTTCTTGTGCGGGTTTTGCGGATTCTACGGCTTGAAACGTTTCCGTTGTTTCTTGACCGATTTCGAATTCTTCGACTTTCGTTGCTGTATTGCTGATACTCATAGCGCCTCCCCCTGGCGAGCTAGCAAGACATTACTACGTCTAATGTCGCTATTTTACCTAACAGTAAATTTACGGTAAGTAGCGTTTTGGATTTACTGACTTACCTTGATAGCGAATTTCAAAGTGCAAACGAACGCTGCTTGTTCCTGAGCTGCCCATTGTTGCAATCTTTTGGCCTGCTTTTACACTTTGTCCTTCGTGTACTAGCAACCGATCATTATGTGCATATGCACTGAGGTAATTGTCGTTATGTTTTATAATCACGAGATTACCGTAACCACGTAGCGCATTGCCTGAATAAACGACGGTGCCACCTGCTGTTGATACGATGGATTGACCCCGCTGTCCTGCGATATCAATACCTTTATTCCCTTGATCTCCAGCAGAAAAGTTTTTGATTACTCTCCCTTTTGTTGGCCATAACCACTTGGAAATTTTATTGTTGTTGGTAGCTGGTTTGCTAACAGTTTTGTTAACATTTTGTTTACCTGTAGAACCAACATACTCCTTTGATTTCGATTGATCAACCTTCTTTGGAGGATCTTTTTTCGCCGTTTTGTGATCTTTCTGAGCTTGAGTTGAGTTAACCTTTTGATTCGAGTTTTTGCTCGAACTTGACTTATTGCTTGGGGTAGATGGCGTGCTTGCCGCAGCGAAAACAGCGCCCGCCCCAGTACCACCGTACGCTGGTGCGGTATAAGCGGGCTGCCATAGCTTTAACTTTTGTCCTGGATAGATGGTATAAGGGGCTTTCAAACCATTGTAACTAATGATTTCTTTTACATCCTTGTCTGTGACATAGGCTATAAAATACAGCGTATCGCCTTTTTCAACTTGGTAGTAACTACCTCGATAGCTACCTCTTGATACTGAGCTGTAGTCTTTTTTCAATCCGGTCACTGGCGCAGGAGTATGCGCCGCGCATCCAATCAATACGCTGCACAAGGCTAATACCAGAAGAAAGTAAGACTGCTGCTTCATCTTTATGCCAGATCACCTGCAACCAAAGGAACAAACCGCACCATCTCTATCACTTCGGAGAGATAATCGTCACCGTTACGGGTAATCTTCAACAATTGCTGTTCTTCGTTCCCGACAGGAATCACCATAACGCCGCCCTCAGCTAACTGAGCAAGTAATGCCGCGGGTACTGATTCTGCTGCTGCGGTAACAATAATCGCATCGAATGGGGCTTTTGCTGCCCATCCTTGCCATCCGTCACCATGCTTGGTCGAAACATTGTAGATATCAAGCTGTTTCAGTCGACGTTTGGCTTCCCATTGCAGCGCTTTAATACGCTCAATCGAAAATACATGATCGACTAGTTGGGCTAATACAGCGGTTTGATAGCCAGAGCCTGTGCCCACTTCAAGGACTTTACTCTGCCTCGTTAGACCCAATATCTCAGTCATCTTGGCGACGATATAAGGCTGAGAGATGGTTTGCCCTTGCCCAATCGGCAATGCATTGTTGTCGTATGCTTGATGCATCATCGCTTGAGAGACAAATTGCTCTCTCGGTAAACGATAAATAGCATCGAGCACTTTCTGATCTTGAATGCCACTCGCGACAAGAAAGTCGATTAATCTGTCAGCATGTGGGTTTACCATTCTTATTGTTCCTTTAACCAGTTATCCATACTTGTCAGAGATTCATGCGCCGTCAGGTCAACTTGCAGCGGTGTTACTGATACGTGGCCTTGCTCAATCGCAAAGAAATCCGTCCCCTCTCCAGCATCTTGCTCTTTACCAGGAGGACCTAACCAATAAATATCATGACCACGAGGATCTTTCTGCTTAATCATTGCTTCAGCGTGATGGCGCGCACCCAGTCGAGTCACCTGAGTTCCTTTGAGCTGAGAAAGCTCAACATCTGGAATATTAACGTTGAGAAGCCTGTTGGTTGGAATAGGTTTGGCGGCATGCTGAGAGACTAACTCGCGCGCAATGGCTGCTGCAGTTGCAAAGTGATGCTTGCCCACCAGCGAAAATGCTATCGCTTGTACGCCCAGAAAATGGCCTTCCATTGCTGCTGCGACAGTCCCCGAATAAAGCACATCATCACCTAAGTTAGCACCGTGGTTAATTCCGGCCAGTACCAGATCAGGCAAGTCATCTTTCATCAACTCATTGAGCGCAAAGTGGACACAGTCCGTTGGTGTCCCTTGAACTGAAAAAATCTTTGGTGAAATTTCAGTCACACGTAAGGGCTGTTCTAACGTTAATGAGTTAGAAGCACCAGAGCGGTTACGGTCAGGCGCAACGATAGTCACCTCTGCCATATCTCTTAATGAATCGGCTAAGGCATGAATCCCTTCTGCATGAACACCATCATCGTTACTAATTAAGATTTTTAGTGGCTTATCATTCATTGATAGTGACGCTCCACTTCGACCTCTTCAATTAGCTCTCGAACAATGGCAGTCGCAAAACAGCCTGCATCTAAAGAGAACTTCAAAGTCACTTGGTCACCATTAACTTCCCAAGTGAGGTCTTGAGGCATTAATGAAATCTCACGTCGCTCATGACGCATGCGATTACCACGAATCAAAGCCATAAGATCAGGCTCTGCATCCAAATGCGGCTGCTCAAGCTCAAGAGCTTGTTCTAAAGTCGGTAAAGCATTGTCGCCCGCCATTGCGGCAGTAATTTTCGCTTGGCCTAAACTCAATTGCTCCGTCACACTGGCTAGATTGTCCTGAGTGATAGTCACTCGCTCATTACCTTGCAAAACGATGTCTCCCATCACTGGCTGAGCGAAAAGGTCTTTCTCAATACGCTCTGATAGAATCGAGTTGAAGATCCAAGATCGTGCAGCAGACAAATAAAGGCTACGTTTGTTCTGGTTGCGAGTGCGGACGTTCTCTCGCCCCCAACGACGAGCTTCGTTAAGGTTATTACCTTGATTACCAAAGCGTTGGCTACCAAAATAGTTTGGCACCCCTGTTTTCGCCACAGACTCTAAACGTGACACTACATCTTGCACATCGCTCACTTCAGTGATGGTCAGCGTAAATTCATTTCCAACCAAGTCACCCGGGCGCAACTTCTTGTTATGTCTGTCTGTTGCTAGTATTTCAATACTCGGATATTGGGCGAGGAAAGCACTAAAGTCTGGCATGTCTCCTTTTGGCAAATGGACACTCAGCCACTGCTCTGTGACGGCATGGCGGTCTTTAAGGCCAGCCCAGCTCACATCTTTAGATTTGACACCGCATGCTTTGGCTAATTCGTTAGCGACAAAGCTAGTATTTTCACCCGTTTTACGGATACGCACCATAAGGTGTTCGCCGCTACCAGTGAAGTCAAAACCTAAATTTTCGTTGACTTGAAAATGCTCAGGCTCAACTTTTAGCTTGCCCTTTGCTACTGGCTTACCATTTAAGTAAGCCAATGGAGATAAAATATCAGACATAGTTTTTTCCGTTACTTGGCAGCCAAAACAATTCAAGCCAACCAGTAATCTAGTTATTCTTTAATCAGCACCACAACCGCTGCAGTTGCAATACCTTCTTTGCGCCCAGTGAAACCCAAACGCTCAGTCGTCGTTGCTTTCACGTTCACATTACCGATATCTGTTTCCAGATCTTGGGCAATCACCTGACACATAGACTCAATATGCGGCGCCATTTTAGGTGCCTGCGCCATGATCGTAACGTCAGCATTACCAAGAATATAGCCTTGTTCTCGCACTCGACGGTAAACATCGCGTAATAAATCTCGGCTATTGGCTCCTTTCCACTTGTCATCAGTATCAGGGAAATGACGACCAATATCACCAGCAGCGATTGCACCTAGCAATGCGTCACACAATGCGTGCAGAGCGACGTCACCGTCCGAGTGGGCAATCAGCCCTTGCTCATATGGAACGTCAACACCACCAATTATAACCGGGCCTTCGCCACCAAATTTATGCACATCAAAGCCATGGCCAATTCGAATCATGAGTTATCCTTTGTTTCTATTTAGATAAAACTCAGCTAACGCTAAATCTTCTGGTTGGGTTATTTTTATATTGTCAGCGCGACCTTGAACTAAGGCGGGCTTTTCTCCTAACCATTCCATTGCTGACGCTTCATCAGTGATAGCAACACCACTTGCGAGCGCCTTCGTCAATGCTTCTGTTAGCGGCTGAGTTTTAAACAGTTGTGGAGTAAGTGCGTGCCACAGTGCTTCTCTTTCGACAGTATGATCAATATTTTGCTCACTATCCGCTCGTTTCATCGTGTCTCGTACTGGCGCCGCAAGAATACCGCCTAACTGATTGTTATCGGCTTCTGTCATCAAACGATCGACATCTTCCAGCGCGAAACATGGCCGCGCCGCATCATGTACTAGCGCCCATTCGGCGAGTTGATTTTGCTCGATGTACTGCAAAGCGGATAACACGGAATCTGCCCGTTCTTTACCACCCGGCACTCGAATAACATTCGGATTCTCTGCTAATGAAAGTTCTGGATAGTATGGGTCACCGTCTGTAATTGCGACGACAACTTTATTGACCATAGGATGGAGCAAAAGTTTTTCAACAGTATGCTCTAATACTGTATGACCTTGGATCTGAAGGTACTGCTTAGGGCGGTCCGCTTTCATGCGACTCCCTACACCAGCGGCAGGGACAACAGCTACCACAGACATTTGACGGGTCGAAGACATTTAATTGTCCTCTCCAACGATACGATAGAAAGTTTCCCCTTCTTTGATCATACCAAGCTCATGGCGAGCACGTTCTTCAATCGCATCAAGCCCTTGGCGTAAATCATCGATCTCCGCAAACATTTCATCATTGCGAGTTTTTAAGTTGCCATTCACTTGGTGCTGAACTTGGGTTTCAGCATTCACGGCCTGAAAATCGGAAATACCATTTTTGCCGAACCACAGTTCAAATTGTAGCCAGCCTAAAACTAAGGTTAGGGTCAGTGCAAAAATCCGCATACCGTCAATCAAAGAAGAGAGATAAAGAAAGACCACATATATATCACAATGTCGCGGTTCAAGCGAGATTGGACTATGTGGTCTTAGTAAAGATTGTGTATCTGTTTGAAAGACTTAGTTCATCATTAAAAACGCAAACAAGCCAACACCTAAAATCAAACGGTAGATAACAAATGGTGTCATACCCATGCGCGAAATAAGCTTCAAGAAGAAGTGGATACAGATGTAGGCACTAATAAAAGAAGTCACAATCCCTGTTAGCAAAAAGCCTAAGTGGATAGGTTCACCACTCGTGACTAGCTTAAGGCCTAGATAACCGCCCGCTAACAAGATGATTGGAATCGACATTAGAAACGAAAAACGAGCCGCCGCTTCACGGGTAAAACCAAGATACAGAGCCGCAGTGATAGTTGCACCAGAACGAGACGTGCCTGGGATCATCGCCATTGCTTGAGCGATACCAATAAACAACGCTTTCTTCCAATCTGCTTGATACTCATCATCGGCTAACTTGGAGTTTTTATCGACATACCAAAGCAGTAAGCCAAATACGATTGTTGTCGTCGCAATTACCCAAGCACTACGTAAATACAGCTCGATAATGTCTTTCATCAGCAAGCCAAACACACAGGCTGGAATGGTCGCCAAAATAATCATCCATGCTAACTTAGCTTCTTTGCTGCGCTCGCCTTTGAAAATCGAACCTAAGAATGCTGAGAGTAAGCTGATCACTTCCTTGCGGAAATAGATCACCACCGCAGCTAAAGTACCAACGTGCACTGCAACATCAAATGCTAGCCCTTGGTCTTCCCAGCCCAGAACGGCCGATGGCAGAATCAGATGCGCAGAACTAGAAATAGGCAAAAATTCGGTTAGTCCTTGAATCAAAGCAAGAACAAAAGCTTCAAAATAACTCATTAAAATCTCATAACGTCTTCAGGTCTTGTGACCTTAGTTAAACCATAAGGGAATGGCTTCTAAATCAGTATCAAACGAGGCTTGTTGCCAAATTTGTTCAATCGTCCGCCCATCTTGAGGGACAACTAATTGCGGACAAAGCTCAAACAGTGGCTTGAGAACAAAGGCATATTTAAAAATATCACCACGCGGTATCTCAGGCTTAGATGAACAAGTTTGATCACCAAACAAGATAATATCGAGATCGACAGTACGAGGCTCAAACTTGCCAGCGTTCTCAGCTCGCCCCCATTTGAGCTCAATTTTACGCAGCTGTCGTGAAAATTCCGTTAAAGTTAACGATGTTTTCATTTCTACGACAAGGTTGTAAAAGGCGTTGCTCTCAAAGCCAATTGACTCGCACTCATAAATCGTCGATAGACGAATATCGCAACCAAGCGCACCCAACTCAGCAATTGCGGCTTGGATATGTTTGCGCCTTTCAATGTTTGAGCCAATACCTATATAGGTAGTGATCATGCAGTGCCTCTTTCGATCACCACACCCACACCTGCTGCCTGAGGGACTGCTCCCGGCTTAGTTAAACGAATCTTGATCCAAGGTACATTGAAGCGAGACATAATCAGTTCAGCGACTTCTTCAGCAACACGTTCGACTAACAGGAATCGACCACCTTCGATATGAGACAACACCGCTTGGCTAACCTGAGCGTAATCAAGCGCATCGACCACATCATCGCTTTTACCTGCTGGGCGGTTATCGTGAGCCATCTCGATATCAAGCACCAATTTTTGCTTAATCTCTTGCTCCCAATCGTACACTCCAATCGTAGTAATCACTTCGAGTTGCTCAATAAATACTTTGTCCATCTGTTGCTTCCTGTAGAGGTCGGATACCCAATTTAAGTAAAAAGTCGTACTATTTGCAGCTCAAACTAGACTGATTTTGTAGTTTGAGAGCGTCAGGCGCGATATGATATCAGTTACTTGCTTGGCTAACACCTGTTTCGGACGAGTTACTCTACTATGACCCCACTAGCACTGATCATGATCATCTTTGCCTATTTGCTAGGCTCGATATCGAGTGCTGTGCTTATTTGTCGAGTGCTGCGTTTACCGGATCCTCGTGGTGTTGGCTCAAACAACCCTGGCGCGACTAACGTACTCAGAATTGGCGGCAAGAAAGCAGCGGTTGCTGTTCTTCTGTGTGACATGCTGAAAGGCACCATTCCTGTCTGGGGCGGTTACTTCCTTGATATTGATCCTATCATTCTTGGCGTTATCGCGATTGCCGCCTGCTTAGGTCATATGTACCCGCTGTTCTTTCACTTTAAGGGCGGCAAAGGAGTAGCGACAGCCTTGGGCGCCATTGCTCCGATTGGATTAGATCTGACAGGCATGATCATCGCTACTTGGCTAAGCGTCGCGTTTTTGTTCCGCTACTCGTCTCTGGCCGCGATTGTCACTGTATTACTTGCGCCGTTTTATACGTGGATGGTTAAGCCGCAATACACACTGCCAGTAGCCATGCTGTGCTGCTTGATCATTTTCCGTCATCACCAAAACATTAAGCGCCTATTTGAAGGAACGGAACCTAAAGTAGGTGAAAAGAAGAATGGATTGAATAAAGCCTCATAGTTATGAGGCTTTATAGAGGTTTTCTAGTCTAATTAAGAGTATACGCGCTCTAAGAAGCTCTTAAGCATCTCAGTCACAAAATCCGCTTGCTCTAGATTAGAGATATGACCCGCTTTCGGAATCTGAATAAGCTCTGAGCCAGAAATAGTATCGTGCATCAAGTATGACTCTAGAACCGGACGAGGTTTATCTTCTTGGCCTACCGCAATCAAAACCGGTAGAGCGAATTTTTCGATCTCTTCAATTTGGTCGCGACGACCAAATACCATGCGCCCTACACGAGCGACTTCAACCGCTCTATCACCTTTTAAGCTGCGCAAAGACTCAGTGAATCTCTCGACCAACTCTGGATTATCTTGCTGTGCGTTATTGGCAAAAAACAGTGGCGTCACCGCTTCAACCAATGGTTCTGGCACCGCTTGTAGCTGGCTGATGGTATCGAGCATACCGAAGTATTTCGCATGGGTAACTTCAGGCTCTAGACCAACAAAAGTATCCATTAAGACTAGCGACTGAACGCGTTGTGGTACTAGACTAACCACTTCAGTGCCCCACATACCGCCCACCGACAGACCAACAATTGAGAAGGTTTCGATATCAAGATGATCCATCAATGCCACAATCTGCTTAGCGTAATCCGTTAAAGAACGCGTCGACTCTGGTGCAAAGTCTGATTGGCCATGCGCCCATAGCTCTGGAACGATACAGCGGTAATCTTGGCTCAATGCAGCGACTTGTGGCGCCCACATCTCGCTATCCCAAAGATAGCTATGGCCAAGAACAATCACTGGACCTTGACCAATATCTTGGTACGCCATTTCACGTCCGTCGATCGCAAACTTATTCATCTCTATTTGTCCATTTGTTTTATAAAGTCCGAAGCGTAACACTTTTTACATCGTTAACAGCTCGGAGCTTAGATACAAAAAAGTCGCCTTGCTAGGCGACTCTGCTCTTATTCCGCAATTGGCTCTAGTTGATCGATAGGCCAACGTGGTGTCGCTTGAACCGAAAGATCGGCCACTTCACCATTTTTCAGTCGCTGCATACCTGCATACGCGATCATTGCACCATTATCTGTACAGAACTCAGTGCGTGGGTAGTAAACTTCGCCACCGATTTTCTTTGCGAGCTGCTCAAGATCAGCGCGCAGACGACGGTTGGCGCTTACTCCCCCAGCAATCACGATACGCTTAAAACCTGTTTGCTCAAGCGCTCGCTTACATTTGATCGTTAGAGTCGCACACACAGCTTCTTCAAACGCCAACGCGATATCCGCGCGGGTCTGCTCATCATCACCATTGGCAGCAATGGTATTGGCAGTAAACGTCTTTAGACCCGAGAAACTCATATCGAGTCCAGGGCGATCCGTCATAGGACGTGGGAACTTAAAGCGACCAGGCGTACCTTTTTCCGCTAGTTTAGACAGTAAAGGGCCTCCCGGGTAATCTAAGCCCATTAACTTAGCGGTTTTATCGAATGCTTCACCAGCCGCGTCATCAATAGACTCACCAAGGATCTTGTATTCGCCAATACCTTTTACTTCAACCATCATCGAGTGACCACCAGAAACCAAGACCGCAACAAATGGGAAAGGTGGCGGATTGTCTTCAAGCATTGGGGCTAATAAATGCCCTTCCATATGGTGAACAGGTACAGCAGGTACACCCCAAGCATAAGCAATACTACGACCTATAGTGGCACCAACCAGCAGTGCTCCCACCAGACCCGGGCCCGCGGTATAAGCGACGCCATCAATATCTTTCGGCGTCAGACTCGCTTCAGCCATTGCCGCTTTAATTAACGGAATCGTCTTTTTAACGTGATCGCGTGAAGCCAGCTCAGGCACCACACCACCATAATCAGCGTGCAGTTTTACCTGACTATATAATTGATGCGAAAGCAGTCCTTTCTCATCATCGTAAATAGCAATTCCTGTTTCATCACAAGAGGTTTCGATACCAATAATGCGCATGGTTTACCTTGGATGTCTCTGTCTAGTATTCAAAATTGGCGCAATCTTACCGCGCCTTCGCTTCTCAAACAAATTTTGTGCAAACTCTACCCAACAAAATACTTTACAAAGCCAGTGTGATCAGATTAAAATTCCGCACCATTTTTGATCAAGCTGATTGTAGACCTAGCTGCTAAGCTAAGTACTGTGAAGTCAGCATTAACGAATTAACCCCTGAGGTGAAAGGCATATGCCAGTAGTTAAAGTACGTGAAAACGAACCGTTCGACGTTGCTCTACGTCGTTTCAAACGCTCTTGCGAAAAAGCAGGTATCCTTTCTGAAGTGCGTCGTCGTGAGCACTACGAAAAACCAACTACAGTTCGCAAACGCGCTAAAGCAGCAGCTCAAAAGCGTCACGCTAAGAAGCTAGCTCGCGAAAACGCTCGTCGCGTTCGCCTGTACTAATAACTAAGTCCAAAAGGATTATAGTTATGGCTCTGATTGACAAACTCAAAGAAGAGCAAAAATTAGCGATGAAAGCCAAGGACAAAATGCGCCTTGGCACTATTCGTTTAGCTCTGTCAGCAATTAAGCAACGTGAAGTCGACGAACGGATCACTCTGGGCGAAGACGACATTCTTGCTGTGTTGACCAAAATGGTTAAACAACGTCGCGACTCTGTGGCTCAATTTGAATCAGCAGGTCGTCAAGATCTTGCAGATGCTGAGAAGGCTGAAATCACTGTACTTGAGGACTTTATGCCTCAACCGCTTACTGACGAAGAAGTCACTGCGCTAATTGATTGTGCAATTGCTGAATCTGGTGCTGCGGGCATGCAAGACATGGGTAAAGTGATGGGCGTTCTTAAGCCTCAAATTCAAGGGCGCGCAGATATGGGTAAAGTTAGCGGTTTAGTTCGCGCTAAACTGGCTTAATAACCCAACCCAATTGCAACAAGCCGTGCTATCCTTCGGAATGCGCGGCTTGTTTGTATCTACCCTTTCTTATTGTTAGTGCATTTTTCTAAGGTTTTATGGCAGGACACATCCCTCGAAGTTTCATTGATGATCTCCTTGCTCGACTTGATATCGTCGACATTATTGACGCTCGCGTAAAACTTAAGAAAAAAGGCAAAAACTACGGCGCTTGTTGCCCATTCCATAACGAAAAGACCCCATCATTTAGCGTTTCTCAAGAAAAGCAGTTCTATCACTGTTTTGGCTGTGGCGTACACGGTAACGCCATCGACTTTATGATGGAGTATGAACGCCTCGATTTTGTTGAAGCGATTGAAGAATTGGCTTCTTACTTAGGCTTGGAAGTTCCGCGAGAGCAACGCCAAGGCGGCAACTTTCAATCCAACCAACCCAAAGCTAACTCTGAGCAGAAACGAAATCTGTATGACTTGATGGGCAGCATTGGTCAGTTCTACCGTGACCAACTTAAGCAGCCTAAAAGCAAAGTCGCGATTGATTATCTCAAAGAGCGTGGCTTGTCTGGTCAAATCGTACAGAAGTTTGGTATTGGCTATGTAGCCGATGAATGGGATCTTGTACGCAAGAACTTTGGTCAAACACCGCAAACGCAAGAGATGCTAGTCTCTGGCGGTATGCTGATTGAGAATGACAAAGGTAACCGCTACGACCGTTTCCGTGGTCGTGTTATGTTCCCGATTCGCGATCGCCGTGGACGAGTGATTGGCTTTGGTGGTCGAGTGATTGGTGACGGTACGCCGAAATACCTTAACTCACCTGAAACGCCTATTTTCCACAAAGGTAAAGAGTTGTACGGCTTGTATGAAGTTATGCAAGCCTACCGCGAGCCTACGCAAATCCTAGTTGTGGAAGGCTACATGGATGTGGTTGCTCTAGCGCAGTATGGCGTCGATTATTCAGTTGCCTCACTGGGTACTTCAACTACAGGTGATCATATTCAGCTGCTGTTCCGTCAGACCAATACCGTGGTTTGTTGCTACGATGGTGACCGAGCAGGTAAAGAAGCCGCATGGCGAGCGTTAGAGAACGCACTGCAATACCTAAAAACCGGCAATACGCTTAAATTCTTGTTCTTACCCGATGGTGAAGACCCAGACAGCTATGTCCGTAAGTACGGCAAAGAAGCATTTGAACAACAAATAGAACAAGCAACGCCGCTTTCGAGCTACTTGTTCGACAACTTGATTGAAATTCACAATCTAAATCTTGGAAGCAATGAAGGTAAATCCGCACTTCGAGCTCATGCCAGTGCATTGATTGATAAAATTCCAGATCCTTACTTCCAAGAACTGCTCGAAAAACTATTGGATGAGCGTACCGGCTTTGACAATCGTCTACGCCAGACACGTAAGAAAACCAGCGAAACTCGACCTCAACCGCATAAAGAGATCAAACGTACGCCTATGCGCGAAGTGATCGCTTTGCTTATTCAAAATCCGAGCTATGCTGAAATGGTGCCAGACCTCTCTACTGTGAGAGAGTTAACAGTACCGGGACTAAGTTTATTTGTTGAGGTGCTTGATTATTGTCATCAGCATCCCAATATCACTATGGGTCAGTTATTAGAACGCTGGCGAAATAGTAGCCATGAGGCACTTTTATCTCGTCTCGCTGGGTGGGAAATCCCCCTCGACGAAGATAATCAACAAGATATATTTTTAGATTCATTGGACAAGATTCTTGCCCAATGCGTCGAAAAGCAAATTGAAAACCTGCAGGCCAGAGAAAGAAGTGTCGGTTTATCAACCGAAGAAAGAAGGGAGCTGCTAGCTTTGATGCTAGATTTAAAAGCGTAACCCTGTTCGAATAGTCAGCAATAAATAAATTTGTTAAGATGTGTGGTTTGCAACTCGCATACTAATTCCTTCACCAGATACTAAGTTGGATACCGTCTATGGATCAAAATCCGCAGTCACAGCTAAAACAACTTGTCATTAAAGGCAAGGAACAAGGCTATCTGACCTACGCAGAAGTAAACGACCACCTGCCAGCAGAAATCGTCGATTCAGAGCAGGTCGAAGATATCATTCAGATGATTAACGACATGGGCATTCGAGTAGTAGAAACTGCTCCAGATGCTGATGATCTAGCGCTGAACGATGACGATACAATTACCGATGAAGATGCAGCTGAAGCTGCTGCTGCTGCGCTTTCAAGCGTAGAGAACGAAATCGGCCGCACTACTGACCCAGTACGTATGTACATGCGTGAAATGGGTACCGTTGAGCTATTGACTCGTGAAGGCGAGATCGATATTGCAAAACGTATTGAAGATGGTATCAACCAAGTTCAAAACTCAGTGGCGGAGTATCCAGGTACTATCCCATACATTCTTGAGCAATTTGACAAAGTTCAAGCTGAAGAGCTACGTCTAACTGACCTAATCACAGGCTTTGTAGACCCAGACGCTGATGAGACAGCTGCTCCAACAGCAACTCACATCGGTTCTGAGCTTGCTGAATCAGATCTTGAAGATGAAGATGCTGAAGAAGAAGACGCGGAAGAGTCTGAGGACAATGAAGAAGAAGAGGAAGATACAGGCATCGATCCTGAGCTTGCTCTAGAGAAGTTCACGGCTTTACGTAACACATTCCAGAACTACCAGCTTGCTTGTAACGAGTACGGCAACGAAAGCCCGAAAGCGACACTGGCTCATGAGATGGTTATCGACGTATTCAAAGAGTTCCGTCTAACGCCTAAACAGTTCGACTACCTAGTTGAAGAGCTACGCACTTCTATGGAACGTGTGCGTACTCAAGAACGCTTAATCATGAAAGCGTCTGTTGAGTACGGCAAGATGCCGAAGAAATCGTTCATCACTCTATTCACTGGCAATGAGTCAAGCGAAGCATGGCTAGACGAAATCCTATCTTCTGATAAGCCATACGCTGAAAAGATTCGTCGCAGCGAAGACGACATCCGTCGCTCTATCGCGAAACTGAAAGTGATCGAAGAAGAGACATCACTAACGGTTCAGAACATCAAAGACATCAGCCGTCGTATGTCTATCGGTGAAGCGAAAGCTCGCCGAGCGAAGAAAGAGATGGTTGAGGCGAACTTACGTCTAGTAATCTCTATCGCGAAGAAATACACCAACCGTGGTTTACAGTTCTTGGATCTAATCCAAGAAGGTAACATCGGTCTGATGAAAGCGGTAGATAAGTTCGAATACCGTCGTGGTTACAAGTTCTCGACTTACGCGACATGGTGGATTCGTCAGGCAATCACTCGCTCAATCGCAGACCAAGCTCGTACGATTCGTATCCCAGTACACATGATCGAAACGATCAACAAGCTTAACCGCATCTCTCGTCAAATGCTGCAAGAGATGGGTCGTGAGCCGCTACCGGAAGAGTTGGCTGAACGCATGCAAATGCCGGAAGACAAAATCCGTAAAGTATTGAAGATCGCCAAAGAGCCGATCTCAATGGAAACACCAATCGGTGATGACGAAGATTCGCATCTAGGTGATTTCATTGAAGATACGACGCTTGAGCTACCACTAGACTCTGCAACAGCAGGCAGTCTAAAAGTAGCAACCAAAGACGTTCTTGCGGGTCTTACACCGCGTGAAGCGAAAGTACTACGCATGCGTTTCGGTATCGATATGAACACTGACCACACTCTAGAAGAGGTGGGTAAGCAATTTGACGTAACACGTGAGCGTATTCGTCAGATCGAAGCCAAAGCTCTGCGTAAACTTCGTCACCCTAGCCGTTCAGAAACTCTGCGTAGCTTCCTAGACGAGTAAACTCTTCAGCTTTGCTAAGATTGATGAAAAGGTGAGCACTAGCTCACCTTTTTTGTTACTTAGCGATTTAAGTGAATAAAATCTAAGCGCATTTACCCTAGATAGCGTCTAGACAGCTAGATCTGCATCCCCTATAATCATTGCCCTACACGGCCCCTTAGCTCAGTGGTTAGAGCAGTCGACTCATAATCGATTGGTCCGCAGTTCAAGTCTGCGAGGGGCCACCATATACAGAAAGGCCTGAGAGCGATTCCGCTTCTCAGGCCTTTTGCTTTTTCAGCCGCTGTGTAGCAAATATGTAGCAGATTTTTCAGCTCAGGTAGAAAAGCGTGTTTAGAGTAGCCCAACACACCCTTCTTAGTTTTGCTGCCGAAATTGGAAAGGAGCTACTTTCTTGATTTCAGGCAAGTATTCATATTAATCCTCACACCTATATCTGCTTCTTAATGTAGAATATCACTCGTTATTAGATAGCTTATCACGAGTGAAAATGAAAATTACATACACTGAAGTTCACGATAACCTGCGTCAGTTATCAACAAGCATCACGCCTGAATCATACGTATATGATTTCCTAAACTGTTTTGGCACAGCAAAAGCATCGATCACCCGCTTAAAGAAGAAGTTTGCTTATAGCGATGAAGTAATCTCTAACGGGCAAATACACTTTAAGAAAGCCAGCAGTAACCTAGAGCAAGAGCTTGATGCGCTGTCACAACAAAAGTCACTAAAGAAGAACAAGATCCGTTTTGTTTTTGTTACTGATTTTAAAACCGTTTTTGCTCATGATGTCAAAGCTGACGACACGATTCAGCTCAAGATTGAAGAATTACACGATGAGTTCGAGTTCTTCTTACCCCTAGCAGGAATGGAGCGTGCTAGCCTAGCTACAGAGTCGGTTGCGGATGCTAAAGCAGCCGAAAAAATGGCAAAGCTTTTTGACTTGTTGAAAGTTGAAAATGCAATAGAAACAGAAGAACAGATCCACGCAATGAACGTATTTCTATCTCGTGTATTGTTCTGCTTCTTTGCAGAGGATACTGGGATATTCACCAAAGATCAGTTTACTAAAACATTAGGCTCGCTTTCGCACGATGATGGTTCCAATGTCCATACAGTGATGGAAGAGCTGTTTAGCGTTCTTGACACTACCAACCGTGAAAACTGCTCAAATAACTTCAAATCTTTCCCTTATGTAAATGGTGGATTGTTTGCTGAGGCGATTTCGATTCCTCACTTTAATACTAGATCTCGTAGGGCACTTATCGAGTGTGGCTCGTTAGACTGGTCTGCAATCAACCCAGATATTTTTGGTTCAATGATCCAAGCCGTAATGGACGTAAAAAAACGTTCAGAGATGGGGATGCACTACACATCTGTTCAAAATATTATGAAGGTGTTAAGCCCTCTCTTTTTGGACAAGCTAACCGAAGAGTATCTAAAAATCCTAGATACTGAGGTTAAAGATGAAACCAAGGTCAAAAACCTAAAAGCTCTTTGTACAAGGCTCTCGAAAATAAAAGTCGGAGATATGGCTTGTGGTTCAGGTAACTTCCTGATCATTGCATATAAAGAGATACGTCAGCTAGAGATGAAAATCCTAAAAGCGATTCGCCACCTTGAAGGTGCTGACGACCAAATGAACCTAATGTTCGGTGCTCCACAGTGTGGAATATCCCTCGGTCAGTTCTATGGCATCGAGTATGATGATTTCGCTTGTAGTATTGCAATACTCTCTCTTTGGCTTGTTGAGCATCAAATGAACCAACAGTTCAACGAAGAATTTGGAGCTAGTGAAGCGACCCTACCTCTAAAGTCGTTCAATAACATCATTCACGGAAATGCTCTGCGTATCGATTGGAATGCTGTGATGCCTAATGATGGAGAAGTGTATGTTGTCGGTAATCCACCTTTCTTAGGTTCAACTTGGCAAACCAAGGAACAGAAAGAGGATATGAAAGCTGTTTTTTCTGACTTCAAAAAGTATAAGAAACTAGACTATGTAACTTGCTGGTTTTTATTAGCTAGCAGATATATCAAAAACTCTCTTGCAAAAAGTGCTTTTGTAGCCACAAACTCAATTTGTCAAGGTAGCCAAGTGGCTACTTTCTGGCCACATATACTTGATGCAATCGAAATTGATTTCGCAGTAACATCTTTTAAGTGGTCAAACAATGCTAAGAATAGCGCAGGTGTTACGTGCATCATTGTTGGTTTAAGAAATACCTCAAAAGACGTTAAATACATCTACAACCTCGACTTCAAATCACAAGTAAACAATATCAACCCTTACCTTGTTGATGCTTCTGATATTGTCGTGACTGGTTCTTGGAGTCCAATAAATGGTTTACCAGATATCGAGTATGGCAACAAGCCTACTGATGGAGGGCATCTTATCTTGTCTACTGAAGAAAAAGATGAATTGCTCGTAAATCACCCTGAATCTGATGTATTTATAAAAAAATATATTGGTTCTGATGAGATCATCAAAAACAAGTTAAGATGGTGTTTATGGATCACAGAAGAGAACCTTGAGTTAGCTAAGTCTATAAAACCAATCTCAAAAAGACTTGAGAGTGTAACAAACTCAAGATTGGCTAGCTCAAAAATAGCAACTCAAAAGCTTTCTGAGTACCCTCATAAGTTTGAGTTCTCTAGCTATCAACGCAAACCTTGTTTGTTAATTCCCGAAGTCTCATCAGAAAATCGCTTATACATACCGATGGACTATTTCGATGAAAACACAGTGCCTAGTAATAAGGCTTATGTGATTTATGATTGTCCTAAATATTTCTTTGCGCTATTAACATCCAAAGCACATATTGATTGGGTTCGAATGGTATGTGGGAGGCTAGAAACTCGTTTAAGCTATTCCAATACACTATGCTATAACACATTCCCTGTTCCAACACTCTCCAGTCACGAAAAAGAGAGCCTTGAGAGTTATACAAATAAAATAATTCGAGCAAGAATTATGAATGGCGGATCTTTAGCGGAGCTTTATGACCCTAAAAAAATGCCAGAAAGTCTACTAGCTGCTCACCAAGAACTTGATGTATTTGTTGATTCCTTATATCAAAAAGCGGTAAACCGCTCTAAACCCATCGCTACTGATGCTGAACGTCTCGAAGTGCTATTCAAAATGTACGCTGAAATGAAGGAGCAACAGTAATGACTACAAACTTTGTTGAAGTTACATATCAAACAAGCTCCGATAGCGTAAATACAAACACTATGGGTATGAGGGAGATGCAAGCACGAGCTTATGAAGCTCGTCAATCACAATACCTATTGCTGAAATCACCGCCAGCATCTGGTAAGTCTCGTGCGTTGATGTTTATCGCTCTTGATAAAATGCAGAACCAAAACATCAAGAAGACGATCATTGCCGTTCCTGAAAAGTCCATTGGTGGATCGTTCTCAGATACCGACCTATCAACTTACGGCTTTTTCGCTGACTGGACAGTAAAAGAAACCAACAATCTATGTATAGACGCTAGCGATACATCAGGCTCATTCAAAAGGTTTATGCAGTCAGATGACAACGTTCTAGTTTGTACACACTCCACGTTACGTAATTCGTTTAAATCTCTTGAACCCTCGGACTTCAATGGCTGTTTAATTGCTATTGATGAGTTCCATCACCTGTCTGCAAATGACGACAACATTCTAGGTGGTGTTCTGCAAGCTTTAATGAACTCCTCTAACGCCCATATTGTGGCAATGACAGGTTCTTACTTCCGAGGTGATGCTGAGCCTGTTTTACTTCCAGAGTATGAGAATCGTTTTGATAAGGTGACTTACAACTACTACGAGCAGTTAAACGGCTATAAGCATCTAAAATCATTAGGCATTGGCTACCATTTCTATCAAGGTTCTTACCTCTCGGAAATCGAACAAGTTCTTGATACTGATAAAAAAACCATCCTTCATATTCCTAACGTTAACTCGATGGAATCTACAGGCAATAAGTATCAAGAAGTCGATCATATCATTGACTCAATTGGTGAGATTGTTGATGACCGAAGCATTGATCCAATAGCTTATGACGCAGGTGTGATTTTTGTTGAGCGAAAAACTGACGGGAAAATTATTCGTGTAGCTGACTTGGTTAATGACAACCCTAAAGAACGTGAAAAAATCCAAGGTTTTCTCCGTGATATATCAAGTGTCGATGATATGGATCTCATCATTGCGCTTGGTACTGCTAAAGAAGGTTTTGACTGGGCGTATTGTGAACACTCGCTAACTATCGGATACAGAGGCTCGCTGACTGAAATTATTCAGATTATCGGGCGATGTACCCGTGACTCAGAAAACAAGACTCACGCTCAGTTTACCAACCTCATTATAAATCCCGATGTTAGTGACACTCTGATCAAAGATTCCGTAAACAATATGCTAAAGGCAATCACTTGCTCTTTGCTTATGGAGCAAATCTTAGAGCCAAGGCTTAATTTCCGCTCTCCACAGTCTAAAGAAAACTCTGACGATAGCATAAACAAAGACAAGTTCGATAACGACTATAAAAAAGAGCAAGAAGCACTCAAGAAATTAAATGAGCAGAAAAAATCAGGGACAGTTGAAATTAAAGGATTTGCAGAACCATCTACAGAAAAAGTTAAGCAGATCATTCAAGAAGATATGACTGAGCTTCAAGCTGCTGTATTGCAAGATAATGTAATGCAGAAAGCAATGGCTGGTAGTATTGACGCTGAAGTTGCGAACCGAGTTCATCTTCCTCGAATAATTGAAGAGAAGTTCAAAGGTATGGGTTTGTCTGATCAAGAGGTCGAAGAGATCCGTCAGCACTTCGTTGCTGAGGCACTTATAAAACCCTCTCGTATCAAAGAAAAACAAAATGGTGACGGTACAACTTCTCGATTTATTGAAATGGCGAATAAGCAATTCGACTTAGATAATTTAAGTGTTGACCTCATTGATTCTTGTAACATCTACGAGAACGCTTTTGATGTGTTGTCAAAATCTGTTGATGCTCCTGTTCTTAAAGCAATCAAAAACGAAATCGACTCACAGAAAATAACCATTACTAAAGAAGAAGTTCTTATCCTCTTCAAAGAACACAAAATTGAAAAGTTTATGGCTACCCATCAACGCAAACCTTCTTTAGAGTCAAATGATCCTCTGGAAAGAAGGCTTGCAGAAGCAATTGTTTTTGTTGAACAAATGCGCCAGCAACACGGGAGATAAGAGATGGATGATTTATCATTTCTCGATGCTGTGTTAAATGCAGACAAGTATGGCTGGATATCTAAGCCTAAAGAGAAAACAAAAGCAGTTAAATCTACCGAGTTGGATAGTTTTCTAGAAATCATCGAGTTTTATCGTGAAAACCAAAGAGAGCCGAACGAATCAGGGGATACGATCGAGTTTAAACTAAGCATAAAACTCGAAAAAATCAGAGGCGATCTCGCTAGCCACGAATCCTTAAAAGAATACGATGAGTTCCACTTGTTAGGTGAAAGTGATAGCTCTGAGCAAGTGCTAGTTCAGGAAGTAGAGGAGTTTGATACTTTCGAAGATATATTGAACTCAAAACTACTAGAGCAACTTTCTCCATCTAGTTCTGTTTCAGCAAGCATTTTTGAGATTAAAAATGTGACGGACCCTGAACGTATTCGAGAGCGCAAAAAGGCGGAACAGGTTGGGCAAACAATGCCTTGTCCAAACTTTGACGTTTTCGATCCGCTTTTCAAGGATGTTCACAAAGGGCTAACGTCTGAGACGAAAGGCTTAGGAACTATCGCAGAATCAGAATTGTCTGTATTTGAGTTCCAAGAAGGAAACTTCTATCTGCTAAAAGGAATGTTGTTATTCATTGATCATATGAGTGAAATATTTCGTGGTACTGATCGAGACGATAGACGATTGCTCATTATTTTTGAGAATGGCACTCAATCTACAATGCTTCTCAGATCCTTAACCAAAAGGATACGAGAAGATGAAGGCGCAAAACGTATCTTAAATACTGATGGCTCGGTGTTTAACGCAAAACGAGTAAAATCTGCGGAAGAGTCAGATCCTCGAATGCAGATATACTCTCAGTCGAAATCTACTGGTTACATATACATTGCAAAAACTAACAAGCCTGATTTAAGAGAAAAATACAAACACTTGTACAAAATAGGTTTAACTAAACGAGATGTTAGCACCCGATTTAAAGAGGCTGCAAAAGATCCAGCATTTTTGATGTATAGTGCAGAACAGGTCAAAGTTATCCCCCTAAAGGGGCTAAACCTCAACTCTGTAGAAAGCGCATTACACGCACTATTTGGGCGAGTCCGTTTGGATATTGATGTTGTTGGTAATGATGGAAAAGTATACAAAGCCAAAGAGTGGTTTAACGTTCCAATTCAAGCTATTGATGATGCAGTTACGCTTATACAAGACCTGACAATACATTTATATCGCTACGACCGAGATTCTCAAAAGCTAGTAAAACGGTAAAGCGAAACCTGACAAAATTATACTACGTACACTTATTCACAGAACTCCAAGTAAAACGCCCCCTCATCTCAGATGAGGGGGCGTTTATATTTACAACTAGCGCCTTACCAATCCTAGTTAGTGGAAGACAACGAGAAGAACAAACCAAGCAAGTGGTAGGTATTGCGCACTAAAAGCGACCCGCACTGAGGCTCTCTTTGCTACAGTCATAACTTTTCACCGTTCCTACATTACATAAACGATGAAATACTAAACCTTTGACCAAACCATTTATGAGCCACGGTGCATATAAAACTAATAAGTAAATATTATTTATCTTACTTATACCGATCTTGGAACTGGCCTACCTTGACTACTTCGTTGCAAGATCTAGACGCAAACAAAGAGATCTACTCTTCTGAAACACACGCAGCAAAAATAGCAATTTCAGCCTTTGTTGAGACCATGGTTCCATCAACAAACCCTGCCCGGATAAAAGTCTCTGGAGAATTGCCTTTCGTAGATGTCCAGTAAACCCAGCTTATAGGCCAACTATGATTTTTAAAAAGAGCTCCGTTGGGGTATTCAGTATAAAGCGCTCTAATCTCTGCTTGCGTAATGCGCCTCCAATCGTGTCTGTCATAAAACCCGATGCTAGCTAAATCCTTACAGTACCTTGCCACCTGCCCATTTAAACCATAACTAGCACTTGTTTGATCGCTATCCCAATTAAGTCCATCTTGGCGAAATAGCCCATAAGTGCCATCTGGAGACCACTGTGTAGAGCTCACTGTTGGTACAATCTGCATCTGCGTATTATAAACAGCTGCATAACTCCTCCCTTGGTTTTGCGAAGAGTTATCTTCCACATACCCCAGTTCCTCTAAGAAGCTTATACTTGGGCTAGACGTGACAACCTTACCGGCGATGTCTCCCGATGTGCCTTCAATAACCTTAAGGCAAGCCTTGTTTGGACTTTTATCAAAGCATGGTTCTAATGGTGCTTTAACAACAATTTCTAGCGGTGGGCTTTCTACTCCACTGAGTTGCGCAACTACTTCAACCGTTCCAACAGACTCTCCCCTTAACATGCGGCCTTCTTCAATTGAAGCCATATAAGGATCATTCACAACAAACGTTACTCTGTCTGATACCTCAGTGTGGGTATTACTTACAGTATCTAAGCTGAAAGCTCTTAATTCTGTATAAGCTCCAACTGGAACTTCTCGTTGATATGCCTCGACTGAAATTGTATGCGGGCTTTCATCCCCACCGCATCCACTAACTGCTCCAAGAAGGAGTAACACGGTATAACGTGAATCAACACTTACGAAGTTTCTAAATCTCATAATATATCCCCCATTCCCCAGCAAGAAGCTATCTGGGCAATGCGGATAATATATTTTAAGAGCTCACACAACTTCAGGTTCAGACACAAATCATTGATAAATAATCATTATTTAGTCATAAATTCAAAACCAATGGTGTAAAGCAATGTTTTAAAAAGGAGTATGGAGCTAATAAATAATGAGCCTAATTCAGTGTTTTTAAATGGCTTTAGAGGAGCTAAATGGCCTCCACTCAAAAACTCGGGTACTAAACTCTTGGCCATCAAGAATGACACCTTTCAATGACCTTATTAACTCTTGAGAGCAGTAGCGAGAAACTCTAATTAGCCCAGTACGTGCATCATTCACAAACTCATAGTAGGGTTGGATGAGCTGCTGTTTTCGAAGGCAAAATACTCCGCCCATGCCTTTGGTATATTCGCACCAGTTACCTTTATCAGCGGCCTCAACCACCGTACGAGCTAGATCTGGTAACTGCATCAATTCTCTGAGTCTTCGTAGCTCTCGCCAGACAGTCACTGAACAACCACCTAGTTGCTGGAACTGCCTTATTCCCCAACACGAAGCCCAAGCGTCAACTCTAGCCGCAGCATCGGTTGGATCCTCTCCATACACTCCAAAATCTAACCCTTCACCATCAATATTCTTCGAGATATATTTAGCGATATAACCTGTAGCCGAGCCCTTGTCTGGATCTATTTTCACTTCCTTGAATCGATGCTCATTAGCACCTAATTCTTCGCGGTCTTCGCGCAATGAGTAATGCCGGATAACTCTCACTAGCTTTTGATAGTTTTCTTGCTCAACGAAAAGTAACAAATGCCAGTGAGGCGTACCGTCATGTTGTGGTTCGGCGACACGAAAGCCATAAAATCGAACTTTAAGCCGATCTAACTTCGCACGTATTTGCTGCCAAAGCGTATTTAGGTAATTTTGCCCATCTAGTGGAGACATACCGTCCCATGAAGGGTTCATATCACCACTTGCTGAATAACACCGATGGTACTTGGACGGGCATGTAATAGTTAAAAACGTCGCCATGTGTCCGAGCTCTTTAGCTAATTCTTCAAAGCCTCGCGCTCTTACCATAAGCTCTGCTTTACGTAATCTAGGATTGGAGACATTCTTTTGAGATAGTTCGAGCAAGGAGAAAGTTTGCCCGAACTGGTTAGTAACATAAGAGGCCCCTAAAAATTCTTTTTGGAACTCCTTTTGTCTAATTCGAGCACGAAGTGTATGCCGCGAGCAATATAGCCCTTTAATCCGACTAATTTGGTTCATGTGATGGAAAACCGTTTCAACGTGCCTTCTCTGAGTTCGTCGAATCTGTCTTAACCACCATTGCTCATCAGATAGCCTTCCTATCTGACCTCTATGGGAAAAGCTTTCCAACTTTTTCGCAGGAATTCCCTTTTTGCGAAGAAGGGCCTTGATTCCCTGAAGTAACAAGTCACTACCGTCAGAGTATAAACGTCGAAGAGAAAGGCATGTATCCACACACCTTTTTGCTTCTTTTCGCAGCTCTTCTTCTGACCAATCCAGTGACAGTTCTTTCAAAGGCAGGGCCAGCTTATCTTCAATAGCTCGAACGGTTTCTCGCAAATGACAATTACGTTCAACCTTATTAGATATCGAAAGATACTCTTTGAGTAACAAGCGTCTCAATTCTTGGGGAAATGGATTGATCATGTCTCGAACAAACCCTTGATCATCCCAATCTACTTGAGCTAATAGGTTTGCTACTTGTTCCATGTTCTCCCCCTTTCTGTCAGAGAAAACCTATCCCACCTTATGCCGTGCTTTCTTTGAGTGGTGTATTCTGCAAAACCTTCCTTGATGAGTTTGCATCGTGTCTTTTCAAAGATTCGATGAGGCGGTGGAGAAGAACAATAAAGTTTTCCCCAATGACTGCAATGCTCACTACAGACTTCAAAATAGTTTCCCTTTTGAAGCCAAATCAAGATGGCTTGCTGTTTAGGACTAAGCATAGTCACCTCCATTGCATGGGAGGTGCTGCAACTTAACCTGCTCACTTAACCATTGGTCAAGGTCTTCACGCAGATATCGGACTGCTCGTCCTATCTTTATAAATGGTGGGGCAATCTTACGATTTTTCCTAATACCTTCCATTCTTGCTTGGCGCAGATAGGAACGGCTCATGCCAATATATTCCGAAGTTTCTTCTTCGTTTAATACACGCTTATCTAAGTTGATAGTTGTCATAATGTGTCCTCCGTTTGACTACGAAAGACACCTTAGAACATTAAAAACGTCACGTGACGCTGAGCGTGACCCTCAGCGTGACATTATTTTCTTTGAGTTACTTGAAAGCTAAAAACTAGCGCCTAAATACTCATTTTTATGTTTCCTCGGATACCAAACACCCAAGCGCTATCTGACTGTGTTTTAAAAGGAAGAGAGTTGAGATACTGAATGTTAGGTGTCACTGAGATTGGACCAAATTTCATTCGATAGTAAAGCTCAGAGTTGTACGTATCATCAAATGGAGCGTTTGGTTTAGCCCACCCCAACGCAAAACCAAGTGTTCCAGAACCTAACCCCAGATATCCTGTACCAGCTACAACGGATGATTTATATAGAGCTTCCGGCCCTTTTGCTACACCAGCTCTAAAGAAAGGTACCCAACTCCCCGTGTTATAAATCGTTGACCAGTTAGCACCGTAATTCTCGCTAGGTTGAGCTTTAGCCCCGTCGCTATGCCACACTGTCAAATGGGAGTTCTGCATATAGAATGATTCTTTAGAAGGAACCCAACCTATTTCTAACGACTTAAAATACTGGTTATCTCTAAAGAAGTTTTCTAAACCATCAAACGGTTCGGTCGAGTCAGCTTTTGCGTCAGAGAAGCTTAAATAGGCATAATAATTCTTAGACATCATATGACGCAAAGAGACACCCAAAGTCGATTCATCTGGAATAGCAATGGAGCCTGATCCCGTACTGAACTGAATATTAGAAAAGCCAGAATAGGGGTTACCAAGAGCGTAAGTATCAATGTAGTCAGTGCTATCTAAAAATCCGACCATCATTTCAGTATCTTGCGTATTAAATTCCTGCTTCCAATATAAGTTGGTAAGCCTTAAGCCTATATCACTAAAGGCGGGCTGTATTAAGCCAAAACCACCTACATTTGCCATCATAAATTTAGATGGAGAATCATCCGTATAAGAATGTTTGTGATCGACTCTCAACCGAAGAGATCCAGTGTCAGAGTCAGACTCGTTTTGATAGGCTAACCAATCAACAGTCACTCTAGCAATTCCAGAAGCTGCACTATTATCTTTATTTGAGAATGTCTCATTAGATGCCAAGCCAAATACATAATAGTCACCTGTCAGGCTAATGGGTTTAGGTTCAGAGGCATTTCCTTCGCTTGATAAACATAGAGCGCTTGCAGTTACACAAACCGCGAGCGACTTTGATGTCGACAGTAAATGTTCACTCATATCAATAGCTTCCTATTATTTAGCTACTGAGTTGTACAACTTAGATCAACCGTATTGTTTGAATAAAAAAGGAGGACCATTTTGCAGACGTGCAAAATTCAGAGAACATTACAAATGGGATGGGCATGTAAATCCCTTAATTAATACCTAATTAATCATCGGGGTTCATTAAAGTTTAATAATGTGCACCTTAAAGGTCTAAGGTCCATGTTTCTAAGTGGAGGTTGGAGCCAAGCCCAAATTTGACGAGATACGCAAATCTAGGCTGTGGTTGTATTAGGGTTTACTCTCGGACGAATACTGCTTTGCCAGATAGTGTTTGTGCAGATACAGGGATAGAGTAAAAGCTGCCATCTGCATTGGTCGATAAAACTGAAGTAGTCTGCTCCCCTGCCCCTACTAAAATTACTCCATTAGCACCAATTTTTGCAGCTTGTTTCTTCAGCTCTTCTAAAGCGTAATCTTGACTGCTTTGTTGCGTTATCCCTGCATCACTAGATGCTTTAACCAAACCGATTACTTCATAGTGCTCCGGAGCTTCTATATATACACGTACTTGATTGGCATCTATCGGAGCTTTTGCGGAACCAGTTACTATGGCTGACCCAGACGCGCAAGCATTAAGAACTACCGCAAGAAAAGTAACTACGCCTATTTTAAGAATTGATTGAAACATACCTTTACCTAGTACAAAAAAAGAGCAATGAACTCTAACCAAAATAACGACTCGAATTATCATGTGGCAATAATGTTCTTAAGTAAGCTCTCTGCAAAGTTTTCAAGAATTGTGTAACTTAATGTTTTTCTTAACTTCTACAAGTAGGTTTCTAAAACGACGGCGTCCAGTTGTAACAGTACTCTCTCCATCTAAGGAGCGCCGCACAATCTCATTTTGGTCCATGCACTCGATAACAAAGTCGGTGTCGTAAATCCGCTCATCCTCGTTTTTAATATCAACCCTCAAACATCTCCATACTTGATCTGACGACAAGTTCTTTCCTTTATCCTTGAGAATACGCACCATGATCTGCTCTATCGGATTCGTGATAATTCTTTCTTCAGAACCTGATAGGTTTGGTAACTGCTTCTCTTCGGTTAACAAACCGCTTTTTAAACTTTTAATCGATTGGTCCGCAGTTCAAGTCTGCGAGGGGCCACCATATACAGAAAGGCCTGAGAGCGATTCCGCTTCTCAGGCCTTTTGCTTTTCTAGCTGCTGTGTAGCAAATATGTAGCAGATTTTTCTACTACATTTACTAGCCGATGAGATTAAAATCCTTTCGCTTTCTTGATCAAGTCATAAGCGTTCTGAATCTCTTGTGCTTTCTCTTTAGCAACATTCATCATTTCAGGCGGTAAACCTTTGGCCATCAGCTTATCTGGGTGATGTTCATTCATTAGCTTGCGATAGGCTCGTTTGACTGTTTTCGAATCTGCGCTGCCGTCGACGCCTAACAGCTTATAAGCATCACTGAGTTGATCCGCAGTAGACGCTTGTTGCCAGCTTCCCCCTGACTGATGAGAGTGTCCACCACCCGATTGACCACCAAATCCACCTTGTTGGAATCGAAATGCGGCTTCTTGCATACGTAAACGTTGCTCAAGCTGATCAGATGAGAAACCAAGCCCGCGAGCAATTTTATGCAGTACGTTACGTTCACTAGGGTGAATGTCGCCATCGGCAAAGGCTGCAGAAATTTGTAGCTCTAAGAAGAATTGCATCAGGTCAAATCGACCAGCAGATGAAATTCGCACTCTTTCTAATACAGTTTCAAGTGGGAAGTCGCTCTCTTTACCTTCTCTGAAAGCATCTTGCGCAGCTTTTCGCTGTCGACCATGAAGGTTCATACGCTCCATCATGGTAGTCGCAAGCTCAATTTCCTCTCGCGTCACTTGGCCCTTAGCTTTTGCAACATGCCCCATCACTGCAAATGCAGCTTTAAAAAACTCTTCCTGTCGCTCAGCCTGACTTGGCCCACTGCCAAAGCTGGAATTAAAACCCGCTTGACGTAGACGGCGCGCTTTATCGAATTGGTGGCCTATAAATAAACCGAATACAGCACCAAATGGGCCTCCAAATAGGAAACCAAAGAATGTGCCGAGAATTTTGCCAAAAATATGCATTATGTGCTCTCAATCTCTGAATTTTTTCTTCGCGTCGCGGTCTGATAGTGCCGTAAGCTGTAAATTACTTTATTATAAGGACCGATTTATTTTACGTTCGGTCCCTATTCACCGGATATATCAAGTTCAACAGGATAGTAAAACTCGATGTTACGTTTTCCCCGCACCTTGCTAGCCGCTTCAATCAGTGCTGCTTTCGTAGTGCCTCAGACTCAAGCAGAAACTATGTCAGACGATAGTGTGCAGGAATTGCCCACTATAGATCAATGTCTGATCAATGAACCTGAAGCAGAAAATCCAAATCAACTGCCTGTTAATGTTGAAGCAGACAGCTTAGAAGCCATTAACGGCGACAAAGCGACCTATCGTGGTAATGTGGTTGTCGTTCAAGGCAAAAAACGTATGTTGGCTGATAATGTCACTATGCATCAACAAGAAAACATTGTTGTTGCAGAAGGGAACGTAACCTTTAGTGATGGTGAACTAAAAACCATTTCAGACAAAGCCACCAATAATCTCAATACCGAAGAGGTCACGCTAGAAAATACCAACTATAAGTTCCTGTGTGAACCGGGGCGTGGTGAAGCTGTATACGTTGCCAAAACAGGCAAGGCAGTATACGAAATCGAAGACGGCACTATCACCTCTTGTCCTGAGGGGGATAGTTCATGGCGCATGCGTGCAACAAGCATCGATATCGACCAAAACGAAGAGCAAGCGATTTTCTACAATCCGAGATTTGAAATCGTCAATGTTCCAGTGTTCTATCTGCCCTTCTTAACCGTACCAATTGGTGATACGCGTAAAACGGGCTTCTTGTACCCGAAAGTCTCCTACGGTTCAAAAGACGGCTTTGAGATGGAGGTGCCTGTCTACTGGAACCTAGCACCTAACTACGATTTGAAAACCACCTTCAAGCATATGCAAAATCGCGGTAACCAGTTAGATAGTGAGTTCCGCTATTTGTCAGATTTGGGCTACAGCACGATTAAGTCTGAATACCTGGTTGATGATAAGAAAAAACCAGAATTAGGCGACCGTTGGGGTTTCCAATGGCAACACTCAGGCATTTTCCAGCAAAACTGGAAGTTTGAAGTTGACTACTCAAAAGTTAGTGATATCAGCTATTTTGCTGACATGGACTCCAGTATTGGTAAGCAAGAAGATGGTCAACTGATCCAAGAAGGGCGTGCATCTTACCGTTCGGAAAACTGGGATGCATCGCTATTGGCACGAGACTTTCAAGCGCTAACACCGGGTGCTACGCCTTATCGCTTGTTACCTCAGCTGAGCTTCAATTACTATGCTCCAGAGCTGATGCGTTATTTAGACTTCGATATGATCAGTCATATTTCACGCTTTGATACTGATGCTAAGGGTCAACCTTCTGCAACTCGCGTGCATGTTGAACCAGGCTTTACCATTCCTGTCGGAACAACCTGGGGCACGTGGACGACAGAGGCTCGCCTGTTAGGAACATACTACCAGCAAGATTTAGACGGGGTGGACACCACTTCTGGCAACAAAACAACAAATCCCTATTACGGACTTGAGGAAACTGCTTCGCGCGTAATTCCTGAGTTTCGAACTCATGCAGGGGTCGTGCTAGAAAGAGATACGGTTATTTTTGATAACTATACTCAGACGCTTGAACCACAAGTGCAATACTTGTATGTGCCTGAGAAGGATCAAACCAGCATTGGTAAATACGATACGACCTTGTTACAAACCGATTACTACGGTTTGTTCCGTAGTCGTAAGTACAGTGGTGTTGATGAAATCAAAGATGCCAATCAATTTAGTTACGGTGCCTCAACGCGCTTCTTTGATGATGCGTATAAAGAGCGATTAAATATCTCCTTTGGCCAAATTTTCTATTTAGACCGAGACAACAAAGCCCCTGGTTCAAAATCTAACTTCTCTGCTTGGGCAGTAGAAATGGACTTTAACTATGACGACTACCTTTTCTACCATGGTGGTGTTCAATATGATATTGAATCTAGTGAACTTCAGCTTGGTAACAGCACCTTAGAATATCGCTTTAGTGGCGGTTATATCCAAGGTAACTACCGCTACGTAACACGAGATTACATCGAAGCGACGCTAGGGGATAGCATTGGCAACCTCGATAGTATTACCAAAGAAGGGATTTCACAGGCAGGGCTTTTAGCTGGTTATCAGATTACTCGCAAGTGGAATGCTAGCGCTCAGTATTTTTACGATCTAACCACTCAGAACTCCCTTGAATGGCTTGGGCAAATTAACTATACCTCAGACTGCTGGTATATCGGTTTTACCTATAGCAATAAGCTTCAAAGTGGACTGTTATCAAATCCTCCTGAGCCACTATATGAAAACAACTTTAGCTTAAACTTTGGTATTATTGGTTTTGGCACCAGAATTGGCGCAGGTTCAGGTTTAGCTGGTCTTGATGATGCTGGTAACTCTTTAGGTTATGGTCGCCCATTCTCTTTAAGTAACTAATTGCTTAGCTCGCTGTCTAATCGTAGCGAGCTATTTATTTTTATAGGATTTTCAATGAAATTTTGGAAACACGCTTTACTTACCTTGCTAACGGCGAGTGCAATCAGCCCAGTTCAAGCCGAGCCAGTGCCTCTAGATAAAGTGGCAGTGATCGTTAATGAAGGCGTGGTACTGCAAAGTGATATCGATGTCTCAATTAAAACGCTTAAAGCCAATGCAAAGAAGAACGGCCAACAGCTACCTGATGAAGATGTGTTGATCGAGCAAGTTACCGAGAAGCTTATCGTAGATACGATTCAACAACAGGAAGCGGAACGTATTGGTGTACGCATCGATGACAACCGCCTCAATGAAGCGATCACTGAGATAGCCAAGAACAACAACCAAACAGTTGAACAGCTAAGCGCTTCGATTGCAGAAGAGGGCTTAAGCTACGCGGAATTCAGGGAACAAATTCGCAAAGAAATTGCAGCTAGTGAAGCACGCAATGCACTGGTACGACGTCGCATAAATATCTTACCAGCGGAAGTAGACAATCTAGCCAATATTCTTGCTCAAGAAACCAATGCAACAGTTCAATACAAGATCGGCCATATTCAGCTACGCGTAGATGATGGCGATGATAAATCAGCGATTGAAGCAGAAGCCAACCAACTAGTTAAAGAGTTAAAAAACGGCGCCGATTTCAGCACTATGGCTTACACCTACTCAAAAGGTCCTAAAGCGCTACAAGGTGGTGATTGGGGCTGGATGCGTAAAGAAGAGATGCCAACCATCTTTGCTGATCAAATTAATCTACAAAACAAAGGTAGCATTATTGGCCCATTCCGCAGCGGCGTTGGTTTCCATATCATCAAGATCGAAGACGTTAAAGGTCTAGAAACTGTCGCGGTTACCGAAGTCAATGCGCGCCATATTCTTATTAAGCCAACCGTCATTCTTAGTGATGAGGGTGTACAAAACGATCTCAACGAGATCATTCGTCGCATTAAAGCTGGTGAAACAACCTTTGGTGAAATGGCACAGCAATACAGCCAAGATCCTGGTTCAGCAGCTCAAGATGGTGAGCTAGGTTACCAAACTTCTGATCTTTACGTCCCTGAGTTTAAGCACCAAGTTGATACTTTACCTGTCGGCCAGATTAGTGAACCATTTAAGACGGTTCACGGTTGGCACATTGTTGAAGTTATCGATCGCCGTGAAGTTGACCGCACTGACTCAGCACTAAAGAACAAAGCCTACCGAATTCTGTTTAACCGAAAGTTCAATGAAGAAGCGAGTGCTTGGCTACAAGAAATCCGTGCCAGTGCCTTCGTCGAAGTGGTTGAGAAAGAGGACCAAGATGACCGTTAAGCGCATAATTGTGACTGCAGGTGAACCTGCAGGCATTGGCCCTGACTTGGTTCTTGCTCTTTCTAAAGAGAATTGGAGCCATCAAATCGTGGTCTGCGCAGACAAACAGATGCTAGCTGAGCGTGCTGCTCAGCTTGGTATTTGTGTCGAACTGATTGACTATCAAGCCGATAGTGAAGTGGTCGCTCAAAGAGCTGGAACACTAGTGGTTGACCATATCCCTTTAACTAATCCTGCCGTTGCAGGTCAGCTCGATGAAACTAATGGTCAATATGTATTAAAAACATTAGAAAGAGCCGCATTGGGCTGTATGAATAATGAATTTGATGCTATTGTCACCGGCCCTGTGCATAAGGGGGTGATAAACCGTGCTGGTGTGGCATTTAGCGGTCATACAGAGTTCTTCGCTGAGAAATCCAACACACCACTTGTGGTAATGATGTTAGCGACCGAAGGACTTAGAGTAGCCTTGGTCACCACTCACATCCCACTCGCTTATGTATCGCAGGCAGTAACAGAAGAAAGGCTAGAGAAGATCATCAACATCCTAAACAAGGATTTGGTGGAAAAATTCGCGATATCTTCGCCTAAAATCTACGTATGTGGCTTAAACCCGCATGCAGGAGAAGATGGTGTGCTCGGCATGGAAGAGATTGAAACTATCACTCCAACTCTAAACAGACTGCGCCAAGAGAAAGGTATCAACCTAATTGGCCCATTACCTGCAGATACCATCTTCAATGAAAAATATTTGCAAGATGCCGATGCAGTGCTCGGGATGTATCACGATCAGGTACTTCCTGTATTAAAATATAAAGGCTTTGGCCGCTCGGTGAACATCACCTTAGGCTTGCCGTTTATAAGGACCTCCGTTGATCACGGCACCGCACTTGACCTTGCAGGGACTGGCAATGCGGATACAGGAAGCTTTAGAACGGCTTTGGCTCATGCGATTGAGCTAGTCGATAAAAAATCGAATTAACTTGAGAATACTATGAGAAACGATGTCCACTTAGGGCACAAAGCAAGAAAACGCTTTGGTCAAAACTTCCTAAATGATCCTTACATCATTGATGGAATTGTCTCTGCAATTAACCCAAAACCTGGTCAAAACTTGGTTGAGATCGGTCCTGGTCTAGGTGCGATTACTGAACCAGTAGGTAAAGAAGTCGATAAGTTTACAGTTATTGAGCTTGACCGCGATCTGGCAGAGCGTCTGCGCAACCACCCTGAATTAGGTGATAAGCTGACTATTCATGAAGGCGATGCAATGCGCTTCGACTTCACTCAGCTAGTAAAGCCAAACAACAAGCTGCGTATTTTTGGTAACCTACCGTACAACATCTCTACGCCATTGATGTTCCACCTATTTGAGTTTCATAAAGATGTGCAAGACATGCACTTTATGCTGCAAAAAGAGGTAGTTAACCGTTTAGCAGCAGGCCCAGGAACTAAAGCTTACGGCCGTTTAACCGTAATGGCTCAATACTTCTGTAAGGTTGTTCCTGTACTAGAAGTTCCACCTACTGCATTCGTTCCGCCACCAAAAGTGGATTCTGCTGTGGTACGCCTTGTTCCTTACGAGGAGATCCCTCACCCTGTGACAAGCTTAAAATGGCTTGATCGCGTGTGTCGTGAAGGCTTTAACCAACGCCGTAAAACAGTTCGCAACTGTTATAAAGCACTACTCAGTGCTGAGATTCTTGAGCAACTCGGAGTTAACCCAAGTATGCGTCCAGAGAATCTCACCCTAGAACAATTTGTCGATATGGCAAACTGGCTAGACGCCAACCACAAATAAGCGCTATATATTAAGGGTGATAAATCGCAGATTTATCACCCTTTTTTGGCTTTGCATAGGAGTTTACATGGAAGCTACCCCTTGTATTAAAGTCCAAGTCCATACCAAATACATTCCTGACCAATCTCAACCCGATGCAAAACGCTACGTTTTTGCCTACATCATTACGATCAAAAATCTTAGCCAACAAACCGTACAACTAATCAGTCGACGCTGGCTGATTACTGATGCCAACGGCAAGCAAATGACCGTTGAAGGGGAAGGCGTGGTTGGCCAGCAACCCGTCATCTCTGCTAGTGACGAGTACACTTATAACAGTGGTACGGTGATCGAGACTCCTGTTGGCGTGATGCAAGGGCAATACATTATGCATGACCAAGATGGCAATGAGTTCATCGCTGAGATTGAACCATTTAGGCTCGCCATCCCCAATATTCTTAACTAAGGTACATCCGTGGCTACATACATTGTCGGTGACCTACAAGGTTGTCTTGATGAGCTTTTATTACTGTTAGATAAAGTCGCCTTCGACTCGAAGCGAGACACGCTGTGGATTGCTGGCGATCTCGTTGCCAGAGGGCCAAAGTCTCTTGAGGTACTGCGCTTTGTTCGTTCTCTAGGTTCATCTGCCAAAGTCATATTGGGCAATCATGATTTGCATCTTCTTGCGGTCTCGCTAGGGTTGTTCAAAGTTAAAAACAAAGACAAAACGGCTCCTATTCTTGCTGCCGATGACAAACAGCAACTGCTTGATTGGTTAAGAGTGCAACCTTTGTTAGCCGAGCATGATGAGTTCGTTATGTGTCATGCTGGCATCTCCCCTCAGTGGTCTTTGGAGCAAGCACGACAAGCGGCAAAAGAAGTGGAAACCATATTGCGCAGCGCAAGATGGCCTTGGCTGATTGAAAATATGTACTCCAATCAACCTGATCTTTGGCAAGACTCTTTACAAGGTATCGAGCGCTACCGCTACATCATCAATGCCTTTACCCGGATGCGTTTTTGCTCAGCAGATAGTCGACTAGATATGGACTGCAAACTGCCGCCGAACGAAATTAACAACGACAATCTCATTCCTTGGTTCAAGGTGAAAGACAGAGTGCCGCTCGAAAAACCTGTACTATTTGGTCACTGGGCAGCACTTGATGGGTATTCCGGAGAAGAGGTGATTGGCTTAGATACTGGCTGCGTCTGGGGCGGTCATCTGACTATGCTACGATGGGAAGATAAGCAGTTTTTCTCCCAAAAATCGTTAGCGAGTAACGATTAATCCTTGAAGGGTTGGCACACCGTACGTTACCAACCTTTTTATAAATTCAGCTAATTAAGATCAAGTTACGGCCTGCACCACCTGCAAACTTTCGACTCACTTACCACAACTCCCTCTCGAAGGGCGAAGCCCGATCTAGGAGCAAAGCGTTCTCGCATCTCGCAGGGCGTAGCCCGTTCCTATCAATTTCTCTCAAGCACGACAAAACGCATATCGTGAGCGTTCTTCTCATCGGCAGAATAAGACTCGGAGTAAGTTTCTTTAAACTCATCACCCCATGATGGGAACTGAGTATCGCCTTGAATATCTGCTTCAATATGAGTGACATATAATTTATTGGCTTTAGGCAGACAAGCCTCATAGATAGTACCACCACCAATGATCATCACCTCCTCAACATCTCCAGCCACTTGCAGTGCTTCTTCAATAGAAGTTACGGTATCAACGCCTTCAATCACCAAAGACGCATCACGGCTAATCACAATATTTTGTCTACCCGGTAGCGGACGACCAATCGAGTCATAGGTTTTACGTCCCATCACAACCGGTTTACCCATTGTTGAGCGCTTAAACCAAGCGAAGTCAGCCGGTAAATACCATGGCATCTGATTGTCTTTGCCGATAATACGATCATTGGCCATTGCGGCGATCATGCTGATGATCATTGAGTAACTCCTTGGATTCTAAACGATAGGTTTGCGGCGATAGAATAGCAACCCAGGCATGGCTAAGCCAACTGCTAATCCCGCGATAATGAACATTGCTTTAAGGAAGTTTTCCATCAACATCGCCACAAGCTCAGGACTGTACCCTCGATGATTCAGCTCAACCAAAGCAATCATGGCTTTAAAGGCAAACACACCAGGCACCATTGGAATCAGAGCTGCGACAGTAAACACTTTCGGGTGAGCCAAAAAGCGCGCTGACCAATGAATACCAACCATACTGACGATCATAGCCGCAAAGAAAGTCGCCCATTCAATGGGGATACCAAAATGCATCATCAAATAACGCGAGCCATGACCAATAGCTCCCCCTAAAGCACAATAGACTAACGCCTTTTGCGGCACATTAAACACCAAGGCAAAGCCGACAGCAGGAATGGCAGCAAACAACATGTCATTGAGTAAGCCTATTGTTAGCTCTAATGAAATCATGCTACCCACCCCCATACACCAACTAAGCTCATCGCTGCAACGATACCGAGACTTGTTGCCAGAGTCAGTAAACTCGCCATCACAAAGCGCGCTATGCCCATGTTGATATAGCCCTTGAGCATATCTGCGACTGAGTTAATTAGAGGGAAACCGGGGACGAGCATCAAAACCGAAGAGGCCATGACCAATGAGGGAGAGTTACCCAGCTCGTAGATAACCGCTTGCGCTGAAACTACAGTGGTGACAAATGCCGTCGCGGTAAAGTTCATCAATGGATTGAAATGGCGATGACCAATTTCTTGTCTTACCACCATGCCGACCGATGAAGCAATAAAAGTCATCGCAAACACAACCCAGTCACCACCTGCTAAATGACTGAATGCAGCGCATGACAACCCGATCATAAACACAACTAACCAGCGGTTATATCGTTCAGGGCTAATCTTATCCAGCTGCTGCTGAGCTAAAGAGTAATCAATAATCCCACGTTCGAGCATAATGCAGATTCGTTGCACCTGAGTAATTGCTCGCATATTAATACCGCGATCAGGGCAACGACGGGCGGTGGTAATACAGTGCTCTTGGTAAACCGTAGTGACGACCAATGAACTTGCAGATAATGAAACTTCGACTTCATCCATGCCAGCGGCGAAACCGAAGCGGCGCATAAGATCACCAACGAGGGTACTTTCAGCACCATGTGCCAAAAGCATTTGCCCAGCTTGGGCGATTAAACGAGACACCGCTCGTTGTTTAGATGCCATGATTCTATCCTACTCCTTTAGAATCTCTTTATTGTGCAGAGAAATTTACTGTAGTGATTTGATTTAGACACAAAAAAGCCGCAATAGATATTGCGGCTATGAATTTTATGCGCTGTTATTCGCGGACGTAGACAACGTGACCGTCATCTTCTTCATCGTCCCAGTCATCCCAGTCGTCATCATCTTCAGTGATAACATCGTCACCTGCGATTGCATCTTTATGGTAATCATCCCACATGAAGTCGACTTTCTCTTCTTCAGAGATTTCTTCCTCTTCGCGCGGTAGGCTTTCCATAAAGTCAGCCAGTTTATAACAAAGCTCTTTGGTACCCTGTTTATTCACTGCAGAGATCTTGTAGTAATCCTCTTCCCAGCCTAAAGCATCGATAATATTTTGAATTACTTCGTTCGCTTCTTCTTCAGGCATCAGATCAACCTTGTTGAAGATCAGCCAACGCGGCTTGTCTGCTAGCTTCTCGCTGTATTGCTCTAGTTCATCAATGATAGTTAGGGCATTTTGCACAGGATCGCTTTGATCGATCGGCATAATGTCGATCATATGCAGCAGAACGCGACAACGCTCTAAGTGCTTCAAGAAACGGATACCAAGACCAGCACCATCAGCAGCACCTTCAATCAAGCCTGGAATATCCGCAACAACAAAGCTCTTCTCTGGAACAACACTCACTACACCAAGACTCGGGATAAGCGTTGTAAATGGGTAGTCCGCCACTTTTGGCTTCGCTGCAGATACTGAACGAATAAATGTCGACTTACCTGCATTCGGCAATCCAAGCATACCCACATCAGCAAGCAGCAACAGCTCTAAACGAACTTCGCGAATTTCACCTTTAGTACCTAACGTCTTTTGACGTGGTGCTCGGTTTACTGACGATTTAAAACGGGTGTTACCCAAACCGTGCCAACCGCCTTTTGCCACCATGACTTTTTTGCCATGTTCAGCAACTTCAGCAACGATTTCATTGGTGTGAATGTCAACAGCACGAGTACCAACAGGCACGCGAAGCACTTTGTCTTTACCACGCTTACCCGTACAGTTACCGCCACGACCATTTTCACCACGCTCAGCTTCATAGAAGCGCTGGAAGCGATAATCAATTAGCGTGTTAAGGTTTTCATCAGCTTGGATGTATACATCACCACCGTCACCACCGTCGCCACCATCAGGGCCACCTTTCGCAACGAATTTCTCACGCCAGAAACTCACTACACCGTTACCGCCATCACCGGCTTGAACTTTTACTACCGCTTCATCAACGAATTTCATCTCTTACTCCGCCCTTGTGCTACTTATCGCAGCTGCGTTGCAAATATCATCTCAAAACACCCAATCTCTTAGGGAGAAGTGAATGATATAAATTCTAGCAGATTCCATTTTCAGATCGATCACCTTGATCTTCGATCGTTCTGCTAACTAGGAATACATATTGAGGGACTTTTTTCAAAGTGCCTTAGTATAGATTCCACGGTTCGAAGTCATCTCTTGAGCTACCATAAATAAAAAACCCCGCCGAATCGGCAGGGCTTTTGAATTCAGCTTGAAAGCTAATAAGTAATTAAAACTAGGTTTAAATTACTCAGCTTCGATGCTAACGAATTTACGGTTTTTAGGACCTTTCACTTCGAACTTCACTTTACCTTCAGTAAGAGCGAATAGAGTGTGGTCTTTACCGATACCAACGTTAGTACCAGCGTGGAACTTAGTACCACGTTGACGAACGATGATGTTACCTGCAAGAACAGACTCACCACCGAAACGCTTAACACCTAGACGTTTGCTTTCTGAATCGCGGCCGTTACGAGTAGAACCACCAGCTTTTTTGTGTGCCATTGTTAAACTCTCCTAATCGATTAAGCGTTGATACCAGTGATTTTCACTTCCGTGAACCACTGACGGTGACCTTGTTGCTTACGAGAGTGCTTACGACGACGGAACTTAACGATTTTAACTTTATCGCCACGACCGTGTTGTACAACTTCAGCAACTACTTTACCGCCCTCTACTAGAGGAGCACCCACTTTAATGTCTTCACCGTTAGCAACAAGAAGAACTTTATCAAATTCAACAGTTGCACCAGTTTCAACGTCTAATTTCTCTAAACGAAGAGTTTGACCTTCGCTTACACGGTGTTGTTTACCACCAGATTGGAAAACAGCGTACATATCTTACTCCGCTTTTTCCGCACAGCCGTATGCTATTTGAGCATCAAGGGTGTGCGCTAAACTAATCATCAATAGGGCGCAGATTCTACAGAAAGGTCGCACCTATGACAAGCCATATTTTGAAAAAATTGGCGAAAAGCTAATCGCCAATGAAAAGTGCCCAGATGATGCCCTTTAACCATGTATTAATCAACGTTTTTTAGTGTATTATTCAGCAATTAAAACAGATAAGAATACCTTACTAGTTCTAACTTCAGCCGGAATTACAATGGATTTTAAAGCTATCCAAGCACTCACCGCCGATGACATGGCAAAAGTGAATGAAACAATTCACGCACAACTCAACTCTGATGTCTCTTTAATCAATCAACTGGGTTTCTACATCGTTAGCGGTGGTGGCAAGCGTATACGTCCTCTTTTAGCTGTTCTGTCAGCTAAAGCACTTGGCTATAAAGGAGAGGCTCATACCACCGCAGCCGCTTTTATTGAGTTTATTCATACCGCGACTCTACTGCATGACGATGTCGTCGATGAATCAGACATGCGACGTGGTAAAGCCACTGCTAATGCAGCCTTTGGTAATGCCGCGAGCGTTTTGGTTGGCGACTTTATATACACGCGCTCATTCCAAATGATGACGGAGCTAGGATCATTAAAGATCCTGAAGCTAATGAGTGACGCGGTAAACGTCATTGCAGAAGGTGAAGTTCAACAACTGATGAACTGTAACGACCCTGACACCACCGAAGAAAGCTACATGCAAGTGATCTACTCTAAGACGGCTCGCTTGTTTGAAGCGGCAACCCAGATTGGTGCCATCCTAAATGAAGCACCTGAAGAGGTAGAACTTGCCTTACAGAATTACGGCAAATACCTCGGAACCGCATTCCAGCTAATTGATGACGTGATGGATTACACTTCTGATGGTAAAGAGATGGGCAAGAATGTTGGCGATGACCTTGCTGAAGGTAAACCGACCTTACCTCTTCTTTATGCAATGCGTAACGGTAGTGCAGAACAAACGGAGATGATTCGTGAAGCGATTGAAAAATCCAATGGCATGGAGCGCTTGAACGATATTCTCGCAGCGATGGAACAAACCGGTTCTTTAGAGTACACACGCCAAAAAGCTTACCAAGAGGCAGATAAAGCCATTGCTGAGCTCAAGGTATTAGAAGAGTCTGAATATAAGCAAGCACTCATCACGCTTGCTCACATGGCAGTTCATCGCACTAGCTAATTTTTGCGACAATAAGCAGCGTATACAACAACGGGAACCTTTAGGTTCCCGTTTCTCTCTTTATTAGAGAGAGTTCCAGCTCAGCAAGTCGAAGGCAAATTGACTGGTTACTATGCATGGAGTCTTCGCGCTCCAAAGTTTGAATAACCTCACCCGCTATTAAAATCTAGCACTAAAGGTTGATCTTTAACATGACGTTAGTACATTTTGTGAGCAATATTTTTTTTAGAATACCTAAATAATTCATTGTTACATGCTTTGGCAAATTCCTTCTCTAAATAGCCTTTGGTCATCAAAACGTCATAAGGTGATCATCTAACTCTCATCTCGCTGAAGCCTTTCTGCAACATCCCATACCTATCCTCATTTCGAACCACTACCATTTTGAGGATGCTATGGAAGTTTCTAGTCCGTTTCGTTTACCGAAAAAGACCCCATTTCGCTTAGGAGAGAGCTTTACTGAGTGGGCAACTGGTCTCAATAAGCTCGATAAATTTTATGCTCAGCGCCCTGCTGGCTGCGATACTCAAGCCTTTCTTCGCTTCACTCTTGAAGTACTCGGTATTGACTATCAGGTGTGTAAAGGTTCGCTCAGCCATATTCCTCAATCGGGTTCTACTGTGATTGTCGCCAACCATCCTCTAGGTTGTGTCGAAGGCGTGATTCTTGCCGATCTACTCCTTCAAATAAGAAGTGATGTTCAGATCCTCGCCAATCAATACCTAAAAACGGTTCCTGAGCTTGATGAGCTCTTTATTGGCGTGGATGTATTCGAAGGACAGAATGCTCACAAGTCCAACCTAAAAGCACTTCGTAAAGCCCACCAGCATTTAGAACAAGGTGGTCTGTTGCTGCTATTTCCTGCGGGAGAGGTCTCACAGTTAGTCGATAGAAAAGCGCAGCGCCTTGAAGACAAAGAGTGGAGTCGCTCAGTCAGTAGTTTGATTCGCAAATCAAGAGCAACCACCATTCCGGTGTTTATCGATGGCCAAAACTCTCAGCGCTTTTATCTCGCGGGGAAAGTACATCCTCTACTACGCACCTTGATGCTTGGCCGAGAGTTGCTCAATAAAACGCATCAGAAGATTCAAATCTCTATTGGCTCGGCGATCAAATACAAGGAAGTCAATGGACTCACAGACACTCAAATCGTCAACTACCTGCGCTTAAACACCTACTTATTACAAAGCAAAACACTGACGCAGCAAAAACAAAACTTATCATCTAGCTCATTTCTACCTATCGCCACTCAACTCCCCATTGATGATCTCGAAGCGGATCTCAGCACCATGCCCGAAGATCATTTGTTGCTTTCGAGCGCGGAGTTTGACGTCTACTGTACAACCGCCGAGCATATCCCTTCAATGCTGCACGAGATCGGACGCCTGAGAGAACACAACTTTCGCCAAGTTGGGGAAGGAACAGGTCTAGACCTTGATCTCGACGAGTTTGATCGTGATTACTTACATCTCTTTATTTGGGATAGAGAGCATCGAAGCCTCGTCGGCGCTTATCGACTAGGGCTGGTAGATCAACTCATTAGTAAGCATGGAGTTAAGGGGCTTTACTCAAGAACCTTGTTTAACTTTGAACAGCCTTTTATCGATACCATGAGTCAATCAATAGAAATGGGGCGCTCTGTAATCGATGAAAAGTATCAGAAGAGTATGGCGCCACTACTGCTGCTTTGGAAGGGCATTGCCGCCTATGTAGATAGGAACCCAGAATATACTCACCTGTTTGGTCCGGTCAGTATCAGCAATGATTACAGTGAACAAACACGGCAATTACTCGCAGAGACCATGACCCTTCATCACTATGACTCCGAAAAAGCCGAGTACGTCACCCCTTCTAACCCATTATCAACTTGCGCTCCGAGCTGGAATACAAGCATGCTCACAGCCCTTGCCGATCTGCAGCTCTTGTCACGAGTCATTGCCAGAATCGATGATGGCAAAGGCGTGCCTGTTCTATTGAGGCAATACCTTGGACTAAATGGAAAGCTAGTATCCTTTAACGTTGATCCTGCCTTTAATAACGCACTTGATGGCTTGATCATGGTTGATCTTAGAGATGTTCCACTCAAAACCTTAGCGAGATATATGGGTGCTAACCAGGCTGAGGCTTACTTAAAATCCCACCATATTGAGATCTAGAAAATCATCACCTCCCTATCCCCTAAGTGCTGCGTGACCAAGGCAGCACTTTTGTTATCCAGATTATCTGCTTACAACACCTAGCTAATCGCTCGATTGCAATAGAAGAGACCTTTACATCCAGGGAAATAAACTGGTTCAAAACATAGTGATAGAGATTAAAACCAAGATTACTTTCAGGATCAGTTAAAAATGAGATTGACGAAAAAAACAACAAGATAAAAGCTAGGTGAGATAACAAAACACAACAATAAGGAAGTCGCTTAGTTATGTTGCCATCCAAGCTAAAACTGCGCTCACTGTTAGCAGGAACGCTAACATTATCACTTGCTCTTAGTTCATTCTCTGCACTTGCGGCAGAGAAAGTCTACCGCCTAAAACTTGCCGAAACTTGGGGACCGAATACTCCCATCTTAGGTGATGCCACCAAGAATATGGCCAAGCTTGCCGAAGAGATGTCAAATGGTCGCCTAAAAATTCGTATTGATTCCGCCAATAAACATAAAGCGCCATTAGGGATATTCGATATGGTCAAGTCAGGTCAATACGACTTGGGCCACTCAAGCTCCTACTATTGGAAAGGCAAAGTACCCAACACGTTATACTTCTCCTCTATGCCATTTGGCATGATCTCTACTGAGCAATATGCTTGGTTTTACCGCGGTGGCGGTATGGAGTTAATGGAAAAAGTCTATGCACCACACAATCTTCTTTCTTTCCCCGGCGGTAACTCTGACATTCAGATGGGCGGCTGGTTTAAAAAGGAGATCAACTCAGTAGAAGATCTAAAAGGACTTAAAATTCGCATTCCTGGCTTTGCTGGTGAAGTGATGGCAAAAGTAGGTGCAAAACCAACCAACATCGCTCCGGGTGAACTCTATACCTCACTGGAACGAGGAACCATTGACGCACTAGAATGGGTTGGCCCTGCATTTGATCTTAGAATGGGCTTTCAGAAAATCGCACCTTATTACTACACAGCGTGGCATGAACCGGGGTCGGAAACCCAGTTTTTAGTGAATAAAAAGAAGTGGGATTCACTACCTAAAGACCTACAAACCATACTAGAAACAGCATTCCGAGTCGCAGCATTTGATATGTACACTCAGGCAGTCGATGCAAATGCAAATAGTTGGGCGACAATGAGTGCTGAGTACCCAGATATAAAAGTAAGGGACTTCCCACCAGAAGTGTTAAAAGCGATGCAAACAGCAACCACCGAATTGCTTGAACAGCAAGCTAGAAGCGACGCATTAGCGAAAGAAATTATTGAGTCACAAAGACAGTACTTAACTAAAGTACGTGCATGGACTGATATCTCTTCTAAAGCTTACCTAGATACCAACTAACTCAACTTTGTGGCAGAGGAGACTCTGCCACGCGATTTGCCTTAAATAGATACAATTTCACCACCAGCGACTACCTGCCTCAATTTGATTTAGTCATCACAGCAGAAGATGTAGAGCGCGGTAAACCTTACCCTGACTGCTACCAAATGGCTTACACTCGTCTCGGTTTTAAAGCTGAAGAATGCTTAGTTTTAGAAGACTCAAATAACGGAGTAAAAGCAGCACTGGCAGCGGGGTGTCCTGTGGTCATGGTGCCAGATCTCGTTGCTCCATCAGACGAAGTAAACACAGAAGCTATTGTTATAATTTCATTAGAACAGGTTATTCCGCATCTAAATATGCTGATAGATCAGTAATTAACCTCAATTCCTGATGACAAATTGAAAGTTAAATCCTTCCAACTATTAGACCCATGTAGGATTACAACGAAAGCACCAAATCAATTTGGCTAAGCTCCGTTGTCAGCCTATGCAACTGCATCTAAGTTGATAGTTTAAATGGAGCCAATTTCCGCCTCACGCAAAGTAATCGTAGTTGAGATGAGAATTAGAGCTCCAAATCTAAAGTCAGTTGGATAAGGAAAATAAAATGGAAATAGGCGGTTACGATGAATATCGTTACGAGCAGTTAAGATCTGTGGGAGTCGGTAACCTTACAAAAAGGCTCAAATACCTCAAAATCAATCAAGCGGCTGAAAAAGAGTGTTTAGACGCACTCCATCAGATGGCACTAAATCTCACACAAACCTCATATAGACAACACTGCCAGAACAATAGTCCCACTGAGTGGATGGACATGATGAGAGGCTTTGTCAATCAATACAAGGTGGCACAAAGTATGAGACATCGCTGGTCTGTGCCTGACAGCATCAGCTCTCGTATTACTGACCTCGAGCAACAAGCTTTGATTGAACAAATGGAGATGGTGACGGCTCTGTCTTTTTATACTTTCAACTCTAACACCATCAATACTGAGATGACCGGCTACACCACTAAAGGCAATCAGCTCAAAGATGACGCAGTTAAAGTCTGGCGGGCTTACAAAAAGTGGGGACAGAACTCAACTACGCGCGTTGATGTACCCGTCTATCGCCAAATTACCGTGCCAAATCCGCAAAACTCGGCTTGGTGGAAGTACGCTAATGAAATAGTCAATGGCGCCAATCCTAAAGGTCCGGTTGGGACAATAAAAAGTAGCCGCTACTTATCATGCAGCTTCCACAAAGGGTTTATTGAGGGAGCCTGCTTCCCTGTTTACAAAAACACCGAAGGTATCCTTAACTTCGTTATACGTCGTGCCCAAGGGGTCAATATCAGTGCATTTAGCGGTTACAACAGTACTAACTTAGCTAACCGATTAGATGAGACAGCAGTAAGACTATTAAATCTAAACGACAATTCAATTAAAAGCATCCCTGATTACGAAAAGAAATACGTCACTGATGTAATAGAGAAAAGCAAAACGCTCTACCTTGAAAGACGCCGAAGAAATAAGATGAAGCAAGGCTATGAGAATCTCGCCAAACTGATGGAATTCAAAGACCAAGAATCGGCAATCGCAGTCCAAGCCGAGTTTTTATTGCCTCCTGCTGCGCAGTTAACGGTAGACAGAATTGTCAAAAAACCAGCCTACCCTAGTGCAGCTAACGTACCAGTACTAGAAGTACACTGCACGTATGTTCGCAGCCTAGAGAAAGGGAATGGCTTACCGCAGATTCTTGCTCCGAGCGACCAGTCTATGTTTCTTGGCCCAATTACCCTCTATCCTGCAAATGGTTGACCTAGTTTCTAACAAGGCATGTAAACAAAAATGGTGGCCTAACAGCCACCATTTTCTAATTGTTAGCCTTCGCTAGACTGTTACTCAACCGTCACCGCTTTCGCTAGGTTACGTGGTTGGTCAACATCCGTTCCTTTAATCAAAGCAACGTAGTAAGACAGAAGCTGCATCGGGATGGTGTAGTAAATCGGTGCCGTGATCTCGCTGACGTGCGGCATAGTGATGATCTTCATTGTCTCATCAGCTTCAAAGCCCGCATCTGCATCGGCGAATACATATAATAAACCGCCACGTGCACGAACTTCTTCAACGTTCGATTTTAGCTTCTCTAGCAACTCGTTACTTGGCGCGACCACAACAACTGGCATGTCGGCATCAATCAGAGCCAGTGGCCCGTGCTTTAGCTCGCCTGCTGCGTATGCTTCAGCGTGGATGTAAGAGATCTCTTTTAGTTTAAGAGAGGCTTCCATAGCAATCGGGTAAAACTCACCACGACCTAAGAACAGTGTATGGTGCTTGTCAGCAAAATCTGTCGCTAACTCTTCAATGTCTTTCTCAAAAGATAGAGCAGCATTGATTTGCTTAGGTAGTGCATGCAGCGCTTCAACAATCTCTTGCTCTTTTTCTTTGCTGATACGATTTTGTTGCTTACCTAGCGCAGTCACTAACATCAGCAAAGCAGAAAGCTGAGTAGTAAAGGCTTTGGTTGACGCTACACCAATTTCTACACCAGCACGTGTCATAAAGGCGAAATCAGATTCACGAACTAGAGAAGAGCCAGCAACGTTACAAATCGTCATTGCAGCCATATAACCTTTCTCTTTGGCTAGGCGCAGAGCTGCTAAAGTATCAGCGGTTTCACCGGATTGAGAAAGCGTGATTAACAGGCTGTTAGGACGCGTCACAAATTTGCGGTAACGGAACTCAGAAGCAATTTCTACGTCACAGCTTACGCCAGCGAGATCTTCGAACCAGTAACGAGCGGTCATACCTGCATTGTAAGAAGTACCACAAGCAACGATCTGTACATGCTCAACTTTGCTTAGGATTTCTGCCGCATTAACACCAATGGCTTCGGTTACTACAGAGTCTGATGTGATACGGCCTTCCATGGTGTTGATCAGTGCCGTTGGCTGCTCATAAATCTCTTTTTGCATAAAGTGACGGTACTGGCCTTTGTCACCCGCATCATGCTCAGCGTTAGATTCCGTAATCTCACGTTCTACACGCTCACCTGAAGCATCAAATACCGTTACTTCACGGCGAGTGATTTCCGCAACGTCACCTTCTTCTAGATACATAAAGCGGCGAGTCACGTTAAGCAGAGCAAGTTGGTCAGAAGCAAGGAAGTTCTCACCGACACCAAAACCAATCACGATTGGGCTGCCTGAACGAGCAACGACAATACGCGAAGGATCTTTACGATCCAGGGCCACTGTGCCGTAGGCACCTTCAAGTTGCTTCGCGGTCTTTTGTACTGCTTCTAACAGTGTTTCAGAACTACGCAACTCCCACTCAACCATATGAGCGATCACTTCAGTATCTGTTTGAGATTCAAATACGTAACCGCGAGACTTAAGTAGTTCACGTAGCTCTTCGTGGTTTTCAATAATACCGTTGTGCACCACTGCAATGTCGCCTGACATATGTGGGTGGGCATTCGCTTCAGAAGGTTCACCATGAGTTGCCCAGCGAGTGTGCGCAATACCTGTGCCGCCGACAACTTGTGCCGACTCTACCGCGTCTGCTAGCTCTTGTACTTTACCCAGACGACGAACGCGAGTTAGGTTTGACTCACCATCAACAATCGCCACACCCGCAGAATCATAACCACGGTATTCAAGGCGACGTAATCCTTCTACTAAAATTTCAGCGACATCTCGTTGTGCAACAGCACCGACGATTCCACACATATTCAACTCCAATTTGTTGATTCCGATAGGCAGCAAGCAAAGGCCAGATTCGGAGAAGTAAGATTAAAAAATTTGTTTAACGTTATGCACAAAGCACTTTGACGCCATGAGATTCAATTTTTGTTTTTAACTCTGGGTCTAAGTCTTTGTTGGTAATTAAGATATCGATGGCATCCCAAGCTAACTCTAAGTTAGGGATCTTTCTGCCGATCTTTTCCGACTCGACCATGACGATGACCTCGCGTGACACCTCAGCCATCACTTTACTTAGGCCAACGAGCTCATTGAAGGTGGTGGTCCCGCGCTCAAGATCGACACCGTCTGCGCCAATAAATAACTGGTCGAAGTCATATGAGCGTAGAACAGATTCTGCAACTTGACCTTGAAACGACTCGGAGTGAGCATCCCAAGTTCCGCCGGTCATCAATAGAGTCGGCTCGCTCTCAAGCTCATTCAGCGCGTTGGCGACATTAAGAGAATTGGTCATCACCACCAAACCGCGCATACCATCAAGCATTTTGATCAGAGCGCCAGTTGTACTGCCACTGTCTATCACGATACGGTTATGCTCACGGATCAGCTTAACCGCCGCCTCCGCCAATTCGTTCTTTCGAATCGAAACATTTTCATTCATTTCGTCGCTTACCACTTCTTTCGGTAGGGCAATCGCACCACCATAGCGACGAAGAAGCTGACCATTTTTTTCTAGCGAAGCGAGATCCTTTCTAATCGTTACTTCAGAGGTTTCAAATTGAACAGAAAGTGCTTCAACGCTGACCTCTCCCTTCTCATTAACTAGATTAGAAATAGCGTGTCTTCTTAGCTGAGTGTTTCGTTTCGACATTTAATTTATACATTCAGATTTCGAACTGAAAGAAATTATAGTCAAGTCGAAACATTTATGTCCATTTATTTCGATCCAAAAAATTAATATTTAGCGCAAAAACCTTGTCCTAAGACAATTGTTAAGCAGTGATATTGAAATCATTAGGTGGTAGAATTCGCACCCTAAAAGAAAAAAAATTACAGAATTGACCGTTATTTTTTTGCAACCTAGCCACTATATCCTAGTGTTGTCACAAAAATACGGCGTTGAACGGCATCAGGTTGGTCATAAAATGACTAAACTATGTGAAAGACTTTCAGTTCTGGAGCCAACTAGATGTAATGCTGTCATGAAGAGTTGGCAGGCACAAAATGCCTATTCGACAGCCTTGGTTTCAGACCAATAACCGACTTTCAAATTGTAACTATTATCGACCGGAGAGTATCTTCCATGAAAAAGACCAAAATCGTATGTACGATTGGCCCTAAAACTGAATCTGTAGAGAAGCTAACTGAACTAGTAAACGCAGGCATGAACGTAATGCGCCTGAACTTCTCTCACGGTGACTACGAAGAGCACGGCACTCGTATCGCGAACTTCCGCAAAGTAATGGAAGAGTCTGGTAAGCAGCTTGCTATCCTTCTAGATACTAAAGGTCCAGAAATCCGTACTATCAAACTAGAAAACGGCGATGACGTTGATCTAGTAGCTGGTCAAGAGTTCACTTTCACAACTGATATCTCAGTTGTAGGTAACAAAGATAAAGTAGCAGTAACTTACGCTGGTTTCGCAGCAGACCTAAACGTTGGTAACACTATCCTAGTAGACGACGGTCTAATCGAAATGGAAGTACTTGCGACTTCTGAAACTGAAGTTAAGTGTAAAGTTCTTAACAACGGTGCACTAGGTGAAAACAAAGGTGTTAACCTACCTGGCGTTTCAGTAAACCTACCAGCTCTATCTGAAAAAGATAAGAACGACCTTAAGTTTGGTTGTGAGCAAGGCGTTGACTTCGTTGCGGCTTCATTCATCCGTAAAGCTTCTGATGTTCAAGAAATCCGTGAAGTACTTGCTGCAAACGGTGGCGAGAACATCCACATCATCTCTAAGATCGAAAACCAAGAAGGTGTTGATAACTTCGACGAGATCCTAGAGCTTTCTGACGGCATCATGGTTGCTCGTGGTGACCTAGGTGTTGAAATTCCAGCTGAAGAAGTAATCTTCGCTCAGAAGATGATGATCGAGAAGTGTAACCGTGCACGTAAGATGGTTATCACTGCAACTCAAATGCTTGATTCTATGATCAACAACCCACGCCCTACTCGTGCGGAAGCAGGCGACGTTGCGAACGCAGTAATGGACGGTACTGACGCAGTGATGCTTTCTGGCGAAACTGCAAAAGGTAAGTACCCTGTTGAAGCGGTAACTATCATGGCTCAAATCGCGAACCGCACTGATTCAGCACTAAAAGCTGAGCTTGGTTCTCGCCTAGATAGCCCACGTCTACGCATCACTGAAGCAGTATGTAAAGGCGCAGTTGATACAGCTGAGAAACTAGCAGCTCCTCTAATCGTTGTTGCAACTGAAGGTGGTAAATCAGCACGTTCAGTACGTAAGTACTTCCCAACAGCTAACATCCTAGCGCTTACAACTAACACTAAGACAGCAGCACAGCTAGTTCTAACTAAAGGTGTTACTCCAGTTGTTGTTGATTCTATCGAGAACACAGACGCGTTCTACGTAGCAGGTAAAGAACTTGCACTAGAGTCTGGCCTAGGTAACAAAGGCGACATCGTTGTTATGGTATCTGGTGCACTAGTTGCTTCTGGTACAACAAACACTGCATCTGTACACGTTCTATAATAAAACGCATACAATTGCACATTCTATTAAAGAGGGCTTAGGCCCTCTTTTTTTATATATTTTTCTTGCCCACCCATTCCGTACGCTGTATTATCAACCAAAATTCAGTACCACATACCGTTTAATAATTATTAGTGGTGTCTTAGTAGCAGTGTAAGTAGTGAGGAATGCATCGTGTCTAGCCCGACGTTAACAGACAAAGTCGCTAAAATGATTGTGCAAGATATTTTGAATGGGCAACTTCAACCAGACGAAAAGCTGGTCGTTGCTGAGCTTAAACAGAGATACGATGTCGGTGCCTCTCCTATCAGAGAAGCCCTAGTACAACTTTCTTGGAGCAAGTATGTCAGCTTACAACCGCAAAAAGGTTGTTGGGTTGCGCCTGTCTCTATTGATGAACTGAACGATCTCTATGAAAGCTTACGCTTTATCTCTTCCATTCTCCTCAAGCAAGCGATTGAAGCTGGTGATGAAGGTTGGGAGCTAGAAGTACTGACGTCATTTCATAAGTTATCGCGCGTACAACACGCAAAGGAAGGCTTTGACTGGCAAGAGTGGGAAGAGCGTCAACATCAGTTCCACATTTCACTCCTCGAAGGGGCACGTTCGAAAAACATGCTTGGCTTCTTCAGTGATCTCATCACCCAGATCAAACGTTATCGCTACTACGCAATCGTTAACGGTTTAGAGTATAGCAGTTCTTGCTTAGATGACTACGAACAAATTATGAAGCTAGTATTAGCCAAAGACGGAGAAAAAGCCGCCAAGACACTAGATAGTCACCTAGAGCATAACAGACAGCAAATTCAAGCCATCATTGATGAGCAAGCCGTCGCTGCATAGCGATATGAGATAAGAATCGAGCCAAAAGGCTCGATTTTTTTATGCCACCTCTTCGGAACTAAAACAGACCGAAACTCGGTTACGACCAGAAGACTTCGACTCGTAGAGTGCAATATCCGCGCACTTGTAACAACGCGTGCTATCTGCAATAAAATCGGTCACACCGATACTGACCGTAACAGGGATGCTCGCTTCCAAATCAATCGCTATACGTAAGCGCTCTAAGGCTAGTTCAGCCTCTAATATTGAGGTATGAGGCATAATGATCGCAAACTCCTCACCACCGATTCGAGCCACAAAATCTGTCTCACGCAAGATGGACTCAAGCATCTGAGCCACATTAGTAATGACGCGGTCTCCTTCGTCGTGACCAAGCTCATCATTAACGCGTTTAAAAAAGTCGATATCGAGCAAAGCTAAGCAAGCATTCGAGGTGGCAGGATAACGCTCCATAAGACGGGCATTACGGCGCAGCTCTAACTCAAACTTACGACGATTCCACAACTGAGTGAGCTCATCCCTTTCACTTAAGATACGCAGGCGCTCTTCCAGTTCCTTGCGATCACTAATATCGACAATCGAGGTAATGTAATAGCTCACCCAACCTGATTTGGCCAACACACTTTGTACCCGCAGTAGCGCAGTGACGGTTCGTTCATCACCGGCTCTTTGAATACTAATTTCACCTTCCCATAGCTGCTGATGGGCCACTTGCTCAAAAATCTCTAGCGACAGTTCAATTTGCTCTTCGCCTAGCAAGCGCTTAATGATATTGCGCGATTGAATATCACGATGGGCGAGTCCAGTTAGCGCACAAAATTGATCATTCACCATGATCGCTCGGTGGTTGCGATCGGAAATAATCACAGCAGACATACCACTCAAGGCTGCGCGGGCTAATTGGCTTTCGATACTGCGTTTTCGGTAGTGAACAACGAGTAAAGTACCTGGGATAACGAACGCTAGCATCAAAACAAACACTAAAGTTGCTTCTTGCACTAAAGCCTCGCTCTCATGCTTGGCAATCGCGTCTAACTCTTTGCCATCAAGTTCTATCACCAGATAGAGGGGCTGTTGTGGAGAAAGGTAAATCTGATTAAAGACAATCAATCCCTCATTCTCCATCAGGTAACCCGACTTATTGTGTTGCATCATCTGCCAAGTAACAGGGAAAGAGCGTGCAAAGTTGTGCTCATTTCGCTCTTTGACTAAGTGACCATATAGCTCGTTGAGGCTTGAACCAGCCAAGTAAAAACCCTGCTCACCAATAAGCTCGGGGCTAAATCGCTCATCGGGCGAATAGTTTAAACGAGATGAAAGATACCGGACATCAATATTGAGGACCAAATAACCTGCGCGGTTTCCAGCGACATAGACAGGTGTAATTAAGCGCAGCGCGGGCTGATAAGGCTCGACAAGCTTGCCGTGTTCATGCTCTAGATCGATTCCCCATACGCCAATATCATTCTCATTCAGAGTTTGAGCGTACAGGTAATAATTTCGCGGTGATTTATCTTGCAGGTTGTTGTCGCTCTCAACCTCCGCAACTCCGTCGCTGTAATTGAGGCGAATTTTCTCCATTCCGTTAGTATCTAAAAAACGGATCTGGGTGTACCACTTTTGATTGCTTGCAACTGACGACCAAACCTCTTCAACAACGCCTTTATTGGCCTTTGTCGGCTCTAGTACATACTCATAGAGGTTGCGACTATGAGAAAGCAACTCAATAATCGAGATAAACTGGCTACGAACGCTTTGGTATTCACGCTCACTGTACGCAAGCTGGTGAATCGCCAACTCAGCATTTTGAACAATGATGTCTTTTTCAAGCTGTTGATGTTTCTTGAAATAGTAAAAAGAAACGAGAGAAAAAAAGACCAGCGTAGTAATAGCGAGATATGAAAATACGGATTTACGCTGCATTAGGTGAAGAAGGCTCGTGTCGATAAGGCCGAGCAGTATATCATTTAATCGAAATAGGATTAAAGCCCCTACCGGAAGAAGTAGAATAGGGGCGACTTTACTAGCAATAAAATCACTGAATTGCTCAATCGATCTTATAAATCACATCAACGCTATCGCGGATAACGATGGTAGAGTCTTGGTAACTGTTCGATTCTGAACGCGCATCCATAGCCATTGAGCGCATCAAAACAGGTTGGTGACCAGACATTTTATAATCAATACGCCAAACACCGTTGAGATCTTTACCAAAGCCCTCTGCGAGCGACTCGGCCTTGCTGTTGGCATCTTTGATCGCCGCCATTCGTGCCTGCTGTTGATACTTAGCTTGGTCTTTGACTTTTAGCTGAATGTTATCAACTTGATTGATGCCTGAGTTTAGCGCCAGATCCAAGTATTGGTTTAAGTCAGCCAAATCTTCGACCGTCACCGTAACACTGCGTGAAGCTCGGTAGCCTACTAGCTCTGGTTTACCGTCTTTAGGGTAATGGTATTGAGGGGTAATGTAGAGGTTTGAGCTAGTCACGTCCTGCTTCTCTACGCCCTCTTTATTTAGAGCATCAAGGAAGGTACGGACAACTTTATCAACCGACAGCTTTGCTTGCTCTGCCGTCATGGTTGACTCTACAACCTTAACCGAGAACTCAGCCATATCGGGTTTGGCGATCACTTCACCATAACCTGTGGTCGATAAATGTGGAAAATCGGGACTATTGGCCAACACGCCAAAACTGCTTAAAGACAGCGACAAAGCTGCAACAACTGTAGGGATAGCTTTCATACTCAATTACCATATGCCATTAACTCAATACATCATAGGCATGGAATAAATCGACACCAAGATCTAGCCATCAGTTCTGACAGAGAATTAACTGAGCACTTACGCGGCTACATACTCGCTATTTCGGCAGTAAATCCTCTGTATATTCAACAATGGCCTGTGTCACCTGCTTAAGTAAACCCGTTTCAAGTTGCCAATGATGCCAGTAAATACGAAAGCTCATAAAAAAGCCCGGCATCAAATCCACTAACTTCCCAGAGGCAAGTTCCTGTTCTATTTGTAGCTTAGGGATCAAGCAATAAGCACACCCCATCAAAGCCAAGTTGACGAAAGCCTCAGAACTTGCGACATGATGATGCGGCACAGAATCGGGAGAAATATTAAAATGCTGCTTGAGAAAATCACAATGCAGTTCATCATGTTGATCGTAAGAGACAGCCGGTGCTTGTTTTAACGCCTCTCGCGTCACTCCAGTTGGGAAATACTCCTTCGCAAACTCTGGGCTCGCCACACATACATAATCCATCCGACCAATGTATTTCGCCTCACAGCCGACCATAGCTTTGGGCTCCATGCTTAACGCGCCCAAGACTTCGCCATTTTTTAATTTGTCTAACGTTCTCGCTTCCCCATAAACCTCAAGTTCAAACTGAACCCGGCGTGACTTCATAATTGGTGCTAAAGCAGGCAGCAGCCATGTCGCTAAGCTGTCTGCGTTAGTCGCAATGGCCGCGGTTTGTAGACGCTCAGCCGTTTCGTTATCTAGCTCTGGAATCAACTCGGACTCTAGCAATTGGACTTGTTGGTAGAGCGCGAGAAGCTTTTGCCCTATCGGGGTAGGTCTTGGCGGTTGCTCGCGCACCAAAACAGGTTGAGCTAGGTACTTTTCTAGCTGTTTTAATCGTTGCGAAACTGCCGATTGAGAGACAAACAATGCTTCAGCGGCACGCTCAAAATTACCACTACTGATCACCGCCTCTAGAGCCTCTATCCATCGATAGTCCAAGCCACGCATCTTTATTCCTCTCACAACGATCCATTATATTAGTTACTCTTATATAGTATAAAAATTATTAAATATACTTATTTTGACAGTTTACTTATCTTCTCGCCATATCAGTTAATTTGTTGGAGAGAAAGCCGTGAACTTTTGGCTACTACTACAAGGCTTCGGCCTAGGCGCAAGCATGATCATCCCTATTGGTGCGCAAAACGCTTACGTACTTAATCAAGGCATTAAGCGCCATCACCACCTTACAACCGCGACGATCTGCAGTGTGCTTGATATTGTGTTTATTTCGCTCGGAATCTTCGGTGGCGGTGCTCTGCTATCACAAAATGAAACCTTGCTCATGTTGGTCACTCTCGGTGGTATTGCTTTTCTTGCGGTGTATGGCTCACTATCACTCAAAAGCGCTTTTACACCACAAGCGGAAGAGACTCAGCTCAACCAGACACTAAGAGGTAAGCGCGCTGTCATTCTAGGCGCTTTAGCCGTGACGGTACTGAACCCTCACCTTTATCTGGATACAGTGGTGATTCTCGGTTCAATTGGCGGCCAATTTGAAGGCCAAGATCGTATTGCGTTTGCCATCGGCACCATGATGGCTTCGCTAGTGTGGTTCTTCTCTCTTTCAATTGGTGCGGCCAAACTCGGTCCCACTTTGTCACAACCGCGAGTTAAGCAAGGTATTGATGTTGTGGTTGCGATTATGATGTACGTGATTGCCGCCTTATTGGCAAAAGAGTTATTCAATCAGTTAATGTAGGTGATGTATGAACAAGCTGGATGCTATTTATCAGTTCAACAAACAGCTGTTAGAGCAGTTAAATGTTGATTATCAAGAGTGGCAACACGAACCTATATTAGATTTTGCCACCGACGAGAAGGTAGCAGAGCAATTAGGTTGGACGGGCACTCATAGTAAAAGCCTATTTCTCAAGCTAAAAGGCTCTGGCTATGTGTTGCTTCTCACCGACAAAGATAGCCGCTTAGACACTAAGGGGATTAAAGCCCTAACCGGGAAGCGACCTTCGATAGTCAGTAATGAGGAAATGATTGAGCAGATTGGTTGCGTACCGGGAGCGGTGTGCCCTTTCGGTCTGCCTACTGAAGTAGAAATTATTGTCGATAGCAAACTGTATCAACACAATGAAATCTTATATACACCGGGTAAACCAGAGGTGACCTTTGGCATCCCAGCCAACCAACTAAAAACCGTCTTAAGCTCGCTAGAAAATAAAGTGCTAGAAATGTAAAAAGCGAGGCAGTTTGCCTCGCTTTGTTCAATCTACGCTTAGAGATTATGCGTCCACTTTGTTCATATGAACATCCATTTGTGGGAATGGAATCTCGATACCTTCTTTATCTAAGCCTTCTTTGATCGCTTGCATCAAATCGAAGTAGACATTCCAGTAGTCGGCAGTTTTAACCCAAGGACGCACGACAAAGTTAACTGAAGAGTCAGCTAGTGTATGCACGCCAACCTGTACACCAGGCTCTTTAAGAATGCGCTCATCTGATTCACAAATCTTTGTCAGTAGCTCTTTGGTCTTCTGTAGATCTGCGCTGTACGAAACACCAATCATCAGATCAATTCGGCGTGTTTCATGACGTGAGTAGTTAGTGATTGGGCTACCAATTACACTACCATTCGGCACTACGACCATTTTGTTGTCTGGCGTAGTTAACACGGTTTGGAAAATCTGGATTGAATCTACCGAGCCTGCCACACCGCCAATTTCCACGTAGTCACCTGACTTAAATGGACGGAAAGCAACAATAAGCACACCAGCAGCAAAGTTAGAAAGTGAGCCCTGTAGAGCTAAACCTACTGCTAAGCCAGCCGCACCGATAACAGCAACCACAGACGCGGTTTGCACACCTAAGCGGCCCAGTGCTGCGATCAGCACAATAACAAATAGAAGGTAACGAACTAGACCATGGATAAATTCGACGACGGCCTTATCCATTTTTTTCTTGTTCAGTACCTTAGCGACACTGTTAGCTACCGCTTTCACGATAATGTTACCGATAAATAGGATCAGAACTGCGGAAATAATATTCACGCCATACTGTACTAAAAGATCGGAATTGTTAGTCAACCACTGCTCGGCATGACTTAAACCATCAACCAAAGGAGTTTCAATCCCTGCTGATTCACCCGCCATAATTTCTATCCTCTCAATAAAATGATTCTATGAACCAAACTGCTTTTAATTACCAATCAGAAACAACATCCCTATACATTCACTGAAGCAATGTCAGCTTTTTGGCACGATATCTCATTTTTGACTAATCTCAAAGTTATGTTTTTGCAAAGAGAGCAAAAACAAAAACTTATCAGAATTCTCTGATATCGGCACATTACAGGTTACGCAACAAATCTCGATTTCGCCATCACTTTCATTTCACTAGCGAATAGCTGAGCTGAATGACAGACATAAAAAAACCGCTCAAGGTGAGCGGTTTTTCATTTAACTTAGTAAGGACGAATTATAGTACGTCTACTGCGTTCAGGTCAGCGAATGCTTTCTCAAGACGAGCAACCATAGAAGCTTGACCAGCACGTAGCCATACGCGTGGATCGTAGTACTTCTTGTTTGGCGCATCTTCGCCAGTTGGGTTACCGATTTGGCCTTGTAGGTAATCACGGTTGTCCGCTTCGTACTGACGGATACCATCCCAAGTTGCCCACTGTGTATCAGTATCGATGTTCATTTTGATAACACCGTAGCCGATAGATTCTTGGATCTCTGCTTCAGTAGAACCAGAACCACCGTGGAATACGAAGTTTAGAGCGTTAGGTGCAATACCGAACTTCTCTGCACAGTATGCTTGAGAGTCACGTAGGATAGTTGGAGTTAGTACAACGTTACCTGGCTTGTATACACCGTGTACGTTACCGAAAGAAGCTGCGATAGTGAAACGGTGTGAAACAGCGTTTAGTTTCTCGTAAGCGTATGCAACGTCTTCTGGAGAAGTGTATAGCTCAGATGCGTCCATGTGAGAGTTATCTACGCCGTCTTCTTCACCACCAGTACAACCAAGTTCGATCTCGATTGTCATGTTCATTTTAGCCATGCGCTCTAGGTACTTAGCACATGTTTCGATGTTCTCTTCTAGAGACTCTTCAGAAAGGTCTAGCATGTGAGAAGAGAATAGAGGCTTACCAGTTTGAGCGAAGAACTCTTCACCTGCGTCTAGTAGACCGTCGATCCAAGGAAGAAGTTTCTTAGCAGCGTGGTCAGTGTGTAGGATTACTGGCACACCGTAAGCTTCAGCTACAGCGTGAACGTATTTAGCACCCGCTACAGCACCAAGGATTTGAGCACCTTGACCTTCAAGTTTAACGCCTTTACCAGCGAAGAAAGCTGCACCGCCGTTAGAGAACTGAACAACAACTGGAGCTTTAACTTTAGCAGCTGCTTCTAGTACTGCGTTTACAGAGTCAGTACCTACTACGTTTACTGCAGGTAGAGCGAAGTTGTTTTCCTTAGCAACTTCAAAAACTTTCTGTACGTCGTCGCCAGAGATAACACCTGGTTTTACGAAATCGAAGATCTTAGACATGGATTTAATCCTATTTATCTGTCGTTTTAAAAATAAAACTTGTTAAGTTTAAATTCTTGCAAACGTTTGCTCACAACTCGCGCTATTCTAGCAAAAAAGTGTGATGTGCAGCAAACAAGAAAGCGGGAGATTAACTCCCCCGCTTTCACTTAATTACTTAGCGCGCTCTTCAAGCATCGCAACTGCTGGTAGTACTTTACCTTCAACGAATTCAAGGAATGCACCGCCACCCGTAGAGATGTAAGAAACGTCAGCTTTAATACCGAACTTGTCGATAGCCGCTAGCGTGTCACCACCACCTGCTACAGAGAAACCTGCAGACTGAGCGATTGCTTCAGAGATACCTTTAGTACCTGCTTCGAAGTTCTTGAATTCAAATACGCCTACAGGACCGTTCCAAAGGATAGTTTTTGCGTTGCCGATGATTTCAGCTAGAGCCGCTGTTGACTCTGGACCTAGGTCGAAGATCATGTCGTCGTCAGCTACTTCTGAAACGTGCTTGATTTCAGCTTCTGCGTTTTCATCGAATGCTTTCGCACATGCAACGTCAGTCGCTACTGGGATAGAACACTCTTTCATTAGCTTTTGAGCTGTTTCAACTAGGTCTGCTTCGTATAGAGACTTACCTACGTTGTGGCCATCAGCTGCGATGAACGTGTTTGCGATACCACCACCAACAACAAGTTGGTCAGCAACTTTAGATAGAGATTCTAGAACTGTTAGCTTAGTAGAAACTTTAGAACCACCAACGATAGCAACAAGTGGACGCTCTGGGTTGTCCATTGCTTTACCTAGTGCTTCCAGTTCAGCAGCAAGTAGAGGACCAGCACACGCTACAGGTGCATTCATGCCAACACCGTGAGTAGATGCTTGTGCACGGTGAGCAGTACCGAATGCATCCATTACAAAGATGTCACATAGGGCAGCGTATTTCTTAGATAGCTCTTCTTCATTCTTCTTTTCGCCTTTATTGAAGCGAACGTTCTCAAGAACAACTAGCTCACCAGTGTTTAGCTCTAGGCCTTCTAGGTAGTCTTTTGCTAGCTTAACTTCGCAATCTAGTGCGTCGTTTAGGTAGTTAACAACGGGTTGTAGAGAGAACTCTTCTGCGTATTCACCTTCAGTCGGACGACCTAGGTGAGAAGTAACCATAACTTTCGCGCCTGCTTCTAGACAGTGCTTGATTGTTGGTAGAGATGCTAGAATACGTGCATCAGAAGTCACTTTGCCTTCTTTTACTGGTACGTTTAGGTCCGCACGGATAAATACACGTTTACCTGCTAGATCCAGGTCAGTCATCTTGATTACAGACATGATGTGTCCTCTCAAATTTTCAATAAGTAAAGTTTTCAGTAGCCCGGCAACCCTGCCAGACCTATTAATTCTTCAAACGCTGTTGGTATAGTGGAGATGCTCAATATTTATTTCAAGGGTTAAAATAAATATTCTCCATTAAAAGAGTGGTTATTTCGCACTCTGCATTGCGAGCGCTGTATCCAACATACGGTTCGCAAAGCCCCATTCGTTATCGCACCAAACGAGCATTTTTACTAAGTGCCCATTACTCACTCGTGTCTGTGTACCATCGACAATCGCGCTATGGGGATCATGATTAAAGTCGATCGAAACGAGCGGCGCTTCAGTATAGTCAACAATGCCCTGTAATGTACACTGAGATGCGTTAACAATGGTTTGATTTACGTCATTAACTTTCACATTTGTATTAATTGTGACACTTAAATCCATTGCTGTGACGTTTACCGTCGGAACTCTTACAGAAATCGCTTCAAACTTGTTGGAAAATTTCGGGAAGATTCTTTCAATACCTTTATGCAACTTGGTGTCCACAGGAATGATCGACTGGCTCGCTGCTCGGGTACGTCTTAGGTCCGAATGGTAAGCGTCTATGACTTGCTGGTCGTTCATTGAAGAGTGAATGGTAGTGATAGTGCCGGATTCGATTTCAAACGCGTCATCAAGTGCTTTAATGATCGGCACAATACAGTTGGTGGTACAAGAGCCATTAGAAACCACATTGTGTTCCGCTTTGAGCGTTTCGTGGTTAACACCATAGATGATGGTGTTATCAAGGTCGCTGGCACCAGGATGCGAGAACAGGACTTTCTTGGCTCCTGCTTTGATATGCTCTTGACCATCCGCTTGGGTGCCAAATACACCTGTGCAGTCGAGAACTAAATCCACTTCGAGATCACGCCAAGGCAGTAGCTCAATATCATTAAGATGAAGGATACGGATGGAATCAAACTCACCAGTGCCTTGATGAGGAGTATCATGGTGGATATAGATGTGCTCTTGATCGTTGGTCACTTTTCTACCAAAACGACCATGACTAGTATCATATTGAAGTAGATGGGCCATCGCATCCGGTTGCGCCAGTTCATTCACCGCCACTACCTTTATTTGTTGGTTTTTGCCACTTTCATATACCGCTCGCAAAACATTACGGCCAATACGTCCAAACCCGTTGATCGCAACTTTCAGCATAACTCCATCGCCCTACATCATTTTCGTGTCACAAATACTACCCGATAGTAGGCCAAAGCGCATTAAGTTAGTGATGTGTGCCGAACAATTGAAACTGTAGAACTTGATTAATAAGCCAGCAATATAGATAGTCGCTGTGTGAGATTGTTTTCCTTATGGCTGTTTCTTATCTAGTTTCATCAACCAAAGGAAATGACTATGTCTGGGTACCCAGCCACTCACTTTTGTAAACAGTGCGAACAAGAAACACCCCATAGTGAAGTGCTTGTAAGAAAGACCAGCAGCTACGACACGGACACTTCTTTGTTAGGTAGAGTCAAACTGATGGCTCATGCCTTTATTAATGGCGGTCACTACTATGACATGGACAGATATGTCACGTGTAAAGTCTGCGGCCACAAAGAGAAGGATAACTGGGGTAACGAGTTTGAGTAGTCGCTACTTGACCTCAGATTGAACGCATAAAAAAACCGAGCCACTAGGCTCGGTTTTCTACTTCATGACTTCAGCAAATCTTATGCTAGTAGCTCTTTTGCTGTGTTTACTACGTTTTCTGTAGTGAAACCGAACATCTTGAATAGCTCACCTGCTGGTGCAGATTCACCAAATGTTGTCATACCGATGATACGACCGTCGAAGCCAACGTACTTGTACCAGAAGTCAGCGATGCCAGCTTCTACAGCGATACGAGCTGTAACGTCAGATGGAAGTACAGATTCACGGTACTCAGCGTCTTGCTTGTCGAATGCGTCAGTAGCAGGCATAGATACTACACGTACCTTCTTACCTTCAGCCGTTAGTTGCGCTGCTGCTTCTACTGCTAGCTCAACTTCAGAACCTGTAGCGATAAGGATTAGCTCTGGCTTGCCTGCACAATCTTTCAGGATGTAACCACCGCGAGCGATGTTTGCAACTTGCTCTTCGTTACGCTCTTGCTGTGCAAGGTTTTGACGAGAGAAGATTAGAGACGTTGGACCGTCTTTACGCTCGATAGCCAGTTTCCAAGCTACTGCAGATTCCACTTGGTCACATGGACGCCATGTGCTCATGTTTGGCGTTAGACGTAGCGATGCCATTTGCTCAACTGGTTGGTGAGTTGGGCCATCTTCGCCAAGACCAATAGAGTCGTGCGTGTAAACTTGGATGTTCTGAACTTTCATCAGCGCAGCCATACGCATCGCGTTACGCGCGTATTCCATGAACATTAGGAAAGTTGCACCGTATGGTACGAAACCACCGTGTAGTGCAATACCGTTCATGATCGCTGTCATACCGAATTCACGTACACCGTAGTGGATGTAGTTACCCGCTGCATCTTCAGCAGAAACCGACTTAGAACCAGACCACATAGTTAGGTTAGAAGGTGCAAGGTCAGCAGAGCCACCTAAGAATTCAGGGAGCATAGCACCGAACGCTTCTAGTGCGTTTTGCGACGCTTTACGTGATGCAATGTTGGCAGGGTTAGCTTGAAGATCAGCAATAATTGCATTGGCTTTCTCTTCCCACTCGGCAGGTAGTTCACCGTTTAGGCGACGTTTGAGCTCAGCCGCTTCAGCTGGGTAAGCTGCTGCGTATGTATCAAACTTAGCGTTCCACGCTGCTTCCTTAGCTGCGCCTGCTTCTTTCGCATCCCACTCTGCATAGATGTCTGCTGGGATTTCAAATGGACCATGTTCCCAACCAAGTTCTTTGCGAGTTGCTGCGATTTCTTCAGCACCTAGTGGAGCACCGTGACAGTCGTGTGAACCTGATTTGTTTGGAGAACCAAAACCGATGATAGTCTTAGTACAGATTAGAGTTGGGCGTGGGTCAGCTTTCGCTGCAACAATAGCGGCATTGATCGCTTCTGGATCGTGACCATCTACTGCAGGGATTACGTGCCAGCCGTACGCTTCAAAACGCTTAGGTGTGTCGTCAGAGAACCAACCTTCTACTTCACCGTCGATAGAAATGCCGTTGTCATCCCAGAACGCGATAAGCTTACCAAGACCTAGCGTACCTGCTAGAGAACATGCTTCGTGCGAGATACCTTCCATCAGACAGCCGTCACCCATGAATGCATAAGTGAAGTGGTCAACGATGTCGTGGCCTTCTTTGTTGAACTGTGCTGCAAGTGTCTTCTCAGCTAGCGCCATACCAACAGCGTTAGTGATACCTTGACCTAGAGGACCCGTTGTAGTTTCAACACCTGGTGCATAACCATACTCTGGGTGACCTGGAGTCTTAGAGTGTAGCTGACGGAAGTTTTTCAAATCGTCAATTGATAGCTCATAACCAGAAAGGTGTAGCAAAGAGTAAATCAGCATAGAGCCGTGGCCGTTTGAAAGAACGAAACGGTCGCGGTCAGCCCACTCAGGGTTTGAAGGGTTGTGGTTTAGGTGAGAACGCCAAAGAACTTCAGCGATATCAGCCATACCCATAGGTGCACCTGGGTGACCAGAGTTAGCTTGTTGAACTCCATCCATGCTTAGAGCACGAATTGCGTTAGCGAGATGTTGACGAGAAGACATGTCAGCTCCTGAATGCATTAAGCGAATCAAATATAAAATGAGCGATAATTCTCTCAAAGCACCACCAGCACTGCAATCGTTTTCCAAGACAAAAGCTCACAAATTTCCTCGCTTTCGCAACAAATCGATAAAAGTTACTAATATTTCGACCGATTAACGCAAACGTTTGGTTTTAGTAAATAACAAAAAAGAGCTTGTAATCCGAGCATTCAAAACTAAAATAGACGTCTAGATGTAGATACACCTACAGATATCAGTATTATTTATTAGTGCTCCCCTTTTGATAACGGAGCGCTCTCTAAAAATTTAAAGTGGAGCTCACATGGCTAAGCACCTGTTTACTTCTGAGTCTGTTTCAGAAGGTCATCCAGATAAAATTGCAGACCAAATTTCTGATGCAGTCCTTGATGCGATTCTAGAGCAAGACCCAAAAGCACGTGTTGCTTGTGAAACTTACGTAAAAACCGGCATGGTGATGGTTGGTGGTGAAATCACAACTTCAGCATGGGTTGATATTGAAGAGCTAACTCGCCAGACGGTTCGTGAAATTGGTTACGTTCACTCTGACATGGGTTTCGATGCTGACTCTTGTGCGGTTCTAAACACAATCGGTAAGCAATCACCAGACATCAACCAAGGCGTTGATAAAGCTGACCCTAAAGAGCAAGGCGCTGGTGACCAAGGTATCATGTTCGGTTACGCAACCAACGAAACTGACATCCTAATGCCAGCTCCGATTACTTACTCTCACCTTCTTGTTCAGAAGCAAGCTGAAGTACGTAAAAACGGTACACTGCCATGGTTACGCCCTGACGCTAAATCTCAGGTAACTTTCCAGTACGACCAAGGTAAGATCGTTGGTATTGATGCAGTTGTTCTTTCTACCCAGCACTGTGATTCAATCTCGACTCCTGACCTACGTGAAGCAGTTATGGAAGAGATCATCAAACCTGTACTGCCTTCTGAGTGGATCAACAAAGAGACAAACTTCTTCATCAACCCAACCGGTCGTTTTGTAATCGGTGGTCCTATGGGTGACTGTGGTCTAACTGGTCGTAAGATCATCGTTGATACCTACGGCGGTGCGGCTCGTCACGGTGGTGGTGCTTTCTCTGGTAAAGATCCATCAAAAGTTGACCGTTCTGCAGCATACGCAGCACGCTACGTTGCGAAAAACATCGTTGCTGCTGGTCTAGCGGATCGTTGTGAAATCCAACTTTCTTACGCGATCGGTGTTGCAGATCCAACGTCTATCATGGTTGAAACCTTCGGTACTGAAAAAGTATCGCAAGACGTTATTGTTGAAGCAGTTCGTCAAAACTTCGACCTTCGCCCATACGGCCTGCAAGAGATGCTGAACCTGCTTCAGCCTATCTACAAGAAAACTGCGGCATACGGCCACTTCGGTCGCGAAGAGTTCCCATGGGAAGCGACAGATAAAGCCGCTCTACTGCGCGAGTTCGCTGGTCTGAAGTAATCTTTGATTACACTATAAAAATATTAAGAACGTCTGGATTACCAGACGTTCTTTTTTTATGCGCAAAAAAACATCAAGAAATTTGTATTTTTTTGCCATGCGGTCAATAGTTAAAAATATGTTAACGAACAAATCGCATAACGACTTTGCTTCGTAAACTGTTTAACTGATGCGCCGCTTACATTATTAGAGGTCGCCAAGCCGGGCATCGAGTTTCGTTCACTGTCGCTCAAGAGCACAGTGTAGGTAGAGAATCGATCAAGGAGGATGTATGCCTCGTACGGTGAATCCACACGACTTCGATGACAAGAACAAAGAAGTCAAAGACTCAGAATACGCCCGCACGATTCCGTGTAATCAGGTCAGTATTTCTGCCCCGTTCCACTGGTTGTCGCTCGGTCTGCATGACTTTGTCCGTATGCCACTTATCAGCGCCTTTTACGGTTTGTGCTTTATGGCCGCCGCGATAGGTATTGTTTTACTTGTCCAATGGCAGGGCACTCACTTAGTCGTGATGCCAAGTCTCGTTGTCTATATGCTTATTGGTCCTTTCTTGGCACTTGGTCTTTATGATGCGAGCTGGGAAAGAGAAAAAGGCCACCACGCGAGCCTACTTCACTCAATGAAAGCAATTGGCCGTAACTCCACTTCCCAATGGGCATTTGCCGTGTTGCTAGCGGTATGTATGATCTTCTGGATGAGAATAGCAGCACTTCTACACGCTCTATATCCATCCGTCCAAGGTGCGCCGCTAACAGAATTTATGCCTTTCTTAGTCATAGGTTCACTGGTCGGTTTCGTTCTAGCATGTGTCGTATTCAGTATCTCAGCGTTTTCCATTCCATTAATGATGGAACGTCGCGTTGATATGATGACTGCAGTTTTCTCAAGCTTTAATGCAGTGAAATCGAATATACCAGCCATGATTGTCTGGGCAGCACTCATTTGTGGCGGTATTCTCGTCGGCTTTGCGACCTATGGAATCGGAATGCTGTTTACCATGCCAATTCTTGGTTATGGTACTTGGCACGCTTATCACGAAACGATCAAGAAAAAGCATCACCCATAAGTCGCGCTCTACGCTGAACCAGTATATGATTCGCCTCTAATTATAGAGGCGTTTTATTTGGAGTGTGCGTTGGACTTGGAACTTGAATACCGAGCAAAAAAGGTCATGGCTGACTGCATCCAGATCGCCTCACATACATTTAAGCGCTCATTTCCTCTCCCGCAATTGAGCTTCAATCTACGCGGCAAAGCGGCGGGTAAAGCCTACTTGCAACTGAATGAGATTCGCCTCAACCCAGTTTTGTTCACAGAGAATCAGCAGGCATTTTTAGCGGAAGTTATTCCTCATGAAGTTGCTCATCTGATTACCTACCAAGTCTATGGCCGCGTTCGACCACATGGTAAAGAGTGGCAAGGGGTCATGGAATCAGTATTTAACGTGCCAGCCCGCACCACCCACAGCTTCGAAACAACATCAGTGCAAGGGAAAACCTTTGAGTACGACTGTGGCTGTAGCACTTATCCGTTATCCATTCGTCGCCATAATAAAGTATTACGTAATCAAGCAAGTTATCGCTGCCAGCAGTGCCAGCAACCACTCAACTTTACCGGCAAGCAACTGTCATAATTAAGTAGAGCGTCATTAATTTATAGCTAGATTTGCGTGTTAAACTGCAGTTATTACTACTTTTCTAACACTTAATCATGAACAAATCTCTGTGGTTATCTGCTATCGGCTTGTTGTGCACTGCTGTTGTACATTCAGCGCCCCCTTCATCTTTCTCTAAGGCCAAAAAAGAAGCAGTAAAGATATACGCTGACCATCCAACCAGTTTTTATTGCGGCTGCAATATTTCATGGCAAGGTCGCAAAGGAGTTCCTGACTTAGAGTCATGTGGTTATCAGGTTCGTAAACAGCAAAAACGAGCGTCACGCATTGAATGGGAACATGTTGTTCCGGCTTGGCAGTTTGGTCACCAACGTCAATGCTGGCAAAATGGTGGACGTAAGAACTGCACTAAGAATGATAAAGCCTTCCGTATGATGGAAGCTGATTTACACAACCTGACTCCTGCGATTGGTGAAGTTAACGGAGACCGTTCTAACTATAACTTCAGTCAGTGGAATGGTGTCGATGGCGTAAGCTATGGTCGCTGTGAGATGCAGGTCAACTTTAAGCAGCGTAAGGTGATGCCACCGGATCGCGCTAAAGGTTCCATTGCCCGTACTTATCTGTACATGAGCCAAGAGTATGGCTTTCGCCTCTCTAAGCAGCAAACACAGTTAATGAACGCATGGAACAAGCAATTCCCCGTCGACCTTTGGGAATGCGAGCGTGAACAACGTATCTTCAAGGTTCAAGGTAATCACAACCCATTTGTGTATCAAGCTTGCCAGCGTTATAAATTAGCTCAAAAGAGTTTCTGGTAATTTATTGGAAACTCTTTCTAACCCTTGTTTTTTAAACCTAAAGCATCCATGTTAGAGAGAACTTCAAATCTCTTGCTGGAAATCGAGACACCATGCGAATCCCACGAATTTACCACCCAGAAGCCATTTCTCAGTTAGGCTCTTTGATGCTCAGTGATGACGCTGCTGGCCATATCGGTCGCGTGCTGCGCATGAAGGAAGGACAAGATATTTTACTGTTTGATGGTAGTGGGGCTGAGTTTCCAGCAACCATTGCGAATGTGTCGAAGAAATCAGTAGAAGTCGACGTCACGGAGCGTATCGAACGTAGCTCTGAATCACCGCTCGACCTACACCTTGGTCAAGTCATTTCACGTGGTGACAAAATGGAGTTCACCATTCAAAAATCGGTTGAGCTGGGTGTAAACACCATTACTCCCCTCATATCAGAACGTTGTGGCGTTAAGCTTGATCAAAAGCGTTTTGAAAAAAAGCTCGCTCAATGGCAAAAAATTGCTATTAGTGCTTGCGAGCAATGCGGACGTAACACCGTACCTGAAATTCGCCCAATTATGCCGCTTGAAGAGTGGTGTGCTGAAAAGTATGACGGCTTGAAACTCAATCTTCATCCTCGCGCAAAATACTCAATCAATACCCTACCCGCACCAGTTGAAAAAGTGCGTCTGTTGATTGGCCCTGAAGGCGGGCTATCCGTAGAAGAAATCGGCATGACTGAAGAATACAAATTTGAAGAGACGCTGCTTGGCCCACGCGTATTACGTACAGAAACAGCGGCTCTCACTGCAATTACAGCCTTGCAAGTTCGTTTCGGCGATCTTGGTTAAACGGAGAAAATACATGATCAAATTAGGTATCGTAATGGACCCAATCTCGTCCATTAACATCAAAAAAGACTCTAGCTTTGCCATGATGCTTGAAGCGCAGCGCCGCGGCTACGAAATTCACTACATGGAAATGCACGACCTACATCTAGATCAAGGTGTAGCTATTGCAGATACCAAAGTTGTTGAACTTAAAGAAGATCCAAACGGTTGGTATGAGTTCAAGTCGGAGCAAACTATTGAACTGTCTGAGTTAGATGCCGTTTTGATGCGTAAAGATCCTCCGTTTGATACTGAGTACATCTACGCGACATACATTCTAGAGCGCGCTGAAGAGCAAGGCACATTGATCGTCAACAAACCGCAAAGCCTACGTGACTGTAATGAAAAGCTATTCACGGCTTGGTTCCCTGAGCTCACTCCGACCACGATTGTGACGCGTAAAGCAGATAAGATTAAAGCTTTCCGTGAAGAGCACGGTGATGTGATCCTAAAACCTCTTGATGGCATGGGTGGCGCTTCGATCTTCCGCGTTAAAGAGAACGATCCTAACGTTTCGGTGATCATTGAAACCTTGACCAATCATGGTCAAAACTACGCAATGGCACAGACTTTCGTTCCTGATATCAGCAACGGCGACAAGCGTATTCTTGTCGTTGACGGCGAACCAATGCCTTACTGCTTAGCGCGAATTCCAGCCAAAGGTGAAACTCGCGGTAACTTAGCGGCAGGTGGCACAGGTGAAGCTCGACCACTTAGTGAGACAGATAAAAAGATCGCTGAGGCTGTAGCGCCTACACTTAAAGAAAAAGGACTGATCTTTGTTGGTCTCGACGTTATTGGTGACAAGCTGACAGAAATCAATGTAACAAGCCCAACATGTATTCGTGAAATCGAGGCTGCATTCGATGTGTCAATTACAGGCAAGCTAATGGATGCCATTGAGCGCCGCTTAAAGGCCTAATCATATTTGGGCAACGCTATTGGTTGCCCTTCTTTTGTAAGTGGGAGTCTTTATGAATTTAACCAACCATTTTTTAGTGGCAATGCCGGGGATGAAAGACCCCTACTTCCAGCGCAGTGTTATCTATGTGTGCGAGCACAATGAAGATGGCGCGATGGGTTTAATGATTAATGCTCCAATCGATATCACCATAGGTAAAATGTTGGAACGAGTCGATGTAGAGCCCTCTCACCCGAAACTTGTGACCGAGAGTTTAGACAAGCCAGTGCTTAACGGCGGCCCTGTCTCTGAAGATCGCGGTTTCATTCTTCATCAGCCTAAAGATGAATATGAATCAAGCATCAAGATGACGGATAACATCTCTGTCACCACCTCTAAAGATATTCTTGGCGTACTTGGGACAGAGGCTGAGCCAAACCACTATATCGTCGCTTTAGGTTATTCAGGTTGGGAAGCAGGTCAGCTAGAAATCGAGCTCTCTGAAAACTCTTGGTTAACCGTAGAAGCGGATCCAAACGTGATGTTCGATACACCAATCAATGAACGCTGGCAGAAAGCGGTACAAATGCTTGGTATTGACGTCTCGCAGCTCTCAAGTGATATCGGCCACGCATAACAAATAAGATACCTGTTTATGTCTAAAACAATTATGGCCTTTGATTTCGGCACCAAAAGCATTGGTAGTGCTATTGGACAAGAGATCACAGGCACAGCTTCACCACTAAAAGCATTTAAAGCCAATGATGGCATTCCAAACTGGGATGATATCGAGAAACAGATTAAAGAGTGGCAACCTAATTTACTGGTTGTTGGCTTACCCACCGATCTGTATGGCAAAGATTTAGAAACCATTACGCCAAGAGCAAAAAAGTTCGCCAACCGCCTGCATGGACGATTTGGTCTGCCTGTTGAACTCCATGATGAAAGGCTTTCTACCATGGAAGCACGCGCTGATCTGTTCGAGATGGGCGGCTATAAAGCCTTGAGCAAAGGCAATGTTGATTGCCAATCTGCGGTAGTCATTTTAGAAAGTTGGTTTGAAGCCCAATGGGGTGAGTAATCACTTACACTTAGTTGAGACTAAACGAAAAAAGCTGGCACCACTGCCAGCTTTGTTTTTATATCGAGTGGCTTATAGATCTTGTGCTTCAATCCAAAGTACTGCGTCTTGCGACAGTTCTTTACCTTTAAACTCGGTATCTGGACCAGAACCTAGACAAGCGAAGCCCCACTTGCCAGCTGTTGGGATGCCGAAAGTGAACATACCGTTGTCGTCTGTAATCGCAACGATAGCAGAAGCTGGAGTCGCACGGTGAGTGTCTTTACCAAACGCATTGGCTTTAGTATCGATATCAGTGTTTAGGAATTCAATCTCACACTCAACGCCAGCTGCTGGCTTACCCTCAGATAGAAGTTGACCAGTGAATGTGCTGCCTGCAAACACCTGGTAAGGCTTGTTCTTAGGAACGATTTCTGTCTTAAGGCCTAGAGGCTCTTCCCAACCTGTTGGCATTGCACCTTTGTTGATGTAGCGTTTAGTGATCTGTTGGATATAAATGTCTTCGCCACCTTCATAATAAGGCGCTGGTACTAGACCAAAGATGTAATCGCCGTTACGACGGATTTTGTAGTCTACCTTGTACGCATCTGCTTTGTTATCGTGACCAGCCCAAGAGATTTTCTTCAAATCTTTTAGTAGATCTGTCTTTTCACCTTTGAAGCTTACAAAGAACTCTTCTGGTTGACCCATGTCCATCACGTGACCATTTTCCATCGGGTGACCAAACACAAGTTTCATGTCGACAGTTGCTGGTTTTTCAAGCTGAGAAGTGGGTGTATACATCAATTGAAAGTGTGCTTGAGAAACTGCGGATAAAGAGAGTGCTGCCATACCAACAGCTAAAGATAGCTTTTTCATTTTTTATTTCCCTAAATATCAATAACTATTCAACAATATCTTTGCCATCGACTTCGATGGAGTGTCCTGGACCTGCATTAAACAGCACTTTGTAAGCGCCTTCAGGCTTATCAAATTCAATTTCACCATCTTGGTTAATTTCAGTTTTGATTAACTCTGTACCTGAGCCATCAACAACTAGGATCTCTACACCAGCAGCAGAGGAACCATCGGAGAAGCCACCTTCACAAAGAATGGTGTTATCTCCGAAGTCATAACAGGAAAATAAAGGAGTATGTGCAAGTGCCATGCTAGGTACAGCTGCACTAATCAGTAATAGCAGGGTCGATTTTTTCATTGTTAATTCCACTTTAAGCTTACGCAAATAGACAAATATTGAGACTAACTCTCAGCTTGATTGAGTGAAGACTAACGATCTAACCCTTTAAATGAAAGTGAGAATAATTCTTAAACTCACCTTCTTTGATTTAAATCATGTTTTTGAGGTTTATTTTTGATTTAATGACAGCCACCTGAATTACAATATTGAAATGAAACTAATAAAAAATAACGTTTATGGAAACCACTCTAAGCCGACTACCCATTAAGGCGCATGCAACTATCACTGCTCACCAGTCCGGTGGAGCGATTCGTCAACGCTTACTCGATTTAGGACTAATTCCACAAACCACTATTGAGTTTGTGCGTAAAGCACCTCTAGGCGACCCACTAGAGTTTCGCGTCGGAGCCACCAGCGTCGTGATCAGAAAAACAGAAGCAGACACTGTAATCGTGCGTTTAGATTAAGCGCTGGTAGTGAGGAAGAGTAATGCAACGGAAAAAAGTATTATTAGCTGGCCAACAAAATGCCGGAAAATCGACCATTTTCAACATGCTGACAGGAGCAAGGCAGCATGTCGCCAATTACCCTGGAGTGACCGTAGACAAGAAAACTGGCTACTTCTCTAACGATAATGGTGCCTATCAACTCATCGATTTGCCAGGCACCTACAGCTTAAGCTGCTTTTCGCTAGAAGAAAGAGTCGCTCGCGACGCATTAAGAAACGAGGCCGCGGATGTGGTCTTGAATGTTGTTGATTCCGCCAACCTTAATCGCTCTTTACATCTCACCATGCAGTTACTTGAGATGGAACTCCCACTCGCCCTCGCTCTCAACATGATGGACGTCGCACAAGCCGAAGGAATTACTATCGACTCACACTCTTTAAGCTTGGAACTCGGAGTCCCTGTCGTGGAGAGTATAGGCCGAAAAGGCAAAGGAGTTGAAGGCATCACCACTGCATTAGTAGAGGCCCAAATTGGCTCAACACCTGTTGAATATCCTCTCTTAGAGCCAGAACTTACCTCTTTAACCCAGTGGATAGATACCTATATTGAGCCACAGACCTACAGTAACCGCTGGCTTGCTCTACGACTACTTGAAGGTGATAGCCACATCGGAAAGTGGTTAGAAGATTTGATGCCCGAGCCACAGCTTAAGCAGCTAAGTACTAGAGTTGAACAACACTTAGACAAAATTACACAGACATTGAGTGGGACCGTCAGCGATTATATCGTCGCTCAGCGCCATCAGCGTGTATCAACAATTATTGAGCGCTGCACAACTCAATCCCTACACCAAAGTAATCAGCTTTCACTCACTGATAAAATCGATAGGGTGGTTCTGAACAAGTTCGGTGCCCCGCTGTTCTTAATTGCCACTGTGTTTATCATTTACCAGAGCTCTATTGTCTACGGCTATGAGCTGACCAACTATTGGTGGCCTTACCTTGCTGCATTACGTGAGTTGGTGGCAAGCTTACTTCCCGAAGCGGGCTTCTTGCACGACCCTTATGTTCGCTCACTAGGGCTATGGATCGTCGACTCAGCCAACACTCTACTCAACTACATCCCGATCTTTTTGATCCTTTTTGCCCTAATCGCAATATTGGAAGACTCGGGATATATGGCTCGAATCGCGTTTATTTCTGATCGAGTCTTGAACCGATTCGGCCTCCATGGACAAAGCACCCTACCGATGATTTTAGCCGGCGTATTCGCCGGAGGGTGCGCAGTACCCGGCGTTATGGCAACCAAAGGGATACCGGATAACCGAGCCCGTATCGCGACCATCTTAACGGTTCCTTATATGAACTGTTTGGCTAAAGTTCCCCTGTATACACTACTGCTCGGGATCTTCTTTGTTGAAGATAAGTCGTTGATGACATTTTATATTTCAACCATTTCTATTATTGCCGCCCTACTGGTCGCTAAACTACTGACGAAATCGGTGCTGCGACGTACTGAACAAGCACCATTTGTCATGGAACTGCCGCGCTACAACCTGCCTACAGCTCGCAGTGTCGTGACTCGTGCGATGGAGCGAACTTGGATGTACGTTCGCAAAGTCGGGACCATAGTGCTTGCGGTTTCAACCGTCATCTTCGTTCTGCTCCAGTTCCCGGGTATTCCTCAACAGGAACTCAATGATTATCAACTACGCGCAGAAAAAGCAGTGGCTCAATTCCAAAAAGCAGCCAACAAAACGCAATATGCTGATGCTTTTAATCAACAGACTTTGACGGATCTGGTCAACTTCTACACCGACTATCGTCAAGCAAAACTGAATGCCAAAGGCGCACAAGCCTCGCAGAAGGTAAACGCCGATTTTCAAGCTCGCAATGAGCTCTACTTCGCGATTACTGCTCGTAAGGGTGACAAAGATGCTAAGAAGCTTAACAAACCGCTGCGCAAGCTTGCTTCCGCACGTAAGAAAATTCGTCGTGAAATGAAAGAACGACGCTTAGAAGCTTCATTACTAGGTAGCTTTGGTCGCTCCATTGAACCTGTGACGCAATTTGCTGGTTTTGATTGGAAAATCAACGTCGCGCTGTTCTCTTCCTTTGCAGCGCGCGAAAGTAGTGTCGCAACCTTAGGGGTGCTGTTCCAACCAGAAGAGGACAGTAATCAAAAGCTTGAGCAACGAATGGCAGAATCAGATGAACTAGCGGGACATGGTGAGGTTGCGGCAGTGGCACTTATTCTGTTCTTCATTCTTTACCCGCCTTGCCTAGCGACCGTGATGATGATTAAGGTCCAAACCGGTCAGTACAGATGGCTGCTGCTATCGATTTTCTTGCCCACTTTACTCGGTTTTACAGTCGCAACAGCGGTGTACACCATTGGGACTCGCTTCGCACTCAGTGGCATTCAAGTCATGTCGCTGACTTACTTCTCCGCTCTATTGGCATTACTCATGGTAGGTTTACGCGATAGTGCGCAACAGAAAAAGCAGGGTAAGCCGATCCCAATTCAGATGATTGAGAAATAGCCATGTATCAACAAAACGTAGAAATGTGGGACATCCTGACCCTAGTGGTCGTTGTCGCTATCGCCGTAGTTTACCTCTACTCCCGTTTGGTGAAAAAGAAAGGCAGTTGTGGCAATGGATGTGGCGGTGACTGCGCCTCTCAAACTAAAAAGAAGTAACAACATAAACGAGAAAACCCAGCCAATACGGCTGGGTTTATTTTAATATCGCAGAGTTAAAAATAGTAATCGCTAGAGGCTAGAAGGCTAGTCCATATCAATCTTCACTCCACTGAGTGATCCTGAGCTAGATACATCACCACGTTGTGTTTTAAGCATTAGGCGTAAATCATTAGCTGAATCCGCACTGTGCATGGCATCTTCTTCACTGATCTTGTCTTCCACTACTAGCTGATAAAGCGCCTGATCAAAAGTTTGCATGCCAACCTCTTTCGATTTAGCCATGGTCGCTTTAAGCTCATGCAGATCACCGCGGCGAATCAGATCCGACACACGTGGGCTGTTGAGTAAAACTTCAAACACGCCGTGCCGACCTTGGCCATTTTTATCTCGAATAAGTTGCTGGCCTATTACACCACGTAGGTTCATTGATAAATCAAATAGGAACTGTTCTTTTTGCTCCTTAGGCACCAAATGAAGGATCCGCTCTAACGCTTGGTTAGCATTGTTTGCATGAAGGGTCGCCATACACAGATGCCCAGTTTCAGCAAAGGTCATTGCGTATTCCATCGTCTCACGTGTACGAATCTCACCTATTAAAATCATATCTGGAGCTTGGCGCAGTGAGTTCTTCAACGCCACTTCATAACTTTCGGTATCTAACCCCACCTCACGTTGCGTAACAATACAACGCTGATGCTCATGGACAAACTCTATCGGGTCTTCAACAGTCAAAATATGCCCTGTCCGGTGGCTATTACGAAACCCTGTCATTGCAGCCATGGTTGTCGACTTACCCGATCCCGTTGCTCCAACCACCAGCACCAAACCCCGTTTCGCAATCGATAAGTCTTGCAAAACATCTGGTAACTTAAGCTCATCAAAGGTAGGAATCTTGGTTTCAATTCGGCGAATCACCGCCCCAGGCAATTCGCGCTGATAGAATGCAGAGACACGGAATCGACCAAAGTGACGCACAATGGCAAAATTCGCTTCCTTGCTCGAATGAAACTCGTGTTGGCGATCATGATCCATAATCCCATCCAACAAAGAGCTCACAACAGCGTGCGATAGTTTGTCCCCGTGTGCACGCAATTCTCCATCAACACGGTAAAGAATTGGTGCATCAACTGTGATGTAAAGATCAGACGCATTCTGGTCGATCATCTGTTGCAAAAAAACATCAATATCCATAACTTTTTCCCTAGAACATTGAAGTTTCAAGTTCGATCTTCTTCGCTACTTCATCTTGATCAACAAGACCTTGCGCAATCAACTGCTTGGCATTTTGCTCCATGGTTTGCATGCCATGTGCCGCACCGGTTTGAATCACAGAAAACATCTGAGCAACCTTGTCTTCACGGATCAAGTTACGGATCGCCGGTGTCGCCATCATGATCTCATGACAAGCGGTACGGCCACCACCAATACGCTTCAGCAACTTTTGTGCAATGACTGCGCGTAATGACTCAGACAGCATGGAGCGAACCATGTCCTTATCACTCCCCGGGAAAACATCGATAATACGGTCGATGGTTTTTGCCGCTGAACTGGTATGCAAAGTACCAAACACCAAGTGCCCGGTTTCTGCCGCTGTCAGTGCTAGGCTGATTGTCTCTTGGTCACGCAACTCACCCACTAATATCACGTCTGGATCTTCACGCAGTGCACTGCGCAGCGCATTATTAAAACTATGCGTATCTCGATGAACTTCGCGTTGGTTGATTAAGCACTTATTATTGCTATGAACAAATTCAATTGGGTCTTCAATCGTCAGAATATGTTTATTGTGGTTGCGGTTGATATGGTCAACCATCGCCGCCAAAGTAGTGGACTTACCCGAGCCTGTAGGGCCCGTCACCAGTACCAAGCCTTTTTCCATATTGGAGATGCTTTCGAAGATTTGCGGGGCTGACAATTGCTCTAAGGTCGGAATCTCGGTCGGAATGGTGCGAAATACCGCTGCGCAACCACGCGCTTGGTTAAATGCATTAACACGGAAGCGACCAACATTCGGCAGCTCAAAAGAAAAGTCGACCTCAAGGCGCTCTTCAAATTCACTGCGTTGACCATCATTCATAATTTCGAATACTAAACGATGCACATCTGCATGGCTAAAAGCAGGTACGCCAAGCTTTCTTACTTCACCATCTATCCGTACCATTGGAGATACTCCTGCAGAAAGATGTAGATCTGAAGCATTATGCTTTACACTAAAATCCAGTAATTCGGCGATATCCATTTAAAATCCTTAAGTAAAATCTGCTATGACTAGTATTCAACAAAACATTGAACAGATCACCTCACAGATTGAGGGCGCACAACAAAAGTGTGGACGCGGTCGAGACACAGTGCAACTTCTGGCAGTAAGTAAAACTAAGCCAGTCGAGGCAATTTTAGAGGCAGCTCAAGCCGGGCAAGTCTCTTTTGGCGAGAACTATGTGCAGGAAGGCGCAAACAAAGTCGAGTATTTTGCCGAGCACCATCCACAGTTAGAGCTTGAGTGGCACTTTATCGGTCCAATCCAGTCCAATAAATCACGCCATGTTGCTGAGAACTTTGCTTGGGTTCATACCGTTGATAGAGCCAAGATTGCTAAGCGCCTCAACGAACAAAGGCCAGATGGTATGGCACCAATACAAGTGCTGATCCAAGTCAACACCAGCGGCGAAGATTCGAAATCAGGCATCAATGATGATGAAATCTTTGAGCTAGCAGAGTTGATTTCTAGCCTGCCCAACCTCACTTTAAGAGGATTGATGTCAATTCCGGCTAACGTCTCAGACTATGCCTCTCAGCTAGACGCCTTTACTCAACTAGCTCAACTAAAAGAGAAGCTTGCGCAGCGTTTTCCAGAGCAAAACATCGATACCTTATCAATGGGGATGAGCGGCGATATGCAAGCAGCAATTGAAGCTGGCAGTACTATGGTACGCATCGGCACAGCGATATTTGGCGCACGAGATTACAGTAACAAAGCGTAAGCGGTTCACAAGGATCACAACAGTAATGGAACATAAGAAAATTGCCTTTATCGGCGCAGGAAACATGGTTAAAGCCATAGTGTCGGGCTTAGTGGCTGATGGTTATCCAGCGGAGCTCATTACAGCGACTGCGCCGTCAGAGACACGCCGAGTGCCTTTAGAGCAAGAGTTTGGTATTCGTACCACCGATGACAACCTTCAAGCGGCGCAGCAAGCAGACGTTGTCGTACTGTCGGTAAAACCTCAAATGATGGAACAAGTGTGCAAACCACTGCAAGACATCGATTGGTCACAAAAACTGGTGATTTCCATTGCTGCTGGTATTCAAAGTGCCCGCTTTGACCAAATGCTTGATTGTGAACTTAACCTTGTTCGCGTCATGCCGAACACACCTTCGCAACTCGGGCTAGGTATGAGTGGTCTTTATGCGCCAGAAAAAGTATCGCAGCGAGATAAAACCTTCGCCGCCGCGCTGATGGAATCATGCGGCAAAGTATGCTGGGTTGAACAAGAATCTGGCATCAACAATATTATTGCGGCAGCTGGTAGTGCGCCTGCGTATTTCTTCTTGTTTATGGAAGCGATGCAAGCTGAAGCCATCGCTCAAGGTTTTGATAAGCAAACGGCTCGCTTGCTGGTGCAACAATCGGCTCTTGGCGCTGCGAGTATGGTTGAAGGTAATCCCGATACTGAACTTTCAACCCTGCGTGAGAACGTGACTTCAAAAGGTGGCACCACCGCAGAAGCACTGCGAACATTCAACCAACATCAACTTTCAGATATAGTAGCCAAAGCGATGCAAGCGGCGGTTTCACGCGCTGAAGAGATGGAAAAATTATTTTAAATGACCAGAGCAATAGTCTCTAGACAATAAGGGTAACCTATGAATTCAATGAGTTTTCTGATTTCCACCCTGTTTGATCTCTACATCATGGTGGTGATCTTACGTATTTGGTTACAAGCTGCCCGTGCAGACTTCTATAACCCGTTTTCGCAATTTATCGTCAAGGCTACTCAACCAGTGATCGCACCGCTGCGTCGTGTAATCCCTTCTGTCGGCAGCATTGATTTAGCGACTCTGCTATTTGCCTATGTGCTTTGTGTGCTTAAATTTGTCGCGCTTATTCTAGTCGCTTCAAATGGCTCCGTTTCATTCAGTGCTGACTTCCTATTCTTAGGCCTATTGTCATTGGCTAAAGCAGCAGGCGGCTTATTGTTCTGGGTGCTATTAATCCGCGCAATTCTAAGCTGGGTGAGCCAAGGCCGTAGCCCGATTGAGTATGTTTTCCATCAGCTAACAGAGCCTATGCTAGCGCCGATTCGTCGTATTATTCCTGCGATGGGTGGCTTTGACCTAAGCGTACTGGTGCTGTTTATTGCGCTACAGTTTGCCAATTTCTTGATGGGTGACCTGATCGGCCCTATCTGGTTCCAACTATAATGTCACAAGCAGCTTGGTTTGATGGTGAAGACCTTGTTATTCGGCTCTATATTCAGCCGAAAGCAAGTCGAGATAAGATTGTAGGTCAACACGGCGAGGAGCTGAAAATAGCGATTACAGCGCCTCCTGTCGATGGTAAAGCCAACGCTCATCTGAGTAAGTATCTCGCCAAGCAATTTAAGGTGGCAAAGGGATTAATAACAATAGAAAAAGGCGAGCTGGGCAGACATAAACAAGTCCGAATCAGCTCTCCATCCCAAATACCTAACGAGATAGAAGCCATCCTGTGATGGCTTTTTATTTGTGTTCATGTAGAGCACATGCCCAATACAAAGGAAGCACTATGAAACAGTGGATCACTCTTATTCTTGCTACAGCCTTAGCCCTACCTGCATGGGCAGGTCAGTTTAAAACCATTAAAGATGTTGAAGTACATTATTCAGCCTTTAACTCAACCTTTTTAACCCCTCAAGTCGCGCGCAGCTACAAACTCAAGCGTAACGGTTACTCAGCTATTCTCAATATAAGCGTGTTAGATAACTCTCAAGTGGGCAAACCTGCGATCACCGCAGAGCTTTCTGGCAGCGCAAAAAACCTGATTGGTCAAACGCGCGAACTCAGCTTCCGCGAAGTGAAAGAAGGCAGTGCTATTTACTATCTTGCTGAGTTTCCGATCTCAGACGAAGAGCGACTCACCTTCAACATTGACGTTAGCGCTGGTAATAAAGGCGCAGGGGCATTAAAGTTCACCCAAAAATTTTATGTCGAAGAATAGAAATCGACAGTCGAGAAATAGATAAGGCGATACGATGAAAAGCAATAAGATTGTTCTAGCGACCGGTAACCAAGGCAAAGTTCGCGAAATGGCGGATTTACTGTCTGACTTTGGTTTTGATGTTGTTGCTCAAAGCGAGTTCAATGTGTCTGAAGTAGCAGAGACAGGAACAACATTCATTGAAAACGCTATCATCAAAGCGCGTCATGCTGCTAAAGAAACTGGGCTTGCCGCTATCGCCGATGATTCCGGTCTCGAAGTTGATTTTCTAAAGGGTGCTCCTGGTATTTACTCGGCTCGTTATGCAGGTGAAGATGCGAGTGATCAGCAGAACCTAGAAAAACTGCTTGAAGCAATGAAAGATGTCCCAGAAGAACAACGCACTGCTCGCTTTCACTGCGTGCTAGTACTGATGCGTCATGAAAACGACCCAACCCCAATCGTCTGTCACGGTAAATGGGAAGGACGTATCTTAACTAAAGCACACGGCGAGAATGGCTTTGGCTACGACCCTGTATTCTTTGTCCCTGAAGATAACTGTGCTTCAGCAGAACTAGAACCTACACGTAAAAAACAGCTTTCTCACCGCGGAAAAGCATTGAAACAGCTTTTTGCGACGCTATCTGAGCAAGCGGTCTAGGTCTTCTTTTTCACCACTATGAATCAGTTAATTCCACCAGCACTGAGTCTTTATGTACACATCCCGTGGTGTGTACAAAAGTGCCCTTATTGCGATTTTAACTCGCACGCGCTCAAAGCAGATATTCCAGAGCAAGAGTACATTGCTGCCCTGTTACAAGATTTAGATGCAGATATTGAGCGCTACCAGATTGCCGACAATCAGCGCCAACTGCACTCGATTTTTATTGGTGGCGGTACACCAAGTCTGATTTCAGCCCAAGGGATCGCAAACTTGTTGCAAGGTATCGAGGCGCGAATTCCATTCAAGTCAGACATCGAAATCACAATGGAAGCCAATCCCGGTACCATAGAAGCGGAACGTTTTGCTGGTTACCAAAAAGCGGGAGTGACTCGAATATCTGTGGGTGTACAGAGTTTTGAGCAGCAGAAACTAGAAAGGCTTGGGCGCATTCACGGTCAAGATGAAGCGGTAAATGCAGCTAAGCTTGCCCATAAAATTGGCCTCAACAGCTTTAACCTCGATCTTATGCATGGCCTACCGGATCAGTCTGTTGATCAAGCACTAAGCGATCTGGAAAAGGCGATCGAACTCGATCCCCCACACTTATCTTGGTATCAGTTGACGATCGAGCCAAACACCATGTTCTACTACAAGCAGCCAACTTTGCCTGACGACGATGATTTGTGGGATATCTTTGAGTTAGGGCATAAAAAGTTAGCTGACGCAGGCTATGTGCAGTACGAGATCTCAGGCTACAGCAAGCCCGGTTATCAGTGTCAGCATAATCTCAACTACTGGCGCTTTGGTGACTACCTCGGCATTGGCTGCGGCTCACACGGCAAAATAAGCTTTGCTGATGGTCGCATTGTACGTACTACCAAGATTAAGCATCCTAAAGGCTATCTTGCGGCTTACGACAATATGGTTAAGCCTTATCTCAACAGCGAACACGAAGTCGCTTTTGAGGATCGCCCATTCGAGTTTTTTATGAACCGCTTCCGCCTGATAGAAGCGTGCCCAAAACAAGACTTCTTAGATACGACTGGGCTTAGCTTTGCAGCCATTCAAGAGACCATAGATTGGGCAATTGAAATGGGCTATATCGATGAGAGCGACACTCACTGGCAAATCACCGAGAAAGGCAAACTGTTCCTCAACGATTTACTAGAAGCCTTTATGGTGGAAGAGTAGAGCGTAAATAGGATGCGGGAACGGACTTCGTCCTATGGAGAGCGGAAGAGTTTGAAGGGTTGGCGTTTTGCGCTAACCCTTTATTTTTTGTCATCCTCAAGAACGAGGAACGAGTGAGTTGGGGATCTCTTGAAACGAATCGATATCTTAATGGGATTCCCTACTCGCTCCTTCGTCACTCTATGGAATGACCGATTAATAAGACAGAGATTCTCTCGAAGGGCGAAGCCCGTTCCCGACTCTCGCGGGCGCAGCCCGATCTCGGAGCAAAGCGTTCTTCAAACCTCTAAAAAATAGATCGCCCAATACGTTCTGCTAACAGTTCTAGCGCTTTGGTTCCTGCTAAAGAGTTACCTGATGGATCCAGTTCTGGTGACCAAACAGCAATCGTCATTTCACCCGGTACAACTGCCATAATACCGCCACCAACACCCGACTTTCCTGGCATACCCACTCGGTAGGCAAACTCACCTGCACCATCGTATAGACCACAGGTCGCGAGCAAAGCATTCAGCTGCTTGGTTTGCGTTGGTGTAATGACTGGCTTTCCGGTCTGAACTGAAGTTCCTTTGTTAGCAAGGTAGCTAAAGGTTTTTGCCAAATCGACACAGCTCATCTTAAGTGCACACGCGTGGAAATAGTTGTTTAGTACAGGGATGACTTCATTTTCAAAGTTACCAAACGAGCGCATTAGATAGGCAATTGCCGCATTGCGGTCGCTGTGCATCATCTCTGAAGCGGCCACAATCTTGTCGTAACAGATATGAGTATCACCAGACAACTGGCGAACAAACTCCAATAAACGCTGGCGAGGAGCCGACAAGCGGCTATTGAGCAAATCCGCCACCACAATGGCTCCGGCATTGATAAACGGATTGCGTGGAATGCCCTGCTCCATTTCAAGCTGAATAAGAGAGTTAAATGCTTGCCCAGAAGGCTCTTTACCAACACGAGCCCAAATCTCTTCAGGTTTATACAAACACATCGCTAGCGTCAGGCTGAGCGCTTTGGAGATTGATTGAATAGAAAATGCTTCATCAGCATCACCCGCTTTGATCACTTCACCTTGATTGGTAAAAACAGCAATACCAAACTTTGAAGCGGGTACTTTCGCCAAGGCAGGAATGTAGTTAGCAACCTTACCTTGACCGATAAGTGGGCGAACCTCTTCTAGAATCTCTTGTAATATTTGTTGTGTCGGTTTCATCAGCAACCTTAAAAATCAATCAGTTATTATTATTTTCTTGTAGGGTCAAAAAAGCCAACATAGGCATGTTGGCTTTTAAATTCTATTCGATGCGCTGCTCTCGTCTTCAGAAAACAGTCAATGCATTCGTTTTGGTTATTTTACGCGCTTAAACTTAATATCCCAAACGCCGTGACCTAAACGGTGACCACGTGCTTCAAATTTTGTTAGCGGGCGCTCATCTGGGCGAGGGACAAAGTCGCCTTCTTTAGCGATATTTTCGTAACCCGGCGCTTCGTTCATCACTTCAATCATATGCTCAGCGTAGTTCTCCCAGTCCGTTGCCATGTGGAAGATACCTTCACCTTCGATAAGCTTCTGGCGAACCATTTCAGCAAAGTCTAACTGAACGATACGACGCTTGTGGTGACGCTTTTTGTGCCATGGGTCTGGGAAGAATAGCTGTAGAGTCGCTAAGCTGCTGTCAGGAATCATGTTAGCGAAAACTTCTACCGCATCGTGACACATTACGCGCAGGTTAGTAATGCCTGCGTCACGCGCATCTGAAAGACATGCACCAACGCCTGGACTATGCACTTCAATACCGATGAAGTTCTTCTCAGGAGCGTTTTTCGCCATTTCTACTAGCGACGCGCCCATGCCAAAACCAATTTCTAGAACGACAGGGTTGTCATTACCAAACACTTCTTTCCAATCAAGAAGCTGTTCTTGGTAATCAATACCCATAGTCGGCCAGCACTCATTCATCGCGTTTTCTTGACCCTTGGTCAAACGACCTTCGCGTCGAACAAAGCTGCGAACTTTGCGTATCAGTTTACCGTCTTCGTTGTACTCGTTAGTGGTCACTTCACTCATGATTTTGCCTGTTTAAAAATTGGTCTCGCCTCAAAGGGATTGTGATTATCCAAAGAATTGCTATCGGTGCAAGTTTTTTAGCGAATTTCAGCTTCGTTCGCTTATATCCTTACTCTTTATCGGTTGTACTTTACCCACGTTATATGGTGCAATTTTGCCTAATTACACAACAACAATATTGAGCATATCGTGACCCCATTTGCCAGTGCCATCTTAGATTGGTACGAAAACTATGGACGTAAGAGCCTACCTTGGCAGCAGGATAAAACTGCTTATAGCGTATGGCTATCAGAAATCATGTTGCAACAAACTCAGGTTGCGACCGTGATTCCCTATTACCAACGGTTTCTAGAGCGCTTTCCGACCGTGGTTGATCTTGCCAATGCAGAGCAAGATGAGGTTCTTCACCTCTGGACAGGTTTAGGTTATTACGCTCGTGCTAGAAACCTGCACAAAGCCGCCAAAATTGTCGCGCAAGAATATGATGGCCAGTTTCCATTGGATATTGAGCAAATGAATGCCCTACCGGGAATCGGCCGCTCTACCGCTGCGGCTGTCCTATCATCAGTTTACAAACAGCCTCACGCTATTTTAGATGGTAACGTCAAAAGAACCCTAGCGCGAAGTTTTGCCGTCGAAGGCTGGCCGGGGCAAAAGAAGGTCGAAAACCAACTTTGGCAATACGCAGAAGAACATACACCGGATGTCGATGTCGATAAATATAACCAAGCCATGATGGATATGGGGGCGATGGTCTGCACGCGCAGCAAACCAAAATGTACATTGTGCCCTGTTGAATCTTATTGCATCGCGAATAGGCAAGGTAACCCACTCGATTATCCAGGCAAAAAACCTAAGAAAGACAAGCCAATAAAAGAAACTTGGTTTGTCATGCTGCACTACCAAGGGCAAGTTTGGCTAGAACAACGCCCTCAATCCGGTATTTGGGGTGGTTTGTTCTGCTTCCCTGAAAATCCAGATTCAGAGCTTGCGCATCAGCTTGATATTCGAGGAGTGTCTTCGAAAATGATTGAGCAGCAAACTCAGCTGATCGCCTTTCGCCATACCTTTAGCCATTACCACCTCGATATCACACCAATTTTGGTAGACCTATCAAAGCAACCTCATGTGATAATGGAAGGAAGCAAAGGTCTTTGGTATAACTTATCGCAACCTGAAGAGATTGGCTTAGCCGCACCAGTAAAACAGTTACTGGAAAGCTTACCATTCGAACTTCAAAGCTAATTATTGTTAAGGAGTCGTTATGAGCCGCACTGTATTTTGTGCTCGACTACAAAAAGAAGCCGATGGATTAGATTTCCAACTTTATCCAGGCGAGCTAGGCAAACGTATTTTTGATAACATTTCAAAGCAAGCTTGGGCTGAGTGGCAACACAAGCAGACCATGTTGATCAATGAAAAGAAGCTCAACATGATGGATCCTGAGCACCGCAAGTTGATCGAAACCGAAATGGTTAACTTCCTGTTTGAAGGTAAAGACGTTCATATCGAAGGCTACACTCCACCAAGCGAGTAACGAATAGCCCAAGTTGAAACAGAGAAATGACATCATTGCCCGCAGTGATGTCATTTTTTTAGGAGAGTTATGAGAAAGTTAGCGTACTTTTTAATTGCAGTGACACTGACAGGCTGTAGCCGCGAGTTTGTAGAAAGCCTTTATGATGTCAATTATGAACCGACCAATAGGTTTGCGAAGAACCTTGCAGAGCTACCGGGGCAATTTCAGAAAGATACTGCAGCTCTCGATGCGCTCATCAGCAGCTTTTCTGGCAACATTGAAAAACGCTGGGGACGAGGAGAAATTAAATTTGCTGGCAAAAGCAATTACGTAAAGTACATCGATAACTATCTTAGCCGCTCCGAAGTAAACTTTGATAAAGGCTTGATTACTATAGAAACCGTCTCCCCAACTGACCCCAAGAGACACCTTAAAAACGCGATCGTTACCACTCTTCTCACTCCTGATGATCCCGCTAACGTCGATCTGTTTTCTTCCAAAGACGTCAAACTTGAAGGGCAACCTTTTCTCTACCGACAAGTGGTCGATCAAGACAAAAAGGCAATTCAATGGTCTTGGCGCGCCAATCGTTTCGCTGATTATTTGATCGCTAATAAGCTAAAAGTGAAAAATGTCGACTTTAAGAAAGCGTATTACGTCGAAATTCCGATGGTCGAAGAACAATTTGAGATTCGTAGTTACAAATACGCCGACATTGTTCAGCGCGCTTCACGTAAATATGACATCCCAGAAGACCTGATCTACGCAATCATCAAAACAGAAAGTAGCTTCAATCCATATGCGGTTAGCTGGGCGAATGCGTATGGCTTGATGCAAGTCGTGCCAAAAACAGCCGGAAAAGACGTCTTCAAGTTAGTAAAGAAAAAATCGGGACAACCTTCACCGGAATACCTGTTTAATCCAGAGAACAATATCGATACCGGTACCGCCTATTTCTATATTCTCAAAAATCGCTACCTGAAAGATGTCAGCCACCCCCTTTCATTGGAGTACAGTATGATTTCTGCTTACAACGGAGGCACAGGTGGGGTACTCAATACTTTCAATCGCAAAGACCGTAAACGTGCAATGCGCGATCTTAACTCACTGCAACCCAATCAAGTTTATTGGGCGCTTACTAAAAAGCACCCCAATGCGGAAGCACGTCGCTATCTAGAAAAAGTTACCAAATTCAAAAAGGATTTTAACTCTGGTAAAACATAATCATCAAAAACGCCTAAATAATCGGCACTCAACCACTTTTTTGAATTTTTTTCTAAAAACAAGTTGACGGCAAGACCGAAAATCCGTTTAATAGCGCTCCGTCGCCCGGATAGCTCAGTCGGTAGAGCAGAGGATTGAAAATCCTCGTGTCGGTGGTTCGATTCCGCCTCCGGGCACCACAATTTGATTGTTGGTGTCTAAGACATCAATAAGTTAGCAAAAAGAATATTAGTGTGCCGACTTAGCTCAGTAGGTAGAGCAACTGACTTGTAATCAGTAGGTCACCAGTTCGATTCCGGTAGTCGGCACCATTCTTTTGCCTCGATAGCTCAGTCGGTAGAGCAGAGGATTGAAAATCCTCGTGTCGGTGGTTCGATTCCGCCTCGAGGCACCATTATTTGGTGCTTAACAAATAATGGTCTTAAAGACCTGTTGTTAACACAAATAATTCCCCCTTAGTTCAGTTGGTAGAACGGCGGACTGTTAATCCGTATGTCGCAGGTTCGAGTCCCGCAGGGGGAGCCATATTAGAGAAAGCCTCATCGCAAGATGAGGCTTTTTCGTTTCTACTGCTCCTGGTTTGTTCCAAACCAATGTCTCAGCCGAAGCGTCGGACCGTCCTAGCCGCCCGCGTTGAGTCCCAACAAGGGGAGCCATATTAAAGAAAGCCTCGTCGCAAGATGAGGCTTTTTCGTATATATCCCAAAAACTCATCTCCCATTGCGAAAATTCACTGTCCTGAGTACACCTGCTTGTCGTTCTACTCAATTCTCTTACTATTAAAATTGCCACCTACGTCGAGTTTATGCTTGTGCTGTCGTAAAAAACGACTTATTTCACGCTAAAAATTTAATCTAAATCATAGTTTGAACTCAGTCTGCTATTAGGTTTAGAGCATCTCAAATAAGATGACAACAATATTACAATAAGACACCAACTTCGTTTTCGTTCGAAATCGACCTATTGATGAGCAATTTTTATGAAACTTAAGACACAAGCTTATTTATTATCAGGAATTATCTTGATCGCCTTGCTTGCGTTAACCGCAACAGGTCTCTGGACTCTTCGCGTGGCAAGTAACTTAGACAACAAGGCACGCGTAACAGAATTGTTCCGCAGCGCCTACAGTATCCTTACTGAAGTCGAACAGATGGCGATCGACGGCACGCTTGAAGAGCAACAAGCTAAAGCACTAGCAACGCGCTTACTGCGCAACAACATCTACAAAGACAATGAGTATGTTTACGTTGCCGATGAGAAGATGACCTTTGTGGCCACCCCTCTTGATCCACAACTCCATGGAACGAGTTTCCATGACTTCAAAGATGGCGACGGCAACAGCGTTGGGCAACTCATTCTCGACGTACTAGGACGCAAAACTGGACAGATGGTTGAGTATACTTGGACGCAGAAACAACCAGATGGCAGCATCGAAGAGAAGCTTTCTATCGCAGAAAAAACGCCTCACTGGGGCTGGGTGGTAGGCACAGGTATCGGCTTTAATGAAGTCAATGCTCGCTTCTGGTCTACGGCGCAATGGCAGCTGGTACTCTGTTTGGGTATTGCGGGCGCAATCTTAGCCACATTAATTGTGTCAATCCGCCGTATGCTCACTCTTCTTGGTGGAGAGCCACAAGAAGTACGCCGAGCGGTGCAAGAAGTCGCGAAAGGCAACATCCAGACAACGTTTGAAAATCAAGCCGATGATGGCAGTATTTACCAAGCGGTTCAGCAGATGAGCCAGTCTTTAGCTCAGCTAGTGGGTAACCTTGAAAGTTCTATGCATGATTTACGCAGCGAGTTGGCGAGCGTAGAAGATCGCGCAGGAAGTATTGCCCAGCTAACTGATTCTCAGCAACAATCTACTGCAATGATCGCTACGGCAATGACAGAAATGGCCTCTTCAGCAAGCAATGTTGCCGATTCAGCCAGTGATACTGCAAGAAACACCGATGAAGCTGACAAACAAAGCCAACATACTCAGCACCTGATTCATAATACTGTCGATAATATTCAAGGGTTAGCCACTCAATTAGGTACAGCGAGCCAAGCGGTGGCAGATCTAGATAACGATGTAAATAATATCGTTAAGGTTCTCGATGTTATTGGTGATATTGCCGAGCAAACTAACCTGCTAGCGCTTAATGCGGCTATCGAAGCAGCCCGCGCTGGTGAGCAAGGCCGTGGTTTCGCAGTGGTTGCCGATGAGGTTCGTAACCTAGCGGGTCGAACCCAAGACAGCACTAAAGAAATTCAGCAGATGATTAGCAACCTGCAAGAAGGCTCACGCAACGCAATCCAGACTATGGAAGTCTGTGCAGAAACCAGTGAAAGCACTGTTCAAGAGTCGCAAAATGCTTCTGAGGCATTGCAGCAAATCGTTGTCGCACTAGAGTCTATTACCCAAATGAGCCAGCAAATTGCCACTGCGGCGGCTGAACAGACTCAAGTGAGTGATGATATTTCTCAGCGAATCAATATGATCGAAGAGAGCGGCAACCAGTTAAGTAGCGTCGTCACCGAGAGTCATAACAGTACTCAAAGCCTAGCAAGATTGGCTAATGAGCTAGAAAACTGGGTAAGCAAGTTTACTGTTAAGCACTAATTCCGCTTGGAGTAGCAAAAAGCACGCCTCTTCGCGTGCTTTTTTGTTGTCTAAACTGGACTATTTCACCTATCAAAGCGTATAGCGCCTATTGTCCTCTATACATTTAATATCCAAAATGGATAAAAACAGCCCATTAAGTATAGAAAAACAACAAACGATATTTTTTTTGCATTTTAATGTTGACCTAAAGCACGAAAAGCCGTTTAATACACCTCGTCGCCCGGATAGCTCAGTCGGTAGAGCAGAGGATTGAAAATCCTCGTGTCGGTGGTTCGATTCCGCCTCCGGGCACCACAATTTATTTGTTGGTGTCTAAGCTAGACAACAACAAGAAAAGAAATAACGTGCGCCGACTTAGCTCAGTAGGTAGAGCAACTGACTTGTAATCAGTAGGTCACCAGTTCGATTCCGGTAGTCGGCACCATTTCTTTTCATAATGGACAATTCCTCCTTAGCTCAGTTGGTAGAGCGACGGACTGTTAATCCGCAGGTCGCTGGTTCGAGCCCAGCAGGAGGAGCCACTTTTAGTGTGCCGACTTAGCTCAGTAGGTAGAGCAACTGACTTGTAATCAGTAGGTCACCAGTTCGATTCCGGTAGTCGGCACCATTTATTATCTTTAAGAATTCGTTCTTAAAGCATAATTCCCCCTTAGTTCAGTTGGTAGAACGGCGGACTGTTAATCCGTATGTCGCAGGTTCGAGTCCCGCAGGGGGAGCCACTTTCAAGAAGCCAAGTCGAAAGACTTGGCTTTTTTCGTTTTTAGCTTTCCCTCACCTACCCCATTGTCGGTAATTCCTCAAGCACATTGGAAAAAGCCATCTTAGCTTCCTATATTTACTCCATAATATTTATAAGGAAATATCATGGCTAGGAAGCAACTGTTTGTCATTGCTGCGGAGATCTCTGCAGAACTTAATCGTGGTGTACTTATTGCGAAACAGCTCCAGCTTGTTGCAAGCAATGCCCGCGCCTTGGCTTTACGTGCTGGAGAAAGTGCGGCTGGTTTCCACCCTATCACTGATTCCATTGACGAACTTGTCCGCCTTACTCTCAATGCTTCTAGCAGCATCAATTTAAAGGCGCAAAGGCTCAGCAAGATAGCCACTGCTGAAGCGCGATCGCGTACTGTCCTGAACCATTTTGAAACCGTCTATACGCGCTCACAAGGCGCTGTTTACCTCCATAGCCTTGATGCTACCCGCTCTCGATGTTTTGAAGAAGCAGAGCAGCTCAGTCAGACCTTTGTCCAAGATTCTAAAGAGCTCAGCACGCTTCTTAATACCCTTCATAGTGAGTTGAGGGTTGCCTTGATTATTTCAACCTTGCTAAGCGTTGAAGCCTCCCAAGTCGAAGAGCGTTTTAAAGGGCAACTGAACTCCATTGCCGACAGTGTCCAAGAGTCTGCGGAAGCTATCCGTAGCCATGTTCTGCAATCCCTCAAATTATTCTCGTTGTTCGAGTAAAGGAATACTATGCAATCAAAAGTCTTATTTAGAGATGATGAACACCGTTGGATCATGTTTGCCCGCGATCCTCATAAACCGGAAAAGATCATCGATACCAATCAATATATGATCGTCAACAAGCAGCAAGCGATTCTGCTTGATCCCGGTGGTATAGAGATGTTTTCTTCCATGCTCAGCAGCGTAGTCAAGGAAGTACCGACGGATCAGATTAAGTATCTGTTCGCTTCTCACCAAGATCCGGACATCATCTCGTCTCTCGGTTTATGGGATAGAGCTTTGCCAAGCGCGACCCTATACTCTCCTTGGCTATGGGAAGGCTTTATCCGTCACTTTGGTATGGAGTCTATCTCCTTTTCTCCGATCAAAGATGAAGGTGGACGCTTATCGCTTGCTGATATAGATATCGAATTTATTCCCGCGCACTACATGCACTCATCCGGTAATTTCTCCGTCTATGATCGTAAAGCCAAGATTTTAATGTCAGGGGATATTGGAGCCGCGCTCGATGTGCCCAATGCACCCTTGTTTGTTGAAGACTTTGAAGCTCATATTCCAAAGATGGAGTACTTCCATCGACGTTGGATGCCATCAAATAAGGCCAAGAGTGCTTGGATAGAACGAGTGCGAAATCTAGATATCGATATGATTTGTCCGCAGCACGGTGGGATTTTTAAAGGTGATAATGTCCAGTGCTTCTTAGCTTGGCTTGATGAGCTCGATGTGGGTATTGCGGTGTAGACGGTTAGAGACAAAAAAGCCAGTCACTCACTGGACTGGCTCTCTCTATTCGCTTGCTCTAGGCTAGGCTTCCACACCTTGCTGTTGGTTGAGCATTGCAACCTCTTTATCAAGCGACTCTAGCTTAGCTTTCATCTGCTCACGACATATATTCGCGAGTTCACGAACATTCTCTTTGCCGTAATCTTCGACTTCTACTGGAGGCAACATTTCAATGATAACGTGGCCATTGTTCCAGCGGTTAAGCTTCACGCCACCTGTTGAGCTACATACGATAGGAATGATGGGTAGCTTGGCGCCAATGGCAGCATGGAAAGCTCCTGTTTTGAAAGGCAGTAGACCACGACCTCGTGAACGCGTCCCTTCTGGGAACATCCATACAGACACATCACTGTTGTTTAGGCTATCCACTACCTGATCGATCGTCCCTTTTGCTTTAGAGCGGTTAGCACGGTCGATTAGAATATTACCCGTTAGCCAGTACAACTGACCAAATAGAGGCATCCAAGCTAGGCTCTTTTTACCTACTGTCACAACCTTTGGTGTTACCGCCGATGAGACAGTAAACAAATCCCAGTTGTTTTGGTGGTTGGCAATGTAAATATGCTGACCGCGTTTGTAAGCGTCTTCAGGAATGCGCAGCTCAAGCTTAATACCGAACACTCTCGACATCTTTCCAAATAGACGACCAAAGGTAAACACGTGCTTTGGATTACGCGGGCTCAGTAAGCAATAGCCACAGCCAAAAATAAACATCACAATTGCAAATATCGCAACAGCCAATACACGTAATAGTGCAATCATTGTGGTTCTCCAAAATAGAGAGTCATTTATCAGTTGAGCAGACTCTAACTGATCTATCATTCATAAAAAAGCCGAAACTCGCGTTTCGGCTTACAAGCGTTAGCTGATTCTATCTTTAATCGCGAAAACGTTCAATATTTGCGCCTAAGGCAGACAGCTTGTCTTCAATTTTGTCGTAACCACGATCAATGTGGTAGATACGGTCAACAATGGTTTCGCCATTCGCAATACAACCGGCGATGACCAAACTTGCTGAAGCACGAAGATCGGTTGCCATCACTTGTGCACCGCTTAGCTCATCCACGTCACCACAAATAACAGTATTGCCTTCAATCTCTGCTTTAGCGCCCATACGCATCAGCTCAGGCACATGCATAAAGCGGTTCTCGAAGATATTTTCGGTGATAACACCACCGCCTTTGGCCATTAGATTAAGCAGCGTGAACTGAGCCTGCATATCGGTTGGGAAGCCAGGGTGTGGTGCAGTGCGAACTGTCACCGCTTTTAGGTCTCTGCCCGTCATATCGACAGTGATCCAGTCTTCACCTGTCTCAACCATCGCGCCTGCTTCTTCTAACTTAGCCAGTACCGCTTCAAGTAAGTGCGCTTTAGTATTGCGACACGTTACTTTACCGCCTGAGACCGCTGCCGCGACTAGGAAAGTACCTGTTTCAATACGGTCTGCAACCACAGAGTGCTTACCACCACCTAAGCGCTCTACGCCTTCAATAGTGATGGTATCTGTACCCGCACCAGAGATCTTAGCACCTAGCTTGTTAAGGAAATCAGCAGTATCAACAATCTCAGGCTCACGCGCAGCGTTATCTAAAACTGTTTTACCTTCCGCCAAAGTGGCCGCGCACATAATCGTAATCGTCGCACCAACACTGACTTTATCCATAACAATGTGAGCACCTTTAAGGCGACCATCAACATTCGCTTTAACGTAGCCGTCTTCAAGCGTAATCGTCGCACCAAGCTGCTCTAGACCATGAATGTGCAAATCAACCGGACGTGCGCCAATCGCACAACCACCAGGCAATGAAACCTGACCTTGACCGAAGCGTGCCACTAATGGACCTAATGCCCAAATTGAAGCACGCATCGTTTTTACTAAATCGTAAGGTGCGCAGTATTCATTAATACAGCTTGGATCAACATGAACAGAACCATTACGCTCGACTTTAGCACCGAGTCGCTCTAGTAGCTCCATCGTTGTGTCGATATCACGCAAGCGAGGCACATTGGCCACTTCAACTGGCTCTTCAGCCAAGATAGACGCAAATAAAATTGGCAGTGCAGCGTTTTTTGCACCAGAAATGGTTACTTCACCTACAAGAGGCTTGTTAGAACCAGTAACTCGAAACTTTTCCATTATTAAACCTTACAGTGACATCAACTTCTTATCACGAGCCCACTCTTCAGGAGTGTATGCCTTGATAGAGACAGCGTGGATGTCATTTCTTTGGATGTATTCCATCAGTGGTGCATAAATTAGCTGTTGTTTTTTAACGCGACTCATTCCATCGAAACAAGCATCAACAGCAACTACTTCATAATGACTGCCTTCGCCTTTCACGTGCAGTTCTTCTAATTTAAGTGCTTCGTTTAAAATCTGTTGTACTTTTGCGCTATCCACAATTCACCCCTGTAGTATTCTTTAAATGCCCTGCAATGAGTTCATCGACATTGCTCAACTGAAATAATGTGCGCAGTTGTTCCGGCACGAAACTGAGCATTATATGACAGTTTTGTTTTTTTGCATTCTCAATTAGATGAATTAGCATCACCATTCCAGCAGAGTCTATTCTTGTTAAGCCCTCAAGCGAGACTTCAACCCGCTCGCTAGCAAGCTGTAACGTTTGAAGAGACAGCCACAGCTTAGGCACGGTATCTCGATTTAGGTCACCGGTTAGTGAGTACTGACCGTCATGATTTTTCTGCCATTTCGGTTCCATCATTGAGTTTTACTCTCAAGCCGAATTGGTTGCTTAGCGAGCTCTTCAAGCTCTTGAGCGACTGACAGAATGCCCTCTTGGCGAAGCTTAGTACTCCACTCTGACTGTTTGCTAGAAAGAAGGCTGATCCCTTCGGCAATCATGTCAAATGCTTGCCACTCGCCACTTTTCTTGTCACGACGTAGCTTAAATTCCAACTTAATGTTTGGTCGTGGTGTATCAACGATGTCGACTTTGATGCTGGTAATGCTTTTTTTAGGGTCGAGCTTTGGCTCAGGACCAAACTCGATCGTCTGATCAGTATATTGGGTCAATACTTGCGCGTAAGAGCTAACTAAGTAGGCTCGAAATGCGACGATAAACTTCCCTACATCCTCACGTTTTGCCCCTTTTAAATTAGGGCCAAGTAGTTTCAAAGCAGCATACTTTTCGTTGACGTAAGGCATTAATTCTTCATCAACAATTACTTTGAGATGATTAGGATCTTGTTGCACCTGATCTTGCTCTGCTTTTAAGCGAGCGAAAGCATGCTCTGATACTTGTTTCATCATCTGATAAGGTTGAGTCTTATCAATTGGCTGTGCAGAAGCATTAAACGCCAAAAACATTGAAAACAGAGTAAGTACTAACTTTCTCAACATCATTCTCTCCTTACTCTTCAGAGCCACCAACGCTATACAAAACTTGTCCAATCAAATCTTCTAGCACCAAAGCGGACTTGGTATCTTCGATATAGTCGCCTTCCACCAGCATTTGCTCATCTTCAAATACAAAGCCCGGCGTTAAACCAATGTACTGCTCGCCAATTAGACCTGAAGTTAAAATCTTCACGCTCGACGTTTCTGGAAACTGGTTGTAGGTACTGCTGATTGCCATAGAAACCACAGGTAGTAAAGACTCACTATTGAGACCAATACTTGTCACACGCCCTACGACCACACCACCTACCTTAACTGGGGAACGTACTTTTAAGCTGCCAATGTTATCGAACTCGGCCTTAAGAGTATAAGTATCGTTAGAGCCGAGCCCCTTTACGTCAGCAACTTGAAAAATCATCACCAGAATTGCGCAAATTCCAGCGAGAACGAAGCTACCAACCCATAATTCTATCTTTCGAGTTTGTTGCATGATTAGTTCCCAAACATCATTTAATTACCAAACATCAAGGCAGTTAGTACGAAGTCTAGACCAAGTACAGCCAAAGAAGAGTGGACAACGGTGCGAGTCGTCGCGCGACTGATCCCTTCCGAAGTAGGAATCGCATCGTATCCATTAAAAAGTGCTATCCAAGTAACAGTTATCGCGAACACTAAGCTCTTAATCATACTGTTACCAATATCTTGTCCGAGTTCGACGGAAGCTTGCATTGCCGACCAGAAGCTACCGTGGTCAATCCCTTTCCAATCAACCCCGACTAATTGACCACCCCATATACCGACAGCCATAAAAATCATCGCTAGCAGTGGCATAGAGATAACCCCAGCCCAGAACCGAGGCGCTATGACTCTTTTGAGTGGATCAACCGCCATCATTTCCATGCTCGACAGCTGCTCAGTCGCTTTCATTAGGCCAATTTCAGCCGTTAATGCAGAGCCTGCACGCCCAGCAAACAATAGTGCTGTTACCACAGGCCCTAGCTCTCGAAGCAAAGAGAGCGCAACCATCTGGCCTAAAGCGCCTTCAGCGCCAAAGTCGACCAAGATGACATAACCTTGCAGGCTCAGCACCATACCGATGAAAAGACCAGACAAGACAATAATAATCAGGGACTGAACACCCACACTGTAGAGCTGTTTAACCAGTAGGGGTAAGTTCTTGAGTGGCTGAGGTCGACTCGCCAATGCGCCAAACAGCATCAAGCTTGCTCTACCAAATGCTTCACACACCGACATAGTACGGTGGCCAATCGAAGCTACAAAATTCGCTAGGCCCATTATAAGAACAGCTCCTTAGCTAATGGTTGAGACGGGAAGCGAAATGGCACTGGACCATCAGCATCCCCTTTAAGAAACTGCTGTACTTGTGGGTCCATATTGTCTCGCAACTCTTGTGGAGTTCCGCTCGCAATCACTTTGCCGTTAGCCAAGATATACACCCAGTCTGCAATACTCATCACTTCAGGGACATCATGCGACACGACGATAGAGGTGACCCCTAGTGCTTGGTTCAAGTTACGGATCAGCTCCACCAGCACGCCCATCGTTATTGGGTCTTGGCCAACGAAAGGTTCGTCATACATAATCAGTTCTGGGTCGAGTGCGATCGCACGAGCTAACGCCGCACGTCTTGCCATTCCACCAGAGAGTTCGCTTGGCATTAGCTGAGCCGCGCCGCGTAAACCTACCGCTTCTAATTTAAGTAGAACTAAAGTGCGAATAATCGACTCGTCTAACTCGGTATGTTCGCGCAATGGAAAGGCAACATTGTCAAACACTGACAAGTCGGTAAACAAGGCACCAGATTGGAACAGCATGCTCATTTTCTTGCGCTCTTGATAGAGCTTACGTCGGCCTAAAGTGGGGATATTGTTACCATCAAACCAAATATCGCCGCTTTCAGGGTAGATTTGGCCGCCGATAAGACGCAACAAGGTTGTTTTACCAATCCCTGATGGACCCATGATCGCAGTCACTTTACCTTTAGGCACACGTAAACTGACGTTATCAAAGATCTTGCGCTCGCCACGAGAAAACGTTAGCTGCTTAACGGTAACTAGGTCTTCAGATTCCATGCTGGACTCATATTTGTTCCTTTAAGAATGGGCAATCATAAGCACATTCAAATCGAATTTAAAGCACCGTTCAATTAAATGTGAGTTATTCGAATTATCACTCTAACGCCCGCCTACTCTACCTTATCCGTCTTTACTACGTATTTGGTTAACAATTAATTGAATGATCTGCTTTTCTTTTTACCCCCAAACCGTCAAAATTAACGGTTAAATTCTCTCGTTGTATATTGATTAGGAATCATCATGCTTGAAGCCGTTGTGTTTCTCATTATTGGATTGGTATTTTTGGTTTGGAGTGCCGACAAACTGGTATTTGGTGCTGCTGCCCTGGCTCGTAACGTAGGTATTTCTCCTCTTGTTATCGGTATGACCATCCTTGCTATGGGCTCTTCAGCGCCTGAAATGATGGTTTCTGCCACTGCAGCTCTCGATGGTAAAACCGATACAGCAGTGGGTAACGTCTTAGGCTCAAACATTGCCAACATTGCGTTAATCTTAGGTATCACTGCACTAATCAAACCACTCTCAATCAGTTCAGGCGTACTACGCCGTGAATTACCTTTGATGATTGGGGTGACGCTTTTAGCAGGTGTTCTATTGTGGGATAGCCACTTAGGCTTCTATGAAGGCGTATTGCTGTTTGCTCTTTTTGGCGCTTTCATCCTCACTATGCTGCGCATCAGCCGCAACGAGAAAAAGAACGGCGATGCATTCATTGAAGAGCAAGAATCCGAAGTTCCGGAAGGCGTAAGTAACGGCAAAGCGGCGATGTGGGTAGTGATCGGCCTGATTGTTTTGCCTCTGGCCGCTGATGTACTCGTTGACAATGCGGTAATTATTGCTCAGTACTTCGGCATGAGCGACCTAGTGATTGGTCTGACGATCATTGCGGTTGGTACTAGCTTACCTGAACTAGCGGCCTCTCTTGCTGGCGTAATGAAAGGCGAAGATGACATGGCAGTCGGTAACATCATCGGCTCAAACGTATTCAATATTCTCGCGGTTATGGGCATCCCTGGCATTCTAAACCCTTCAATTTTGAGTGAGTATGCGATGGGGCGTGATTTCTGGGTCATGCTTGGCGTATCACTGCTGCTTGTTGCGATGGCGCTAGGTAAATCTCGTAGCATTAACCGTTTTGAAGGCGCAGCTCTATCTTGCTGCTTTATTGGCTACCAAGCCTACTTAATTATGAACATGACCGCCTAACCCCTGTTGGAGTTCTGTATGTTTGACTATCGCTCTGCGGCACTAGAAGTATTAAAAACCGAGATCGCAGCACTAGAACAGCTCGACCAATATCTAAACCAAGACTTTATCAAAGCGTGTGAGCTTATCCTTGCTAATAAAGATGGCAAGGTCGTAGTCATGGGTATGGGTAAATCAGGTCATATCGGCAACAAAATTGCTGCGACACTTGCCAGCACCGGCACCTCATCATTTTTTGTTCATCCCGGCGAGGCGGCTCACGGTGATTTGGGCATGATTGAACCAGGCGATATTGTGCTAGCGATTTCCAACTCAGGTGAATCTGGAGAAATCCTTGGGCTTTTCCCAGTGTTGAAACGCCTCAATATCAAGATCATCAGCATGACTGGCAAGCCAAAGTCGAACATGGCAAAACTGGCTGATATCCATCTGCAAATCACAGTGCCAAAAGAGGCTTGTCCAATCCAACTTGCGCCAACATCTAGCACCACGGCAACCTTAGTAATGGGCGATGCGTTAGCAATGGCACTGATGCAGGCGCGCGGTTTCACAGCGGAAGATTTTGCCCTATCGCATCCAGGTGGTGCATTGGGAAGAAAATTGCTGCTTAAGCTGTCTGATATCATGCACGTGGATGAGGCCTTACCACTCGTCACTCCAAACACTGTTGTTCGTGATGCGCTGCTCGAAATCAGTCAAAAAGGGCTTGGAATGACGGCGGTCGTCGACGACCACCAACAACTGGTTGGTATTTTTACCGATGGTGATTTACGCAGAATATTAGATAAGCGCATTGATATTCACACTGCGCTGATTGGTGATGTAATGACAGTAAACCCAACCGTCGCTGCACCCAATATGCTCGCGGCTGAGGGGCTAAACTTAATGCAAGACAAAAGCATTAATGGCCTAATCCTATGTGACAACGGCAAAGTGGTTGGCGCACTCAACATGCACGATTTGTTAAAAGCTGGAGTGATGTAATGTCGAAAATGATTGAAACTTTATATCAACCAGTGGAACAATCCATTCTAGATATTGCCAAAGACATTAAACTGTTGATCTGTGATGTAGATGGCGTCTTCTCTGATGGTCTGATTTACATGGGCAATAATGGTGAAGAACTGAAAACATTTCATACCCGTGATGGCTATGGCGTAAAATCGCTAATGAATGCGGGGATTGAAATCGCCATTATTACTGGTCGACGCTCTAAGATCGTCGAAAACCGTATGAAGGCATTAGGTATAAACCTGATTTACCAAGGCCAAGATGACAAACTCAAAGCCTATCAGGATATTTGTACCAAGCTCGACATTGCACCTGAACAAACTGGCTATATTGGTGATGACCTAATTGATTGGCCAGTAATGGAGCAAGTTGCTTTAAAAGTATGTGTGGCTGATGGACACCCACTACTGGCACGTCGAGCAAACTACGTGACCTCTATTCGAGGTGGACATGGAGCAGTAAGAGAAGTCTGCGACCTAATTCTACAAGCACGAAACGAACTCGATGTTCATAAAGGTCTAAGTATATGAGTCTATCTCGTATTGGATATCTCACCCTGACTTTCATAATATGCTGGTCTGCTTACTATCTTTTCGATAAGCAGCAGGGTTATGATATTCAGGTAGAACCAGATACAGAGCTCCCGATGTTCAGTGGTGAAGGTCTAGTCAATACCTCATACAATGAGGAAGGCATTCGCAGCTACGTAATCACATCGGTAAATCTTGACCACTTCGCAAGAAGTGGCGATACCATTTTTTATCAGCCAGTCCTTAAAGTTTATAAGGAAGGCACCACTCAAGAGTGGGAAGTGACAGCAGTCCGCGGTGTTTTAAGCCAAGATCATGTTTTGACGCTCTATGAAGATGTTTTAGCGACAAACTTATTACCTGATTCAGGCTTTGACACCCTGTCTACCGATGTTATGAACATCCAACTAGACAGCAGAGACTTTTGGGCAGACAACCAAGTAATCATGGTTGGGCCTCAATTTGAAACAGTAGGGCAAGCGATGACGGGTAATTTCGCCGATAATCACGCTACCCTCTACAATCACGTACAAAGTAGATATGAAACTCTCACACCTTAGTCTGATTTCTTGTTTATTACTGTCTAGCCAAGCGATGGCTTTGTCGACCGACCAAGATCAACCGGTTTATATCGACTCAGATAGCCAACAGCTAGATATGCAGAGCAATAAAGTTACTTTCCTTGGTGACGTAAAACTCAAACAAGGCAGTATCAATATCAATGCTGACAAAGTTATTGTTATCCGTGATCCCAAAGATGGTTCAATCCAAGAGATTGAAGGGTACGGAGACCTAGCAACGTTTTCTCAGTTAACGGATGATGGAAAAACGCTTTACGGTGAAGCAAAAGAGCTTTACTACGTTATGGTTGATGACCAATTGACTATGATCGATGAAGCCATGCTTTCACAAGATGACAGCGTGATTCGCGGTACGAAAATTCGCTACAAAATTTCATCTCAGAAGCTGATTGCTGACGGTAAACAGAAAGGCGATCGCGTCTCTACCGTACTTCAGCCACAAGCAGTACAAGAATAATTATGGCAATACTTAAAGCTGAACACTTAGCCAAAACTTACGGCAACCGTACCGTTGTTACCGATGTAAGTTTGCAAGTGGAATCAGGGCAGATTGTTGGCCTTTTAGGCCCAAACGGGGCAGGTAAAACGACCTCGTTTTATATGATTGTCGGCCTAGTGGCTCGTGACCAAGGTGCGATTACTATCGACGGCGAAGACATCAGTATCCTTCCTATGCATAGCCGGTCACGTATGGGTATTGGCTATCTTCCTCAGGAAGCTTCTATCTTCCGTAAATTGTCAGTTGAAGACAACATTATGGCGGTTTTGGAAACTCGTGAAGAGATGACTCGCGAGGAGCGCCAAGACAAGCTAGAAGATTTGTTAGAAGAATTCCACATTCAGCACATACGCCACAGCGCGGGTATGGCATTATCAGGGGGTGAGCGTCGCCGTGTAGAAATTGCACGCGCACTAGCAGCCAACCCTCAATTCATTCTGTTGGATGAGCCGTTTGCAGGTGTTGACCCGATCTCTGTTATCGACATTAAAAAGATCATTGAACATTTAAGAGATCGTGGACTAGGTGTACTGATTACTGACCACAACGTTCGTGAAACACTGGATGTATGTGAAAAAGCTTACATTGTAAGCCAAGGTCACCTCATCGCAGAAGGTACACCAGATCAAGTGCTAAACAACGAGCAAGTGAAACAAGTTTATCTCGGCGAACAATTCCGTCTATGATTAAAGGGAAGAACGGTAAGATTCTCCAGCATTAAGGCAAGTAATACTGAATGAAACCCTCATTACAACTCAAGCTAGGACAGCAGTTAGCGATGACACCTCAATTGCAGCAAGCGATTCGTTTGTTGCAGCTGTCGACGCTAGATCTTCAACAAGAGATTCAAGAAGCTTTGGATTCAAACCCTCTACTAGAGGTTGAAGAAACCAGTGATGAGCCGTCTGCTGAAGAAACAAGCCGCAATGAAGAGAAAGAGCCCACCGTTGAGCTTGCAGAAACAGCAGAGCCTGATGTTAAAGACAGCTCAGAGCTGATTGAAAAATCTGAAATCAGTAACGACCTCGAAATTGATACCACTTGGGAAGATGTCTACAGTGCTAACACGGGCAGTACAGGTATTGCTCTTGATGATGACGCCCCTGTTTACCAAGGTGAGACCACTCAATCTCTGCAAGACTACCTGATCTGGCAATTAGACCTCACGCCATTTAGTGAAACAGACCGTACTATCGCCTTAGCACTGATTGATGCCATTGATGATTATGGCTACTTAACCGTCTCAACTGAGGATATCCTCGAAAGTTTCAATAGCGAAGAGATTGAGATCGAAGAGATTGAAGCGGTACGTAAACGTATCCAACAATTTGATCCACTCGGCGTTGCCTCTAATAATCTCCAAGACTGTTTGTTGCTTCAGTTAGCTACCTTCCCAGAAGATACACCTTGGCTAACAGAAGCTAAGTTAGTACTGACTAACCATATTGATCAGTTAGGTAATCGTGATTACAAACTGGTCATAAAAGAGACTAAGCTAAAAGAAGCAGAGCTACGTGAAGTGCTCAAGCTAATTCAACAGCTTGACCCAAGACCGGGAAGTCGCATTGCCCCTGACCATGCTGAATATGTCATTCCAGATGTGTCCGTATTTAAAGACCACGGAAAATGGGTAGTCACCATCAACCCAGATTCAGTACCAAGACTGAAGGTCAACCAGCAATATGCCGCGCTGGGTAAAGGTAATAATGCGGATAGCCAGTACATTCGCAGTAATCTGCAAGAAGCAAAATGGCTAATTAAAAGCTTAGAAAGTAGAAATGAGACGTTACTCAAAGTTGCTAAGTGTATTGTTGAACATCAACGCGATTTCTTTGAGTATGGTGAAGAAGCCATGAAACCAATGGTGCTTAATGATGTTGCGTTAGCTGTCGACATGCATGAGTCCACCATTTCTAGGGTGACAACGCAGAAGTATATGCATACCCCTCGTGGCATTTTTGAACTGAAGTACTTCTTTTCAAGCCATGTCAGCACCGACAATGGCGGAGAGTGCTCATCAACTGCAATCCGCGCACTGATTAAAAAACTCGTCGCTGCAGAGAACAGTGCGAAACCACTCAGTGACAGTAAGATTGCAGCTCTACTCGCTGACCAAGGGATTCAGGTCGCTCGTAGGACGATAGCGAAATACCGAGAGTCTTTAGGAATAGCCCCTTCAAGTCAGCGCAAACGCCTGCTTTAGGCCTACAACCGAGAAGGAAAGTCTATGCAAATCAATATTAATGGCCACCACGTTGATCTAACCGATTCAATGCAAGACTACGTAAACGAAAAGTTTCAGAAGCTCGAACGCTTTTTTGACCATATCAACAGTATTCATGTGGTATTAAAAGTTGAAAAACTCCGTCAAATCGCGGAAGCTACCCTTCACGTAAATCAAGCTGAAATTCATGCCTCTTCAGACGATGAAAACATGTATGCAGCGATAGATTCGCTCGTCGACAAACTTGTTCGACAGCTCAACAAGCACAAAGAAAAGCTAAACGCCCACTAAAACCATGCAATTAAGCGAAATCCTTACATTGGACTGCACCAAAAGTGCAGTTCAATGTACTAGTAAAAAACGAGCCCTTGAAATGATCAGTGAACTTGTCGCTGAACAAACGGGGCAAAACTCAACCGAACTTTTTGAATGTATGCTCAGTCGCGAGAAAATGGGCAGTACTGGCATTGGAAATGGAATAGCCATTCCCCATGCTCGTATGCAAGCAAGCGATAAAGCTGTCGCAGTATTGCTGCAGTGTGAATCACCTGTTGAGTTTGACGCCATTGACAATCGCCCTGTCGACCTACTTTTTGCTCTACTCGTGCCAGACGCACAATGTAAAGAGCACCTAAAAACACTTTCGAGCATGGCAGAACGTCTAAACGACAAACAGATCCTCAAACAACTGCGTAAAGCTCAGTCAGACCAAGAGCTCTACGACATCATGGTTAATCAATAATGCGCCTTATCGTTGTTAGCGGTCAGTCCGGTGCAGGTAAAAGCGTTGCATTACGCGTACTGGAGGACTTAGGTTACTACTGCGTAGATAATCTGCCAGTCGACCTGCTTGAAGTCTTTGTTCAATCTGTACAAACCAGCAAACAAAATGTCGCCGTTAGCATCGATATCCGTAACCTACCGACTGAACCAAACTTAGTCGAAGCCGTGTTAACTAAGCTTAAGAAAAGCTCTGACGTCAGCGTGCTATTTTTGGATGCCAACAAAGAAACGCTATTAAAGCGCTATAGCGAAACTCGTCGTATTCATCCTTTGTCACTCAGTATTGAAAACACCTCGTTAGAGCAGGCGATTGAGAAAGAGCGCTGTATCCTCTCTCCTCTCAAAGAGCATGCTGACTTAGTGATCGACAGTAGTAATCAATCTCTGCATGAACTGAGTGAAACAGTACGTATGCGCGTTGAAGGGCGAGAACGCAAAGATCTTGTCATGGTTTTTCAGTCCTTTGGTTTCAAGTACGGTCTGCCAAGCGATGCCGACTATGTGTTTGATGTGCGCTTCTTACCCAACCCGCACTGGGAACCTGATTTAAGGCCATTAACTGGCTTAGATGCGCCAATCAAATCCTTCTTGGAAGGTCATCATGAAGTGATGGAACTCAAGCAGCAAATTCAAAAGTTCATTGAACACTGGTTGCCAATGCTGGAGAAAAACAATCGTAGCTATCTCACCGTCGCGATTGGTTGTACTGGCGGAAAACATCGCTCCGTCTACCTTACTCAGCAAATCGGCGAATACTTTGCACAAATGGGGCATCAAGTTCAGATTCGTCACGCTTCACTAGAGAAAAACCATAAGGAATAGTTTATGCAGCAGCAAAGCCGTACTGTCTTAATCCAAAATCGTTTAGGTCTTCACGCTCGTGCTGCTGTAAAACTGGTCGAACTGGCTCAATCCTTTGATGCCATCCTTACCATTCAAAATCATGAAGGCAAAGAAGCGACAGCAGACAGCGTGATGGGACTGTTAATGCTCGAATCAGCGCAAGGCGAACATGTCACAATCAGCGCTGAAGGTAGCGATGCGCACCCTGCACTTGAAGCCGTTTGTCATCTTATTGAAGACAAGTTTGACGAAGACGAGTAATTCGCGACCAATTAGCACTAAATAACCCTCCTTCACAATAACTTATTAAATACATTCTAAAATTAAGTTACTATTCACAGCATTGTAAGCATAGAGAGTCAGGGGGAATGAATGGCAGAGCAAATAGAATTCGATCAAGCTCACCAAGCCCTCCAAGAAGTTACCGAAGCTCTAGAAAATGGTCGTTTTGTCCATGTCCGTCGCCAACTTCAGGACATGGAACCAGAAGATATTGCCCATCTCTTAGAAGCCTCTCCACGTAAAAGTCGTGAAGTCCTTTGGCAACTCACCGATCCGGAAGATTACGGTGAAATTCTTGATGAATTAAACGAAGACGTTAAAGATGATCTGGTGTCTAAGATGGCGCCGGAGATGCTTGCTGAAGCCACTGAAGGTATGGAAACGGATGACGTTGCTTACGTACTCCGAAGCCTTCCTGATGACGTCTCTCGCGAAGTTTTATCCCAAATGGATGCTGCTGAGCGTCTATTGGTTGAAACGGCCCTTTCTTATCCGGAAGACACGGCTGGTAGCTTGATGAACACTGACGTTATCACCATTCGTGGTGATGTCGACGTCGATGTTGTGCTTCGTTATTTGCGTATGAAAGGAGAGCTTCCTGAAGCCACCGATGCTTTGTACGTGATTGATGAAGAAAGCCGCCTGATTGGCGAACTGCCGATCACAACCCTTCTGACCACTCAGCCTGACGTTAAAATCAGCGATGTCATGGAAGATGCCGATGAAGCCATTGATGTCACCATGAGCGACTCTGATATTGCCAGCCTATTTGAGCGTCGTAACTGGGTCTCAGCACCTGTTATCGATGAGAACCAACACTTGGTCGGTCGCATCACTATCGATGACGTGGTCGATGTTATCCGTGAAGACGCTGAGCACTCCATGATGAGTATGGCGGGTATGGATGATGACGAAGATACTTTCGCCCCCGTAGTAAAATCAGCGCGTAAACGCAGTATATGGCTAGGTGCTAACGTTCTCGCCGCCCTTGCTGCCGCATCCGTATCAAACATGTTTGAAGCGACGCTTGACCAAATGGCGGCAATTGCTGTCTTGATGACCATAGTCCCTTCTATGGGCGGTGTGGCGGGTAACCAAACTGTCGCTCTTGTGATCCGTGGTTTAGCCCTTGGTCATATCGGTGATGCCAACAAACGTGAACTGCTGATGAAAGAGGCTGCAATCGGCCTGCTCAATGGCATCATGTGGGCATTGATTATTGGCGGTATCGTTGTCGCTTGGAAAGGAAATTGGATGTTAGGTGGCATTATTTCCGCCTCAATGCTGACCAATTTACTGGTCGCTGGTGTGGCTGGGGTAACCATCCCTATTCTGCTCAAGAAGATGAACATCGACCCTGCACTGGCAGGAGGCATGGCGCTCACAACCGTGACCGACGTTATCGGCCTATCTGTCTTCCTTGGCTTAGCAACCATCATGATTTAATCAGACTCTCAGAGACTAAAAAGCGCAGCTTATAAGCTGCGCTTTTTGTTGCTAATTTAGAACTAGTTAAGGTTTGGCCCTAACCATTTCTCTGCTTCAAGCATATCCCAACCTTTGCGATCCGCGTAGCTTTGCGCTTGATCCTGTTGGATCTGAGCGATCGCAAAGTAGCGGGAGTCTGGGTGAGAGAAATACCAACCGGAAACAGACGCGCCTGGCCACATCGCATAACTTGTCGTCAGTGACATATCGATGGTCTCTTCAACTTTAAGCAGCTCCCATAGAGAGCCTTTCTCAGTATGTTCAGGACAAGCAGGGTAACCCGGAGCAGGACGAATCCCCTGATATTTCTCACGGATCAACTCATCATTCGATAAGTTCTCATCGGCAGAATAGCCCCAGATGTCTTTACGTACCTGTTCATGTAAGTACTCGGCAAACGCTTCAGCTAAACGATCGGCCACCGCCTGAATCATGATGGCGTTATAGTCGTCACCGGCCGCTTTATATTGGTCAGCAAGTTCGCGCTCACCTATACCGCCCGTGACTGCAAACGCACCAATCCAGTCCTTCTTACCTGACTGTTTAGGAGCAATGTAATCTGATAAACAGTAGTTAAAGCCTTTTGGTTTCTCTGTTTGCTGACGCAGGTTATACAACACTTTGGCCACTTCTGTACGCGACTCATCGGTGTAAACTTCAATATCATCACCAACACTTGCAGCAGGGAACAGCGCACACATACCGCGAGCTTTAAGTAGCCCTTCTTTCTCTACTCGGTCTAGCAGATCATTGGCATCTTTAAATAGACGCTTCGCCTCTTCGCCGACTTCTTCATGGTCTAAGATCGTTGGGTACTTACCGACAAGCGACCAAGTCATAAAGAAAGGCGTCCAGTCAATGTAGTTACGCAATGTAGCAACATCAAAATCATCGAACACATGGACACCCAGCTTAGCAGGCTCTGGAGGCGTATAGCTCTCCCAGTCAATCGCCACTTTGTTAGCACGCGCTTGTTCAAGAGTCACAGGCTTAGTTCTTGGCTTCTTACGATTGTGTTGGTCACGAACACGGACGTAGTCAGCATCTAACTTCTCGACGAAAGCAGGACGCAGCTCATCTGACAGTAGTGAAGTACACACACCTACAGCTCTCGAAGCATTGTTTACATACACCACGGGATGTTTGTAGTTTTGCTCAATCTTAACCGCAGTGTGGGCTTTCGATGTCGTCGCGCCACCAATAAGCAGCGGCAAGTCAAAGTCGAGACGCTCCATCTCTTTTGCCACATGAACCATTTCATCCAATGAAGGAGTAATCAGGCCGGACAGACCAATAATATCGACATTCTCTTCTTTGGCGACTTTGAGGATCTGCTCACACGGCACCATTACACCAAGATCGATGATCTCGTAGTTATTACACTGTAGAACAACGCCAACAATGTTCTTACCAATATCATGAACATCACCTTTTACTGTCGCTAGCAGAATTTTACCGTTCGACGAACCCGCTTGCTTAGAGGCATTAATAAAAGGTTCTAAGTGAGCAACCGCCTGCTTCATCACGCGAGCTGACTTAACCACCTGAGGTAAGAACATCTTACCTTCGCCAAACAGGTCACCTACCACGTTCATGCCGTCCATTAGTGGACCTTCAATCACCTCTAACGGCTTGCTGGCATTAACTCGCGCCTCTTCGGTGTCTTCAACAATAAACTCGGTGATACCTTTAACTAGCGCATGCTCTAAACGCTTCTCAACTGACCAAGTACGCCATTCAAGCGCCGAGGCATCTTCTTCTTTTCCGACGCCTTTACCTGCATATTCAGCGGCAATATCGAGCAGTCGCTCCGTCCCATCATCGCGTCGGTTGAGAACGACATCTTCTACCGCTTCACGCAACTTGTCGGGTACGTTGTCGTAAATTTCAAGCTGACCTGCGTTAACGATGCCCATGTCCATACCGTTCTTGAAACAGTGGTATAAGAACACCGCGTGAATCGCTTCGCGGACGTAGTTATTGCCGCGGAATGAGAACGAAACGTTCGAGACACCGCCAGAGATCATTGCGTAAGGTAGGTCACGCTTGATGTCCGCAACCGCTTCAATAAAGTCTACTGCATAGTTGTTATGTTCTTCGATACCAGTGGCAACAGCAAAAATGTTCGGGTCGAAGATGATATCTTCAGGTGGGAAACCAATTTCATCAACCAAGATATTGTAGGCATTAGTACAGATTTCCAGTTTTCGTTCACGCGTTTCTGCCTGACCAACTTCATCAAACGCCATCACGATAACAGCCGCACCATAGCGACGAATCAGCTTAGCTTGCTCAACAAACTTCTCTTTACCTTCCTTGAGTGAGATGGAATTCACGATGCCTTTACCCTGAATACACTTCAAGCCAGCTTCGATAACCTCCCACTTAGAGGAGTCGACCATGATAGGCACTTTGGAAATTTCTGGCTCAGAGGCACACAGGTTGAGGAAACGCACCATACATGCTTCAGCATCAAGCATGCCTTCATCCATGTTGATATCGATGATTTGCGCACCATTCTCGACTTGCTGGCGTGCAACCTCTAACGCCTCATCATAAAGCTCTTCTTTGATCAGACGTTTAAAGCGCGCAGAACCCGTTACGTTAGTTCGTTCACCAACGTTAACAAACAGGGTTTCTTTTTCAATCGTAAGTGGTTCAAGACCAGATAGACGACAAGCCGTAATAAGCTCTGGTAATGCGCGCGGTTTTACTCCTTCTACCGCGATAGCCATTTGGCGGATATGCTCTGGAGTCGTACCACAACAACCGCCAATCAGGTTTAAGAAACCACTCTCAGCCCACTCTTTAACATGCACCGCCATATCTTCAGGTGATAAATCATACTCACCAAAGGCGTTAGGTAAACCCGCATTAGGGTGAGTCGAAACAAATGTCTCTGAGATACGTGAGAGCTCTTCTACATACGGACGTAGCTCGTCAGGGCCAAGCGCACAGTTCAAACCAAATGAGATTGGATTAACGTGACGAAGGGAGTTGTAGAAAGCTTCGGTTGTTTGACCGGAAAGCGTTCGACCTGACGCATCGGTAATGGTGCCCGATATCATCACTGGCAGTTTGAGTCCCAATTCTTCAAATACAGTTTCAACTGCAAAGGCACACGCTTTAGCGTTCAAAGTATCGAAGATGGTCTCAATCAAAATTAAATCTGAGCCACCTTTGATCAGAGCGCGCGTCGACTCTGAATACGCTTCGACAAGCTCATCAAAGCTAACGTTTCGATAACCAGGATCGTTTACATCAGGTGAAATAGAACATGTGCGGTTAGTTGGGCCCAATACACCTGCAACGTAACGAGGTTTTTCTGGCGTTTTTGCCGTCCACTCATCAGCCGCTTCACGTGCGAGTTTGGCAGCAGCGAAGTTGATCTCTTCGCTTAGGCTTTCCATTTCATAGTCAGCCATTGCAATAGTGGTTGCGTTGAAGGTGTTGGTTTCGAGGATATCTGCACCTGCTTCTAGATAAGCAGAATGGATATCTTTAATAAGTTGAGGCTGAGAAAGAACAAGTAAGTCGTTGTTGCCTTTTAAATCGCAATGCCAGTCAGCAAAGCGCTCACCTCGATAGTCTTGCTCTTCTAGTTTGTAATCTTGAATCATGGTGCCCATACCACCATCGATCAGCAAGATACGTTGTTTTAATTGAGCTTCAATCTGTTGCCTTACATTACTTCCCACGGTACAGCCTCATTCCTTTAGTTATCACTCCATCCTATCACACATTAAAAAGGAGTCTAGACGTCTAAAAGACTTAATTGATGACTTAGTTATGACAAAAAAATGTTTGCTATTTGTACATAGTAGGCAGAAAATTCCCATTCATAATTTGTTACATGTTGAGATTCTAATGTCGGTCTATTACACGCTCTGTTTCCTATCAGCTGCCGCTATGTTGATTGCGTTTGTAAACAGCAAGATAGGTAAAATGCAAACCACCATCGCGATTACTGCAGGCTCGATGATGCTGTCGCTGTTGATTCTTGTAGCAGGTCAAAACGATTGGTTTCATTTAACAGAAATCGCTTCAAACACAGTGGCGAGCATTAACTTTGAAGATTTCCTACTAAAAGGGATATTGGGTTTTCTTCTCTTTGCCGGTGGTCTTGGTATCAAACTGCCCAACCTCAAAGATCAAAAATGGGAGATCACTGCCTTAGCTCTGGGCGCGACTCTATTCTCGACTTTCTTTATTGGCTTTGTCCTTTATGGTTTCTGTCAGTTTATCGGCATTCAGTTCGACCTAGTCTACTGCTTACTGTTTGGTGCACTTATCTCACCAACCGATCCAATTGCTGTACTGGCCATCGTTAAAAAGCTCGACGCTCCTAAACGAATCTCAACTCAAATCGAAGGTGAATCTCTATTTAACGATGGCTTTGGTCTCGTTATCTTTGTCACTATCTTTACCATCGCCTTTGGTACCGAAGCTCCTACCGTCGGCAGTGTTACTATGCTGTTTATCCAAGAAGCGCTTGGCGGCATCTTATATGGTTTTGCTTTAGGGTTACTGTTCCACTATTTAATCAGTGCTACCGACGATCACTCAATGGAGCTCCTACTAACCATAGGTATACCAACAGCAGGCTATGCCTTCGCCGAAGTTCTGCATGTTTCTGGACCATTAGCTATGGTCGTATCTGGCATTATGATTGGTAACTGGACCAGATTTATTGGTTTCTCCAAAGAGAGTGAAGATCACCTCGATCACTTCTGGGAACTCGTTGACGAATTCCTTAACGGTGTCCTATTCCTGTTGATTGGTATGTCGATGCTACTATTTGAATTCCATAAGGAAGACTGGATTCTAATGGCTTTCTCAGTACCTCTAGTCTTATCAGCCCGCTACCTCAGTGTTTTCTTGTCTTACATTGGCTTTAAGCGCTTTCGTCAATATAACCCTTGGTCAGTCAAGATTCTTACTTGGGGTGGGTTAAGAGGCGGATTGGCATTAGCCATGGCGCTGTCAATTCCATCTGGTATCTGGGTTATTCAAGATAAACTGATCGATGTAAAAGAGATTGTCCTAGTCATGACCTACTCAGTAGTAGTGTTCTCAATCTTAATTCAAGGCTCTACCATTACGCCAATGATCGAAAAAGCTAAGCTTGCCCAAAAAGAGATGGACTCTGAAAATAGAGAAGCAGAGCAAGAATAGGGGTTGGAAACATCTATAACGCAAAGGCAGCTAACCAAGCTGCCTTTTTAGTATCTAAAGCTTTTGGATCATAGGTAACCTAAAGCTATTTTTGAGCATTTTCCGTAACAGGTTTCATCATCGATTTACGCAGCTTGATGACAATAATGCTTGAAAGTGCAGTGATGCAGCCATGATCCCCGCTGTGAAGTAACAGGTGTCGCAATGATAGAAGAGCAGCAGCTATGTTGGACAACGATACTAGGATGCGGAAACGGACTTCGTCGTGCAGAAAACTGGAAAACTGGAAAACTGGAAAACTGGAAAACTGGAAAACTGGAAAACTGGAAAGTTTTTGAGGGTTGGCATATCGTGTCAAACCTTATTGTTTTCAATACATAACGTTGTCATCCCCGAGAGCGAGGCACGAGCGAGTTGGGGATCTCTTACAGCAAGCCGAAGGCTCTATGAGATTCCCTACTCCTTCCTTCGTCAGTCTATGGAATGACAGTTTACCTCTCAAAGGACGCTATCCACCTAAGGTTCTCAACGCGTAACATTCCAGCAGGGCGAAGCCCACTCCCGTTTTCCCGAAACGAAGTGTTCCATAGGGCATAGCCCGTTCCACCTCCCCCTTAAACGAAAGAAGCCCGTTGCGTCAGCAACGGGCTTTCTAAATAAGTGGCGGGTCGGCCGGGCTTGCGCTCAAGCGGGACTCGTTGGTCGCGGACCAAAATAAGGCCGCAGATACAAAAAGACCCCAGCATTGCTGCTGAGGTCTGGAATAAGTGGCGGAGCGGACGGGACTCGAACCCGCGACCCCCGGCGTGACAGGCCGGTATTCTAACCAACTGAACTACCGCTCCGCACTGGTTAGACT
>NZ_JCAFVV010000004.1:0-316339 GCF_059295395.1 Vibrio sp. SCP2 | reverse complement strand
CTGGTGTTCGGGTTGTGTCGCCAGACGCATTGCCCGGTAGCTAAGTTCGGAATCGATAACCGCTGAAAGCATCTAAGCGGGAAGCGAGCCCTGAGATGAGTCTTCCCTGACCCCTTGAGGGTCCTAAAGGGTTGTTCGAGACTAGAACGTTGATAGGCAGGGTGTGTAAGCGTTGTGAGGCGTTGAGCTAACCTGTACTAATTGCCCGTGAGGCTTAACCATACAACACCCAAAGGGTTTTGATGGACTCAAAGCAAGAACAGAATTGAATGTGTATGAGAACACAATAACAGCTTTCCGAATTAAAGAATTTGCTTGGCGACCATAGCGATTTGGACCCACCTGATTCCATGCCGAACTCAGAAGTGAAACGAATTAGCGCCGATGGTAGTGTGGGGCTTCCCCATGTGAGAGTAGGACATCGCCAGGCTTTAAATTTATAAAAGAGCCCGTTTGCAAAAACGGGCTTTTTTAGTCCTAAAGGGACATCTTGATGCTGATATAGCTCAGGTGGTAGAGCGCATCCTTGGTAAGGATGAGGTCCCCAGTTCGAGTCTGGGTATCAGCACCATTTACTGTTTGTTTTATGCTTTGTTTAAGAGCCTAAAGCAAAACGTAAAGAATTTTACTTGGCGACCATAGCGATTTGGACCCACCTGATTCCATGCCGAACTCAGAAGTGAAACGAATTAGCGCCGATGGTAGTGTGGGGCTTCCCCATGTGAGAGTAGGACATCGCCAGGTTCCCTTTCTGTTTTTAGATTTTAGAAAAATCTAAAGGCAAAAAACTTAGACTCAAGAGTCTAACCAGTGCGGAGCGGTAGTTCAGTTGGTTAGAATACCGGCCTGTCACGCCGGGGGTCGCGGGTTCGAGTCCCGTCCGCTCCGCCACTTATTCCAGACCTCAGCAGAAATGCTGAGGTCTTTTTGTATCTCCGTATTGGAGAGCTGGAACGGACTTCGTCCTCTAGAATCGGGAACGGGCTTCGCCCTACGAGAGGTGACCGTTGAGACTAAATTGATAGAGCCGATGGTTTAGAAAGTGTTGACCGGACTTGTCTCCTAGAAAACAGAATCATCCAGTTTTCCAGTTTTCCAGTTTTCCAGTTTTCCAGTTTTCCAGTTTTCCAGTTTTCCAGTTTTCCAGTTTTCCAGTTTTCCAGTTTTCCAGTTTTCCAGTTTTCCATAGGGCGAAGCCCGTCCCCGCATCCCTTATCCTTTTCCCGCTATTCCTTATCATTCAAATCCCAGTCGTACTCATAACTAAACTTGCCGTTTAGATTTGCTAACTCTGGGCGGTATTGAGCTAGATGTTGGATCAACTCTTGTTTGTTACCAAAGTCTTCTGCAAACCAGTCGTAAATGGAAGAAAGTTGAGTCTTGCCTTTCAATCGAAGGACGCCTTTATCACTGTTAATAAACTCTTTAGCCGCTTGCTCTAAGAGTTGCTCGGTATTATCAGCAGTAAAAGCTTGGGTTTGTAGATTTGGACAACCTAGACTGGCACAGTTAACTGCATAGTGAGTACGAGGGTCATTCCAAATTGGGCGAAGAATGCGGTGTTCAATATCATTGAGAGTGAGTTTCTTACCGGCGACTGTAACCACTTCGTCCCCCCATGGACCAAAGCTAAATAACCCACCTAGCTTAGTGATTGACTTAACTGGGTAGTCATCAAGGATCAAATCGACCGTAATCGCATTATAAAGGTTGACCCAGTAGGCGTACTGCTCATTTTGGGAGTACTCTCTAGGATCAACAGCAGCGAGTGTCGCGATATACTGATTTAACTTTTGCTTATCTTGAGGTGAGACTGAACTGTATTTGACTAAGGTATTGTCTCCATCTTTGACTAAGTAGCTATCTAGAAAAGATTGCCAGTCCTGATGAGATATCGCAGTGGTATTACTTTGGTTTGATTGCTGCCAAAAAGACCAGAGCTCTGATTTTGGTGCGGCAAGTGAATGAAAAGAGATAAGAGTCAGTAGCAAAGTAATAATACGCATCATCAGGTTAAGTCCTATGTGAAAGTGGTATAACTACTAGACCTAGTGAAAAGCAAGTTTGTTTCAGGGCCCAACAAAAAAGGTTAGCCGAGGCCAACCTTTTGTTTATCAGAGTGCTCACTTTGCTTATTTCAGGAAGCTTGGAATCTTGGCTTCATATGCGGCAATTTTGTCTTCGTGCTGAAGAGTCAGGCCAATGTTGTCTAAACCGTTTAGTAGACAGTGGCGACGGAACTCGTCAATTTCAAATGAGTACTCTTTACCGTTTGCACGAACTAGGTTCGCTTCTAGGTCGACCTCAACTTCTGCGCCATCGTTTGCTTCGACGAACTGGAAAATTTCATCGACTTCTTGCTCAGTTAGTCGAACAGGAACCATCTGGTTGTTGATCGAGTTACCGTAAAAAATATCGGCAAAGCTTGGCGCGATCATCGCTTTGATGCCGTAATCTGCTAATGCCCATGGCGCGTGTTCACGTGATGAACCACAACCAAAGTTTTCACGAGCTAGCAGAATAGAAGCCCCTTTATAGCGAGGAGCGTTCATTACAAACTCAGGGTTTGGTTGCTCACCTGCGTCATCAAGGAAACGCCAATCATGGAATAGGTGCTTACCAAAGCCTAGACGAGACACCTTTTGTAGGAACTGCTTAGGAATGATTGCATCGGTATCAACGTTCGCTGCATCTAGAGGAACAACTAAGCCTGTGTGTTGTTTAAAACCTGACATGAATTTGCTCCTTAGTCTAGTTCACGAATATCAACAAAGTGACCAGCAATTGCTGCTGCCGCTGCCATTGCAGGGCTCACTAGGTGGGTACGTCCATCACGGCCTTGGCGACCTTCAAAGTTACGGTTTGAAGTAGACGCACAGCGCTCGTGCGGACCTAAGCGGTCATTGTTCATTGCTAGACACATAGAGCAACCCGGCAGACGCCATTCAAAGCCTGCGTCTTTAAAGATCACATCTAAGCCTTCTGCTTCTGCTTGAGCTTTAACTTGCTCAGAGCCAGGAACGATAAGTGCTTGAACGTTATCGGCGACCTTGCGACCTTTAGCTACTTCAGCTGCAGCGCGCATGTCTTCGATACGAGAGTTAGTACAAGAGCCCACGAAAACTTTATCTACCTTATAGTCAGATAGTGCTTTGCCTGCTTCTAGACCCATGTAAGCCAGCGCTTTTTCTGCCGATGCTTTTTCTACAGGATCTGCGAAGCTTTCTGGTGCTGGAATTGGCTCATCTACCGCGATGACTTGACCTGGGTTTGTCCCCCAAGTGACTTGAGGTTTGATATCCGCTGCGTTTAGCGTTACTACAGCATCAAATTCAGCGTCATCGTCAGTTTTTAGCGACGACCAGTATTCAATTGCTGCTTCTAGATCTTGACCTTGAGGCGCGAACTTGCGGCCTTTGATGTATTCGAACGTGGTTTCATCTGGCGCGATCAGACCTGCTTTAGCACCTAATTCGATAGCCATGTTACACACGGTCATACGACCTTCCATCGTAAGATCAGTAATCGCTTCACCACAGAACTCAACTACGTAGCCAGTACCACCTGCTGCGGTTGTTTCACCGATGATGGCTAGGACGATATCTTTTGCAGTGATGCCCGCTGCTACCTTACCTATTACTTCGATCTTCATGGTTTTTGCTCGTGCTTGTTTTAGCGTTTGAGTTGCTAGAACGTGCTCAACTTCAGAAGTACCGATACCAAATGCGAGTGAACCAAATGCACCGTGAGTCGCTGTGTGTGAGTCACCACAAACAATCGTCATGCCTGGAAGAGTGATGCCTAGCTCAGGGCCCATAACATGCACAATACCTTGGTATTTGTGGTTGATGTCGTAAAGGGTGACACCAAACTCTTCACAGTTTTTAGATAGCGTTTCCATCTGGATACGCGCCATCTCACCGGATGCATTGATGTCTTTAGTTTGCGTAGAAACGTTGTGGTCCATGGTTGCAAACGTCTTGCTTACCTGACGAACCTGACGACCTTTTTCACGCAAGCCATCGAACGCTTGTGGAGAGGTGACTTCATGAACCAAGTGGCGGTCTATGTATAAAATTGGGTTTTCACCCTCGGCGGCTACGGCAACGTGTGCGTCGTAGACTTTTTCGTATAATGTTTTGCCCATTGCTCTTCCTCGTCGTCCTTGTCACCGCAACTGTGTTAGCTTCTCTCAATCAACTTGGTCATTTAGCGGACTAAACTCCCAAGTCTGCTTGATATCGCTGCCTTGTTGCAGCACCAATGACTTAGAGGAAGTCCCTCTGCCATTGGGTTGGTATTATTAATGACGACTTTAATCTGTTGTGTTTGTGTATTCAGTAATTATGAGTTCAGAATGTACTCTGCGATCTTATCGCCCATTTCTGAGGTCGATAGTGCTGGCTTATCACCTGATAGGTCACCGGTTAGCTCGCCCGCTGATAGCGCTTTAGATACTGCCGCTTCAATGTCTTGCGCTGCAGCTTCTTCACCTAGGCTGTAACGTAGCATTAGCGCCGCCGATAAGATTTGCGCTACAGGGTTTGCAATGTTCTTACCTGCGATGTCTGGAGCACTACCGCCTGCTGGTTCGTAGAGGCCGAACTTACTTTCGTTTAGCGACGCTGATGGCAACATGCCCATAGAGCCTGTGATCATCGCACACTCGTCAGAGATGATATCGCCGAAGATGTTTGAACAAAGCATAACGTCAAACTGTGCAGGATCTTTGATTAGCTGCATAGTTGCGTTATCGATATACATATGTGATAGCTCGACATCTGGGTAATCTTTAGCGATCTCTTCGACCACTTCACGCCATAGAATCGAGCTCTGAAGTACGTTCGCTTTATCGATAGAGCACACTTTCTTGCGACGTAAACGCGCTGATTCGAATGCTATCTTAGCAATGCGCTCAATCTCAAAACGATGGTAGACCTCAGTATCGAACGCTTTCTCGTTTGGACCTTCACCTTCACGACCTTTTGGCTGACCGAAGTAGATACCGCCAGTCAGTTCACGAACCACGACAATATCAAAACCGTTACCAGAGATATCTGCGCGTAGAGGTGAGAAAGCTTCTAGACCTTGGTGGATTTGAGCAGGACGTAGATTACAAAACAGTTGGAAGTGCTTACGTAGCGGAAGTAGGGCACCACGCTCAGGTTGATCGTTTGGTGGCAGGTGTTCCCATTTAGGGCCGCCTACAGAGCCAAAAAGCACGGCGTCAGAATCTTCACATGCTTTCACTGTCGATTCTGGTAATGGGCAGCCATGATTATCAATCGCAATGCCGCCTACGTCGTGTTCATCACGAGCAAATTCGATAGCGTGCTTCTTCTCGATTGCATCCAGTACTTTATGTGCCTGAGCCATTACTTCTGGGCCAATGCCATCTCCTGGTAAAACGGCAATTTTGTAAGTTTTGTCTGTCATGTTAGTCCTTGAATATTTTTATTTCTTTTAAGCTCAAGGGACGACTCGCGTCCCTGGAGTCTTTTAAATCTATACGGTTTCGATTTTTTTCTGTTTGATTTCAGCAATCTTATCTGCACGATGGATGCTATTGATTACGTGCAGTAGCGCTTGACCTGATGCTTCAACAATATCGGTTGAAACACCCGTACCATGGTACTTACGGCCTTTATAGTTTGCGATGATATCGGCTTGACCTAGACCGTCTTCACCTTCCCCTTTAGCCGTTAAATCAAACTTATCTAGCACAATATCATATCCGGTTACTCGATAGATACACTGGTAAAGCGCATCGACCGGACCATTACCCACAGCGGCTTCCGATTGCTCTTCATCACCACACTGAAGTTTGATACTTGTTGTCGCCATGACACTACCTGACTGAACGCTTAGGTAGTTAAGTTTGTAGAAATCATCTTCTTCGCGAAGATTTGAGAAATGCATCAAGGCTTCTAAGTCGTAATCGAAAACTTGACCTTTACGGTCAGCTAGCTTCAAGAAGTCTTCATACAATGCATCTAGGTTGTACTCATCTTCTTTGTAGCCCATGGTATCCATGTGACTTTTCACAGCTGCGCGACCACTACGACTGGTTAGGTTTAGTGCTTGGTTCTTAAGGCCAATAGACTCTGGCGTCATGATTTCGTAGGTGTTCTTGTTCTTTAACATGCCGTCTTGGTGAATACCTGAAGAGTGGCTGAATGCGTTAGCACCTACGATAGCCTTGTTGTCCTGAATCGGCATATTACAAAGTTGACTGACCAACTTACTGGTACGATGGATCTCATCATGTTTAAGGCCGGTATGAACACCCAATAGCTCTTGGCGAGTCTTGATGATCATCGCGATCTCTTCCAACGAACAGTTACCCGCACGTTCACCGATTCCGTTAATTGTTCCTTCGATTTGTCGCGCACCTGCTTGTACTGCGGCAATTGAGTTAGCAACAGACATACCTAAGTCATCATGACAGTGTACTGAGATGATCGCTTTGTCGATGTTCGGTACGCGGTTGAAAAGCGTTTGGATGATACCGCCAAATTCGTTAGGGACTGTGTAGCCAACAGTATCAGGGATATTGATGGTGTTTGCGCCAGCGTCAATGGCAGCTTCAACCATACGACACAAATTGTCGATTGGTGTACGGCCTGCATCTTCACACGAAAACTCAACGTCGTCGGTGTATTGGCGAGCATGCTTAACCGCTTTAACACCCATTTCAACTACGTCATCGTAGCTACGGCGAAGCTTGTCTTGGACATGAACCGTGGAAGTAGAAATAAAGGTATGGATACGGAACTGTTCAGCAACTTTTAACGCTTCAGCAGCAGCATCAATGTCTTTCGCAACGGCACGCGAAAGACCACAGATTCGGCTGTTTTTGATGTTGCGCGCAATGGTCTGGACAGATTCGAAATCACCAGGTGATGAAACAGGAAAACCTGCTTCAATCACATCAACGCCGAGCCTTTCAAGTGCGTAGGCAATTTGCAGTTTTTCTTTAACCGTCAAGCTTGCTGACAACGCTTGTTCGCCATCACGTAAAGTGGTGTCGAAAATAATGACTTGATCGTTCATGTTTGCTTCCTTAGTGATTCGATGTTTTTCACATCTGTTAATCGTTTACTTCCGTTACTTAGCAATAAAAAGCTAGGTATAAAAAAACCCGCATCTAAGTGCGGGTTTTGTGTAATTCTGTGTGGTTATTTTTTTTCCACAGCCTACCCGCGCGATTGTGTCACGATAAGGAGGAGGCTCAGCAGGATAGAAAAACGGTTCATCATTGTTAACGGTTCCTTTAAGGGCGTTAAATAATCCACAAATTTAAGTTAACAAATTAGTACCGCACTCAAGAGTCAACGTCAACCCTAAAGTTGCTTTTTTATTCAAGTCAGATCAGTTCAACCTAAAAACACGCAAAATAGACGCTTTTAAGCCCTCTTTATATTGAAAAGGTGAATATCTTGCTTGGCTAACCATATTAAGGCCGTGTAACCGAACTACCGCAAAACATTCACTGAGCTGTCACTAAACCCACTTAGTGTGATCGCAACACCGTCAATAAAAGGAGTCGGTAATGCGTTCAATAGAACCTATTGCCAAGTTTGATCTGGCGTTCTCTCTGTACTGTCTCCAGCACAGATTTAATCATCCTGTCTCGCGTATCAGTAAAGCTGTCTCACACACTGGTGATGGGCATCTATATATTGCCTTTGGTGTGCTTGCGTACTTGTTTGCAGGAATTGAAGGCAAGTTGTTTTTGTTGGCTGGGTTGCTGGCATTTGCAATGGAGTTACCAACCTATTGGTTAGCTAAGAACTCGTTTAAACGTCGCCGCCCGCAAGAGTTATGCAACTTAGTGACCTCGTTTATCACGCCTTCAGATCGTTACAGTCTGCCTTCAGGCCATACTGCTGCTGCTTTTCTTATGGCTTCAATTACTGGTCATTACTTCGCTGATCTGGAAGTTGTCACGTTTATCTGGGCAGCTTTGATTGCCAGTTCACGTATTTTGCTTGGCGTGCACTTTCTGACGGACGTTTTGTTAGGGGCTTTGCTTGGTATTGGTTGTGCTCAATTGGCATTAACCATAATCGGGAGTTGAACAATGAAAATCTTATACGGAGTGCAAGGGACGGGCAACGGGCATATTGCGCGTGCTAGAGCAATGTTGAAATGCTTGGCTGAAGCCGGTTTAGAGGTCGATTATCTGTTTACTGGCCGAGATACGAGTAAGTACTTTTGTATGGAGCAGTTTGGTGATTTCCAAACTCGACGAGGTTTAACCTTTGCAACAGACAAAGGCAGAGTGAACTACTTTAAAACCTGTATTTCTAACAACTTATGGCAGTTCTGGCGTGATGTCAGTGAACTTGATTTATCTCGCTACGATCTGGTGCTCAACGATTTTGAACCTGTCTCTGCATGGGCGGCGAAAAAACAGGGTGTTCCATCGATCAGTATTAGTCATCAGAATGCGTTCCGATACTCAGTGCCACTAAAAGGGGCCAGTTGGTTGGATAAAAAGGTGATAAAGCACTTTGCTCCCGCGCAGCATCATATCGGTTTGCATTGGTATCATTTCGATCAGCCTATCTTGCCGCCCATTATTCACACTCCAAGCGGTGATGCGGTGGAGGAAGCCTTTGTTCTGGTCTACTTACCATTTGAGAGTATTTCTGATATCACTGAGTTACTACTGAGATTTACCAGTCAACATTTTGTCTGTTATCACCCAGAGATCATTGAACCGAAGACAATCGACAACATAGAGTTTATGCCCTTAAGTTTACACTCATTTCAACTTCATCTTCAGCGCTGTAAAGGGGTGATTGCTAACGGTGGTTTTGAGCTTCCTTCTGAGGCACTTACTCTTGGAAAGAAGTTGTTACTTAAGCCATTGACGGGGCAATTTGAACAAGTGAGTAACGTGGCAACTCTTGAAGACTTGGGCTTAGCGACTTGTATGGAAATCTTAGATGCGGCTGTGGTACGAAATTGGCTAGATGAATCGAGCGCTGAGAGCGTCAATTATCCAGACGTTGCAGAAGCCATTGTCGCTTGGATTAAACAGGGTGATTGGGAAGACAAATCTGTCTTGACGGAGAGTTTATGGGAGAAAGTTGACTTCCCTAGCTACGTCACCAATCTATAGCAAACGTTTTACTCATATCGAATAACAGCATCAATTATTGATGCTGTTTTTGTTTCCACTGTTCGAATTATAGCTTTGGCTCATGTCTGATACTGAGTTTTAACAGGGGGTATTAATATCAAATTTCTATATATATCTATAAAACAGTGTGCTTTATAACTTTTTATAATCTATTTAACTATTTGTAATTTAATAACTATTCAGGATTATAGGTAAAAAATACTGATTAATTGTCAATCTTATTGCTAATCGCTGAATGATTCGTTGATAGTAATGGTTCGCCGACAAACATCTAACAAATAAATACAACAGATGAGGCGAGAAATGGGTTTTCTATTCCTAACTCAAATTTCAATTTAACGACCATATACGCTGAAGAATTTAAAGAGGCATCCCCAATGATTGATAAGAAAGAGTCTATGAGTGCTATCGCTAGCTACCGCATGGAAAGTACTTTACGTGGAGTAGATCTAAACCTTTTAACTGTGTTTGATGCGGTTATGCAAGAGCAGAACATCACTCGTGCTGCGCATAACTTAGGTATGTCTCAACCAGCAGTTAGTAATGCAGTTGCTCGCCTAAAAGTCATGTTTAACGATGAGCTATTTATGCGTCAGGGTCGTGGTATTCAGCCAACTCAGCGTGCTCGCCAACTATTTGGTCCTGTTCGTCAAGCGCTACAACTAATCCGTAACGAGCTACCTAGCTCAGTGTTCTCTCCAGAAACATCAACGCGTCTATTTAAACTGGCGATCTGTAGCCCATGTGATATGCGTTTTGCTCCAAAGATCATGTCGACTATTCATGAACTAGCGCCAAATGTTCAGCTTCACCTTGATGCTGAGTTTGATCGTCAGCTAGCTGAGCGTATGCGTTACCAAGAGATCGACTTTGTTATTGATTACGCACGTTTTGATGAGCAAGGCTTCTCAAGTACAGAAATCTTCCAAGACGAGTTAGTTGTTGTGGCTTCTAAAGCTCACCCTCGCATTCAAGGCGTCGTGACACCAGACCTATTGGTTCGCGAGCGTCATGCCAAGCTTTCAAAAGTTCACGGTCAGCGCAGCTTCTCTGAGCAGGCATACCGCGACCTAGACGTTCAGGCATACTATGAAGGTACGAGCCTAAGCAATGTCCTTTACGTTGTTGGTCAATCTGAACTGGTAACGATTGCCCCTCGTTGGATGGTTGAGAACGCAGCAAACAAAGAACAGCTACAAGTGATCGACTTCCCATTCGAAAACGGCAAGATCAGCGGCTTCTTAAGCTGGCACGAATCAAGCGAAAAAGACAAAGGTCACATCTGGCTTCGTGACCAACTGATGATGATTTGTGGCGAAGTTGTCGCACTAGATTAACCATCACATTTTACTGCTATTAAAAACCTTGAATGGCCCCGCCATTCAAGGTTTTTTACTATTTATATTGATAACTTTGACGCTCATCAGTTGCCTTTTCTAAAGTGAAATGTACACTTGTGCGCTGATTAAAGCTTACAGGTGTAAGCTAAAGGTAGTAAAGATGGCCAACCTAGATTTTCATATCGTAAAACGTATTCGAGACCAGATTGCAAAAGGCAATGATCGCATTGCGCTTAAGCATAAAGTAGGCAATGTTTGGAATGGCATTAGCTGGAAGCAGTTTGGTCAGCAAGTGGATGCATTGTCACTTGCTCTATTGGCTCACGGTATCCGAATTCAAGACAAGATCGGTATCTTCTCTAACAATATGCCGCAGTGGACAATCGCAGACTTTGCCGCTCTGCAAGTTCGTGCGGTTACCGTACCCATTTATCCAACCAACACCGCAGCTCAATCTGCTTATATCTTGCAAGATGCTGACGTCCGAGTGCTGTTTGTTGGTGAGCAGCCTCAATTTGATGCTGCAGTGTCGATTTTTGACGAATGTGATCAGCTTGAATTGATCGTCGCTATGTCTGATGACATCGATGTGGGTGAACATGAGTTTGCCATTAGCTGGCAGCGACTGATTGCCAATGTTGATAAAGTGCATCAGCAAGAGCTTGATATCCGTTTAGAGCAAGCGAATCTGGAAGACCTTCTTACTTTGATTTACACCTCAGGTACAACCGGTCAGCCGAAAGGCGTGATGCTAGATTACGCGAATATTGGTGCTCAGCTTGAAGGGCATGATCAGCGTTTAAGCTTATCGCAGAGCGATGTTTCTCTCTGTTTCTTACCTCTTTCCCATGTTTTTGAACGTGCTTGGACTTTCTACGCACTATATAAAGGGGCGACCAACTGCTATCTGCAAGATACCATGCAGGTACGTGACGCCTTGAGTGAAGTACGCCCAACCGTGATGTGTGCGGTTCCGCGCTTTTACGAAAAGATTTTCTCTGCCATTCATGAAAAAGTCGCCAAAGCACCATTTATTCGCAAAGTCTTGTTTACTTGGGCAGTCAACATGGGCGCTAAGATGGCTGTGTGTCATCAAGAAGGACGTAAACCTTCAATCGCACTCAAGAAGTCTCATGCTTTAGCGGATAAATTAGTGCTATCGAAGTTACGAGCACTACTCGGTGGACAAATCAACTTCATGCCTTGTGGGGGCGCGAAGCTAGATGAAACCATAGGTCGTTTTTTCCATGCTATCGGGATTAACGTCAAGCTTGGTTATGGCATGACAGAAACCACTGCGACGGTATCGTGTTGGGATGATAAGTGCTTTAACCCAGATTCGATTGGTATGGCGATGCCAGGTGCTCAGGTTAAGATTGGTGAAAACAATGAAATCTTAGTTCGCGGCCCCATGGTGATGCGTGGCTACTACAAGATGCCGGAAGAGACAGCTAAGACATTCGATGAGCATGGCTTCTTAAAAACCGGTGACGCAGGTCATATCGATGAAAATGGTAACCTGTTTATTACCGATCGAATTAAAGAACTGATGAAAACATCGGGTGGTAAATACATCGCGCCGCAGATGATTGAAGGTGCGATTGGTAAAGATCACTTTATCGAACAGATCGCTGTAATAGCAGATACGCGCAAGTTTGTTTCGGCTCTTATTGTTCCTTGCTACGACTCTTTGGAAGAGTATGCCAAAGAACTTAATATCAAATACCACGATCGCGTTGAGCTAATTAAGCACCATCAAGTGGTTGAGATGCTAGAAAAACGCGTCAACGAACTACAGCAAGAACTGGCTAAATTTGAGCAGGTGAAGAAATTTAAACTGCTGCCAAAGGCTTTCTCAATGGATACTGGTGAGTTAACACCGACACAGAAACTGCGTCGCAAAGTGATTAACGACAAATATCAGGATGAAATTGAAGAAATGTACAGCGATAAGGTAGAGAAGAAGTAACTTTCTCGATAGTAAATTTCGCAACTGTTTAAAAATCCCTCAGATAGATGGTTTGCTTTCTGAGGGATTTTTTTATCTGGTTTTCCGACTTACTTACCACGATGATTGTCTGAATATTGAAAGGGTGCCCTAAAATTTTTAACCGAATTTATTTGCATTCCTAGTTTAAGTGTCTGGTTTAGATCTTCTTATTAGCTGGTTTCTATAATTTGATGTCGATAAATAGCATGTTGTTTAAAGTGAGATGGAAATCGCATTAGACCCATTGATAATAAAACGTTACATTTGTTGCGTGACCTTGCTTTATGTTACCTGTGAGCAAGACATAGCCGAAAAAGTGGAAGTATTTCGATTTAGGCTACGAATAAGACCTAACTATGAAAAACCAGTCCATCACGTTGACCTTATGTGGCGGAAAACTGGTTAAGGAGAAAAATATGGCAGCAATGTTGTCCGGTGCAGAGATGGTTGTGCAATCTCTGATCGAAGAAAACGTTGAACAGATCTTTGGTTACCCAGGAGGCTCTGTTCTTGATATTTACGATGCACTTCATGCCAAAACCGACCAAATCAAACACGTTCTAGTACGTCATGAGCAAGCCGCTACGCATATGGCTGATGGTTATGCACGTGCGACTGGCAATCCTGGAGTAGTACTAGTCTGTTCCGGCCCTGGTGCAACCAATACTATTACAGGTATTGCGACGGCATACATGGACTCAATTCCAATGATCGTTATCTCAGGTAACGTACCAAACAACATGATTGGTAACGATGCCTTCCAAGAGTGTGACATCGTTGGTGTATCTCGCCCAGTGGTTAAACACAGTTTCCTAGTTAAGAAAGCAGAAGATATTCCTGAAACAGTGAAGAAGGCCTTCTACATTGCCACTACTGGTAGACCTGGCCCAGTTTTGATCGACTTACCTAAAGATGTCATGAATCCACAGGTTAAACTGCCATATGAATACCCGCAGTCACTGTCGATGCGCTCATACAAACCGACAACTACTGGTCACAAAGGTCAGATCAAAAAAGGTCTTAAGACGCTTTTAGAAGCGAAGAAGCCAGTACTTTATGTGGGTGGTGGTGCCGTCATTTCTGAAGCTGAGCAGCATCTTACTAAACTGGCCGAAGCGCTAAACTTGCCTGTGGTCAGTACCTTAATGGGGCTTGGCGCGTTTCCAGGCACACATAAGAATTCTTTAGGCATGTTAGGTATGCACGGTGTGTATGAAGCTAACATGGCTATGCACAATGCAGATCTGATTTTTGGTGTCGGTGTGCGCTTTGATGACCGAACCACCAACAACCTAGAAAAGTACTGTCCTGATGCCAAGGTGATGCATATTGATATCGATCCTTCATCGATTTCAAAGAACGTAAAAGCAGATCTTCCCATCGTAGGTTCGGCTGAGAAAGTCCTTGAGAGCATGGTTAACTTGCTAGAAGAGCAGGGCAGCACTAATGATCAAGAAGCGTTGAATCGCTGGTGGGATGAAATTCAAGTTTGGCGTGAGCGTCAATGTTTGTCGTACGAAACCTCTCCAGAGCGCATTAAACCGCAGCAAGTTATTGAAACGCTGCATAAACTGACCAATGGTGATGCATACGTTGCCTCTGATGTTGGTCAGCATCAGATGTTTGCTGCGTTGTACTATCCATTCAACAAACCGCGCCGTTGGATTAACTCTGGTGGTCTCGGCACTATGGGCTTTGGCCTACCAGCGGGAATGGGTGTGAAATTCGCTAAACCAGATGAAGAAGTAGTCGTTGTCACCGGTGACGGGAGTATCCAAATGAATATCCAGGAACTGTCGACGGCAATGCAATACGATATTCCGGTTAAGATTATTAACCTCAACAACCGATTCCTAGGCATGGTAAAGCAGTGGCAAGACATTATTTACCAAGGCCGACACTCAAACTCTTACATGAGTTCTGTTCCTGATTTTGCAGCTATCGCAGAAGCATATGGACATGTGGGGATTCGCATTGAGTCGCCAGATCAGCTTGAGGCTGGTTTGAAGCAAGCGCTAGATATGAAAGATCGATTGGTGTTTGTGGATATCAATGTTGATGAAACAGAGCATGTATATCCAATGCAGATCAAAGGCGAAGGCATGGACAAAATGTGGTTAAGCAAGACGGAGAGAACTTAATATGAGACACATTATTTCACTACTAATGGAAAACCAACCTGGTGCGCTTTCTCGCGTGGTTGGCCTTTTCTCTCAGCGCGCTTACAACATTGAATCTTTGACCGTTTCTCCAACCGATGACGAAACCTTATCGCGCCTGAACATTACCACTATTTCAGACGATATGGAGCTAGAGCAGATCCAGAAGCAATTAAACAAGCTGATTGATGTGCTTAAAGTTCAAGAGGTCTCAGAGCTTGATCATATTGAACGTGAATTGATGATGGTAAAAGTGAAGGCGAGTGGTTTCTCTCGTGCGGAAGTTAAACGTACTGCCGATATTTTCCGTGGACAGATTGTTGATGTCACAGCCTCTCAGTACACAGTACAAATGGCGGGTACTAGCGAGAAACTTGATGCCTTTATTCAGGCACTGTCGGAAGTGACAGAAGTGATTGAAGTAGCGCGAAGCGGCGTTGTGGGCATTGCTCGTGGTGAGCGTGCTCTAAAACCTTAACTTGTTAAAAACCTAGCAAAAAACCACCGACAAGTCGGTGGTTTTTTCGATCTTAACAGCGGGATTAGTGCAGGATACGTGCGCGGATAGTCCCTTCGATGCTCTTAAGTTTCTTAAGTGCTTCTTCTGAGCGCTCTGTTTCCACATCAATAACCACATAACCGAAATCTGCGGCCGTTTGCAGGTACTGACCGGCGATGTTGATCCCTTCTTCAGCAAAAATGGTGTTAATTTGCGTCAGGATACCCGGACGGTTTTGGTGAATGTGTAGTAAGCGTGAGCAGTCACGGTGCTCTGGCAGTGACACTTCAGGGAAGTTAACACTTGATAGGGTCGAACCGTTGTCTGAGTACTTAGCTAGCTTGCCAGCCACTTCAACACCAATGTTTTCTTGCGCTTCTTGAGTTGAGCCGCCAACGTGAGGCGTTAAGATAACATTGTCAAACTTCTGCAGTGGTGATTCAAATGGGTCTGCGTTGGTTTTTGGCTCTGTTGGGAACACGTCAATTGCCGCGCCAGCAAGGTGACCAGCTTCTAGGCTGTGGCATAGCGCTTCAATATCTACCACAGTACCGCGAGCAGCGTTAATGAAGATTGAACCTGGCTTCATTCGCGCAAACTCTTCAGCGCCCATCATGTTCTTAGTTCCAGCCGTTTCCGGAACATGAAGCGAAATAACATCACATTTATTCAGCAGTTCACTCATAGTATGAACTTGAGTAGCGTTACCGAGTGATAACTTGTTTTCAATATCGTAGAAGTAAACACGCATACCAAGGTTTTCAGCGATAATGCCTAGCTGAGTACCAATATGGCCGTAACCAATAATACCTAAGCGCTTGCCGCGAGCTTCGTATGAGTTGTCAGCACTTTTCTTCCAAATGCCACGGTGCGCTAAAGCGTTCTTCTCTGGGATACCACGTAGTAGCAGTAGGACTTGTCCAAGAACCAGCTCTGCCACACTGCGCGTGTTTGAGAATGGTGCGTTAAACACTGGAATGCCGCGAGTCGCCGCTGCTTTAAGATCAACTTGGTTGGTACCAATACAGAAACAGCCAATCGCAACCAGTTTCTCTGCTGCGTCAATCACTTGCTGAGATAGATTAGTGCGCGAGCGAATACCGATAAAGTGAACGTCTTTCACCGCTTCAAGTAACTCTTCCTCAGGAAGTGAGCCTTTGTGGTATTCAATATTGGTGTAGCCAGCAGCCTGAAGAACTTCTACAGATGATGGGTGTAGACCTTCAAGCAAGAGGATTTTAATTTTATCTTTTTCCAGTGAAACTTTGGCCATTGTCTTCTTCCTTAAAGTGGGGAAATTTGGGCTTAACGGGCGCACATTAAGCAAAAGCAGTTAAAGCAAACGTTTTTGTAGACGTTATGTAGCACGCAAACGTTTTCCTTGTGCGTCTTCTGACCATTAAGTTAACAAAAAAAATACACTTTGGGTAAGAAAATTACGGAATAAGGCATAATTTTTATAGAGTAAAATGAAAAAACGGCGCCAATAGGCACCGTTTGTAATGAAATGACAAAAATGAAGCGCTTATTCTTCGATTTTTGCACCTTCTGGCGTGCCAGTAATTACTACGTCTGCACCGCGGTGGGCAAATAGACCAACGGTAACTACGCCAGCGATGGCATTGATTTTATCTTCAAGATCTTTTGGATCAGTAATCTGCATGCCGTAAACATCAAGAATTACATTGCCGTTGTCTGTGATTACGCCTTCACGGTATGCAGGATCACCACCTAGCTTAACCAGTTCGCGAGCCACGTATGAGCGTGCCATTGGAATCACTTCAACAGGTAGAGGGAAGTTACCTAGTACATCAACCGCTTTCGTGTTGTCGACGATACAGACAAATTTGTCTGAAATAGCAGCAACGATTTTCTCACGCGTTAGGGCAGCGCCGCCGCCTTTGATCATATCACGAGTCGCGTTGATTTCGTCAGCACCGTCAACATAGATATCTAGGCCCGCGACTTCATTACAGTCGAAAACCTTAATCTCTAACTCTTCAAGTTTCTTCGTTGACGCTTCAGAGCTTGAAACCGCACCTTTAATCTCTTCTTTCATGGTTGCTAGTGCATCGATGAAGTGATTTACCGTCGAGCCCGTACCAACACCTACAATGCTGCCTTTTTCGACATACTTAAGTGCTGCCCAACCAGCTTCTTTCTTCATTTCATCTTGAGTCATTGCTCATCTCCTAAAGGCGGTAATAAAAACGATTGCGGCGCGATTATAGCCCTATCTCTAGCAGACTTGAAGCCAAGCTAGCGGATTCTAGCTAGCAGGGTTAATCCCATTGCCAAATCTTGGTTGGAGTCACAATTTTAGGTAAAGGGACATCCCAAGACTCGATAGGTAGTTTCTCGACGTGTTGGCAATCATGCGCTAGGCCAATAGGCATAGGGCCTTGACCTGTCTTAAACCAAGGTTCTAAAGTGCGGTCGTAATACCCACCACCCATGCCAAGGCGATGGCCTGTCGAGTCAAAACCGACCAGTGGCGTGCAAATGATGTCGAGAGACTTTGCCGGCAGGATTGTGGTTTGATCAAGCTTAGGTTCAGCAATTGAATAACGGTTGAGCACCATTGGGGTCGAGCTGTCATAGTGCAGAAACAGCAGATGACCTTTGGAAAAGGGATGAATGACAGGCAGGTAAGTCTTTTTACCTTGCTGCCATAGCCACTCAATGAGGGGCATGGTTTCAAGTTCACCGTCGGTCGTAAGATACAAGGCAATATGTTGCGCTTGCGCGAGCTCAGGTAGCTGGGAGAATTGTTGCACCAAATCTAAACCCGCGAGATGTTGCACATCACTGGATAATTGGTTGCGTTTTTGGCGGATGCTTTTACGGAAGTCTTGTCTGGAAAGCGTCATGACGTTACCCATGGTTGCAGGGTATCGTGAAAGGGATACCCCAGAGTGCCGTTGGAGAAATGGACCCTTGAACCAGCTGGTTCAAGGCGGATCAGCAGAGATAACCGTAGGCTTCTCGGTACAAGCCGAGCTTGCTCAATAGCTATCAAGTACTAACCCTTAGGTATTGCTTATCGGCTCAGGGACTTAATCCCCTAACGAACACTCCAGGGTAAATTCTTGACGGTGTAAAGGTTTATTGCTGTCCTGGCTTTACTTTACTAATCGCGTTGTCGAGTGATGCCGAAAGGAGTTCCATTCGCTCAAACATGGCATCTTGTTCCTGCTTAGAATTACTATCACGAGCCTCAAGCTCATGACAAAAGTTTAACGCAACAAAGGTCAAAAGTTGAACTTCATTAGTAATCTTGGTTTTGGCTGACATGTCTTGCAAACGTTCTTCAAGACGCTCTGCGGCTTTAATCAATGACTCTTCTTGCCCTGCCGGACAATTTACCCGAGTGAGTTTGCCTAAGATTTCAACTTCTACCGCTTGATTACTCATATCGACTCTATATCTGTTGCCTAAGGTGATAAAGCAGATAATCACCGAGGGAGAAACTATAGAAAAACGCCCATTAAGATTCAAGCTTTTCAGAACAGCGATAAGCAAATCAGGGCGCAATAACACAGTAATTGGGCAATTTGTGTAAAAGCTGCCCACAATTGCTAATCGCTCGTTTTCGCTCGCGGTGGTAAGTGATACGATTGAGGATATTTAGACATATTTAGGCTAATCCAATGAGCGAAACAAAACTACCTGATTACTTAGCATTTGCCACTGAGCTTCAGTCTGCAGGGCTTGCAGTGAACCCTGCCGAGCTGCACGGATTATTAACTGGAATGTTAAGTGGTGGCTTAAGCTTGACTGATAAAAGCTGGCAACCGATGGTTTTTGATTATGTAAGCGAAGGTATGGGCTGGCCAAGTAAAGCATTGCAACTGGCACAAGCTACGTTGGATGCAAGCATTGCTGAATTAACGGGCTCTGGTATGGATATCGAAATGCTACTACCAGACGAAGAAGCTAGCGCTTCGTTGTTTGATATTGCCGATGGTCTTGCTGATTGGGTGAACCATTTTATTTCAGGCTTAGGCTTGGTGAATGCTGAACTTAAGAAAGCGTCAAGCGATGTTAAAGAGGCGCTCGCTGATTTAGAAGAAATCGCTAAGCTCGGCATCGACGAAGACGACGATCTAGAAGAGCAGGCTCAACTGTTAGAGCAAGTCATTGAGCATGTTAAAGCGTGTGTATTAACTATCCATGCTGAATTTGGGCAAAAGAAAGCTGACCCTCAGCAAGCACCAACGATTCACTAAAAGGATTCTTCATGAAGCAGTTTGATGTGGTGATTGCTGGTGGTGCGATGGCGGGAATGACGCTGGCCCTTGCAATCAATAAGCTTGCTCCGCAACCTTTGTCTGTTGCTGTCATTGAGCCGTTTCAAGTCGATCACGAGGCTCATCCGGGTTTTGACTCACGCTCGATTGCACTGTCCTACGGTACTGTTGCGATTTTAAAGCAGCTTGGCTTGTGGCAAGAGATTGCGAAAGTGGCAACCCCCATTGAACATATTCATGTTTCTGATCGCTCTCACGCGGGTATGACGGACATCACCACTGAAGAAGTGGGCGTTGATGCGTTAGGCTACGTCGTTGAACTTGCCGATGTGGGGCGTATTTACCATCAGCAAGTCGAGCAAGATAACAATATTTCAGTGCTACACGCCGCGGTTGAGCAAGTCGAGCGCAGTGAAGAGAAGGTCTCAATTACGTTAAGTGATGGCAATCTTGTTGAAGGAAAGCTTTTGGTTGCCGCTGATGGTGCGATCTCCACTTGTTGTGAGCAAATCGGTATAGAGCTTAACGAGCATGACTTTGAACAGATTGCCGTGATCGCCAACATTAGTGCTCAGGCACCTCACAATGGGCGAGCATTTGAGCGCTTTACCGAGTCAGGGCCAGTGGCTTTATTGCCCATGTCACAAGGGCGGGTGTCTTTGGTTTGGTGTGTAAGACCTGACAAAGCACAACAGATCATCAACTATAACGACGAGCAGTTTCTGTCAGAACTGCAACAGGCTTTTGGTTGGCGACTCGGCAAATTACAAAAAGTGGGTCGACGAGCGAGTTATCCTTTGCTATTGCGTTACAGAGAGCAAAATGTCTCGCACCGCTTTGCCATTGTTGGCAATGCGGCTCAAACGCTCCATCCGATTGCTGGCCAAGGGTTTAACTTGGGAATTCGTGACGTCGCGACGTTAGCAGAAAGTATTGCTCAATCCAGTGACGATCCTGGAAGCTATTGCACTCTGAAACAGTTTAAGAACGCTCGTCGAGATGATCGTCATGCAACCATCGCAATGACCTCAGCCTTAGTGCATATTTTCTCTAACGATTACCTATCACTGCGTGTTGGTCGAAATCTTGGGTTGTTCGGTATGGATAACCTGCCCATGCTTAAGACTCCTTTGTTAAGAAGAACATTAGGTTTAGTGGCTCGCTAGAGACGCTAAAAAGGATACAAAATTATGATGCAAAGTGTAGATATCGCCATCGTTGGCGGTGGAATGGTGGGTTTGGCGCTCGCAGCAGCGTTTAAAGACACTGAATTACGTATTGCTGTGATTGAAAGTCGTGCGCCTGAGAGCGAGCTCAATGACTTGCCAGATGTGCGAGTGTCAGCACTGAGCCGTTCTAGTGAAACGGTGTTAAGAAACCTAGGTGCATGGCAAGGTATTACTCAACGTAGAGCAGCACCTTATCAGGCGATGGAAGTGTGGGAGCAAGACAGCTTCGCTCGAATCGAATTTGAAGCTCAGCAGTTAGCTCAGCCTGATCTAGGTCATATCGTTGAGAACCGAGTTATTCAGCTTGCGCTACTTGAGCAAGTTAAGCAGCAAAGCAATGTGACTCTGTTTATGCCTGAAAAATGCGCTTCGATGGCGATAGGGGAGAGCGAAGCTTGGTTAACTTTGGAAAGCGGCCAGGCTTTAACGGCTAAGTTGGTGGTAGGCGCTGATGGGGCCAATTCTTGGGTTCGCAAGCAGCAAGATATTCCGTTAACCCATTGGGATTACGGCCACAGTGCCATTGTCGCCAATATCCGTACTAAAGAAGATCACCAGCGCGTCGCAAGACAAATTTTCACTCCGCAAGGGCCATTAGCTTTTTTGCCGCTAGGTGAAGATAATCTCAGTTCGATAGTCTGGTCGACTGATCCAAGCCGAGCTGAACGACTTGTGAGCATGTCTTCAGCGGAGTTCAACAAAGTGCTGACGGCTGAATTCGACAATCGTTTGGGGCTATGTAAAGTCGAAGGGGAGCGTTTTGCCTTCCCACTAAAGATGCGTTATGCACGTGATTTTGTTGCAGAGCGTGTGGCTTTAGTTGGCGATGCGGCGCACACCATTCACCCGCTTGCGGGACAAGGCGTAAATCTCGGTCTACTGGATGCAGCAAGTTTAGCGCAGGAAGTGCTTCAACTTTGGCAAGCAGGAGAAGATATTGGCTCTAAGCGTAACCTACGTAGTTATGAGCGTTGGCGTAAGTCTGAAGCCGCCAAAATGATTGCCGCAATGCAAGGGTTTAAAGATCTGTTTGAGGGAAGTAATCCAGCGAAAAAACTGATCCGTGGCATTGGGATGAAACTCGCCGGTCAATTACCGGGAGCCAAAGATGAGATCATGAAACGAGCGCTTGGTTTGAAGGGCAATTTACCTCAATTAGCTCAGCAATCAAGGCACAAATCTCAAACGGTTTAAATGCAAAGGGTTGGCAATGGCCAACCCTTTTTAATTCTATTATGCGTAAGCGCAGCGGAGTTTCATCACTTCCTGATTAATTTCTTTTACCGCTTGAAAGTGTTTGCGTTCAGCCTTCTCCGGCAAAATCAGCTTACCATTATCAAACTCAAACTTACCAACCCCGTAAATGTAGATCCTTCCCTTAAATAGCCGACTAATGTGTTTAGCAATCATACCTGGTGTATAGCGCTTAAACAGTCTCATACAGTTATCCTTATGTTTAGCAAGCACTGCAAATTATACGTTTTTCCCACCCTGAAAATTGTGATTGTGATGGTGGAAAATGCAGATGAAACTGGTTTGTTTGGATATTTGTGTTGCTGTAGACAAAACCGCGGATAAATATCCAATTTATTGTGATAATTACCTCACTTATCTTCTGACAGCGGAACTCGCATAAGAGTTCAATCGCGAAATATTAAGCCTCAGTTATATGACACATTTAAGAATAGTTTAACTTTCAGAGTGGGTGTAAAAGAATTGTAAAATTTTACCAAAAAAAAGCCCGCTTTGATGCGGGCGAATAGTCACAGATGCATTACACAAAAAGTGGATGTCCTGAAACAATCAGTGGATTCACTTTTTTAGTTGGAGAAGGATTCACATACCTTTCGAGCCACATACCAACTCATTGAAAGGTTGTGTCGCTCAGCGTGTATAAGCTACTGAGCGAACTTTAACCAACAGAGACAGCATACTTCAAAAATACTATTGTGACTACTTATGCTTTATTGGTGAATAATAATTTAATTAAGAAAAGGCTAATGATGCGATAACGGTCATGGTTTAATGAAATCGATTGCAACAAGAGAGACTGGTTTCTACCCAGTAATGGGTAGAAACCGTTTAGTCGCGGCAGATATCGCCAATGACAGGTTGACTGAGTTGAATAAGATCGTCACAACTCAAGGCGATGCCAGCCATATTTGAGCCACTGCTTATCGTGACCTCAGATTCTGCCAAAAGTTGCTGGTCGAATACTATCACCATTGGCGTGCGCAGTAACAAGGGGACAACCGTGCCAATCTTGTATCCAGTCAGACTAGCCACCTCTTCCATAGATACACAGGTCATTCGACGCCACTCTAGAAGCGCGCGGACTTTTTTTGGGTCGACCGCCTTGTTTCCTGGGGCGCAGGCAATTGCGTAGCGGTTATTCATATCACGCAGTACAATAGATTTCACCATCTGTTCTGGTCTAATCCCTCGCTGCTTTGCCGCATCTTCTATGGTTGTCGCTGGAGTTTGGTGCGGCAGCAGTCGAAAGTTGATCTGCTGCGCTTCTAGATATTGCGTAATGTGCGTTGAGATAGGATCAGTCATTATCTTCTAGCGAGTAAGGCAGAGCCGCAAATGTCCATTCACTGTTAGGTTGCTTTTTTAGGCGCAGTTGAGTGTCTGCTTCTAGGTTATTAGGCAAGACAACCAGTGCCAAGGCTTTATTATCGCTGTAGCGGTAGCTAGCAATAATTTTGCCCGCGCTACGCCAGTTTTCACCGACGGCTCGCTCTAGCTCTGCGTTAGCGTCAATCACCGCTTCAGCATCGCCCTTAACGATAAACAGTGCACGCTTGTTGATGCCGCGATATTTAGCGCGAGCCACAGTCTCTTGGCCTGTATAACAACCTTTAGTAAAGCTAATTCCCCTAAGCGCTTGAATGTTTAGAGCTTGCGGAATGTGTTCATTTTGCTGTTCGGCATTGAGCAGTGGCAAGCCCGCTTGAATATCGTGCAATGTCCAGAGTTCTTCAGATACTTTTTCTGCTTGTAGAGTCGCGATCAATTGCTCGGCGCTAGATTGCTCCATTAAGAGTAGCCAACGCTGTTGGTCAATTTTAACGGCAGTGCCACCTTCAATAGAGCGCACATCACCAGTTTGAGATGAAAGAGAGTCAATAAAGCTTGTCGCAGAGTCGCCCATTAGTCCCAGAGCGATATCTTCTGTTTGCTTGATTTCTACCTTAGAAAAAATCGCATACTTTTTCAGCTCGGTTAGCTCTTTATCGATAATGGAGGTTGGCTGAAACATGGCGTAGCCGCCGTTGTGGTGAAACAGACGAAACGCGCTCCATACCTTACCTTTAGCGTCACAGTGGGCGCCAAAGGTAGAGTCTTGCTCATCTAATGTCACTACGTCACAAGTCACTTGGCCTTGAAGGTAGGATTTCTTGTCATCGCCAAACATTGTAATTGCACTCCATGATGGGAGTAACGCAACTGAAAGTTGAGGAAGTGCATCGCTTGACGCTAGTTGTAGGGGAGCAAACTCTTTCTGCCAGTCCATGATTGATACCTAATAGAAACTTAATAACTGTATGTTAGCGCTGAATCCTAGTGATAAACAACCTTTAGAGTTGTAGGCGAATTTTTCATGTCTTGGTATGGAAAATCATGACCTTGCTCGGGAGTGTGACTAGCGCCCTAGTTGTGAGCGAAATTGCTTGTTACACTCGGCGCAAACAACCGATTAGGTGAGGAATTAGAATGTATACCGCAGAAGAAAAAGCGCGTATCAAATGGGCATGTCGTCGAGGAATGCTAGAACTCGATGTTGTTATCATGCCTTTTTTTGAGGAATGTTTTGACGCCCTAAAAGATAATGAGCAGCAGGACTTTGTGTCTTTGTTAGAGTGTGATGATCCAGACTTGTTCACATGGATTATGGGTCATGGCCGTAGTGAGAATCTAGGTCATGCGTCTATGGTGGATAAGATTGTCGCACATAACCTCAGTAAAGTGCGCTAGGTTCTACCTTAGCCCCTCTTATACTGCAACGATGACCAGCATCTTAGTTATGATGCTGGTCTTTTTGATTGTGGTTCTATCATCTATTCCACTCGTCGCCTCTCTAGCCTTGATAGCTATGCTTGTGAAGAGTGCGCTAGTCGATGACGTTTTGCTGCCGTCAATGCAGGGCGAAGTAGAATTTACCTCTCCGTCGACGTATAAAACGGCGCAAGGGAATGAGCGAATTCGAAGTGTTAATTTTATCGGTGTGGCTTTTGGTTTACTTATCACTCGCCAAGATAAGACGCGATTCATTTTATGGCGTGATAGCATGCCTGAAGAAGATTATCGGCATTTAGTCGTGATACTAAAAAGGGAGCATTGATACCAACCGGAACAAATATCTGCTCACCCTTGCTGGCTAAAATCGCTGATAGCATCGTTATAGATTTTGTAGGTAGAACAACTAGCTAGCTGCAATCTATGCCTTGCTCTAAGCGATTTTTTCTGCGCAATTATCTGAGCATCTATTTATCCCGATTGGTATAAGCTTCCTCTATTATTTTTGTTTTTCCGGTAGCAGTATGGTTGGACCGCTATCTTCAGCAAGCTCTGGGTAGTCTAGCGTGTAGTGCAGACCACGGCTTTCTTTACGCTCCATTGCGCAGCGGACCATTAATTCTGCCACTTGCAGTAAGTTACGCAGCTCAAGCAGGTTGTTGGAAACCTTAAAGTTGCTGTAGTACTCGTGAGTCTCTTGCTGGAGCAGTTGGATACGACGTAGTGCCCGCTCAAGGCGCTTATCGGTTCTTACGATGCCCATGTAATCCCACATAAATAGGCGTAACTCGTGCCAGTTGTGTTGGATAACGACCTCTTCATCTGAGCAGCTAACTTGGCTTTCATCCCATGCAGGAAGTGCTGGTGGAAGCGTTGCTTGGTCTATGTTGGCAATGATGTCATTGGCTGCAGCCCAAGCGTAAACAACGCACTCTAATAGTGAGTTTGATGCCATACGGTTCGCCCCGTGCAGGCCGGTATAGCTCACCTCACCAATAGCGTAAAGCTGTGATAGATCGGTTTGCCCTGTTTGGTCGACCATAACTCCACCACAGGTATAGTGTGCAGCGGGAACAACAGGGATCGGTTCTTTGGTCATATCGATGCCAAGATCGAGTAGACGCATATTAATTGTTGGGAAATGCTTTTCGATAAAATCAGCTGGCTTATGGCTGATGTCGAGGTACATGCAGTCTGCACCTAAGCGTTTCATTTCGAAGTCAATCGCACGTGCTACAACATCACGTGGCGCAAGCTCTTCACGCTCATCAAAATCGGGCATAAAGCGCGAGCCATCAGGACGACGCAAATAGGCACCTTCACCACGCAGTGCTTCAGTTAGTAAGAAGTTACGCGCTTCAGGGTGGTATAAGCAGGTCGGGTGGAACTGGTTAAATTCTAGGTTGGCTACGCGACAGCCTGCGCGCCAAGCCATAGCAATACCATCACCAGAAGATACATCTGGATTTGACGTGTATTGATAGACTTTAGAAGCCCCGCCAGTAGCAAGAACAACAAATTTAGCTCTAACGGTTTCTACATGCTCTTGATTGCGGTTCCAGATGTAGGCACCAACGATTTTTTTCTCGTCGCCACCGACTTTATCTTCAGTAATCAGATCGAGCGCATTATGACGCTCTAAAACGGTAATATTAGGGTGATTATGAACATTGTCTTGCAGCGAGGTTTGCATTGCCATGCCTGTTGCGTCAGCCGCATGCAGAATACGACGATGACTGTGCCCACCTTCGCGAGTCAAGTGATAGCGAGGTGCTTCATCAGTGTCGTTTTCTTCGCGATCGAATGGAACACCGCCATCGATAAGCCATTGGACACATTCTTTGGCATTTTTAGCAATGAACTCGACAGTCTCTTGTTCACAGATGCCAGCACCGGCTACTAAGGTATCTTGAACATGAGATTCAATACTGTCCGACTCGTCGAAAACAGCGGCGATACCACCTTGCGCATAGTAAGTTGCCCCTTCGCTACGTGGACCTTTACTCAGTACGATAACTTTACCGTACTCTGCAACACGTAACGCTAAAGAGAGTCCAGCTGCGCCACTACCCACCACTAACACATCACATTGATGTTCACGGTTTGCGTTCATAAAACTTTTAAATTCCCGAGTTAATTTGTACCTGTGCCACTTTCATCCCGAAAAACCGTTTTGGTTTGGCACGGTAGCAGAGCGATCCCGCTCTAAAATATTTCAATGAATTGCAACGTTGACTCTGAAAACAAAAGAGTCAACTCACTATAGTACCACTGTGAGAGTGGCTTTGCATAAATGCAATTCTTCGTAAATAGCATTGCTTTTCTCTACCTTGATCCTCACAATCTGAGACAAGAAGTAGATTGGTGCTTCATTGCGCAAAAATAGTTTGAAGAATTTTTGAACTTATATTTATTTGCTAGGTCACAATAGTGCTCAAGTAAGCAGTGGTGTCAAGACTACATTTTGCATAATTAATGCTCATGTCTGAGAAGATAAGGGCGAATAACGATAGGAGTACCCGCTCGAATGAACGAGCAGCTGACCGATCAAGTATTAATTGAGCGAGTTCAGAATGGGGATAAGCAAGCATTCAATTTGTTGGTAACTAAGTACCAAAACAAAGTCTGCAACCTTATTTCTCGCTATGTGAATAATCCTGGTGATGTTCCCGATGTAGCGCAAGAAGCATTTATAAAGGCGTACCGAGCGATACCAAGCTTTCGTGGTGAAAGTGCCTTCTATACTTGGTTATATCGGATTGCCGTTAATACTGCAAAAAACCACCTTGTTGCCCAAGGGCGCAGACCGCCAGCACAAGATGTGGATACTGATGATGCTGAATATTACGAAACAGGAAGTGCATTAAAAGAAATTTCGAACCCTGAGAACTTAACGTTGTCCAATGAATTGAAACGTGTTGTTTTCAGTGCAATCGAAGCACTGCCTGATGATTTAAAAACCGCGATGACGTTGCGCGAGCTCGATGGCTTAAGCTACGAAGAAATAGCAGCGGTTATGGATTGCCCTGTAGGAACGGTACGTTCGCGTATCTTCCGTGCTCGTGAAGCGGTTGAGAAGAAAATCCAACCCCTTTTGCAACGCTAGACCAGTAACATTAATGGTGAAAATAATGGCTGACAAAGAGAAACTTTCAGCACTCATGGATGGAGAGTTGGTTGATAAAGCTCTAATTACTGAATTAGAGAAAGACCAAGATAGCCTACAGACTTGGCAAAATTACCATTTAATTGGTGATGTAATGCGAGGTGAAGCACCGGAAAAACCGGAGTGGAATATAGCTGAAAGCGTAGCGTTAGCGCTCGACAATGAACCTGCACACTCTACGGTAACTCAGTTGGAAGAACACCGCTTGCAAGAGTCTCAACCGACGCCTTCGCAAGCACGCCGTCAACTACCCGCTTGGTTGAACCAATTTGGTCAAGTGGCGATGGCTGCCTGTGTTTCTTTAGCAGTAATTTTAGGTGTTCAGCAGTATGGCGGTTCAGACGCGACAACTTCACCTGAAACAGAAACATTACCTGTTCTCCAAACAATTCCATTTTCTGGTAGCGCAGAGCCTGTAAGCTTGACGCGCTCTTCGGTTGAACAACCAGCAAGTGAGATCAATGTTCAGGAGCAACGTCGCCGCATTAATGCGATGTTACAAGATTACGAATTACAACTACGCTTAAACAGTGAGAAAACCATTGAATATAGCGATAATCCTGAAACGGTAGTTGAATGAAAAAATTTCTGATCAGTGCGCTGACACTGTTCAGTTTGAATACACCAATAGCCTTTGCAGAAGACAACGCTGCAGAGGCTTTGTTGCATCAAATGAACGAGGCCAGTCAGCAACTTAGTTATGAACTGTCTTACATACTGATAAAGAAAAACAGTATTGAACCTCTGCTGTATCGTCATGCCAAAGCAGACGAACAACAACTTGCCCATCTTGTCTATCTGAGTGGGCCAATACGTGAAGTGATTCGTCGTGGTGACGAAGTGAGCTACATTGAACCTGGTGTTGAGCCTTTTACCATTGAGTCTGGCAATATGGTCGCGCCGACGATACCGCTACTCAACTCTGATGTAGGCCAACTAAGTGATTTCTATGATTTTATCCAAGTAGGTCGTGCTCGTGAAGCGGGCGCAGCTTGTCAGGTTCTGCGTGTCGTACCAAAAGATGGTCAGCGCTACTCTTACGTGCTTTGGGTAGATGAGAAGAGTAAACTACCTTTACGTGCTGATCTTGTCGATCGTGACGGTGAGATCTTAGAGCAGTACAGAACGATCTCTTACAGCGTAAACGATCGAATCAGTCAGATCCTTGGTGGATTGAATCAGGTTAAACTGCCTGAAGTCCTATCTCTGCCAAAAGGCCAGATTACTAACCCTTTCTGGACTGTGGGTTGGATCCCTAATGGGTTCGAACCTAAAGAGCTTAATCGCTATCGTATGACCAATACAGAGCGTATGGTTGAGAGCCAAATGTACAGCGATGGACTGTTCAGTTTCTCGGTATATGTCTCAGACAGTGATAACTTGTCTCTTAAAGGGCAGCTTGTTCGTCAAGGTCGCCGTACCTTACATAGCTTCGTCCGTGGAGACAGAGAGATTTCTGTGATTGGTGATATTCCGCCAGCAACCGCAAAGCGTATCGCTCAGTCTGTCACTTTTAATACTAGTGAGAGTGCCACTCAATGATGACTGCATTAGCCACAGTATCGAGCGTTAAGCCTGTTGCTTCAGGCTTTGACGTTGAGCTGAGCTGCGAACAACAAACCAGTTGTAGCAGTTGCTCTTCACAAAAGAGCTGTGGTACCGGCATTGTATCTAAAGCGGTAGGTAACAAATCTTTACACTGGCATTTGATTACCCAAAAGCTGGTTAAAACAGGCCAAGTTGTCGAAATTGGTCTGCCTGAAAAGAGCTTACTGCAATCTGCCGCTGTGGTTTATTTGGTGCCTTTGTTTGCCATGATAGTGGGCGCATTAGTTGCTCAGTGGTGGTTGGCACCACTCCTTTCATTAGGGGAGGGGCTAGTTATTTTGTTCTCTGCGCTCGCAACCACAGCAGGCATTTTCCTCGCAAAACGATTATCTGCGAAATTAGAGCAGCAATCTTCGCAACAAGTCATACTATTAAGGGTGTTGGGCGAACCAATTAGCTAGTGCGAAGTGGCTAGAAATTGGGTAGAATCTGCCAACTTGATTGAAATGCCGTCGTTACCGTTGAATTGAATCAATGGTTGGATCGGCTTTCTTGTCCTTATTTTAAAGAGTTTAGTCACACCAAATCATGAAGCACATTCGTAACTTTTCGATTATCGCCCACATCGACCATGGTAAGTCGACCCTATCAGACCGTTTGATCCAAGTATGTGGTGGATTGAGCGACCGTGAAATGGCCGCACAGGTTCTGGACTCCATGGATCTAGAGCGTGAGCGTGGTATCACCATTAAATCTCAGAGTGTGACTCTAAACTACACCGCTAAAGATGGTGAAACATACCAGCTTAACTTCATCGATACCCCAGGACACGTTGACTTCGCCTATGAAGTATCACGTTCTCTCGCAGCTTGTGAAGGTGCACTACTGGTGGTTGATGCAGGCCAAGGTGTAGAAGCGCAAACTCTTGCTAACTGTTATACCGCGATCGAAATGGATCTAGAGGTAGTGCCAATCTTGAACAAGATTGACCTTCCAGCAGCCGATCCAGAGCGTGTTGCAGAAGAGATCGAAGAAATCGTTGGTATCGACGCGATGGAAGCGACTCGTTGTAGTGCGAAAACTGGTATCGGTGTTGATGATGTTCTAGAGAACATTGTATCTGCGATTCCTGCACCAGAAGGTGATCCAGAAGCGCCACTACAAGCACTAATTATTGACTCTTGGTTCGATAACTACCTAGGTGTTGTTTCATTGGTTCGTATCAAAAATGGCGAACTGAAGAAGAACGACAAGATCAAGGTAATGAGCACAGGTCAGGTTTGGGGTGTTGACCGTCTTGGTATCTTCACACCTAAGCAAGTTGATACTGAAATTCTACGTACAGGTGAAGTAGGTTGGGTTGTTTGTGGTATCAAAGACATCCTAGGTGCACCAGTCGGTGATACGCTAACACTAGCGAAACATGGCTGTGAACAAGCGCTACCAGGTTTTAAGAAAGTGAAACCACAGGTTTACGCTGGCCTATTCCCAGTATCATCTGATGATTACGAAAACTTCCGTGATGCACTTGGTAAGCTTAGCCTTAACGATGCTTCTCTGTTCTATGAGCCAGAAAACTCAGCTGCTCTTGGCTTTGGTTTCCGCTGTGGCTTCCTTGGCATGCTACACATGGAGATCATCCAAGAGCGTCTAGAGCGTGAATACGATCTAGACCTGATCACAACGGCGCCAACAGTAGTTTACGAAGTTGAAGAAACAAACGGCAACCTACTTTATGTTGATAGCCCAGCGAAGCTTCCTGCGGTTAACGACATTGAAGAAATTCGTGAACCAATTGCTCGTTGTAACATTCTTGTGCCTTCAGAGTACCTAGGTAACGTAATCACGCTTTGTGTTGAAAAACGTGGTGTTCAGGTTGATATGGTTTACCACGGCAATCAAGTCGCGGTGACTTACGATATTCCGATGGCTGAAGTGGTACTCGACTTCTTTGACCGTCTAAAATCAACCTCTCGCGGTTATGCGTCGCTAGATTACAACTTCCAACGTTTTGAAGCATCTAACATGGTGCGTGTTGATGTTCTACTAAACGGTGACACGGTTGATGCGCTTGCAATGATCACTCATAAAGATCAATCGCAAACTCGTGGTCGTCAGCTAGTTGAGAAGATGAAAGAGTTCATCCCTCGTCAAATGTTTGATATCGCGATTCAGGCTGCGATTGGTAACCACATCATTGCACGATCAACAGTTAAGCAGTTACGTAAGAACGTAATCGCGAAGTGTTACGGTGGTGACGTGAGCCGTAAGAAGAAGCTACTGAAGAAGCAGAAAGAAGGTAAGAAACGTATGAAGCAGATCGGTAACGTAGAGCTGCCTCAAGAAGCGTTCTTGGCTATTCTACATGTAGGAAAAGACTAATCCCTGTCATATTTGGCGCTACAGCGTTGTTGCCAGCGCAAACTCACCCTAATCACATAGACCCTCTATGCTCATAGGGCTGAGTTTGCTTGCCGCCTAGCTGTAACACCAACTATTTAAGGGATTACTGAAACAAATTAAATTGGTAAGTGGAAGGGTTTCGGCTCTTTCACTTTCGTATTTTTGAGATAAGGGAAGTCAATGGCGAATACATTTTCACTCATCCTAGTGATCGTTACCTTGGTAACGGGTGTTGTCTGGGTTCTAGAAAAGCTAGTTTTTGCGAAAAAGCGTCAAGAAAAACTGGCTGAAGTTGAAGCTCAAACAAATGGCTTAGATGCCGCAGTACTAGAAAAAGTGAAGACGCAACCATGGTGGATTGAAAATAGTGTTTCTATTTTTCCAGTGATTGCCGCAGTACTTGTTCTACGTTCATTCATCTATGAGCCATTTCAGATCCCATCGGGCTCTATGATGCCAACGCTGCTAGTCGGTGACTTCATCCTTGTTGAAAAGTATGCCTATGGTTTGAAAGATCCGGTATGGCGCACTCAACTAGTTGAAACCGGTAAGCCAGAGCGCGGTGATGTCGTGGTGTTTAAATACCCACCTCAGCCAAGTATTGATTACATTAAGCGTGTCGTTGGTCTGCCGGGCGATACTGTGCGTTACAACAGTAAAAAAGAAATCTGCATTCAGTCTCAAGGTGATACCAGTTGTAAGCCAGTGAAACTATCCAATGTAGAAGAGAGCCAGTTCATTCAAAATGGCATCCCATTGATTCAGTTGGATGAACAATTGAGTGAACAAGGTCACCAAATTTTGGTTAACCCACTACGTCGCGATCGCGTTGAACTTTATCAACCACGTAACGGCGTTAACGAGTGGGTGGTACCTGAAGGCCAGTACTTTGTGATGGGTGATAACCGTGACAACAGTGCTGACAGCCGCTACTGGGGCTTTGTTCCAGAAGCAAACCTAGTGGGTAAGGCGGTAGGTATCTGGATCAGCTTTGAATTTGAGCGTGGTGCAGATAGCGTTTTACCTTCTTGGATTCCAACTGGTGTGCGATTTAACCGCATCGGTGGTATTAACTAAATTTTCGTCATAGTTGTTACCACAGCGTTGTTGACTGCATAAATCCACCCTAATCACATAGAGCCCCTATGCTCATAGGGTTGGATTTATTTGTCGCCTAGCTGTGAAATCAACTATCTAGAAAATTGTAATTAAATTATTGAGAGAGCATGAATTCTCCTACTGCAAAACTAGAGAAAAAACTCGGCTATCAATTTAACGATGCTGAGCTAATCAGTTTAGCGCTGACTCACCGCAGTGCTAATGGAAAACACAACGAGCGTCTTGAGTTTCTGGGCGATTCAATTTTAAGTTTTGTCATTGCTGATGATCTTTATCACCGTTTCCCTAAAGTGAACGAAGGGGACATGAGCCGCATGCGTGCCACATTAGTACGTGGCAATACACTGGCGGAACTAGGTCGTGAATTCGAACTAGGAGATCACTTAAAATTAGGTCCAGGTGAATTAAAAAGTGGCGGTTTCCGTCGTGATTCAATTCTTGCCGATGCTGTGGAAGCGATTATTGGTGCTATTTACCTTGATAGCGATATCGAAGTAGTACGCGGCATTATTCTTAGCTGGTACAAAACGCGTCTTGATGCAATCAAGCCGGGTGTTTCGCAAAAAGACCCGAAAACGCGTCTTCAAGAGTTCCTTCAAGGGCGAAGAAAACCGCTACCTGCTTACACAGTGACTAATATTAAAGGTGAAGCACACAACCAAGAGTTTACGGTTTCGTGTGAAGTGGCAGGTATTGGACAACCTGTTATTGGTAAAGGCACCAGCCGCCGCAAGGCAGAACAAGCGGCTGCTGAATTAGCACTAGAGCAATTGACCAATGACTGATTCAACTGACAACAACGAATTTGATATCGATGCGTTTTTCTCATCGAGCGACGAGCAAGCAAGTTCGCCAGAAAACCAACACTGTGGTTTTGTGGCGATCGTTGGTCGTCCGAATGTAGGTAAATCAACGCTTCTTAACCGTATCCTTGGCCAGAAGATTTCGATTACTTCTCGTAAACCTCAGACAACTCGTCACCGTATTATGGGTGTTGATACGGAAGGGGATTACCAAGCGATTTTTGTTGATACTCCAGGCCTGCACATTGAAGAGAAACGTGCCATTAACCGCTTGATGAACCGTGCGGCTAACTCATCACTCAGTGATGTAAACCTTGTGTTCTTCCTAGTGGACGGTACGCATTGGACTGCTGATGATGAAATGGTTCTGACTAAGCTGCAGAAGTCCAACTTCCCTGTCGTACTTTGTGTAAATAAGGTCGATGTTGTTCAAGACCGCAATGAAGTCATGATGCATATGCAAGAGATGTCGAGCAAAATGGACTTTGTTGATGTTGTGCCTATCTCGGCTAAACACGGCAAGAACATTGACGTTTTGCGTAAGCATGTACGTGAGCATCTACCTAAAGCGACGCACCACTTCCCTGAAGAGTACGTGACTGACCGTTCTCAGCGCTTTATGGCTTCAGAGATTGTGCGTGAAAAGCTGATGCGCTTTACTGGTGAAGAGCTGCCTTACTCTGTGACGGTTGAAATTGAGCGTTTCGATTACAACCCAGAGACTGATGGCTTCCACATCAACGCCCTAATTTTGGTTGAGCGTCTTGGTCAGAAGAAGATGGTGATTGGTAAAGGCGGCGAGAAGATCAAAACGATTGGTCGTGAAGCGCGCCTAGATATGGAAGAACTGTTCGGCCGTAAGGTTTACCTAGAGACTTGGGTAAAAGTGAAATCAGGTTGGGCGGATGACGAGCGAGCACTGCGCTCACTTGGCTACATTGACGATCTATAAGTCGTGCGAGGCTAAAGGCTTCGCTCCGCAAATGACGAAATAAGGAGCCATCTGGCTCCTTATTTTTTATTATAACGATTCATATTGGTTTAATAATTCTCTGGCAGATTTTATGTCCTCTGAAGGTTTACAGCGCTGCTTTGTGTTACACCGCCGCCCTTACAGCGAATCGAGCTTAATTCTCGATGTATTTAGTGAGGAGTATGGACGTGTGACTTTAATGTCCAAGGGGGCTCGTAGCAAACGCTCGAACCTCAAAGGCGCGTTGCAACCTTTTACCCCCTTGCTACTTAAATGGTCGGGGAATGGTTCAATGAAGACCTTGCGCCAAGCCGAGCCAATCAGCCTTGGGTTACCTCTGACAGGCATCAACCTCTATTCGGGGATGTACGTTAATGAGTTGGTTGGGCGAGTGCTGATGGCTGAAGTGGCCATGCCTGCATTATTTCATGATTATCTACACGCTTTGACGGAACTGGCGCAGTGTGAAAACCCTGAACCCGCCCTGAGAAGATTTGAACTCGCACTGCTCTCTGCGATGGGCTATGGCGTTGATTTCATGCACTGTGCTGGGACAGGAGAACCGGTAGAAGCCAACATGACTTATCGCTACCGCGAGCAAAAAGGTTTTATCGCTTCTGTGCGCAAGGACAACCTTACCTTCTATGGCAGTGAACTGATTGCAATCAGTGAACGTAGATTTACCACAAAAGAACAACTTAAAGCGGCAAAACGCTTTACACGTATAGCATTAAAGCCGTATCTTGGCGGCAAACCATTAAAAAGCAGGGAACTCTTTCTTAGCATGGTTCCCAAACGGAGTATTGGAAAATGAGCTCAATCTACCTAGGTGTTAATATCGACCACATCGCGACGTTACGTAACGCACGTGGTACTAAGTATCCAGATCCTGTGCATGCCGCTGAAATTGCAGAGCGTGCAGGTGCGGATGGTATTACGATTCACCTGCGTGAAGACCGTCGTCACATTGTTGATCGCGATGTTCGTATTCTGCGTGAAACGCTACAAACGCGCATGAATCTTGAGATGGCAGTGACTGACGAAATGGTTGAGATTGCGCTTAAGACCAAGCCTGAGTACGTATGTTTGGTACCTGAAAAACGTGAAGAGCTAACGACAGAAGGTGGTTTAGATGTTGCTGGGCATCTTGAGAAAGTAAAAGCGGCGACTCAAACACTCACTGAAGCGGGCATTAAAGTATCTCTGTTCATTGATGCAGACCGCGAGCAAATTGATGCAGCAAAAGCGTGCGGTGCACCGTTTATTGAACTGCACACTGGTCACTATGCCGATGCGGAAACTGAAGAAGATCAGCAAGATGAGCTGAAGAAGATCGCTGCAGGAGCAAGCTACGCTGATGATTTAGGTATCACAGTGAATGCAGGACACGGCTTGACTTACCACAATGTGGCGCCAATTGCGGCTATTCCGGAAATATTTGAGCTTAACATCGGTCACTCGATTATTGGCCGAGCGGTGTTCGACGGTTTACACAAAGCGGTTGCGGACATGAAAGCCATCATGGTTGAAGCGCGTCGCTAAACATGGCAATTGTAGGTCTAGGAACAGACATCGCTGAGATTGAACGAGTTGAAAAGGCTCTGGATCGAAGTGGTGAGCCATTTGCTCAGCGTATCTTGACTCAAACTGAATTAGAGAAGTTTTCAGCGCTTAAGCAGCAAGGAAGATTTCTTGCAAAACGCTTTGCCGCGAAAGAGGCTGCGTCGAAAGCGCTTGGCACTGGGATTGCGTTGGGCGTGAGTTTCCACGACTTTGAAATAACCAACGACGAGTTGGGAAAACCAGTGTTAAACCTTACAGGTAAGGCTCTGGAAATTGCTACACAAAAACAGGTGGAGCATATCCACCTGTCTATTTCCGATGAGCGACACTACGCAGTCGCAACGGTTATTCTAGAGAGTTAAAGCTTAGCTCTCTAGCTTTATAGCTCTCTAATTCTCTAAATAGGGCTGAGCGCTCGCAACCACTTTCTCCATCTCATCTTGCAGTTCGAATAACTCAGGCTCTATATCCTCAATCGCGGCACCTGAACGAAGAGTTTTCTCTATCGTTGCGCAGACATTTTTCAAGCGCGGAACTCCGCAATAAGAGCTGCTGCCATGTAGTTTGTGTACGTGATGAATGAGCTGTTCGGTATCGAAATGATCATCTTCAAGAGCGCCTTCGACAATCGCGTTTACTTCAGGAATATAATCGACCAACATCTTGAGCATATCACGTGCTAAATCTTCTTTATTGGCGGACTGCTTAAGTGCGGCTTGCCAATCAATGATCATATTGCTGTGTTCAACTTGAGTTGCTTCTTCCGCATGAGCTTCGATAGTCACAGGGCTTGAAGTAATATCGAGTTTCTCTAACTCTTGCTCGCTGGTGTGCGGGTTCCAATGCATCAAGACTTGTTGCAGCACGTGCTCTTCGATTGGTTTGGTGAGGTAATCATCCATACCTGCCTGAAGTAAGCGGTCGCGTTCACCGCTCATCGCATGGGCGGTTACTGCTATGACCGGCGTATTCGCGTTGAGCTCAGTTTGTTTGATCTTGCCACACGCGGTCACACCGTCCATATGCGGCATTTGGATGTCCATTAAGATGATATCAAAGTGTTGAACTTCCGCTTGCTTGACCGCATCGACACCATTAGTGCAAGTAATCACACTTTCCACTCGCTCTTGGAGTAGGGCGCTGATCAGTTTCAAGTTAGCTGGGTTATCGTCAACTGCCATCACTCGAAGTGGTAATGTTTCGCGGCTTTCTTGTGGGCTTTCAAGCAGAGGAATACTCTCTTGATTTGTCGCTAGGGTTTGCAGAAGTTTTCGACGCGATAGCGGCTTGGTAATACAGTGAATATGGTATTTCTGAATCAGATGATCTGACAGTGCAAGCGTGGTACTCGGTGTGCCCACGACCACATGAGGTGCGCAGCGCATGGCTTGCTCAACCATCAATTGAACTGATGTTGTGTCGTTATCTTTACTTGGTGAAAGGTTGAGTAGTACATAGTCAAAGCTTTCTGCTTCCTCTGGTAAAGAAGATCGATAGGTCACTACCAAGCCCTCTTGTACCAAGGTTTGCTGAATTACCGACGCCGCTTGCATATTTGGCTCGACTAACAGCAAGGTGCGTTGGCGGAGCACTTGGGTTTCAATCAGGTCGCTGACCGGCATATCTGTAGAAGAGAGTCGCAGCGTAAACCAGAACGTCGAACCTTGGTGCAATCGGCTTGTTAGGCTGATTTCGCCCCCCATTTGGCTGACCAGTTTTTGGGTGATAACAAGGCCTAATCCTGTACCGCCATAACGTCTTGAAATACTAGCGTCAGCTTGGCTAAAGGCTTGGAATAGCTGCGATTGCTGGCGTTCGGAAATACCGATACCTGTATCGCGCACCATAAATTGAAGTTCAACCGAGTCGTCTCTTTGTGAGCGAAGCTCGACACTAATATCGATATTGCCGCGTTCAGTAAATTTAATCGAGTTACCGACAAGGTTAGTCAGAACTTGTTGAATACGTAGTGGGTCACCAACCAGTCCGGTTGGGATCTTAGGATCAACTTTCAGTGTCAGTTCGAGCCCTTTTTCGTGGGCGCTGGTGGCTTGCAAGCTAACCACTTCTTCTAGCGAGCCTTGGAAATCAAATGGGATATTTTCCAGAGCCAGTTTACCCGCCTCAAGCTTCGAAAAGTCGAGAATATCATTGATGATATTGAGTAGGTTATTGGCCGATTTCTCGATCGTTTGTAGATAATCCGTTTGGCTATTAGTCAGGGTCGTTTTCAGCATTTGACGAGTGAAACCAATCACCCCGTTAAGTGGCGTGCGTAGCTCATGGGACATGTTAGCTAAGAACTCTGATTTAACCCGCGCAGCCTCTTGAGCACGTTTTTTCGCGATATCTAGCTCGACGTTTTGAATTTCCAACTGCTCTAAGGTTTCTCGCAAATCAGAAGTCGCTTGGTCAATACTGTGCTGCATTTCCACATGGTACTCTGACAGCGATACTGCCATCGCGTTGATACCGTTTTTCAGCGAGTCTAGCTCCCCGTGCATCTTGCCTTCGATACGTACATCAAGGTGACCACGACGAATCCGGTCAACCATGTTTTTCATATGCGAAATTGGTCGTGTCACGTCGTACATCAAGCGATAAGCAAAGACGGCAGATAAACCTAAGCCAATCAACAAGACTAAAAACGCAGAGAAAATTTCTTGATACTGTTGTAAACGCAGCGAGGATAAATCGAGCTCAATAGCCACATAGCCGAGAGCTGGATTGGCGTTTGGCCCTTTCATCGTCGCGACAAGCCCTGATTCAGCAATGACAGGGGCGCGAAGAATGAGAGTGTTTTCTTGTAAATCTGAACTGACTAACAACGGAATAGGCGCATTGCGCGGAAACGTCAGTAATTCAAAGTTTGGATGGAAGTTAGAAGTAACAAACAGTTCGTGGTTGTAGTCAAACACCGCGATACTGCGAACAAATTTAGAATTCTTACGATGGGCGTAGCTGATGATACGGCGCACCGATTCGCGGCTGTTATTCTTTAATCCATCTTCACTGGCGATCGCCAGCGGTTCGATAATACTTAATCCTGAATTGATAACCTGCTTTTCTAAGTCGTGATAGCGGTTGAAAGAGAAAAAAGCACTCAGAAGCAGTCCGATAATTAGCGTCGGCGCTAAGGTAAGAGTAATAACGCGGGCGCGTAAGCCATATCTTGTCATTATTGTCTAAACATCGTGGTGTGGATATGGGAAAATAACTTCCAAAATAAAAGAAGCCGTCGAATCGATAGCCTTAGCTTGGGATAAGAAAGTCATAGAGATTTTCTTCCGTGAGCCCATGTTCTTACAGGCTAGTACGATAATTTTAGATGCATAACGAGGAAAAATCACAAGTCAATAGCTGGTCTATTGCGGTGATTTTGACAAAGTTAGGCGCTAAAAGGAGCGTGCTAGCAGGCTTAGGTTATTCCAAGCTAAGGTTACTAAGCATAATCAACTCAGTCGGCTCAGACAATGATTCAAGCGTAAAAGCTTGGGACACAAGCAGCAATTCGAGCAATAGGCCGTAAGGTCATAAATAGTAGGCACAAAGCATGGCGCGTTTTTTCCAACCAAAGAAGAAAACTCAACTGAATACCAAACACCAATCGCTGACGATTGAAAAGTTGGATCATCACGGCGCAGGTATGGCCTACCAGAATAAAAAGCCCATTTTTATAGAAGGTGCTTTGCCCGGTGAACAAGTTCTTGCTCAGCTGACAGAAAGTAAGAGCAAGTTTGCCCGTGCCAAATTAATTAAGATTCAAAAAGCTAGCGAACAACGCATAGCGCCATTTTGCCAACATTACGCAGAGTGTGGCGGTTGTAATATGCAGCATTTATCTGTAGAGGCGCAGCAAGAGTACAAGCAGCAAACACTGAGTCAGTTGATGAGTAAATTTGCTGGGCAAAGCGTCGCACTAAGCGCGCCTGTTGTGGGAGATGAGCGTGGTTATCGCCGCCGTGCCCGCGTTAGCATCAAGCTGAACAAGAAAACTCGTCAGCTTGAGTTTGGCTTTCGTAAGAAACAAAGCAAAGACATTGTTACTGTGACCCATTGTCCCGTTTTAGATACCGAGCTGGATAATTTATTAGCGCCACTTTATGACCTGCTCAGTGGTTTCTCCAACCAAGAGAACCTTGGTCATGTGGAGCTAGTTAAAGGCGACAATACTAAAGTGATTGTTCTGCGCCATCTAAAAGCCCTCAAAGAGAGTGAGCAAAAACTGCTGGAGCAGTTCGCGGTAGAGAATCAGGCAAGCTTATATTTGATGCCGGAAAGCGATCAGCTTAATCGAGTGGTGGGGGAGTCGGCTCACTATCTAGAAGCGGGTGTGACAATACCGTTTGAGCCAAATAATTTTATTCAAGTTAACCAGAACGTTAATCAAGCCATGGTTGAGCAAGCGTTGATTTGGCTTGAGTTGAGTGAGCAAGACAGAGTATTAGATCTGTTTTGTGGTTTGGGTAATTTTAGTTTGCCAATGGCAAAACAAGTGGCAAGTGTTGTCGGGGTAGAAGGCGTTGATGTCATGGTTGAAAAAGCCACCAACAATGCCCAAGTTAACGGTATCAATAACACCGCTTTCTATCAGGCCAATTTGGAACAAGATGTGTCTGGTCAGCCCTGGGCAGCAGAAAAGTTTGATAAAATACTGCTTGATCCAGCAAGAGCAGGGGCAAGCGGTATCATCGAACAGATTTCCGTTTTGGGTGCGAGTCGAGTGGTATATGTGTCGTGTAATCCAGCGACGCTTGCCAGAGACTCACAAAGCTTGCTCAATCAAGGCTACAAATTACAAAAATTAGGTATGCTCGATATGTTTCCGCATACAAGCCATTTAGAATCTATGGCGCTCTTTGTAAAGGATTAAAACGAACTTCCCTACTAGTCGGCAGTCTGAACATGGGCAGTTCGAAAATAGAAAAATAACAGGACGAAAATAATGGTTGCGGTAAGAAGCGCACATTTAAACCAAGACGAACAGTTTGAGCTAGATAAGTGGATTTCTAGCTTAGGGCAAGACCCTAAAGTGGCTAAGCGCTTAAAAGAAGTTTACCTCCAGGGTGAGGCGATTTTACAAGATAACGATCAAGGCCAGCTACTCTTGTGGCGCGGGCGTGAAATGATCGAAATTCTTATCACTCTGTCGATGGACAAAGCGACCCTTGTCGCTGCATTGTTGTTTCCGCTGGTGTCGAGCGGCGCGTATAGCCGAGAGCAGTTCGAAGAAGATTTCGGTAAAGAGACCATCAAGCTGATTGATGGTGTTGAAGAGATGGCCGCACTGGGTCAACTGAACGTGACCCTTGAAGGCAGTGCTGCCTCTTCTCAGGTCGACAACGTACGTCGCATGCTACTTGCGATGGTGGATGATTTTCGCTGCGTCGTTATCAAACTTGCTGAGCGCATCTGTAACTTGATTGAAGTGAAGAAAGCGCCAGATGAGGTACGCCGAGCAGCCGCTCAAGAGTGTACTAACATCTATGCACCACTAGCGAACCGCCTTGGTATCGGTCAGTTGAAGTGGGAAATCGAAGATTACGCGTTCCGTTACCAACAACCTGATACCTACAAACAGATCGCTAAGCAGCTTTCTGAGCGTCGCATTGTCCGCGAGCAGTACATCAAAGACTTTGTTGATGACCTGACGTCTGAAATGAAAGGCTCTTCTATTAATGCTGAAGTAAGTGGGCGTCCTAAGCACATCTACAGCATCTGGCGAAAAATGCAGAAGAAAGGCCTCGCGTTTGATGAGCTATTCGATGTACGTGCGGTGCGTATTATCGCCGACAAACTGCAAGATTGTTACGCGGCACTCGGGACTGTGCATACCAAGTATAAGCACCTGCCGAGTGAATTTGATGACTACGTGGCTAACCCTAAACCTAACGGTTACCAGTCAATTCATACCGTGATTCTTGGCCCAGAAGGCAAGACGATTGAGATTCAGATTCGTACTAAAGACATGCACGAAGATTCTGAGCTAGGTGTTGCTGCGCACTGGAAATACAAAGAAGGTGGTGGCGGCCGCAGTGGTTACGACGAGAAAATTACTTGGCTGCGTAAGCTACTCGATTGGCAAGAAGAGATGTCTGACTCGGGTGAAATGCTTGATGAACTGCGTAGTCAGGTGTTCGATGACCGTGTGTATGCCTTTACCCCGCGTGGCGATGTGGTCGACCTACCAATGGGAGCTACACCACTTGATTTTGCTTACCATATTCACTCTGAAGTTGGTCACCGGTGTATTGGTGCCAAGGTCGCTGGGCGTATTGTTCCGTTTACCCACAAATTGGCAATGGGTGATCAAGTTGAGATCATCACCTCTAAAGAGCCCAATCCATCCCGTGACTGGCTAAACCCTTCGATGGGCTTTGTGACTTCAGGTCGAGCTCGCGCGAAAATCAATGCGTGGTTCCGCAAACAAAGCCGCGAGAAAAACGTCGAAGCAGGGCGCGATATTCTCGAAGTTGAATTGCAGAAAATTGGTGCGACTTTAAAACACGCCGAGCAGTATGCGTTGAAGCGCTTTAACGTCAACAGCACGGATGAGCTGTACGTTGGTATCGGCAGCGGTGACTTACGTATCAACCAAGTGATCAACCACATCAATGCCTTGGTCAATAAGCCAACCGCAGAAGAAGAAGATCAGCAAGCCCTAGAGAAGCTTCAAGAGGCAGAAAGCAAAGCTCCAGCGCAAAGTCGTCCGAAGAAAGATGCGGTTGTAGTGGAGGGGGTTGATAACTTAATGACCCACCTTGCCCGCTGTTGTCAGCCGATCCCAGGTGATGAGATCGCAGGTTACATTACGCAAGGGCGCGGTATTTCAGTACACCGAGCAGACTGTGAGCAGCTTGAAGAACTGCGTCATCATGCACCAGAGCGTATTATCGACACGGTGTGGGGTAGTGGATTTGTTGGCTCTTACATCCTAACCGTTCGCGTTGAAGCGATGGAACGCGGTGGACTGCTTAAAGACATCACGACTCTGTTTGCTAACGAGAAGATCAAAGTGACCAGTATGAAGAGTCGCGTTGATTATCGTACTCAAATGTCGATCATGGACTTTGACTTGGAAGTGACCAACATTGAGATTCTGCAGCGCGTGTCTAAACGAGTTGAGCAGATCAAGGATGTTATGTCGGTAAAACGCCTCGGCTAAAATTCTCGTCATACTTGAAGCTGACAGCGTTGTTGCCTGCGCTCACTCGCTCCATCACATAGGCAAGCTATGCTCAGGAGTCTCGCTCGCTTGTCGCCTAGCTGCAGCTTCAATTATTTAGAGAATTGATCAATATATAACGAAGGTGAGTGGTTTTGGCTGCTCACCTTTTTATTTAAATGAATGTTCTTTAGATAGCAGATTTAAAGGAAGAAGGAATATGAGTCACCCGATTGAACAGTTAGAACAGATTATGGCGCAGCTTCGTGACCCAGAAACAGGTTGCCCTTGGGATCTAAAACAAAGCTTTGACACTATTGTTCCTCACACCATTGAAGAGACCTATGAAGTTGTTGATGCGATTCAGAATCGCGATTGGTCGAACCTAAAAGAGGAACTGGGTGATCTGCTGTTTCAAGTTATCTTCTACAGCCAACTGGCTAAAGAGCAGCAACTGTTTGATTTCTCGGAAGTGGTCGAAACCGTCAATGAGAAGCTGACCCGTCGTCATCCGCATGTTTTCTCTGATGTTGAGTTTGAGTCGGATGAGCAGATCAATGCCAACTGGGAAGTGGAAAAAGCAAAAGAAAAAGCTCAGGTAGGCAAAAAAGAACAAAGTATTCTAGACTCAATACCAAATTCTCTACCTGCGTTATCTCGTGCCACAAAAATACAAAAGAAAGTGGCGAAACACGGATTTGATTGGGACTCACTTGGCCCAGTAGTCGGTAAAGTTCAGGAAGAAATTGAAGAGGTAATGGAAGAGGCACTGCAAGTCGCTCCTGACGAAGAAAAAATTGAACTTGAGCTCGGAGACCTGCTGTTTGCCACGGTAAACTTATCGCGTCATTTAGGGAAAGACCCAGAGGTAGCGCTGAGTAAAGCCAACCTTAAATTTGCTAAGCGGTTTAAAGGTGTAGAAGCCATGGTAGCCGAGCAAGGTAAACAACTAACAGATTACGATTTAGATCAGTTAGATGCGCTTTGGGACAGAGTAAAAGCGCTAGAAGTAGATAAAGGTAGTGGCAACTAATCCGTTACTCGAATTTGATTTGAAGCAAAAAATAAAAAATTGCAGTGTGATAGATTTCACGTTGTGGCGGTTAAGGGCTTCTGGTATATTTATATCCCGTCCAGAAGAAATCCATTTTCCCTCATTCAACCAATTTCAGGTTAAACATGACGACAAATTACATTTTTGTTACTGGCGGGGTTGTATCCTCTCTAGGTAAAGGTATTGCAGCAGCATCGCTTGCAGCTATTTTAGAAGCTCGTGGTCTTAAAGTGACTATGATGAAGCTTGACCCTTACATCAACGTTGATCCAGGCACGATGAGCCCGACTCAACACGGTGAGGTGTTCGTCACTGAAGATGGCGCTGAAACTGACCTAGACCTTGGTCACTACGAGCGTTTCATCCGCACCAAAATGACTAAGCGTAACAACTTCACTGCAGGTCGTGTTTACTCAGACGTTCTAGCTAAAGAGCGTCGTGGTGATTACCTAGGTGCAACGATTCAGGTTATCCCTCACATCACCAACTCTATCAAAGACCGCGTAATCGCAGGTTCTGAAGGTCATGATGTAGCTATCGTTGAAGTGGGCGGTACGGTAGGTGATATCGAGTCTCTGCCATTTATGGAAGCTATCCGTCAGCTAGCAGTAGAGCTAGGTCGTGAACGCGCAATGTTCATGCACCTAACACTGGTTCCTTACCTAGCAGCAGCGGGCGAAGTGAAAACTAAACCGACTCAGCACTCTGTAAAAGAGCTGCTTTCTATCGGTATCCAGCCAGATATTCTTGTTTGTCGCTCTGATCGTATGATCCCTGCGAATGAACGTAAGAAGATCGCTCTTTTCTGTAACGTTTCAGAGAAAGCGGTTATCTCTATGAAGGACGTAGATTCAATCTACAAGATCCCTCAACTAATCAAATCTCAAGGTTTAGACGACCTCGTATGTACTCGATTCGGTATTACTGCTCCTGAAGCAGATCTGTCAGAATGGGAACAGGTAATCTACGAAGAAGCGAACCCAACGGGTGAAGTGACTATCGGTATGGTTGGTAAGTACATCGAACTACCAGATGCTTACAAATCAGTAAACGAAGCACTTAAGCACGCAGGTCTTAAGAATCGTCTAAGCGTTAAGATTAAGTACGTTGATTCACAAGACGTAGAAAGCAAAGGTAATGAAGCGCTAGAAGGTCTAGACGCGATCCTAGTACCAGGTGGCTTCGGTGACCGTGGTGTGGAAGGTAAGATCCTTGCGGCTAAATACGCGCGTGAAAACAAAGTACCTTACCTAGGTATCTGTCTAGGTATGCAAGTGGCATTAATCGAATACGCGCGCAACGTTGCGGGTATGGAAGGTGCACACTCAACAGAATTTAACAAAGAGACTAAATACCCTGTAGTTGGTCTGATTACTGAGTGGGTAGACGGCGATGGTAACGTTGAAGAGCGTACTGAGAAGTCTGACCTAGGCGGTACAATGCGTCTTGGTTCACAGCTATGTCACCTTGAGAAAGGGACGAAAGCGCGTGAACTATACGGTAGCGCGACAATCCACGAACGTCACCGCCACCGTTACGAAGTGAACAACAATCTTCGTCCACAGATTGAAAAAGCAGGCCTGAAAGTTTCTGGTCTGTCTGCTGACAAGAAACTGGTTGAAGTCATTGAGAACCCAGCTCACCCATGGTTTGTAGCGGCTCAATTCCACCCAGAGTTCACTTCAACACCTCGCGATGGTCACCCACTGTTTGCAGGTTTCGTGAAAGCGGCTGGTGAATACCAACGCGACGAATTAGAGAAGTAAAGGATACGGGCAGTAGCGTTAGTAGTGCTGCTGCCCTTAATTTTGACATTATATATTCAACGAGAAGGAAACATTCAATGTCTAAGATCGTTAAAGTTCTAGGTCGTGAAATCATCGATTCACGTGGTAACCCAACTGTAGAAGCTGAAGTACACCTAGAAGGCGGTTTCGTAGGTATGGCTGCTGCTCCATCTGGCGCATCAACTGGTTCACGTGAAGCTCTTGAGCTACGTGACGGCGACAAAGCTCGTTTCCTAGGTAAAGGTGTTCTTAAAGCTGTTGAAGCTGTAAACGGTGCAATCGCTGAAGCTCTAGTTGGTAAAGACGCTAAAGACCAAGCTGCAATCGACGCAGTAATGATCGAGCTAGACGGTACAGAAAACAAATCTAAGTTCGGTGCTAACGCAATCCTAGCTGTTTCTCTAGCTAACGCTAAAGCTGCTGCAGCGGCTAAAGGCATGCCTCTATACGAGCACATTGCAGAACTAAACGGTACTGCTGGTCAGTTCTCTATGCCTCTACCAATGATGAACATCATCAACGGTGGTGAGCACGCAGACAACAACGTTGACATCCAAGAGTTCATGATCCAACCAGTTGGTGCTAAGACTCTTAAAGAAGGTCTACGTATCGGTGCTGAAGTATTCCACAACCTAGCTAAAGTTCTTAAGTCTAAAGGCTACAGCACTGCAGTTGGTGACGAAGGAGGTTTCGCTCCTAACCTTAAGTCTAACGCTGAAGCTCTAGAAGTTATCGCAGAAGCTGTTGCTGCTGCAGGTTACGAACTAGGTAAAGACGTAACTCTAGCTATGGACTGTGCTGCATCTGAGTTCTTCGATAAAGAAGCAGGCATCTACAACATGAAGGGCGAAGGTAAAACTTTCTCTTCTGAAGAGTTCAACCACTACCTAGCTGAGCTAGCTAACCAGTTCCCAATCGTTTCTATCGAAGACGGTCTAGACGAGTCTGATTGGGCTGGCTTCAAGCACCAAACTGAACTACTAGGTGACAAGCTTCAACTAGTAGGTGACGACCTATTCGTTACTAACACTAAGATCCTTGCTGAAGGTATCGAGAAAGGCGTAGCTAACTCTATCCTTATCAAGTTCAACCAAATCGGTTCTCTAACTGAGACTCTAGCTGCAATCAAGATGGCTAAAGATGCAGGTTACACAGCAGTAATCTCTCACCGTTCTGGCGAAACTGAAGATGCAACTATCGCTGACCTAGCGGTAGGTACTGCTGCAGGTCAAATCAAGACTGGTTCTATGAGCCGTTCTGACCGTGTTGCTAAGTACAACCAGCTAATCCGTATCGAAGAAGCTCTAGGTGCTAAAGCTCCTTACAACGGTCTAAAAGAAGTTAAAGGTCAATAATCTCTCGTAGATTATTAATCTAAGCTTTGAATGCCTCGCAATAGCGGGGCATTTTTTATCTTGAGAAAAGTGAGATAGAGAAGCTCTAGGCGCTAAAGCTCCTCCTCTTTACAACGAAAGCGGTCTTAAAGAAGTTAAAGGTCAGTAATTCATAGCAATTTGCTGAATTATTCGCTTTAAAGCTTTCGAAGCGCTCCACTTAGGTGGAGCGCTTTGCTCCGAGATCGGGCTTCGCCCTACGAGAATCGGGAACGGACTTCGTCCTTCGAGAAGTTCTCGTGGTGAAATGGTCGAGACTTGTTGGCCGTATCTGCTCACGTTAGAGCTTAACTCTTTGAGCGTATCTCTATTCTCTATTCTCTATTCTCGCTTCTCAGCTCTCGAATCGCCTCAACTCGACGCTTTTCCATCTCAGTGCGAATATCCGCACCCTTAAACCCATCTTTAATAATGTCTTGTACGTTGACGGAAAGAGCGGCTTGATAGGCTTGCTCGAAAATAGTTTTTTGTGGGTAGTCGATATCTTCAAACCCAGTGCGTCCACGGCTATCAGCCATACAACAAATCAGAATGTCTTGTAAGCGTTCCGGCTTGCGCCATACATCGAACTTGTTCAGCACTTTGAGTTTGGTTTCTGGGCGAAGCTCAGCAGCTCGATGAATATTGGAGTGTTGCTCACAGACCATCAAGGCGAGGTCACGATATTCATTAGGGACTCTGACACGTTCACACAGCGATTTAATCAGCTTAAGCCCAGTATGACAGTGCATTTTATGGCTCGGCCATTCAGACTCTGGCGTAATGCCTTTGCCAAGATCATGGACTTGAGAGGCAAACCTTACTGGAAGAGACTCGCTAAGTAGTGCGGCTTGCTTTGCGACCATCAGCGTGTGGATTCCTGTATCAATCTCAGGGTGCCACTTTTCAGGTTGTGGAACACCAAACAGAGCATCGAGCTCAGGCAAGACGACCTTGAGAGCATCACACTGCTTTAAGACGGAGAGAAATACTTGCGGATTTTGGGTTGATAACGACTTATGCCACTCTTGCCAAACCCGTTCAGCGGTTAAGTGCTCTAGCTCACCAGAGCTGGCAATGTGGCGCATTAGCTCAATGGTTTCATCGGCAACACTAAAGCCTAGGTGATGAAGCTTAGCGGCAAAGCGCGCGACTCGCAGTACGCGGAGAGGATCTTCAGTAAACGCCTGCGAAACGTGGCGTAAGATCCGATCGTTGAGATCTCGCTGACCATTAAAGGGATCGATGATATTGCCATCAGGATCTTGCGCCATCGCATTGATGGTCAGATCGCGTCTGAGCAGATCTTCTTCTAAGGTGACATCGGCGGCAAAGTAACATTCAAACCCGGTGTAGCCAGAGCCGACTTTACGTTCGGTTCTTGCCAATGCATGTTCTTCTTTACTCTCTGGGTGAAGAAATACAGGGAAGTCTTTACCAACCGCGGTATAGCCTTTGTTAAGTAGCTCTTCAGGGGTTGAACCAACAACAACCCAGTCTCTATCATAGACATCAATATCTAGCAGTTGATCGCGAACTGCGCCGCCAACAAGGTATCTTTGCACCTAGCTCTCCCTTTTCATCAGTTTGGCATTGGCTAATTGTGTCAGCAATGGTACTTTTCTTAGCACTAAATTCCCAGAGAAGAGAGTTATGTATCAACAACATTTTGCACTGACAGAATTGCCATTTTCTATTGTGCCTAATTCTCGTTTCCTCTATCAGAGTCGACGCCATAAAGAAGCTATCTTCCAAATCCAAGCTGGGCTAGGTGAAGGTGGCGGTTTCGCTATGCTGACGGGTGAAGTGGGAACCGGTAAAACGACCATTGCAAAATCGATACTTAAAACTCTAGCAGACAACACGCGCGCAGGGCTGATCTTAAATCCGACTTTCTCAAATATTGAGTTGTTAGAAGCAGTGTGCGATGAGTTCGATATCCATTATCAGGAAAACGCGTCTCTAAAGCAGCTTAATCAGTTGATTCATCAATTTCTAATGGACAACCATGCTAATCGGGTTCAAACCTTATTGGTGATTGATGAAGCTCAGCATTTATCAGCAGATGTCCTCGAACAACTACGCTTACTGACCAACCTTGAAACAGAAAGCCAAAAGCTACTTAAGGTGCTGTTGATTGGTCAGCCCGAGTTACAGCAGAAACTGCAAATGCCACAATTAAGGCAGTTAGCGCAGAGAATTACCGGTCGATATCATTTGCTGCCCCTCAATCAAGAGGAAACTAGAGACTATATTAAGTTTCGTCTCGCTTTGGCTGGTGGTAATCCTGAACTCTTCTCGGTTCAATCGATTAAGTATATAGCTCGGCAAACGCAGGGCATTCCTCGTCTTATTAACTTGGTGTGTGATGCGAGCCTTAAGCAAGCTTATAGCATTGGAGAACCGCAGCCGACACACAATATCGTTGTGACGGCCTGCGATGATGTGATGAGCTTTCAAACTGGCTCAGTGCCGCCTGCTGCGAGTAAGGCTTCTAGCAAAAAAGTTTCCCTTTCTCCGAGCGTACTTTCTATTCTCGTCGGGAGTATCTTGTCGATTGGCGCATACTACGCGACGCCGACACTTGTAACACCCGTTGTCGTTAATCAATTACAACAGCAATACCCAGCGGTTGAAAACGTACAGCAGCAAGATGAGGTGTTTCCTCAAGCCTTGAAGGCGCAACTTAATCAAGCCAACAATCAAGAAGTAGCGATTGCCGCTTTATATAAAGTGTGGGGATATCGAGCTTCAGTGTTGGACCAGCTGTGTCTTGATAATGGCGAAGCTCTGTTTCGCTGTGCGCTTGAGAGCGGCTCTCTGGAACAGCTTGCTGAGAAAAATGTGCCTGTTGTGCTGACATTGAATATTGACCAACAACCTCGTTTCGCTGTGTTGTTAGGGCTATCTGATACCCATGTTCAGCTATTAGCTAACGATCAAGTTTTCGAGTTTGAGCGTGAATGGCTAAGCAGTATTTGGCAGGGAGAATATCGCGAGATATGGCAGGGCTACTGGAACCAAACCTTAAAGCCGGGTATGAGCGGTGAAGCCATCGCGGTGTTAGATCAGCACCTTTCCCAAGTATTAGGGGAACAGTCTTCTGGAAAAAGCCAGTTTAATGAGCTGCTTAAACATAAAGTTGAGTTGTTCCAACGTTGGCAAGGATTAACTGTTGATGGTATTGCGGGGCGTAAAACATTACGTCTTTTGGAGAAGCTTTCTCAGCCACAAGCGCCAACATTAATGTCTCGAGAGGTCAGTTCTAATGTCTAAAGTCATGCAAGCCTTAGAGCACTCTGAGCGCAGTCATCAAAATCTTTCATCTCTCCATCAAGCCCCAGCTCATGTTATCGAGCAACAGAAAGAATCTCGCCGAGGACGTAATGTCGCATTCGCACTGCTTCCACCTATATTGGTAGCAGGGGTAATGGCATTTCAAACCTATCAAGCAGAGAAACAGCGTTGGTTGGAGCATAATGTTGCCGAAACCGTTCTAGTTGAAGTCCCTTTTGAATACACGGCTAGCCAAGCTCCTGATTTTGGCCCTTTGGCTGTCACTTATCGTGACAATAGCAGCTCGGCGCAGAGTGAATGGTTAAACCAAATTGAGCAGGATAACAGCTCGTTACCTCAAGAAGTTTTAGAGCAAGCGAGTACTGTTGATAGCAATACAACAGAGAGTCATGTCTCTGAAGGCAGTGATGACCTGCTGGCTGGACTTGATTTGTCGCAGCTATCGCCGGAGTTAGCACAGCGTTTTGAGTCTGCGCTGAGTAGCAATGCTAAACCAAAGTCAAATAGACAAAACAGTGAAGCTTCGAACCTATCTCAACAAGCGGAACGTTGGTATGGCAAACTGCCGGCCTTAAATTTCCAAACTCACGTCTATTCGAGCAAACCAAGCAAACGATGGGTCAAGATCAACGGTGTTGAGTATAACCAAGGTGATTGGCTGAGTGACAATATTGAGCTGGTGGCCATTGAGCAGCAATCTTGCCTAATACGCTTTAAAGGCGAGTTAATAGAAGTGCCGGCTCTGTATGATTGGCAAGGATAGGATTGCAACGGATCAAAAAAGGTCACCTCGGTGACCTTTTTCGTATCTAGCGTTTGCTGTAGCGATTACGCCCAGCCATTGTGAGAACGTTTTTTACGTGGAATGATGCTCGGTAGAATCAAACCGAATAGTAGACCTAGACCAGCGACACCGCCGCCGTACATAAAGTATTTAAGTAGTAGGTCATCTTTTTGCGTATCTAGTTTCGCACGTAGTTTACGAACTTCTTCCTGAGATGCCGACAGCTGTTTACTCATGTCGTTGTAGCCTTGCTCAAGCTCGCTAATCTGGTTGTTACGTGTTGCGAGAGAATCAACCAGACCCGCTTTCTCTTGGTCTGCATTCGAACGTGCATTGGCAAGCTTCTCTTTTACATCAGCTAGCTCTTTTTCTAGCTTAGGTAGACGAAGTGCCATACTCTCTTGTCGAGTTACGAAGCGGCTCTCAACCCAACCTTTACGACCTTTAGCATCTTCAATTTGTGTGTAGCCAGTATCACGGTTGGTTGAAACTTGCTTCACCTTATCACCTGCATCGACACTGCCGATGATGCGAAATTGGTTGCTAGGGCCAGAGTGCATGTAGGTAAATAGCTTATCAGAGATGTAACGGTCTTGAGCCATTGCTGCAGGAACAGCAAGCATTGATGCTAGAACGAAGCAAACCAGTTTTTTCACGGTAAATCCTTTAACAGTCTAAGAGGGTCTGCAAACCCATAATCTATTTCTTTGCTAACGCCAAATAGTAAGTAGTTTCTAGGTTGACTGCAACAAAGAAGGGAGGCTGAGCCTCCCTTTATGCGGTTTTGAGTCAATAATGACAGTGAGTTAACACATCACTGACCTTATTGATTAAATGAACATTGCTTGAATTGCGTAGAAGAACACAACTGCAAGTAGTGCACCTGCTGGTAGAGTTACAATCCATGAAGCAACAATGTTACGTACCACGCCTAGGTTTAGCGCTGCGATACCGCGAGCAAAACCAACACCAAGCACCGCACCAACCAGAGTTTGCGTCGTTGAGATAGGAAGACCAGTACCAGAAGCTAGAACCACAGTACATGCCGTTGCTAGCTGTGCAGCAAAACCACGGCTTGGCGTAAGTTCGGTGATACCCGTACCTACGGTAGCCATTACTTTATGGCCTAGAGTCGCAAGACCAACAACAATACCGAAACCACCTAGAGGTAGAATCCACCAAGCGATTGTGCTCTTACCTGTGATTTCACCCATGTGCTCAACTGTTGAAACAACAGCTGATAGTGGACCAATCGCGTTTGCTACGTCGTTCGAACCGTGTGCAAAAGCCATCGCACACGCTGTGATAACCATAAGTACGCTGAAGATACCTTCTACACCAGCAAAGCCGTGATCATCTTCGCGGCTAGCGAATTTCTTCTGAATGTAGAAGTAACCACCTGCCATAACGAGTGCAGAAACACCAGCTGCCCACATCCAAGCTTCACCGTTTGAAAGGTGCAGACCTACGTGCTTAAGGCCTTTCTTGATGGTTACCAGAGCGATAACCATAGTGGTGATAAACATGTATACAGGCACAAAGCGCTTAGCATTAAATAGCGGCTTTTCAGTATCGAAAATCAAACGTTGTGCGCTGACAAAGATTACGTAAGCAAAGAAACCTGAGATAACCGGGGTAATAATCCAGCTACCGACGATGCCTTGTACTGAGCCCCAGTCCACAGCTTCGGTACCAACAGATACACACGCAAAACCGATGATCGCACCGATGATTGAGTGAGTTGTTGATACAGGCCACCCCATGTAAGAGGCAAGCAGTAGCCAAGTACCCGCTGCAAGAAGTGCTGACATCATACCGTAGACAAGTACGTCAGGTTGATGAGCAAATAGGGACGTTTCAATTACGCCTTTACGGATAGTGTCGGTTACTTCACCCCCTGCAAGATATGCACCCGCAAATTCAAAGATCATCGCGATAATGATCGCTTGTTTCACGGTTAATGCTTTTGAACCTACTGATGTACCCATCGCATTGGCAACGTCATTCGCGCCAATACCAATCGCCATCAGAAAACCGAAAGCTGCTGCAATAATAATCAGGACAGTGCCGTAGTTCGCAAGGATATCCATCGTAATACCTAGTTGTTGATAACAAGCGGAGCAAAAATTCAGCACGACAAAACCCCTTCAGCGCGTCAGTATTTATCGCCTAGCAGGGGTGTGAACTAGTTAGATGCTCTTCGTTATTTGGTTAACTTATGTTTATGAGCGAGACAGCATCACTTCAAGACGCGCACCAACACGTTGCGCCTGATCAGCAATACCACCTACCCACTCTAGAATTTTGTAAAGGAACATCACATCAATCGGATTCAGATCCGCTTCAATCGCCATTAGGTCTTGGCGAAGTTGAATCTGCATCGCGTCCGTGTCGTCCTCAATCACATCCAGTTGGTGGATCATTTCAGCCACAAGTGTTACTTCACGGCCTTTAAATCCAGTTTCCAATAACTCATCAAGCTCATTGATAACTTTCTGCGCTTGTTCTGCTGCGTCTAAACAACGTTTTACGTACGCAATGAAGTTTTCTTGAAGAGGTGCAGGGATAGTCAATTGACGGCCATATACTCGGCCAGCAATGTCTTTTGCAAGGTTTGCTAGTTTGTCTTGCTGCGTAAGTAGTTCAAGCATATCGCTACGATCTACTGGCATAAACAAACCGCGAGGAAGTTTAAGACGAATTTCGCGCTTTAGTACGTCTGCTTCTTTCTCTAGGTGAGAAATCTGTGCACGAATTTCTGATGCTTTCTCCCAGTCACCCTTTGAACTTACTTCAAAGAAGTTAACGAGATGCGAGCAACATTCGTTTACACACACAACGTGGCGCTGCAAAGGTTTAATAGGGGACTTTGCAAATAACCCCATAATTGTATTTACTGGCATGGTCATTCAACCCAATTAATATAACCTAAAAACTAACATACACCATTTCATGGCGAAATGTTGAACGATGGCTATAAAGGCGCGCATGTTAACCCATTAAATCACTCATTAAAACTGTTTTAGATCATCATTAGCGCGATATTTCTTTCTTGCCGAGTAAGAAAATTGGCAATATCCTGTCTCTATCTGCTTTGAAAGGTATAGCTATGGAAACCGAGATAGAACTGAAGTTTTTTGTTTCTCCCGAATTTTCAGAGACTTTGCGTCAGAAAATATCAGAAACCAAAGTACTTCAGCACAGTTGTCGAGAGTTAGGTAACACCTATTTCGATACGCCTGACCAATGGTTGCGTCAGCACGATATTGGCCTTCGTATTCGTCGTTTTGACGATGTCTATGTGCAAACGGTGAAAACCGCCGGACGCGTGGTGGCGGGTCTACATCAGAGACCGGAATTCAACGCTGAACACGACAGCAACGACCCAGAGCTTACCCTTCATCCTCTAGATATTTGGCCAGCAGGCAAAGATGTAGCGACGTTACAAGCTGAGCTACAGCCACTGTTTGCCACTAACTTTACCCGTGAGCAATGGTTGATTGGGATGCCTGACGGCAGCCAAGTTGAAGTGGCCTTTGACCAAGGTAAAGTGGAGGCAAATGGTAAAGAAGACCCTATTTGTGAAGTGGAGCTTGAGTTGAAGTCGGGTCAAACCGATGCCTTGTTTACATTGGCAAGAAGTTTCTCTGAGCAAGGTGGGATGCGCCTAGGCAACTTAAGTAAAGCGGCTAAGGGCTACCGTTTGGCGATGGATTACCAAGGTGACGAAGTTAAGTCACTGCCTTTGGTTAAGACTGACAAAAGCGATACGGTTGAATCTTGCTTTATCAATTCTCTAGAGCATGCGCTATCTCATTGGCATTACCACGAGCAGATTTTTTCAGAGCGTGACTCTATTGAAGCGGTTCATGAAATCAAAAACTCGATCAGCTTTATTCGTCAGATCTTGACCGTTTATGGTGGTGTCGTCCCTCGTCGAGCCAGCGCTATCTTGCGTCAGGAGTTGAAATGGTTAGAACAAGATCTCGAATGGCTGCATGACTACGACTATTTAGATGACCTTCTAGATGATAAAGGCCATGCGTTGCGTAAATTAGATGCACGCAAATTCCTTGTTGGTGAGCTCAAACTTATGCAAGAGCAGCTACCAAGTCGCGAACAGATTTTAGAGCTGCTTAATTCTGCGCGCTACACTGGTCTGTTGCTCGATCTGAGTCGTTGGATCCTGACGCGCGGTTGGCAGCCTTTCTTAGATGAAAAATCCCGTGAGAAGATGTCACTTAATATTGAACACTTTTCCGTTCAACAATTGGATCGTACTTGGGCTGAGTTGATGGAGGCGTTTCCGCCAGAAAGAAGCTTAACGAGTGCCGACTATATTGAGCAGCAATACCGCTTGATGCGTAACCTTTATACAGGGGTGAGTTTTGCGAGCCTGTTTGACTTTGATGAGCGCGATAGTTTCCGCTTACCGTGGAGTGATTTGCTGCACGGTACTGATGATCTGCTTAAGCTAAAAACCTTAGAACAATTGGTTGAGAAGCTTGAAGGTGAAGAGCGTGAGCAATTAGAGCGCTGGTTAGCAAGGCAAGAAAGCTCAATTTTACATGCGATGGAGCAGACGCGAGTCATCTGTATCGAAGCCGAGCCATACTGGCAAGATTAATTGATAACGGGAACCTCAGGGTTCCCGTTTTTGTTTGTCTTGATTTCTTTCCAGCCGATCTAAGCGTTCAAGTATTTGGTTTTGTTTTTCGACTAACTCAAGCAGCAAGCGTTCTTTATTTTCCGAACGAGTGGTCTGTACTTTAGAGGGGGAGGTAATCATCGAGGTAACTAGGCCTGAAATCATACCAAACAAACCTACACCACAGATAATCAACCCCGCCGCTAAAATTCGCCCTGCATTGGTGACGGGGTAGTGATCCCCATAACCGACCGTTGAAATTGTCACTAGCGCCCACCACATCGCATCTCCACCATCACGAATATTGGCATCCGGTGAGTGGCCTTCAATAAACAGCATCATGCTTGATCCCGCAGTGAGTAAGATCACCATTAGCAATAAGATCGACGCTAATGTCGTTTCATGCTTGTTCTTGAGCAGTTGCTTGATCACGCTGCGGCTCGAGCGAATAACTAAGATCACTCGCAAAATTGAAAATAACCTTGCATAGCGCAAAGGCTCAATCATCGGGATACTTGCCACAAAGTCTATCCAGTGGCGTTTCATAAATTGCACACGATCTGTAGAACGGATCAAATCTACACCGAGTTGCAGTAGGAATATGCTACAGATTATAAAGTCGAGGCCGATAAGGACTTGTCGAGTTTCAGCGCGCAATGGAAAAAACAGTAAGCCAGAGATCACAAATAGCGCCATAAAAGACAAGATTAGTGATAGCAAGCTCATCGGTTTTGTATCGTCTTTGATATTATCTCTATTCATACGAGGCTCGAAATAAATAAAATGCAGTGAAACCAGAGGATTGGGTCTCAGTTACGCTCACTCTAGTACAAAGCGCTGCAAAGATAAAATTGACGAAATGGAGAATGGACAATGACCAAGATGGCATTTAAGCCATGGGAACGCGTGATCACGGATATTCGCCTTGTTCCTAAAATGGTAATGCTGATGGTGTTCAGTACGTTATTGATCATCGGCAAGCAGTTGTGGGATGCGAGTACATTTTATGATGCATTGCTAGCAGCGACACAAAATGCGCAAGTAGCACAACAGCACTATGAAGCCTATTTAGTCCAGGTTGTATGGCAAACCGTCATCATGATCGTGGTCTTCGTTATCCTTCTGTTATTTGCTGCACGCGTAATGCTGCGCCAGACCCAATACCTTAGCGACTCGATTAAAACCATGGCAGAGAAAGACCTATCAGTGCCAATCGAAATGGAATGCAAAGATGAGTACGGTGATGTCGCACGTGAGCTAGAAAAAACGCGAGTTCAGCTGCAAGAGATGATCAAACTGCAGGTGGATGCTTCTCAAGAGCTTGCGGGACTGACTGAGGTGATGACGCTTAGCATGTCTGAAACCAAAGAATCGGCACAGGAAGAATTCAATGAGATCGACCAACTGGCAACGGCGATGAGTGAGATGACCTCGACAGTGCAAACCGTCGCGGATCATGCACAAAACGCGTCAACATTGACGGAAAGTGCATCAGGGCAGGCAGCAACCGGTCAGCGTTTTGTTCAAGATACAGTGGTTAAGATTAGTGAGCTGTCACAAGATATTTCCGCTTCTGCTCAAGCGGTGAACCAAGTTGAAGAGAGCGTTGACTCTATCGGTAGCGTGGTAGGCACCATTCAAGGTATTTCAGAGCAAACTAACCTATTGGCTTTGAATGCCGCTATTGAGGCTGCCCGAGCGGGTGAAGCTGGTCGCGGCTTTGCTGTGGTGGCTGATGAAGTGCGTAACCTTGCACAGCGAACTCAGCAAGCAACCGTAGAAATTCAAGAGATGATCACTCAGCTACAGTCGAGCGCAAACTCAGCAGTTGAGTTGATGGAGAAAAGCGTAGTAGAAGCGGCAGAAGGGGTAGAACTTGTTACTAATGCAGGCAGCGAACTGGATGGCATTGTTGGTCAAGTAAACCAGATCAATGATATGAACTTCCAAATCGCAACCGCAGCAGGCCAACAAAGTAGTGTGGCTGGTGAAATGAACCAAAACCTAACCAATGTTCGTGAGTTAGTTGAAGCCTCGGTTACAGTGGTTTCTGAGCTACTTGAAACGTCGGAAATTATGCAGCAAAACGCGGAAGAGTTAGATAAGAAGATCACTTCATTTAAAGTCTAGCTTCTCAACTTACTCCTTATAAACGCTCACTGGCTACTAGTGGGCGTTTTTTATTGGTATAAATAAGGGGTTACTCTTCTCTCGATTGGTATTTTTCTACAAGGAAGAATCATGCAACTGCCCGAAAGTCTTACTGCAATTTCTCACTCTGCTCTGGAATCACTCTCTACCTCTCAAGCGTTGAATAGCTGGTCAACGGATCTAAAAGAACAGCTTGGTTATGTGACTGGCTTGAGTAAGTTTATTAGCCAGACTTTAAGTAGCGATGAAGAACTGGTGCAAGCACTTCCAGCCATGTTGGCTGAAGAGTCACGTTGCGAACAGTACCGACAACGATTATCACAGCTACTTGAATCGTGTAGTGATGAAATGCAGGGTCATCGTGTGTTAAGGCAGTTTCGCAACCGAGAGATGACTTACATTGCCTGGCGAGATTTTACGGCGTCATGGTCATTAGAGCAGAGTCTAGAGCATCTGTCACAGCTTGCGGAAGCGATGATTTTTGAAACCTACCAATGGCAGTACAAAGTGTGTTGCGAGTTGTGGGGTACACCGACCAATGCGCAAGGTGAAGCGCAACCTATGCTAATTATTGGTATGGGTAAACTCGGTGGTGGTGAGCTCAACTTCTCATCGGATATCGATCTGATCTTTACCTATCCAGAAAACGGTGAAACTCAAGGTGCTCGTCGCAGTATCGCTAATGCTCAATTTTTTACTCGACTAGGTCAGAGAATCATTAAAGCGCTCGATCAGCAGACTTTCGATGGTTTCTGTTACCGAGTCGATATGCGCCTGCGCCCGTTTGGAGATAGCGGGCCACTGGTGATGAGTTACGCGGCACTAGAAGATTACTACCAAGAGCAAGGGCGCGATTGGGAACGTTATGCGATGATCAAAGCGCGTGTGATGGGACGCGAGATGTACCCTGAATACCAAGAGCTGCGTCAAATGCTGCGCCCTTTCGTCTTCCGTCGCTACATCGATTTTAGTGCGATTCAATCTTTGCGCCGTATGAAATCGATGATCAGTAGCGAAGTGCGTCGCCGTGGGCTAAGCAACAATATTAAGCTTGGCGCGGGTGGTATACGTGAAATTGAATTTATTGCTCAAGTGTTCCAGCTTATCCGCGGTGGCCGCGAACCGAGCTTACGTCAACGTGGCTTGTTAGATACACTTGATGCGATTGAAGAGTTAGAACAGCTTAATGCCGAAGAAACAGAGCACTTACGTAATGCGTATAAGTTTTTACGTCGCTTAGAAAACTTACTGCAGGCAATGGCAGATAAGCAAACACAGACCTTGCCAGAATCGGATACCGAACAGCTTCAGCTAGCGGTGGCGATGGGCTATAGCCAGTGGCAAGATCTTATTGCTGAAGTGCAACAGCATATGGCCAATGTTCATGCCGTTTTTGCCACATTGATCGGTGAAGAAGAGGAAGAGCAGCAGGACATTGCCAAGCACTTTACCGAGCTGTGGGATATGGCGGCTAAGCAAGATGTGATAGAGCATATCTTAGAGCATGATATTCAAGCCGATGATCCACAGCAAATGGCGCAAACCATTATCCAATTTAAGCAAGATTTGGCTAAGAAAACCCTTGGCCCCCGTGGCCGTGAAGTGCTTAACAAGCTGATGCCGAAGATCTTCTCGGCCATCTATAGCCATCAAGATGCTAAGTTTGGCCTGCCGCGCGTGTTGCATTTACTGCATAAGATTGTCACTCGAACCACCTATTTGGAGCTACTTGATGAGCACCAAGCGGCTCTAGTCCAGCTAGTTCGTTTGTGTACCGCAAGCCCGATGATTTCTGAGCAACTGGGTCGTTATCCAATCTTGCTTGATGAGCTTATTGACCCGCAGCAGCTATATAACCCAGTTCCACTTGAAAGTTATCGCACGGAACTGCGTGACTTCCTTGCTCGCATCCCAGAAGATGATATGGAGCAGCAGATGGAGGCGCTACGCCAGTTTAAGCAGATCTGTATCTTAAGAATTGCTGCCGCAGATATTGCGGGTGTTTTACCTGTAATGAAAGTGAGTGATCACTTAACTTATCTCGCAGAAGCGATCGTTGAGTCGGTAGTGAGCCAAGCTTGGCTGCAGATGACAGAGAAATATGGTGAGCCGACTCATATTAAAGAGCGCGATGGCAAAGGCTTTGCAGTAGTGGGCTACGGTAAAGTGGGAGGCTGGGAGCTCGGCTATAACTCAGACTTAGATATCGTCTTTATGCATGACTGTCCGGTCCACGTTTATACCGATGGTAAAAAAGAGATTGATGGCCGCCAGTTCTACTTACGCTTAGCGCAACGCGTGATTCATATCTTCTCTACGCGAACCGCATCAGGGATACTGTATGAAGTCGACACTCGCTTACGCCCTTCTGGCGCTTCTGGCTTATTGGTAAGCCCTACTGACGCGTTTGATGAGTATCAGCGTGATGAGGCTTGGACTTGGGAGCATCAGGCACTTGTTCGGGCGCGGATGATTTACGGAGATGCTCCCCTGCAGCAAGCTTTTGCACAAACACGCCACGATATTCTCTGTCTAGAGCGTGACGAAGCTAAACTGGTTAAAGATGTCTCTGAAATGCGAGTCAAAATGCGAGATCACTTGGGCGGCAAGAAAGCAGGGCGCTTTATGCTTAAACAAGATCCGGGTGGTATCACCGACGTTGAATTTTTAGCTCAATACCTTGTCTTACGCTACAGTCATCAAAAGCCTAAGCTTACTCGTTGGAGTGACAATGTACGTATATTTGAAAGCATGATGGCACAAGGCATTATGGATGAAGGAGCTGCGATGGCGCTCACTCATGCCTACACGACAATGCGAGATCAGATCCACCATCGCAACTTATTAAGCCTTGATGCCGATGTGGCAGATGAAAAATTACTCAAAGAGCGTGAGCTTGTGACTAAGCTATGGCACGAGTGGTTAGAATAACGTCGATCCTTTATGTTAAACTCTTGCCCGAATTAGAATTTGGAGAACCACAATGAAGCCAATCCTACCGAACTACAGCGATTCTGGCGTGCTTATTATCGGCGACGTGATGTTAGATCGCTATTGGTATGGGCCGACGGGGCGTATTTCACCAGAAGCACCAGTACCTGTAGTAAAAGTAGAAAACAATGAAGAGCGTCCTGGTGGTGCTGCCAACGTTGCGATGAATATCGCCTCTCTTGGTGGTCATGCTCATATTGTTGGTTTAACAGGGATTGATGAACCTGCCAAAGTACTTAACGAGACGCTTTCTGCTCTAAAAGTGAAATGTGACTTTGTTGGACTGCCAAACTACCCAACGATTACTAAGCTACGTGTATTAAGCCGTGGTCAGCAACTGATTCGTTTAGACTTTGAAGACAAATTTGAAAACGTTGATGCTGAGCTGATTCTCGATCGTATGGAACAAGCGCTACCAAAAGTGAAGTCAGTGGTGCTATCTGATTACGCTAAAGGTGCACTAGAGCATGTTCAGCAGTTCATCCAAAAAGCACGCGCCGCTAAAGTGCCGGTATTCATCGACCCGAAAGGTGCAGACTTTGAACGTTACCGTGGTGCGACGCTACTGACACCAAACATGGCGGAATTTGAGCATGTGGTTGGTAAAGTAAAAACAGATGAAGAGCTAGTCGAGAAAGGCTTAGCACTGATTGAAGAATTTGACTTCGAAGCACTACTGGTGACTCGTAGTGAACATGGCATGACACTACTACGCCGTGGTCAAGAACCTTTCCACCTTCCAACTCAAGCGAAAGAAGTCTACGACGTAACGGGTGCGGGTGATACGGTTATTTCGGTACTGGCTGCCTCTGTCGCAGCGGGTAAACCGTTGGATCAAGCTTGTGCACTTGCCAATGCTGCCGCTGGTGTTGTTGTTGGTAAGCTAGGTACATCAACCGTTTCAACCATTGAACTTGCTGAAGCGGTACATGGTAGCCAAGATACTGACTTTGGTGTGATTGGGGAGCAGGCGCTGATTGAAGCGGTTAAGAAAGCACAGTCGAAAGGCGAGAAGGTTGTCATGACCAATGGCTGTTTTGATATTCTTCACGCAGGCCATGTTTCTTACCTAAACCACGCTGCTGAGCTAGGCGACCGCTTGATTGTTGCTGTTAATACTGATGAATCAGTGAAACGCCTTAAAGGCCCAGGCCGCCCGGTGAACCCTACTGATCGTCGTATGGCAGTATTAGCTGGTCTTGGTGCGGTTGATTGGGTGGTGCCTTTCGGTGAAGATACACCGCAGCGCTTGATCTCTGAAGTTCTACCTGACTTGCTAGTAAAAGGCGGAGACTACAAACCTGAAGAGATTGCGGGTGGTAAAGAAGTGATCGCTAATGGTGGTGAAGTTAAAGTGCTTAACTTTGAAGATGGTTGTTCAACGACTGAGATCATCGATGCTATCAAAGGTGGCCGCGGCTAACCGAAGGTCAATAGACCCTAACAACGAATGAAAAATGCTCGCTAAATAGCGAGCATTTTTATATCCAATACATACAAAAATGGAGCCGATTGGCTCCATTTTTTTGATAAAGAGTCGATTACTCTTCTAGATCACCACAGAAGCGGTAGCCTTCACCGTGAATCGTTGCAATGATTTCTGGTGTACCAGAAACTGATTCAAAGTGCTTACGAATACGACGAATCGTTACGTCAACAGTACGGTCGTGTGGCTTAAGTTCGCGACCTGTCATTTTCTTCAGCAGGTCTGCACGTGTCTGAATTTTGCCTGGGTTTTCACAGAAGTGAAGTAGAGCACGGAACTCAGAACGCGGTAGCTTGTAGCCATCGCCGCTTGGGCTAACCAGTGAGCGACTGTTGATATCAAGTACCCAACCATTGAACTCGTATTTCTCTACGCTGCGCTTTTCTTCGCTAACTGCGCTTGAATTCATCGAGCGATTCAGTAGGTTGCGAGCACGGATAGTCAGTTCACGTGGGTTAAACGGTTTGGTGATGTAATCGTCAGCACCAATTTCTAGACCAAGAATCTTATCAACTTCATTGTCACGGCCTGTTAAGAACATTAGTGCAACGTTAGCTTGCTCACGCAGTTCGCGAGCGAGCAGTAGACCATTCTTGCCTGGTAGGTTGATGTCCATAATGACCAAGTTCACTTGGTTATCAGACAGCACCTGGTGCATCTCTTCACCGTCACTGGCCTCAAAAACAGCGTATCCCTCTGCTTCAAAAATACTCTTTAGAGTGTTACGAGTTACTTGCTCATCTTCAACAATAAGAATGTGCGGGGTTTGCATTGGCGGTACCTAAACTTGTGAAAAATTTGTGCTAATAGAATAAATTCTAGGCAAAAACATAACATACAGGTAATGTGATGTTGATAATAAACCAAAGACTGTAAAAATACACTCTCTTTGATCGCCCGCCATCCTTGGTGCTGCTTTTCTACGCTGAAGAGGTCCCTAATCCTCTACATTCTACTAGTCTTTGAGGCGGATTCTATAATGTTAACAGCATGCTAACAACGTAGAAATGTTAATTCCAATCACTTTGTTGATTTATATCAAGAGTTAGAATGTAACAAATATTAATAGTATCTATTAAATGTATAACTTGTGGTTTTATGGCAATTGATTCTGACCTCTGGCAAGCCTACTGCGATCCTTACTTTCGTTTTGAGCGACAACTAATGTGCAGCCAGTTTGCTATTATTACAGCTTGGAACCCGAAAAGTATTTGGCTGTCAAAAAGTGATAATGACAGAAATAATCAACACTTAGCTCAAGAAGTGAGCCATACTTGTTGGTGTGGTGTCCAAGTGGGCAATAAGGATTTTACTTGGTTTGAAGAGAGTTTTGCTGTTCAAATTAGCCAACACGAGGCGTTAGAGTTAGGGCGAAAATACCAACAAAACGCCATCTATTATGTCGAAGGAGAGAGGCTATTTCTCCTTTCCTGCTTAGAAGAACAAAGCAAGGTCGCGCTAGGCAATTGGCGCAGCCGCTGTCGATAGGATTCGATTTTTAATTTTGGAAGTTCATGGAGGAAAAATGAAAGATATAACCCCTGATATTTGTGATAAGCATGAAGATAAGGTCACTCTGCTAGAGTTACCTCTACACAGCTTTGGTCAAAAGTTTGCCTTTTACGGTGAAATTGTCACGGTGCGCTGCTATCACGATAATTCAAAAGTTAGAGAAATGCTGAGCCAAGATGGTACGGGAAAAGTACTGGTTGTCGATGGACATGGCTCTTGCCAGAAAGCCTTGTTAGGCGATCAACTGGCGATCTTGGCTATCGATAATAACTGGGAAGGTGTGATCGTCAATGGTGCCGTTCGAGATGTCGGCATGATGGCCGAAATGGAGTTGGGTATTAAAGCCTTGGGGACTTGTCCATTTAAGACAGAGAAACGTGGTGCTGGGGAAGTGAATGTCACACTGACAATACATAACCAGATGATTCAACCGGGCGATTATATTTATGCGGATTGGAATGGCGTCTTGATGTCCACCGAACTGCTAGATTGGAGCTAGAACCTAAAACCTAGCCCTACTTCAACCCCTTTTTGCCACTCTTGGTAGTCGAGAGTGGCATGCACATCTAAATTGTCTGTGAGTTTCATTCGGCTTGATACCTCGGCCGCAATACTGGATTCTTTTCCTTCTGATAAGGTCTCATCGCTGTAAGAGTGCAAGGTACTTTGTACCGAGACTCTTGGTGTCAATTGATAACTCACACCACTTAAAAAACCAGTCTCGTTAATTTTATCGCTGTTGTTAAGTCGCGCCCCGACATAAAGATCGACTTTGTCGAAGAGATTGTAAGAGTAGCCACCATCAATTTTCCAAGAATCAAAATCATACTGATCGTTTTCAGTCGATAAAAAGATCTTATGTGGCGAAGTGGATTGCTGAGAAGGTAAGGGAGGCAGTTCGGTTGCAAACAACGGGCAGGCACATAGTAGCGCTGATAGGCTTAGTATTATTTTCATATGCCACTCCTTTGTTATTGTCTGCTTTCCACTGCAAAACTAATTAAAGCATAAAACGAACGAACTAGTTGCAAGTTTTATATAGCAATTAGTTATTATGATATGTGCTAATGGTTTCATTGATTGTTGCAATCGATGATTAACATGATGAGATGTTGTGAATGCGAGTGAGCCTGAGTGTGAACAAAAAATAGTAACTTTTCGTTGACGGGAGCAGGAAAAATAAGGTAAACGTATAGGTAAGCAAACACACATCGTAAAGATAATTAAGAATATGCAGCACCAACGCCTAGTAATGACCACAACCATTATTATTACCGACATCGCTATTGTTGGGGCAGGCTGCTAAGCGAAAGAAATTTTAGAAAAAGGCCTGTATCCCACCAGATACAGGCCTTTTTTTATGCCAATTTATGACCTATTTGGAGGAAGGGATGCGAGTTTTAAAGTTTGGAGGTTCATCATTAGCGGATGCTGATCGTTTTTTAAGAGCGGCAGATATCATTGCTAATAATGCCCAGCAAGAAGAAGTGGCGGTTGTGCTTTCAGCACCGGGTAAAACCACCAATAAGTTAGTTTCTGTGATTGAAGGCGCGTTAAAAAATGGTGAGGCTGAGCTACAAATTGCTGAGCTCGAAGATTCTTTCCGCGACCTTTTCCAAGATATCAAACAAGTGCTGCCAAACATTGATGGCAGTGGTTACGACAACCAAGTTAAAACTTCTCTAACTCAGTTACGTCAGTTCGTTCATGGCATCAACCTTTTAGGCATGTGCCCAGACAACGTTAATGCTCGCATTATCAGTAAAGGTGAGCGCGTTTCTATCCAACTAATGAAGGCGGTATTAGAAGCGAAAGGGCAAGCGGCAAGCCTGATTGATCCTGTTCAGTACCTATTTGCTCGCGGTGAGCATTTAGAAGCGATGGTTGATGTTGAAGTTTCAACGCAAAACTTCCGTCAAAACCCTCTTCCTCAAGGTCACGTTAACATCATGCCTGGTTTTACTGCGGGTAATGAAGATGGCGAATTAGTCACGCTAGGTCGAAACGGCTCAGATTACTCAGCGGCAGTATTGGCTGCATGTCTGCGCGCCGATTGCTGTGAGATTTGGACTGACGTAGATGGCGTCTACAACTGTGACCCTCGCCTAGTCGATGATGCGCGTCTACTTAAATCGCTCAGTTACCAAGAGGCAATGGAGCTCTCTTACTTTGGTGCTTCCGTTCTGCACCCTAAAACCATTGCGCCTATCGCTCAGTTCCACATTCCTTGTTTGATTAAAAACAGCTTTAACCCACAAGGCGCGGGTACTTTAATCGGTCAAGATACAGGTGAAGACAATCTAGCGATTAAAGGGATCACGACGCTTAGCGACCTAACGATGGTTAACGTGTCTGGCCCAGGTATGAAAGGCATGGTTGGCATGGCGAGCCGAGTGTTCGGTGCAATGTCTTCGGCAGGTGTCTCTATTGTGCTGATTACTCAGTCTTCTTCTGAATACAGCATCAGTTTTTGTATTGAAGCACAAGACAAAGAAATTGCTGAGCAAGCACTGAGCGAGACTTTCGAACTTGAGCTTAAAGATGGTCTACTAGAGCCTGTCGAATTTATCAGTGACGTGGCTATCGTAACGCTAGTGGGTGACGGCATGCGCACATCACGTGGTGTGGCTTCGCAATTCTTCTCTTCTCTAGCAGAAGTGAACGTCAACATTGTCGCTATTGCACAAGGTTCTTCGGAGCGTGCGATCTCAGCGGTGATTCCGGAAGATAAGATCTCTGAAGCGATCAAGGCGTGTCATGAGAATCTATTTAACTCGAAACACTTCCTCGATGTGTTTGTTGTTGGTGTCGGTGGTGTCGGCGGTGAGCTGTTGGATCAGATTCAACGTCAGCAAGCTAAATTAGCAGAAAAAGGCATTATCCTTCGAGTATGTGGCCTAGCAAACAGCAAGGGGCTACTACTAGATAGTGAAGGGCTACCGCTCGATCATTGGCGCGATCGCATGAAAGATGCTTCCGAAGAGTTTACTTTGGCTCGCTTGATCTCTCTTGTTCAACGTAACCACATCATCAACCCTGTGCTGGTGGATTGTACTTCAAGTGAATCTATCGCCAATCAGTACGCAGATTTCTTGGCAGCAGGCTTCCACGTTGTCACACCAAACAAGAAAGCCAATACGTCGAGCATGGCTTACTACCACCAATTGCGCGATGTTGCGCGTAGCTCTCGCCGCAAATTGATGTACGAAACAACGGTAGGTGCTGGTCTACCAGTTATCGAAAACCTACAGAACCTTATTTCTGCAGGTGATGAACTTGAACGCTTTAGTGGCATTTTATCTGGTTCACTCTCTTACATCTTCGGCAAGCTTGATGAAGGTATGACGCTAAGCCAAGCGACCAACATTGCCAAAGACAATGGCTTTACAGAGCCTGACCCACGTGATGACCTTTCAGGTATGGATGTAGCGCGTAAGCTACTTATTCTTGCTCGTGAAGCGGGTATGAACCTTGAGCTTGAAGATGTGATCGTCGATCAAGCATTGCCACCTGGCTTTGATGATTCAGGCAGCGTAGAAGAGTTTATGGCTCGCCTTCCAGAAGCGGACGCTTACTTTAAGGAGCAATCTGCTCAAGCCGCTGAAGAGGGCAAAGTACTGCGTTATGTGGGTGAAATTGCAGATGGCCAGTGCCGCGTTAGCATTGCCGCAGTAGATGAAAATGATCCAATGTTTAAGATTAAAGATGGTGAGAACGCACTGGCATTCTACAGCCGCTACTACCAACCAATTCCGCTTGTATTACGCGGTTACGGTGCGGGTACTGAAGTAACAGCGGCAGGCGTTTTCTCAGACGTGATGCGTACATTAGGTTGGAAGCTAGGAGTTTAGAATATGAGCCGTGGTATGGATGTAGCAGTTTACGCTCCAGCATCAATTGGTAATGTTAGTGTCGGTTTCGACGTGTTGGGGGCGGCTGTGTCCCCAATTGATGGCACTCTGCTCGGTGATCGAGTTTTAGTGAAATCAGGTAGCGAACCATTCAGTTTGAAAACAGCAGGTAACTTTGTTTCTAAGCTGCCTGCTGATCCAAAAGAAAATATCGTTTATGACTGCTGGCGAGTATTTGCCAGAGAGCTAGACAAAAAAGGTGAAGCCCTGCTGGCGTTGGAAATGACGTTAGAAAAGAACATGCCAATCGGCTCTGGATTAGGTTCTAGTGCCTGTTCGATTGTTGCCGCGCTTGATGCACTAAACCGTTTTCATGGTGAGCCGTTAAATGAGACTGAACTGCTCGCACTCATGGGTGAAATGGAAGGCCAAATTTCTGGTGGCATCCACTATGATAACGTTGCGCCATGTTACTTAGGTGGCGTTCAGCTTATGCTAGAAGAGCTTGGGATTATTAGCCAAGAAGTGCCATGCTTTGACGATTGGTACTGGGTAATGGCGTATCCAGGGATCAAGGTTTCAACCGCTGAAGCGCGTGAGATCTTGCCTTCTCAATATCGCCGTCAAGACATCATTGCTCACGGTCGTCACCTTGCTGGCTTTATCCATGCTTGTCATTCAAATCAACCTGAATTGGCAGCGAAGATGATCAAAGACGTGATCGCTGAACCGTATCGTGAGAAACTGCTACCAGGCTTTGCTGATGCACGTAAATATGCAGCTACAGCCGGGGCTTTGGCTACTGGTATTTCTGGTAGTGGCCCAACACTATTTAGTATTTGTAAAGATAAAGATGTCGCTGAGCGAGTTGCTCGCTGGCTTGAACAGAACTACGTACAAAATGAAGAGGGATTCGTCCATGTTTGTCGCCTCAACAAACAAGGTTCGAACGTAACAGGAAGTGAGCTATGAAGCTGTACAACATAAAAGAAAATGATGAACAAGTATCCTTTGGCCAAGCCGTTCGCCAAGGGTTAGGTCGTAACCAAGGCCTTTTTTTTCCACAAGAGTTGCCTAAGTTCGATGATATCGATGCCCTGTTAGCAGAAGATTTTGTTTCACGTAGTACAAAGATTCTTTCTGCGTTAATCGGTGATGAACTTGCGGAAGAGAAAGTGAACTCGCTAGTGGATGCTGCTTTCCAATTCCCAGCTCCAATTAACAAAGTTAAAGAGGGCGTATACGCGCTAGAGTTATTCCATGGTCCGACATTAGCGTTTAAAGACTTTGGTGGTCGTTTTATGGCGCAGTCACTCGCGGCTGTTTCTGATGGCGGTAAAATCACCATCCTAACCGCAACTTCGGGTGATACGGGTGCAGCAGTGGCTCATGCCTTCTATGGAATGGAAGACATCAATGTCGTTATCCTATATCCAAAAGGTAAGATCAGCCCGCTACAAGAAAAGCTGTTCTGTACGCTTGGTAAGAACATTCACACAGTAGCCATTGATGGTGACTTTGACGCTTGTCAGGCTTTGGTTAAGCAAGCATTTGATGATGCGGCACTGCGTGAAGAGATTGGCCTTAACTCAGCGAACTCGATCAACATCTCACGTCTAATGGCGCAAATCTGTTACTACTTTGAAGCGGCTTCACAGCTAAGCAAAGAGCAGCGTGAGAATCTTGTTGTTTCTGTACCAAGTGGCAACTTCGGTAACTTAACTGCGGGTCTATTGGCTAAAGCACTGGGTTTGCCAATCAAACGTTTCATTGCGGCGACTAATGCCAATGACACTGTGCCACGCTACCTAGAAACTGGTAAGTGGGATCCTAAGCCAACAGTGGCGACAACATCGAATGCGATGGATGTTAGTCAACCAAACAACTGGCCGCGTATTGAAGAGCTATGCCGCGTAAAAGAGTGGGGCTTAGAGACGCTTGGTAAGGGTGCTGTTACTGATGCGCAAAGTGCTGAATCAGTCAAAGAGCTGCATGAGCAAGGCTATCTGTGTGAGCCACACGGCGCGATCGCTTACCGCGTTCTAGACGAGCAGCTTCAAGAAGGTGAGACGGGTCTTTTCCTATGTACCGCTCACCCAGCTAAGTTCAAAGAAGTAGTCGATGATATTCTAGGTTCAGATATCGAATTACCAGGACCACTTGCTAAGCATGCAGCAATGGAGCTTCTATCTGAAGACCTAGCGAACGACTTTGACTTGCTAAAACAAGTACTGCGTCGAGTGCAGAAGTAATCCTAAACAATGGAAGATTAGAAAGGTCGCTTAGGCGGCCTTTCTTTTTTTGAACGCTTCGTTTTGAGATCGGGCTGCGCCCGCGAGAATCGGGAACGGACTTCGTCCTTCGAGAGTTTTTCGTTCCCACATCCCGAATCCATAGCGAAGCGTTCCTAAATAAAAAGGATTGACACTTAGTGCCAATCCTCGATCTTTTCTCGCTTCTCGCTTCTCGCTATCGATTCAAAGCAAACGTCGGCAGTGACAAGTGCCAGCGAATGGCGCCAAGTCTAATGAGTAGAGTCGAGGCTACACCTGCGAGAAATGCGCTATCGCTACTGTGACCCATGGCTAAAGCGGTGGTGTGGAATGCGCCACCAATGATACATGCGGTCGCGTACACTTCACTTCTAAGAACCATTGGTACTTCACGGGCAAGTACGTCACGGATAATACCGCCACCGCAGCCTGTTATTACACCCATAATGATCGCTACAAGGGCTGAGTCTTGATAAGCCATGGTCTTTTCAACACCAATGCCGACAAACACCGCGAGACCTATTGCATCACAGACAGGTAATATCCACCATGCGAGACGTTTAGGTCTTCTGACGATAAGCATGGTGAGTAAGCAAGTAATCAGGATGGTCCATAAATAGTTGGTATCGGTGATCCAGAAAACCGGCGTCGCGCCCAAGGCCATATCACGGATGGTGCCTCCGCCTATAGCGGTGACACTACCAAGTACAGCAACACCAAAAGGGTCCATTTTTAATCGACCCGCTAATAGAACACCTGAAATTGCAAAAATAGCCGTACCGAACAAGTCGACGACATAAAGCAGCATGGAATCCATGACACTAAAATCTCTTACTTAAAAAAGGGAACAGAAAACGAAGAGAGATTGTACGAGATCTCATCGTTTAACCGTTAGCGATTTCGCCTTACTGTTTCGAAATGCTCACAAACTTGCTCGATAGCTTTGAGCGTTCTTGGCGTTGGGCGATTTATCCAGTCTGAATTTAAAGACCAGATATAGTTGTTCTTTACCGCCGAAAGTTGCTCACTCCACTGCGCCCAAATATTGCCATTGGCGATGGCATGCTGAGAAGTAAACATCACCTCCGGGTTTTGTAAGATGACTTGCTCTTTTCCTACTTGAGGGTAAGGCGCAGCACTGCTCTCAAAGATATTTTCACCGCCACAGAATGAAAACACTTCACTAGGCCATTTGCCTTGCGCTAAAGTGATAATAGGCTGCTCACTCAGTTGGTAGAAGTAACGAACTTTAGACTCTGTATCGTAACGATTTTTGAGTTCGGCTAGCTGATTTCTAAACTCCTGAGCGTTCTTTCTTCCGACATTCGGATCTTCTGCATATTTGCTTAGCTGCTCAATGTTAGCGGCAATATCTTCTAGTGAGTGGGTTTGAGAGTAGTAAATGTTGAGGCCAAATTGCTTAAGCTTGTCGAGCTCTCCATTTGGGTTACCAGAAGGCCACGCGATAATGAGATCCGGTTGTAGGGCGATGATACGTTCGATCTTGATCCCTTGATAGTTCGCGACTTTTTCTATTTTTTGCGCTTGTTCCGGGTAATCACTTCGTTCACTGACGGCGACGAGTTTGTCTCCAAGCCCTGCGGCAAACGCAAGTTCTGTTGCGTGTGGTGCCAAGCTGATAACGCGCTCTGCAGGAGCTGATACTGCAAAGTGAGAAACAAAAGCCGTCAGGAGCAATAAGGTGAGACGCATTTAGATTCCTTGATAGATTAAGCCCATGATAAGGCTTTGGATAATAATCCAAGCGAACATTCGCCACGCCAGAGTTTTTTGTACCTGAGCAATATGAATGGCTGATGGTGCAATGCGACCACCAAGTTTAGCACGTACCGCTTTGTGACCGTCATAAATCGCCGGACCGCCGAGTGAAAGTTCAAGCTTGGCACCGACGGAAACCAATAGCCAGGCAGGTCCAGGAAGAGGCCACGACTTGGCTTGTTCTTGAATTAGTTGAGCGGTTGCTTGCGCCCTATGACCTAAGGTGATCATGATGGCAAACAGCCTAAGTGGGATAAAGTCTAATACTGCCACCGCACGAATTGCGGGAATACCAAATGGTGAAAAGCGTTGTCTGCTTGGTGACCATGCCCGAGCCAACTCTACACTCATGCGATACATGAAAGCTCCGATACCACCGCCAATGGCATACCAAAACAGCACGCCGACGACATTGCGGCCGTAAGACATGATCAGAGTTTCTGCGCCCGCTTTACCTAGCCCTAATATTGATAAAGGCGCGGTCGAGCGATTGATGAGTGGCTTTATGAGCATTTTGGCATGCTCTTTATCTTCGCGAGCCATCGCAGCGACAAATTGGGCGGTAAATTTGTCGGTATTACGCCAATCAATCGCGAGCAGTAAAAAGGCCAATTCGAACAGTTCTGGCTGCCAAACCAGCGGTTTTAGTGCAATCAAGACAGCGAGCATTGGAAATAGCATTAATAACCAAGCTAGAGTGCCAGAGATAATGCTTTGCGAATAATTGGAATTAACGTTGACCTTGTCCGCTAACTGCTCAGCAAACTTATGCCACAAGATGGCGGGATGTGCCTCACGTGGGAAAGGTAGGATTAGATGAAATAACAATGCGCCCCACAATACGAGGAGCGCGCCATTCGAGTAAAATTGATTGAAAATATCTTCCATGATATCGCTTCAGCTTACTTCAGCAGGTCAACCATTTTTACCACCATCTCAGATGAACTCTTAGCAGCTAGCGGTAGGAACTCATCAAAGCTCATGCCTGCTTCTTTGTCGGCTACGTCAGAGATAGCACGTACGACAACGAATGGGACCTTGAATTGGTGACAGGTTTGAGCGATAGCTGAAGCTTCCATTTCAACGGCGATAACCGAAGGGAAGTGTTTGCGAATGAAGGCTTGGCGCTCCGCGCTTGCTACAAATGCATCACCAGTACAGATTAGTCCTCGTACCGCGTGTTTGTCTTCCATTTGCGCCAGTGCTTTTTCAGCCACATCCATCAGTTTTTCATCTGCCATGAAAGCCGCTGGTTGCTGTGCCATCTGTCCCATTTCATAACCAAATGCTGTGACGTCTGCATCGTGGTGACGAACTTCAGTTGAAATAACAACGTCGCCAAGGTTTAGGCTAGAGTCAAAGCCACCTGCAGAACCTGTGTTAATCACGACATCAGGCTTGTATTCGTCAAGTAGAATCGTCGTACCTACCGCAGCAGCAACTTTACCGATACCTGATTGAAGGAGTACAACCTCTACACCATTAAGCTGACCCGCGTAGAAAGTACAACCCGCTTTAGAGACTTCTTGGCAGTTTTCAATAGCTTGCTTAAGAATAGAGACTTCTTGCTCCATTGCACCGATGATGCCGATTTTCATAAGGAATCCTGTTAATTCAAATAGGTAGGTTTAGATAGGCTAAGTGTAACAGAAAAGGGCAATAACGGAACGGACTTCGTCCTTCGGGAGCGCTTCGCTTGAGAGTCGAGATCGGGCTTCGCCCTTCGAGAGGTGCGTACTTGGTGGTAGATAGATGAGCCTTAGTTTAGAAAGTGTTGATAGGAAACTCTCTCGATTCTCGCCTCTCTATTCTAGACTCTCGCTTCCTTTCAAATACCTATTGCTTAACCTGTGTACATCCCCTATAATTCGCGCTTCTCGTGTCGGCTGAATCAGAGATTGGCTGACACAAATATCAACCTACTCTTATTTAGGAGAGAATTATGTCTCTGAATGCAGAAACTAAAGCAGCAATCGTTGCAGAATACGCGCGCTCTGAAGGCGACACTGGTTCACCAGAAGTACAAGTAGCTCTACTGACTGCTTCTATCAACCACCTACAAGGTCACTTCAAAGCTCACAAAGGCGATCACCACAGCCGTCGTGGTCTTCTACGCATGGTTTCTAGCCGTCGTAAGCTTCTTGACTACCTGAAAGGCAAAAACCTTTCTCGTTACCAAGACCTAATCAAGCGTCTAGGCCTACGTCGCTAATCAGCGGCTGCATAGAACAGTTTGTCGAAAAAGGGGCTTTTAGCCCCTTTTTTGTTGCCCGTTAGTTATTTTGGCTGCTATAGCTTAGCCAAACCGAATTAATCCCGCTATACTACGGCGGCCGAAATCTATCGGCATTTTCTATTTGCTCATTGCATTACAATTACATCGTATGCAGTTATAGAATTTAGTTTCTAGCTTCTCGTTTGATTCCGGTCGTAAGTGGTCGATTGGGAGCTACAAACTAAACTCTAGACTGTTTAAGCATGTAATGCCTTGGGCTAACACAATTGCTCTTATTAAACAGAGCTATCCCAAAAGGAATAACAATGTTCGAAAAACCAGTTGTTAAAACGTTCCAGTACGGTAACCACACAGTTACTCTAGAGACTGGCGTTATCGCACGTCAAGCTACGGCTGCAGTAATGGTTACTATGGACGATACAGCAGTATTCGTTTCTGTAGTGGGTAAAAAAGAAGCGGTAGAAGGTCAAGACTTCTTCCCTCTAACGGTTAACTACCAAGAGCGTACTTACGCAGCGGGTAAAATCCCTGGTGGTTTCTTCAAGCGTGAAGGCCGTCCTTCTGAAGGTGAGACGCTAACGGCTCGTCTAATCGACCGTCCAATCCGTCCTCTATTCCCAGATGCATTCAAAAACGAAGTACAAGTTATCGCAACTGTAGTATCTGTGAACCCAGACGTACAGCCAGATATCCCAACAATGATCGGTACTTCAGCAGCACTTGCTATCTCTGGTATCCCGTTCAACGGTCCTATCGGTGCAGCGCGCGTTGGTCACATCGACGGTCAACTTGTTCTTAACCCAAGCAACACTGAGCTAGAAACATCTAAGCTAGACCTAGTTGTTGCGGGTACTGAATCTGCAGTACTTATGGTTGAGTCAGAAGCGGACAACCTAACTGAAGAAGAGATGCTTTCTGCGGTAGTATTTGGCCACGATCAACAGCAAGCGGTTATCAATGCAATCAACGAATTCAAAGCTGAAGTTGCTACTCCTGCTTGGGATTGGGTTGCTCCTGAAGAGAACACTGCGCTTGTAAACAAGATTGCTGAGCTAGCAGAAGCGAAACTTGTTGAAGCGTACCAAATCACTGAGAAGATGGCTCGTTACGACCGCATCCACGAGATCGCTGGTGAAGTAAACGAAGTACTGCTTGCTGAAGATCCAGAAGCAAACACCAAAGAAATCCACACTATCTTCCACGATCTAGAGAAGACAGTGGTACGTCGCAGCATCATCGCTGGTAACCCACGTATCGATGGTCGTGAAAAAGATATGGTTCGTGCGCTAGACGTACGTACTGGTGTTCTTCCACGTACTCACGGTTCATCACTATTTACTCGTGGTGAAACTCAGGCTCTAGTAACTGCGACTCTAGGTACGCAGCGCGATGCTCAAATCATCGACGAGCTAACTGGTGAGCGTAAAGATCACTTCCTACTACACTACAACTTCCCTCCATACTGTGTTGGTGAAACAGGTTTTGTTGGTTCTCCTAAGCGTCGTGAAATCGGCCACGGTAAACTAGCTAAGCGTGGTATTGCTGCAGTAATGCCTTCTGTTGATGAGTTCCCATACACAGTACGTGTTGTATCGGAGATCACTGAATCTAACGGTTCTTCATCAATGGCTTCTGTATGTGGTACATCTCTAGCTCTTATGGATGCTGGTGTGCCAATCAAGTCTTCTGTTGCGGGTATCGCAATGGGTCTTGTTAAAGAAGGCGACGATTTCGTTGTTCTTTCTGACATCCTTGGTGACGAAGACCACCTAGGTGACATGGACTTTAAAGTAGCAGGTACTAACACTGGTATTACTGCACTTCAGATGGATATCAAGATCGAAGGTATCACTAAAGAGATCATGCAGATTGCTCTTAACCAAGCGCAAGGTGCACGTAAGCACATCCTATCTGTGATGGATGAAGCAATCTCTGGTGCTCGTGAAGATATTTCTGAGTTCGCTCCGCGTATTCACACAATGAAGATCAGCGCTGAGAAGATCAAAGACGTTATCGGTAAAGGTGGTGCAGTTATCCGTGCTCTAACTGAAGAGACAGGTACAACTATCGAAATCGAAGACGACGGTACAATCAAGATTGCTGCAACTGAAGGTACAGCTGCGAAAGAAGCAATCCGTCGTATCGAAGAGATCACTGCAGAAGTTGAAGTAGGTCGCATCTACACAGGTAAAGTAGCGCGTCTAGCAGACTTCGGTGCATTCGTAACTATCCTGCCAGGTAAAGATGGTCTAGTACACATCTCACAAATCGCTGACAAGCGTGTAGAGAAAGTGTCTGACTACCTAGCTGAAGGTCAAGAAGTTCAAGTAAAAGTTCTTGAGATTGACCGTCAAGGCCGTGTACGTCTAAGCATGAAAGAAGCAGTTGAAAAGACTGAAGAAGCAGCTTCAGAAGAGAAGCCAGCAACTGACGCATAATGCGATTTAAGTGAATAGGCAGATTCTGCGAATTAGCCTATTTTGCTAAAAGCATGTTATAAAGGGAGCATTAGGCTCCCTTTTTTTATGCGGAAGACGCTAGGTAGCAGCCTAGCAACAGGAGTATTTATTTGTGAAATGGTTTCAAACCGCAACGCTTAGCCTTGCCTTGTTAGTGACAGCAGGCTGTGCATCAACATCGAACCAACAAGCTGAGTGGGTGCTGCCGCCTATGGTAGAAGCGCTTCAGCCTAGCTTGCAGCAAGAGGTTCAGATCGCACGTTTAAGCCAACTACTTGGCAGAACAGATCTACCTAATGAAACACGCGCTAAAATACTCTATGAACGCGGCAACTACTATGACAGCGTAGGTTTACGCAATCTAGCGAGATTAGACTACGAACAGTCTCTTGCTATTTATCCAGCGCAAGCGGATCTGTTCAACTTACTGGGTGTCTACTTTACTGAAAAGCGCAATTTCGATGCGGCTTACGATGCCTTTGATTCGGCTTTAGAGTTGGCGCCAGATAATAGCTATGCGGCACGTAACAGAGCCATTGCGCTCTATTATGGTGGTCGTTTTGATCTCGCATTAGAAGAGATGCAGCAGCATTATAATCAAGAACCGAGTGATCCATTCAGCGCGTTGTGGCTCTATATAATTAAGTCAGAGATTTCACCGGAAATCGCTAGGCAAGAGCTTGAACAGAGCTACCAAAATCGCAATGACAAGTGGGGTTGGATTATGGTTGCGATTACCTTGGGTGAGATTTCTGAAAAGCAAGCATTCAAAGCAATTGTCGAAAGTACACGAGATAAAGTCGTGCTTGCCCAACACCTGACGGAAGCTTACTTCTATCTAGGTAAGCGCTACCAACAAAGTGACTCAGAGCAGGATATCGCCAAAGCGATTTCATTCTACCGTCTTGCGATCTCATTCAATGTTTTTGAGTATGTCGAGCATAGATACGCAATACTAGAATTGACTAATATTTATGAAGATCTACAAGCGCAAGTCATCGCTAGAGCGAAAGCCCAGCAAGCGGCAAATCCAACTCAATAGAACTATTGAACCTACGTAAAGAAAAGCGCTGATTCAGCGCTTTTTTATTGCTTGTTAATTAAACTGCCGTTAATATTGTTAGCTTGGCTAACTAAGTGGACTTGCCTATGAATCTAGAAACTAGCCTGATTGAGCTTGAACGATTTTGTTCTAAAGCTTGGCGTATTTATGGAAAAGAAGATCCTTTGTCGCTGTTGAGCTTTAATGAGTTCGACTATTTGCGTGTCGTTCAAGCCTTTCCTGAAGGGATACGAATTACAGATTTAGCCGATGAAATGAAAGTGACCAAGCCTTCTGCTTCAAATATGGTTGTACGACTAGAAAAGAAAGGGCTTGTTAAACGAATCTCATGTAATGAAGATGCGCGTTCTAAGAAAGTCGTCTTAACCGAGAATGCGATACAAGATATGTCTCTTGAGCAGGTTGTCTATAAAGAGATCGCTGAGGTTATGAACTCTAAGCTTTCTGAGCAAGAAGCTGAGCAACTCGTTAGCTTATTGAAAAAGTCGTTATCGACTTAAAATATTAATTATTTAGTTAGCCTTGCTAACTAGAGCAGAGAAACATGCAAACATCCATTTATAAACAGTTTTGGAAATACACCATCCCAACCGTCGCGGCAATGCTCGTCAACGGTTTGTATCAGGTGGTGGATGGAATCTTTATTGGTCGCTATGTCGCTGCAGATGGCCTCGCAGGTATTAACGTAGCTTGGCCTGTTATTGGTTCAATTCTTGGCATTGGTATGTTGTTGGGCGTTGGAACAGGTGCTTTGGTATCCATCCGCCAAGGCGAAGGAGACACTCAAGGCGCGAAAAAGATACTAGCAACAGGTTTGCTTTTATTACTTGTTTTGGCACCTCTTGTTTCAGGCATCTTGTATTTCTGTTCAGAGTATTTCTTACGCTGGCAGGGTGCTGATGGAAAAGTTTATGAACTAGGGCTGCAATACCTACACGTGTTAATCGGCGCTTGTATCTTTACCTTAGGCTCCATCGCGATGCCATTTTTACTGCGTAATGATGATAACCCTAACTTAGCGACGATTTTGATGGTAATCGGCGCTGTGATTAACATTGCGCTAGATTACTTAATGATTGCAGTGTGGGACTGGGAGCTTACAGGAGCTGCGTTGGCGACCGCTATTGCTCAGGCTGTGGTGACATTACTTGGCCTTGCGTACTTCTTCTCATCTAGAGCCAACTTAAGGCTTAAGTTGAGTGAGGTTCGTTTGAGCTTACCTGTCATTCCACAAATATTTGCCATAGGCACGTCAAGCTTCTTTATGTATGCCTATGGTGCAGTGATGGTCGCGCTACACAATAATTTATTCGCTCAGTATGGCGATGTGATGATGATTGGAGCCTATGCGATTCTTGGCTATATAGTGACTGTTTATTATCTTACTGTAGAAGGTGTCGCAAACGGTATGCAGCCATTGGTCAGCTATAACCATGGTGCGCGAAACAAAGAGAACATCCGAGCATTACTTAAAATTGCTATGACTACGGCTATCTTGATTGGTGTTGCCTTTGTATTGGTGATTAACCTGTTCCCTAGAGAGTTTGTCTCGGTGTTTAACTCAACCGATGAAAAGTTAATAGAGAACACAATACTAGGCTTTAGATTGCATCTATTCGCGCTTTTTTTAGATGGTTTCTTAGTGGTTGCGGGTGCTTATTACCAGGCAATTAATAGTGGCACTAAGGCGATGTTTGTGAATATTGGCAATATCTTAGTTCAGTTGCCTTTCTTGTACTTAATGCCGAAGTTGCTTGGTGTTTCTGGAGTTTGGATTGCTTTCCCGCTTTCCAATATTGCACTGAGTGCCGTCGTTATAGTAATTCTGATGAAAGACCTGCGTCGTTATCGGATTCACCAAGCGGAACAAGCGATTGCTTAATAGAAAAGGGCTCAGTTGAGCCCTTTGTTGTATTGGTGACTATCTAGAACTAGAGAGTTTTCACTTCTAAACCGGCTAGTTGGTGCCAGTAGCCATTACACTGTCTGCTTTCGATTTGGCTAGGGCTGGCTCCTTGTTCATTCGCTCGGAATTTATCTACTTGTGAGAAGGTATCAAGACCAAGTGGACTTAAGCGAACCACGTCGACCAATCCTTGCATGCTTGGTAAATCATTGATGAGGTTGTAACAGTAGCCTGACTGAGTCTGGATACCATTAAGATTAAACACCTCTTGTCCTTCTTGGCTGCTTACCTGAATGCCCGTTGGATATTTGATACAGCAAGTCTCGCAATCATCCTTGGCTTTATTTTCTGCTCGGGCAGTGAAGCAGCGCGCCGAGTAGGCTAGGGGGAGATAACCGTGGCTGAATACCTCGACTTCAAATTTGCCTTTAATACCGATCTCGTCACATTGGTTAAGCACATTACCTAACCACTCACGAGATAGCTCTACCGGCATACACCAACGAGTCATGCCTTGTTTTAAGAACAAGTTTAAAGTGTGCGCGTTGTAGGTATTCACCGCAGGGCCGACAACGAAAGGCACTTTACGCTCAGAGGCAAGTTGAATCGCAGAGACATCATTGGCTTCAATGGCGAAATCACCATTGTCGATGTACTTCTTCATCACGTTGACTTCGCTTGGGGCTTCGAGCAATGCCATTGTCGACAACACGACTTGCTTACCAGTTTTGCTGAGCTCCTTTGCAATCTCAAACCAGTGCGCTGGTTTCATCTCGCGGCGCTTTGAACAGACACTCTCACCTAGATAGATAATATCTGCCGAGCTGGTTTTCGCTTGCTCATAAAACGCTTCGACATCTTGCTTTGGCCAGAAGTAGAGTAGTGGGCCGAGTGCATATTTCATGTTGTTTTCCATTGTTATCTCTACAAGTAAAGCTCTACTGCCATTTACGGTGGTATGCGCCAAGTGTGGTTTGCGTACCTTCTGATACATTAGCGAGCGTCGCATTCCAGCTTGGCTCTACTTGATAGCCTTCTGGGTTCGTCAAGTAACGATCGATTGCGGCTCGCCAAGTTCGGGTTACTTGCTCAACGTAAGCTGGGCTGCGTTGGCGACCTTCAATCTTGACGGAAGCAACATTAGCGGCAAAGAGCTCGGGCAGCATAGATAGCGTATTCAAGCTGGTCGGCTCTTCCAGTGCATGATAAGCCTTAGTTTGCTCATCCAAGTCCGCAGTGAATCGCCCTTTACATAAAGTAGGGTAGCCCGCATTTTCACCTTCACTGTAGCGATCAATCAGGATGTCATTAAGGCGAGATTCGAGGCCGTTTTCCGTTTCTTGCCAGCGAACGTATTTAGCTGGAGAGCAAGCCCCCACGGTATTGGGAGACTCGCCTGTCATGTACGACGACAGATAACAACGGCCTTCAGACATAATGCACAGGCTGCCAAAAGCGAATACTTCTAGCTCGACGTCACTGGTGATGTTGCGTGACAGCTGCTTTACCTGATGAATGGAAAGGACACGTGGCAGCACAACACGCTTTACATTGAAATTCTGTTTGTAGAAATCAATGGCGGCGACATTGGTTGCGGAGGCTTGCACTGATAAATGAAGTTCAAGCTGTGGGTATTTTCGCGCGGCATATTCGAGTACGGCAATGTCTGCCACGATCAGAGCATCTACACCACTTTGCGCCGCTCGGTCGACTGCTTCTGTCCAGCGTTCGAATCCATCTGGATGAGCGAAGGTGTTTAAGGCAACGTGTATTTTCTTGTTGTTGTCGTGAACGTATTGAACGGCTTTTTCGAGTTTCTTACCCGTAAAGTTCAAACCAGCGAAGTGGCGGGCATTGGTGTCATCTTTAAATCCGATGTACACCGCATCAGCACCACAATCAATCGCCGTTTTTAAGGCAGGTAAGTTACCTGCTGGGCATAGGAGTTCCATTGCTCGCACCATGACTGTCTGTTCTAAATTTGCTGAGCATTTTATGAAGAAATATGAACGGCAAATTTGATGTACAGCAGGTTTGCGTGACTTTCTAAGTCAAATACTCACTTGGAGTTAGTTTTTGTGGCGGCGATTCTGCGCAAATAGCTCTTCAACTTCTTGTCTTGGCTGAGGACGATAGAAGTGGAAGCCTTGAATTGAGTTACAATTTAGGTTGGAGAGTAGGGTTGCTTGCTGCTGGGTCTCAACACCTTCAGCAACGACAGTTAAATCAAGAGATTTACCAAGGTTGATGATGTTTTCGATAACGGTGATCTGCTTTGGCAGCGTATCTATATCAGAGATAAATGCTCGGTCGATCTTAAGCTCATCAATTGGGAAGCGCGCCAGATAAGAGAGCGAAGAGTAGCCAGTACCAAAGTCATCAATTGATAGCGCAAACCCCAGTTTTTTGATGGCATTCAGCATTTGAATCGTGTGCTCGCTGTCACTCATTACCGCACTTTCGGTTAGCTCGAAAGTGATGCAGCTTGGGTCAAGTTCTGTGGTGCGCAGCAGTTTTTCCATGTAGTCGATGAGCTTTGGATTACCAAACTGTTCTGGAGATAGGTTGATCGCCACTCGTCCAGGTAAGATACCTTGTAGCTTCCAGCGCTTAACCGTGCTAAAGACATCACGCATTACTACGCGACCTAAGTGCTCGATCAATCCTGCTCGTTCAGCTACCGGAATGAAAGCGCCAGGGCTGATATAGCCTTCGACTGGGTGTTTCCAACGGATCAGGGCTTCAGCGCCGTTGATGCTAAAATCACGAGCATTAACTTTCGGCTGATACCAAACCTCGAGGCCATTTTGCTGTAATGCTTTTTGCAGCTCGATTTCCAGCCATAGACGCATGCGAGCTTCTTTGTTCATCTGATCATTGAATTTAATCAGACGGTTACGACCGCGATCTTTCGCTTCATACATGGCCGTGTCGGCATTCTGCAGCAAAATGCGTGCGTCATTGCCATCTCCCGGATAAGCCACGCTACCAATTGAACACGCTAAGCGTTTACTAAAGTGGTGTAGATCAAAGGGCTGGTTAATCAGAGAGATAATTCGCTCAGACAGCATTTCTGCCATGCGATTGTTTTCAGGCTCAGGCAAGATAATGCCGAACTCATCGCCACCTAAGTGCCCCAACACGGCTTGTTGTGGAAGCAAACGCTTCAAGCGCGAAGAGACTTCTTTAATCACTTTGTCGCCAATATGGTGACCTAATGAGTCATTGATATTTTTGAAGTTATCAATGTCGAGGTAGAGCATGATTAAAGGGGTTTCGTTGTGGATCAGTTGTTCCAAACGCTTGGTAAAGCCAAAACGGTTGTACAACCCTGTTAGCGAGTCAAGGTGGATATCTTCCTGTTTATTGGTTGCAAGCGTAGTAGGTGCTGCTTCCGCATCATGAATCAGTATCAACTGTGAATCGCTACCCAGAATCATGGCAGCATCTGCCTGAAGTTGAACCTTACGCTCAAAACCACAGCGAGGACTCGTTAAACAAGTCAGTGGCGTTTCTCCAAGCATACTGGCTAACGATTCAGAAAAGACAGTCTTGGTTTTCTCATCAACAAATAAGCGCGATAGGCTTTCACCTAACACATCTTGAATCGAATCAAAGCCGAGTAATCGCAAGGCGGCTGGGTTGGCTGACAGAATACAATCATCTTCAACTAGGAAGATGCCTTCTGGCAATAAGCTAGTCAGTGTTGAAAACTTGCCTTCAGATTCCTCAAGAGAGCGAATCAGAATTTGTTTTTCAGAGGTATCAAGAGCGTGGAAAATGACATGCTCAATCTTGCCTTCGTTTTCGATAGGCGAGATGTTGAAATGGAGGCTCGTCTCTAGGTCGAGATCGCCCATGGTCATTTCCGCTTCGATGGATTCGCCTTTAAAGGCTCTATCGTAGTAAGGCTTGAGGTGGTCATAGAACTGCTGTCCCATGATCTGGCTGTCGCACATACCAACAAGTTCAGTCGGAGTTAGCCCTGCGATATCGCAATAGCGGCCATTAACCATTGCATAGTTATGCTGGTTATCCAAAATGGCGAAAAAAAACGGACTATTGGCCGTAATTTTTGTAAACCAGTGCTGTAATTGTTGCGATAGCATCAAGTTTTTTCCGACTCTCCAAAGAGCAACTATCCACGAAGTAGTGAATTTGAGTGATGTATTAACTATAACTGTCCTTGCCCAGACTTTAAAGAGTTAAGGCTTAGCGTAGATTCTTTGATAAATAACAGGAATCTCTAGTTAAACATCCTTTATGATGAGTAATTCTAGCTAACAAAGTAACGGATATCTCGCGTGATTAACAAGATTCGCACTCAACTAGTTCAAAATGCCGCATCAATTTTGCGATCTCCAGTCCACTTCTTACCTCAAACTGTTCAAAAAAAAGCCTTGCTTGAAGGGCTTAAAACTGTTTTTAAAGAAGCACTTGAGGATGGCGACTTTGAATTTCTCGAAGATAAGTGGTTAAAAGTTGAGGTAAAAGATCTGCAATTAAGTTGGCTGATAAGTTATAAGGATGACCAAATTATTGTCGCGGATAAGCCAGTTAAAGAAGATGTCTTGTTTAGCGGCAACCTCAATGACCTGGTATTGATTGCCGGACGCAAAGAAGATCCAGATACGCTATTTTTTCAACGTCGCTTGACGATTGAAGGAGATACCGAGTTAGGCCTTGAAGTAAAGAACTTGATGGACAGTGTTGATCTGGAGTCTTTACCTAAGCCTCTACAAACCTTGTTAAATCAACTAGCCGATTTTGTGCAAAAAGGATTACAATCGCCTGCAACACATAATGAGGTTGTAAATGCTTATTCGAACTGAAGCGCCGGCAGACATACTTGCCATTGATCGATTACTGAAATCAACGTTTGAAACCGAAGCGGAAGCTGACTTGGTCATGAAGCTAAGAGAAAACGGTCGTCGTACCTTATCTCTGGTTGCTTGTAATGACGAAGGAGAGGTGGTTGGTTACGTTCTGTTTAGTCCAGTGACATTAGACGGCAATGACTATAATTGGCAGGGGCTTGCACCGTTAGCTGTCGATGAAAAGTATCGCAGACAAGGTCTTGCGGCTGACATGGTTAAGGAAGGGCTAGCTTCATTACGTGAGTTTGGTTACCCAGCTTGTGTTGTGTTAGGTGCTCCTGCTTATTATGGCCGTTTTGGATTTGTGGATAGCGCAAATCAGCAAATGCATTGCCAATGGGAAGTTCCTCAAGGGGCATTCCAAGTCCTGGCGCTAGAAGAGAGCGAGTTTGACGGACGCTCAGGTTTGATTGAGTACAGTCCTGAATTTTCAGAGCTTTAATTTCAAATTCACCAATATAGAGTGCTTAATGTGTGGTTTTGTCCTTTTTTTGACCGCTTAGCTCTCAAGGTGTACTTTTTTGAAAAAATCTACTTGTCAGCGTAATCGGCTTTCGCTAGTATTGCTCGGCCTTCGATAAGGAGGTCGCTAGCCTTGTTCAAAAACATCAACAAAGAGTTTTCGAGCGGCGCTGGCTCAACAATTTGGAACATAGGTGGAAATCATGTTTACAGTTCTACTTGTGATTTACCTGTTGGCAGCGGTTGGTGTAATCGGCCTAGTGCTGATTCAACAAGGTAAAGGCGCAGATATGGGAGCCTCATTCGGTGCAGGCGCATCAAACACAGTGTTTGGCGCAAGCGGCTCAGGTAACTTCCTAACCCGAATGACTGCAATTTTTGCAACAGTATTTTTCATCGTCAGCTTAGTGCTAGGCAACATGTCTACACACAAAACTGAATCTCAATGGGTTGACCCTTCACAAGGTCAAGTGATTCAGCAAGCGGATGATGCGAGTGAAATTCCAGCCCCTCAAGGCGACGAAATTCCTCAATAAGCTATTTTCTAGCTGATAAATAGAATTAGCTGCCGAGATGGTGAAATTGGTAGACACGCTAGCATGAGGTGCTAGTGCCTTAGGTGTGAGGGTTCGAGTCCCTCTCTCGGCACCATTGATTTACAAACTTGTAAAACACCTTGGAGAGCGTATAATGCTCGACAAGTCGGACGCGGGGTGGAGCAGCTTGGTAGCTCGTCGGGCTCATAACCCGAAGGTCGTCGGTTCAAATCCGGCCCCCGCAACCAAATCTCTTCTCTTTTATAGAGAGTGGATTGGGACAAGTTTGCGCAATAGCGATATTGCGAGTTAAGTGGCATTGATATCACTTAACGTATCAGGGTCCAGCAACAAAAAACCCCGACTTTTCGGGGTTTTTTGTTATCTAAATTTTCTCATTGAGAATTTAGAGCTTTGCTTGGAATTTAAATTGGGCTCTGAGCCCTTTTTTTGTTTCTGGAGTGGTTTAAATGACTGGTTTAGAAAGACAACTTACTGAAATGCTTGAAGCTCCTGTAGCGGCATCAGGTTATGAGTTAGTTGGATTAGAATTTGTTCGCGCAGGTGAACACTCAACATTACGTATCTTCATCGATCACGAGAATGGTATTAATGTTGAAGATTGTGCTGAAGTTAGCCGCCAGGTTAGCGCGGTAATGGACGTTGAAGATCCAATCACAGTGGCTTACAACCTTGAAGTGTCTTCACCAGGTTTAGAAAGACCACTATTCAAAGCTGCACACTATGAACAGTTTATTGGTCACGAGGTAAGCATCGTTTTGAAGATGGCTGTAGGCAACCGTCGTAAGTGGAAAGGTGTAATCCACTCAGTAGATGGTGAAACTATCTCAGTTACTGTTGAAGGTAACGAAGAAGAGTTTGCCCTAAGCAACATTTCAAAAGCTAACCTGATCCCTAAATTTTAATTAAAGTCTTAGAGGCTATTTAAAATGAGTAAAGAAATTTTAGCGGTAGTAGAAGCGGTATCGAACGAGAAAGCGGTACCTCGTGAGCGTATCTTTGAAGCCCTAGAAATTGCTCTAGCTACTTCTACCAAGAAGAAGCACGAAATGGAAATTGATGTTCGTGTTGAAATTGACCGTAAAACTGGCGAGTTTGAAACATTCCGCCGTTGGTTGATTGTTGAAGAAGTTGAGAGCCCAACCAAAGAAATCTCTCTAGAAGCAGCGAAATTCGAAAACGAAGAGCTGGAACTAGGTGATTACGTTGAAGACGACATCGAATCAGTAACGTTTGACCGTATTACGACTCAAACGGCTAAGCAAGTTATCGTACAGAAAGTACGTGAAGCTGAGCGCGCGCAAATCGTAGAGCAGTTCATCGACAACGAAGGTGAGCTAGTGACTGGCGTGGTTAAGAAAGTTAACCGTGAAACAGTGGTACTAGACCTAGGTAACAATGCAGAAGCGGTTATCCTACGTGACGACCAACTTCCTCGTGAAAACTTCCGTCCAGGCGACCGTGTGCGTGGTCTACTTTACAAAGTGGCACCAGAAGCTCGTGGCTTCCAGCTATTCGTGACTCGCTCTAAACCTGAAATGCTAGCAGAGCTATTCCGTGTAGAAGTACCTGAAATCGCTGAAGAGATCATCGAACTTAAAGGTGCAGCACGCGATCCTGGTTCTCGCGCGAAAATTGCAGTTAAAACTAACGACAAGCGTATCGACCCAGTTGGTGCGTGTGTTGGTATGCGTGGTGCACGTGTACAAGCTGTTTCAGGCGAGCTTGGTGGTGAGCGTATCGATATCGTTCTTTGGGACGATAACCCAGCGCAATTTGTTATCAACGCAATGGCACCTGCTGATGTTGCTTCTATCATCGTTGATGAAGACGCAAACGCAATGGACATCGCGGTTGAAGCAGACAACCTAGCACAAGCTATCGGCCGTAACGGTCAAAACGTACGTCTTGCATCTCAACTAACGGGTTGGGAACTAAACGTAATGACAGTTGAAGATCTTCACAAGAAACACGCTGAAGAATCACAAGCTGCAATCGAAAGCTTCATGAAGCACCTAGATATCGAAGAAGACTTTGCTCAACTGCTTGTTGAAGAAGGTTTCTCTACTCTAGAAGAAGTGGCTTACGTACCTGTAAACGAGCTTCTTGAAGTTGACGGTCTAGATGAAGATCTAGTCGAAGAACTACGTAATCGTGCTAAGAATGCACTAACGACTCTTGCTCTTGCACAAGAAGAATCTTTCGAAGGTGTAGAGCCTGCAGAAGACCTACTTGGTCTAGAAGGTCTAGAGCGCGAGATGGCATTTAAACTGGCAGCTAAAGGTGTTGCAACACTAGAAGACCTAGCTGATCAGGGTATCGATGATATCGAAGGTATTGAAGGTCTAACCGAAGAACGTGCGGGTGAGCTTATCATGGCTGCTCGTAACATTTGTTGGTTCGGCGACGACGAATAATTTCAGCAAGGAGGAAGCGGATGACACAAATTACTGTTAAGGCACTGAGTGAAGAAATTGGTACACCAGTGGACCGCTTGATTGAACAACTTGCTGACGCTGGTATGAAGAAAGCGAGTAGTGATCAAGTTACTGATGAAGAAAAGCAGAAACTTTTGACTCACCTTAAGAAAGAGCACGGTGACACTTCAGGTGACGCAGAGCCAACTCGCTTAACGCTACAGCGTAAAACTCGCAGCACACTAAGCGTTAACGCTGGTGGTGGCAAGAGTAAGGATGTTCAAGTAGAAGTGCGTAAGAAGCGCACTTATGTGAAGCGCAGCATTATCGAAGACGACGCGAAACGTGAGGCTGAGGAAGCAGCAAAGCGTGAAGCTGAAGAGCTTGCGAAGCGTGAGGCTGAAGAGCAAGCGAAACGTGAAGCTGCAGAGAAAGCAAAACGCGAGGCCGAAGAGAAAGCGAAGCAAGAAGCGGATGCAAAACGCGACGCTGAAGAAAAGGCTAAACGCGCCCAAGCTGATAAGGCTAAGAAAGACATGAATGCAAAAAATGCGGAAGCTAATACGCAAGCGAAGAAAGAAGCTGACGAGCTGAAGCGTCGTCAGGAAGAAGAAGCCCAACGTAAAGCGGAACAAGAAGCAGCTAAGCTTGTTGAAGAAGCTCGTAAACTTGCTGAAGAAAATGAAGCTCGTTGGACTGAAGAAGAGAAGAAGAAGAAAGAGCTTGAAAACTCTGACTACCATGTAACGACTTCTACTTATGCTCGTGAAGCTGAAGATGCAGCAGACCGTAAAGAAGAAGGTGGCCGTCGTAAGAAGAAGAAAAAAGCTTCTAACAACGATGACCAAAATCGTGGTGGCCGTAACCAGCGTGGTGGCAAAGGCCGCAACAAAGGTAAACTGGCTAAGCCTGCTTCAATGCAGCAAGGTTTCGATAAGACAGCAACAGTTGCTAAAGCTGATGTTGTAATCGGCGAAACTATCGTGGTTTCTGAACTGGCAAGCAAAATGTCAGTGAAAGGCACGGAAGTTATCAAAGTAATGATGAAGATGGGCGCAATGGCGACTATCAACCAGGTTATCGACCAAGAAACAGCACAGCTAGTTGCTGAAGAGATGGGTCACAAGGTAATCCTGCGTAAAGAGAACGAGCTAGAAGAAGCGGTACTATCAGATCGTGATAACAACGCTGAAGCAGTTCCTCGCGCTCCTGTTGTTACTATCATGGGTCACGTTGACCACGGTAAAACGTCTACGCTTGACTACATCCGTAAAGCACACGTTGCATCGGGTGAAGCGGGTGGTATTACACAGCACATCGGTGCTTACCACGTTGAAACTGACAACGGCATGATCACTTTCCTTGATACTCCTGGACACGCAGCGTTTACTGCAATGCGTGCTCGTGGTGCTCAAGCGACAGATATCGTTGTTCTAGTAGTAGCAGCAGACGATGGCGTAATGCCACAAACAATCGAAGCGATCCAGCACGCGAAAGCGGCAGGCGTTCCTCTGATTGTTGCTGTGAACAAGATCGATAAAGAAGATGCGAACCCAGATAACGTTAAGAACGAGCTAGCTCAGTACGACGTTATTCCTGAAGAGTGGGGCGGTGAGAACATGTTCGTTCACATCTCTGCGAAACAGGGTACAAACATCGACGGTCTTCTAGAAACTATCCTTCTACAATCTGAAGTTCTTGAACTAACTGCAGTTGAAGAAGGCATGGCGTCTGGTGTGGTTGTTGAATCTCGCCTAGATAAAGGCCGCGGTCCAGTTGCAACTGTACTTGTTCAGTCTGGTACGCTAAACAAAGGCGACATCGTTCTTTGTGGTCAAGAGTACGGTCGTGTTCGTGCAATGCGCGATGAGAACGGTAAAGAAGTCACTACTGCTGGTCCTTCTATCCCAGTAGAGATCCTAGGTCTTTCTGGTGTACCTGCTTCTGGTGATGAAGCAACAGTAGTACGTGATGAGCGTAAAGCACGTGAAGTAGCGAACTACCGTCAAGGTAAATTCCGTGAAGTGAAACTGGCTCGTCAGCAGAAAGCGAAACTAGAGAACATGTTCTCTAACATGGCTGCTGGTGAAGTTGCTGAACTAAACGTTGTTCTTAAGGCTGACGTACAGGGCTCTGTGGAAGCAATCTCTGACTCACTAATCAAGCTTTCAACTGATGAAGTGAAAGTGAACATCGTAGGTTCTGGTGTTGGTGGTATTACTGAAACTGATGCCGTACTAGCAGCAGCTTCTAACGCTATCATCCTAGGCTTCAACGTACGTGCTGATGCAACTGCTCGTCGTACTGTTGAAAACGAAAACCTAGACCTTCGTTACTACTCAATCATTTACCAATTGATTGATGAAGTGAAACAAGCAATGGGCGGTATGCTTGCTCCAGAATTCAAGCAAGAGATCATTGGTCTTGCTGAAGTTCGTGACGTATTTAAGTCACCGAAACTGGGCGCAATCGCAGGTTGTATGGTTACTGAAGGTACCATCAAGCGTAACAACCCTATCCGCGTACTACGTGATAACGTTGTTATCTACGAAGGTGAACTAGAGTCACTACGTCGCTTTAAAGATGACGTACAAGAAGTTAAGAACGGCTACGAATGTGGTATCGGCGTTAAGAACTACAACGATGTTCGCGTTGGTGACCAAATCGAAGTCTTCGAAATCGTTGAAGTTAAACGTACTCTAGACTAATTGACTAACATTGCTGGCTTACTTATTGATAGATAAGCAGTAATTGGTTGTTGAATACGCCATGGGGGGCTGGAATTTATCCATCCCCCCATTCTTTCTAATAAGAGAAAAGATATGTCAAAAGAATTTAGCCGCACGCAGCGTGTTGCACAGCAGCTGCAAAAAGAACTCGCAATGATCCTTCAACGCGAAGTTCGTGATTCTCGCCTAGGCATGGTGACGATTTCTGATGTGGAAGTGTCACGTGATTTAGCATACGCGAAAGTTTTCGTTACTTTCCTATGTGTTGGTGAGCAAACGCCAGAATCTTGCCTAGAAGCACTACGTGAGCATGAAGTTCATATCCGTATGATGCTAGGCAAACGCATTCGCCTACGTCTAACACCTGAAGTACGTTTCCACTACGACAATACACTTGTCGAGGGTATGCGTATGTCAAACCTAGTGTCAGAGGTAGTTAACGAAGATAAGCGTAAACAGCATGATGCTGGCCGTGAAGAAGATCAGGCAGGTGAAGAGTAATGGCTCGTCGTCGTAAAGGTCGTCCAATTAATGGTGTTGTCCTTTTAGACAAGCCAACAGGCATTTCATCTAATGATGCGCTGCAGAAAGTAAAACGCATTTACTTTGCAGAGAAAGCAGGTCATACCGGTGCTCTGGATCCCCTAGCGACAGGTATGCTGCCAATCTGTCTTGGTGAAGCCACCAAGTTTTCTCAGTTCTTGTTGGATTCTGATAAACGCTACCGAGTGATCGCCAAGTTAGGGGAGCGCACGGATACTTCGGATTCTGATGGTGAAGTGGTTGAGACTCGCCCGGTAGACGTGTCTCTCGACAAGCTTGAAGCCTGTATTGATAAGTTCCGTGGTGAATCAGATCAAGTGCCTTCGATGTTTTCGGCATTGAAATACCAAGGTAAGCCTTTGTATGAGTATGCGCGAAAAGGTATTGAAGTGCCGCGTGAATCACGCAAAATTACGGTTTATGAAATCGTCCTGCATCGCTTTGAAGGTGATGAAGTCGAGATGGAAGTTCATTGTTCTAAAGGGACTTACATCCGCACTATCGTTGATGATCTCGGTGAGATGCTTGGCTGTGGTGCTCATGTCACTATGCTACGTCGTACTGGGGTTGCTAAATATCCATACGAGAAAATGGTGACTCTAGAGCAACTTAATGAGCTGTTAGAGCAAGCACATCGTGATGAAGTCGCACCGAAAGAGCTGCTTGATCCTCTGTTGTTACCTATGGATACCGCGGTAGAAGATTTACCAGAAGTAAACCTTAATGCAGAACTGACCAATTTGGTTCAACACGGTATGCCAGTGCAAGTATTCGGCGCACCAGAAGGCACACCGCTGCGTATGACTTCCGGTGAAGAGAAGCTGTTCATTGGTGTTGCTGAAGTGAACGATGATGGCAAGGTAGCACCAAAGCGCTTAGTGGTTTTCCGCGAAGAAGCTGAGTAACAGGCTACCGCTAGTGAATACCTAAAACCGAAGCTTAATGCTTCGGTTTTTTTATAGCTGCGTTGCGTAATGTCTACGCACACTTGATGCAATAGCAATAAGCAGTCGTTACTCAAGCAGCGAGGTTTGCCAAGGCGTCTGGACTCTTGTGTAAGAGGCTATTTAATTAGTTTAGCCTCACTCAGAGCGGCTCTCAGTGCGTCAGCGCGTTTGCGGTTAACCCCAAAATCAGAGTGACCGGTGCGAGATTCAGAGCGAACAATCAGACTGTTCCCTTCTATTCTTAATTCTAAATCATCGACGAAACGCATGATCTTACTGGTAAATTCTACTCGTAAATAATCAGCGCTTTTTTCCGCAGTTTTGGTTCTTGGCTCTTTCAGTACCACAGCTTCTATCTGATCTAAGGTAACGCCATCATTGAGTTCAAACGGCGCGAGGTTATGCTCTGGTCGAGTATCTTGTGTTGAAACGCAGTTAGGTTTGTCACCACAAGGGGAAGCTGTACGATCTTGCATCTCTTGAACTCCTTGGCTACAAGCGGTTAAACCCAATAGGGTGATTGAAAGGAGAGCGGCGTTCTTCATTTTGAATACCTTGTCTTATTTTTATACCAATCACACCAATTATCTGCTCATTCTTGCTTGTAAAAATCGCTGATAACTGCGTTAAAGATTTTGTAGGTAGAACAACTAGCTAGCTGCAATCTTTGCCTTGTTCTAAGCGATTTTTCCTATGCAATTTCTGAACATCTAATTAATGCGATTGGTATTATCGAATTCAATTATATGTTTTAAATGAAAAAAGGATCCAATTAATGGATCCTTTTGTGAGTTGAGTTAAGGCTATATCTCAAGGTAATCAAGTATACCTTCAGCAGCTTTACGCCCTTCATCAATCGCAGTAACAACAAGATCAGACCCGCGAACGGCATCTCCTCCGGCAAAGATCTTTTTGTTGCTCGTCTGGAACATAAACTCTTGATCAGATGGTGCTTTGATACGTCCCCATTGATCAAGCTCCACACCGTATGGTTCAAGCCAACTCATCTGGTGAGGTTGGAAACCAAATGCCATGATAACGGCATCGGCTTCCAATACATGTTCACTGCCTTCTACAGGCTCTGGGCGACGTCGCCCCGCTTCATCTGGTTCACCTAACGCCGTTTTGACCACTTTGACACCGCTGACTTTGCCAGAGCTATCGACCTCAAGTCCTAGTGGCTGAAGGTTAAACATAAAGTTAACCCCTTCTTCTTTGGCATTTTTAACTTCACGACGAGAGCCAGGCATGTTTGCTTCATCACGGCGGTAAGCACAAATGACGTTATCGGCACCTTGACGAATCGATGTACGTACACAGTCCATTGCGGTATCACCACCACCAAGGACGACCACTTTTTGTCCTGCCATATCTATAAATGGCTGGTCAGCTTCTAAATTCATTACCTTATAGGTATTTGATACTAAGAAAGGTAGAGCGTCATAGACACCAGGAGCATCCTCGTTATCTAGACCCGCACGCATATTCTTGTAGGTGCCGACGCCAAGGAAGACTGCGTCATACTCATCGACAAGCTCCTGCATTTGGATGTCTTTCCCTACCTCAATGTTGAGCTTGAACTCGACACCCATTTCGCTAAAGACTCGACGACGATTCTCCATGACCCCTTTTTCCAACTTAAACGATGGAATACCGAAAGTGAGTAGACCGCCGATTTCAGGGTAGCGATCGAAAACAACGGGCTTGACGCCGTTACGAACTAAGATATCTGCCGCAGCAAGGCCCGCTGGTCCTGCGCCGATAATGGCAACCTTCTTATCTGTCCATTCGACTTTGGACATGTCTGGTTTCCAGCCCATCTCAAACGCTTTGTCGGTAATGTACTTTTCAATATTACCAATCGTTACCGCACCAAAGTCGTCATTTAGGGTACAAGAGCCTTCACACAGCCTATCTTGAGGACATACTCGACCACACACCTCAGGCAAACTGTTAGTTTGGTGAGAGAGCTCAACGGCTTCTAAGATGCGCCCTTCATTGGCGAGCTTTAGCCATTGAGGGATATAGTTGTGAACCGGACATTTCCATTCACAGTAAGGGTTACCACAATCTAAGCAGCGATCCGCTTGCGCAGTAGCTTGCTGCTTAGTAAAGGGTTCATAAATTTCGACGAACTCAATCTTACGAGTTTTAATCGGCTTTTTCGCAGGATCTACGCGTTGTACGTCGATAAATTGGTATACGTTCTGACTCATGATTCAAACATCCTCCATGAATTATTGGACTTGAACGCGCAGTTCTGCGGCACTGCGGCTTTGATGGCCTAGCAGGGTGTTTAAGTCTGCTGCTTGAGGTTTCACTAAGTAGAACTTTGGAATCCATTCATCAAAGTTCGCTAAGATATTTTCTGCGTGAGCAGATCCTGTCTCTTCTAAGTGTTCTGCAATTAAGCCACGTAAATGTTCCTGATGAATATAGAGTTCAGAAAGGGCAACTGCTTCTACCGATTCTTGGTTCACGCGACCTTGGAAGTCGTCGTTTTCATCCAAGACGTAGGCAAAGCCGCCTGTCATGCCAGCACCAAAGTTCACGCCAGTCGCACCCAGAATGGCAACAATACCGCCTGTCATGTATTCGCAAGCATTATCGCCAGCGCCTTCAATCACAGAGATGGTGCCAGAATTACGCACTCCAAAGCGTTCGCCTGCAGTACCTGCCGCAAATAGCTTGCCGCCTGTTGCGCCATACAAACAGGTGTTGCCTATGATGGTCGCCTCATTACATCTAAAGGCGGTACCTTGGTGCGGCTTGATAACAATCTTACCGCCAGCCATGCCTTTACCGACATAGTCATTGGCATCACCTGTCAGGTAGAGTTCAACACCGCCAGCATTCCAGACGCCAAATGACTGACCAGCAGTACCATCCAGATGGAGTTTAATCGGTGTTGCAGCCATACCTTGGTTACCGTAGCGTTTGGCTATTTCACCAGAAAGACGAGCGCCAATTGAACGGTCAGTGTTAATGACGTTATAGAAGAGGTCAGCACCTTGCTTAGCCTCTACAGCCGCTAAGGTATCTTCAACGATCTTTTGATTGAGTTCTGCCTTGTCAAATGGAGCGTTTGGCTCGGTCCAATAAAGCGGATGGTTTTGTGGTGACACTGGTGCTTCAAGAATACTAGATAGATCGAGCTTGCTCTGTTTGGCTGTCATACCTTCTACTGCTTCCAGTAGATCGGTACGACCAATGAGATCTGTTAGCTTTTCAACACCAAGTTCAGCTAACAGCTCGCGCACTTCATCAGCAAGACCGACAAAGTAGTTCATCACCATCTCAGGTAGGCCTTTGAAGTATTCTTTACGTAAGGTGTCATCTTGCGTAGCAACACCTGTCGCACAGTTGTTTAGGTGACAAATACGTAGGAACTTACAACCCATCGCGACCATTGGGGCGGTACCAAAACCGAAGCTTTCTGCACCAAGAATTGCCGCTTTGACCACGTCTAAGCCAGTTTTCAAGCCACCATCAACTTGGAGGCGAATCTTGTGGCGAAGACCATTGGCAACTAGAGCTTGCTGAGTTTCGGCAAGGCCGAGTTCCCAAGGGCTACCTGCATATTTTACTGAGGTGAGTGGGCTTGCTGCTGTACCGCCGTCATAACCAGAAATGGTAATCAGATCGGCGTAAGCCTTAGCAACCCCTGTTGCGATAGTGCCGACACCAGGTTCAGAAACCAATTTTACTGACACCAGTGCGTTCGGGTTGACCTGCTTAAGGTCGAAAATAAGCTGAGCCAAATCCTCAATCGAATAGATATCGTGATGAGGAGGAGGGGAAATAAGGGTTACCCCTTGCACTGAATAGCGCAGTTTAGCGATTTCAGCCGTGACCTTATGCCCCGGTAACTGACCGCCTTCACCAGGCTTCGCCCCTTGTGCAACCTTGATTTGCAAGACATCAGCATTAGTTAAGTAGTGAGGTGTTACACCAAAACGTCCTGAGGCAATCTGCTTGATACGAGAGTTACGTTCAGTACCAAAACGGCGTGGATCTTCACCACCTTCACCAGAGTTTGAGTAACCTCCCAGTCGGTTCATAGCGGCTGCCAGTGCTTCATGAGCCTCAGGGCTTAAAGCACCAATAGACATCGCTGCTGAATCAAATCGTTTGAACAGTTCAGTGCTTGGTTCAATTTGTTCCAGTGGTAGCGGGGAATCAGACTTTTTCAATTGCATTAAGTCACGCAGCATAGCGACAGGGCGATCATTGACCTGTTTGGCAAAACTCTTATAGTCAGAAGAGTCGCCGGACTTAACTGCGGTTTGCAATGTTCCTACAACATCTGGGTTGTAGGCGTGGTATTCACCACCGTGGACATATTTTAGCAATCCACCATGTTCGATAGGTTTGCGCTTTGCCCAAGCTTTGCGAGAAAGGTTGTAAAGGTCTTGCTCAAAGTCTTCAAAGTTTGCACCTTGAATACGCGTTGTAACACCATTAAAGCACAGCTCGACAACTTCCTGACTTAGGCCGACAGCTTCAAACAACTGAGAACAACGGTATGAAGCGACCGTTGAAATGCCCATCTTAGACATAATCTTGTACAGGCCTTTGTTGATGCCGTACTGGTAGTTCTGCATCACTTCGCGATAGCTCTTATCGATCGCACCATCATCAATCACTTTGCCTAAGGCTTCATAGGCCAGATACGGGTAAACCGCGGTTGCGCCGAAGCCAAGCAGAACCGCAAATTGATGCGGATCGCGCACCGTTCCTGTTTCGGCAATGATGTTAGCGTCACAGCGTAAGTTAGCTTCTATCAAGCGGCTTTGCACTGCGCCAACTGCCATTGCGGCTGGGATAGGTAACATGCCTTTGCGTAATGCTCGGTCAGAAAGAACCACGAGCACAGAGCCATCTTTTACCGCCTGCTCAGCTTGATCACAAAGATCTAAGATGGCCTTTTCGAGATCTTTCTCTTGAGGGTCGTAGTTAATATCCAGTACTGAGTTGCCATAGTGTTGATCATTTAGCTCAAGCAACTGCTTCATATCTGAATAAAGCAGAACGGGCGAATCAAAGGTAACTCGGTGGGCGTGACCATCGGTTTCACAGAAGACATTCATCTCCTGACCAATACTGGTTGCAAGCGACATGACGTGTTTTTCACGCAATGGATCGATCGGTGGGTTGGTTACTTGAGCGAATTTCTGACGGAAATAGTCAGTGACAAGGCGTTCTTTTGAAGAGAGCACTGCCATTGGCGTGTCATCACCCATTGAGCCAACGGCTTCTTGTCCCATATCACCCAGAACGCGAAGGACCTGATCGACTTCTTCGTTGCTCATCGCAAACTGTTTTTGGTAGGTCTTAAGTTGGTCATCATCAAAGCTACGTTCCCCAACCTGATCCTCTGCCAACTGCGAGAATGGAGTAAGTTTATGAACATTGCTATCCATCCACTCTTTATATGGATGGCGACCTTTAAGATCATTATCAATTTCGCTTGATTGCCATAACTTGCCTTGGCGAGTATCCACCACGAGCAGTTCACCGGGGCCTACGCGGCCTTTTTCCGCCACTTCATCCGGTGCGTAATCCCAAATACCGACTTCTGATGCAAGAGTGATCAGCTTGTCTTTAGTGATCACATAACGAGCAGGGCGTAGGCCATTTCTATCTAAGTTACATGCCGCATATCGACCATCGGAAAGCACGATACCAGCCGGGCCGTCCCACGGCTCCATATGTTTCGAGTTGAAGTCGTAGAAGGCGCGTAAATCAGGGTCCATATCTGGGTGGTTTTGCCACGCAGGTGGAACCAGCATGCGCATAGCGCGGAAGATATCCATGCCCCCGGCTAAGAACAGATCGAGCATGTTATCTAAGCTTGATGAATCTGATCCCGTTTCATTGACGAAAGGTGCGGCCGTTTGCAGGTCGGGTAGGAGCGGCGAAGCAAATTTATAAGCACGCGCTCGCGCCCACTGCCTATTGCCTTGAATCGTATTGATTTCACCATTATGGGCGAGATACCGGAATGGCTGAGCCAGAGGCCAACGCGGTTGAGTGTTAGTCGAAAAACGCTGGTGGAACAGGCAGATAGCTGATTCCATGCGTAGATCGGCGAGGTCTAAGTAGAACCTAGGTAAGTCTGCGGGCATACACAGACCTTTGTACACCATGACTTGAGTCGACAAGCTACAAATATAAAACTCGTTATCGTCAACGATCTGTTTTTCAATTCGGCGGCGAGCGATATACAGGCGTCGTTCAATGTCGCGCTCACGCCACCCGGCAGGTGCTGAGATAAAAACTTGCTGAATATTGGGCAGTGAATCAGCCGCAATTGGGCCTAACACTGCCGGGTTGGTTGGCACTTCTCGCCAACCTGAGACAGTCAATGTCTCTTTTGCAAGCTCTTGATTAATAATGTCTTTAGCTTGTTGAGCTTTAAGAGGGTCTTGATTGAAAAAAATCATACCTACGGCATATTGTTTGCCGAGGTTGAAACCATTTTCTTCAGCGATAAGACGAAGATATGAGTCGGGCTTTTGTAATAAAAGACCACAGCCATCACCCGTTTTTCCGTCTGCGGCGATACCACCACGGTGGGTCATGCGGTCAAGTGCTGAAATTGCGGTGCGTACCAGTTTATGGCTTGGCTCACCTTCCATATGTGCAATCAAGCCAAATCCACAGTTGTCTTTTTCAAGACGAGGATCATATAAAGCCATTGCAATTCTCCCTTTGCTTCTCTGTCATCCCGACAGAACTACCAACATCAAAAGGGTTGGTATGTATGACTAACTATGCGTTCTAATTGTTATATATCGGATAGATATGCAGTAAATATTCTTAAAATATTTAACAAAATTGGACGAATTCATTTTCATCGACTTCACAACGTATAGGTTATTGTAAAAAAGGTCAAGTTCTTGGTGGAATATCACGTCAATATGCGATTTACCACTGAATGCGCTGTAATAACCTATATAATTCAGAAGGTTAAGGTTTTTATTGTTACAATTTTGCAACAAAGGGTGTTTTGGGAAAATAAAAAAGACCAGCACAATGTACTGGTCAATCGGAAAAGTTTGGAAGGAATGATTGTTTATGCTTAACCACCTAGAATCTACTAAATGAGCTTCTTAGGTGGTTAATCATTATGCTGAGAGCATCAGTGAGTCTGCTTTTGCTTCAAGATTTGAATTACCCATTAGGTAATCATCAATCGCAATTGCACATTCACGTCCCTCATTGATACAACGTACCACTAGAGACTGGCCAGTACGCATATCACCGGCTGCAAAGACACCTTTCTGGTTGGTTGCAAAGCCTTCAGTTGCTACGTTACCGCGCTCATCAAGTTTGATATCAAGTTGAGCAAGTACACCTGTTGGTTCTGGGTGTAAGAAGCCCATTGCTAGGAAGGCCATATCACATGGGATAACACGCTCCGAGTTTGCTACTTCTTCAAAAGTAGGGCGCTCGCCTGGCGCTGCATCTTTCCATACAATATCTGCGATGCGTAGACCTGTTACCTGACCTTCATCGTTACCGATGAACTCTTTAGTCAGAATGTTCCAGTGACGATCACAACCTTCTTCGTGAGAAGTGGTTGTTTTCATGATCATTGGATATTGCGGCCAAGGCATGTTCGCTGGACGTTTTTCTGGTGGGATCGGCATGATCTCAAGCTGAGTAACGCTCGCGGCTTTATGGCGATTAGAGGTACCAACACAGTCAGAGCCCGTGTCACCACCACCGATAACAACAACGTGCTTACCTTTTGCGTGAATCTCTTCAGTTTTAAGGTCCATGTTGTTAGCGCGGCGGTTGTTTTGACCTAGGAATTCCATTGCGAAATGAACGCCTTTCAGCTCACGCCCAGGAACTGGGAGATCGCGTGGAACGGTTGAACCACCTGTTAGCAGCACGACATCATATTCTTGGCGCAATTGCTGAGCATTTACATCAACACCGATGTGTTGGTTTACCTTGAATTCAACGCCCGCTTCAGCCATTAGATTGATCTTGCGATCAATCACATCCATGCCCAATTTGAAATCAGGGATACCGAAGCGTAGTAGACCACCGACTTTCTCGTCACGCTCAAATACTGTCACTGAGTGACCGGCACTATTGAGCTGCTCGGCGGCTGCAAGACCTGCAGGCCCAGAACCGATGATTGCAATAGTTTTACCTGTGCGAGAACGAGGCGTTTTAGGTTTTGCGTACCCTTCACGGTACGCAGTTTCGACAATAGTTTTCTCGATGTTACAGATAGTGATTGGATCTTGGTTGATACCAAGTACACATGCACTCTCACATGGAGAAGGGCAGACACGACCTGTAAACTCAGGGAAGTTATTGGTAGAACTTAGAATGTTCCACGCTTCTTCCCAGCTATCACGATAAACGGCATCGTTAAATTCTGGAATGATGTTGCCAATCGGACACCCGCTGTGACAGAAAGGAACACCACAGTCCATACAACGAGAAGCCTGAGTATTGATCTTGTCGCCAAACTCTTCGTTTAAAACGAACTCTTTGTTGTCTTCAATACGAACCGATGGGTCGAGCTTCTTTGGAAGCTCGCGACCATGTTCTAAAAATCCAGTAGGCTTACCCATTATACTGCCTCCGCCTGTTCCGTTTGTGCTTGCTCTGCTTCAGCCTTACGCTTTTGAAGTACCGCTTTGTAGTCACGCGGCATGACCTTAACCATAGAGGCTAGGCTTGCTTCAAAGTTGTCTAGGAAAGACTGAGCAACTTCACTTCCTGTGAACTCAACATGCTTAGTAAGCATCTCTTTCAGTAATGCGCGATCTTCGGCTTCGATTGGATCGAGGTCGACAAGTTCTGGGTTGAGCTTAGTTTCAAAGTCTTCTGACTTGTCCCAAACGTAAGCGACACCGCCACTCATGCCTGCTGCAAAGTTACGACCTGTTGAGCCAAGGATAACGGCGACACCACCAGTCATGTATTCACAGCCGTGGTCACCGACACCTTCAACAACCACTTTTGCACCCGAGTTACGAACACAGAAACGTTCACCCGCCATACCGCGAATGTAAGACTCGCCTGATGTTGCACCGTAGAAACAAACGTTACCCACTACGATGTTGTCTTCAGCAACGATGGTTGACTTCGCGTCAGGGTAAAGCACAAGCGTACCGCCAGATAAACCTTTACCCCAGTAGTCGTTCGCATCACCTTCCACTTCGAACTTCACGCCCTTAGCTAGGAAGGCACCGAATGACTGACCTGCAGAACCTGTGAACTTGACGTTCATCGGTTGTGGTAGACCTGTATCTTTGTAAATCTTAGAGATTTCGTTCGACAGCATAGTACCTGCAGAGCGATCCGTGTTGATGATAGGGAACTCAGCGTTAACTGCTTCGCCTTTTTCAAGGGCTGGGATAGCTGCTTGAATCAACTTACGGTCTAGAACTTCTTCTAGGTTGTGGTTCTGCTCTGTTTGGTTGTAGATGCCATCGCCTTCACGTGCTTGCTCAATGTGAAGCACAGGTGATAGGTCTAGGTTCTTGTATTTCCAGTGTTTGATGTCTTCACGAACTTTGAGTTTGTGCGACTGACCAACCATCTCATCGATAGTACGGTAGCCAAGTTCAGCCATCACTTCACGTAGACCTTCAGCCATGTATTGGAAGAATGTCACTACGTCTTCTACGCGGCCATCAAAGCGCTCACGTAGAGTCTTGTTCTGGGTTGCGATACCAACAGGACAGGTGTTCTTGTGACACTTACGCATCATGATACAACCTTCAACAACCAATGCCGCTGTTGCCACGCCCCATTCTTCAGCACCTAGCAGTGTTGCGACTGCAAGGTCGCGAGGGGTTTTCATCTGACCATCAGACTGAACCACGATACGGTTACGTAGACCATTCTTGATGAGAGTTTGGTGCGTTTCTGCTAGACCAAGTTCCCAAGGCAGACCTGTGTGACGGATAGACGACATTGGTGATGCACCAGTACCGCCATCGAAACCAGCGATAAGGACAACGTCTGCTTTCGCTTTCGCTACACCTGAGGCGATGGTACCGACACCGGCTTCCGAAACGAGCTTAACGTTGACACGACCTGCGCGGTTCGCGTTCTTCAAGTCGTAGATTAGCTGAGCCAAATCTTCGATTGAGTAGATATCGTGGTGTGGCGGTGGTGAGATTAGACCGACACCCGGAGTCGAGTGACGTGTTGCACCGATCCAGTCATCAACCTTATCACCTGGTAGCTGGCCACCTTCACCTGGTTTCGCGCCTTGAGCCATCTTGATCTGTAGCTCATCTGCGTTAGTGAGGTAGTAAGAAGTTACACCGAAGCGACCTGAAGCAACCTGTTTGATTGCTGAGCGTTCCCAATCACCGTTCTCTTTGCGTTCGAAACGTGTTGGGTCTTCACCACCTTCACCTGAGTTTGATTTCGCGCCAATGCGGTTCATCGCAACAGCCAGCGTTGAGTGTGCTTCGTACGAGATAGAGCCGAATGACATTGCACCTGTTGCGAAACGCTTAAGGATGTTTTCAATTGGCTCAACTTCTTCTAGCGGGATTGAACCTGCTGGGTTTTTAACAAAGTCTAGCTGGCTACGCAGTGTTGCTGCGTTATCACCTTGGTCATCGACCGCTTTCGCATACTGCTTGAACTGTGCGTAATCTTTATTACGTGTCGATTGTTGTAGTAGTGAAATAGTCTCAGGGTTAAACAGGTGTTTTTCACCACGCTGCTTCCACTGATAAACACCACCCACATCAAGCACTTGTACTGGGATTTCACGCGTTGGGAAACCGATACGGTGACGCACTAGTACTTCTTTCGCGATATCGTCAATCGTTAGACCTTGGATACGCGAAACTGTACCTGTGAAGTACTTATCGACAACAGATTTGCTGATACCTAGCGCTTCGAAAATCTGCGCACCATGGTAAGACTGAAGCGTTGAGATACCCATCTTCGAGAAGATCTTCAGTAGACCGCCGTTGATAGACTTACGGTAGTTCTCAAATAGGTCACGAATATTGGTTTCAGGATCAAGCTTCTTAGTACGCTGCAGTTCAACCATAGTTTCGATAACTAGGTATGGGTTGACTGCGTTTGCACCGTAACCAACTAATGTTGCAAAGTGGTGCGTTTCACGTGCGTCACCTGTCTCAACCACGATGTCACACTTGGCACGTAGACCTTTACGGATCAGGTGGTGGTGAACAGCGCCAACCGCCAACATAGCTGGAATTGCGGCGTGGTTAGAGTTAACTGCACGGTCTGTCAGAAGGATGATTGAGTAACCATCGATGACGGCATCTTCAGCATACTGACAGATACGCTTAAGTGCGCGCTCTAGTTTGCCTTCGTCTTCGCTTGCTTGGAATACGATGTCTAGTGTCTTGGCTTGCAGGTGCTCGTTATCGATTGCACGTAGTTTCTCAAGCTCAGAGTTAGAAAGAACTGGAGACTCAAGCTCGACTTTTTGACAGTGCTCTGGTGACTCAGCAAGCAGGTTCTGATCTTTACCTAGGTAAGTGTTCAGAGACATAACCATGCGCTCACGAATCGGGTCGATTGGCGGGTTAGTTACCTGAGCAAATAGCTGTTTAAAGTAGTTTGATAGATGTTGTGACTGGTGCGAAAGAATCGCTAACGGCCAGTCAGCACCCATTGCAGAAAGTGGCTCTTTGCCATCTTTCGCCATCGGTACGATGATTTCGTTAACTTCTTCAGAACTCACGCCAAATGCTTGTTGCTTGTGCAGTAGCTTCTCTGGCGATGGTTGGTTGAATTCGTTGCTTGCATCAGGAAGCTTCTTCAAGCTCAGTAGGTTTTCTTCAACCCACTTTTCGTAAGGCTGTGCCGACGCAATACCATCTTTCACTTCTTCATCAGAAATGATGCGACCTTGTTCTAGGTCAGCAACGAAGATACGACCTGGCTGAAGGCGACCACGGAACTCAACGTTCTCTGGCTCAATCTCAACCACGCCAGACTCAGAAGCCATCACTAGGAAGTCATCTTTAGTCACTGTGTAGCGAGATGGGCGCAGACCGTTACGGTCAAGCGTTGCACCGACTTGTACACCATCGGTGAAACAGACTGAAGCTGGGCCATCCCAAGGTTCCATCACGTTCGCGTGGTATTGGTAGAACGCACGACGAGTTGGATCCATGTTTTTGTTTTCTTGCCATGCTTCAGGGATCATCATCATTAGCGCATGTGGCAGGCTGCGACCAGATAGAACTAGTAGCTCAAGTGCCATATCGAAGTTAGATGAATCCGAGCTACCTTCCTGACAGATAGGCAGTAGCATGTCGATCTCGGCCTGAGTGAACAGGTCAGATTCAATGATTGCTTCACGAGCTTTCATCCAGTTCAGGTTACCGCGAACTGTGTTGATTTCACCGTTGTGAGCAATGTAACGGAAAGGCTGTGCTAGACGCCATTTCGGGAATGTATTGGTAGAGAAACGAGAGTGAACCAGTGCCAGTGCACTCACCATGGTTGGGTTCTGTAGATCTAGGAAGTACTGAGGTACTTGTTCCGTGGTTAGCTGACCCTTGTACACCACTGTCTTGTAAGACATAGAGTTGATGTAGAAATCATCGCCAATGTTAGAAACGCTTTCTAGACATACGCGAACTGTGTAGTTTCGCAGTACGTAAAGTTTACGCTCTAGTTCTTCAGGTGTGATACCTGGGCCGCCTGAGACAAACACATGCTCAAACTGAGGCTCGGTGCTTAGAGGGTCTGCGCCGATCATTGAGTTGTCAGTAGGTAGAACGCGGTAGCCAATAACGTCTAGCTCTAGACGCTTTGCATTACGTTCTAAAATATCGCGACATTGTGCGCGTTTGTGTTCATCTTTAGGGAAAAGTACAACACCGACACCGTATTTCTCAAAAGAAGGCAGCTTGATACCAAGCTTTACTGCTTCTTCTAACAGAAATTCATGGGGCTTTTGCAATAAGATACCTGCACCGTCACCACTACATGGGTCACAACCTTGACCACCGCGGTGTTCCATACGGGCTAGCATATCCAGTGCCTGAGTAACTACTTCGTGTGATTTACGGTTTTTAAGGTGAGCAACAAAACCGATACCACAAGCGTCATGCTCCAGTTCCGGAGTATATAGACCTTGGGCATTTTGCTCTCTATCTACCATAGATACATCCTTCCAGTTCAGTAGGCGCAAATGTGCTAGTCGAAACTAGTTCTACGTCCTGTCCTTTATAGTTTTGATTCGAAGTCAGCCTAGGTTGGCGACTTTGATTCCTTTCCGTATCTCGCAGAAAAATATTGCGAGAAAAACAATCCTTGGTGGAATCCCGTTTTTTAGTATCACAATCTAGTGATTTATATAGGTGGGAGTGGGATAACACCGACGTTTCACCGAGTTTTTATGTAAGTAAAATCACAAAAAACAGCGAAATCTGTAAGTATCCTACAATTTAGTAAGGATGAAATGCAATCAAAACTCGATGCTGTTGCCCACTTTTTTTGGGTTATAAATGAATATTATGTTTAACTTTTGCGTAACAATCTGGTTGAGGCACGTTATTTTTGCATGTTTATTGATATTGATTAATGCTTCGCCTGTTTGAAATCGCTACCTTTCCTCCTCCATTTTTTTCAGAATTGTAATTTAATTACATAGATCTTAATGAGACTCATTTCGATCTAATAAGAGGTTAGTCATGCAGCTTCACGAGTTGGTCAACACCATAGGGCAAGACCTTCAGCGCCGTTATGGAGAAAAAGTCCATAAGCTCACGTTACATGGTGGATTTAGTTGCCCAAATCGAGATGGGACGATTGGTCGTGGCGGCTGTACTTTCTGTAATGTTGCTTCTTTTGCGGATGAAGAAGCGCAGATCAAAAGCATTCATGAACAGTTAACCGATAGAGCGGGAGAAATTGTTCGTGCCAAGCGCTATCTCGCCTATTTCCAAGCCTATACCAGTACATACGCTGAAGTTCAGGTGCTTAAGAACATGTATGAAGAAGCACTTAAAGCGGCTGATATTGTCGGACTTTGTGTCGGCACTCGACCTGACTGTGTGCCAGATGCTGTGTTGGAATTACTATCTAGCTACGTAGAGCAGGGATATGAGATCTGGCTTGAGCTTGGATTGCAAACCGCCAACAACCAAACCTTAAAACGCATTAATCGCGGTCACGATTTTGAGTGTTATGCTGAAATTACTCAGCGCGCGCGCGAGCTTGGCATTAAAGTTTGTACTCACCTTATTGTTGGATTGCCCAAAGAAACGCGTGAAGACAATATCGAGACGCTGAACAAGGTGCTTGAGGTGGGAACCGATGGAATCAAGCTCCATGGGCTGCACATCGTTGAAGGTAGCACCATGGCTAAAGCGTGGAAAGCGGGTAAATTGGATGCGCCCGAGCTTGAAGAGTATGTCGCTATCGCGAGTGAAATGATCCGCATGACTCCCCCGGATGTGGTTTACCATCGAGTCTCTTCTGCTGCTCGTAGGCCGACTTTACTCGCCCCGCTTTGGTGTGAGAATCGCTGGCTAGCAATGACAGAAATTGGCCGAGCACTTAATCGCCAAGGTGCACAAGGGTCTTTGTTAAATCAACCCTTTATATATACAAAACCAATATTAAAGGCTGATAATTAAGCAATAAGCTGATATCTTTTATACACTTACAAAAAGCGTGTCAAAGATAGGTTCGAGAAGCTGAATGGAGCAAGTATTAGTTTGGTTGTGGGACACCTCCCATGGGCATGGATTTGATCTTGTTGTCATTCTGCTCTCAATTATTGCGGTCGTGTTTTTTTATACCCGCAGTCAAACACATTTAGTCCAGCTTTTAAAAGACAATCCTACCGCCTTAATTATTGTCGACAGTAAAACTGGCGAGCTTAAGTTAGCCAACGTAGCAGCAAACAAAGTTTTGGGCGTACGTAAAGTGGGCAAAAGTTATATGTTGCCTGAAATGGTGACACCTCAATTCGTCCTGTCTATTTTTTCTCCTATCACTGAAAATGTCTTCAAAGAGCAGAAACTCAGTTGGCCGATTTCACAAAGCCGTATCATTAAGTTAAAAGTCAGCGGTCGTAAAACCACTTACCGTCGACGAACCATGTGGTTACTCTACTTTACTCCCTCTCAAGTGACGGACCTTGAACTGAAGCGCGAGGTTGACTCACTTTCAATGATCAAAAGCGCATTCGATAATCTGTCGGAATTGGTGTTTATCAAAAATAACCAAGGTGAAATTATTTCTAGTAATCGCGCCTTTCAACGTTTCTGGAACAACAGGGAAGAGGAAGGGGCGGCAGATATCCAAAGCGTAATTAAAGGCAGGGCCAGTAAACGCCGCTGGACAACCAATCCAGATGGAAGAGGCTGCCTGTTAGAAAGCTACCAAAGGGTATTGATCTCTTCAGATGGGGAGAAGATAGGTACCTTGGGAATTAGCCATGATGTTACGGATTGGCACGATATGCAGCAAAATCTACGCGATGAAATGGAGAAGCGTAAAGACACTGAAGTGGCGTTGGCACAAAGAGATACTATATTGCAGAACATCCTAGAATCGAGCCCAGACTCGATCGGGATTTTTAATGAGAATATGGTTTATCAAGCGTGTAACCCACCTTTTGTTAAAGCGTTAGGCATCGCCGATGTTGATGAGCTGATCGGTAAGCGATTGCAAGATGTGATTCCCAATGAAACTTATGCTCGTCTTTCTGAGACAGATAAAAAAGTGTTGTATGAAGGTAAGTCACTACGTTATATCGACCAAGTAATTAGTAGTACAGGGCAATGCATTTGGTATGACGTCGTGAAATCACCTTTTAGAGATCCCGCATCGGGAACCAATGGTGTGCTGGTTATGGCGCGTGACGTCTCCGAGCGTTACCTTGCCGAGCAAAAATTAGAAGAGGCGAACCAAGAGCTTGAAAGGCTAAGTTTTGTTGATGGCTTAACCCAAATCTCTAATCGACGTCGATTTGATGAGCAGCTAGAAACATTGTGGTACCTGCATATTCGTGAGCAGCAGCCTTTAAGCGTGATGTTATGTGATATCGACTATTTTAAAGAGTATAACGATGCGTACGGACACCAAAGTGGTGATGAGGCTTTGATCAAAGTGGCTGAAGTGTTTAGAAAAGTACTGACCCGCTCCAGTGATTGTGTAGCGCGCTATGGAGGAGAAGAGTTTGGTTTTATTTTGCCAAACACAACCGTTGAAGGGGCGCTGCTGGTGGCTGAAAAAGTTCATGAGGAAGTGAAAAACTTAGCGCTTGAACATCACACTTCAAAAGTTTCTGGTTTAGTGACGATAAGTATTGGCTTGGTATCTATCATTCCTCAACGTTTGGATCATAGCGACTCAATCGTTGCTTTGGCTGATAGCGCATTGTATCAAGCGAAAGCGGATGGTCGTAACCAAACCTGTGTGCATCACACATCCGAGAATTAAGCTTTTCTTATTTAAGGATTCTTTTAGCTGTCGTTTATGAAAACAGGTAGTATTTAGTCATATGTTTTCGTGCGGAGCTCTCAATGAAGCCGATTAAAAATCTTGCCCAATACTATGTCGATCTGCTGGTTAAGTTGGGCATCCTCCGTTTCTCTATTCTTCTCGCTCTTGCCCTCGTTGCTCTCGCTGTTGTGGTGCAGGTTGGTATTACCCTAGTCTTGAGTGGCCATGTCGATGATATTGATATTGTTCGCTCAGTATTCTTCGGTCTTCTGATTACCCCCTGGGCGGTCTATTTCTTATCCGTGGTCGTTGATCAACTGGAAGAGTCACGCCAACGACTTTCAAAGTTAGTGTCTAAGCTCAAAGATATGCGCTCGCGTGACCAAGAGCTCAACAATAAGCTTCAGCAAAATATAACTAAGCTCAATCAAGAGATCGAAGAAAGGATCAAGGCGGAAGAAGCTCGCGAAGAAGCGATGAAAGATCTTGAGAATGAGGTCTATCAACGTGAAAAAACTCAAGTCGAGCTTGCAGAAAGAACTGCACTGCTGCGCTCATTTATTGATGCCTCTCCCGACCTTATTTATTACCGTAATGCTGAAGGTGTTTTCTCCGGTTGTAACCGCGCAATGGAAGAGTTGACCGGTAAGAAAGAGAGTCAGTTAGTAGGCTTAACACCTTGGGATGTCTACAGTAAAGAGGTTGCGCAGCAAATTGTCGATACTGACCAAAAGGTCTTCTCCGACAACCAAGCCCTTACGTATGAACAGTGGCTTGAGTATCCAGATGGTCGCCGTAACTACTTCGAGCTGCGTAAGGTGCCGTTTTACAGCAAAGATGGTCGACACTTAGGGCTAGTTGGTTTTGGTCGTGATATTACCGAGCGTAAGCGTCATGAAGAGTCGCTTGAAAAGGCGAGCCGTGATAAGACAACCTTTATTTCTACAATCAGTCACGAACTAAGAACGCCGCTCAACGGCATTGTTGGTTTAAGCCGCATGCTACTTGATACTCAGTTGACTGCCGAGCAGCGCAATCATATGCAAACGATCAATGTCAGTGCGATTACGCTGGGTAACATTTTCAATGACATTATCGATATGGATAAATTCGATCGCCGTAAGCTAGAGCTTTTCCCTGCAGCGCTGAACTTCGAAGAGTTTGTCGCTGAAATGGAGAGTATTTCCGCACTTATGGCATCGCAAAAAGGGCTGAGATTTGATCTTGAGCGCTTGAGCGAATTGCCGACTGCGATTGAAGTTGACGCGACCCGTTTGCGCCAGGTGCTATGGAACTTGATAAGCAATGCAATGAAATTTACTAAAGAGGGCGGCGTTGTAATGACGGTCAGCTCTGAAGTTGATGAAGAGTACGCACATATCACAATGGAAATCGAGGACAGTGGAATTGGTATCCCAGACGCTGAACTGGATAAGATCTTCGCAATGTATTATCAGGTGAAATCAGGTAAAGATAATCTTCATGCCGTAGGAACGGGTATTGGCTTAGCGGTTTCGAAACAGCTGATCAATATGATGGATGGTGACATTACCGTTTCAAGTGAAGAAGGTTTTGGCAGTACCTTCACTGTTACGATTCGAGTCCCGTTGGCAGAAAGCGAACAACCTACAGCGGAGGTCATTAATCAGTCGCAAGAGCTGAATATCTTTATGGTTGAAGATATTGAACTCAATATTACTGTTGCTCGATCATTACTTGAGAGTATGGGGCATGAAGTTTCCGTTGCGATGAATGGCGCGGAAGCGATGGAGATGTTCGACCCTGAAATTTATGACCTAGTGTTCCTCGACATTCAACTACCAGATATGACAGGTTTCGATATTGCTGAGTACTTCAGACGTACCTATTCTGATTTACCGCCACTGGTTGCTCTAACGGCCAATGTGCTGAAAAACAAACGAGAATACCTTGATAGAGGAATGGACGATGCTATCAGTAAGCCGCTTTCGGTGACTGCGGTTCAGGACGTGTTAGCCAAGTTTACTCAGCAAGAGGTGGCAGATAAGGTCGCTGAAGTTGTGATTGAAGAGCCTGTTATTGAGGGAGGCGAGATCTACTCTCGCGTACTTGACCTTGATATGCTTGAGTCGTATGTCGGCATTGTCGGTTCTCAGCCTGTACTGGATAGCATCACTATGTTTGAAGAGATGATGCCTGACTATCTGCAAGTTCTCGACTCAAACATGATCGCTAAGCATCAAGAAGGCATTGTGTCTGAAGCGCATAAGATTAAAGGTGCGGCAGGCTCTATTGGATTAAAGCACATTCAAAGCGTCGCTCAGAAAGCTCAATCACCAGATTTACCTGCTTGGTGGGAAAATATTGATGATTGGGTTGAAGAAATGAAGAATGAATATAAAAATGATATTCAAATACTTAAAGAATGGTTAGCACAACAGTCGTAACGTCAGAGGTGAAAGAGATGAAAAAATTAGCATTGGTGTCATTAAGTGCCGCTCTACTAGCAGGTTGTGCTTCAGAGCCAGTTGGGTGGGAGCAAGACAATCAAGTTGTTATTTCTGAGGCGACCGTATCGCTAAAAAGTAACCTTTGGCTGAATAAAATGCCAACTATCGGTGAGGTTCAAGACAACACCTTACATGGGGCTCTGTATCTTGAGTCTGATAAAACCCTTCCGGCTGAACTTGATGTAGAAAGCATCTCTATTCAACAGGGTGAAGAGACGTGGCAGATTGATGGTGACTTACTTGAGCTACGTACACACAATCAAAATCAGTGGGAAGTTGCCTTTGTATGGCAGTTCCCTATTGATGCTGCTAAGCCAGTGAATGTTGCTTTAATGCTCAACAATAACGGCCAAGTGGAATGGTTGGTAGAAAAGAACGTCAAGATTGATACGGTTTATTAGATTCCAATCTAATAGCAGATAAATAAAAAGGCTTGCTTCACATATCGGAGCAAGCCTTTTTCATTCAATCAGCTAGATTAGTTGCTTGCTGTCTTTAGACCCGCATTCACATCTAGTACATCTTGCTCGCTCAGAGTACCGACAGCTTGACGTAGCTGCAGTACGCTTAGGATGTAATCGTAACGAGCGTTCGATAGGTTTTTGTTCGCATCATATAGACGACGAGTTGAGTCTAGAACGTCAACGATAGTACGAGTACCTACATCAAAACCTGCTTCCGTCGCTTCAAGAGCTGACTGCGCAGAAACTACAGTTTGCTCGTAAGCGCGAAGTGCACCGATTGAAGCGCTGATGTTGTTGTTGAATGCGCGAACATCTTTAACAACGCTGCGGTAAGTTTTTTCTAGGTCTTGGCTTGCAGAGACATAGTTAAACTCAGCCTGTTTGGTTAGCGAGGTTGTTGCACCACCGCGATACAACGGAACATTTAGATTCAAGCCAACATTCAAGTTATCAGAATCAAAATCACTTGAGCTGTTCGTTTGCTCCGCCAGTGTATAGCCACCGTCTAATGTTAGAGTCGGTAAGTGACCAGAGCTTTGCAGCGTAATATTGTCTTTAGCAATATCTTGAGTAATACGCGCTGATAGAAGACTTAGGTTTTTTTCTTCTGCTTCTCTTACTAGTTCATCTATAGCTGCAGATGTTTTTTGTGCAGAGAAACGTGCCGTATCAAGAATATCTAGGTTAGAGTGCTCTTGACCGGTGATTTCACGTAGACCTTCGTAGCTATTGACTAGGTTGTTTTGCGCTAGAACTTCATCGGCTAACACAGAATCGTATTGAGCTTGCGCGTCATGTACGTCGGTAATTGCAGATAGACCCACTTCAAAACGCTGCTTAGTTTGCTCTAGCTGACGGCCAACGGCGGCTTTTTCTGCTTGAACAAAGACTAGGTTATCTTGCGCGCGCAGTACGTCAAAGTAGGCTGTCGAAACACGTAGAATGAGTGCTTGCTGCGCTGCTGCATAAGAAGCATCACTTTGACGTGCTGACTTTTCTGCTGAATCTAATGTTACCCAACTTGAACGATTATATAGTTCTTGCTTAAAGCCAATACCTGCGTTCCAAGCGTTAGAATCATTGTTTACATTGCTTCGTTCGCCGCGATTAAGATCGTAAGCCGCTGTTAAATCAATTTGTGGCAACAGAGCTGCACGACTAGAAGTCACTGCTTCAAATGCTTCATCACGCTTTGCCGCAGCGCTTAGTAGCGTTGGATCGTTCTCTTTTGCTTGATTGTAGATGTCCGTCAGAGTGTCAGCGAAAGCGCTTGTGCTTAGGCTGCCTAGTGCTGCACTGATAATAAGTGGAAGCAGTTTTTTCATAGGTCCTATTCCTGCCAAATGCGAAAAATATTTGTCTTCAAGAGTTTAACTCAATTGATGGCAATTCACTCAAAAACTTTGCAAAGTTTTACACTTAACTGTCCGCTTGTGCAATAAAAATAATTCATCAATTTAACTTAAACTATAAAAATTGTATAAAAAGTTGAGCCATGTCCTTGGAAGTTAAGCTTTTGTCTGCGTAAACTATAAGATTCACTCAGAGAGGTGCCAAATGCAACAGTCTGACAACCAACATCAGCAGTTTACTCCCCAAGATGTGGAAATAATCTCAAAAGAAACACTGTTTCAGGGTTTTTTTAGAATGATTAAGTATCGCTTCAAGCATAAGCTGTTTGAAGGCGGGTGGAGTGAGCCGATAGAGCGCGAAATGTTCGAGCGTGGACATGCTGCTGCAATGTTGCCTTATGATCCAGTTCGGGATCAGGTTGTCATTATTGAACAGATCCGTGTTGGTGCCTTAGAGCACCGCAGTCCATGGCAGTTAGAAATTGTCGCGGGCATGATAGATAAAGGCGAAGAGGCCGAGGATGTTGTAAGGCGCGAAGCCGTAGAAGAAGCGGGCATTGAAGTGGGGAAACTGGAAAAAGTGACCTCTTACTACCCATCTTCGGGCGGCTGCTCTGAAAAATTAGATGTTTTTGTTGGTCAAGTGGATGCGAGTACAGCGTATGGCGTTCATGGTTTAGACTATGAAGGGGAAGATATTCGTGTACACGTTATTTCCCGCCAACAAGCGTATCAATGGGTAGTAGAAGGAAAATTTGAAAATGGTGCCTCTATCATTGCGTTGCAGTGGCTAGAGTTAAACCATCACAGATTACAGGAACAATGGCACAAGTAGCACTAAAGAAACCGTATCATGTTGATCTTGCTGATTTGATGCGGACTTACGAAACAAATTACGCCAAGCTTAACGCTTTGTTGCCTAATCAACCGAGTGTGGGTGATGTACGTTGCTATCAAGCTGCTTATTTGACCTATCAGATTCAAGTGGTTGAAGTCACAAAGTACACAACTTTGGTCGATATTTGTCAAAGCGATGACGTTCCAGTGTTTCCATTGCCGACAATGTCTGTCAGGCTCTATCACGATGCTCGCGTAGCAGAAGTCTCTGCTTGTGACCACTTGAAACGTGTCAATGCCCGATATGATTACCCGAACGATAAAATGCTACAACAAGATGAGAAGGTGCAACTTAACCGCTTTTTAGGTGATTGGCTTTCATTTTGTTTAAAGCAGGGTATTAGCCGCACTCCATTGAATATTTAGGTTTTTTGTTTTGAAAGTAACGTCAAGTTCATCAAATAGCGACAGTATTAAGCTACTTCAGATTACTGACACTCATTTGTTTGAGCCAGTGGATGGTAGTCTGCTCAGCGTAAATACATTAGACAGTTTTAATGCTGTGGTAGCGGCGATCGTCGAAGAAAATCAAAGTTTTGATGCGGTTATCTCGACCGGAGATATCTCTCAGGATCACACTGCTGAGTCCTACCAGCGTTTTGAGCAAGGCATTGCTCCGCTGAAGAACACCTGTTTCTGGTTGCCGGGCAATCATGACTTCAAACCAAGCATGAACTCGGTATTGCCATCGACTCAAATAAAACAAGTTGAGCATGTTTTGCTTGGCGAACATTGGCAAATGGTCCTGCTAGACTCACAAGTCGTTGGTGTGCCGCATGGACGCTTAAGTGATCAACAGCTCGCTCTGCTTGAAGATAAACTTTCTCAATATCCACAAAGACATACCTTGGTGCTGCTTCATCACCACCCAATATTGGTAGGTAGCCGTTGGTTAGATCAGCACACGCTAAAAGATGCTCATCATTTTTGGGAGGTTGTTGAAAAGTACAGCAACGTTAAGGCGGTACTGTGTGGCCACGTACATCAGGATATGAATGTGTTGCATCAGGGAGTGCGTGTGATGGCGACCCCTTCAACGTGTGTGCAGTTCAAGCCAAATAGCGATGATTTTGCTCTGGATACGCTTTCCCCTGGATGGAGAGAGCTAGAGCTGCATAGTGATGGCCAGTTAACCACGCAAGTCAAACGTCTACCTTATGGCAGTTTTCAACCGGATTTTAACTCAGCGGGTTATTAAGGGAGCGCAATGAAACCGTCATTACTACTTTATATTCATGGTTTTAACAGCTCACCTTTATCGCACAAAGCCAATGTGATGAAGGAGTATTGCCTAGAAAATCGACCTGATATTAAATTAGTGACGCCGCGTTTGCCTTGCTTTCCACAGCAAGCTGCCCAGCACCTTCTCGATATTGTTAACCAGTATAAAGGTGACTATACCATTGGCTTGGTTGGCAGCTCTTTAGGCGGTTACATGTCAATGTGGCTCAATGCACAGTTTGGCTTTAAAGCCGTGGTGGTGAATCCAGCAGTGAAGCCCTACGAGCTGCTTGTCGACTATTTAGGTGAACAAGAAAACCCATACACTAAAGAGCGCTATGTGCTTGAGGCGAAACATATCGAAGAGTTAAAAACACTCGATACGCCCAAAATAGCCACACCGTCTGATTTTTGGTTGTTGCAACAAACCGAAGATGAAGTGTTAGATTATAAGCAAGCGGTTGAGCACTTTTGTGGGGCGAAGCAGACCGTTGAACTGGGCGGTGATCATAGCTTTGTTGATTTCGAACGCTATCCTGCTCAAATCATAGAATTCTTACAACTCTGACCCTCATTGAGGGAAGAGTCATAATTTTGCTTGTTACTTAGTTATCTCTCTTGACATAATTGGGTCTGTTCCAGACTATGTCTCACCAGTACTTGTGTGGGTTTGACGCAATTAGATAGTGGCCGCATGGACGACTGCCAACAGTCAATGCTCCCATTGTGAGCCAACGCCTTATCCATCACCCAACAAGTAACCTTTTTATTCTTTATAACGATATTCCGTATTATGACTGAACAATATAATGCTGGAGCCATTGAGGTTCTTAATGGTTTGGAGCCAGTACGTCGCCGACCAGGGATGTATACGGATACAGCGCGCCCAAACCATTTGGGCCAAGAAGTCATCGATAACAGTGTCGATGAAGCGCTCGCCGGACACGCTTCAAAGGTTCAAGTAATTTTGCATGCTGACCAATCACTCGAAGTGATCGATGATGGTCGTGGTATGCCTGTAGACATCCACCCAGAAGAGAAAGTCTCTGGTGTGGAGCTTATTCTATGTAAGCTTCACGCAGGTGGTAAGTTCTCGAATAAAAACTATCAATTCTCTGGTGGTCTACACGGGGTTGGTATCTCCGTGGTAAACGCCTTGTCTAAGCGCGTGGAAGTGACGGTGCGCCGTGATGGTCAAGTGTACGAAATTGCATTTGAACACGGTGACAAAGTGTCTGACTTAACGGTTACCGGGACATGCGGCCGTCGCAATAAAGGTACCAGTGTTCATTTCTGGCCTGAGGCGAAGTACTTTGACTCGGCAAACTTCTCGGTTACTCGTTTAGTTAATAACTTACGCGCGAAAGCTGTCCTTTGTCCGGGCTTAGAAATTACTTTTACTGATAAAGTAAATGGCAATGACTACAAATGGCTGTATGAAGACGGTTTAAAAGATTACCTAGCGGAAGGCGTTAAAGGTTATACCGTTCTCCCAGAAGAACCATTTACGGGCGAATTCTCGGCGGAAACCGAAGCGGCTAACTGGGCTGTTATCTGGCAGCCAGAAGGCGGTGAGATGATCACCGAAAGCTACGTTAACCTGATCCCTACCGCGCAAGGTGGTACCCACGTTAATGGTCTGCGCCAAGGTTTGCTTGATGCGATGCGAGAGTTCTGTGAATTCCGCAACCTGCTGCCACGTGGTGTTAAGTTAACCGGTGACGACGTCTTCGACCGCTGTTCCTATGTTTTATCGGTTAAGATGCAAGATCCTCAGTTTGCAGGTCAGACGAAAGAGCGCTTATCTTCTCGCCAAACCGCTGCTTTTGTTTCTGGTGTGGTTAAAGATGCTTTCAGTCTGTGGCTGAATGAAAAACCACAATTAGCAGAGCAACTGGCTGAAGTGTGTATCGCAAACGCACACCGCCGAATGCGCGCAAGCAAGAAGGTTGTGCGTAAAAAAGTGGCTTCAGGCCCAGCTCTACCAGGCAAGCTGACGGACTGTTCTGTTCAAGACTTAAACCGCACTGAAATCTTCTTCGTCGAGGGTGACTCGGCAGGTGGCTCAGCCAAGCAGGCTCGTGACCGTGAGTTCCAAGCAGTAATGCCATTACGCGGTAAGATTCTCAATACTTGGGAAGTCTCTCCTGATCAGGTGCTTGCCTCTCAAGAAGTTCACGATATCTCAGTGGCGCTAGGTATTGACCCAGATAGCGAGAATCTTGAAGGTCTTCGCTACGGTAAGATCTGTATCCTTGCCGATGCGGACTCGGATGGTCTGCATATCGCAACGCTACTTTGTGCGCTATTTACGCGTCACTTCCGCTCTCTGGTTGAAGCGGGTCATATCTATGTAGCTATGCCTCCTCTCTATCGTATCGACTGTGGTAAGGAAGTGTTCTATGCCCTTGATGACGATGAGAAAGAGGGCATTCTAGAGCGCTTATCGAAGAAGAAAGCAAAAATCAATGTACAGCGATTCAAAGGTTTGGGTGAGATGAACCCGCTGCAACTTCGAGAAACGACGATGGATCCGAATACTCGTCGCTTAGTTCAGCTAACCATTGATGACAACCAAGCCACCATGGAAATGATGGATATGCTGCTTGGTAAGAAGCGTGCTGATGATCGTCGCTCTTGGTTACAAAACAACGGCGACATGGCAGAGGTTTAACGGATGTCTACTGAAATTACATTTGATGGCGTTGAACAGTTGCCAATGCGCAAGTTCACCGAAGACGCTTATCTTAACTATTCAATGTACGTCATTATGGACCGTGCGTTGCCATATATTGGTGACGGTTTAAAACCGGTTCAGCGTCGTATTATCTACGCAATGTCGGAGCTTGGTCTTTCGGCAGCGGCAAAATACAAAAAATCGGCACGTACTGTTGGTGACGTGTTAGGTAAGTACCACCCACACGGGGACTCGGCTTGTTACGAAGCAATGGTATTGATGGCTCAGCCATTCTCTTACCGTTATCCACTCGTAGATGGTCAAGGAAACTGGGGTGCGCCTGATGATCCTAAATCATTCGCGGCAATGCGTTATACCGAAGCAAAACTCTCTAAGTTTGCCGAAGTTCTGCTTGGCGAATTAGGCCAAGGCACCGTTGAATGGCAGCCTAACTTTGACGGCACGATGAAAGAGCCGCAAATGTTACCAGCGCGTTTACCTCACATCCTGCTTAATGGTGTGACAGGTATCGCGGTAGGCATGGCAACGGACATTCCGCCACACAACGTACGTGAAGTGGCTGAAGCGACGATTCATCTGATCGACAATCCAAAGTCTGAACTTGCGGATGTAATGAACTTTGTTCAGGGGCCAGATTACCCAACAGAAGCAGAGATCATTTCGCCTAAAGCAGATTTAGAGAAGATTTATCGTACTGGTCGTGGCAGCATTAAAATGCGCGCAGTATGGCACAAAGAAGGTTCAGAGATCGTCATTACCGCTCTGCCACACCAAGTGTCTGGCGCTAAGCTACTAGAGCAAATCGCTAACCAAATGCGCGCTAAAAAACTGCCTATGGTTGACGATCTACGTGATGAATCCGATCACGAGAACCCAACTCGTATCGTGGTGGTACCGCGTTCAAACCGCGTTGACTGTGACCAGTTGATGAATCACCTATTTGCCTCGACCGATCTTGAAAAGAACTTCCGTGTAAACCTAAACATGATTGGTTTGGACAACCGTCCTCAGGTGAAAGGACTCGTTCAAATTCTATCTGAATGGATCGAATTCCGTCGTGCAACTGTACGTCGTCGTTTGCAACACCGTTTAGATAAGGTCATGGCTCGCTTGCACATCTTGGAAGGTTTGTTGGTTGCATACCTTAATCTCGATGAGGTGATTGAGATCATTCGTACTGAAGACGATCCTAAAGCGGTGCTTATGGAACGTTTTGGTATTACCGATATTCAAGCAGATGCGATTCTCGATACCAAACTTCGCCACTTAGCGAAATTGGAAGAGATGAAGATTCGCGGTGAGCAAGATGAGTTAGAAAAAGAGCGTGAAAAACTAGAGCAACTATTAGGCTCTGAGCGTCGTCTTAACACTCTTCTGAAGAAAGAAATCAAAGCGGATGCTGATAAATACGGTGATGATCGCCGTTCGCCAATGGTTGAGCGCGCAGAAGCTAAGGCGCTAACAGAGCGTGATTTAGTCCCTAGTGAACCAATTACGGTTGTTCTTTCTGAGAAAGGTTGGATTCGTCATGCTAAAGGGCATGATGTGGATGCTGATGGTTTGAACTATAAGTCGGGCGATAAATACCTTGCCCATGCTCGTGGTAAGAGTAATCAGCAAGCTGTGTTCCTTGGCAGTGATGGTCGAAGCTACTCTTTAGAGTCTCACTCATTGCCATCTGCGCGTAGTCAAGGTGAGCCAATTACAGGTCGCTTGAACATTAGCGCAGGGACCAATATTCGTCATGTTGTTATGGGCGAAGAAGAGCAACTGTGGTTAGTCGGTTCTGACGCGGGTTATGGTTTCGTTTGTAAGGGAAGTGACTTACTGTCGAAAAACCGCAGTGGTAAAGCTTTGGTGACACTGCCGCAGAATTCTGAAGTGCTTTCACCACAAACGGTGGGCAATTTAGACGCCGACGAAATCTTAGCGATTACTAACCAAGGTCGTATGTTGCTGTTCCCAATCAAGGATCTGCCGCAGCTTGGTAAAGGTAAAGGCAATAAGATTATTAACATTCCAGCTGCAAAAGCGAAAGAGCGTGAAGAGCTTGTTTCTCACCTCATTGCTCTGCCTCAAGGGAGCTCGGTCACTCTGTATGCGGGTAAACGTAAACTTGGATTAAAACCGGCAGACCTAGAGAATTTCCGCGGAGAGCGTGGACGTCGAGGTGGCTTGTTGCCTAGAGGTCTTCAGCGCGTAACTCGTATTGAGGTTGAGTCTGGTTCAACCCCGGAGCCTGAAAACGAAGCGTCTGAATAGAACAAAAAAACCCATGCCTAGCATGGGTTTTTATTTTTCATCGTATTTGTTAGGTCAACACACTCTAAAGCTTATTCGCGCGTATCTTCTTCAATGGTGACTTTAAGGGTTTTCTCAACTCCTTTACGCAGTACTAGCACATCAACAATGGTACCTGGTCTTAACTCGGTGACTATGTCCATCACGCTTTGACGTCCATTGATCTTCTGACCATCAATTTTCAAGATAATATCTTGAGCTTCAAATCCAGCATCTGCCGCAGGGCCGTTAGGGTCAATACCTAATACTACAATGCCGCCTAGATGTTCGTTACCTAATAGACGTGAGGTAACTGAGTTAATATCTTGTCCATCAATTCCGATATAGCCGCGAATCACTCGACCATCGGCAATGATTTTCTGCATGATTTTATTGGCCAGTGCGTATGGAATGGCAAACGAAATACCGTAAGTTTCCAGCTCAGTGGCTTGTTGGAATGAAGCAGTGTTAATTCCGACTAGCTCGCCACGCGTATTGACCAAGGCGCCACCAGAGTTACCTTCATTGATTGCGGCATCGGTTTGGATAAACGCTTGGTGACCATCGGCGCTGATTGAAGAGCGGCCAGTGGCAGAGATAATACCGAAAGTGGTGGTTTGACCAAGGTTGTACGGGTTACCAATTGCCAGAACAATATCACCGACTTTCGGCGAGTATTCAGGATTAAGTGGAATAACAGGTAAGTTCTCGCCTTCAACCCTCAGAATGGCGATATCGGTTCTACGGTCTTTACCAACTAATTGAGCGGCAGCCACTCGGCCATCTTGCAGCGCAACGATAATTTGATCGGCCTGTGCAACGACGTGGTAGTTGGTAATGATATAGCCTTTATCACTGACGATGACACCAGAGCCTAGCCCTTGGGTAAGCAGTTTGGAACGATCGCTCTCTTGGTACTTACGGCTATAAATATTCACCACAGCAGGAGCGGCTTTTCGAACGGCTTGATTGAATGACACCTGAACCTGTGAATAGTCAGTTACAGTGGATTGATTGGTTTGAGGAAGGATGTTGGACCGCAAAGACGGTACAGCGATTAATAACAGAGCAGCAGTTGCTAAGCCTAAGCCAATAGAACGCAACAAAAATTGCAGCATGCTTTCCTCGTCAAGGTCATAAAATGGATAAGTTGGTGAAGAATAGCACTAGATGAGAAAATAACAAAAGGACAGCGGGTACTACCGCTGTCCTTTCAAGCCAATATCGCGTTTTTTATCAATGGCGTTTATCGAATAACAAGATAGATACTACGCTCTCCACGTTGGATATTGAGTGCAAGTACTCCTGATTGCTTCTCTACCACTTTTCTAAACTCAGCAAGGTTTTTCACTCGTTGACGGTTAACGCCAATAATGATGTCATCTTTTTGCAGCTGATAAGCTTCAGCATTAGAGCCTTTTTCTACTGAGGTAACTTTAACTCCTTGCACAGAGTCACTCGCATTGGTGTTGGTTAGCTGAGCACCAGACAAGCCTTCATGTAGCTTATCAGCAGTCGTCTTCATGTTAGTTTGCTCACCTAAGGTGACATCGAATGATTTCTTCTTACCGTCGCGCACGACGCCAAGTGAGATCTCTTTACCTGCACCTAAGGTGGCGACTTTTGCTCTCAGTTCGCTAAATGAATTAATCGCTTTACCGTTGACAGAGACAATAACATCGCCTGCTTCAAGCCCTGCTTTATCTGCAGCACTGTCTGGAACGACTTGGCTAACAAATGCGCCTTTGCTTGATTCGTATCCTAAAGCTTCTGCTAATTCAGAGGTGATTTCGCCACCTTGTACGCCGAGCATGCCGCGTTTGACTTCACCAAACTCTAAGATTTGCGCGGTTAGGTTGGTCATCATGTTGGATGGAATCGCAAAGCCGATACCGACGTTACCGCCGTTGGGGCCTAAGATAGCGGTGTTAATACCAATCAGTTCACCGTTAAGATTAACTAGAGCTCCCCCCGAGTTGCCGCTGTTGATAGCTGCGTCGGTTTGGATAAAGTTCTCAAAATTTTCTAGGTTAAGACCACTACGACCTAGCGCAGACACAATCCCCGAGGTTACGGTTTGCCCTAGACCAAATGGGTTACCAATGGCTACGGTGAAATCACCAACGCGCAATTTGTCTGAGTCAGCGATCTTAATTTCGGTCAGGTTTTTCGCTTCTTCCAACTTGAGTAGTGCGACATCTGACATCTGGTCGCCACCTACCAACTCAGCATCGTATTCACGACCATCACGCAGTTTAACGCGGATTTTTTCTGCGCCGTTGATTACGTGATAGTTAGTAACAATGTGGCCTTTCTTAGCGTCAACGATGACACCCGAGCCTAATCCACGGAATGGGCGTTCTTGGAGTTGTTCGGTTGGGAAGTCAGGCCCGAAGAAAAAACGGAACTGATCAGGAATTTGTTGTTTGGATACTTGGGTTCCTTCTACTGAGATACTGACGACAGCAGGGGTCACTTTTTCAAGCATTGGAGCCAAGCTTGGTAACTGTTCGCCATCAACCGTAAAAGGCAAAGCGGCTGTAGCCTGCATTGGTGTGATGATTGAACTTAGGCTTAATGACAGGACGGTTAAAGCAAGCAAAGGTTTTTTCATCGGATACTCCTAGTTGGTTAAGGACCTAATACTGACATTTGTACGAAAAATCAGATTTTAATGGTCACTTGTAGGAGTTATGACTTAAAAACCTTTGCAAAGTTCATCAAAGATAGATTTCAATTATGACGCTTTAGCTGAAACAACATCTTGAGAATCTAAAATTTCTTTTTTCTGCTCTTTTAATAAACCCGTTGAACCTGACGCATAATCCTTAGGTGCTTCGCTTAACGGTTGAATATCAACATCGTTATTTTCAACTGATTCTGAATCAGACTGCTGAACGATCTTCTTCACGAATGGGTTATCTTGCTCGGGAATGTTTGGTAAAAGCTCTGAAGACGTCTTCGCCATATGCTGATACAGCTTAGTGTACTCTTTACCTAGTGAATCCAACATTTCCGCTGTTTGCGCAAAGTGATCTGCAAGATCTTGTTTTTGCTGCTCTAATTCAAATTTTGCGTTGTCGAGATCTTTTTGAACGCTTTTTTGCTTCTTGTATCCTGGTGTTGTCAGGCGAGAAATCGCAACACCTAAAATCGTACCAACAAGCAAACCTACGAGGGCATAAATCCAAGGCATAATTGCTCCTTATCATTGTTATTTAACATGTTTTTTACTGGTTAGTTACACATGTTCAATTGACATGGTACTATGAGAACTTAAGCCAATAAAGAAAAATGCATGTGCTCTACATAGCAGTTTGACAGTCTTCTTGAGTAGGTAAAGAAGCAATGACGCCATTAGAAATCTATAACAACGATATAAAACAACATGGTTTTCAAAAGGATGCCGCGCAGCTTCAAGCGGTTACAGCCTTAGATAATCTCTACCATGAATTCATCGACTACGTTAACACGCCGGTAGAAAAGCCGAGCGGATGGAAAACTTGGTTTAGTAAAAAAGCGCCTGAGCTACCACAGGCACCCCAAGGTCTCTATTTTTGGGGCGGAGTAGGGCGTGGTAAAACCTACCTGGTTGACACCTTCTTTGAGGCTCTACCCACAGAAAAGAAAATGCGCGTCCATTTTCACCGCTTTATGTATCGTGTCCACGATGAGTTAAATGCATTAGGTGATGTGAATGACCCACTAGAGTTGGTGGCTGACAAATTTAAGTCTGAGGCTGAGATCATCTGCTTCGATGAGTTTTTTGTTTCAGACATTACTGATGCCATGATTCTGGGCACTCTGTTCCAAGCTCTGTTTAAGCGTGGGGTTATCTTAGTCGCGACTTCGAATATTCCGCCGCAAGATTTGTATCGTAATGGATTGCAACGTGCTCGTTTTCTTCCTGCGATTGAATTGATCGAGAAAAACTGCCGCGTGTTGAATGTTGATAGTGGGATTGATTACCGCTTGAGAACTCTAGAACAAGCCGAGATCTACCACTCTCCGTTAGATGCGCAAGCCGATAAAAACCTGCGCCACTATTACGAACAGCTCGTTGGGGAAGGGAAGAAAGGGGCTCAGAGTATCGAGATAAATCATCGAGAGATTGATGTCATTCAAGCTTCTGAAGATGTGTTACACGCCAGCTTTGCACAGCTATGCCAATCTGCGCGCAGCCAAAATGACTACATAGAGATGTCGCGTATCTATCACACCGTATTGCTAGCGGATGTGCAAATAATGGATCGCACCATAGATGATGCTGCCAGACGTTTCATTGCTCTGGTCGATGAGTTCTATGAACGTCATGTCAAACTGATTATATCTGCGGAAGTGCCTTTGGAAGCGCTTTATGCGGGTGGTCAATTGGAGTTTGAATTTAAACGCTGTCAGTCGCGTTTGATTGAAATGCAAAGTCATGATTACTTGGCGAAAGAACATTTAGCATAGCTGGCGGAAGCGAACTGTGCTCAATTGAAAAAAAATGAAATTTTCACGCGAAAAGAGGTGATTTTTTCTACTGACTTCTCTATAATCCTGCGACCCACCGTTACTGCAGACCTTATTATCGAAGGTATTTCGACATAACGGGTCGAGAGTGCCAATCACTCGAAGGGGTGTTAACTGGACTCTTAGTCAGTGGGAGCGAAAGCTCCTTAAGTGTAAATTTAATTATTGAACGGGTTATTATTAGCATGAAAACTTTCGTTGCTAAACCAGAAACTGTAAAACGCGACTGGTACGTTGTAGACGCTGAAGGTAAAACTCTTGGCCGTCTAGCAAGTGAAATTGCATCTCGCCTACGTGGCAAACACAAAGCTGAATACACTCCACACTGTGACACTGGTGATTACATCATCGTTGTTAACGCGGAGAAAGTTACTGTAACTGGTAACAAGGCTAAAGGTAAGATTTACTACCGTCACACTGAATTCCCTGGCGGCCTAAAATCAATCAGCTTCGAGAAGCTAATTGATCGCAAGCCAGAGATGGCTCTTGAGCTAGCAGTTAAAGGTATGCTACCACGTGGTCCTCTTGGCCGTGCTATGTACCGTAAGCTGAAAGTTTACGCTGGCGCTGAGCACAACCATGTTGCTCAACAACCTCAAGTACTAGACATCTAATCGGGGATTTCGAACAATGGCAGATAATCAATACTACGGTACTGGCCGTCGCAAAAGCTCAGCTGCACGTGTTTTTGTTAAACCAGGCAGCGGCAACATCGTAATCAACAAGCGTAGCCTTGATGAGTACTTCGGTCGTCCAACTTCTCGCATGGTTGTTAAACAGCCTCTAGAGCTAGTTGAACTAACTGAGAAACTAGACCTATACGTTACTGTTAAAGGTGGCGGTATTTCTGGTCAAGCAGGTGCTATCCGTCACGGTATCACTCGCGCTCTAATGGAATACGATGAGTCTCTACGTCCTACTCTACGTGCTGCGGGTTACGTTACTCGTGACGCTCGTTGCGTTGAACGTAAGAAAGTTGGTCTACGTAAAGCACGTCGTCGTCCACAGTTCTCTAAGCGTTAATCTTTTTTCGAAAAGATTCGCTTCCAATGTTTACATTGGAACGTGGTACCAAAAGCCTGGCTTCTTGCCAGGCTTTTTTGTTTTTGTCCGTTAAAAAAATCCTTTCCTAGCGCCACTTATCATTTGATTTCTCTTACTTATCCTCCTTTTGTGACCTCACTGGCGATTCGCTTCACAAATGTTACAAAAAGGTAGCTTTATCTTGTCAAAAAGTAGGGTTTTATTTATCATTTGGCATCAAATAAATACAACTAAATTCGTATTTTGTTAGCCATGCTCTTTAAGCGGAATAACAATAAATCCACAAGGAGCAAATGGGAGAATGTTTGGATGAGCAATGCGCCTTTAAATAACGGTCGCAGACGTTTCTTAACCGCTACAACAGCCGTTGTGGGTGGTTTAGGAGCAGCTGCTGTCGCCGTTCCTTTTATTAAATCTTGGAACCCAAGTGAAAAAGCCAAAGCTGCAGGTGCCCCTGTTGAAGTTGATATCGGTAAACTTGAAGAAGGGCAAATGGTACGTGTTGAATGGCGTGGTAAACCTGTATGGGTTGTCCGTCGTGCACAGTCTGTAGTTGAAGGATTAAAAGCTATCGATGGTCAGCTACGCGACCCATCTTCAGCAGAAGAACAACAACCAACTTATGCTCAGAATGCTTATCGCTCAATTAAGCCAGAGTATTTTGTTGCGGTAGGTATCTGTACACACCTTGGTTGTTCTCCAACGTATTTGCCTGACAGTTTTAATGAGCAAGTTCAGGGTGTTAAATCAGGTTTCTTCTGTCCGTGTCACGGCTCTAAGTTCGACATGGCAGGTCGTGTTTTCCAAGGCGTACCAGCGCCATTAAACCTAGTTGTTCCAAAGCACCAATACTTAAGTGATACCAAGATTATTATCGGTGTTGACGAAGAAGGGGAGGCATAATGCAAGCTCTACTTGATTGGGTAGAAAAACGCATACCCGCAATGAATGCGTACAAGAAGCACCTTTCTGAGTACCCGATGCCAAAGAACTTTAACTTCTGGTATCTATTTGGCTCGCTAGCGATGCTTGTCTTGGTTAACCAAATCCTAACCGGTATCTGGTTAACAATGAACTACGTTCCTTCTGGTGACGGAGCTTTTGCCTCAATCGAATACATCATGCGTGATGTTGAATACGGTTGGTTGCTGCGTTATATGCACTCTACAGGTGCGTCAGCCTTCTTCGTTGTTGTCTACCTGCACATGTTCCGCGGTCTTATCTACGGTTCTTACCAGAAGCCTCGTGAGCTACTGTGGATATTCGGTATGCTTATCTTCCTAGTGTTGATGGCAGAAGCTTTCATGGGCTACTTACTACCTTGGGGACAAATGTCATACTGGGGTGCACAGGTAATCATTTCTCTATTTGGTGCGATTCCTGTTATTGGTGATGACCTAACGCTATGGATTCGTGGTGACTACGTTATCTCTGGTGCAACGCTAAACCGCTTCTTTGCACTACACGTAATTGCTCTGCCTATCGTTCTATTACTGCTAATCGTTCTTCACGTACTAGCACTGCACGAAGTAGGTTCAAACAACCCTGATGGTATCGAAACTAAGCTACCTAAAGGTACTATGGGCGATGACTACAAGACTCAGTTCCCATTCCATAACGATTACACTAAGAAATACGACATCATCGATTCTATTCCTTTCCACCCGTACGGGACTGTGAAAGATATGGTTGGTGTAGCCGGTTTCCTATTCTTCTTCTGTTATGTGCTGTTCTTCAACCCAGAGATGGGCGGTTACTTCCTTGAGCCACCTAACTTTGAAGCAGCAAACCCACTGAAAACACCTGAGCACATTGCTCCTGTATGGTACTTTACTCCGTTCTACGCGATTCTACGTGCGGTTCCGGATAAGCTACTAGGTGTTATCGCGATGGGTGCATCGATTGCGGTTCTATTTGTACTGCCTTGGTTAGACCGTTGTCGTGTACGTTCTTACCGCTACCGCAGTAAGTTCCATTTATTCAATATCATCCAGTTCACGATCAGCTTTATCGCGTTGGGTATTCTTGGTGCGCTACCAGCAACACCAACATACACGCTATTAGCTCAGATCTTCAGCTTAGCTTACTTCATGTTCTTCGTACTGCTGTACTTCTACAGTAAGAACGAAGCGACTAAGCCACTACCAGAAAGGGTGACATTCAAATGAAAAAATGGATTGTAATTTTATTTGCAATGCTGCCTTCATTGGCGATGGCAGCGGGTGCGAACGTACCACTTGATAAAGCAAACAATGATCTGAGTGACCAAGCTTCACTGCAAAACGGTGCGAAACTGTTTATGAACTACTGTTTCGGCTGTCACTCAGCTCAATACCAACGTTATGAGCGTGTCGCTCGTGACATTGGTATCCCAGTTGAACTGCTTAAAGAAAATCTAATCTTTGATCCAGAAGCGAAAGTGGGTGACTTGATGGAAAACTCGATTCCTGAGAAGTCAGCAGCGAAATGGTTTGGTGCTCCACCGCCAGATCTAACACTGGTTGCTCGTGTTCGTGGTACGGATTGGCTATACACATACCTACGTTCATTCTATGAGGACCCAAGCCGTCCGTTTGGTGTTAACAACATTGTTTTCCCAAGTGTTGGTATGCCTCATGTACTAGAAGAGCTGCAAGGCATTCCTAAGCCAGTTTTTGAAACTCATGTCGTAGATGGCAAAGAAGTGACAAAAGTGGTTGGCATAGAAGCTGATGGTACCGGTGAGCTAAACAATGAAGAGTACGACCAAGCAGTACGTGATTTGGTTAACTTCTTGGAGTACTCAGGTGACCCAGTGAAACTAGAGCGTCATGCGCTAGGTTGGTGGGTAATGGCTTTCCTAGTCATCTTCACGATTGTTGTTGTGCTACTGAAGAAAGAGTATTGGCGTGATGTGCACTAATTGTGCTATCATACTGTGCTAATTCCCAATTTTTGAACTTAACAATGGAGGCTTAGCCTCCATTGTTTTTATATTTGTAAGTGTGCTGGAGGGCTCCATGGCTGTAGCTGCCAATAAACGTTCTGTGATGACTCTATTTTCAAGTGCATCTGATATGTATAGCCATCAGGTACGTATTGTTCTAGCAGAGAAAGGTGTAAGCGTTGAAGTAGAACTCGTAGATGAAGCAAATCTACCTGCGGAGCTTATTGAACTTAACCCGTACAAGACAGTACCAACGTTAGTAGACCGTGAACTAGCGCTTTACGATTCAAAGATCATCATGGAATACCTAGATGAGCGTTTCCCTCATCCACCATTGATGCCAGTTTACCCAGTTGCTCGTGGTAACAGCCGTCTAATGATCTTCCGTATTGAGAAAAACTGGTACACGCTTGCTGAGAAAATCGTAAAAGGCAACGCAGAAGAAGCAGAAGCAGCACGTAACAAACTACGTAATGACCTGCTAACTCTAGGCCCAGTTTTTGCTGAGTACGAATATTTCATGAGCGAAGAGTTCAGCCTAATTGACTGTTACTTAGCACCGTTACTATGGCGTCTGCCTCAACTTGGTATTGAGTTGGTAGGCCCAGGTTCTAAAGAACTAAAAGTTTACATGAACCGCGTATTTGAACGTGATTCATTCCTAGCTTCTCTAACTGAAGCTGAACGTGAAATGCGTCTAGCTCGTTAATTGGCGAGAAGATGGATATAGCAAACATGACACCACGCCGACCATACATGCTTCGTGCATTCTATGATTGGCTGGTGGATAACGATTTAACTCCACACTTGGTCGTGGCAGCAGAATTACCTGGTGTACGTGTACCTTTGGAGTTCGTTCAAGACGGTCAGATTATCCTTAATATCGCTCCAAGAGCGGTGGGTAATTTAGAACTAGGCAACGAAGCAATTACCTTCAATGCTCGCTTTAGTGGTCGCCCTCACTCAGTGATTGTTCCTCTGTATGCAGTACAAGCTATCTACGCGCGTGAAAACGGCGCAGGTACGATGTTTGAGCCTGAAGAGGCTTACATGGCTGAATACGAGGAAGAAGGCATTGAAGAGGTATCTGACGAGCCTCAACCATTGTCAGTTGCGACAGAGGTGGAGCCAGAACCAGAAACCGCAGATGCGACAGTGGGTGATGACGAGCCGCCAAGACCTAAAGGTCGACCGAGTCTTAGAGTCGTTAAATAATAAAAAAGCAGCGCCTAGCGCTGCTTTTTTGTATCTGCGATTCGCTTAGCTTCCCTGATGGAATGCTTTTACCACCTGTTTTACCCCAGAGGTATTGCGGGCGATATCTATCGCTATTTCAGCATGTTCATGTGAAACGTAGCCAAGTAGGAAGACTTCTTTATCTTCAGTGATGACCTTGATTTTGGTTCCACTTAATTCAGAGTTGGCAATTAAAGCGGATTTAACCTTAGTGGTGATCCAACTGTCGTGACTGATCTCGCCAACAGAGAGCGGCGCTTTAACGCGCAATTGGTTATATATGTTCTCGACGCCTTTTATATCACGGGCGCGACTTTCAATCTCACGCTTAAGCTGCTCGGTATTCGCTTGCCCCATTAAAACTACGCTGCCATTGTAAGAGCTAGCAGTAATACGTGCGTTGCCTCTGAATGGTGCTTTGTTGCCGATACCTGCAATTTCAAACTCGATGTTATTGTCGTCCCAGATCTCTTGAGTTGTTCTTGGATCAATCACAATACTGGCAGTTGTTGCCGCACCTGCGACAAACAGACCTGCACAACCGGTCAGGCTGAGGGCGAAAAATGACAGCAATAAGCCTTTAAACATCTTCATAACTTACTCTTCGTGCGCTGGGAACAATACTTGGTCGATAAGATCGCATAAGCAGTGTAGCGTCACCATATGAACTTCGTGAATTCTTGCGGTTCTGTGAGATGGGATACGAATCTCAACATCATTCTCACCCAACAAGCCAGCCATTTCGCCGCCATCTTTACCAGTTAGGGCAATAATGGTCATATCTCGGGTTACCGCTGCTTCCATCGCTTTGATGATGTTCTTACTGTTACCACTGGTAGAGATAGCAAGTAGGATGTCTCCCGTTTGACCAAAAGCGCGTACCTGTTTGGAGAATATCTCTTCGTAGTGGTAGTCATTTGCCACTGCGGTTAAGGTGGTGTTATCAGCTGTCAGTGCCATCGCGGGTAAGCTTGGTCGCTCAGTTTCAAAACGGTTGAGAAGACAAGAAACAAACTGTTGGGCGTTTGAAGATGAGCCACCGTTGCCGCAGCAAAGAATTTTGTTGCCGTTGAGTAGACTCGCTACCATAGCTTGCGCTGCATGAGTAATGGCATCAGGGAGCGCTTCGGCTGCTGCGATTTGAATTTGAATACTTTCAGTAAAACTGTCTTTAATGCTATCTAGCATTGATTATCCTTGAGTAATTGCGTTTTTGATCCACTCGATTTGCGCGCCTTGCTGATGGATAGCCACTAAGTCAAAGCGAAAATCGGTTGAATAGATAGATAAGCCATTTTTGCTCAGCCACAGCGTGGCGGTTTTGATGAGCTTTTTCATTTTGCTGGCGGTAACGGTTTCCGCAGCATGTCCATAAGTTTGGCTTTTACGGTAGCGAACTTCGACAAAAACGATCGTCTCGCCATCTTTCATAATTAGGTCGAGTTCGCCTCCTTTGATAAGGAAGTTTCTCTCAATTGGCGATAAGCCGCAACTGATAAGATGCTTTTCAGCTGCAGCTTCGTAATGTTGCCCTTGTGCGCGCTTACTGAGTAGCACTGTGCTCCGCCCAGCTGATTTCACGTTGGACGATACAATCTTCATTAATGCTCAACACACCCGTGTTGCCATCAACCGTGTAATCATGCACGACTTTCATTTGTGGTAGGTGCTCCATTAAACGGTAAGCATCCATTCCCAATGCTTGAAGACGCTTCTCGGCATTGGAATCTTTTGGCCAAAGTTGTTCCATTTGAGCTTTCAATGCCGCATCAGGTTGAATTAGTAGTGGAATGTCGCTGTACATCACACCCGAAAGATCTTCGTATTGCTGGCGACCACTGTTACTGCGTGAGTTCGAGTAGAGTTTAGGTGGCACTGTATCAGGGTTAATCGCTACTTCAATAAATGGCTTAATCAGCGTAAGTTCAGAGCCGTTTGCGACAATGTAAACTGCATCGATATCACGGCGGCTACGCGGTTGGCTTTCCAGTGGAATGTTGAGTAGTGATTCCATCTGGGCAATGTGTTGCTGGCTACTTTGCAGGCCGAATACTTTGTTGATATCACGTTGGAGTTGACGCTTGTCACCGAAGAGGTTTACCGCAACCTTATTCTCACTGTGCTTATGCCACTCTTGTTCGAACGCTTCGACAACTCGTGATCCCAAACGGCCTTGTGGCGCAAGGATTAACGGGTATTGGTAGCCTTGCTGCGCTAAATGCTTGGCCGCTTGTGCCACTTCTTGCTCAGGCGATAGGGCTAAGTAGCAAGTGTTGTTACCCGCTTCGACTTCATCCGGAATGTTAAGTGCCAGCGTTGGGAGTGGGTTGGCAAAGCTAGCTTGAGCTTGCTGTAGTTTCTCTATGTTGCTTTTTAATAGCGGGCCGACCACTGAATCAATCTGTTTTTCAACCAATGTTGCTTCAAGCTCTTCGATAGAAGTAGCGTTGGTATCAATGACTGTTAGTGTGGCGTTTTCATCGCGCTCATCATCGTTCATCATTTCAAGGATAAACCCATCACGAATCAACTGAGCTTGCTTAGCAAACTTGCCTGAGAGTGGTAGCAGCAAGGCCGTGTTCACTGGCTTGGTGATTTCTAACGCGATAATGTCAGTTACGGCTTGAGGGGTGTAGATAGCGCCGGGGTGAGTTGGATTATCTACAAGCCATTGCTCAAGGCCAGATTTTAGCTGTGGAAGATTGTTTGCCAGACTTTTAGTTAGACCTGTTAACTCAAGCCAACCAGAGATGACTGGATCGGACTCTTGTTGTTTTAGCGTCTCGATTTGCGAAGCTGAGTATTGACTTAGGTTATTCCAAATCCCCTGTGCGACAAAGGCTTGCTCATTTTCTGGAAGGTATCGACTACTCAAAGAGAGTTCGCGTGTCGCGTTGAAGAAGTCACCCTGCTTGGTAAACAGTGAAGCGCGTAACTGGTGGTAGTTAAGCCATTGGTCTTCGCCTAACTGCCAAGACGGTCTAAAGTTGAGAATTTGCAACGCTTCGGCATGGTTACCTTGAGTCACGAGCAGTTCGGCACGTGCGAGTTGCCACTCAGCTTGTTGCATGTCATTTAAAGACTGACGAGCCAAGCGTTTGATCAATAGTTCAGATTGAACAAGGTCGCCTGAATCAATAGAGGCTTTAAGTGCCATGATTAACCAGTCATTTTGTAAGCTACCCTGGCTGCTGTCGGCGCGCATTAAGTAGGTTTGCACCGATTGATTCGGATCTAGGGTAATATCGACACTTCGCGGCGTCTTAGGAGCAGAAGAACACGCTGCCAATGTGACAGCAAGTGCTACAGGAGTCAGTAAGCGTGTTACACTTAGACGCTTGTGGTTATTCATGGCCATGAGTTCTTTATTAATTCCGTATAAGATTGTGTCTATATTAATCGTTGAAGTGATGGTAAACAAATGACAGATAACAAAACCTTACCAACTGAGGTTCCAACTCTCTATATCGTGCCTACGCCGATTGGTAATTTAGGCGATATAACTCAACGAGCGATTGAAGTTTTGTCCAATGTAGACCTCGTTGCTGCTGAAGATACTCGTCATACTGGTAAACTATTGTCTCACTTCAGTATTCAAACTAAAACTTTTGCCCTTCATGATCATAATGAACAGCAAAAAGCGCAAGTGTTAGTCGATAAATTGTTAGCTGGGCACTCGATCGCATTAGTTTCTGATGCAGGTACACCATTAATTAGTGATCCAGGTTACCATCTTGTGACTCAATGTCGTCAGGCGGGAGTCAAAGTTGTTCCGTTACCAGGAGCTTGCGCGGTCATCACCGCACTAAGTGCTTCAGGTCTACCCTCTGACCGCTTTAGCTTTGAAGGTTTCTTACCGGCTAAAAGTAAAGGTCGTAAGGATAAGTTTCTTGAAATAGCCAAGGTTGAGCGTACTTGTGTCTTCTATGAGTCTCCGCACCGTATCTTAGACTCGCTTGACGACATGCTTGAAATCTTGGGTCCAGACAGAGAAGTGGTATTGGCTCGGGAGCTAACCAAAACCTTCGAAACCATCCAAGGTATGCCGCTAGGTGAACTGGTTGAATGGGTCAAGTCGGACTCTAACCAGCAACGTGGTGAAATGGCATTGCTGATCCATGGCTACCGCGCATCAGAAGATGATTCTATCCCTGAAGAAGTTAAGCGCACAGTGACTATTTTGACCAAAGAGTTGCCATTAAAGAAAGCGGCAGCGATGGCGGCAGAAATCTACAATCTTAAAAAGAATGCCCTGTATAAATGGGGGTTGGAGAACCTGAGCTAGAACGTTACAGCTATAAAATTCATTTAGGGTAGGCGTTTATGCCTGCCCTTTTTATAATCTTAGATAACTAGATAACTAGATAACTAGATAACTAGATAACTAGATAACTAGATAACTAGATAACTAGATAACTTTACTTATTTGAGGATTGCTGTGCTTTCTTGCTGCAAATGTTTTAGATTTTCTTGCAGGGCGTAGCCCGTTCCAGTTTTCCATAGCGAAGCGTTCCAGCTCTCAAAAGTGTTCTCAAGTCTCAATGCCGGACGTTCTGTCGATTCCTTAACCACTTAACCCTCCGTTTGCAGCAAATCTGTGATCTCGCTAGACACTGCTCTCTGAACTCTATACAATCCGCCCTCGGAGTCGACTGGGTAGTCGCTGCTTTGTTGATGTCCTTCGGGAGACTGACGTTGAGGTCCTTTTAGGAGACTGACGTTGACGTCCTTCGGGAGACTGACAAAGGGGAGGAAAGTCCGGGCTTCATAGAGCAAGGTGCCAGGTAACGCCTGGGGGGCGCAAGCCCACGACAAGTGCAGCAGAGAGAAGACCGCCGATGGCCCGTAAGGGAACAGGTAAGGGTGAAAGGGTGCGGTAAGAGCGCACCGGACGACTAGTAATAGTTCGTAGCAGGGTAAACTCCACCTGAAGCAAGACCAAATAGGCCTCCACATTGCGTTGCTCGCGTAAGGAGGCGGGTAGGTTGCTTGAGCCAGTGAGTGATTGCTGGCCTAGACGAATGGCTACCGCCGCGCAAGCGGAACAGAACCCGGCTTATGTGTCGGCTCCACCTATTCGAGACCCATCGTAACTTTGTTATGATGGGTTTTTTGCTTTTTATTGACCAAATTTATTTTCGAACTATTAAACTTAGCGCAAAATCACGTGTTCTCACTCGCTAGTGGTGGCGATAAGCCATTAAATCAGTACACTGGAGAATCTGAATTCGTCAATGCGTCAGCCACATGAGATAACTATGACCGAAGCATTCAAACACATATCTGTACTCCTCCATGAATCGATCGATGGTTTAGCGATAAAACCAGACGGCATTTACATTGACGGTACATTCGGTCGCGGTGGTCACAGCCGTACAATTCTCTCTAAGCTAGGTGAAAACGGTCGTCTTTACAGTATAGATCGCGACCCACAAGCCATCGCTGAAGCGAACAAAATTGACGATCCGCGTTTTACCATTATTCATGGCCCATTTTCGGGTATGGCTGAATATGCCGTTGAGTACGATCTGGTCGGTAAAGTTGATGGTGTATTGCTTGATCTTGGTGTGTCGTCACCCCAGTTGGACGACGCAGAGCGTGGCTTTAGTTTTATGAAAGACGGGCCGCTAGATATGCGCATGGACCCGACCTCAGGCATTCCAGTTTCTCAATGGCTATTGGAAGCTGACCTTGATGATATTACTTGGGTGATTCGTGAGTTTGGTGAAGATAAACATGCTCGCCGCATTGCTAAAGCGATTGTTGCTTACCGTGAAAACGAAGAGAACGAACCGTTAACTCGCACAGGTCAACTGGCTAAACTAATTTCTGAAGCTGCACCAAAGAGCTTTAAAGAGAAGAAACACCCAGCAACTCGAGCATTCCAAGCGTTCCGAATCTACATCAATAGTGAGTTAGAAGAGATTGATACGGCACTTAAAGGTGCTGCAAGTATATTGGCTCCTCAAGGTCGCCTATCAGTAATTAGCTTCCACTCGTTAGAAGATCGTATGGTTAAGCGCTTTATTCGCAAAGAGAGTAAAGGGCCTGAAGTACCTCATGGCATTCCTATGACGGAAGATCAAATTAAAGCGTTAGGCAGTGCCAACCTGAAACCTGTAGGCAAAGCGATCAAACCTTCTAAACAAGAAGTGGAAGTGAATGCTCGCTCACGTAGTTCAGTGCTTCGCTTGGCTGAAAAGCTATAAACCATGAGTAAGCCTGCTCCTAATCTCGCAAAACTGATAGCACTCGATCTTTTGAGTGTTGGTCGAGTGCCACTGATTTTATTGGTACTGATTTTTAGTAGCGCGATGGGGGTGGTTTTTACTACCCATCACACTCGTCAGGCAATTACCGAAAAGGATCAGGCACTGGTTGAGCGTGAAAGATTGGACAATGAGTGGCGCAATCTGCTTATCGAAGAAACAGCCTTAGCGGAGCATAGCCGCGTACAAGCTGTTGCTAAGAAGGAGCTAGAAATGAAGCGCCCAGATTCAGACAAAGAAGTCATTATCAACCTTCCATGAGCAAAAAAGTTAAACCTGTCGAGTCTAAAACCGAACAGCCGCCAGCGACATTAATCCGTTGGCGCTTCTACTTGGTGCTATTTTTCGTATTCTGCGCTTTCGCGGCGCTTGCTGGCCGTATTGCTTACATCCAAATCGTTGAACCAGACAACTTAATCAAGCAGGGTGATCTGCGCTCAATCCGAGCAAAGACACTCCATTCGGCACGAGGCATCATTTCAGATCGTAATGGCGAGCCTTTGGCAGTAAGTGTTCCGGTTGAAGCCGTTTGGGCTGATCCGGTTGCCATTTTTAAAGCTGGCGGGTTAGTAGATGTCGACCGCTGGCATGCTCTCGCAGATGTTCTTGGTCTAAAGCGCCAAGGCTTAATCGACAAAATAAACCGTAACAAGAGCAAGCGATTTATCTATCTGCAGCGTCAAGTAAGCCCTGCTATGGCGCACTACATTCGTGAGTTAAAGCTATCCGGCGTAGGTCTGAAAGCCGAATCGAGACGCTACTATCCAGCAGGTGAAGTTAGTGCTCACTTAGTTGGTGTGACAGGGATTGATGGCCATGGCCTTGAAGGCGTTGAGCGCAGTTACGATAAGTGGCTCACGGGCGAAGCGGGTAAGCGAATTATACGTAAAGATCGCTATGGTCGCGTAGTGGAGAACATCTCTCTTGAAGAGCGTGAAGAAGGCAAGCCGTTAGAGCTGACCATTGATCAGCGTATTCAGGCGATTGCTTACCGCGCGATAAAGCAAGCGGTCGCTGACTATCGAGCGACGTCTGGCTCTGCGGTAATTCTTGATGTAAAAACAGGTGCAGTGTTGGCGATGGTCAATGCTCCTTCATATAACCCAAACAACCGCGCAGACCTTCAGTCAGCAAAAATGCGTAACCGAGTGATTACCGATGCATTTGAGCCGGGTTCAACGGTGAAACCTTTTGTTGTTTTAGCTGCGTTAGAAAATGGCGTTGCTGATGACGATACGGTGATTGATACCGGCAACGGTATTATGCAAATTGGCGGAAGCCGTGTACGCGACACGTCCAAAGTCGGCAAAGCTGACTTAACAACCATTTTAAAGAAGTCGAGTAACATTGGTGTGGCGAAACTTGCCTTAGAGATGCCGCTTGAAGCTTTGCTAGGTATGTATAGCTCTGTCGGATTTGGTGAAGTTTCAGGTCTGAACCTCGTCGGTGAAACTCAGGGTATTTTCCCTAACCGTCGCCGTTGGTCGAAGTTTGAAATTGCGACACTGTCGTTCGGCTACGGATTGACCATTACTCCTCTTCAGCTTGCTCACGCCTATGCGACCTTAGGTAACCTTGGTGAGTACCAGCCAATTCATATCATCGAAAACAATCAGCAAGATTTATCTAAGCAGGTCATTGACCACGACAACGCACAAAAAGTCCTCAATATGCTTGAGACAGTAACGCAACCGGGTGGTACTGCGACTAAGGCTGCGGTACCAGGCTATCGAGTTGCAGCAAAAACCGGTACTTCACGTAAAGCGATTGCTGGTGGTTATGGCGATGAATACTTCGCCTATACCGCAGGTGTTGCTCCGGCGAGTGACCCAAGAGTCGCGCTAGTGGTGGTAGTCAATGAACCACAAGGTGATAACTACTATGGTGGTTCAGTAGCAGGACCTGTCTTTGCAGAAATTTTGAAGGGGACGTTGCAAATTCTCAACGTAGCCCCTGATGAGAACAGATTTAAACAAGATTAAGTGAGTTTACTATGTCGAAGGAACTGACCTTAGCCGTGTTACTTTCTCCGTGGTTGGATATCTCTAACCACTCAAGCGCGAGTGTGATCGTTCAGAACCTAGAACTTGATAGCCGAAATATCTCGCAAGGTTCAACCTTTGTGGCGGTAAAAGGGCATGCAGTCGATGGACGACGTTTTATTCCTGTCGCTATCGAACAAGGCGCAAATGCTGTTATTGCTGAGGCGTGTGAGTCTCATCCGCATGGTCTGGTTGAACTGCAAGATGATGTCCCTGTAATCTATATTGCTGACTTAGCTCAGAATTTATCTGCGCTTGCCAAACGTCTATACCCATTAACTCACAACAAGCTTATTGGTGTCACGGGCACCAATGGTAAAACCACCATTACACAGTTAATTGCGCAGTGGCTCGATCTTGTCGAGAAAAAAGCGGCGGTGATGGGTACCACAGGCAACGGTTTTCTTGCCGATCTTCAAGTGGCGAAAAACACCACGGGCAGCGCGATTGAGATTCTTCAAACCTTACATTCGTTGGAGCAGCAAGGCGCTGACTATACCGCTTTAGAAGTCTCTTCTCATGGTTTGGTCCAAGGGCGTGTTAGAGCCGTGGAATTTGAGGTTGGTGCTTTTTCTAACTTAAGCCGTGATCACTTAGATTATCACGGTACGATGGAAGAGTACGCAGAAGCCAAGTTCTCGCTGTTTAGCCAACATATCTGCAAGCAAGCGGTGATCAATATTGATGATCCGGTTGGGGCAGAGTGGTTCAATCGCCTAGATAACGCCATTGCGGTTACCCTTAAGCCGAGTGATCATCCACGAGTAGTGTGGGCAGAGCAGGTTAGTTACTCTGAATCGGGTATTACCCTCGATTTTGCAGGCGCATTTGGCCCAGGCACGATTAGCGTCCCGTTAATTGGTGAATTCAATGCCAATAATGTCTTACTCGCAATGGTGACTTTGCTTTGTCTTGGTATTGATAAGCAAGAGTTGATTGTAACGGCACGTTCGCTAAAGCCTGTAATTGGACGTATGGAACTGTTTGCGGCTGATGAAAAAGCCAAGGTTGTTGTCGATTACGCTCACACACCAGATGCACTAGAAAAAGCCCTGCAAGCACTTCGAGTTCACTGCCAAGGTAAGCTTTGGGCTATTTTTGGTTGTGGCGGTGATCGCGATACAGGTAAGCGCCCGATGATGGCGGAAATTGGTGAGCGCTTAGCGGACCATGTCATTCTGACTGATGACAACCCTCGCAGTGAATCACCGCAACTGATTGTCCAAGATATGCTTGCAGGCATGATTAATCCTGACAGCGCAATCGTACAGCACAGCCGTTTTGATGCGCTGAAACATGCTTTAGAGAATAGTCAGTCAGATGACATCATTTTACTTGCGGGTAAAGGTCATGAAGATTATCAAGTGATGGCTAATGAGACGGTTCACTACTCGGATCGTGAGTCAGCGCAGCAACTGTTGGAGAAAAATGCATGATTTCTTTGATGTTAAGCCAGATTGCTGAATCGCTAGACGCTGAACTTATCGGTAATGATTTAGTGATAAATTCAGTATCAACCGATACGCGCGTCATTGAAACTGGCGCATTGTTTATTGCTTTAGTTGGCGAGAGATTTGATGCGCACGATTTTGCCGCTCAGGCCGTTGAGTCAGGTGCGGGAGCTCTATTGGTGAGCCGCGTTGTTGAAGCTGATGTCCCTCAATTACTCGTTAAAGATACTAAGCTTGCTCTTGGTCAACTTGGTTCTCTGGTGCACCACACTTGCTCAACGCCTACCGTGGCTATTACGGGGAGCTGCGGTAAGACCACAGTAAAAGAAATGGTTGCCAGTATTATGGAGCAGAAAGGCCGCGTGTTATTCACGGCTGGAAACTTCAATAACGACATTGGTGTTCCGCTGACCTTGCTACGTTCAACGCCAGACGATGACTTTGCTGTGATTGAGATGGGGGCAAATCATATTGGTGAAATTGCCTACACCACTCAACTGGTTCAGCCTGATGTCGCACTGGTCAATAATGTCGCCGCTGCTCACCTTGAGGGCTTTGGCTCGATGGATGGAGTAAAGCAAGCTAAAGGTGAAATCTACCAAGGCTTAAAACCGGGTTCTGTAGCGATTGTTAACCTTGATAGTCATGGTGGTGACTATTGGCAAGCCGTATTAGCAGACAAAACTATTAAGACTTTCTCGGTCAAGGATGCTTCTGCGGACTACTTTGCCAGCAACATCTCACTCAATGAAATGGGTGTGGCGCAGTTTACTCTTGTGGCACCGATTGGCAGTGTTGAAGTTAAGTTGGGTATCATTGGTCAGCACAATGTATCGAATGCGCTATCTGCAACTGCACTAGCGTTAGAACTCGGTGCATCGCTTGAGCTGGTTAAGAGCGGATTGGCTCAACTCGGCAAAGTAAAAGGCCGTGTCGAGTTGGTTGAGTTAAGTGAGACGGTCAAGCTTATCGATGATAGCTACAATGCCAGCGTACCAGCTATGAAAGCGGCTGCTGATCTCCTTTCTGGCTTTAGCGGAGAACGTTGGTTAATTTTGGGTAATATGGCCGAGTTAGGTGATGAAAGTCTTGCACTTCATCGTCAAGTCGGGGAACATGCTGCCCCATTCAAATTTGAACACGTGCTTACTTATGGCGCTGATGCAAAAGCGATCAGTAAAGAGTGTGGTGGGATTCATTTTGAAGATCACCAAAGCATGATTGATTATATAAAACAGCAGATTGAACAGAGTCAACAAGCTCAAACACTGTTAGTCAAAGGGGCTAATAGTGCAGGAATGAGCAAAATTGCTACTGCTGTCAAGGAGATGTATACATGATTATTTGGCTTGCTGAGCTGCTACAGCCATATTTTTCATTCTTCCGATTATTCGAATACCTGTCGTTCCGTGCGATTGTCAGTGTGTTAACCGCACTCGGCATTTCACTCTGGATGGGCCCGATTATGATCAGACGTTTGCAACTGCTGCAAATTGGTCAGGTTGTGCGTAACGAAGGACCAGAGTCTCACTTTAGTAAACGTGGTACGCCGACCATGGGCGGTATCATGATTTTGACCGCCATCGTGACGACGGTACTGCTTTGGGCTGATTTGTCGAACCCTTATGTTTGGGCTGTGCTTGCGGTACTGCTTGGCTATGGGGCGATTGGTTTCGTTGATGATTATCGCAAAGTGGTGCGCAAGAATACCGATGGATTGATTGCCCGTTGGAAGTACTTTTGGCAATCTGCGATTGCACTAGTGGTAGCCTTTGCTCTATACGCTCACGGTAAAGATACCGCAGCGACTCAGTTAGTGGTGCCTTTCTTTAAAGAAGTAATGCCTCAATTAGGACTGATGTACATCGTTCTTACCTATTTTGTTATCGTGGGTACCAGTAACGCAGTGAACTTAACCGATGGTCTCGACGGACTAGCGATTATGCCGACCGTACTGGTTTCCGCTGGCTTCGCCGCTATTGCTTGGGCGACAGGTAACGTGAACTTTGCTAACTATCTGCATATTCCACACATTCCGCAAGCCTCTGAATTGGTGGTCGTTTGTACCGCAATTGTTGGCGCCGGATTAGGATTCTTATGGTTTAACACCTACCCAGCTCAAGTGTTTATGGGCGATGTAGGTTCACTAGCCTTAGGCGGTGCACTAGGTACTATTGCGGTGCTAGTTCGCCAAGAGTTTGTCTTGGTGATTATGGGCGGTGTTTTCGTTATGGAGACTCTGTCTGTGATTCTGCAGGTTGGTTCATACAAACTACGTGGTCAACGTATCTTCCGTATGGCTCCGATCCATCACCACTATGAGCTAAAAGGCTGGCCGGAACCACGAGTGATTGTACGTTTTTGGATCATCTCTATTGTTCTCGTTCTTATTGGTCTAGCGACTCTTAAAGTTCGATAAGGAAATCATACACAATGACCATTGACCGCTGGCAAGGTATTGAGAATGTGGTGGTTGTAGGGCTCGGTATTACCGGGCTCTCTGTCGTTAAACACCTGCAAGAATTACCTAAAGCACTTGATATTCGCGTTATCGATACCCGAGACAATCCACCGGGCAGTGACGCTCTGCCTGAAGGTGTTGAACTGCACTCAGGGGGCTGGAATCAAGCGTGGTTGATGGCCGCAGATTTAGTCGTGACTAATCCAGGTATAGCGCTTGCGCTGCCAGAGATTGAGCAAGTCATTAATGCCAAGATTCCTGTCGTTGGTGATATCGAACTGTTTGCTTGGCAAGTCAACAAGCCAGTCATTGCGATTACTGGATCAAATGGTAAAAGCACTGTGACTGACTGGACTGGTCAAGTTGCTCAAGCGACAGGTTTAAAGGTTGGGGTTGGCGGCAACATTGGTGTGCCTGCTTTAGATTTGCTAAGGCAAGACGCTGACCTTTATGTATTGGAGCTTTCGAGCTTCCAACTTGAAACCACCTCATCTCTCGCTCCGAAAGCGGCGGCTTTCCTTAATCTTTCCGAAGATCACATGGATCGCTACCAAGGGATGGAGGATTATCGTCAAGCTAAGCTGCGTATTTTCAATCATGCTAGCGCTTGTATTGTGAATGCTGATGACCGAGCAACCTACCCTGAACAGGCCAATAATTTAGTCGAGTTTAGTCTTAACCAAGCGACGCGCTTCTCGCTACTTGAATACGACAAGACTGAATATCTAGCCATTGATGGCAAGCCTATTTGTGCCAGTAGTGATCTTTCCTTAGTTGGTCGACATAACGTCGCCAATGCTTTAGTCGTTTTAGCTCTGCTGACCGAAGCGGGAGTCGATGTGGCGAAAGGGCTATCCGCACTTAAGTCTTACAACGGTTTGACACACAGATGCCAGGTTGTTGCAGATAATCAAGGTGTTAAGTGGGTCAATGATTCTAAGGCGACCAATGTTGCTAGCACTATGGCAGCGTTAGCAGGATTAGAGCTTGAAGGTAAACTCTACTTGCTGGTTGGTGGTGTCGGTAAAGGTGCTGATTTCTCTGAACTTGCACCAATTTTGCAGTCGCTCAACGTACAGCTGTGCTGCTTTGGTGAAGATGGTGATCAGTTTATGCCGCTACATAGTAGTGCGAAACGTTTTGATACCATGCACGAAATCATCAAATGGGTTGCCACTCAAGTTTCATCCGGTGATATGGTGCTATTATCACCTGCTTGTGCGAGCTTTGATCAGTTTAATAACTTTATGGCTCGCGGCGATGCCTTTACCGAGCTTGCAAAAGCTTACGCTTAAATTCACCGAGATATATGCAGATTCAAAACGTCTTTGGCAGTATTAAACGTTGGGTGACTTCAGCTTCACCCGAGGCTTTGTATGACCGTCAATTGGTATGGATTTCATTAGGCCTAATGCTAACAGGCTTAGTGATGGTGACTTCTGCTTCTTTCCCAATTAGCTCACGTCTAACGGATCAACCGTTCCACTTTATGTTCCGCCACGCCATCTTTCTGGTTCTGGCATTGTCGACGTCTGCGGTAATTCTACAAGTGCCCACTAAGCGGTGGGCGCAATACAGCACTTGGTTGTTGCTGCTATCGATATTTCTGCTCTTCGTAGTGCTGGTGGCGGGTAAGTCAGTAAATGGGGCATCACGTTGGATACCCCTTGGCTTGTTTAACTTACAACCCGCTGAAGTGGCCAAGCTATCGCTGTTTATCTTTATGTCCGGTTATCTGGTACGTAAAAATGAAGAAGTGAGGTCGAGCTTTTTTGGCGGTTTTATTAAACCTATTATTGTTTTTGCCACCTTAGCCAGTTTACTGCTGTTACAACCAGACTTAGGTACAGTGGTCGTGATGTTGGTGACTCTATTCGGCATGCTGTTTATTGCCGGCGCTAAACTCACTCAGTTTCTGGCCTTGATGGTGGTGGGACTGCTCTCGGTTGCCACTCTGATTTACATCGAGCCTTATCGTATGCGCCGCGTCACCTCATTCCTCGACCCGTGGGAAGATCCGTTTGGCAGTGGCTACCAGCTAACCCAGTCGTTAATGGCGTTTGGTCGTGGTGAGTGGTTTGGTCAAGGTCTAGGTAACTCAATCCAAAAACTAGAGTACCTTCCTGAAGCACATACTGACTTTGTATTCGCTGTTTTAGCCGAAGAGTTGGGCTATGTGGGTGTGGTTTTAGTCTTGATGCTGATTTTTAGCTTGGTGCTGAAAGCGATATTTATTGGTCGCAAAGCTTTTGACAACAATCAGTTGTTTGGCGGTTACTTGGCATTTGGTATAGGTATTTGGTTCGCTTTTCAAACCTTAGTGAATGTTGGCGCCGCGGCAGGTATGGTGCCAACCAAAGGTTTAACACTACCACTGATCAGTTATGGTGGTTCGAGTTTGATCATTATGTCAGTCGCTGTATCGATATTGCTGCGCATTGATTATGAATGCCGTTTAGCTAGCGCAGAAACACAACAAAACACAGATAACGATGAAAAAGAATAAACGATTAATGGTGATGGCTGGTGGAACTGGCGGTCACGTATTCCCAGGCCTTGCCGTTGCTAAACAACTTCAATCTCAAGGGTGGGAGATCCGCTGGTTAGGCACCGCAGATAGAATGGAAGCCGACCTAGTGCCCAAACATGGCATTGAGATCGACTTTATCAAGGTAAAAGGTCTACGAGGTCAAGGTATTGCTCGCTTGATTAAAGCACCCTTTCAGATCCTAAATGCAATTATGCAAGCTCGGGCGCATATGAAGCGTTGGCAGCCAGATGCTGTGCTAGGAATGGGCGGCTACGTCAGCGGGCCTGGTGGAATTGCTGCTTGGCTACTGGGTATTCCTGTGGTGTTACATGAGCAGAATGCCGTCGCGGGTTTAACTAACCAGTGGTTGTCTAAGATAGCTAAAAAGGTTTTTCAAGCTTTCCCAGGCGCATTTCCTAAAGCAGAGGTTGTTGGTAACCCAGTGAGGGAAAATGTGGTTGCGATTAGCGAGCCTGAGCAACGCATGGCTGAGCGTGATGGCAAAGTACGTATTCTAGTCATGGGGGGGAGCCAAGGCGCGCAAATACTTAACCGCACCTTACCTGATGTAATGGCTAAGCTAGGCGATGAATTTGAGATTCGCCACCAAGCAGGTAAGAACAACCGCGATGAAGTGACCCAGGCATATCAAACAAATAATGTACAAAATGCACAAGTAACCGAGTTTATTGACGATGTCGCCAAGGCGTATGACTGGGCAGATTTACTGGTTTGCCGCTCTGGGGCGTTAACGGTATCGGAGGTCTCTGCTGCCGGGGTAGGAGCAATCTTTATCCCATTTATGCATAAAGACCGACAACAAGCTTTAAATGCTGACCACTTGGTAGAATGTGGCGCAGCAAAAATGATTGAGCAGCCTGAACTGACGGTTGACAAGCTGGTGTCAGAGATTGAGGCACTAGATCGAAGCAAACTAATGGCTATGGCGAGCGAGGCTCGTAGGGCTGCTAAGTTAGATGCAGATAAAGTGGTGGCTGAAGCCATTGTTGCGCTGACGAAATAACGAGAAGATTCATGACAATTCAACATACTCAAGATTTAGCTCAAATTCGCGCTATGGTGCCAGAGATGCGCCGCGTGAAATGTATTCACTTTATCGGCATTGGTGGTGCAGGGATGAGTGGCATTGCAGAAGTGCTGCTTAACGAAGGCTACCAAATCTCAGGTTCAGATATTGCTGAAAACCCGGTGACAGAGCGTTTAACGCAAAAAGGTGCCACCGTCTATATCGGCCATGCAGAGGAGAACGTTGCTCAAGCAAGCGTTGTTGTCGTCTCAACAGCGATAAACGAAGAGAACCCAGAGATTATTGCCGCGCGAGGAGCGCGTATTCCGGTGGTTCGCCGTGCGGAGATGTTGGCAGAGCTGATGCGATTCCGCCACGGTATTGCAGTGGCGGGTACACATGGTAAAACAACTACTACAGCGCTAGTCACGCAGATCTACTCTGAAGCAGGCCTTGATCCAACTTTTGTTAACGGTGGTTTGGTTAAGAGTGCGGGTACTAATGCGCGCTTAGGTTCTAGCCGTATATTGATTGCGGAAGCAGACGAGAGCGATGCATCCTTCTTACACCTTCAACCTATGGTGAGCATCGTAACTAATATCGAAGCGGATCATATGGACACCTATGGTGGGGATTTCGAGACCTTAAAGCAAACTTTCATCGATTTCTTACATAATCTGCCATTTTACGGTCAAGCGATTGTTTGTATTGACGATCCTATTGTACGAGAATTAGTGCCGAAGATCAGTCGCCAAGTGATTACCTATGGTTTCTCGGAAGACGCGGATGTTCGCATTGATAATTACCGTCAAGAAGGTCAGCAAGGTAAGTTCACGGTAATCCGTCAAGGCAAAGCTGACCTCGATATTACGCTCAATATTCCAGGTCGCCATAATGCCTTGAATGCTTCAGCTGCTATTGCGGTTGCAACGGAAGATGACATTGCCGACGAAGCGATCTTGAATGCGATGGCTGGCACACAAGGCACAGGCCGTCGATTCGATCATCTGGGCGAGTTTGACACTGGTAATGGTCAGGCGATGTTGGTTGATGACTATGGGCACCACCCAACAGAAGTCGATGTGACTATTCAAGCTGCACGCAATGGTTGGAAAGAGAAGCGTCTAGTGATGATCTTCCAACCTCACCGCTATAGCCGAACACGTGATCTCTATGATGATTTCGCTAATGTCCTAGAACAAGTTGATGTTTTGATCATGCTGGATGTTTACTCTGCGGGTGAAAAACCAATTGCAGGCGCGGATGGTCGAGCGCTATGTCGCACAATTCGCAGTCGCGGTAAGCTTGACCCAATTTTTGTCCCAGAAAGCAAGGCGTTACCTTCAGTTCTCGCTAATGTTTTACAAGATGGTGACTTAGTACTAACTCAGGGCGCGGGTGATGTCGGTAAAGTGGCTAAACAGCTTGCTGCTTTTGAGTTAAATATCGATAAGATGACTCAGGCCTAGTTTAAAACATCGAATTTTGGGTATTTGCGTCACTTATTGCATTTTAAGTAGCGATTTATCACTTTCAGTGTTTGATACTTTCTAGGACGCCAGTATAATCCGAAGGTTAAAGTAAGTGCTTTTGCCTCTATTATACGAATTGGGATAGGGAAAGAATAAGCGAGCTAATGGCAAGGACTATGGACTTTGATTAAAAGTGCTTTTAATGAAGGCCGTCGTTTAACCGCTATGCCACTGGTAAAAGAACATGCCTTCGGTGGCAGTTTTTTGCTGGTGGTCTTGTTGTTAATTGGCTCTCTCCTCTACTCAACGATTACTTGGATGTGGGACGACCAGCGTCTACCCCTTTCAAAAATCGTGCTTCAGGGCGAATTACACTATGTATCTGCTTTAGATGTTCAACGAGCTTTTGCTCGGCTTGAGCATGTCGGTACATTCATGTCTCAGGATGTGGATGTGTTGCAGAACATGGCGGAGTCGATCCCTTGGGTTTCTCATGCCTCTATTCGTAAGCAGTGGCCAGACACGGTTAAAGTTTTTCTGACAGAGCACCATGCAGAGGCGATCTGGAATGGTAATGCTTTGCTCAATGATTACGGTCAGATTTTTGATGGTGATATTGGCAAATTGGAAGAAGAGCGGGTCAAGCTATACGGGCCACAAGGCACCAGTGAAGAAGTTCTTCAGGTATGGCGAGACATAAGCCCGAGATTTGAAGCACTTAACCTAATGATCACATCATTAGTTTTAAATGATCGTCGAGCTTGGCAAATCATCCTCGATAATGGAATTCGTTTAGAGCTAGGTAAAGAGTCGTTAGAAGAGCGAATAGAGCGCTTTATCTCGCTTTATAAGAATTTGGGTAGTGATACTCAGCGAGTGAGCTACATAGACCTCAGGTATGATACGGGAGCATCAATAGGATGGTTCCCAGAACAAGAGTTAGCACAAGAGACTACAGATGACTAAGACCGCTGATGACAACATTATTGTTGGTCTTGATATAGGCACTGCTACCGTATCGGCTCTCGTAGGCGAAGTATTGCCTGATGGTCAAATTAACATTATTGGCGCAGGCAGTAGTCCGTCTCGCGGGATGGATAAGGGCGGCGTTAACGACCTTGAATCGGTGGTAAAATCGGTTCAGCGTGCCGTTGACCAAGCTGAATTGATGGCCGAGTGCCAAATTAGCAATGTTTTTATTTCGCTTTCAGGGCGCCACATTGCGAGCCGTATTGAAAAAGGCATGGGAACTATCTCTGATGAAGAGGTTTCTCAGGAAGATATGGATCGTGCAATCCATACGGCAAAATCGATCAAAATTGGTGACGAACAGCGCATTCTGCATGTAATTCCTCAAGAATTTACGATTGATTACCAAGAAGGGATTAAAAATCCGCTAGGTTTATCAGGAGTGCGCATGGAAGTCAGCGTACACCTAATTTCTTGTCACAATGATATGGCAAGAAACATTATTAAGGCGGTTGAGCGCTGCGGGCTTAAAGTTGAACACCTTGTTTATTCCGGTTTAGCAGCAAGTAATGCTGTGATTACCGAAGATGAGCGTGAGCTCGGTGTATGTGTGGTAGATATTGGCGCTGGTACTATGGATGTTTCCATTTGGACTGGCGGCGCACTACGTCATACTGAAGTGTTCTCTTATGCCGGTAACGCAGTGACAAGCGATATCGCTTTTGCTTTCGGTACACCAGTGAGTGATGCGGAAGAGATAAAAGTAAAATATGGCTGTGCTCTTAGTGAGCTAGTCAGTAAAGATGACACGGTTAACGTTCCAAGCGTTGGCGGGCGCCCATCACGCAGTTTGCAAAGACAGACACTGTCTGAAGTGATTGAGCCTCGTTATACTGAGCTCATGGGGCTGGTTAATCAAACCATCGATACAGTTCAAGAAAAGCTGCGCGAAGAAGGGATTAAACATCACCTAGCAGCTGGTGTGGTGCTCACTGGTGGAGCAGCACAGATTGAAGGACTGGTCGAGTGTGCGGAACGTGTATTCCGCAACCAAGTCAGAGTCGGCAAACCTCTAGAGGTAAGCGGCTTAACGGATTATGTAAAAGAGCCGTATCATTCTACGGCAGTTGGTTTACTTCATTATGCAAGAGACAGTCAAATTAACGACGATACTGAGTACAACGAGCCAGCGCGTTCGTCAGTAACGGGGTTGTTTGGTCGTTTGCGTAATTGGATACAAAAAGAGTTTTAACCTGAGCGGCAGGAAAAACGGAGATAACACATGTTTGAACCGATGATGGAAATGTCTGACGACGCAGTTATTAAGGTCGTTGGGGTTGGTGGCGGTGGCGGTAACGCCGTTGAACACATGGTACGTGAATCCATCGAAGGTGTTGAGTTCATTAGTATTAATACTGATGCTCAGGCGCTTCGTAAAACCAGTGTGAATAGTGTTATTCAGATTGGTGGTGATATGACCAAAGGTCTTGGTGCTGGTGCGAATCCTCAAGTAGGACGTGACGCAGCTCTCGAAGATCGCGATCGCATTAAAGAAGAGCTAAACGGTGCCGATATGGTATTTATCGCAGCTGGTATGGGCGGTGGTACTGGTACAGGTGCAGCACCTGTTATTGCAGAAGTGGCAAAAGAGCTAGGCATCCTAACGGTTGCTGTAGTTACTAAGCCATTTAGCTTCGAAGGCAAAAAGCGTTTAGCTTTTGCTGAGCAAGGTATCGAAGAGCTTTCTAAGCACGTGGACTCGTTAATTACGATTCCTAACGAGAAGCTTCTTAAGGTACTTGGCCGTGGTATTACACTACTTGAAGCCTTTGCTAGCGCGAACGATGTATTAAAGAATGCAGTACAAGGTATTGCAGAACTGATTACTCGTCCAGGCATGATTAACGTCGACTTTGCTGACGTAAGAACAGTGATGTCAGAAATGGGTCATGCCATGATGGGTAGCGGTGTTGCTAAAGGCGAAGATCGCGCTGAAGAAGCGGCAGAAATGGCAATTTCTAGCCCACTTCTAGAAGATATCGATCTTGCTGGAGCACGCGGTGTGTTGGTTAACATCACGGCAGGTCTAGACATGCGTCTAGATGAGTTCGAAACCGTAGGTAACACAGTTAAAGCGTTTGCTTCAGACAACGCAACAGTCGTAATCGGTACGTCATTAGATCCTGATATGGCTGATGAAATCCGTGTGACCGTTGTTGCTACTGGTATTGGCAACGAGAAGAAACCTGACATTACTTTAGTTGCGGGTGGCAAAGCGAAAGTCGCTCCTGTTGCTCAACCGCAGACTCAACCACAAACGGCACCTGCTCAGCAGACTGTCAATAAAGTGGAAGAAAAAGCGGCACCAACTTTGCAAGAAAAACCTCAGGTAACTCCTCAGCCAACGACATCAACACCGTCTGGTTCGGGTGCGGGTCAAAGTGCAGCAGCGCCTAAGGCAGATAAAGAAAGCGGCTATCTTGATATCCCTGCGTTCTTACGTCGTCAAGCTGACTAAAATAACTACAATTTGACACTGTTCAATTTTGTGGTAGCATGCACGGTCAATGTCACAATTGACCGTGATTTGTAGCATTTTTACTGAGGCAAAGTAGATGATCAGACAACGTACTCTGAAAGAAATAGTGAAAACAACTGGTGTGGGGCTCCACTCTGGTCGTAAAGTCACGCTTACTCTGCGCCCTGCTGCTGCAAATACTGGCATCGTTTATCGCCGTACCGATGTGAATCCTCCAGTTGATTTTCCTGCGGATCCTGCTTCTGTTCGCGATACTATGCTATGTACAGCACTGGTTAATGACGAAGGTGTACGTATCTCTACTGTTGAGCACTTAAACGCAGCTCTAGCGGGAATGGGGATCGATAACATTGTCGTAGAAGTTGACGCACCAGAAATTCCAATCATGGATGGCAGCGCTAGCCCATTCGTATTCTTGCTTCAGCAAGCAGGCATCGAAGAGCAAAATGCACCAAAACGCTTTATTCGAATCAAAAAGCCAGTGCGCTTTGAAGATGACGATAAATGGGCAGAATTTGTGCCATTCGACGGCTTCCGTATGGATTTCGAAATTGAATTCAACCACCCAGCGATTGAATCTGATGAACAGCATCTACTGTTTGATTTCTCATCGCAAGGTTTTGTTAAAGACATCTCTCGTGCACGTACTTTCGGCTTCATGCGCGATATTGAGTACTTACAGTCACAAAACCTATGTCTAGGTGGTAGCTTCGATTGTGCAATCGTACTGGATGAATACCGTATTCTTAACGAAGAAGGCCTGCGCTTTGACAATGAGTTTGTTACTCACAAAGTGTTGGATGCAATCGGTGACCTTTACATGTGTGGCCACCCAATCATTGGTGAATTCCGTGCATTTAAATCAGGTCACGGCTTGAACAACCAATTACTTCGTTCAGTGCTTGCAGACCAAGAAGCATGGGAATGGGTAACCTTCGAAGAAGAAGCAAGCTCTCCAGTTGCATTTGCAGAACCAAACATGGTTATGGCATAACAAAATTGATTAAAAAAGCCAGACGAAAGTCTGGCTTTTTTGTTTTCTGGTCTTTCCTAAATAGCTTTAGGTTTTGGCAGCCTGCCTCTGCTACTCTTGATCTTTTTTAGCCAATTTTGCCAAGCTCTCTAATCTCGCTTTGACTTTAGGCGAGGCACCTGTTGCGATCATTTCTAAATACTGCGCTGCGGTACCGGATATTGGGTCACGAGGTTTTGGTTTATCTTCACTGCGATTCTTACTTCGATACAGTTCAGGGTTGATCTGAACGCTTACTGCAATCAAGCGAGCAAACCCTTTTGATCTTAGCTGATTCAAGATACTCAATCGCTCGTAATCAATTTTCATCTTGATCCCGGCACTTGCCACTTCGAGAATCAATTGGTTATCGCGAATATTTGCCACCCGGCAATGATCTTCCGTCCCTCTTGGTAGGATCGATTTTAATTCTTTGTTGATCAACATGATCTCTTTGGCATGTTGTTGCAATTGAGATAGTCGCGAACCCCCGATTATCTCATCCCCTAACGTCGGGCGGTGATCTCTCATGTTGAGCCTCTAATCAAATCGACAACTCTATTTTAGTCAATGCTCTAGAGCGAAGATAGAGCTTAATGCGAATAAACTTCCATCATATAACGAGAAAAAATAAAGAATGCTTCAAACAAATCACCTTGTTATTGGTTGTAAGAGGCAAAATTTCATAAACTATGCGCCACTTATAGTGATATAAGCCTTGAAATCTATAGTTGTCATCACAATATCTGAGGAAAGTGATTTATCTCAGTATTCTTAGTTCAAAACTGTTAGAGACTGAAGGCATTAAAAGTAGATCGGGCCCGATCTGGATAAAGAGAGATTCATAGCAAATGATAACTAAGCTACTGACAAAAGTGATTGGTAGTCGCAATGACCGAACACTGCGCCGTCTGAGAAAGATTGTAAAAGAGATTAATAACTACGAACCAACATTTGAAGCGCTTTCTGATGAAGAGCTAAAAGCGAAAACAGTTGAGTTCCGTCAGCGTTTAGAACAGGGTGAAACTCTAGATAAACTACTACCAGAAGCGTTCGCGACTGTGCGTGAAGCGTCTAAGCGTGTTTACGGCATGCGTCATTTCGACGTTCAGCTTATCGGTGGTATGGTACTGAACGCTGGTCAAATTGCAGAGATGCGTACAGGTGAAGGTAAAACGCTAACTGCAACACTTCCTGCTTATCTTAATGCGCTGCCTGGTAAAGGCGTACACGTTGTTACCGTCAACGACTACCTAGCAAAGCGTGACGCGGAAACCAACCGCCCTCTATTTGAATTCTTAGGTATGTCTGTTGGTGTTAACGTACCTAACATGCCTCCTCAAGAGAAAAAAGAAGCTTACCTAGCGGATATTCTTTACGGTACAAACAACGAATTTGGTTTCGACTACCTACGTGACAACATGGCATTCCGCGCTGAAGACCGTGTACAACGCGAACGTTTCTTCGCCGTAGTCGATGAAGTGGACTCGATTCTTATCGATGAAGCGCGTACTCCGCTAATTATCTCTGGCCCTGCTGAAGACAGCTCTGAGCTATACATTCGTATCAATACTTTGATTCCTCATCTGCAAAAGCAAGATCAGGAAGACTCAGAAGAATACCGTGGTGATGGTCACTACACGGTTGACGAAAAATCAAAGCAAGTTCACCTGACAGAAACTGGTCAAGAGTTTGTTGAAGAGCTAATGATCAAAAATGGTCTGATGGAAGAGGGTGATACGCTTTACTCTCCAGCCAACATCAGCCTACTGCATCACGTGAACGCAGCACTTCGCGCCCACGTACTGTTTGAAAAGAACGTAGATTATATCGTTAATGAAGACGGCGAAGTCGTTATCGTTGATGAACACACGGGCCGTACTATGCCTGGTCGTCGTTGGTCTGAAGGTCTTCACCAAGCGGTAGAAGCGAAAGAAGGCGTTAAGATCCAAAACGAAAACCAAACATTGGCATCGATTACCTTCCAGAACTTCTTCCGTCTATACGAAAAACTGTCAGGTATGACAGGTACGGCAGATACTGAAGCGTTCGAGTTCCAGTCTATCTACGGCTTGGAAACGGTTGTTATCCCAACCAACAAACCAATGATTCGTAACGATATGCCAGATGTGGTTTATCGTACTGAAGCGGACAAGTTCAATGCGATTATTGAAGATATCAAAGACCGCGTTGCTAAAGGCCAGCCATCTCTTGTGGGTACCGTGTCTATCGAGAAATCTGAGCTTCTTTCTAATGCCCTGAAGAAAGCTAAGATTAAGCACAACGTACTTAATGCTAAGTTCCACGAGAAAGAAGCGGAAATCGTTGCAGAAGCAGGTACACCTGGCGCAGTAACGATTGCAACCAACATGGCCGGTCGTGGTACCGATATCGTGTTAGGTGGTAGCTGGCAGGCTCAAGTTGAGAAGCTAGATAACCCAACTCAAGAGCAAATCGATAAGATTAAAGCTGACTGGAAAGTGGTTCATGATCAAGTACTAGAAGCAGGTGGCCTGCATATTATTGGTACAGAGCGTCATGAGTCTCGTCGTATCGATAACCAGCTACGTGGTCGTTCTGGTCGTCAAGGTGATGCGGGTTCATCTCGTTTCTATCTATCGATGGAAGACTCACTACTGCGTATCTTCACCTCTGATCGTATGGCAAGCTTGATTCAAAGCGGCATGGATGAAGGTGAGGCAATCGAATCTAAGATGCTGTCTCGCTCAATCGAAAAAGCACAACGTAAAGTTGAAGGCCGTAACTTCGATATTCGTAAACAGCTACTTGAATACGATGATGTTGCCAACGACCAACGTAAAGTGGTGTACGAGCTACGTGATGAGTTGATGGTTGTAGAAGACATCAGTGAGATGATCGAACAGAACCGTCAAGACGTCCTAACTGCGGTTATCGATGAGTACATTCCGCCACAATCTCTAGAAGACATGTGGGATGTGGAAGGTCTCCAAGAGCGCTTGAAGAACGACTTCGATCTTGATGCGCCAGTGAAGCAGTGGCTAGAAGAAGATGACAAACTTTACGAAGAAGCACTGCGTGAGAAGATCATCGAAACAGCGATCACTGTATACAAACAGAAAGAAGAAGTGGTTGGCGAGCAAGTGCTGCGCAACTTCGAGAAATCTGTGATGCTACAAACGCTAGATACGCTTTGGAAAGAGCACCTAGCTGCAATGGATCACCTTCGTCAAGGTATTCACTTACGCGGTTACGCACAGAAGAACCCGAAACAAGAGTACAAGCGTGAGTCGTTTGAGCTGTTTGAAGGTTTGTTAGATGCGTTGAAGTCAGACGTGATTACCATTCTGTCTAAAGTTCGCGTTCAGCAACAAGAAGAAGTAGAGCGCATGGAAGAGCAGCGTCGCGCTCAAGCGGAAGAAGCAGCTCGCCGTGCTCAAGCGCAACATGCGTCAGCGCAAAGCCAGCTTGCAGACGGTGAAGAAGAGACAGAAGGCGCGCACCAACCAATGGTACGTGAAGAACGTAAAGTGGGTCGCAACGAGCCTTGCCCATGTGGTAGCGGTAAGAAATACAAGCAGTGTCATGGTCAGATTAACTAATTAGATCATCACTGTATAGAGATTGAAGAGTCGCTTAGGCGGCTCTTTTTATATCTAATGGTTATCTCAAAAATAGTCAGCCACAATGCAGGGCATGACAATGGAAAGTAAATAGGAAGTCTGATGAAACGAATTCATATCGTCGCCGGAATTATCTTCAATCAAGATAAATCGCAGGTGTTTATTACTAAGCGTCCTGATGACAAACATAAAGGCGGCTTTTGGGAGTTTCCTGGTGGTAAGGTCGAGCAGGGCGAAACGATCGAGCAAGCCATGGTTCGCGAACTTGAAGAAGAGATTGGGATTACAACGACTGAGCAAGCGCTGTTTGAACACCTTGAGTTTGACTACCCTGACAAGTCGTTGAAGTTTGATTTTATGACGGTGACACAGTTTGAAGGTAAGCCTTATGGCAAAGAAGGGCAACAAGGAGAGTGGGCGGCGATCGCTGATCTCTCTAACTATGCGTTTCCTGAAGCCAATGTCCCGATCCTAGAGCGCGTGATTAAAGAGTTTTCCTAAACGATCAAATTTTCTTAAACGATCAAAGCCCCCTAGCCAGCGGTAGTGAATGCTGTTAGTTTTAACGGATTGGCTAAAAAAAACGATTATTCGAAACGGAGATATGCAATGGTACGTATTGCAGTTGCAGGAGCAGCAGGCCGAATGGGCCGTAACCTAGTTAAAGCAACTTACCTAAATCAGCAGGCGCATGTTGGCGCGGGTTCAGAGCGACCAGAATCTTCACTCGTGGGTGTGGATGTCGGTGAACTGTGCGGCGAAGGTAAGTTTGATGTTGTTCTGACTGACGACCTAGCAAAAGAGATTGAAAACTTTGATGTCATCATCGACTTCACGGCGCCAGCAAGCACGCTTGTTAACTTGGAGCTGTGTCGTCAACACGGTAAGAGCATTGTTATTGGCACGACGGGGTTCACCGATCAAGAGCGAGAGCTCATCGATACGATTGCCAAAGAAGTACCTGTAGTGATGGCACCGAACTACTCGGTTGGCGTTAACTTGGTCTTTAAGCTTCTTGAGAAAGCGGCCAAGGTGATGGGTGATTACTGCGATATTGAAATTGTCGAAGCACACCACCGTCATAAAGTGGATGCGCCTTCTGGTACGGCTATTGGCATGGGTGAAGCGATTGCCGATGCGATGGGTAACAAGCTCAATGATGTAGCTGTCTATGCTCGTGAAGGTATTACCGGTGAGCGTACTAAAGATGAGATAGGCTTTGCTACGATTCGAGCGGGTGACATTATTGGTGAGCACACGGCAATGTTTGCTGATATCGGTGAGCGTGTTGAGGTGACCCATAAAGCGACTGACCGTATGACCTTTGCTAATGGTGCTGTTAAAGCCGCCGTTTGGCTAAATGAGAAGCCAGCAGGCTTCTATACCATGACCGATGTGTTAGGGCTCAATGAGCTGTAAATCAATAATTATGCGCTGGGCTTACCCGGCGCTTTTTGTATCTAGCCAGTAATAATCGTTTAATAAACCAGGTGGATTACGCTGGTTATATGGTTTTTGAGTGTCTATTTTGGCTGTTCTGATGTGTTTTTTGTTTTAACTGCTCAAAAATTCCAGTTAACTTAGTTTGTTCAACGTTTGCGCAAAAAGTGAAAACAAAACTGTGATCTGTAATGAGTGAAAAATGACACAATTCATAAATTTTTCATCTCACCCTCCCAATGCTCTGACTAAACTTTGTTTTTTAGCCATCTAAAACCCTTTTTTGATTTAACTGCTCTAAATATCCAACTTATTTTCACGACTCTGTTGACACAAATCACAACCGTCATTAGAATACCGCCAATTTGTCTAATTTCCATAAACACGCACTTTTGAGTGTTGCAGGAAGGTAGATTTGCAAATTAAATCAATTTTAATGCATTTTTATTCCGGAGGTTGTCTTGAGCAAGTCAGCACTGCTAGTCCTAGAAGATGGGACAGTATTTCACGGTGAATCCATTGGCGCAGATGGTTCTGCTGTCGGTGAAGTCGTTTTTAACACCTCGATGACGGGGTACCAAGAAATCCTCACTGATCCTTCCTATTCTCAACAAATTGTTACTCTTACTTACCCTCACATTGGCAATACCGGAACCAATTCCGAAGATGAAGAATCCTCTTCAATCCACGCACAAGGCCTTGTGATTCGCGACCTTCCTCTTATCGCTTCTAACTTCCGTAACGAACAATCCCTTTCTGACTACCTTAAATCGCAAAACATCGTCGGCATTGCTGATATCGATACGCGTAAGCTCACGCGCATTCTGCGTGAGAAAGGTGCACAGAACGGTTGTATCGTAGCAGGTAACAACCTAGACGAGGCTCTAGCGCTAGCTAAAGCGAAAGAATTCCCTGGCCTAAAAGGTATGGACCTTGCGAAAGAAGTTACAACAAAAGAAGCGTATCAATGGAAACAAGGTTCGTGGACGCTTGAGGGTGGACTTCCTGAGGCGAAAGACGACAGCGAACTGCCATATCACGTTGTTGCCTACGACTTCGGTGCAAAACGCAACATCCTGCGTATGCTTGTTGACCGCGGCTGCCGCCTAACGGTTGTTCCTGCTGAAACTTCAGCAGAAGAAGTATTGGCTCTTAACCCAGATGGTGTGTTCTTATCAAACGGCCCGGGTGACCCAGAACCATGTACTTACGCGATTGAGGCGACAAAAGTATTCCTAGAAAAAGGCCTACCAATTTTCGGTATCTGTCTTGGTCACCAAATCCTAGCGCTTGCTTCTGGTGCTCAAACGGTGAAGATGAAGTTTGGTCACCACGGTGCAAACCACCCAGTTAAAGACCTAGACCGTAACGTTGTAATGATTACTTCTCAGAACCACGGTTTTGCTGCGGATGAAGCAACACTGCCTGAGAATCTACGTGCCACTCACGTATCGCTATTTGATGGCTCACTGCAAGGTATTCACCGTACAGACAAGCCAGCGTTTAGCTTCCAAGGTCACCCAGAGGCGAGCCCAGGTCCAGAAGATGCGGCACCGCTATTTGACCACTTTATCGAACTCATTAAACAACACAGCGCTTAATTCGGAGTAGTAGAGAATGCCAAAACGTACTGACTTAAAAAGTATTCTAATTCTAGGTGCAGGCCCGATTGTTATCGGTCAGGCATGTGAGTTTGACTACTCTGGTGCTCAAGCATGTAAAGCACTGCGTGAAGAGGGTTACCGAGTTATCCTTGTAAACTCTAACCCTGCAACCATCATGACTGACCCAGACATGGCGGATGCAACTTACATCGAACCAATCCAGTGGGAAGTAGTTCGCAAGATCATCGAGAAAGAGCGCCCAGATGCGGTTCTACCAACTATGGGTGGTCAGACTGCGCTTAACTGTGCTCTAGACCTAGAAAAGCACGGCGTACTTGAAGAGTTCGGCGTAGAGATGATTGGTGCAACGGCTGACGCTATCGATAAAGCAGAAGACCGTTCTCGTTTTGATAAAGCGATGAAGTCTATCGGCCTTGAGTGTCCTCGTGCTGATACGGCGAAAACAATGGAAGAAGCTTACGGCGTCCTAGAGATGGTTGGCTTCCCTTGTATCATTCGTCCTTCATTCACTATGGGTGGTACTGGTGGTGGTATCGCTTATAACAAAGAAGAGTTCGAAGAGATTTGTCGTCGCGGTCTAGACCTTTCGCCAACTAACGAGCTTCTAATCGATGAATCACTCATCGGTTGGAAAGAGTACGAGATGGAAGTGGTTCGCGACAAAGCGGACAACTGTATCATTGTATGTGCGATTGAAAACTTCGACCCAATGGGTATCCACACTGGTGATTCAATCACAGTAGCGCCAGCTCAGACTCTAACGGATAAAGAGTACCAGTTGATGCGTAATGCATCTCTAGCGGTACTACGTGAGATCGGTGTAGAAACAGGTGGTTCAAACGTACAGTTTGGTATCAACCCGAAAGATGGCCGTATGGTTATCATCGAGATGAACCCTCGTGTATCTCGCTCTTCTGCACTAGCGTCTAAAGCGACAGGTTTCCCAATCGCTAAGATTGCAGCGAAACTGGCTGTTGGCTTTACGCTTGATGAGCTACAAAACGACATCACTGGTGGTGCAACTCCTGCATCATTCGAACCTACTATCGACTACGTAGTGACTAAGATTCCTCGCTTTAACTTCGAGAAATTTGCTGGCGCTAACGACCGTCTAACGACTCAGATGAAGTCAGTAGGTGAGGTTATGGCAATTGGTCGTAACCAACAAGAATCGCTACAAAAAGCACTTCGCGGCCTAGAAGTTGGCGCGACTGGCTTTGATGAAATGGTTGACCTAGATGCGCCAGACGCACTAACAACTATTCGCCACGAGTTAAAAGAAGCGGGCGCTGAGCGTATTTGGTACATCGCTGATGCATTCCGTGCAGGTATGTCAGTTGATGGTGTATTTAACCTAACGCAAATCGACCGTTGGTTCCTAGTTCAAATCGAAGACCTAGTTAAGCTTGAGCAAGAGCTTAAAGTGAAAGGCTTCGCTGGCTTGAACAAAGAAGAACTGAAAAAGCTTAAGCGTAAAGGTTTTGCAGATGCTCGCCTATCTAAGATTCTAGGTGTGTCTGAAAGCGAAATCCGTCGCCTACGTGACCAGTACGATATCCACCCAGTTTACAAGCGCGTAGATACCTGTGCGGCTGAATTCTCTTCTGATACCGCTTACATGTACTCATCTTACGATGATGAGTGTGAAGCGAACCCAACGGATAAAGAGAAGATCATGATTCTTGGCGGTGGTCCTAACCGTATCGGCCAAGGTATTGAATTCGACTACTGTTGTGTACACGCATCACTAGCACTACGTGAAGATGGCTACGAAACCATCATGGTTAACTGTAACCCTGAGACAGTTTCAACAGACTATGATACTTCTGACCGTCTGTACTTCGAACCAGTAACACTAGAAGACGTACTAGCAATCGCTCGCGTTGAGAAACCAAAAGGCGTTATCGTTCAGTACGGAGGTCAAACGCCACTGAAACTGGCTCGCGCACTTGAAGCTGCAGGCGTGCCAATCATTGGTACTAGCCCAGATGCTATCGACCGTGCAGAAGACCGTGAGCGCTTCCAAGTTGCTGTTGACCGTTTAGGTCTTCTACAGCCAGAGAACGCGACGGTAACGACAATGGAACAAGCGGTAGAGAAAGCGCGTGAAATTGGTTACCCATTAGTTGTACGTCCTTCATACGTACTGGGTGGTCGTGCGATGGAAATCGTATACGACGAGCAAGATTTACGTCGCTACTTCAACGAAGCAGTTAGCGTATCGAACGAATCTCCAGTTCTTCTTGATAGCTTCCTAGACGATGCAGTTGAAGTGGATATCGATGCTATCTGTGACGGTGAGCGCGTAGTAATCGGCGGTATCATGGAGCACATCGAACAAGCGGGTGTTCACTCAGGTGACTCAGCATGTTCTCTTCCTGCATACACGCTAAGCCAAGAAATCCAAGACGTAATGCGTGAGCAAGTTGAAAAGCTAGCGTTCGAGTTGGGTGTTCGTGGTCTGATGAACACGCAGTTTGCGGTTAAGAACAACAAAGTATACCTAATCGAGGTGAACCCTCGTGCAGCACGTACTGTACCGTTCGTATCGAAAGCAACAGGCGCACCAATCGCTAAGATTGCGGCACGTGTTATGGCGGGTCAATCTCTAGAAGCTCAAGGCTTCACTAAAGAAATCATCCCACCATACTACTCTGTAAAAGAAGTGGTGTTACCGTTCAACAAGTTCCCAGGTGTTGACCCACTGTTAGGCCCAGAAATGCGCTCAACAGGTGAAGTAATGGGTGTCGGTGCAACATTCGCAGAAGCTTACGCAAAAGCAGAGCTAGGTTGTGGCAAGGTATACCCAGAAGGTGGCCGCGCATTACTGTCTGTTCGTGAAGGCGATAAAGAGCGTGTTGTAGACCTAGCGTCTAAGCTGTCTAAGCTTGGTTACCAGCTAGATGCTACTCACGGTACAGCGGTGATTCTAGGTGAAGCGGGTATCAACCCACGTCTAGTTAACAAGGTACACGAAGGTCGTCCACACATTCTTGACCGTATCAAGAACAATGAGTACACCTACATCGTTAACACGGCGGCAGGTCGTCAAGCGATTGAAGATTCGAAAGTACTTCGCCGTGGCGCACTAGCAGAGAAAGTGAACTACACCACAACGCTAAACGCAGCATTTGCAGCTTCTATGGCTCATACTGCTGATGCGTGTGCATCTGTAGCATCTGTTCAAGAGCTACACGCAAAGGTGAAAGCGAACGAAGCGTAATAAAAATCAGTAAGCTCAACTGAGAGCTTATATGACAACTTCATTGCCCACTCATTTGAGTGGGCTTTTTTTACCCTTATCGATGAATAATTGGAATGAATTAAAGTCTAATCTTTCTCTAAGAGAATTATTAACTTAGTGATATTTTGGCTGATAGAAACTGATAACCGATTGATTGAGAATGGAACTGACACTCGAAATTCTGACGATACTCTTCTTCGTGGCGACCGCTGCAGGCTTCATTGATGCTATGGCTGGGGGCGGAGGACTCCTTACTTTGCCTGCTCTACTGGCGGCGGGTGTCCCTCCGACTCAAGCGCTCGCGACAAACAAGCTTCAGAGTTCATTTGGCAGCTTTTCTGCCAGTTGGTATTTCGTGCGCAATGGGATTGTCAGCATTAAAGAGATGCGCCTTGCGATCGTTTGTACTTTTATTGGCTCGGCGGTGGGTGCAGAAGCCGTCCAGTACATAGACGCTGGGGTACTGACGAGTCTAATTCCGATTTTGTTGGTTGCGATCTCGCTCTATTTCCTAATGATGCCGAAAGCGAAACAACATAAAGGTGAGGCAAAGTTATCTGAAGCCATGTTTGCTTTCTCGGTTGGCGGAGGCGTCGGCTTTTATGATGGCTTCTTTGGCCCGGGTACAGGGTCGATATTCACAGTTTGCTTTGTTGCACTAGGTTACTTCTCGCTAGTGGATGCGACGGCGCGTACTAAGGTACTTAACTTCACCTCTAACATTGCGGCGCTGCTGTTCTTTATTTTTGCCGGATTGCCGATTTGGGAGTTAGGGCTTGTGATGGCCATTGGCGGATTCATTGGGGCGCGGCTCGGCGCTAAAGTTGTGGTGACTAAAGGACAGCAATGGATTCGCCCATTGGTGATTACAATGTCGATGTTGATGGCAGCTAAGTTATTGTGGCAAGAGCATTCGCAGTGGTTACTCTCTTTTATTGCTTAGAGTTTTAGTGAGCTAGGATTAAGCGACGTGTTTGCTGACTTGGCTACCGAAGCTACCACTTTATCAACTAGGACTTTAATTCGTTGATTCTTATACGAAGAAGCGCGCAGGCACACATGCAGCGGGCGATAGAGTGGTTGTAGCTGCTCGAAGTGATGGCAGTGCTGTTGCTCGATCTTTAGCGTTTGGATGACGGATAAGGGCACTAAAGCTGGGGCAATACCTGAAAGGGCAAGCTGAGCTGCAGCAGCATAAGAGTCCATCTCCATCACTGGTGTCATAGCCAGATTTTTGAGGATTTTTAGCTGATAGGTGTTGGCGGTATTGGCAAGATCATTGGTAATGATCGTGCTCGGCAGCTGCTTAAGAGGTGTATCGGCGACTATAAAAAACGGCTCGTCGACGAGGTGAAATGTTTTGAGTCCATGCTGCGGAGGAAGCAAACCCGCACATATACCTAAGTGCGCTTTGCCAGACTGAACATGCTCAACGATACGCGGTGTATGATTGGTGGTGATGCGAATGTAAGGATCGGTTTTAAAGTGTTCGCCAAGGATATCCGCAAGGTAACTGGCAACTAACGTTTCAGAGCAATCGACGCTTATTGTGCTCTGCTCCTCCATCGATTGTTGCTCATAGATACGGCCTCTCAGTTCATTGAAGGTGGGACCAATACTCTCGATAAGATTGATCGCATCTTGTGTTAGCTGAACATTTCTTCCATCTGGGACAATCAGCTTCTTACCCAGTTTCTTCTCAAGGTTGGCAATGCGTTTGCTGACCGCTGATTGGCTGATATAGAGTTGGCTACCAGTACGGCTCATGGTTTTGGCCTTACTGAGCGCTAACAGTGTTTCTATACCTTCTAACAGCATGTCATCGTATCCCTAAGAGTCGAACAGGTGTGATACTGTACCCAATAAAAAAGCGGCGCTCAATGAGCGCCGCTTTTAAAATCGATTATCTGAGAATTATAGAGACTCAGTAAAAGTACGTGCGATTACGTCGCGCTGCTGCTCTTGAGTTAGAGAGTTGAAACGTACTGCGTAGCCAGAAACGCGGATAGTTAGCTGAGGGTAGTTTTCTGGGTTAGCCACTGCGTCTTCTAGAGTTTCACGCTTAAGAACGTTTACGTTTAGGTGCTGACCGCCTTCGATACGTGGTGCTGTTTCGATAGCAACTTCACGGCTTTCGTATTCGCCTAGCTCGTTGATCGCAACAACTTGATCAGCTTCGAAGCCAGAGTTCGCTGCTACACAACGCGCTTCGTTCTTCTCGCTGTCTAGAAGCCAGATTGAGTTCAGTAGATCGTCGTTAGCTGCTTTTGTAATTTGAATACCTTGGATCATCACTATCTCCTAGTCCACTTTAGTGGTTTATTGGTGTTAATTTTCGAATTTTATTGAGCTACGTATTATATAGCGAATATCCCTTATGATAATATTGATTTAAGTCAAAAAACAACCAAAAACATCAATTTTCTAAAGGTTATTTTCTTGTTCTAAATCAATAAAATCTTTGAAAACAATATAGTTACAATATATTTGATAATATAAAAAATATTTAATAACTCATTTTGTTGTAATTTTACTACAAAATGAGACTGAAAATTGAACTTGCTCATCTAAGTGACTGTAAATAGGTTCATAGTCTGAAAGTATAAAGTGATTAAATGACAATGCGTAAAAATCAGTTTGGTAATAAGTATATTGGTGCCCATGTTTCTGCTGCTGGTGGTGTCGATCAAGCGCCGCTAAGAGCGAGAGAAATTGGCGCGAATGCGTTTGCTTTATTTACTAAAAATCAACGCCAATGGGTGGCAAAACCGTTAGAAGAAAAAACCATCCGAGCGTTTCGGGCAAATTGCCAAATGTTAGGTTTCAGTAGTGAGCAGATACTTCCGCACGATTCCTACCTCATTAACCTTGGTGCTCCCGAAGAAGAGAAACTAGCCAAGTCTCGCGCGGCTTTTATAGATGAAATGGAAAGGTGTAATCAGTTGGGTTTAACCCTGCTCAATTTTCATCCTGGGAGTCATTTAAAGAAGATATCTGAGAAAGAGTGCTTAGCGCGAATAGCGGAGTCGATTAATCTTGCCCATCAAGCGGTGCCTAATGTTATTGCTGTGATTGAGAACACCGCAGGACAGGGAACGAATCTTGGTTGGCGATTTGAACATCTGGCCGAGATTATCGAGCAGGTAGAGGATAAGTCTCGCGTCGGTGTTTGCATTGATACTTGCCATACCTTTGCCGCAGGCTATGACTTGAGCAGCTTTGATGCCTGCGAGGCAACATTTGATGAGTTCGACCGAGTTGTCGGTATGCATTATTTAAGGGCAATGCACATTAACGACTCAAAGATTGCCTTAGGCGGCAAGGTCGATAGGCACCACGCACTAGGTAAAGGAGAGATTGGTTGGGACTGTTTTGAGTACATCGCAAAAGATCCTCGTTTTGATTCTATCCCATTGATCTTAGAAACAATTGAGCCTGAGCTTTGGCCTGATGAGATCGATCAATTACGTGCTTTTCACGCACAAGCGCAAGCAGAATAGCTATCTAAGTAAAAGGTGGCATCAATTTTTCATAGTCATTAATGAAGTTGATAATATGAGGATGCCACTATGCCATATTCATACCGAAATATTAGTGTACGCCCAGCGCGCTTACCTGCGCCGAATCGCCACATTACCGGTCAAGGTCACTATCGCACCCCGCAGAGAAACTAGTTAATTTAGCTCTAAATACCTTGTTCCTTTTACATATTCTGCCAAAATCGAGGCTGGCATACAGTAAGAGGAACAGAACATGGGTGCGTCTTTAACTTGGCAAGATGTTATTGGAGCGGAAAAACAGCAGGAATACTTTCAGCAAACTCTGGCGTTTGTTGAGCAAGAAAGAGCGGCTGGTAAGGTCGTTTACCCGCCTGCGAAAGATGTCTTTAATGCGTTTCGTGCCACTGAGTTTGGAGACGTAAAGGTCGTAATCATCGGCCAAGATCCTTATCACGGCCCAAATCAAGCGCATGGACTCTGTTTCTCGGTTCTACCTGGTGTTAAGACGCCACCATCTTTGGTCAATATGTACAAAGAACTCGCACAAGATATTGAAGGCTTTCAAATTCCGCAGCACGGCTATTTACAAAGTTGGGCTGAGCAAGGGGTGCTGTTGTTGAATACTGTCTTGACCGTAGAGCAGGGCAAAGCGCACTCACATTCTAAAACAGGCTGGGAAACCTTTACTGATAAAGTGATTGAAGCGCTTAATCAGCACCAATCGGGCGTGGTGTTTTTACTTTGGGGAGCGCATGCACAGAAAAAAGGGCGCTTTATCGATCGCGACAAACACTTTGTACTTGCAGGTCCTCATCCTTCTCCACTCTCTGCTCACAGAGGCTTCTTTGGTTGTCGTCATTTTTCGCAGACCAATCAAATTTTGCAGCAACAAGGTAAATCAATCATTGAATGGCGACTGCCTTTACATATAGAAGGGTAACTCGCTTTCTATGATGTTTGCCTAATTTTCGAACAAGCTCAAAGCACATCAGTAGTATCTCTTATACACTTAGTAAAAGTAGGTGTTAAGGAGAAACGCTATGATGATTGAAAGGATTAGGCGTGAGCACGGTTATATGGTGCGTTTATTAGCCGTGTTGCGCCATAAACTTACGATGCTCAAGAGTGAGCGTCAGGTAAACTACGCGGTTCTAAAAGAGTTGGTTGATTATCTTGCTAACCATTCAGAGAAAGTTCACCACCCTAAAGAAGACATCCTTTACCGTTACTATCTTGAGCACTACGGCCATCACCACGAGATTGACAACCTAGAGTTGGAGCATCAGACATTATCGGAAAAGACCCATGCTTTCTTAAACGTGGTTGATATGGTGCTGCAAGATGCGGTGATCCCGCAGGATATGTTTATCGAACAGTTGGAGTCATTTCTCGATGCTCAAAAACAGCATTTGGAAACTGAAGAGAAGCGTATCTTCCCCTATTTGATTGAGACGTTTACAGTCAAAGATTGGCAAGCAGTCGAAGAGCAATGGAGCGTTTGTGAAGACGACCCAGTGTTCGGGGCAACGATCGCAGAGCAATACGCCCAGCTAGCGGAGCGAGTCCACCAAACTGAGCATGAATGTATCTAGCGTAAACAAAAAAGAGGCGAACAGTAGCCTCTTTTCTAAATTCTAATACTCAAGTTTATCTAGATCATCAAAGCCGATATCCATGTCCATCAGCTCTTTTTGTAGACGCTGACGGTCTTTTATCGCCTCAATTTCACGCCATTTGCGCTTTACGGGTTTAGAACGAGCCGTGCGTCCTTTGGGAAAGTCCTGTTCCAATAGTTCTTCAAAGTTTAAGCCTTCCATAAGCTACCTCTTTATGATTTTTATCCCTCTAAATGGGGCAGGTTTTTAATACCATATTCAAAACAACAGTAACCTTGATTCGTTTCTCATTTGTTACGTTTCAATGAAGTTTTTACGCATATTGTGCGAGCAAGTCACAAATTTTGGCCATCATGTTGGCGTTTTTTTGAACACTTGAACTGACGAGAACGATTAAATTGAACATTTGAGAATGTTAACTCAGTGTGCACATCACTATCACTATTGTGGATATTCAATCAGGTGAGCATCCTTAGTCACCAAGTTAGCTTATTTTACGGGCATTCATTTTGTAATTGAGGTTTGACGCCTTATCTAGCAAGGGGATTCGATTGGTTAGCGACGCATATGAAATTATGTTTCGTAATATGCGTGATGTTGTAATCTCTTTTATTGTTTGTTTGTGGTTTGTTGGTTTTTTGTGTTGTTGCGTGTTAATTGGTGGTGATGATATGGTGAAAAATAACAATTATACGCAGTTATTTTCATATTGATTTTTCCACATCTTCACTGCATTATCCGCCCGTCAAAAAATACGCTGACACGTAAAATGGAAGCACGAAGCGAGTTTTACAGGTCTAAACTGCATAAAACAACAAAATCAATGCTAAGCAATCTTGACACTTAGTCGAGCAGTTAGATGGATGGCTTGGACGCAGAGGTCAGCGAAAACTCACTATGAGGATGTTATGACAGACTTAATCAATTTAATGAATGACCTTCTATGGGGTTCTATTCTTGTTTACCTTCTGGTCGGTGTGGGAATTTACTTTACAGTCCGTTTGGGCTTTATTCAGTTCCGCCACTTTGGCCATATGTTCTCTGTTCTAAAAAATAGCCGCAAAGCAGATAAAGCAGGTATCTCTTCTTTCCAAGCACTTTGTACAAGCTTAGCTGCACGTGTCGGTACAGGTAACATGGCAGGTGTTGCTGTTGCTCTAACTGCGGGTGGCCCAGGCGCCATTTTTTGGATGTGGCTAATTGCTATGTTAGGTATGGCAACATCATTCGCCGAAAGTACCTTAGCGCAGCTGTACAAAACCAAAGATGATGATGGCAACTACCGTGGTGGTCCAGCGTACTACATGGAGAAAGGTCTAGGTATGCGTTGGATGGGTGTACTGTTCTCAGTATTCCTAATTATCGCTTTTGGCCTTGTTTTCAATGCAGTACAAGCTAACTCAATTGCTAATGCGATGAACAATGCCTTCGGTTGGGAAGATACCTACGTAGGTATCGCAGTCGTGTTGCTTTCATCGATTGTTATTTTTGGTGGTATCAAGCGTATTGCTAGAGTGGCTGAGCTGGTTGTTCCGCTAATGGCACTGGCTTACTTACTACTGGCTATGTTCGTCATGTTGACTAACCTAGAGAAGCTTCCAGCCGTTCTTACTCTGATCTTTAAGAGTGCATTTGGCTTGCAAGAAGCGGCCGCTGGTGGCCTTGGCTACGCAATCGCACAGGCGATGATCAACGGTATTAAGCGCGGTCTATTCTCAAACGAAGCAGGTATGGGTTCAGCACCGAACGCAGCAGCTTCTGCGACGCCATATCCTCCACACCCAGCATCACAAGGTTACGTGCAGATGTTAGGTGTCTTTATGGATACTATCGTTATCTGTTCAGCAACCGTGGCTATCATCCTAATGTCAGGTGAATATGTACCACACGGTGAAGTAACAGGTATCGAACTAACGCAAACGGCTTTGAGTTCTCAAGTCGGTGAGTGGGGCGGTATTTTTGTTGCTGTGGCAATCTTCTTCTTTGCCTTTACCTCAATCATTGCCAACTACTCTTATGCAGAAACCAACCTAATCTTCTTAGAGCACAACCACAAAGCGGGTCTTGGTATCTTCCGTATCATCGTTTTGGGTATGGTGATGTTTGGTGCCGTGGCTTCTCTACCAGTTGTATGGGCTCTAGCAGACGTTTCTATGGGTCTAATGGCGATTGTTAACTTGGTGGCGATTATTCTGCTATCAGGCATCGTTATTAAGTTAGCGAAAGACTACAACCGTCAGCTAGACGAAGGTAAAGTGCCGACGTTTGATTCAAATGATTTCCCAGAGCTGAAGTCTCAACTTGAGGATGGTATCTGGGATCAGAGCAAAAAAGATTAATAGTTAGCCTCTATTAAAACGATTCAAAAAGCCATGCAGACATTGCATGGCTTTTTTTGTAACCTATATCTAACAACATAATTAAACAGATAGAGTTAAGTCATGCTAATCGTCGTTTCACCTGCGAAAACCTTAGATTATGAATCGCTACTGGCGACAGAGAAATATACTCAACCGGATTTAATTGAGTACTCTAAGCAGCTTATTGATGTTTGCCGTAAGCTGACCCCGGCTGATGTAGCAAGCTTAATGAAGGTTAGTGATAAAATCGCCGATCTGAACGTTGGCCGTTTTCAAGAGTGGAGCGAGATATTTACCTCAGACAACTCTCGCCAAGCGATCTTAGCTTTTAAGGGCGATGTCTACACAGGGTTAGATGCGCAGTCATTATCTGAGCAAGATTTTGATTACGCGCAAAACCATTTGCGCATGTTATCTGGTTTGTACGGTTTACTTAAGCCACTCGATTTAATGCAGCCTTACCGTCTTGAAATGGGGACTAAGCTTGCTAACGATAAAGGCAGCAACCTCTATCATTTTTGGGGCAATGTGATCACCGATAAGCTTAACGAGGCGATTGCTAACCAAGGTGATAACGTATTGGTTAACCTAGCGTCGAATGAGTACTTTAAAGCGGTTAAGCCGAAAAATCTCGATGCCCAAGTGATTACGCCAGTATTTAAAGACTGCAAAAATGGCCAATATAAGGTGATCAGCTTTTATGCCAAGAAAGCCCGCGGCATGATGGCGCGCTACATTATTGAAAATCGCATTTCGAGCGTCGCTGAACTGACGAAGTTTGATACTGCGGGATATTACTTTGTTGAAGATGAATCGACACCGACAGAATTGGTATTTAAGCGCGAAGAGCAATAATTGATAGGAGTAGATGATGCTCAAATGGTTTAAGCGATGGCTAGCGAAGTATGACGCTTGGTGTCAGTCAATGGGGCTAACACCAGAAAATAAACGCAGTTGTGTCCCTTATCGTAGCGACTCTACTTCATCAACAAGCAATAACAACAAGGCGCAGCGTTAATGCGCCTTTTTGATACCCACTGTCACCTCGACTTTGACGTATTCGCAAACGGTTTAGATGATCATATCAAGTCAGCGAATCAAGTTGGGGTTGAGCGCTTTTTGATTCCAGCTACTGGTCCATCAAACTGGAACAGGGTCGAGGACCTTGCAAAGCAGTACTCCTCTATTTATTACGCATTGGGAATACATCCTTATTTTCTTAGTCCTGATAGCCACATTTATCGCGACCAGTTAGATGCACTGCTCAGTCAGCGCTCAGGACAATGTGTTGCGGTAGGGGAGTGTGGGCTAGATGCTATGGTTGATGTTGATAGCCAGATTCAAGAGCGTGTTTTTATTCAGCAGCTTGAGCTGGCGCAAACTTACCAACTGCCACTTATCCTTCATTCTCGGAAAACTCACAATCGCCTACTACAATTGCTTAAACAGAATCGTTTATCGTATGGAGGTGTGTTACACGCTTTTTCTGGCAGTTTTCAACAAGCGAAACAGTTTACAGACTTGGGTTTTTACATTGGTGTTGGTGGAGGAATCACCTATCCAAGAGCGAATAAGACACGTCAAGCGATCACTCAGTTGCCGCTTGAATACATCGTCTTGGAAACCGATTCGCCAGACATGCCACTAAATGGGTATCAAGGCAAGATGAATCAGCCAAAGATGTTAGCTCAAATATTGTCCTGTCTCGCATCCTTGAAAGGAATGCCAGAGCAAACGATTGCTGAAAACGTTTGGAAAAATAGCAATTCAGCGTTCGGTATTTGTGAATAAATTCTAAATAAATTGTTCTTTTGATGATTACGAAGAGGATGAATGGTGATCGGCTTCACGTTAATGAGTGAACACATGATGAATCTTATTAGAAACTGTGAGGACGGCATTACTTTATCAATGGACGGATGAGTATAATTGCCTCCGCTTTTGAGCTCCATTTTGTAACACGCCAACAAATAACATATAAGGAAATCATAAACTATGAGCCTGTTTATGAGCCTAGTCGGTATGGCAGTATTGCTAGGAATTGCATTACTACTGTCTGATAACCGCAAAGCTATCAATCTAAGAACTGTGGGTGGCGCATTTGCTATCCAATTCATCATCGGTGGTTTCGTTCTTTACGTACCATGGGGTCGTGACCTTCTAGCTGGTTTCTCAGCTGGTGTACAAAACGTTATCGACTACGGTAAAGACGGTACTGGTTTTCTATTCGGAAGCCTAGTTAACTTCTCAGTTGACGGTATTGGTTTCATCTTTGCGTTCCAAGTACTTCCAACGCTAATCTTCTTCTCTGCACTTATCTCTGTACTTTACTACATTGGTTTAATGCAGTGGGTTATCAAGATTCTTGGTGGCGGTCTACAAAAAGCACTAGGTACTTCACGTGCCGAGTCTATGTCTGCAGCAGCTAACATTTTCGTAGGTCAAACAGAAGCACCTCTAGTGGTTCGTCCGTTTGTTCCTAAAATGACTCAATCTGAGCTATTTGCAGTAATGTGTGGTGGTCTAGCGTCTGTTGCTGGTGGTGTACTAGCAGGTTACGCATCTATGGGTGTACCTCTAGAGTACCTTGTAGCAGCATCATTCATGGCAGCACCAGGTGGTCTACTGTTCGCTAAAATCATCAAGCCTGAAACAGAACAGGCTAACGAAGATCTAGGCGCAGACATCGACGGTGGTGACGACAAGCCTGCTAACGTTATTGACGCAGCAGCTGGCGGTGCTTCAGTTGGTCTACAACTAGCTCTAAACGTTGGTGCAATGCTACTAGCGTTCATCGGTCTAATCGCTCTAATCAACGGTATCCTAGGTGGCGTTGGCGGTTGGTTCGGTATGCCAGAGCTAACTCTAGAAATTCTACTAGGTTACCTATTCTCTCCACTAGCATTCCTAATCGGTGTGCCATGGGCAGAAGCAACAGTAGCTGGCTCGTTCATCGGTCAGAAACTGGTTGTTAACGAATTCGTAGCTTACCTAAACTTTGTACCTTACGTTGGTGAGAACGCTCAAGTTGTTGCTGCAACAGGTCAAGTAATGTCTGAGAAGACTCAAGCAATCATCGCATTCGCTCTATGTGGTTTCGCAAACCTTTCTTCTATTGCGATTCTACTAGGTGGTCTAGGTGGTCTAGCTCCAAACCGTCGTCATGACATCGCTCGTATGGGTGTGAAAGCGGTTTGTGCAGGTACACTGTCTAACCTAATGGCGGCGACAATCGCTGGCTTCTTCCTATCTTTCTAATTGATTAAGCGAAAGATTATATAGACGCCGTTTTATAAAGCCCCGTAGTTGCATAGCTTGCTATGTACTACGGGGCTTTTTCGTTTTTTCTTTCGTCGTCTTTTGCCCGCTAACTGCGTTAACTACGAATATTCGCCCCAATCATTTAGTAAAACTAAACTCATGGGGACTCATATTCTTGTTGCCTTGTTAGCGAACAAATGACTTAGAAAGGATTCGACTTAGCCAGTGCGATAGCTGCGTTAACTTCGGTTTTCACCCTAGTCACTTAGCGAGCTAAGCTCCCAGGGATTCAAATCCTCGTTGCCTTGCTCTCACACTGACTATTTCGAAAAAACATCAGCATGAGACAATGAGAGCTTTCGTTGGATTGTGCGAAGGTCTGGAATGAGTTCGGACAACAAGATTCATAACGTTTGTGCAGTTGATTAGATTGAGCAAACGTTAAGCAGAATCTTTTTTGAGATACAAACCGTTTGCGCTCTATGAGCCACTACAGTTCTGCGACAAATATCTATAATGTAGGTATCTATAGAAAGTAGGGTAAAACTCATGAATGAAGTTTTCCTCGCAACCTTAGCCGGTTTTGTCGTTGGAGTCCTGTTTTCCGCTATCAAGTTACCGATACCGGCCCCGCCTGTATTAGCAGGTGTTATGGGCATCGTTGGTGTTTATCTTGGTGGCGTAACTTATCAATGGATTATTGAGAAGTTTTTTAGCTAGCGATAATTAATACAAGGAGTATGATTGGCGCTGGCAGCAACGATACCGTTGCTTGGGCGTTTGCCCATATACGTTAGACACCGCAATCGCAGATTGTTGTGCCATAGACCAAACTGGTACTGTGCGGTGACAAGGATAGCAATTGGCATATTAAAACTCGCTGTATATGCCGAGTCTTCAGGGAACCAAGTCCGTTCATAAATGACTGCAGTTCTAAAAACGTTTTTAGAACAGTAACTTTTTTGAATATTGATCGGAGATAGAAATGAGCGATTTAAAAGCAGCAGCACTACGTGCACTTAAACTAATGGACCTAACTACGCTGAATGATGATGACACTGATGCGAAAGTTATTTCACTATGTCATGACGCAAAATCAGCAGTAGGTAACACAGCTGCAATTTGTATTTACCCTCGCTTTATTCCTATTGCTAAGAAGACACTTCGTGAGCAAGGTACGCCAGAAGTTCGCATCGCAACTGTAACTAACTTCCCACACGGTAACGACGACATCGAGATCGCTGTTGCTGAAACTAAAGCGGCAGTAGCTTACGGTGCAGATGAAGTAGACGTAGTATTCCCTTACCGTGCTCTAATGGCAGGTAACGAAGAAGTGGGCTTCGAGCTAGTTAAGCAATGTAAAGAAGCTTGTGGTGATATTCTTCTGAAAGTAATCATCGAAACGGGTGAGCTAAAAGAAGAAGCACTAATCAAGAAAGCATCTGAAATCTGTATCAAAGCTGGCGCAGACTTCATTAAAACTTCAACGGGTAAAGTGCCAGTAAACGCAACACCTGAATACGCTCGCATGATGCTAGAAGTGATTCGTGATATGGGTGTTGCACAAACTGTTGGTTTCAAACCAGCTGGTGGCGTTCGTACTGCTGAAGATGCAGCGGATTACCTAGCAATGGCTGATGAAATCCTAGGCGATAACTGGGTTGATGCTCGTCACTACCGTTTCGGTGCGTCAAGCCTGCTAACAAACCTACTAAATACATTAGAAGTAACAGACGAAACTGCTGATCCAGCAGCTTACTAATTCTCTCGTTCGAGAGTAGATAAAAACAAAGTCTGTTTGGTGGAGTAGCGAGCCGCTGCTCCACATTACCTCTTTACCTTATAACCATCGCTTGCTAAAGCGTGGGAGGATCTAATGTACTTACCTCAAGAAATCATTCGTAAAAAACGCGATGGCGAAGTGCTTACCGCGGAAGAAATTAACTTCTTTATCCAAGGCGTAGCGAAAAACACTGTATCTGAAGGTCAGATTGCAGCGTTTGCTATGACTATCTTCTTTAATGAAATGACGATGCCTGAACGCATTGCGCTTACTTGTGCTATGCGTGACTCTGGTATGGTTATTGATTGGAGCCACAAAGAGTTTGGCGGTCCTATCGTTGATAAACACTCAACCGGTGGTGTCGGCGATGTAACCTCTCTAATGCTTGGCCCTATGGTCGCTGCATGTGGTGGCTTTGTACCTATGATCTCAGGTCGTGGTCTTGGTCATACTGGCGGTACGCTAGATAAGCTTGAGTCTATTCCTGGTTACAACATTACCCCAACTAACGAAGTGTTTGGTGATGTAACCAAAGAAGCGGGTGTGGCAATCATAGGTCAAACCGGCGACTTGGCACCAGCCGATAAGCGCGTATACGCGACACGTGATATTACTGCGACGGTTGATAACATCTCGTTGATCACCGCTTCAATTCTTTCTAAGAAACTGGCAGCAGGTCTTGAATCACTAGTGATGGATGTAAAAGTTGGTTCTGGTGCATTTATGCCAACTTACGAAGCGTCGGAAGAGCTAGCTAAATCTATTGTCGCCGTAGCAAACGGTGCAGGTACTAAGACAACGGCTATCCTAACCGATATGAACCAAGTACTGGCTTCTTCTGCGGGTAACGCGGTTGAAGTACGTGAAGCCGTTCAGTTCTTAACGGGTGAGTACCGTAACCCTCGTCTACTTGAAGTGACTATGGCGTCATGTGCCGAGATGTTGGTTCTAGGCAAGCTTGCTGATAACACTGAAGATGCGCGTGCCAAGTTGATGGAAGTACTCGACAACGGTAAAGCGGCAGAGTGTTTCGGCAAAATGGTTGCTGGCCTTGGTGGCCCTGCTGATTTTGTTGAAAACTACGATAACTACCTAGAAAAAGCGGAATTCATCAAGCCTGTATACGCTGATCAAAACGGTACTGTATCAGCGATGGATACTCGTGCAATTGGTATGGCCGTTGTGTCTATGGGTGGTGGTCGCCGTGTTGCAACAGACGTTATTGACTATGCAGTGGGCTTTGACAGCTTCATCCGCTTAGGTGAAGAGGCATCAAGTGATAAGCCTCTAGCGGTTATCCACGCTCGCAATGAAGAGCAGTGGCAGGAAGCAGCGCAAGCACTGAAAGCCGCGATCACGATTGGTGGTGAGTACACACCAACGCCAGAGGTGTATCGTCAGATTCGCGCTGAAGATCTTTAAACTCTTCATACTTGAACTTGCAGCGGCGTTAACTGCGTTCGCTCCCCCAGTCACATAGACGAGCTATGCTCAGGGGATTCGCTTGCTGGTTGCCTTGCTGCAAGTCCAACTATTTTGAGTTGAATTACTATTATTATTAGATTGGTCGATTGAGCTGTTGTTCTTGACCAATCAAAGGAAGAGAGCAATGAAAAGAGCATTTATTTTAGTCTTAGACTCATTTGGTATCGGTGCGACAGCTGATGCTAAAGACTTTGGTGACGTTGGTTCAGATACCCTAGGTCATATTGCTGAGCAGTGTGATAAGGGCTTAGCGGACAACGCTGATCGTAGCGGCGCACTAAAGCTACCTAACTTATCTAAGCTTGGCCTAGCAATGGCACACAAAGAGTCGACAGGTAGCTTTGCTCCAGGCCTTGATGCAGACGCAGAAATCATCGGTGCTTATGGCCACGCGGCTGAGCTTTCTTCTGGTAAAGATACTCCATCTGGTCACTGGGAGATTGCAGGTGTACCTGTACTGTTTGATTGGGGCTACTTCACTGACAAAGAGAACAGTTTCCCTAAAGAGCTAACTGACCGCATCCTTGAGCGTGCAGGTCTTGACGGTTTCCTAGGTAACTGTCACGCATCGGGTACTCAAGTTCTTGATGATTTGGGTGAAGAGCATATGAAGACTGGCCAGCCAATCTTTTACACTTCTGCTGACTCTGTATTCCAAATTGCTTGTCACGAAGAGACGTTTGGTCTTGATCGTCTACTCGAGCTTTGTCAAATCGCGCGTGAAGAACTTGAAGATTACAACATTGGTCGTGTTATCGCTCGCCCGTTTGTTGGTCCAGGTAAAGGTCAATTTGAGCGCACGGGTAACCGTCGTGACCTATCTGTTGAACCACCTTCAGCAACGATTCTTCAGAAGCTAGTTGATGAGAAGGGCGGTGAAGTTCACTCGATTGGTAAGATCTCTGATATTTACGCTGGCTGCGGTATCACTAAGAAGACCAAAGCAACAGGTATTCCTGCTCTATTTGAAGCAACAAAAGAGGCAATCAAAGAAGCGGGTGACAACACTATCGTATTCACCAACTTTGTTGACTTCGATTCTGCTTATGGTCACCGCCGTGACGTTGCGGGCTATGCAGCGGCGTTAGAGTACTTTGATGGCCGTATCCACGAAGTGATGGAGATGATGGAAGAGGACGATGTACTGATTCTAACTGCTGATCATGGTTGTGATCCTACTTGGCCAGGTACTGACCACACTCGTGAGCACATCCCAGTGATTGTTTACGGTCAGAAAGTACCAGCAGGCTCGTTGGGCCTTCGTGAATCCTTTGCTGATATTGGCCAAACTTTGGCTAGCTACTTTGGTACTTCACCAATGGATTACGGTAAAAACTTCTTGTAATCAAAATCGACTAAATTAGATAGAGGGCCTAGCCCTCTATTATTTTGTCCATTCTCACTAATATCCGATTAATAAAAGGAAATTGAATCATGGCAACTCCACATATCAACGCAGAAATGGGTGCATTTGCAGACGTCGTACTCATGCCGGGTGACCCGCTACGCGCAAAATACATTGCAGAAACCTTCTTGGAAGATGTTGTACAGGTATGTGATGTACGCAATATGTACGGCTTCACGGGCACTTACAAAGGCCGCAAAGTATCGGTAATGGGTCATGGTATGGGTATCCCATCATGTTCTATTTACGCAACAGAGCTGATCAAAGATTTCGGCGTGAAGAAGATCATTCGTGTCGGTAGCTGTGGTGCGGTAAGTGAAGATATCAAAGTGCGTGACGTAGTCATCGGCATGGGCGCATGTACGGATTCGAAAGTGAACCGTATTCGTTTCAAAGGTCATGACTTTGCGGCTATCGCTGACTACAAAATGGTTCGCGCAGCAGAAGACGCAGCAAAAGCACGCGGTATTGAAGTGAAAGTCGGTAACCTATTCTCAGCGGAGCTGTTCTACACGCCTGATCCAGAGATGTTCGATGTTATGGATAAATACGGCATCGTTGGGGTTGAAATGGAAGCCGCAGGCATCTACGGCGTATGTGCTGAGTACGGTGCAAAAGCACTAACCATCTGTACTGTTTCAGACCATATTAAGACAGGTGAGCAAACTACATCTGATGAGCGCCAAACAACGTTCAACGATATGATGATCGTTGCTCTAGACTCTGTTCTTTTAGGTGACGCAGAGTAGGGGCGGACTGCGTCCTTGAGATCGCTTCGCTTCGGGAAAACGGGATCGGGCTTCGCCCTTCGATAACACTGCGTTCCGAGAATCGAGATAGGACTTCGTCCTTCGAGAGTTTTTCGTTCCCGTGTCCATAGCTAAGCGTTCCTAAATAAACAGGGTTGACGTTTTCACGTCAACCCTGTTCTATTTTATCCAGTTATCCAGTTATCCAGTTATCCAGTTATCCAGTTATCCAGTTATCCGTAGGACGAAGTCCGTTCCCGCATCTAGGAGCGAAGCGTTCTAAAAATCTCTACATATCCTTGAGCAACAAGTTCTCACCCTTGCGCTTGTTTGGCTTACGGCGAACAATCAAGGTAAGCAGCAGGCCGGCGATAAAACTCAGCCCGACCATGGTGTACATGTATCGATCGCTTTTGCGGTAGTAGTGATCAGAGAAGGCGGTCAGCTTACCTGTTTCAAAGGTGATGCGGACAAAGCCAATCACTGAGCCATCGTGTAACACGGGCTCCACCAATTGTTGTTTGCCAATACGTGCTGTTTGTAGTGGGGTATCTAGACCAAGCATCTCTCGTACAGACTTTGCTTCCTGACTGGCCGCCAGTTTTACCCCTTCAGAGTCATAGATGGTGGCATCGATTACCAGCTCATCTTTAGCTAGTTGATTGGAAAGTTTAAGTAAGCGCTCTTGATCTTGATTGATGATCATATCACTGGCAGAAAGCGATGCCTGTGAGATCAGAATATTGGTTAGCGTCTCTAGTTGGTTGGCCTGAATCTCTTCGTTACCCTTCGTAATTTTGACGCTGTTAATCCCAATGGTTGCCACCATAGCAATCAAAGAGATAATCGCGAGTACTTTCATCGCAGTACGAAAAGAAAACAGAGATGAGTCCATTTTTCACCTAAATAGAGCTTAATTATATTTTAGAGCATATTGAGACTTGCGCACCCAAATTGCAATAGGTTAACGTGTTGAGAGATTTTTTAGGAATAGTAGACATGGACACGTTAAAGACTCTCTCTATACGTAAACACATCCCCCTCATTAACCGCCTACCAGAATCTCGACTTGCTACCCAGTTTGATAAAGCCAATGCAGGTTGGGTTGTTTTTGGTGAGTACCTCTGCCCAAGTCAGTTTGAAGACATCGACTTCTTCGTTGGTTACTACAATGCTGTAGTTGACGTTTGGAAGGTTGGGCGTTATGAAGTGGCCTTAATGGCTGGCGAACTAACGCCTGAGCATGAAGAAATTTTACAAGGTTTAGAGCTAGATTACTCTACACTGGTCGATATGCCAGATCTGTCTAAACCGGGGTTGATCGTGTTGGATATGGACTCAACCGCGATTCAAATCGAGTGTATTGATGAGATCGCTAAACTCGCGGGTGTGGGTGAAGAAGTAGCGGAAGTCACTGAACGTGCGATGCAAGGAGAGCTCGATTTTGAGCAGAGCTTACGTCAACGTGTTGGCAAGCTTGCAGGCGCTGATGAGTCAATCTTGAGTGAAGTCCGCGCCGAGTTACCTCTGATGCCTGATTTACCCGAGCTGATTGGCACACTAAAACAGTATGGTTGGAAAACGGCGATTGCATCGGGCGGCTTTACCTATTTCTCAGACCACCTCAAACAATTGTTAGCGCTTGATCATGCTCAGTCCAACCAACTAGAAATCGTTAAAGGTAAACTGACCGGTAAGGTGCTTGGTGACGTAGTCTCAGCGCAAACGAAAGCGGATATTCTGGTAGAGCTGGCAGAGCAATACGATATTGAGTCTCACAATACGATTGCTGTCGGCGATGGAGCCAATGATTTGGTGATGATGGAAGCGGCGGGCTTAGGCATCGCTTATCATGCGAAACCGAAAGTTGAGCAGCAAGCTAAGAGTGCCGTTCGCTATTCTGGCTTAGGTAGTATTGTGTGTATTCTTTCTGCACTGCTAGTGAAGCAAAAGCGGGTCAGCTTTAAACCTCAACCATAAGCATTCAAAGCGAGGCAACCAAGGCCTCGCTTTTTTATTGGGTTAAGCCCAAACGGATTAACACTTCCTCGGTGATGTCAGTCAGCTCACCATAACCAACAATGTTGTGGATGTCTTTTTCTAGATTACGCGCATGGTGCAAACTGATATGAGTTAACTCATCGAGGTCTTTGCGCACCAAGGCAGTAATAGGATCAAAGACTGGCGCACCACAGATTCTAATCGCATAGAACTCTCCCATTGCTTGGGCATTTTTGACAAAGTTCATGCGTTCTTTCAGGCTATCGAAGTCGCTGCTCAATTTCGAATCAACTGATTGGATACGCGTTCCGAACTTAACCGCAGTGAGATAGAGCTCATGATATTGAGGTTGAGCACCTTCAATTCGCTTCATCGGTTGAGCGAGGAGCGTATTGGTGCGGCCTTTGTATATTGGACCAAGCGAGAAGTTTTTCTCATCGCCTAGTTTAGCCAAAATGGTTAAGTAAGGTTTGAGTGGGTAATTAATACCAATCGCTTTTGGTCTCAGGCTATTGCCTTTCTTCTCGATAAACAGTGGCGAGCTGACCATTTTATCGAGCAAGATATCATGCAGACCTTCAAGTAGCTCATTGCTTGGCAGCAGTTCTTTTTTAGCGATCAATTTATCTTGGTTATGATCGATCAAAGTGCCAAAGAAAGCGATAGTGCGCATAATCTGACTATCTTCAATGATCGCCAGTTGCAACTGCTTCCCTCCGGGGCTCACTCTAATCACGCGATAAGGCACTTCGCCAAGAGGGAGCTTCTTGTCATAGAGTTGAAGCTCTTTGAAATTGACTGAACAAGTTTCGCCCGCTTTCAATTTACACGGCGCAGCCAGAGCGACGCTAATGCCATGTTTAGAGATATCTATGCTGATGCCTTCATAAGTCGTTGTGTCAGGCTCAGAGAGCATTATCGGCGATTTAAACTGGTATCGCGGTTCTCTACGACGCGACTGAGCATCGAAATAGATACATACCGGATTGTTTTCTGGGTTTCGGGCATGTCTAAATTGGTTAAGTTCACTGCTCGCTAAACGAGGTTTCTCTGCCAATAGATAGTCTTGGCGACTGGTGTCATCAGCGATTTCTTGCAAGATGCCACAATGAGTCAATGAAGAGGTTTCAAGCCCAAGTTCGTTGGTATGCTCTGAAAGTTCGAGCCTCTCTTCTGCAGACAGTTCAAACACCGACAATCGGAATACTTTCCAACTCTCTTTCTTTGCACCAATGTGCCAAAACAGCTGACGCAGTTCACGTGTCGCTTCCGGCATCATCATGGAGAAGAACAAGGTTTTGTCTTGATGCTCATGAGTGAAGGAGTAGATCACATTACTACTTCCTCTCATGCCTTCCGTAGTGAGCAATGACATACGCTGGTTGTTGAATAAGTTAGTTAAGCTCTGCTGATTGCGCTCATCATGCCAGTACTGCCAAATCTTCTGGTTGTTTTCTGTCATTAGGGCAAGTTTTAACTCATTACCACTAAAGAACACTGGTAGATTACAGGTGTGTTTTAAGTAGGTATGCTCAAAACCACGTGAACGAGCACGAATGATCTTATCTTGATTGTCGTGGCGAGTCTTTTGTCCTTCACTTTTTAGCAGTTGCTCAATCACATCTTCGATAATATTGGTGGTATCAAGCTTGAGTAGCCGTAGATACTTAACCGCATCGTTCTCGTAAGACTCATCGATGCCAACAATACGATAAGGAATGACGGAATGTATCCCTTCCACTTCAACGGTTTTGCTCAGTTCAACCAGACGAACGTCAATGACTTCACCAAGTTTGTAATTGAAGGCTGAGGGTACTTTAAATTTAGCGCCGGAAGGAGAGAGATCGACAGTCACGGCATGGACAATCTGTCCGCTCAGCAGTTCAATCTCGATCTGGGAAGAGATTTTTAGACGGTTCTCTTTGCGTTTCAGGTCATAACCCATTACTACCGCTTCGACATCAATACCATTGATATCGGTGGTGATCTCGGTTCCTAGTGGTTTGCCACGTTTTTGCATCACTCTGAAATTGTTATGAGTATTGCAAAGTGCTTCCCAAACCCCTTCGGTATAACCACCAAACTTGCGCGTGTTCTTGTGGTAGGCATTAAATGCAACGTCATCGAGCCAATGTTTTAGGCCATCGAGCTCGTATTCTCTACATTCACCTTTGACTCGTCCGCGGAGGTCGATAGGTTTAGTACAGGGTGCCATAACTCGGTTAAGTTCCATCTTAACTAAGATTTTGACAGACGGTGGGTCTCCCTCAGTCATTTGACCAAGAAGAAATTCGAAATCTTCCGAGTTGTAAGCAGGAATCAAACGTTCCGCAAGAGAGAGTATTTCTGGCTGCTGCATATTTTTTTGTTAGAGTATCCCTTACTCAAAATATCGACCTTGATATAAAGATCTTTAGTGATATGTTACTGCGAATCAAGTAGAGATGGTGAGATACGCAAGCGTAGACGATGTTTGCGTCACAAATACAATATTTTAAGAGGCCTGAGGTTACATGGCAAAAGCGAAGAGAGCATACGTTTGTAATGACTGCGGAGCAGATTTTCCCCGTTGGCAAGGACAGTGTAATGCGTGTGGAGCGTGGAATACCATCAGTGAGGTTCGTTTAGCGGCATCACCGACAGTAGCGCGCAACGAGCGTCTTGCAGGTTATGCAGGGGCAAGTACAGAAGCGAAGGTTCAAACGCTTTCTGAGATCGAGCTGCAAGAGGTTCCCCGTTTTACTAGTGGATTCAAAGAACTCGACCGAGTGCTAGGCGGAGGTGTGGTTCCCGGTGCTGCGATTCTAATTGGTGGTAACCCCGGCGCAGGTAAATCGACACTCTTGCTACAAACCATGTGCTACTTGGCATCGCAAATGCCGACGCTTTATGTCACGGGTGAGGAATCTCTTCAGCAGGTTGCAATGCGCGCCTCTCGACTTGGCTTACCCAAAGACAATTTGAAGATGTTGTCAGAAACCAATGTCGATCGCATCTGTCAAATTGCTGAAAAAGAACAGCCTAAGATTATGGTGATTGACTCTATTCAGGTTATGCACGTCTCGGACGTTCAATCCTCACCAGGCAGTGTGGCTCAAGTAAGGGAAGCGGCAACGGCTTTGACTCGTTATGCGAAGCAAAATAACGTCTCGGTATTCATTGTCGGTCACGTAACTAAAGATGGCACCTTGGCTGGCCCTAAGGTACTTGAGCACATCATTGACTGTTCGGTGTTGCTTGACGGAGGTACAGACAGCCGTTTTCGTACCCTTCGCAGCCATAAAAACCGTTTTGGCGCAGTGAATGAGCTGGGTGTATTCGCTATGACGGGCCAAGGACTTAAAGAGGTGAGCAACCCTTCGGCGATTTTCTTATCGCGCGGCGAGGAAGAAACCTCCGGCAGCTCGGTTATGGTGGTCTGGGAAGGCACGCGCCCACTCTTGGTAGAGATCCAAGCCTTAGTCGATTATTCGCAATTGGCTAACCCGCGCCGAGTCGCAGTTGGTCTAGAGCAAAACCGATTATCGTTACTTCTTGCCGTACTACATAAACATGGCGGTCTGCAAATGGCTGACCAAGACGTGTTTGTAAATGTCGTCGGTGGGGTAAAAGTAACAGAAACCAGCGCTGATTTGGCCTTAGTAATGGCTCTACTCTCAAGCTTTAGAGACAGACCACTACCTAAAGATGTAGTTGTGTTTGGAGAAGTTGGTCTGGCAGGAGAGATTCGCCCTGTACCAAGTGGACAAGAGCGTTTAAACGAAGCCTTCAAGCATGGTTTTAAAAAGGCAATTGTTCCTGCCGCTAACATGCCAAAAGGCGGCATCCCAGGTATGCAAATCCACGGAGTTAAGAAGCTGTCAGAGGCGATTGAAGCGTTTGATGAGCTGTAGAATCTAGGGAACGGACTTCGTCCTATGGATCGCTTCGCTAATGGAACGGGCGTTGCCCTATGGATCACTTCGCTTATGGAACGCTTCGCTTATGGAACACTTCGTTGCGGGAGAACTGGATCGGGCTTCGCCCTGCTAGAGAGAAGAAGCTTCTTTTCGGTCATTCCATAGAGCGACGAAGGAGTGAGTAGGGAATCTCTTCGAGTGTTCGAATTGCTTTAAGAGATCCCCAACTCGGTCGTTCCTCCCTCTTGAGGATGACCGTCATAAAATAAAGAGTGGAGGCTCGATTAATGTAAATCTAGTTATCTAGTTATCTAGTTATCTAGTTATCTAGTTATCCAGCTCTCCGTAGGACGAAGTCCGTTCCAAAATCCCAAATCCCGCATCCATAGCGAAGCGTTCCCGCTCTCGCCTAAAGCATATCCACTGCTTTCTCAACCGCAGCCACTAACCTATCAACGTCTTCCATGGTGTTATATACCGCAAAAGAGGCGCGGATAGTGCCTTTCACACCTAACGCATCCATTAGCGGGTGGGCGCAGTGGTTGCCTGCTCTCACTGCGATACCCTGCTGATCTAACAAGGTGGCGACATCTTGATGATGTACGCCATCAATGATGAAAGAGATGACCGATGAGCCTTTCTGAAAGCCTAAGGTTTGCACATCTTCGATTTGACTGAGTTTTTGGTGCGCACGTTCGACAAGCTGGTGGATATGTTGTTCAACTAGAGCCTGATCTAATGAAGAATACCAATTGATCGCGGTAGCTAAAGCGATTGCTCCGGCTACATTGGGTGTTCCAGCTTCAAATTTACCTGGAACGCCAGTGAAGGTTGTGCCGCTGAAAGAGACTTTTTCAACCATCTTTCCGCCACCATGCCAAGGCGGCATGGACTCTAGTAAGCCAAGTTTGCCGTAGAGCACGCCAATCCCCGCAGGAGCAAAGAGTTTGTGCCCTGAGAAGACATAGAAATCCGCGCCAAGCGTTTGCACATCGACTTTCTCATGTACGACGCCTTGAGCGCCGTCAACAACCACAATGGCATCGTGCTGGTGGGCAAGCTCTATGACTTGTTCGATAGGCTGCCTTGTACCAGTCACATTGGTGATATGGGCGAGTGCAACGATTTTGGTTTTATCCGTAATCAGTTGTTGATACGCGGCAAAGTCAAACTCACATTCCTGAGTCATCGGTATTTTGACTACTTTGGCTCCGGTCTGCTCAGCAACAATTTGCCACGGCACTATGTTGGCATGATGCTCCATCTCACTGACCAGTATCTCGTCATCTGGGGTTAGTATTGAACGAGCATAAGTCTGAGCGATAAGGTTGAGGGCTTCTGTCGCACCGCGAGTCCAAATAATCTCGCTAGCCGATGCTGCGCCAACAAAGTTAGCTACCGTTTCACGTGCGGTCTCAAATTCACTGGTCGCTTTGGCGGTCAAGCTATGACTGCCACGATGGACATTGGCATTTTGCTGGCTGTAGTAATCAGAAATCGCCTTGATGACACATTTAGGCTTTTGACTTGTTGCGGCGCTATCAAGGTAAACAAGTCTCTGGTCATTAATTTGTTGCTTTAAAGCGGGGAACTGATCAGCAATAAGCTTGGCGTCGAACATTATTCATCACCCAGTTTGTGGTATTGCAGGGTAGGGATGGTGACCATTGGCTCTGCGACCGTCCACGCGTGTGCTTTGCCTGATAGATTTATGATAATCTCCATCGCAAATTCGAGCGCGGTGCCCGGCCCTTGGCTCGTCAGCAAATTATGGTTTACATCATAAGTGACGCGTTTTACTCGCCAGTTTTTCTTTTCAATATGACTTTCGAAGCTAGGGTGACAAGTCATTAAAGCTTCTGAGTATAGGCCATGGTGTGCTAACACTAACGCTGGTGCAGCGCAGATTGCCGCGACAAGTTTACCTTCGTACATTTGCTGACGAACAATCTCGACCAAAACGGTACTGTCTCTGAATACCTCTGCACCGCCAACGCCACCCGGTAAAATGACAGCATCAAATTCGTCATCCGCAATATCGACTAGCTTACAATCTGCATTAAGAGTGACACCTCGTGATGCCTTCATGGTGAGGTTGCCATCAAAGTCTGCGCTAGCCACAACAACTTCATAGCCCGCACGAACCATCATATCTATGATGGTAATAGCTTCCATTTCTTCACTACCGGGAGCGATTGGGACGAGTACTTTTTTAGTCATTATGAATTCCAACTTTGTTCTATGTTTTTGATGGCTTGATACAGTTTGCGATTTTTGGGCATCGAGATGCCATGGTGCTGCGCACGCTCAAGTAAGTATCCAGTAATAAAGTCTATCTCGCTTGGGCGGCGATGGAAAATATCTTGCTGCATAGAAGAGTTATTGGCAGCGGTTGCCTCTATCACTTGATTGACTGTTTGCGACAGTTGCTCACGTGAAAGCGGGATCTGTTCAGCGGCTAACACTGGATGGATCTCATCCAGTAGCCCATTCACTTCAAGCTGGTGATCTTGTGCGGCAAGCTGACCATTTTTGATTTGATGAATTGCCGTGAGGGGGTTAATCGCACAATTTATCGCGAGCTTAGTCCATAGCGCGTGGTGAATATTGTTATTCCAAGCTGTAACAGGAAGTGCATGAGTAAAGACTTCCTCCAGAAATGCACATTTGTTGCCAAGTGAATTGAAACCACCGAGCTGTGTCTGCCCTATGCCAGTATGGAGAACTTGTTGCTTGCTTGGTTTATACGCCCCGTGGGTGGTTGTAGCCAGTACTAACGGGTTGTTAGGCATTTTACGCACTACGGCTTCAGCCGTTCCCATACCATTATGCATTAGCACTATGATGGCATCTGGGCTGATGCTTGGCATAAGCGGGGTCAGTGCAGAGTCAACTTGCCACGCTTTTACCGTAATAAAAATCAGATCGGCTTGCTCAATACTGTTAGTGTCGCGGTTAGAAAAGGTTTGCGGCGGTAGCTGATCAAGTTGAAGGGTGAGTCTTGGTTCGATAGAGGTCGACCAGAGAGAAACATTGTGCCCTGCTGCTTGAAACTTGGATGCCCATAATGAGCCAATTGCTCCCGGGCCTAGGATAAGAATATTCACTGAACGCTCGCAAGTAGATAACTTTGCACCAAGGATAATGTCAGCGAAGGGGAAAGCAATAAAAATGGCACCCCAAGGTGCCATTTTTAGTCAATACATCAACAATTAGAAGTTGTATTGTACGCGGTAGATTACAAGATCTTGGTAATCTTTACGTGCAAGTTTGTTAACTGTGTAACGGTATAGGATACCTGTTGACCAGTTTTGTGTGACATTCCACATTGCATTTAGGCTACCGTTTAGACCCCAGCTTTCTGAGCTTTCATTAGAGCCAGCAGTTGTGCTTTGAAGCGTAGAGTACGCATCGTTACGTGCAAATTCTAGCTCATTCCAAGTAGAGAAGGTAAAGTTTTGACCTGCAATATCTGTGTTGTAGTAACCAACGTAGCCAAACATACCACCGTTGCTGCCTTTGATATCACCAGAATTGATTTGGTGTACACCAATGAATGGAGTGAAGCCCCAACCATCGCCTTTAAGGCCTGTGTAACCTAGACCTAACACGCGGTTTTGCTCGTGGAAACCTTTGTCTGTATCTGTGTTGTATACTTGAGCGTATAGAGAGATACCTGAGTCAGTTAGGTTGTAGTGGATTGTACCTTTAGTAGATGCACCACGGTCATCACCTGCGCGATCTACACCTTCGTAATCGTAGAAGCCGTAGATTTGGCCCCAATCGAATACCGCACCACCTTCAATACCGATTACCGCTTGGTTACGATCTTCGATTTCGCCGCCAAAGTTGTCTTTATCGTTACCGATACCGTGGTTCCATGCTTGGTAGTCAACATACATACCACCGAAACCGAATAAGTATTCTGCTTGTGCTGGTACAGCTGATACCGCTGCAACAACACCTAGAGCTAAAAGTGATTTACGCATAATGGGAACTCTCTATGTTTGTTAATTTAAATATTCAGTAGATATTTACTTGGTTGCACAATCTTAGCTGTGCTTTATGGGATGGAATAATATCGATAAAAATCTCAAAAGCCATGTGCAACCAATGTAAAAAAACATAAATCTGGTGATCGGGATCTCATTAACAGACTAAAATTTTAAATGTAACGGAACTTTCATTGCATTGCACAGAAAGTGATATAGGTATCGATTACGCAAACGTTGGCCTAAATTTTTATGCTTATCATGTATTCAACATATTCGGTGAATGATCGGGTTGGTGTGTTGTAACGTAACTGTTAATAAAAAGATGGGGAGTTACATTTATGCCTGAGATTATGCTTTTTCCTTTGAGTTCTTTTGTGTTGCCAGAAGGGAAAATGCGCTTAAGGATTTTTGAGCCACGATATAAAAGATTGGTTTCTCAAGCGATGAAAGCCGATGGAACCTTTGGTGTGTGTCTGTTTGAAAAGCGTGATGAGCCTGAAGGCAGTGAATTGTCTAAAATCGGAACCCTAGTAAAGGTGATTGACTTTGAGCAGCTTGACGATGGGTTACTCGGGATCTCTGTCACTGGTTTAACTAAGTTCGAGATCAAGCATGTAAGAGTTGAATATGATGGTTTGCGATATGCCAGAGTCAAATGGCTACCGAGTTGGGAATATTCTACTGTTGATAAAGAGGTTGAGCCCATCTGCCATTATTTGAGCCGGGTTTATCAGCAGTTCCCTGATATTGGTAATCTCTACGAGCAAAAGTTTTTTGATGATGCCAGTTGGGTCAGTCAACGTTGGTTAGAAATACTCCCTCTGACCAATCAGCAATTTGATCGTTTAGTCGGGCAAAAAGATTGCGAAGGTGCTGTTAGTTTTCTTACAAAAACCTTAGGAGATGAGCTGACACAGTGATCGAAATAGTTTGTCAGACGTATTAAAAAGTTCAGGGGCGTTATTAAGGATATCGAAATGGCCAACATAGATACCCAAGCTTTTAAAAAAAATGACTGGGCGTCGTGTATGGAGAAGGTGAAGCAACAAGACAAGCAAGCATTTGCTCTGGTGTTCTCTCATTTCTCCCCACGTTTAAAGCAGTTTGCCTTTAGGCATATGGGCAATGAGCAGGTGGCTTTAGAAATCGTTCAAGAAGCGATGGCAACCGTGTGGCAAAAAAGTGCATTGTTTGATGGTAGTAAAAGCTCGCTTTCTACTTGGATATACACCATTGCTCGTAACCTCTGTTTCGACACTCTGCGTAAACAGAAGGGGAGAGAAGCGCATATCCACTCGGAAGATATTTGGCCTAATGACTATTGTCCGCCTGATTTGGTTGAGCACTACTCTCCTGAAACGGAGCGCTTGAAACAGCAGATTATCAAGTATCTCGATATTTTGCCTGAAGCACAGAAGAAGGTGGTCAAAGCTGTTTACCTTGAAGAGCTTCCCCATCAGCAAGTCGCTGATATGTTCGACATACCTTTAGGCACCGTTAAATCTAGATTGCGATTAGCGGTAGAGAAATTACGCAATTCAATTGAGGCAGAGTAGTATGAGTTTCCATCCACAAACATCAATGTTGCAGGCTTACGCTCAAGGCATTCTTGATGATGTGAGTGCCTTTACAATTGCCACTCATATCGAGAGTTGTCCTAAATGTAGGCAGCTGGTTCAGCAGTTTGAAGCCGAGTGCGGAGAAGAGCTAGTTAGTGAAAGTGTAGATTCAAATCTAGATTTGGCTTCAATGTTTGATCAGATTGTACGTTTAGAGCAAAACAGCGAGCCACTGAGACCGCCGCGATTACCGACTTTTATCGAAGTAAATGACAAAACGTTCAGGCTTCCTCTGTCGTTAACTCGCTTTAGAGACAAAATAGGCGAGTGGAAAAGTTATGGAGGTAAGGTCTACAGCGCTTCGATAGATATTTCCGAGCAAGCGCGAATCAATCTGATGTACATCGCAGAAGATGTCACCATCCCTCAGCATACGCACAAAGGTTTAGAATCAACACTAGTACTGCATGGAGGGTTTAGTGATGAGGATGGCCATTATGAAGTGGGTGATTACTTGCTTAAAGATGGTTCGGTGAAACACAGCCCGTTCACCCGCGTCGGCGAAGATTGCTTATGTTTGACCGTGCTTACTGAGCCGATGCTTTTTACCCAAGGTGTAGCAAGAGTATTTAACCTGTTTGGCAAAGGCATGTATCCTTAGAAAGCAGATAGAACGAAAAAGGCTTGGTTTTTTGAACCAAGCCTTTTTTGATCAACTATTTTCTGTGCTTTGCTGCTGCAGTTCCTGTTTATCCCGCTCCTTTGCCTTCTCCAACATGTCGGAGAAATAGTGTCTGAGTGAATAGAGCATAATCAGGCTTGGAATCACCATCACTGCGGTCAAGATAAAGAAGGTTGACCAGTCGTTGAGGTAATCGACCAACTCCCCCGAGAATGAAGCAAGTGTCGTTCGACCAAAATTGCCTAATGAAGCGAGCAGGGCGTATTGCGTTGCCGAGAAAGCTTGCCCTGTCACTACGGTTAAGAAAGAGACAAAGGCGACAGTCGAAAATGCTGAGGTAAAGTTATCGACTACTAGTGTGGCTAAGAACAATTGCTCATTTGGTCCAACCTTAGCGATCCATGCAAACATCAGATTACTCGACGCCATGGCAATACCGCCAATCATCAGGCCGCGCACAATACCAAACTTCACATTGACCATACTGCCAACTAGGGTGAACAGAATTGTTAGTCCCCAGCCGATTAACTTGGAGTAATAACCGATCTGTTCATTACTAAAGCCAATCTCTTTATAGAAGGTAATCGACATTCGGCCAAGGAAAGCCTCACCAATCTTAAATAAGAAAACGAACAGTAGTAGTGTCAGTGCGACGCGGAAGCCATTTCGTTTGAAGAAATCTAAGAAGGGTTCCACCACGGTTACCGTTAGCCAAGCAACGGCTCGATTGCCAACTACTTTGCTATGGCGCAGTTCCGCTTGCGCTTGCAATGAATCACGCTGGGTTTTTGGCTCACCGACGAGCAAGGTGAAGACCATCAAAATAGCGACAATGGCGGCCATACCGTAGTAAACGCCATTCCAACCAACAGAATCTGCATTGATAAAGGCAAGGTAACCAGGTACTGAGTAGCCCGTCCACCAACCAATCACTGCCATCGCAGAAGCTTGCGGCAGTTTTGAAGGTTCTGATTTAGGGAAAGTATCGATACGAAACGCATCGATAGCGATATCTTGTGTTGCTGACGAGATAGCAATTCCCAAAGCTAACATCGAAGTAAGCATCAGGTTTTGCGATGGATCGACACCGGCGATAAATAAGGTGCAAACGAGAACCACTGACTGACAGAGGAATATCCAACTTCGGCGCTGACCTAGCATTGCGTGCAATAGTGGTAAGCGAACCCTGTCGACCAGTGGCGCCCAAAGAAAGTTAATTGCGTAGACAGCGAAAACACTACCAAAGTAGCCAATTGCTGCGCGAGTCAGCCCGGCATCTTTGAGCCAGCCTGACATATTCGAACCAATCAATACCCAGGGAAAACCACTGGAACAGCCGAGCATGAACACCCACATCAGGCGTCTATCCATGTAGCTTTGAATTGTTTCTCGCCAAGACAGTGAAGGGGAGTCAGAAGACATACACTATTCCTTGTTTGAGTTTCCGGTATGCAAGAAGAAAGGCTCTAACCGCGGAGATTAGAGCCTAAGAGGATTATTTTAGAAGAGTCGCTTTTGTAATTATGATTGGTTCAACAGGAACATCGCGGTAGCGTCCTACTGAGTGGGTCGGTTTTTTACCCATCTTTTTAATTACGTCAAAACCTTGCGTTACTTTACCAAACACTGCGTAACCTGGTGGGCGTTGGTCATAGTCAAGGAAGTTATTGTCGACGAAATTGATAAAAAACTGACGAGTTGCAGAATTTGGGTTGTTGGTACGCGCCATTGCAATCGTTGCCGTATTATTCTTCAACCCATTCGACGCTTCATTCTTAATCGGTGAGTAAGTCGCGAGCGGCTTCATCTCTTTATCAAAACCACCGCCTTGAGCCATAAAGTTAGGAATCACGCGATGAAACTGAGAACCGACATAGCTACCATCGTCGACATACTTTAAAAAGTTCGCCACCGTGATAGGGGCTTTCTCTTGGTTTAGCTCAACAGTGAAAGAGCCTAGGTTGGTTTCGAATTCTACCTTTGGACCTGCAAATGCGAGACTGCTAACTAACGCAAGTGAGGCAATTGCTGTTTTCCACATTAGAATCGCTCCTGCATGTAGTTTTGAAGTTCGCGGTCGTTAGAGACTTCTTGCAGCACTAGGTTGATGACATCATTTAGTACTTCTTCGATCTCTTCGTTTGAAGCGCTAAGTGCACCTGTGCGTTTTGCTGTACCCGTGTAAGTCTTAACAAGTTTGCCCTGTGGTGTTTCTGCGGTAATTTCCAGAACGACTTTTCCATCCATCTGGTTTTCCATTACGGTGTGCTTAACAGACACTAGCGCTTCTTGAACTTCCACTTCCACGGAGTTTTCGCTGTTAACTGTGCTACGGAAACCTTGCGACTTGAACTGATCCAACAGTGCGTTTTCGATTGAGATGCGAACATTTTGCTTAGAGTGAATCGGTTCAATGTTTGAACGTCCACTGTCTACCAAAGCAACATATTGCGCGGAACGCATGTCTTTACTGGTCAGAGTAAAACTTGCATCTTGAACAATATCACTGTTGCTCAATACCGCTTTAGGCATGAAGTTGATTTGCTCTTGCTGCGGAGCTGAACACGCAGTGAGTAATGCCATTGACGCGGCTAGAACCAGTTTTCTCATTGTAATTTCCTTTCTTGTTAACTCTGCGAGCCTACTGAAACGTATAGACAGATAATAGTGGACTATTTAGTCGCTTGTAAAATAACAAATTTCTTATTGGAAGCGACAACTTTTACGTTCGACTTGCCAAACAGTCTAGATAGCTTTCCATCGTAGCCGAGGTGACGGTTACCGATAACTAATAATTGTCCACCGACACTAAGAATTTGCTTTGCATCACAGAACATCTGCCATGCAATGTGATCCGTAATCGCTTGTTGCTGATGAAAAGGGGGATTACACATTACCAGATCGACATCTTTCGCCGGCATTCCATCGAGGCAGTTATTGGCGATACAATCGATTTCTCTCTCTTTTCCTAAGTTTGCGATAAGGTTTTGTTGCGCGGATTCCACCGCCATAAAGCTCTCATCGACGCAGGTCAGTTTTATCTGGGGATTCAGTTGGCCTATTTTTACTGATAACACACCATTACCACAGCCTAAATCGAGTACGTGTTTAAGATCTGGGTTTTGCGGTAAGTGATCAAGCATAAAGCGAGCGCCAAGATCTAAGCTCTCTCCAGAGTAAACATTGGGTAGGTTGTTAAGCTCAATCTGTTCATTATCAACGGACCAACGAGTGTCAGGGGAGACTTTGATTGGTGTTTGACTGTTGGCATTGCTAAAGACAAGGCGGTGTTTTTTCCACGCCAACGATGTCTTGGTTTCGCCAAGGTATTTTTCGAACAATTTGAGTGTCGAAGTGTGGATCTCTTTGGCCTTGTTGACCGCAATCACCGGGACAGAGCTATCTAGCGAATCGCGCAACTGACTGAGTAGCCAGACTAAGTGGCGATTACTCTTAGGTAACTGAAACAGCACCAAATCGACGTCATTTGGAATCTTGTCCATGGTAGTCAAGTAAGTGATCGTCTGGCAGTTGTTTGCTTTGAGGTTGGCGTTTGCCCCTTTATGAGAGATAAACGAGTCACTCATCAATGTAACTTTATGTCGTTGGCTAAACCAACAGCTCAAAGCGCCGAAGTGATCGTTAATAATCAGAATGTTCTGATTAATTGGTAGCTCTAACTCTTCAACATGATTGATGAGATATTCGTCTCCAGCATCCCATGCTTGCAGGGTTTCATTATTTCTTTTTGGGTATCGGTACAAAGAAAGAGTACGCTCGTGCAAAGTAAGCTCAGTTTTCATATTTGGAATGCTAGCTAGTCGTTAATCGCTAAATTGTCGCAAAACCGGAGGGGAGAGGAAACTAAAACCTTTAGCTTTATGATAGAGGCGATTATTATCTAACCTTATTAAGTTGTTCATATCTGATGGTGAAACAGATGATCCAAGAAGTCATTGAAAGCAAGCTCAAAGAGGCCTTCAATCCAGACCACTTAAGCGTGATTAACGAAAGTTACATGCATAACGTTCCGCCAGGCTCAGAAAGCCACTTTAAGGTGGTTATTGTCAGTGAAGCATTTGAAGGGGCGCGTTTGATTGCACGTCACCGCCAAGTGAATCAAGTGCTTGCTGAAGAGTTAGCCAACCAAATTCATGCTTTGTCTATGCACACCTATACGGCTGATGAATGGAAAGAGCAGAATCAGCTCGCGCCAGATAGCCCGATGTGTTTAGGCGGTTCAAAATAAGTCACAAAAAGGGGTAGCGTTTGCTACCCTTTTTATTGGTAGCGATAGTCTAGATGTTAACAAGGTAGAAACAAATAAATGCAATGGTTAGTTTTAAAACAGAATGTTTCACGATGTGAATGAATTAGAAAAATAGGAAATAGGGTGCGGATTTATGTTTGTGCGGTGGCTCAAAGTTATGACTATTCTATCGCCTTTTAAACCCTATTCACTCGAAATATCTCTGTTAATCATAGCATTCATCATGGCATCACCTTCTAAAAAGATGATAGACTACCGCACCTGATAAATCCCGCTTAATTCTTGTAGCGAGATTTTTAATAGGATGTTGCGATTTTGGTGTTTAAAACTTCACCAAAACCGGACACTAGTGTCGTGTCTAAAAGTTACGCAAACAAAGAATCTTTTTCCCGATAAAAGTAGTGCAAGTGCGTATGATTACAATAAAGAAGGGTTTGGACCTTCCTGTTGCAGGAACTCCTACCCAGGTGATTAATGATGGTAAGACCATCAAAAAAGTCGCCTTGCTTGGCGAAGAGTACGTCGGCATGCGTCCTACTATGCATGTCCGCGTAGGCGATGAAGTAAAGAAAGCTCAAGTTCTTTTTGAAGATAAGAAGAACCCAGGTGTGAAATTTACTTCACCAGCAGCTGGTAAAGTGATCGAGATTAACCGTGGTGCTAAGCGTGTACTTCAATCTGTAGTGATTGAAGTGGCAGGTGAAGAGCAGGTGACATTCGATAAGTTTGAAGCTGATAAACTAGCAGGTCTTGACCGTGAAGCGGTGAAAACTCAACTAGTTGAATCAGGCCTTTGGACCGCTTTACGTACTCGTCCGTTCAGCAAGGTTCCAGCAATCGAATCTTCTACTAAGGCTATTTTCGTTACTGCTATGGATACCAATCCATTGGCGGCTCAGCCTGAGTTGATCATCAATGAGCAACAAGAAGCGTTCGTTGCAGGTTTAGATCTGCTTTCAACTCTGACTGATGGCAAGGTTTACGTATGTAAATCTGGCACAAGTCTTCCTCGTTCTTCTCAATCAAATGTTGAAGAGCATGTATTTGATGGCCCTCACCCAGCAGGTCTTGCTGGCACCCACATGCATTTCCTATACCCAGTGAATGCAGAAAATGTGGCGTGGAGTATCAACTACCAAGACGTTATCGCGTTCGGTAAGTTGTTCCTAACTGGTGAACTTTACACTGACCGTGTTATTTCTCTGGCTGGCCCAGTAGTGAATAACCCTCGTCTAGTTCGTACATCTCTAGGTGCATGCCTTGATGACGTAACGGACAGCGAGCTAATGCCAGGTGAAGTTCGTGTGATTTCTGGTTCAGTACTAACTGGTACTCATGCAATTGGTCCTCACGCATACCTTGGTCGTTACCACGTACAGGTTTCTGTATTACGTGAAGGCCGTGAAAAAGAACTGTTTGGTTGGGCAATGCCTGGTAAGAACAAGTTCTCAATTACTCGCTCATTCCTTGGTCACGTATTCAAAGGTCAGTTGTTCAACATGACAACGACGACTAACGGTAGTGATCGTTCAATGGTTCCAATCGGCAACTACGAACGCGTAATGCCTCTAGATATGGAGCCAACTCTGCTACTTCGTGATCTATGTGCAGGCGATACTGACAGTGCAGCAGCACTAGGTGCGCTAGAGCTAGATGAAGAAGATGTAGCATTGTGTACCTTTGTGTGTCCTGGTAAATACGAGTACGGTGAACTCCTTCGTGAATGCCTAGATACCATCGAGAAGGAAGGGTAATTTTCATGGCTCTTAAAAAGTTTATTGAAGACATCGAGCATCATTTTGAGCCAGGTGGTAAGCATGAGAAGTGGTTTGCTTTATATGAAGCAGCAGCAACACTTTTCTACACGCCAGGCTTGGTAACGAAAAAAAGCTCGCACGTTCGTGATAGCGTTGACCTAAAACGTATCATGATCATGGTTTGGTTCGCGGTATTCCCAGCAATGTTCTGGGGTATGTACAACGCGGGTGGCCAAGCTATCTCAGCACTTAATCACATGTATGCTGGTGATCAGCTAGCAGCTGTAGTTGCTGGCAACTGGCACTACTGGCTAACGGAAATGCTTGGGGGCACTTTAGCCGCCGATGCAGGCGTTGGCAGTAAGATGATCCTAGGTGCAACTTACTTCCTACCTATCTACGCGACGGTCTTTATCGTTGGTGGTTTCTGGGAAGTACTGTTCTGTATGGTGCGTAAGCACGAAGTTAACGAAGGTTTCTTTGTTACTTCTATCCTATTTGCACTTATCGTTCCACCAACACTTCCTCTATGGCAAGCAGCGCTAGGTATTACCTTCGGTGTTGTTGTTGCTAAAGAGATCTTTGGTGGTACGGGTCGTAACTTCCTTAACCCAGCACTTGCTGGCCGTGCATTTCTATTCTTCGCTTACCCTGCGCAAATCTCAGGTGACGTAGTTTGGACTGCAGCTGATGGCTTCTCTGGTGCAACGGCGCTTAGCCAATGGGCACAAGGTGGTAACGGTGCACTAGTGAATACAGTGACAGGCGCTCCTATCACTTGGATGGACGCTTTCATCGGTAACATTCCTGGTTCTATTGGTGAAGTTTCTACACTGGCTCTAATGATCGGTGCAGCAATGATCGTGTACATGCGAATTGCTTCATGGCGCATTATTGCAGGTGTGATGATCGGTATGATTGCAACAGCAACTCTGTTCAATGTTATCGGTTCTGACACTAACCCAATGTTCAACATGCCATGGCACTGGCACCTAGTTCTAGGTGGTTTTGCATTCGGTATGTTCTTTATGGCAACAGACCCTGTATCCGCTTCATTTACTAACAAAGGTAAATGGTGGTACGGCGCACTAATCGGCGTGATGTGTGTACTAATTCGTGTAGTAAACCCAGCTTACCCAGAAGGTATGATGCTGGCGATTCTATTCGCGAACCTGTTTGCACCTCTGTTCGACCATGTAGTTATCGAGAAGAACATCAAGCGGAGACTAGCACGCTATGGCAAGTAATAACGACAGCATTAAAAAGACGCTGGGTGTTGTTATCGGGTTGAGCCTTGTTTGTTCAATCATCGTATCAACAGCAGCTGTAGGTCTACGTGACAAGCAAAAAGCTAACGCTGTACTAGATAAGCAAACTAAGATCGTTGAAGTTGCAGGTATCGACGCTGCAGGTAAGAAAGTACCAGAGCTATTCGCTGAGTACATCGAGCCTCGTCTAGTTGATTTCGATACTGGTGCTTTCGTTGAAGGTGACGCTGCGTCATACGACCAACGTAAAGCTGCAAAAGATCCTGTTGAGTCTATCAAGCTAACCGCTGACCAAGACAAAGCGAAGATCCTACGTCGCGCAAACACGGGTGTTATTTACCTAGTGAAAGATGGCGATGCAGTATCTAAGATCATCCTGCCTGTTCACGGTACGGGTCTATGGTCAATGATGTACGCTTTTGTTGCAGTAGAAACTGACGGTAACACTGTTTCTGCAATCACTTACTACGAACAGGGTGAAACTCCTGGACTTGGTGGTGAAATTGAGAACCCTTCTTGGCGTGCTCAGTTTGAAGGCAAGAAACTGTTTGATGAGAACCACAAACCAGCAATCAAGATTGTTAAAGGTGGCGCTCCAGCAGGTTCTGAACACGGTGTTGATGGCCTATCAGGTGCGACACTAACAGGTAACGGTGTTCAAGGTACATTTGATTTCTGGTTAGGCGATATGGGCTTTGGTCCATTCCTAGCAAAAGTTCGTGACGGAGGTCTGAACTAATGTCTAGCGCACAAAACGTTAAGAAGAGTCTATTAGCGCCAGTATTGGATAACAACCCAATCGCGCTTCAGGTTCTTGGTGTTTGTTCTGCATTGGCAGTAACAACTAAACTAGAAACGGCTTTTGTAATGACACTAGCGGTTATCTTTGTAACTGCACTGTCTAACTTCTTCGTTTCAGTCATCCGTAACCACATTCCTAACAGTGTGCGTATCATCGTTCAAATGGCGATCATCGCATCTCTAGTAATCGTGGTAGACCAAGTGCTAAAAGCTTACCTATACGATATCTCTAAACAGCTATCAGTATTCGTAGGTCTAATCATCACGAACTGTATCGTAATGGGTCGTGCTGAAGCATTCGCAATGAAGTCTGAGCCTCTTCCATCACTTATCGATGGTATTGGTAACGGTCTTGGTTACGGTTTCGTTCTTATCACTGTTGGTTTCTTCCGTGAGCTATTTGGCTCAGGCAAATTATTTGGCATGGAAGTTCTACCTCTAGTGAGCAATGGTGGTTGGTACCAGCCTAACGGTCTGATGCTACTAGCACCATCTGCATTCTTCCTAATCGGTTTCCTTATCTGGGCAATCCGTATTCTGAAACCAGAGCAAGTAGAAGCGAAGGAGTAAGGACGTCATGGAACACTACATTAGCTTGCTAGTTAAATCGATTTTCATCGAAAACTTAGCACTATCGTTCTTCTTAGGTATGTGTACATTCCTTGCTGTATCTAAGAAAGTTAAGACCTCTTTCGGTCTTGGCGTTGCCGTTGTTTTCGTACTGACTGTTGCAGTACCTGTGAACAACCTACTTTACAACCTAGTTCTTAAAGAGAATGCGTTACTTGAAGGTGTGGATCTTAGCTTCCTAAACTTCATTACCTTTATCGGTGTAATCGCGGCTCTTGTACAGATTCTAGAAATGATCTTAGACCGTTTCTTCCCACCTCTGTACAACGCACTAGGCATCTTCCTACCGCTGATCACAGTAAACTGTGCGATCTTCGGTGGTGTATCTTTCATGGTACAACGTGACTACAACTTCGCAGAGTCAGTAGTATACGGCTTCGGCTCAGGTGTGGGTTGGATGCTAGCTATCGTTGCTCTTGCAGGTATTCGTGAGAAGATGAAGTACTCTGATGTACCTCCAGGTCTACGTGGTCTTGGTATCACGTTCATCACAGTTGGTCTAATGGCGTTAGGCTTTATGTCTTTCTCTGGTGTTCAACTGTAAGTCGGGTAAACGGCAGCAATTAAAGGAATAGTCATGAATACTATTATTTTTGGTGTAGTGATGTTTACCCTGATTATCTTGGCGCTAGTTTTAGTGATTCTATTCGCTAAATCTAAACTAGTACCATCAGGTGACATTACAATCTCTGTGAATAACGACCCAAATCTGGCGATCGTTACACAACCAGGCAGTAAGCTTCTGGGTGCTCTAGCTGGTGCTGGCGTATTCGTATCTTCTGCTTGTGGTGGCGGTGGCTCATGTGGCCAGTGTCGCGTAAAAGTTAAATCAGGTGGTGGTGACATTCTACCAACCGAGCTTGACCACATTACTAAAGGTGAAGCGCGTGAAGGTGAGCGTCTAGCGTGTCAGGTTGCAATGAAAACTGACATGGACATCGAACTTCCTGAAGAGATCTTCGGCGTTAAGAAGTGGGAATGTTCTGTTATCTCTAACGATAACAAAGCAACATTCATCAAAGAGCTTAAGCTACAAATTCCAGATGGCGAATCAGTACCTTTCCGTGCTGGTGGTTACATCCAGATTGAAGCTCCTGCTCACCACGTGAAATACGCTGACTTCGATGTACCAGAAGAGTACCGCGAAGATTGGGACAAGTTTAACCTGTTCCGCTACGAGTCTAAGGTAAACGAAGAAACAATCCGCGCTTACTCTATGGCTAACTACCCGGAAGAAGAAGGTATTATTATGCTAAACGTGCGTATCGCTACGCCGCCGCCTAATAATCCTGATGTACCACCAGGTATCATGTCTTCGTTCATCTGGTCTCTTAAAGAGGGCGACAAGTGTACTATTTCTGGTCCATTTGGTGAGTTCTTTGCGAAAGACACAGACAACGAGATGGTCTTCGTTGGTGGTGGTGCTGGTATGGCGCCAATGCGTTCGCACATCTTCGACCAGCTTAAGCGTCTTAAATCTACTCGTAAGATGTCTTTCTGGTACGGTGCGCGTTCTAAGCGTGAGATGTTCTACGTTGAAGACTTCGATGGCCTACAAGCTGAAAACGAAAACTTCGTGTGGCACTGTGCACTGTCTGACCCTATGCCAGAAGATAACTGGGATGGTTACACAGGCTTCATCCACAACGTACTGTACGAAAACTACCTGAAGGATCACGAAGCTCCTGAAGATTGTGAGTACTACATGTGTGGTCCACCGATGATGAACGCGGCTGTTATCGGCATGCTGAAAGATCTCGGTGTTGAAGACGAAAACATCCTACTGGATGACTTCGGCGGCTAAATTTAAGTAAGTTGGGGCTGTAGCTTGACGAGTTAATCTGCTGAGCTACAACTCCAACTACTTGAAATTACGTATATAAGATGGCTGACTGCTTTAAGTCAGCCATTATTTTTTAAAGAGTGGTAATAGTCGATGCGTTCTATATAAAACGTATGTGCTATTCCCGTTTCGAATTTAAGGAGTCTAACAAGTGAAAAAGTGGCTTGTTGCATTTGCTTCTCTACTCGTTTTGGCTGGCTGTGAAAAGCCCGCAGAGCAGGTTCACCTAAGCGGCCCAACAATGGGGACGACTTACAACATTAAATACATCTCAGCGGAAGGTATCCCTTCACCACAGACGCTTCAGCAGGAAGTCGATCGTCTGCTAGAAGAGGTCAATGACCAGATGTCGACCTATCGCAAAGATTCTGAGTTAAGTCGCTTTAATCAACTGCAATCTTCTGAGTCATTCGAAGTGTCGCCTCAAACTGTCACTGTAGTGAAAGAAGCGATCCGTTTAAACGGTCTTACTCAAGGTGCGTTAGATGTGACAGTTGGTCCATTGGTTAACCTTTGGGGGTTTGGTCCTGAAGCTCGCCCTGAGGTAGTGCCAAGTGACGAAGAGTTGGCAGCACGTAAAGCGATGACGGGTATTGAACATCTTTCTGTTGAAGGCAATACACTCAGAAAAGATATTCCTAACCTTTATGTTGATCTATCGACAATTGCAAAAGGGTGGGGCGTAGATGTGGTTGCAGACTACATTCAATCTCAAGGCATTGAGAACTACATGGTTGAAGTCGGCGGTGAAATGCGTCTGAAAGGTTTAAACCGTGAAGGCGTGAAATGGCGAATCGCCATTGAGAAACCATCGACTGACGAGCGTGCAATTCAAGAGATTATTGAACCAGGCGATATGGCGGTAGCGACATCGGGTGATTACCGTATCTATTTTGAGCGTGATGGCGTACGATACTCGCACATCATTAACCCACAGACGGGTAAGCCTATTCGCCATAAGGTGGTGTCAGTCACTGTATTGGACAAGTCATCCATGACGGCAGATGGCTTGGCGACTGGCCTTATGGTTCTTGGTGAAGAGCTAGGTATGCAGGTGGCCAATGAAAACAATATTCCTGCGTTTATGATTGTTAAAACCCAAGATGGCTTTAAAGAGTTAGCTTCTGAAGCTTACAAGCCATTTATGAATCAATAATAAAATTACGAGCATGTCATTATGAGTACATTTTTAATTACCTTTGGTGTGTTTATGGCTGTGATTGCCGCTATGTCAATCGGCTATATCATCCAAAAGAAAGTGGTAAAAGGCAGCTGTGGCGGTCTGGGGGCAGTTGGTATCGACAAGGTATGTAACTGTCCTGAACCATGTGATGCACGTAAAAAGCGTGAAGCGCGTGAAGCGGCTAGAGCTGAAAAGCTAGCAGCATGGGAAAAAGATCGTATCGCCTAATGTAAGCGCTTTATTCCAAGTTAAACACCGACGTTATGTCGGTGTTTTTGTTTTTAGAGAAACTAGTTTTAGCTATAAATCGTGCAGTTTCTTCCTGCTGCTTTTGCTTCATAAAGCCTGTCATCTGCTAACTTTATTTGCTCGTTCAAGCTCGCGTTACTGTTACATACTCCAATACTGACAGTGACTTGAATACTATTGGAGTCATGCTTGATGAGTGTTTTTTCGATACGTAACCGCACATTTTCAATCCGGGTAATGAAATCATCAAAGGGGATATGAGATTGAATACAAAACTCTTCTCCACCGAATCTTGCCACTACTTCATCTGGGAAATAGATCTTTAGAATATTGGCAATGACTTTCAGTGCAGCATCTCCCCCATCATGACCATAGGTATCGTTAACTGCCTTGAAGTGGTCAATATCCAGCATTGCAATGCAACGATCTGTACACGTAGAGCAAGCTTGAGCAAACAGAAAACGCCGATTCCAAAGCCCGGTAAGCGCGTCTTGGTTAGCGAGCTTGTACAGCTCTTCCGTCGCTTCTCGCATATTGAGCAGTTGATGTACCCGGCAATAAAACTCTTCTTGGTTAAAGGGTTTAGTTAAAAAGTCATTAGCACCCGCTTTTAGAAACTGAGCAGTGAGAGTTTTAGAGTCACTGCCTGATAATCCTATGATACCTAAGCTGTTGTTGTCATGAGACTGACGCATTTCTTGGATCATGGTGATGCCATCTTTTTCAGGCATATCATGGTCAGTAATCACAAACGTGATGGAGGGATCTTGTTTCAACTTTTCTAGCCCTATGAGGCCATTTTCCGCTTGCGTCGTTTTGATGTACTGATGCTCCAGTAGCTGGGTAACATGTGCACGAACGGTGGGAGAATCATCAACAATCAAAGCATGATGCTTATCGTTGTTGAGTAGTCGCTTAGCGAGAGGGATGAGGTAAGCAACTGAAGCCATACTATTTTTTAGTAGGTAGTCGACAACACCTTTAGCAATGAAGCGTTCGCGCGTTTCATCATTGAAGGTTGCAGTTAGGACGATTACTTTATGCTGGTGTTCAAGTACGAGGTCTATAACTTCGCCATTCTCAGCATCCGGTAAACAATAGTCTAAAACGGCGAATCGGAACTCGCGATGCTGTTGGAGTAGCAGCTTGGCTTCTGCTAATGTTTCCGCGCTATAAACCTGACAACCAATCGCGGTTAACTGTTGGTTAAGGTAGTTTTGATACGCACGGCTATCTTCCACAACCAGTACTTTATTGTTCAAAGTCGTGCCTCTTGATCATAGTTATAGTTTTAATAATAAACCTATCTAACAATCTTGCTCGGATAATTTATCAACAATTTTTTCTATGAGAACCAGCTAAGATAAATTAAACTGTATTTATATACAGTTATGTATCAGGTGTATTGTCGGTAATGTCAGGTGAAAAAGTACGAAAAATCATCCATGTCGATATGGATTGTTTTTATGCTGCGGTAGAAATGAGAGACAACCCTTCTTATCGTGGGCGACCGCTTGCCGTAGGCGGCCATGAGAAACAGCGTGGTGTCCTAAGTACCTGTAATTATGAGGCAAGAAAATTTGGTATTCGTAGCGCTATGCCAACGGCTCGTGCATTGCAACTATGCCCACAGTTACTTGTCGTGCCAGGTAGGATGCAAGTCTATAAAGAGGTTTCAAAACAGATCCGCGAAATCTTTTCTCGCTACACTTCATTGATCGAGCCTTTATCTCTGGATGAAGCTTTTCTCGACGTGACAGAAAGTACTCAGTGTCAGGGGTCAGCCACTCTGATAGCTGAAGCCATACGCCGTGATATTTGGCATGAACTTTCGTTGACTGCTTCGGCTGGTATTGCTCCAGTTAAATTCTTAGCCAAAGTTGCCTCTGACATGAATAAACCCAATGGGCAATTTGTGATCCCGCCAGATAGCGTGCAAAAGGTGGTCGATAAATTGCCTCTAGAGAAAATACCTGGCGTCGGCAAAGTGAGTTTGGAAAAACTGCATCAGGCCGGTTTCTATACTGGCGAAGATATTAAAAATAGTAACTATCGTGATTTGCTGCTTAGGTTTGGTCGATTGGGCGCTTCACTGTGGAATAAGAGTCACGGCATTGATAACCGAGAAGTGGTTGTTGAGCGCGAGCGTAAATCGGTCGGCGTCGAGCGAACCTTTAGCCAAAATATTTCTTCCTATCAGGAGTGCTGGCAGGTTATCGAAGAAAAACTCTTTCCTGAGCTCGAAAAACGTTTAGAAAAAGCCTCGCCTGAAAAAGCCATCATTAAGCAAGGAATCAAGCTGAAGTTCGCTGATTTCCAATTAACCACTATTGAACATATTCACCCGCAGCTTGAACTGGAATATTTTAAACAGTTATTGAGTGATATTTTGAAGCGCCAACAGGGCAGAGAGATCCGCCTGTTGGGGTTAAATGTAATGCTTAAACCGGAAGAACAGGCGAAACAACTTAGCTTCTTTTAGTCTTAACTGTCTCTAGCTCTCTATGTGCTTAACTTGTGCTAGGACATCAGCGAATGGGGTCGACTCCAGTTTGGCAAATCCAGGCAAAGAGCGAGCTTTGATCTTAGTGAACAGTGGGGTGGTGATACCGCAAAGGAACTTAGTTTTCAGATGAGGTGAGAGTTTTTGTTTGGCTTTATCTTCGAGCGTCTTTAACCATGTCGATACCTGCTCAGGGTTGTACTCTTCTACGACTGGCCGAGGCAAAGTCGCGATAGCGCCACGACAAACACTACAATGACCGCATTCAGTCGGGGCGTTGTAATCTGAGAAATAGTGTGCAAGCCCTGCACTTAAACATTGCTCAGATTGAAAGTAGTTGAGTAGGTTGTGAATTCGTTCTACATCACTGCGTTCTTTATCTTTAAACAGTGACCACAAGCTTTGGCACAGCGTTTCTAGACTTTGCTCGGGTTTGTTGACTGTATAGACCTCGGTCATCAGCTTGCTTTCGAGCTCTATCCAACCTTTTTCATTAAAGTAATCGAGGGCGGCAACTGCGCGGTGTCGTTCACCTTGAAAGTGATTCCATAAAGCATCAAAGTCGACCTGGCACCAGATCTTTGCTTGGCTTGAGCAATCAAACAGAGCGGATACAAATTGCTGACGAGCTGGATCAAACTGATTGATGATAAATTGCTTGTCTTTGATAAATTTGAATCGATAATCGGCAAAGTAACTGAACTTGGCTTGTATAACACCAGCCATCTCCATATAAACCAACAGCGTTTTTAATGGCAGTTGACGAATATTGGTTTCCGCAGACAATCTTGAAAGGACCACTTCCCACTGTGGACTGTTGCTTAATGCTTGTTCGAGTACAGAGTGAATATCGCCTAATTCAGGAGTATCGCCATAGACAAAGTTTTCTAACGTGCTGAGTCCGTTTTGATTGGCGAGCAAAATACACTGAGACTGCTTGCCATCTCGACCAGCTCGACCAATTTCTTGAGCATAGTTCTCGATGGATTTTGGCAGGTCAAAGTGGATGACACGGCGAATATCCGATTTATCAACGCCCATGCCAAATGCAATAGTGGCAACAATGCAATCAATCTCACCGCGCATAAATTGGTCTTGGATCGATTCACGGATATCGGGTTTCATCCCTGCGTGATACGCGTGAGCATTGGCGCCGCCTTTGAGCAGCTGTTTAGCAACCGTTTCTGCGGTCTGTTGCAAAGTCACATAAACCACCGTTGGTGCGGTGGGTTCAGGGCCAATAAGGTTGAGCAACTGCTCTGCTTTGTCGTCCTCTTCACAAGGAACAACGCTAATATCTAAGTTTGCTCGGTAGAAGCCAGTCACAACCAGATCTTGCTCAGCGATCGAAAACTTATCGCGCATATCTTCAATAACCGACTGAGTCGCTGTTGCCGTTAACAGCAATGCTTGAGGAATTTGAAATTCTTTTAGGTACTGAGGTAGCTTTAGGTAGTCTGGACGAAAGTTATGTCCCCACTCTGAAATACAGTGTGCTTCATCGACAACCAACAGTGATATCGCCACTTGAGAGATAAACTGACGAAAACGTTCATTCTTCAGTCTCTCAACAGAGATCATGAGGATTTTAATCTCACCACGCCTAACTTGCTCCATCACTTGCAGCGTCTCTTCGCGGCTTTGGCTCGAATCGATCGAAGCCGCGGGTATTTGCTTGCTGTGTAAAAAAGCGAGTTGGTCTTTCATTAACGCGAGAAGAGGGGAGACGACTAAAGTGAGGTTTGGTAGCAGGGTAGCCGGTAGCTGATAACACAGAGATTTCCCTGAACCGGTAGGAAAAATCGCTGCGCAGGATCGCCCGTCCAAAATGGTCTCAATCGCTTGTTGCTGTCCACCCCTTAGGCTATCGAAGCCAAATGTATGTTGAAGGGTGTGTGCTATGGCTGAGTGGTGGGGCGAACTGTCCATTGGGCTATTCCTGCTATTCTCTTCTGCGTTGGTCACAGGTATTCTAATGGCTATAAGAGCAATGGAACACGATTTTAGTATGAATAAATTAGAGCTGCGGCAAGTAATACTCTCGCAACTGCAAAGTAAGTTAGAGATTGCAGTGAGCTCAGCACAAAGAGCGATCGAGTCCGCGACCGACGAAGAGACGGTCCCTGAGCACAAATATGATACGTTAGCGCTAGAGGCGTCTTATTTAGCGCATGGCCAAGCGATGCGGGTACAGGAGTGTGAACAAGAAATTCAGGCTCTGACCAATTTGGTACTACCGCAGGAACCGCAAGCCGTTGGGTTAGGTTGTTTAGTGTCACTGCTTGATGTAGAAGATGATCACCACTGGTTCTTTCTTTCCCCTTGTGCGGGTGGCCTCAAAGTCGAGTTTCAACAACATGTAATCGTGCTGGTAACGTTTGACTCTCCGCTTGGACAGGCTCTAAAAGCGAAACAAGTGGAAGATGAAATCAGTTATAGAATTGGTGACATCGAGCATAGCTACGAGATAGAAACCATCTGCTGACAAACTTTGAGCCATTTTTGATATGCTCGTGACCAATCAATTGAGTGGGATGACAATGAAGAAAGTAATACTTGCCTTACCGATACTGCTTTCAAGCCAAGCGTATGCTGCGCAATGTAAAGTGGATTTAAAAAATGAGATTCATCTCAATGGTGAGCGAATTGAAATCGTGCAGACCAGTGGTGAGAAAGCGATTGTCGATGCTGACAATAACTTACTTATTCACGGTGAGAAGATAGAACTGAACAATGAGCAGCAACAAGCGATTGCTCAGTATCGTGAAAATCTTAATGATTACTTACCGCGCGTGAGAAAGATCGCTCAGGACGGTTTAGCGCTTGCCAATGATATCGTTGATGACATGGCGGTGAGCTTTGATGCTCCAGAAGCGTTCGACAGCGTGAAGCAATCTATGAAGCAATTTTATGCGGATATGGAAGCGCGCTACTACAATGATGGCGATCTCGTACTGCCAGCAGATACTTTCGCTTCACTGCGCGAAACATGGGCAGAAGATTTTGAAAAAGCGAAAGCGCTGTTTAATGAAGAGTTCATTGCTAGCGCATTCGATGCGATGTCTGAAAAGATGAAAGCTGAAGGCGGCTTAAACTTAACAGAAATGGCGAATGCGATGAGTGAGCTGAAAGAGCGTATCGCGGAGCGCTTAAAGCAACATGCGGTTGAGGTTGAGCAGCAAAGCGAAGAATTTTGTGACTCGCTGGATCAGATGGCAGAACAAGAGCAGCAACTGCATAAGAAGATACCTGAACTTAAGGATTATCAGCTTTTTACGATCTAAGGTAACGATTGCTCAAGGTATGCGATCACATAACAGAGTGCTTATGGCACTCTTGTTATAGACAACTTGGTGAATAATGTGTTTAATTCTGGCTCTTGCTTTTAGGGTATGACGTTTAGATGCAGATATCCCACCTATCTCTCAAACAGTTAACGATCATTGCTTCGCTGATGATGGCGAGTGTTTTTGTTTTTTGTTATCTCTCTTTCCGCTATATCTGGACCTATGATGAGGCGGTTGAGCGTTTTGAGTTTCTGCAATCCGAGGAAGTGAATCGAGTTAAAACTGTCATCGATCTACAGAAATCTGAACTTGCCCGTTCGTTAATCAACTATGCGGCATGGGAAAGTATCACTGACTTTATTCATTCGCCTAATCAAGCGTTTACCGATCGCAGTATCAGCCCTCATACCTTTACCTCTCAGCAACTGAGTGGTGTATTCATTTTTGACCCCAATGTGAGTTTAATCTGGGGTCGTCATTACGATGTAAAGGCCCAGCAGGATCGTTCTTACGATGAAATCCGTTATAAATTTGGTGCATTGTTAGCCGATAGTTTGAAATCCAGAACCGACAAGATCACTCCGTTTGTTAAGTTTCTTGTTTTTGATGATCAGCCCGCTCTCCTTGCAACGTCAAGGATCTGTGATAGCGATGGTGCGGACTGTGACCGCGGTTATATGATGTTTATAAAGCCGATTGGCGGTAGCTTTGTACGAATGCTAAAGCAAGCAACGGGCATCAATGTCGAAATTTACACCAAGCAACAAGCAGAAGCTGCCGAGGTTGCTAATCGAGAGAATATAACCATTCTCGAACGGTTGGATTATCAGAACAATTCAACGGTTTGTATTGTGATTAATCACTCGGTCACTATGCCTCCGTTTATCACATGGGGTGAGTTGTCAGCTGTGCTCGCTTTTGCTGTATTTATGTTTGGTTTTAATTTGTGTGTTGTGCATGTGATGATTAAACCAATCAAGCAGGCGAGATTTGCGCTGTGTAATCTCAATAAAGATAGCCAAACTATCACTGAAGAAGATCAGTTTATTTCCCATGAAATGCGTGATTTTGCTAGTCGAATCAATGAGGTTTTTGGTGAGCTAGAACGAAATCGCAGCGAACTAGAATGGCTTTCGACCCATGATGCTCTGACCAAAGTCGGCAATCGTCGTCGACTCCAAGCCTATTGGCAGCAACTCAAGTCATGCTCTCAAAATCAGTATGTTAGTGTCGTCTTAATTGACATCGACCACTTTAAATCTTTCAACGATAACTATGGTCACCTTGAAGGGGATTTTATCTTAAGTGAAGTGGCGACCCATTTATCTAACGCCAAATCGAGTTGTGACAAGTTTATTGCTAGGTACGGCGGAGAAGAATTTTGTATCCTCCTTTCCTCCGAGCAACCGATTAACAATAAGCAGGAAGCGGATGCGTTGCTCTCGGCGATAAATACCCTCGCCATTACCCATGAACATTCGCCTACTGCGCAATATGTCACTGTGTCAGTGGGAGTCGCGGATTGCGCGTGTCAACCTCTCGATAATCAGCACGATATTTTCCTTGTGGCCGACAGTGCGCTCTATGAAGCTAAACACAGTGGAAGAAATAGAGCGAAGATTAAACCTTACTTAGTAGAGTCAACGCGTAAACTGAACGTTACGAGTTAAATCGGCTATAATTTAACCTTATCTACCTAACGATTTGCTATTTTAATTGTGAATATTGGCGTTTTGTATTAATGTACTAGTCAACTAGTTCATTGGTGCGATTTGAGTGGTATGGCACAAGTAGACAATTCTCAATCTCGCGAACATTTTGGTTCGCGTCTCGGATTTATTCTTGCCGCAGCAGGCGCCGCGGTTGGTTTAGGCAATATATGGGGTTTCCCTACTCAAGCGGCAAGTAACGGTGGCGGTGCCTTCTTACTGGTTTATCTAGTGATGATCCTAGTGGTCGCTTTTCCTATGTTGGTTGTAGAAATGGCGATAGGTCGTCATGGTCAAGCTAACCCTGTTGACAGTATGCGCTCTTTAACGGCGAACCCGGCTGGAAAACGCGTCGGTGCCGCTGTTGGTTGGATTGGCCTAAGTGTGCCAAGTGCCGTGCTAGCTTTCTATAGCATCGTCGGCGGTTGGTTGATTTGCTTCTTACTTGGTGCCATTACAGATGTTTTAGGTATAGAAGCCGCGACCGCTTGGTTTAAAGGCTTTAGTGTTGAGCGCAACCTTTTCGGTACGATTACTTTTTACGTCCTCACTGTGCTCATTGTTCAAGGCGGTGTTAAGCAGGGGATCGAAAAGTGGTCAACTCGACTGATGCCTGCACTATTTGTTTTGTTTGCTCTGCTATTCATCTACATCATGACGCAAAACGGTGCGATGGAAGGCTTGAAGCACTACTTGATTCCAGATTTTGAAAAAGTGATGGACCGTAAATTGATCTTAGCGGCGATGGGGCAGGGCTTTTTCTCGCTAACCATCGGTGGTTGTTCGATGCTGATCTATGGTTCTTATCTAAGTAAAAAAGAGAACCTGCCTAAGATGGCAATGAATGTCACTTTGGTTGATACCGCTGTTGCCTTTGTTGCTGGCCTTGTGGTTATGCCTGCCATGTTTGTCGCGATGCAAAAAGGGGTACAGATATACGCTGAGGACGGCTCACTGCTTAGTTCAGATACCCTAGTGTTTACCGTATTACCACTCATGTTCGATAGCTTGGGCTTGCTTGGCCAATTGTTTGCGATTGTATTTTTCTTACTACTGACCATCGCAGCACTAACATCGTCTATCTCTATGCTGGAGTGTCCGGTTGCTTTAGTTAGTGAGCGCTTTAACACCAAGAGAACACCAACAAGCTGGGTGTTGGGTGGTTTGATTGCATTGTTCAGTGTGGTGATTGTCTACAACTTTGCGGCCATGTTTGGCTTGGTGGCGATGGTCGCAACCCAATACCTTCAGCCAGCAGCGGCGCTCTTGTTCTGCCTATTTGGCGGTTGGGTATGGAATCGTCACTCTAAGATTAAAGAGCTAAAGCAAGGCTGTCCTGAATTTACTCAAGGCTGGTTTGGCAAACTGTGGCCTGCCTATGTGAAGTTCGTTTGTCCTATCTTAGTCGCCACAGTGATTTGGGCCTCTTTTGGTTAAATGAATAAATAAGATAGCCCGCAAAATGCGGGCTATTTTTTTACTCATTACACAGATTAAGACGGTGAGTTAATCTGGCCTGTGGTTAAGGGCTCCAAATCAGCATCGATCATTTCTTCGATAAACTCTTCAACCACCTGCTCAACTTCTTGATCGTCATGCTCAAAGTAAGCCAAATGGAAGATGGCGTCACCTTCGTTAACCAAAGGTAAAGTTTGCTGACCGATAACAATCCCGCCTTTGCGTGCGGTGAGTTCAATCTCACTGTGGCCTAATGGCGCACTGATGTAAGCCAGCACCTGACCTTTTTCTACTTTTTCGCCTAACGTCACCACAGTCCGCAGAATACCGTCACTTTCTGCGCGCAACCAGCTGGTGGACTTAGCGATCATCGGTGTTGGCAACTTTTTGCGACTTGAACGCAGCATACCAATTGCCTGCATGACACGCTGAACCCCGATAAAGCCAGCACTGATACAAATAGGCTCAAACCTTAGCGCTTCTCCCGCTTCATAGGTTAAAACCGGAATGCCCAGGCGTTCAGCCTCGCTACGCAGAGAGCCGTCTCGTAGTGGTGCATCAACGATCACTGGCGTAGCGAACGCCTGAGCAATACGAAGTGTTTCTGGATTACTTAAATCTGCGCGAATCTGTGGCAGGTTGGTGCGGTGAATGGCACCTGTGTGTAAGTCCAAAATGTAGTCACAGCGCTTAGCGACCTGAGAGAAAAAGGTGTTTGCCATACGTGAAGCAAGCGAACCTTTTTCACTACCCGGGAAGCAGCGGTTTAAGTCTCGTCTATCTGGCAGATAACGAGACTTATGAATAAAGCCGAACACGTTAACAATGGGGACAGCAATGATGGTGCCTTTGAGCTTGTTAGCATCAAGGGTGTTGATTAACTGTCTAACAATCTCAACGCCGTTAAGCTCATCACCATGAATCGCTGCGTTGACCATAAGAACGGGCCCAGCTTGTTTACCGTTTATGATCTCGACCGGGATCGATAAGGGTGAGTGGGTGTAAAGCTTTGCCGCTTCTAACTCAATCACCTTACGCTCTCCCGGCGAGATAGACTCGCCGAGAAATTCGAATGCGCTATTTTTTTTAGCCTTTGCCACGAGTTTTAGTCCTTTTGCTTGCCGCATTTTTCTCAATAAATTCGACAATCATTCCAGCAATGTCTTTACCAGTTGCGGCCTCAATACCTTCAAGACCTGGAGATGAGTTTACTTCCATGACTAATGGACCACGATCTGATCTTAGTAGATCAACCCCAGCCACATTTAGACCCATTATTTTCGCAGCCGCGACCGCAGTGCGTCGCTCTTCTGGAGTAATCTTAATTAACGATGCGCTGCCACCACGGTGGAGGTTAGAGCGAAACTCGCCCTCTGCACCTTGACGTTTCATCGCAGCGATCACTTTGTCACCAATCACAAAGCAACGAATGTCAGCACCACCCGCTTCTTTAATGTATTCCTGAACCATGATATTGGCTTTCAGGCCCATAAAAGCTTCAACTACACTTTCTGCCGCCTTACGAGTCTCAGCTAGTACAACGCCGATGCCTTGAGTCCCTTCTAGTAGCTTAATTACAACAGGCGCACCGCCAACCATCTCAAGCAGGTCTTTCACGTCATCAGGTTTACTCGCAAAGCCAGTGATTGGCATGCCGATACCCTTGCGAGATAGCAACTGCATAGAGCGAAGCTTGTCGCGTGAGCGAGTGATGGCTACCGACTCGTTGACTGGGTAAACGCCCATCATTTCAAATTGACGTAGTACCGCTGTGCCATAGAAAGTGACAGAAGCGCCAATACGAGGAATGATGGCATCGAAACCAGACAGCTCTTCACCTTTAAAGTGAATTTCAGGCTTGTCTGAGTTGATGTTCATGTAGCAACGAAGTGCATCGATGACTTTTACCTCATGGCCACGGTTTTTTGCCGCTTCAATCAAACGCTTGGTTGAGTACAAGCTAGCGTTACGAGATAAAATACCAATTTTCATTATTTGCTTTCCTCGAAAGGGACTAAAAACGATTCAACAGGGTCAACAACGATGCGGTTGTGCATTGCTGTACGGCCTAACAACATACGAAAAGCCATGTTTTCGCGATTGGTTAAAGTAATTTCAATTGGCCAAGTTTCGCCTCCGATGCTCAAATCAGAGCTGATCACATAACGCGATTCTTCATGGCCACCTGAGTCGCGAACGATACGCTCATCAATGACTTCAGACTCACACATAATTTCTACGTCCGTATTATGCTGAATTGGGTGGATCCAGAAGCGAACCCATTGAGCTTCGTCCTTCTTAAAGCTCTCTACTTTGAATGCGTGTAAACACGAGGTCTTGGCTCCGGTATCGATTTTTGCATTAATTTTGTCAATACCAAGGCTCGGTAGGCTGAGGGTCTCTCGCCAACCAACAAGTAGTTTTTCTTTCATCGCAGTAATAATAATTTAGAGAGTATTTAAGATGCTCGATTGAAGTGAGCATCCCCAACTTAACACGGTCGTTTTATGCCGAGTGTAGTGCCTGAAGAGGGCAGAGAATTTACCCTTAGGTGCTTCAAGGAGGGCGACTGTAGCAACCATGATTCGCGCTGACTAACGAAAAGAAATCACCGTGACGACAAAAAATATTTATGGTTTAGTGAGGGACAGAAATAAAAAAGCCAGCTTATGCAAGCTGGCTTTTAGGATTAGATTTAGTAATGGAAATTACGCTTTTTCAGGAATCGCTTCTAGTAGAGCAACCATTTGATCCCAGAATAGGGCAACCGTATCAATTTTCACTTTCTCATCTGGTGAGTGTGGGAACTTGATGGTAGGGCCAAATGATACCATGTCCATATTCGGGTAAGGTTCTTTGAACAGACCACATTCAAGACCAGCGTGAATAACCATGATGTTTGGCTTATGGCCGTAGATGCCTTCGTACATGTCACGGAAGATAGCCATGATCTCTGAGTCTGCGTCTGGTTTCCAACCTGGGTAAGCACCAGAGAACTCAATTTGAGCGCCTGCCAGTTCAGCAACAGAAGTCAGCATGCCTTCTACTTGTTGACGGCCAGAGTCAATCAAAGAGCGAACTAAGCACAACACTTGGATTTGGTTTGCTTCAGTGGTCACGACACCCACATTTAAAGACGTTTCAACTACGCCTTCAATTTCATCGCTCATGCGAATCACGCCATTAGGGCATGCATTTAATGCTGCGATGAAACGTTGCTGATCGGCAACCGCTAGTACCTGTGTCTCTGTGTCGATCGCTTCGTTGAATGAAACGATGTCTGTTTCTACTTTACCTAGTTCAGTGCGAAGTAGGTTAGTGTAGAACTCGAACAACTCAGCAAGCTTGGCTTCATTTTCTGCTGGTACTGCTACCGTTACGAACGCTTCACGAGGAATAGCGTTACGTAGGCTACCACCTCGGAACTCGACAAGACGAAGGTCAAGTTCTTGTGCGTGACCTGCTAGGAATCGAGCAAGTAGTTTGTTGGCATTGCCACGACCAGTGTGAATGTCACAGCCCGAGTGACCACCTTTTAAACCTTTTAGGATCAGTTGGCGAGTTGTAAAGCCTGCTGGAATCGCTTCGCGTTTGATATCGAAAGTCATTTCACCATCAATACCGCCAGCACAGCCCATGTAGACTTCGCCTTCTTGCTCTGAGTCAGTGTTAAGAAGAATATCACCTTCTAACCAACCCGCTTCAAGACCGAATGCACCTGTCATACCTGCTTCTTCGTCTACCGTTAGCAGCACTTCAATTGGACCATGCTTGATTTCTGTTGAAGCCAGTACCGCAAGACAAGATGCCATACCCATACCATTGTCGGCACCGAGTGTGGTTCCTTTCGCTGTTACCCATTCACCGTCAATGTACGGTTGAATCGGATCTTTTGTGAAGTCATGATCTGTGTCTTCATTCTTCTGTGGCACCATATCGATGTGTGCTTGCAGAACGACACCTTTCTTATTTTCCATACCCGGTGTAGCTGGCTTCTTGATGAAAACGTTGCCTGTTGGATCACGGCGAACATCTAAGCCTTGCTCTTTAGCCCAATCAACGATGTATTGTGCTAGGGCTTCTTCGTGTTTTGAAGGGTGAGGGATAGAACAGATCTTATCGAAAAATTGCCAAATTGGAGCAGGTGATAAGCTGCTGATTTCAGAATGGAATTCAGACACGGATGACTCCTTAAAAAGAATAACGCCAGATTATGTGTTTGGTTTCTGCCATTAATCTGGCACAAAAACCTAAATCTGACCTATTGGGTAGAGGAGCACAGAATAGCACTCCCTGACTAAAGGGTGTAGTAAAAGCGGCAAGCAAATGTTTCGGTGCAATCACAAATTGTAGATTCTGGTTGACACGCCCTGTGCAACTGAATGGGTAGTGTTTGTACTAAATCCAAACAATAAATTGATATAACTGTAATTAAATTACAATATTCATTTGATCTAAGTCAGTTTTTAAACTTTTTGTGACTTTTGTCACTTTTATGCTTGTAATTAAATTTCTTTGAGGTATATTTGTAACCAACTTCGAAAGCGAAGAGAAAATGCTCAAAGGATGAGTCCGATTTGTCGCCTCCACGGAACTGAGAAATCAATATTTGTAATCTGTTTTAATTGATTTAGAAGGTGATAGTTATGAAAGGTTTACCAAGTGCAGCGTTCTGGCTAAACAGCTCTGTTTACACAGGCAGCTTTACTTACCCAACAAGCTTCGGTTACTAAACTCTAGCTTGTGACACTCGAACAGTTTGTTCACCCCTATTATTGGAATTTTTTTACAGCCTTTAGTTGCTGACATGATTCAACCGCCACTCAAATTGAGTGGCGTTTTTTTATCTAAGCAAAAGTGCGCTCACAATTTGCCCACAAACTCTGTGGTTTCCCGTCGCTAACTCCTATCTCTCTATTTTATTCGCATAAACACATATTGCCTTACGCATAAATATCCCAAATGCCATTGAAAGTTTATGACATGGTATAAAAAAACACCTTTTTGAAATTCAAATCATCAATGATTTTACTTTATGAAATATAAAGTATTTTTCTTTATGCCATCATCTAGCCCTTGTTTGAAAGCGGCAATGAACAGTAGAAATATTGATTAGAGTCTTAATTCTATCTGGAATTTACTATTTGATGACTTTATAATTCGAGCCAATCGATTACGCAACCGTTTACTTTTTACCCTTTTAGGATTCGATTATGTTCGAAAAACTGTTCAAACTCAGTGAAAACGGCACAAACGTCAAAACTGAGATCATTGCAGGTGTGACCACCTTCTTGACGATGGCTTACATCATCTTTGTCAACCCTGCGATGCTTGCAGACGCTGGTATGGATAAAGGCGCTGTATTTGTTGCAACCTGTCTTGCTGCGGCGATTGGCTGTTTCATCATGGGCTTCGTTGCTAACTACCCAATTGCACTTGCACCTGGCATGGGACTTAACGCCTTCTTTACCTATGGCGTTGTTCTCGGTATGGGCCACTCATGGCAAGTCGCTTTAGGTGCCGTTTTTGTTTCCGGTATCATCTTCATGGCTTTGAGTATTTTCAAGGTTCGTGAGTGGATCATTAACTCGATTCCTATGTCATTACGTACGGGTATCTCGGCTGGTATCGGCTTGTTCCTTGCGTTTATTGGCCTACAAAACTCAGGCATTGTGGTTGATAACCCAGCGACATTAGTTGGTCTTGGTCATATCACTGGCCTGCAACCTGCCTTAGCGGCATTAGGCTTCTTCCTAACGATTGGCTTGGTTTACCGTGGTGTTCGTGGCGCGGTAATGATTGCGATTCTAGCGATCACAGCTTTGGGTTTGATCGTTGGTGACGTTCAATGGGGCGGTATTATGTCAGCGCCACCAAGTGTTGCTCCGACCTTTATGCAAATGAACATTGCTGACGTCTTCGAAGTTGGCATGATTTCAGTTGTATTCGCTTTCCTATTTGTCGACCTATTTGATACAGCGGGTACTTTAGTTGGTGTTGCGACAAAAGCGGATCTGATTAAAGAAGATGGCAAACTGCCTCGTCTAAGCAAAGCGCTACTTGCTGACTCGACAGCGACCTCTGTAGGCGCAATGATTGGTACGTCTAGCACCACTTCTTATGTTGAGTCTACGGCAGGCGTTGCCGCGGGTGGTCGTACAGGTCTGACTGCTGTTGTCGTTGGCGTGCTATTCCTTCTGGCTCTGTTTTTCTCGCCACTGGCTGGCATGATTCCAGCGTACGCTACCGCAGGCGCACTTTTCTACGTAGCTATTCTAATGATGTCTGGTCTGGTTAGTGTTGACTGGCGTGACTTAACAGAAGCGGCACCGGTTGTTGTAACTTGTCTACTTATGCCACTGACTTACTCAATTGCAGAAGGTATTGCGCTTGGCTTTATCTCATACGCTGCAATTAAACTACTGAGTGGCCGCGGTCGTGAAGTGTCGATCAGCGTATGGGTACTATCAGCAGTATTCATCATTAAGTATTTAGTGGCTTAATTTCCGCCTTAGCGAAATCGTTCGCTAAATGTCGGCAGCACACTATTTTTCGCCATAACGGAGTCTCTGTTATGGCGATTATTTTTGCCACAGGGATAAATTCCCCATTGGTATTGTATAGCGCCTGCGTTAAAATAAACGTTTGCGTAGCTTTTCCCCAGACTTGCCTGTTGCAATCGTCCAAACTTCAATGACGTGTTGAGGGGATGCAGATTTTAAAACTATTAGGTTATTACAATGAGTAAAAAATTCATTATCACTTGGGACCAAATGCACACACTTTGTCGTGAGTTGGCGGAAAAACAGATGCCAGCAGAGCAATGGAAAGGAATTTGGGCGGTTAGCCGTGGCGGTCTAGTACCGGGCGCAATCTTGGCTCGTGAGCTAGGTATTCGTCATGTTGATACTATCTGTATCTCAAGCTACGACCATGACCATCAACGTGATATGACTGTTGTAAAAGCACCAGAGGGTGACGGTGAAGGTTTCCTAATCGTTGAAGACCTAGTAGATAGCGGTGATACAGCACGTAAACTGCGTGAAATGTACCCGAAAGCAAAACTGATCGCAGTATGTGCTAAGCCAGCAGGTGTTGAGCTACTTGACGACTACGTGGTTGATATTGCTCAAGACACATGGATCGAGCAGCCATGGGATATGTCAATTCAGTACATTGAGCCAATCAATCGCAAGCAAAAGTAACTGATTGAGCAACATAGCGACACTTTCTTGATAAATGACCCTTTCTTGGGTCATTTTTTTTATTACTATTTAATAAACGTAATTATTTAGGTCATCGCCCATGTCTGAGGAAGTCAGTAAGAACCTCTCGGAGTCTCTGTTTGCTAATCATAAACAAGCCAAAGAGACTTCGGCGCTCACGCAATATATGCCAACCAGTGAAACCTTTTTAGATCAAAAGCGAGAAGAGGATGGCTTCAAGTGGTATCGCAACTTGCGTCGTATGCAATGGGCTTGGCAAGGCCTTGATCCTATCGAGATTGAAGCTGTGCTGGCCAAAATTGCTGCTTCCAAGCATTCGCGTACCCATGATGAGTGGCTCGATACCGTGATGGGGTACCACAGCGGTAACTGGACTTATGAGTGGATTAAATTGGGCATGCTGCACCAAAAGCGCTCTGCTAAGCTAAAAGGCGAAGAGGCCGCTGATGAAATGTTTAATGCCTCTTTGTGCTTTAGTATTGCGGGCTACCCACACTTAAAGAACGATAACTTGGCGACTCAGGCTCAAGTGTTAGCAAGCAGTGCTTACACCGAAGCGACAAACAAAACCAAGTACATAGTTAAGCGCATTGAAATCCCGTATCAGCGAAAAACCATCGTCGCTCACTTACACTTAACCAGCACAGATAAGCCTCAACCTGTGGTCATGGTCAGTGCAGGATTAGATAGCTTGCAGACGGATCTGTGGAACCTGTTTAAAAACTACCTCGCTGAAAAGAACATCGCGATGTTGACGGTTGATATGCCCTCAATAGGCCATAACACTCATTGGAATATGACTGAAGATACCTCTTGCCTTCATCAAGTGGTGTTAAATGAGTTGTACAACATTCCTTGGGTTGATCATCATCGTGTAGGCTTGATTGGTTTTCGCTTTGGTGGCAATGCGATGGTGCGTCTATCGTTTATCGAGCAAGAGAAAATTAAAGCCTGTGTCTCCCTTGGCGCGCCTATTCATGATGTGCTCTCTTCACCAGAAAAACTTAAGAAAATGCCCAAGATGTATTTAGACATGTTGGCATCACGTATAGGTAAGAATGCGGTCGATATTCATAGCTTGGCTGGGCAGCTAATGGCTTGGTCGCTCAAGGTGCAAGGTATTCTTGGTAGCCGTAAGACGCGCGTGCCGATCCTAGCGATGAGTTTAGAGAACGATCCTGTGTCACCCTACAGTGATAACCAAATGGTGGCGCTGTTTAGTGACTATGGTAAAGCGAAGAAAATTAGTGCCAAGACAATTACACAAGGATATGAGCAATCCCTCGATTTAGCGATCAAGTGGTTGGAGGAGGAGCTAATTAGATGACATTTCGACTAATTTAGACAACACTTAAATATACGGGCTACCCAGACTTTCTAGTCCGGAGTCGCTCTGTATAAAAATAAGGAAATGAATATGGAGATTCATTATGTCTGAACAGACGAAAAGTCCGACCCATTACCGCTTATTGTCGACACTGAGAGCTATTGGTCCTTACTTACGAGAATCACAAAGTAAGGAAGACGCCTATTTATTTGACTGCTTATCTGTATGCGTCAATGACAAGAAATCACCAGAGCAGCGTGAATTTTGGGGCTGGTGGTTAGAGCTGGAGCGCAATGGTGAAGCGTTTGAAGCGCGTTATCGCTCTGGCCTATACGATTCAACCGGTGACTGGCAAGAGAAGTCTCTGCCCAAGAAAGCGATTGAAGATGTGACTCGAACTCAAGAGGTGTTTCACCAGAAACTGGTCGATACACTAAACAACGAGTTTGAAATCGCCGTCAATATGCACGAAGAATCTGTCGAATTCGTCTAAATTTCTTTGCTTATCATTCTTCTTGACCAAAAAGGCGCTTTTTAGCGCCTTTTCTGCTTGTGAATTTATCAGTAGATTGCTAAAACATCAGGTCTAATCAATCTTTCTCGCCAATGAATGCGATTCTTGATTGTGACGATTTTTATTTTTTTCATAGTAGAAAGGCAATGACTAAACAAAGCGGAAAAGCCTCTCAGTCTCAGACTGTGGTGGTTAAACTAGGTACTAGTGTTTTAACTGGTGGCACATTGGAGTTGGATCGCGCTCATATGGTTGAGTTGGTTCGTCAATGTGCTGAGCTGAAAAAACAAGGCCACTCAGTGGTTATGGTTTCGTCTGGTGCAATTGCAGCCGGACGTGAGCACCTAGGATACCCCGCACTGCCCAACTCTATGGCAAGCAAACAGTTGTTGGCGGCGGTTGGCCAAAGCCAACTTATTCAAACGTGGGAATCATTGTTTGCTATTTATGGCCTAAAAATCGGCCAAATGTTGCTAACTCGAGCCGATCTTGAAGATCGCGAGCGCTTTTTGAATGCACGCGATACGATCAATGCACTGGTAGAAAATGACATTATTCCAGTGGTTAATGAAAATGATGCGGTCGCAACCAGTGAAATCAAGGTCGGTGACAACGATAACCTTTCTGCATTGGTTGGCATCTTATGCGGTGCAGACAAGCTTCTGCTGTTAACTGACCAGAAAGGGCTATTCACCGCGGATCCACGCAAAGACCCGAGTGCAGAGTTGATCAAGGAAGTAAAAACCATCGACGATACCTTACGCAAAATTGCCGGTGGCAGTGGTACTACGCTAGGTACAGGCGGTATGGCGACCAAACTACAGGCGGCAGACATTGCGCGTCGTGCGGGGATTGAAGTGATTATCGCTGCGGGTAGTGCACCAAATGTGGTGTTTGACTCACTGGGTGACAATCCACAAGGCACACGCTTCTTACCTTGTGCTGAAGCATTAGAAAACCGTAAACGCTGGATTCTTGCAGGCCCTGCGGCTTCTGGTGACATCGTGATTGATGATGGTGCGGTTAATGCTGTGGTGGGCAAAGGAAGTAGCTTACTTGCCAAAGGCCTAACCAAAGTCAGTGGACAGTTTGCTCGCGGTGATGTTGTACGCGTGACCGATAACAAAGGCACCTTGATCGCTCGTGGTATTGCAAGCTATTCAAGCCAAGACATGGCGAAGATAGTGGGTAAGCATAGTAAAGATATTATTGGAATTTTAGGCTACGACTACGGCAATGAAGTGCTTCACCGTGATGATATGGTCGTAATCCAAGAGTAAGGAAAGAGAAAGTGGAACTGATTTCAATGGGTAAAGCGGCTAAAGAAGCGGCTTTCCAACTAGCAACAGCGTCAACAGCGCAAAAGAACCAAGCTCTGGCAATTATCGCCGATGAACTAGAAGCGAATGCTGAAACCATCTTAGCCGCTAACGCAAAAGATATTGAGAAAGGCCGCGAAGCAGGGCTGACAGAAGCGCTACTTGATCGCCTATTGTTAAATACCGAACGCTTAACGGGCATCGCGAATGATGTGCGCAATGTAATTAGCTTAAATGATCCAGTAGGCAGTGAACTAGACAGTAAAGTGCTTGAAAATGGCATGTCCTTGTCTCGCCGCCGCGTGCCACTTGGCGTGGTTGGGGTTATCTACGAAGCGCGTCCAAATGTGACAATTGATATCGCAGCTCTGTGTTTGAAAACCGGTAACGCCAGTATTCTTCGTGGTGGTAAAGAGACCTTCTTCTCTAACATGGAGTTGGTTAAGGTTATTCAGTCTGCTTTGGCAAAAGCGGAACTGCCAGCGGCTTCGGTTCAGTACATCGAAAAACCAGACCGTGAATTGGTCTCTCAGCTACTAAAACTGGATGACTACGTGGATATGATTATTCCGCGTGGCGGAGCTGGCCTACACAAGATGTGTAAGGAAAACAGCACGATTCCGGTGATTATTGGTGGCTTTGGTATTAGTCATATCTTCGTTGATGAAAGTGCTGATCTCGCTAAATCTTTAGAAGTAGTCGAGAACGCGAAAGTACAGCGTCCTTCAGCATGTAATGCACTCGATACCTTACTTGTTCATGAGCAAGTCGCGGCAGAGTTCTTACCTATGTTAGCGGCGCGCTTAAATGACAAGGTGGTATTGGTCGCAGAGCCAAAAGCTAAGGCTCTACTTGGCGATGCAAAAGAGTTGCGTGATGCGGCTGAAGGTGACTTCGATACGGAATGGTTAAGTTTCACTTTAGGCGTAAAGGTCGTTTCTGGCGTTGAGGAAGCGATTGATCATATGCGTGTACACAATGCGAGCCACTCTGATGCGATCATGACTAACAGCCTAGAAAACTCGGAGCTGTTTATTAACTCGGTTGGTTCTGCTGCCGTTTATGTCAATGCATCAACGCGCTTTACTGATGGCGCTCAATTCGGTTTAGGGGCTGAAGTCGCGGTATCTACTCAGAAACTTCATGCTCGTGGTCCTATGGGTTTAGAAGAGTTAACCAGCTACAAGTGGGTAGGTAAAGCGAACTACTTGCCGCGCAGTTAACAAATCTTGCTACACATTGATTGAAAAAGGGGCTATCTAGCCCCTTTTGCTTTTGCTAGCTTTGTTTAATCCGGTAAACTGTCTGTCACTTATATGGAGGTGATATGCATTGTCCTTTTTGTTCCGAGAATGACACTAAGGTGATCGATTCTCGTTTGGTGGCTGATGGCCATCAGGTTCGCCGTCGTCGTCAGTGCTTAGCGTGTAGTGAGCGCTTTACGACTTTTGAAACGGCTGAATTAGTGATGCCAAGAGTGATCAAGTCGAATGGAAATCGCGAGCCGTTTAATGAAGATAAAATGGTCGGTGGTTTGCAGCGTGCTTTGGAAAAACGCCCAGTGAGCGCAGATGCCGTAGATGTTGCCATTAGCCTGATTAAATCTCAGCTACGTGCAACAGGTGAGCGTGAAGTGCCGAGTGAAATGATTGGCAACTTAGTGATGGATCAGCTTAAAGAGCTCGACAAAGTTGCTTATATTCGTTTTGCATCGGTCTATCGTAGCTTTGAAGATATCCGCGAATTTGGTGAAGAGATCGCCCGACTCGAAGATTAGACACGGACTCTTATGGCACAGTTTACTCCCCAAGATATTCAAATGATGTCGCGCGCGATTGACCTTGCGAAAGGCGGCATTTATACCACTGCACCTAACCCTAATGTCGGCTGCGTGATCGTTAATAATGATCAGATTGTTGGTGAGGGCTTCCATTTCCGAGCCGGTGAACCTCACGCTGAAGTCCATGCAATGAGAATGGCGGGTGAGAAAACAATTGGTGCAACTGCCTACGTGACTTTAGAGCCTTGTTCTCACTACGGACGCACTCCTCCATGTGCTGAAGGTTTGATCAAGGCGAAAGTGGCGAAAGTCATTTGTGCGATGCAAGACCCTAATCCTGTTGTTGCAGGACGTGGGATCAAAATGTTACGCGATGCCGGTATCGAGGTTGAGGTTGGTCTTTTAGAGCAAGATGCATTGGCGCTTAACCCTGCTTTTATCAAGAAGATGAAAACAGGCATGCCATTTGTGCAGCTAAAAATGGCTGCTAGCTTAGATGGTCAAACCGCTTTGAAAAATGGTCAAAGCCAATGGATTACATCGCCTCAAGCGCGTCAAGATGTGCAGAAATTTCGTGCCCAAAGTGGCGCTATCTTATCGACAAGCAAAACAGTGATTGAAGATAATGCTTCACTCAATGTTCGTTGGGATGATTTACCGCCTTCTCTCCAATCTCATTATGACCAAGCAAACCTACGCCAACCTGTTCGTGTTATCTTGGATCGACAGCAAACCCTGACTCCCGATCTTAAACTGTTTAAGGTGGATGGAGAGATCATCACAGTCGCACCAAATGGAGAGCTCACACCAGAGCTTGACGCGAGTCAGCAGTTGGATTTGAGCGCGACGTTTAAAGCACTTTCTCAACAGCATAATATCAACCACTTATGGGTTGAGGCTGGGGCAACATTTGCAAGCAGCTTGATTAAACAGAACCTTGTTGATGAGCTAGTTATTTATCTCGCACCCAAAATAATGGGAAGCGATGGTCGTGGTCTATTTGGTGCTCTAGGCTTAGAGTCTATGGCACATGTCCTTGACCTAAATATTCAAGATGTAAGGCAGGTGGGGAAAGATATCCGCATCATTGCCACGTTAAACAACAAAGAATCGTAATCATGTTTACAGGTATTGTAGAAGCAGTAGGCACTCTAACTGCGATAACGCCAAAAGGCGAAGACATCAGTGTGACGGTTGAAGTCGGCAAACTGGATATGTCAGATGTAAAATTGGGTGACAGTATCGCAACCAATGGCGTTTGCTTAACTGTGGTCGACTATAACGCAACAAGTTATAGCGCTGATTTGTCACTCGAAACCTTGCAAAAAACAGGTTTTACTGACTATCAAGCCGGCGACAAAGTGAACCTTGAAAAAGCCATGTTGCCAACCACACGATTTGGTGGACACATTGTCTCTGGTCACGTTGATGGTGTGGGTGAAATTGTTGAACGTAATATGGTTGGCCGCGCGATTGAGTTTTGGGTTGCGATGCCAGCGGACATTGCTAAATACGTTGCCGAGAAGGGCTCAATCACTGTTGATGGTATCAGCCTAACGGTCAACGATTTACGTAAAAACGCATTTAAGCTGACCATTGTTCCACACACTGGCGAAGAGACAACTATTGCGGACTTCCATGTTGGGCGTAAAGTTAATCTAGAAGTAGATGTACTTGCACGCTATATGGAGCGCCTGCTAACAAGCCAACAAGAACAACCTGAGTCCCGTATTACCATGGACTTCTTACAACAGAACGGTTTTGCGTAAAAAGTCATGTAAGCGTCGCCGACAATAAAACATATTCGCTCAAGCTATAACAATAGGAATACCAAAATGCCAATTAGTACGCCTCAAGAAATTATCGAAGATATCCGCTTAGGAAAAATGGTCATCCTAATGGATGATGAAGATCGTGAAAACGAAGGCGATCTGATCATGGCTGCCGAGCATGTTACCCCTGAAGCGATTAACTTCATGGCGACCCATGGTCGTGGTTTGATTTGTTTAACCATGACTAAAGAGCGTTGTGAGCGTTTGGGCTTGCCGCCAATGGTGCAAGACAACAATGCTCAGTACACAACCAACTTTACGGTATCTATTGAAGCAGCTGAAGGTGTTACCACGGGTATTTCTGCTGCCGATCGCGCGCGTACTGTGCAAGCGGCTGTCGCAAAAGATGCGAAGGCTTCCGATCTTGTACAGCCGGGTCATATCTTCCCGTTAGCAGCGCAAGAAGGTGGCGTGCTAACTCGCGCAGGTCACACTGAAGCGGGTTGTGATCTGGCAAAACTTGCTGGTTTGGAACCATCAGGGGTGATTGTTGAAATCCTAAATGATGATGGCACTATGGCGCGTCGCCCTGACTTAGAGATCTTTGCTGAAAAGCATGACATTATGCTCGGCACGATTGCTGACCTTATCGAGTATCGTAACAACACTGAGACAACCATTGAGCGCGTAGCAGAGTGTAAACTGCCAACGGAATATGGTGAGTTCGATCTTGTTACTTACCGTGACACTATTGATAACCAAGTTCACTACGCCCTGCGCAAAGGTGATGTGGAAAATGAAACGCCACTAGTCCGCGTGCACCTGCAAGACACCTTTACTGATTTACTGCGTAGTGACCGCAATGCTGAGCGTAGCTGGACACTAGATAAAGCCATGACTCGTATTGGCAAAGAGGGCGGGGTACTGGTCATTCTTGGTAATGAAGAATCAACCGATCTACTTATTCATCGCGTTAAGATGTTCGAAGCTCAAGATAAAGGCGAAGCGCCAACACTGGCTAAGAAACAAGGCACGTCACGTCGTGTCGGTGTCGGCTCGCAGATTCTGCAAGACCTTGGTGTACACGATATGCGTTTACTTTCGTCAACCAATAAAAAGTATCACGCATTGGGTGGCTTTGGTCTCAACGTTGTTGAGTACGTTTGCGAATAACAATTTACTTAAGGGAGCTTCGCGGAATCAAAACTTTAGCCGAAGCTCTTATTTTGTTGCTTCATTGTCAGGCAATGAAGCGAGACTTAATCTCTCGCTTGGAATTATTCGGCAACCCCATTTGTGCTAATTTCTATTAGATATTGCTCACAGATTTATGCTAGAATCCGGCGATTCTCACTTGATGAACATAGTTAAAGGAAGGCTTATGAAAGTGATCGAGGGTGGCTTCCCAGCGCCAAACGCAAAAATTGCTATCGTTATTTCTCGTTTCAACAGTTTTATTAACGAAAGTCTATTGTCTGGTGCAATCGATACTTTAAAACGTCATGGCCAAGTTAGCGAAGACAACATCACTGTTGTTCGCTGCCCAGGTGCAGTTGAACTTCCACTTGTTGCTCAACGTGTAGCTAAAACAGGCAAATTTGATGCAATCGTATCTCTTGGCACTGTTATTCGTGGCGGCACTCCGCATTTCGACTATGTTTGTAGTGAATGTAACAAAGGTCTTGCGCAAGTTTCACTGGAATACTCACTTCCAGTTGCTTTCGGCGTACTGACTGTTGATACAATTGACCAAGCAATTGAGCGCGCAGGAACCAAGGCTGGTAATAAAGGTGCAGAGGCTGCACTAAGCGCACTTGAGATGATTAACGTTCTTTCAGAAATCGATTCCTAATGGGGGCCAGTGTGAAACCAGCCGCACGTCGTAATGCACGTCGATTCGCTCTACAAGCGATCTACTCTTGGCAAATTACTAAAGAAAATGTTGCTACTATCGAGGAGCAATTTTTGTCAGGTGGTAAGTATGATGAAGAAGAACATCATGCTTCAGAGCCGGCACTTTCTACTCCAGACACAGACGTTGCATACTTCCGTGACCTACTAACAGGTGTTGTGCTAAGTCACACAGAGCTAGATAGTAAGATTCGTCCATACACAGCGCGTCCAATGCAAGACTTGGACATGATGGAGCTAGCATTGCTTCGTCTTGCTATGTATGAAATGACTCGTCGTGAAGACGTACCTTACAAAGTGGTAATCAACGAAGCGATTGAACTTGCAAAAGTATTCGCTGCAGAAGAGAGCCACAAATTCGTCAATGGTGTGCTAGATAAAGCAGCACCACACGTACGTAAGAAATAGTCGATTCAGATTATGAAAAGGTCAGCATTTGCTGACCTTTTTTATATGCAAAACTAATTCAGAAAAAGAAAGTTATGTCAGGTGAGTTTAATTTAATCGACAAATACTTTGTTGGTCGCCAGAGTCAGCGTAAAGACGTCTTGCTGGCTGCAGGTGATGATTGCGCTTTGGTTAAAGTGCCACACAGTCTTTCTGTCGCTATTAGTACCGATACTTTGGTGGCAGGAACCCACTTTCTTGCCAGCGCAAACCCTGCATGGGTAGCGCACAAAGCACTTGCTTCAAATATTAGTGATTTAGCGGCGATGGGAGCGACGCCTGCTTGGGTTTCATTTGCCCTGACAATGCCTGAGCCCGACGAAGCTTGGCTCGCGCCATTTTGTGACGCCTTTTTTGCGCTGGCTGATTATTTCGGTATCCAGCTGATTGGCGGCGATACAACCAAAGGTCCATTGAGTTTAACCTTAACTGTACAAGGCCTAGTTGATGCGGATAAAGCGCTGCGCCGGGATGGAGCGCAAGTCGGCGACTGGGTTTATGTAACAGGAAATTTAGGGGATAGCCAAGCTGGGCTAGATGTTATTCTTGATTCCAACCTGCGCAGCAAGCCCTTTGCGCAAGAGCTAGAACAGCGCCATTACCTGTCAGAGCCAAGAGTGCTCGTCGGTCAGGCTCTGCTTGATCTAGCCAGTTCGGCGATCGACATTTCTGACGGTGTTATCTCAGACATCAAACACATTTTGCAACGCTCTCAGGTTGGCGTTAGTCTTGACGTTTCAAGCTTGCCTATTTCTAATGAACTTGTTCAATTCTTAGGTTCGTATTCTCAAGCTCAGCAATATGCTCTGTCGAGCGGTGAAGAGTATGAGCTGTGTTTTACCGTACCAGAGCAGAACAAGGGTTCAATTGAGAGTGCTTTGGCCCACTGCGGCGCTAAGGTTACCTGTATTGGGCAAATTCGCCCACAAGGAACATTTGAACTCCATAACAGCGGCCAACCGATTGATTGGGATCTGAGTGGCTATGATCACTTCAAGTAAACAGTATTAACTATGACTAACCCTTTAACTCTTATTTCTCTAAAGAACCCGTGGCACTTATTGGCAACCGGATTTGGCAGCGGATTATCGCCCATTATCCCGGGCACAATGGGCACCTTAGCAGCTATTCCTTTTTATTTATTACTTGTTCAGCTGCCACTACCACTGTATGTGATTGCCGTTATTGCCTCGTGCTTTATTGGTATTAAAATTTGTCAAATCACCTCTGATGATATGGGCGTGCATGACCATGGTTCGATTGTCTGGGATGAGTTCGCAGGGTTTTGGATCACCATGCTGGTGGTGCCACTGTTTAATCATTCTGCGACTGATTGGAAGTGGTTACTGACAGGCTTTGTTCTCTTTCGTTTCTTCGATATGGTAAAACCTTGGCCTATTGGCTGGCTAGACAAGCGTGTTCACGGCGGTTTAGGCATTATGCTTGATGATATCGTCGCAGGCGTGATGGCTGGCGTGGCTCTTTATCTGGTCGGTAAATACGCGGGCTGGTTGATGTAAGGGAACGGGCGTTGCCCTATGGAACACTTCGTTTCTGGAAAACGGGATCGGGCTTCGCCCTGCTGGAAAACTAGAGTTGACTACTCTGCCATCGCGGAGCAACTTTAGTTATCCAGTTATCCAGTTATCCAGTTATCCAGTTATCCAGTTATCCAGTTATCCAGTTATCCAGTTATCCAGTTATCCAGTTATCCAGTTATCCAGTTATCCAGTTATCCATAGCGAAGCGTTCGCAAACAAAAAGGGGTGATGCTCTTACATCAACCCTATGAAATAATTAGATTTCTCGAAGCGAAGCGCTCTCGAATCCCGGAGCGCAGCGTTCCTTTACTTCAGCTTATCTAAATCCGCTTCAATCTCTGCAATCTTACTTGAAACAACTTTCTCTAGATGACGTAGGTCAGACAGTATCTTCTCTTTAACATCAACTTCGACCGCTTTTTCAGGTTTCGTCAGTTTGTTTAGCTCATCGATAACGAGGGTGAGGTTACGGTTAATTTCCGTGACTTCTTTGTACTTGTGACTGCCGCTGTCGACGAGGACATTTTTCACCTGTCGTGGGTACTTGAACTTGACGCTTTTCGCAAACAGCTCACCTTTTTGCTTACGAAAATAGATTTTTAACACATCCTTGTGCGCTTCTTGACGAAGGGAATAGCGCTCAATTTGTTTAGGATCGTGAATACCTAAACCAGTGAGGTGTGGATACATAGGCTACCTCTATTGTGTTGCAGTAATTATCCCTACCCCAAAAATGAGCAGGGAATGAACAATTCACTATTAATGTAGCAGCCTATGATCGTGGTAGATAGCGCTTTTTGAAACAAGTTAGCAACTTGTGGTCGAGATCGCTTAAGGTGCTAGTTCTGCGACGTTTTTTATGAGCTTATCTCTGAGCTCTTGTTGCTGCTCTTCACTCAACTTACCGCCACTTTCACTAGTGATGATGAATAAATCTTCAGCGCGTTCACCTATGGTGGTGATTTTCGCGGCATGCAGGTGAACGCCCGAGTCGGCAAAAGTCGCACCCACAGTGGCCAGTAAGCCTGGCGTGTCTAGGGCAACAAACTCGAGTAGGGTACGCTTCTTACTTTTAGTCGGTAAGAAATCGACCTTAGTTTTGACCTTAAAGTGCTGTAGGTTTCGAGGGACACGACGCGTCTTGATTTTGGTTGGTCGACCATCTTCAAGCACATGAGCAAGATGTTTGATAACCGCTTTATGTCGGCTTTCCTCCACCACATCACCATTTTGGTCGAGTACCATGAAAGTATCGAGAACATAGCCATCTTTACTGGTCATAACTTGTGCGTCATGGACGTTAAAGTTTCTTCGGTCGAGCTCTGCAACCACAGTGGCAAACAGCGCGTGCTGATCTTTGCTATAAACAAATACTTCTGTACCGCCGCGTGTCGCTTTCTTTGAAATTAAGATCAGAGGTTGTGAGTGATCGTCGTGACGCAGTAAATGAGAACAGTGCCAAGCGATTTGCTTATGGGTATGGCGTAAGAAGTAGTCAGCCTTGAATCTTTGCCACAGCACTTCAATTTCGCGCGCGTTAAACCCTTCTTTGCGTAATAGCGCTGACGCCAAGTGCTGGTTGTGGCGAATACGCTCTCTGACATCAACAGGATTTTCTAAGCCGCGGCGCAGCGCACGTTGGGTTGAATAAAAGAGCTCAGCAAGCAAGGTTCGCTTCCAACTGTTCCACAGCTCAGGGTTGGTGGCGCAGATATCGGCAACAGTTAGACAGACCAAATACTCTAAGTATTCTTCATCGCGAACTTTCTTGGCGAACTCAGTAATTACCTCAGGATCGTAGATATCACGACGTTGAGCGGTCACTGACATCAACAAGTGATGCCTAACTAACCAAGCAACTAGCTTAGCTTCCGGTTTAGATAACCCATGTTCGATACAGAAATCGTAGGCTTCACCTTCACCAATTACCGAGTGGTCACCGCCGCGGCCTTTACCAATATCATGGAAAATAGCTGCGATGATCAGCAGTTCTTTTTTCTGAATACGCGGGTAGACCTCGCAACAGATTGGGTGCTTACCATGATTGTTCGGATCGCTAAAAGTATTGATGTGTTTGAGTAGACGAACACTGTGTTCATCAACGGTGTAAACATGGAATAGGTCGAACTGCATTTGACCGACGATTTGGCTCCACTGAGGCAGGTAAGCAGCCAACACCCCCAGTTTGTGCATCAAGCTAAAGGCTTTATGCAGCGCATTAGGGTGACGGCATAAATCGAGAAACTTCTCTCTTGCTTCAGGAATCGTATGCAAGAACTTATTCAGTCTGCGCCTTGCAGTACGTAGCTGGCGCATGGTAGGAGGAGCAACGCCTTCTATGGTGGAATCGTTGGCGATATGTAGGAACATATCCAAAATCGTTTCCGGGCGAGCTTGGAACAAGGCAGGTTTGCGCGCTTCAATCAAATGGCCGCGGCGCTGGAAATCTTCGCTGAGAACGACTGGTTCAGCCTCGACGCCATTTTCTAAGATCGCTTGGTCAAATAGTTTGAGCAGCATTTTGTTGAGCTCTGCCACGCGGCGCAACGTGCGATAGAACTCTTTCATCATCATCTCAACGCCACGGTTGCCTTCGCCAGCAAAGCCTAAGCTTTCGGCGACTTGTGCTTGGTGAGCGAAGGTGAGGCGATTATCGTAACGTTTAAGCTCAATATGCAGTGCAAAGCGGACTCGCCACAGGAAGTCCTGACACTCTACGAGCTCACGATATTCTGCATCTGTTAGAAAGCCGTACTGGCTCATCTCAAGTAATGAAGTAGCTCCGAAATGGCGACGTGCTACCCAGCTTAGTGTATGGATATCTCTCAAGCCGCCTGGCGTGGATTTGATGTCAGGTTCAAGGTTATAGGTGGTGTCATGGTATCGCGCGTGACGGTCACGCTGCTCTTTGACCTTTGCTTTGTAAAACACCTCACTTGGCCAAAACGATTCTGAGTGAATAACCATCCTTAGCTGATGGAAGGTATCCTCGCAGCCACAGAGTAGGCGCGCTTCCTGTAAGTTAGTCGCTACGGTTAAGTCGTCTTTACCAATCTCGGCACACTCTTCAACGCTACGAACGGCGTGACCAACTTCTAGTCGTAAATCCCACAGTAAGGTGATGAACTCACTGACCTTGCCTTTTAGTGAGCCAGGAAGTGCTTTACGAGAGACGACGAGAATGTCGATGTCAGAAAGAGGGTGTAACTCACCTCGACCATAGCCACCTACAGCGACAAGACTGATATTCGGTAGGTTAGAAAAACCAAAGTGATCCCAGAGGCGGTTGAGCAGTAAATCAATATATTCGGCTCGACCGAGTACTAAATTGGTCACAGGGTGGTGAGCGAGAAACTCTTGCTTCTGATAGTTGGCAAAATTTTCGAGTTGGCTTTTTAGCTCACCAATTGAAATTTGTTGTTCTTCGAGTGTGAGCGGCGATTGAAAGGGCATACAGCGAATCCATGCAAAATAGTCCTAGTGAGAACTAATCTAACAAAATGGCATCAATAAAAAAATATCCCCGACGATGCGGGGATATTGCAAGGAGATTACGCGTTGTTCATCATGCGTGGGATTGTGTCATCGCTACGCAGTGTTAGCACTTCACAACCCGTCTTGGTGACGAGAATAGTGTGCTCATACTGAGCCGATTTCTTGCCGTCGCCAGTGTAGACTGTCCAGTCATCTTCGGCATCTACGCTCACACCGAATTTACCTGCGTTAATCATTGGTTCAATGGTAAAGCACATGCCTTCTTTTAGAACGCGGCGGTCATTGTTCTTGTAGTGAACGATTTGCGGCTCTTCATGGAACTCGTTACCAATGCCGTGACCACAGAAATCTTTAACAATAGAGAACTTATTACGTGGGTTCTTCTTGTTGTTTTCTTTGATGTACTTTTCAATCGCAGTGCCGATATCACCCACAGTTGCGCCAGGTTTTACCTTACGCATACCAACATACAGTGCCTCTTGAGTCACCATGCATAGGCGCTTATCTGCTGGAGAAACATCGCCAACAAAGAACATTTTTGATGTGTCGCCGTGGTAACCTTGTGGGCGAACGCTTAGGTCTGCACCTTCATCATCTGGAATGATAACCGTAATGTCGACGTTGATGATGTCGCCATTCTTAAGGATCGCAGGCTTTAGTTGACCGTTGCTACCCACTTCGTCCTCAGAGGCAGGGATACCATGGCAGACGATATGGTTGATTGAAGTACAGATTGATTTTGGAAATCCGTGGTAATCAAGTGGGGCAGAGTATGCGCCTTTTTCAATCCCGTAATCGTGACAAATCTGGTTCAATTCATCTGTAGTCACACCCTCTTTGATGTGAGGTTCGATCATCTCTAGGATCTCAGCGGCCAAAGCGCCCGCGAGTCTCATACGTTCGATTTCTTCAGCTGTTTTAATCTTGATTGACATTGGTTTTCTCTACTTAATTTAGTTGCACTCTAGGGTGCGAATGGGCGCATTCTATCAGGAACACCTCATAATGAGAATGATTCATATAATACGTGCTGTATTGGCAATAGTGCACTCAATAGAGGTGGGAAAGTTTTTTTACTAGCCAGGATGGGTGAAAATATGGTATAAAGCGCGCCGGAAATGTGGTCAGTTCTCTCTGCTAAGTTCATCTCAGTGGCGAAGCTGGTTACTTCCAACTAACTTATATCTTTAAATCACACACATTCCGTCACATATTCCGGGGTGCTGGGCAGAAGCCTAGTCGGAGTTATGGGGGATGTGGAGGCCTAACCCCATAGAGGATTTTAAAATGGCAACTGTATCAATGCGCGATATGCTAAAAGCTGGTGTTCACTTCGGTCACCAGACTCGTTACTGGAACCCAAAAATGAAGCCATTCATCTTTGGTGCTCGTAACAAGGTTCATATCATCAACCTAGAAAAAACTGTACCAATGTTCAACGACGCTCTAGCTGAACTAGCTAAAGTTGGCGAGAAGAAAGGTAAAGTTCTATTCGTTGGTACTAAGCGCGCTGCATCTGAAGCTGTTAAAGAAGCTGCAATCGCAAGCAACCAGTTCTACGTAAACAACCGCTGGTTAGGCGGTATGCTTACAAACTACAAAACTGTTCGTCAGTCAATCAAGCGTCTAAAAGATCTTGAAGCTCAAGCTCAAGACGGTACTTTTGATAAGCTAACTAAGAAAGAAGCTCTAATGCGTACTCGTGAAATGGAGAAGCTAGAGAAGTCTCTTGGTGGTATCAAAGATATGGGCGGCCTACCAGACGCTCTATTCGTAATCGACGCTGATCACGAGCACATTGCGATTAAAGAAGCAAACAACCTAGGTATTCCAGTTTACGCTGTAGTAGATACTAACTCTAACCCAGACGGCGTTGACTACATCATCCCAGGTAACGACGATGCGATCCGTGCAGTACAGCTTTACCTAAACGCTGCTGCAACTTCAGTAACTGAAGGTCGTAACAAAGACGTAGCTGTTGCTGCTGAAAAAGATGGTTTCGTAGAAGCTGAATAATAGCGGCTCCGAGTCACACTTAGATTATGTGCAACCCAGTTGTAGCATAAACTGAGTTATAGTTATCAGCAGGGGCCGAAAATGTAGGCCCCTGTTTTTTACCAAATACAGAATCAACTGAGGAATAGAGAATGGCTGTTACTGCTGCTCTAGTTAAAGAACTGCGCGAACGTACTGGCGCAGGCATGATGGAATGTAAGAAAGCGCTTGTTGAAGCAAACGCTGACATCGAACTAGCAATCGAAAACATGCGTAAATCAGGTGCTGCTAAAGCTGCTAAGAAAGCAGGTAACGTAGCTGCTGAAGGCGCAATCATCATCAAAGAAGAAAACGGTGTTGCTGTTCTTCTTGAAGTTAACTGCCAAACTGACTTCGTTGCTAAAGATGGTAACTTCACTGCATTTGCAGAGAAAGTTGCAGCTGACGCTCTAGCATCTAAAGCTTCTGTTGAAGAACTAGTAGCTAAATTCGAAGAAGAGCGTGTTGCTCTAGTTGCTAAGATCGGTGAAAACATCAACATCCGTCGCGTTCAATACGTTGAAGGTTCTGCTATCGCATCTTACCGTCACGGCGAGAAGATCGGTGTAGTTGTTGCTGGTGAAGGCGACGCTGAAACTCTTAAGCACGTTGCAATGCACGTTGCTGCTTCTAAGCCAGAGTACGTTAACCCAGAAGACGTACCAGCTGACGTAGTTGCTAAAGAGAAAGAAGTTCAAGTTGAAATCGCTATGAACGAAGGCAAGCCTGCTGAGATCGCTGAGAAGATGGTTGTTGGCCGCATGAAGAAATTCACTGGCGAAATCTCTCTAACTGGTCAAGCGTTCATCATGGAGCCTAAGAAATCTGTTGGCGAAATGCTGAAAGAAAAAGGCGCTTCTGTTGCTACATTCGTTCGCCTAGAAGTAGGTGAAGGTATCGAGAAAGCAGAAGAAATGAGCTTCGCTGAAGAAGTAGCTGCTGCTCAAAAAGGTTAATCCTTAGAGATACGCACAAAGTTTAGACCGTAGCCAAGGCTGCGGTCTTTTTACGACTAAAGGCACTACCTTTAGCTGTGATGGATGCAGACTTTTGATAAGTCTTTATCCATGACTGTTAATCAACAACTCTCTTTTGGAAGGTAAACTCCATGACTACGAACCCTAAACCAGCATATCAACGTATTCTGTTAAAACTAAGTGGTGAAGCACTTCAAGGCGAAGAAGGTTTTGGCATCGATCCAGCAATCCTTGATCGTATGGCCCAAGAAGTAAAAGAGTTGGTTGAGCTTGGTGTTCAAGTTGGTGTCGTTATCGGTGGTGGTAACTTGTTCCGTGGTGCTGGCCTAGCTGAAGCGGGTATGAACCGTGTTGTTGGTGACCATATGGGTATGCTAGCGACGGTAATGAACGGTCTTGCGATGCGTGATGCGCTGCACCGTGCTTACGTAAACGCGCGTGTAATGTCAGCAATCCCTCTAAAAGGTGTCTGTGATGACTACAACTGGGCAGATGCGATTCGTGAACTGCGTCAAGGCCGCGTTGTTATCTTCTCAGCAGGTACAGGTAACCCATTCTTTACCACAGATTCTGCTGCATGTTTGCGCGGAATCGAGATCGAAGCGGACGTAGTTCTAAAAGCGACAAAAGTAGATGGCGTATTTACTGCTGACCCAGTAGCAAACCCAGACGCAGAGCTGTATGATAAGCTTTCGTTCAATGCTGTTCTTGAAAAAGAACTGAAAGTAATGGATTTGGCAGCATTTACACTAGCACGTGACCACAAAATGCCAATCCGTGTATTCAATATGAATAAGCCAGGCGCACTACGTCGCGTGGTTATGGGTGAAGCAGAAGGCACGCTAATCAGCGACGCTGAGTAATTCTAATCGCCGCAGCATAAATCAATTGTGCTGCGGTATTGCCTTTTGAAGACTCCCTATTAAGCTTTCTTGAAGAAAGATTTACACATTAAGGTGATATTGTGATTAACGAAATCAAACAAGACGCTCAAGAGCGCATGGATAAGAGCGTTGAAGCGCTAAAAAACAACCTTTCTAAAGTTCGCACAGGCCGTGCACACCCAAGCCTACTTTCTGGCATTTCAGTCGAGTACTACGGTGCACCAACGCCTCTAAACCAGGTAGCAAACGTCGTTGCTGAAGATGCTCGTACGCTTGCAATCACAGTATTTGATAAAGAGCTAACGCCTAAAGTTGAAAAAGCGATCATGATGTCTGACCTAGGTCTAAACCCTATGTCTGCGGGTACTATCATTCGCGTTCCACTTCCACCGCTAACGGAAGAGCGTCGTAAAGACCTAGTTAAAATCGTTCGTGGCGAAGCTGAAGGTGGCCGTGTTGCTATCCGTAACATCCGTCGTGACGCGAACGGCGAGCTAAAAGCGCTACTAAAAGACAAAGAAATTTCTGAAGACGAAGATCGTAAAGGTCAAGACGAAATCCAGAAAATCACTGATGCAGCTGTGAAACAAGTTGATGAAGTGTTAGCAGCAAAAGAAAAAGAGTTGATGGAAGTCTAATTCTCCATAAACTTTCTCTATATAGAGCGCTGTGCTCGCTGCACAGCGCTTTTTTATGCTACTCTCTGTCCCCTGCTGATTAATAATCAACGTTTTATGCAAAACTCACAACTCTCTCCTGATTTACTCCCGAAACATATCGCAATCATCATGGATGGCAACGGTCGTTGGGCAAAAGCTCAAGGTAAGCCGCGCGTCTTTGGTCACAAGAATGGTGTCGCTGCTGTTCGTAAAGCGATTTCGACGTCTGCAAAACTTGGTATCAAAGCGATAACACTGTTTGCGTTTAGTAGTGAAAACTGGCGACGTCCAGAAGAGGAAGTGGGTGTCTTGATGGAGCTGTTTATTACAGTTCTCTCTACAGAAGTTAAAAAACTGCACAAGAACAACTTACGCCTACGCGTTATTGGTGACACTTCGCGCTTTAATGAGCGCTTACAAAAGAAGATTGCTCAAGCTGAGGCTTTGACCGAAGGCAATACGGGCATGGTGATCAATATAGCGGCCAACTATGGCGGTAAGTGGGATATTATGCAGGCGACGAAAGCAATTTCAGCTAAGGTTGCCGCTGGTGAGCTGAGTCAAGATGAGATTAGTGAAGAACTCATCACGCAGCACCTCACAATGGCAGATTTACCTGAAGTTGATTTAATGATTCGAACCAGTGGCGAATGCCGCATTAGTAACTTTATGTTGTGGCAGATGGCTTACGCGGAAATGTATTTCACACCGATTTACTGGCCAGAGTTCGATGAAAATAGCTTGATAGAAGCTGTGACTTGGTTTGTTAACCGTGAGCGCCGTTTTGGCTGTACCGGTGAGCAAGTTAAAGCTCTAATGGAAAGCGAATAAAGGATCAAAGTTTGAAACAAAGAATTATAACGGCACTTATTTTAGCGCCATTGGTAATATTAGGGATATTCAAACTTTCTCTCCCTCTATTTATGATTGCCATCGCGGCAGTGACCTTGATTGGTTTTTGGGAATGGACTCAATTTGTTGATGCTCCTTCGCGAATGATCGCACTGATTCCAACCGTATTAGTGAGTGCTGCGACAATTTGGTTAGTGCCCTCAGATGCACTGAGTCTGAATCTTATCACTCAACCCCATTACATCATTTTAGCCTTGGGCTGCATTTGGTGGTTGGCTGCCAGTGCGCTTGCCATTACTTATCCTAAATCATCGAGCCTATGGCAAAACTCCAACTTGCTTCGCTATAGCTTTGGTATTTTGACTCTATTGCCGTTTTTCTGGAGCGTACTCATGCTACGTGCAGAAGCGATTGGGGCTGATCCTTATCACGGTGCTAGACTGGTTTTATACGTTTGCTTTATTGTTTGGGCAGCAGACAGTGGTGCTTATTTTGCCGGTAAGAGCTTGGGCAAGAACAAGATGGCGCCACATGTGAGTCCAAATAAAACCATTGAAGGTTTAATCGGCGGGATTATTACGGCAATTCTCGTTGGTTGGGGAACGGCTTATTGGTTCGATATTCAGTTTGCCAATGGCTTGGTCATGGTCGGTATTACACTTGTTACTGTCGTTATTTCAGTGCTTGGAGACTTGGTTGAGAGTATGTTCAAGCGAGTGGCTGGTATTAAAGACAGCAGTAACATAATCCCGGGGCATGGTGGCGTTCTTGATCGTATAGACAGTTTAACCGCCGCTTTCCCTGTGTTTGCATTCCTCTACTTCACATTTTAAGGCAAGCTTCGGCTTGCCCTATTCATTAACGGTTTCTTGCTATGCGTAAGTTAACGATTTTAGGTGCGACAGGCTCAATTGGAGCAAGCACATTCAAAGTCATCGAGCAAAACCCTGAAAAGTTCTCTGTGGTAGCGCTTGCTGCTGGGCAGAACGTCGAAAAAATGCGTCAGCTGTGTCAGAAGTGGCAACCTAAGTATGCAGTGATGGCTGATGAACAAGCTGCATTGAAGCTAAAAGCTCAGTTAATCGATCTAAAAATTAACACCGAAGTGAGATCGGGTGTTGATGCCATGTGTGAGATTTCATCTTGTGATGAGGTTGATACCGTTATGGCAGCGATTGTTGGTGCAGCTGGCTTATTGCCGACTATGGCGGCAGTTAAAGCTGGTAAGCGTGTACTACTTGCAAACAAAGAAGCGCTAGTAATGTCTGGCAAGTTGTTTATCGATGCAGTTGAAAAGCATGGCGCTGAGCTTCTCCCTGTCGATAGCGAGCACAATGCTATTTTTCAGTGCTTACCTAGTGATATTCAAACCAATCTTGGCCGTTGCGATCTAAACGCACATGGTATCTCTCATATCTTGCTGACGGGCTCTGGTGGGCCATTCCGCTATAGCGATATTGATTCGCTGTCTAGTGTGACTCCGGAGCAGGCGATTGCTCACCCTAACTGGTCAATGGGGCCAAAGATCTCGGTAGATTCTGCGACCATGATGAATAAGGGTCTTGAGTACATTGAAGCTAAGTGGTTATTCAATACCGCTCGCGAGCAACTTAAAGTCTTGATTCATCCTCAGTCTGTGATTCACTCTATGGTGCAGTATCGAGATGGCTCGGTACTTGCTCAAATGGGCGAGCCAGATATGGCCACACCTATTGCCCTCACGCTCTCTTATCCTGAGCGTGTTAATGCAGGTGTAGCGCCATTAGATTTCACTAAAGTCGGTGAGCTGACTTTCCTTGAGCCTGATTTCGCTCGTTATCCTTGTCTTAAACTGGCGATTGATGCTTGTTACGAAGGACAACATGCGACCACCTTGCTCAACGCGGCGAATGAAGTAGCTGTTGAAGCTTTCTTACAACGCCAACTTAAATTTACCGATATCGCAGTGGTTAACGAACAAGTGTTAACCAAGCTGAGCGCATCTGTTAGTCCGTCACACTGCCGTGACTTGGAAAGCATTGTTGAGCTAGATAGAATGGCAAGAGAGTTAGCAGCCAATACCATAAGTGAGCGTAAGCTATGACGGGTATCATCTGGAATTTTGTTTCTTTTATCATTGCTCTTGGCATTTTAGTTGCCGTGCATGAGTTCGGTCACTTTTGGGTGGCCCGCCGCTGTGGAGTTAAAGTAGAAAAGTTCTCGATCGGTTTTGGTAAATCCATTTGGAGCAAGGTCGGGAAAGACGGTACTGAATACAGTATTTCAGTCATTCCGCTAGGCGGCTATGTAAAAATGCTTGATGGCCGTGTTGATGAGTTGGCACAAGGTGAGCATGAGTTTGCGTTTGACCGTAAACCACTTTGGAAACGTACGGCTATCGTTGCAGCAGGCCCTGTATTTAACTTTTTGTTTGCGATCTTTGCATACTGGCTAGTTTTCTTGATTGGCGTGCCTGCGGTTAAACCTGTGGTTGGCCAAGTGACCCCTTATTCAATAGCCGCTGAAGCAGGTTTAGAGTCTGGGATGGAACTAAAAGCGGTTTCTGGCGTCAAAACTGCGGATTGGGAATCGGTCAATATGGGTTTGATTTCTCATATTGGTGATAAACAGTTAACCATGACGGTTGCTCCGGCAGATGGTATCGGCGTCGAGCAAACTAAGGTTTTTGACTTAACCAATTGGAACTTTGACCCTGAGAAAGAGTCTGCTATGTCAGCGCTTGGGTTTGTTCCCTTTACACCACAAATAACCGCTAAGCTGACCAATGTTTCAGAAGGTGGAGCAGGTCAAAGGGCGGGGCTGATGAGTGGTGACTTACTGACCAAGATCGATGGTGTAGAAATCACTCAGTGGCAGCAAGTGGTTGAGAGCATTCAGAACAACCCTAATACTCCGCTAGCGCTTGAAATTGAGCGTGACGGAGAGCGTTTAGACTTAACGATTACACCCGATAGCCGTGAGCTATCAAATGACCGAGTGGTTGGTTTTGCTGGAATCACACCTGAGGTCGCAGAATGGCCAGAAAATTATCGCTTCGATCTTCAATTTGGTGTAATTGAATCAATCGGAAAGGCGGTTGAGAAAACTGGGCAAGTCATCGATTTAACCATCAGTATGTTGAAGAAACTGATTGTTGGGGATGTCGGACTGAATAATTTAAGCGGGCCTATTTCGATCGCGAAAGGAGCCGGAACAACAGCCGATTATGGCTTAGTTTATTTCCTAGGGTTCCTGGCATTAATCAGTGTGAACTTAGGGATTATTAACCTTGTACCGTTGCCAATGTTGGACGGCGGGCATTTATTGTTTTTTGCTATTGAGGCTGTAATAAGACGTCCAGTTCCAGAAAAAATTCAGGAAATGGGTTACCGTGTAGGCGGTGCAATTATCTTCTCTCTTATGGCAGTGGCAATTTTCAATGATTTTGCCCGTCTGTAATCGGGTAAAGGTTGAAGAAAGGAATAACTAGAACAAAATGGCGATGAAAAATATTCTGTTTGCGACCCTGTTAGCGACAAGCGTGAGCGCAAACGGTGCCGAAAACTTTGTAATTCAAGATATTAAAATTGAAGGCTTACAGCGTGTGGCACTTGGTGCTGCGCTATTGAAAATGCCAGTACGTATTGGTGACTCTGTTGATAGCCAAGATGTCTCTGAGGTGATTAGAGCCCTGTATGCGACGGGTAACTTTGAAGACATTAAGGTACTTCGTGATAACGACGTGCTAGTTGTACAAGTCAAAGAGCGACCGACCATTGCCAGTATTTCATTTTCGGGCAACAAGGCAATCAAAGAAGAGCAGTTACAACAAAACCTCGATGCTTCCGGTATTCGTGTTGGTGAAGCGCTTGACCGTACAACGCTGTCGACAATTGAAAAAGGCCTAGAAGATTTCTACTACAGTGTGGGTAAGTACAATGCGACCGTTAAAGCGGTTGTGACGCCACTGCCTCGTAATCGTAGCGACCTGAAGTTTGTCTTCACTGAAGGTGTATCTGCCAAGATTAAGCAAATCAACTTTATCGGCAATGAAAAATTTGCTGACGAAGAGCTATTAAGCCGATTTGAGCTAAATGTGGATGTAGCATGGTGGAACTTCCTTGCCGACGATAAGTACCAGAAGCAAGTCCTTGCGGGTGATATCGAAGCACTGAAATCCTACTACCTAGACCGCGGTTATCTTAAGTTTCAAATTGACTCAACTCAGGTTGCGATCTCGCCAGACAAGAAAGGCGTTTACATCACGCTTGGTTTGAACGAAGGATTACCTTACACCGTTGAGGATGTGAAATTCCGTGGTGAGTTACTGGGTAAAGAAGCTGAGTTTGAACAATTAGTGACGTTTGAGCCGGGTGAAACTTACAACGGCTCAGCGGTAACAAGCCTAGAAGAGAACGTTAAGCGACTGTTAGGCGAAGCGGGTTACGCATACCCTCAAGTACGCACTATCCCTGAGTTCGATGATGAAAACCAATCGGTATCACTAGTGGTCAACGTTGAAGCGGGTAAACGTATCTATGTACGCGATATTCGCTTTGTGGGTAACAATGCTACCAAAGATGAAGTTCTGCGCCGTGAAATGCGTCAGATGGAAGGCAGCTGGTTAAACTCTAAATCGATCGAAACCGGTAAGAACCGTCTTAACCGTTTAGGTTACTTCGAAACCGTAGACGTACAAACCGTGCGTGTGCCTGGTAGCGAAGACCAGGTAGATTTGGTTTACAACGTTAAAGAAGCCAACTCGGGTAGTATCAACTTTGGTGTTGGTTATGGTACTGAATCAGGTATCAGCTTCCAAGTTGGCCTGCAGCAGGATAACTTTGCCGGTAGTGGTAACCGCGTAGGTATTAACGCGATGATGAACGACTACCAGAAAAATATCAGCTTAGACTACCGTGACCCATATTGGAACCTAGATGGTGTCAGCCTTGGTGGTAAGATCTTCTACAATCAGTTTGAAGCATCTGAGGCAAACATTGTTGACTATACCAACGAAAGTTATGGTGCGAGCTTAACTTGGGGCTTCCCATTCGATGAGCTAAACCGTTTTGAATTTGGTGTAGGCTTGACCCATAACAAGATCGGTAACGTACCAACATACGACCAAGCGCAGTTGTTTGCACAAAGTATCGGTCAACCAAACGGCGATATTATTACAAACGACTTTGATGTGAACGTCTCATGGACACGTAACAACTTAAACCGTGGTTACTTCCCTACAGCAGGTAACTACCAGCGTGCTTTTGCTAAAGCGACTGTACCAAGCTCTGATGCGCAGTATTTCAAGCTGCAATATGATGTTAGACAATATGTGCCGCTGACCAAGAAACATGAATTCACCTTACTGATGCGTGGTCGTTTAGGCTACGGTAATGGTTATGGCAAAACAGATGGCAACGATAACTTGTTCCCATTCTATGAAAACTACTATGCAGGTGGCTTTACTACACTACGTGGTTTCCGTTCCAATAGCGCAGGCCCGAAAGCGGTGTACACGGTTAACGGCAATCCAGGAAGTTGTAATACAGACTCTTGTTTGACCGCGACTGATGACTCAGTGGGTGGTAACGCAATCGCATTGGCAAGTATGGAGCTGATTGTTCCAACTCCGTTTGTTTCGGATGACTTTAGAAGTCAGATTCGTACCAGTATGTTTGTCGACGCAGCAAGTGTTTGGGATACAGAGTTTGTCTACGATCCTAAATACGCTGGTGATCGCTACTATAACGACTACTCAGATCCAACTAACTACCGCGCATCTTACGGTGCTGCGCTACAGTGGATGTCTCCAATGGGGCCGTTAGTCTTCTCGATTGCGAAACCAATTAAATCTTACGAAGGTGATGATGAAGAGTTCTTCACTTTCACCATCGGCAGAACCTTCTAAATTTAAAGGAAAATACAGTGAATAAAACAATTAAAGCGGCTGGTCTTGGCCTTCTAGTAATGACGTCTTCTTTCTTTGCTAATGCTGCTGAAGCTGCGCAGAAAATTGGTTATGTAAACACTGCTCAAGTATTCCAAGCTCTTCCACAACGTGAAGTGGTAGCGCAAAAGCTTCAAGATGAGTTCAAAGACAAATCTGCAGAGCTTCAAGCGATTCAAGCTAAAGGTAAAAGCAAGGTTGAAAAGCTAAAGCGTGATGGCGAACTAATGAGCCAAGATGATATCGACAAGCTACGTCTAGAAATTGGTCAATTAGAGAATGAACTTAAGCTAAAAGCCCAGTCTTTCGAAAAGCTACGACAGCGTCGCCAAGCAGAAGAAGAGCAAAAACTGTTTAAAACAATTCAAGATGCAATTAATAAGGTTGCTGAGAAAAAAGGCTTTGATATGGTTCTAGAGCAACAAGCAGTACGCTTCTCTAAGCCAGAAAACGATATTTCTAAAGCTGTTATTGACTCACTAAAATAAACGATTTATGACAACTCTTTCTTTGGCCGAATTGGCTACGATTACTGGGGGCGAGCTACATGGTGACGCGACAGCCGTTGTCACTATGGTAGCGCCGATGGACGCTGCGCAGGAAGGTCATGTGACTTTCCTGTCCAATCCAAAATACGCCAAACATCTTGCTGAGTGTAAAGCGACACTTGTGATGGTGAAGGAAGCACAACGTGAGCTTTGTTCAGGTAATGTACTTGTTGTTGATGACCCTTACGTTGCTTTTGCTAAAGTAGCGCAAGCGCTTGATACTACACCATCGCCAGCCGATGAAATTGCTCCTTCAGCGGTCATCGCTTCTGATGCCAAATTGGGTGACAATGTTTCAATTGGTGCCAATGCAGTGATTGAATCGGGTGTCGAGCTAGGTGATAACGTTGTTATTGGTGCGGGCTGTTTTATTGGCAAGAATGCTAAGATTGGAGCTAACACCAAGCTGTGGTCAAATGTCTCGGTTTACCATCAAGTGTCGCTCGGGTCAGACTGTCTGGTTCAAGCAAACACAGTCATTGGCTCTGACGGTTTTGGTTACGCTAATGAGAAAGGCGAGTGGATTAAGATCCCTCAGCTTGGTTCTGTGCGCATCGGTAATCGCGTAGAAATTGGTTCATGTACGACGATTGATCGCGGTGCGTTAGACGATACCGTAATTGAAGATAACGTCATTCTTGATAACCAACTGCAAATCGCTCACAACGTACACATCGGATATGGTACAGCTATGGCGGGTGGTACGATTGTCGCGGGCAGTACTAAGATTGGTAAGTACTGTATTATTGGTGGTGGTGCCGTGATCAATGGTCACATTGAGATTGCCGATGGTGTGACCATTACTGGCATGGGCATGGTCATGCGTGGCATTGAAGAGAAAGGTATGTACTCTTCCGGTATCCCACTACAGCCAAACAAAGAGTGGCGCAAAACAGCTGCGCGTGTTCATCGTATTGATGACATGAATAAACGCCTTAAGGCGCTTGAAAAGCAGCTTGAGAGCGATAAAGACGCTTAGCTCTAGGTTGGATCAAAAAGGCTCGCGTATTGCGGGTCTTTTTCATCTATAATGCCCGCCAGATACAAAATTAGCATTCAACATAGGAATATGACTTTGACTACTGAAAACAAAACGATGAACATCACTGAAATTCAGGAATTGTTGCCGCATCGCTACCCATTCTTACTAATTGATCGCGTGATTGATTTCCAAGAAGAGAAATACCTAACGGCGATTAAGAATGTTTCAGTGAATGAGCCTCAGTTTACAGGTCATTTCCCTCAACTACCTGTATTTCCAGGTGTACTGATCCTTGAAGCAATGGCACAGGCAACTGGTCTATTGGCATTCAAATCATTCGGTGCCCCTTCTGACAACGAGCTATACTATTTTGCAAGTGTAGACGGTGCTAAATTCCGCAAGCCAGTGGTTCCTGGTGACCAGTTGGTTATTGAAGTCGAATTCTTAAAAGAGCGCCGTGGCATTGCTGCATTCAAAGGCACAGCAAAAGTTGACGGTGAAGTAGTATGTTCTGCTGAACTAAAATGTGCTCGTCGAGAGTTTTAATATGATTCATGAAACGGCTCAAATTCACCCTTCTGCTGTCATTGAAGGTGATGTTAAAATCGCAGCGAATGTGACTGTTGGTCCATTCACCTATATCTCGGGAACGATCGAGATCGGTGAAGGTACTGAAGTGATGTCTCATGTTGTGATCAAAGGTCATACAACCATAGGTAAAGAGAACCGTATTTTCCCCCACGCTGTGATTGGTGAAGAGAACCAAGACAAGAAATATGGTGGAGAAGAGACTACGGTAGTGATCGGTGATCGCAACGTAATCCGCGAAGCGGTACAAATCCACCGTGGCACGACTCAAGATAAAGCAACCACTGTGATTGGTAATGATAACCTGCTGTGTGTTAACGCGCATATCGCCCATGACGTTATTGTTGGTAACCATACTCACGTTGGCAACAATGCTATCCTTGGTGGTCACGTTACCCTTGGTGACTATGCCGGTGTCATGGCTCTTTCAGCGATTCACCCATTCTGTAATATTGGTGCTTACTCATACACAGGCGGCTGCTCTGCTGTTGTTCAAGACGTACTTCCGTACGTACTTGCGCAAGGTAACCATGCAACACCATTTGGTTTAAACCTTGTTGGCCTTAAGCGTAACGGCTTTGAGAAGCCAGAAATCCGTGCTTTGCAGAAAGCGTATAAAGAAATTTACCGTTCAGGTAAAACGCTTGAAGACGCAAAAGCAAGCCTAGTTGAAATGGCGAAAGAGTTTGAATCAATCAAACCTATGCTAGAGATGCTAGAGATTTCTGAGCGCGGTATTATTCGCTAATAACACTTGTGCAGCTGCATAAAAGATCGCAATCTTACGGTTGCGGTCTTTTTTACTTTTTAAAGCAACAAATTAGGTAGGTCATTCAGCAATGGAAAAACCACTACGTATTGGCATTATCGCCGGCGAGCTGTCAGGAGATACTTTGGGTGAAGGCTTTATCAAAGCGATCAAAGCTCAATATCCAGATGCAGAGTTTGTTGGCATTGGTGGTCCGAAGATGATTGCTCAAGGCTGTGAGTCTCTGTTTGATATGGAAGAGCTCGCTGTTATGGGCTTGGTTGAAGTGTTGGGGCGACTACCAAGGCTGTTAAAAGTGAAAGCTCAGTTGGTAAAGTATTTTAGCGATAATCCACCGGATGTCTTTGTCGGTATTGATGCGCCAGATTTCAACTTACGCCTTGAACTTGATTTGAAGAAAAAAGGCATCAAAACCGTGCATTATGTCAGCCCTTCTGTCTGGGCATGGCGTCCAAAACGTATCTTCAAAATTGATGCGGCGACCGATCTTGTGCTGGCATTTTTACCGTTTGAAAAAGCCTTTTACGATAAGTACCAAGTGGCGTGTGAGTTTGTTGGTCATACCTTAGCGGATGCTATCCCGCTTGTACCGGATCAACAACAGGCGAGAGCCTTGCTTGGCATTGAGCAAAACAAACAGTGGTTAGCGGTGCTGCCTGGCAGCCGTGGTGGTGAAGTGGGCCTGATTGCGGAGCCCTTCATTCAAACCTGTCGTGAAATTAAGCAAAAGCATCCAGACATTGGCTTTGTCGTGGCTGCGGTGAATGATAAACGTCGCCAGCAGTTTGAAGAAATTTGGCAAGCAGTGGCACCAGAACTCGATTTTGTCATTGTCCAAGATACAGCACGTAACGTTATCACTGCCTCTGATGCCGTGTTACTCGCTTCAGGTACCGTGGCACTAGAATGTATGTTGCTCAAGCGGCCAATGGTAGTGGGTTATAAAGTGAATCGACTTACAGGTTGGTTGGTACAGAAACTGGCAATTACCAAGTACGTTTCTTTGCCTAACATCTTGGCAGGAGAAGAGTTGGTGAAGGAATTTATTCTTGATGAATGTGATCCTGAATACTTAGTTCCTGCCGTCGATAAGATGCTAACTAGTGATAACCAAGAACTTATCGACCGCTTTACTGATATGCACAAACTGATTCGCAAAGATGCCGATGTACAAGCCGCTAACGCTGTACTTAAGCTCATCGGCAGAGATAAACAAGATGACTAAACAAAATAAAGAATTGCCGCCTTTTGAATATCCTGAGGGATACCTTCGGATCGCTGGTGTTGATGAAGTAGGGCGCGGTCCTTTAGTCGGTGATGTGGTGACCGCTGCGGTCATTTTGGACCCGAATAATCCGATTGAAGGATTAAACGACTCGAAAAAATTGTCTGAGAAGAAACGTTTGGCGTTGCTGCCTGAAATTAAGCAAAAAGCACTAGCTTGGTCGGTAGGTCGTTGTTCTCCAGAGGAAATTGACGAACTGAACATTCTTCAAGCCACTATGGTCGCAATGCAAAGAGCTGTCGCAGGCTTAGAAGTTCAACCAGATTTGGTATTGATTGATGGCAACCGCTGTCCCCAATTACCTATGCAATCGCAAGCCGTGGTTAAGGGAGATTTGCGTGTTGCGGAGATCAGTGCTGCTTCGATTATTGCTAAAGTGGTTCGTGACCAAGAGATGGAGGAGCTAGATAAGCTTCACCCTGAATTTGGTTTCGCTAAGCACAAAGGCTACCCAACTAAAGCGCATTTTGAAGCGATTGAACAACACGGCGTTATTGATCAGCATCGTAAGAGTTTTAAACCCGTTAAGCGTGCGCTTGGCATTGAGTAGCAATACTGTTTCAGGGGTATATAAGTCGAAGTTTTTCACTTAAAATACCCCAAATATCTCCATCAATTATAACCGTTTCGGACTCTATCCATGTCAGACCCTAAGTTTATCCACCTTCGAGTTCATAGTGACTTTTCCATGGTCGATGGCCTTTCAAAAGTGCCACCCTTGGTTAAGAAAGTGGCCGAGTTGGGCATGCCTGCGATGGCGCTGACTGACTTTACTAACTTATGTGGTCTAGTGAAGTTTTACGGCACCGCCCACGGTTGTGGCATCAAGCCGATCATAGGTGCTGACTTCGTGATGCAATCACCGGAGTTTGGTGATGAGCTGACTAAGCTGACCGTGATTGCAGCAGATAACGTCGGTTATAAGAACCTGACTTTACTGATCTCAAAAGCCTACCTACGCGGCCACGTTCAGCATCAACCAGTGATTGATAAAGAGTGGCTGGCTGAGCTTTCCGAAGGGGTAATTATACTTTCCGGGGCTAAGAGTGGTGAAATAGGCAAAGCGCTGTTAAAGGGTAACCAGAAAGTTGTCGAGCAGTGCGTTGAGTTTTACCAAACCCATTTTCCAGACCGTTTCTACCTTGAATTGGTTCGTACTGGCAGAGCCGATGAAGAAACTTACCTTCACTTTGCGTTAGAGCTGGCAGAGCAACATGACTTACCCGTTGTAGCCACCAATGATGTGGTGATTCTTGATGAGACACTGTTTGATGCGCACGAGATTCGTGTTGCGATTCATGATGGTTATACACTAGAAGATCCTCGTCGACCAAAAAACTACAGCGCTCAGCAATATCTTCGTACTGAAGAGGAGATGTGCGAGCTATTCTCAGACATCCCTGAAGCATTAGAAAATAGTGTAGAGATTGCTAAGCGTTGTAACGTGACAGTCCGTTTGGGTGAATACTTCCTACCTGCATTCCCAACCGAAGGGATGGAAGAAACCGAGTTCTTGGTTAAAAAATCTGAAGAAGGTCTGGAAGAGCGACTAGAGTTCTTGTTCCCTGATCCGGCGGTACGTGCAGAAAGACGACCTGAATACGATGATCGTCTTAAAATTGAACTGGAAGTAATCAATAACATGGGATTCCCAGGTTACTTCTTGATCGTAATGGAGTTCATCCAGTGGTCAAAAGATAACGCCATCCCTGTAGGCCCAGGCCGTGGTTCAGGTGCCGGTTCTTTGGTGGCTTACGCGTTAAAAATCACCGACCTCGACCCACTAGAATACGATCTTCTGTTTGAGCGATTCCTTAACCCAGAACGTGTTTCCATGCCCGATTTCGATGTCGACTTCTGTATGGATAAACGTGACCAAGTAATTGATCACGTTGCAGAAATGTATGGTCGTGATGCGGTATCGCAGATCATTACTTTCGGTACTATGGCAGCGAAGGCGGTAATTCGTGACGTAGGTCGTGTACTTGGTCATGGTTTCGGCTTTGTTGATCGTATCTCGAAACTGGTTCCGCCAGATCCGGGCATGACGCTAGAAAAAGCATTCAAAGCAGAACCTGCACTGCCTGAGCTGTACGAAAACGACGAAGAAATTAAAGAGCTGATTGATATGTGTCGCATCCTCGAAGGGTGTACACGTAACGCAGGTAAGCACGCGGGTGGTGTTGTAATATCGCCAACCACTATCACTGACTTTGCGCCGATTTATGCTGATGCGGAAGGTCACTTCCCGGTAACTCAGTTCGATAAAAACGACGTTGAAACCGCGGGTCTAGTTAAGTTTGACTTCTTGGGCTTACGTACGCTGACCATTATTGACTGGGCGTTGGGCTTGATTAACCCACGTTTAGAGAAGGAAGGCAAAGACCCAGTCGCCATTGAGTCTATCCCATTGGAAGACCAAGCTTCCTTCAATTTGTTGCAAAATTCAGAAACCACTGCGGTGTTCCAGCTTGAATCGCGTGGTATGAAAGAGCTGATTAAACGCCTACAGCCAGACTGTTTTGAGGATATTATCGCACTGGTTGCTCTGTTCCGTCCGGGGCCGCTTCAGTCAGGCATGGTAGATAACTTCATCGACCGTAAACATGGACGCGAAGCGGTTTCTTACCCAGACGAACAGTGGCAGCACGAGTCTCTGAAAGAGATTCTAGAGCCAACCTACGGCATTATCCTCTATCAGGAGCAGGTAATGCAGATCGCTCAGGTTCTTTCTGGCTATACGCTTGGCGGCGCAGATATGCTTCGTCGTGCTATGGGTAAGAAAAAACCAGAAGAGATGGCCAAGCAGCGTGCGACGTTTGAAGAAGGCGCAGTCGCCAACGGCGTAGATGGCGAATTGGCGATGAAGATCTTCGACTTGGTAGAAAAATTCGCAGGTTACGGCTTCAACAAATCGCACTCGGCTGCATACGCATTGGTTTCTTACCAAACGCTGTGGCTCAAAACTCATTTCCCAGCGGAATTTATGGCTGCGGTAATGACCGCCGATATGGATAACACGGAGAAAGTCGTCGGTCTGGTCGATGAGTGTTTCCGCATGAAACTCAAAGTGTTGCCGCCAGATATCAACGCAGGTTTGTATCGCTTTAATGTCGATGAAGATGGGGCGATTGTTTACGGTATCGGTGCTATCAAAGGGGTGGGTGAAGGTCCAATTGATGCCATTCTCGAAGCACGCAACAAAGACGGCCACTTTAAAGACCTATTCGATTTCTGTGCTCGCATCGACCTGAAAAAGGTTAATAAGCGAGTCATTGAGAAACTCATTTACGCAGGCGCGTTGGATCGCCTTGGTCCGCATCGTGCTGCAATGATGGCTTCACTGAACGATGCTGTTAAAGCGGCGAGCCAACATCACCAAGCAGAAGCCTTTGGTCAAACCGATTTGTTTGGCGTGTTGACCGAAGCACCTGAAGAAGTTGAGCACAAATACACCAAAGTTGAACCTTGGCCAGAAAAAGTGTGGCTCGAAGGTGAGCGCGATACTTTAGGTCTTTACTTGACCGGGCACCCAATAAATGCCTACATAAAGGAACTTGGTAAGTACACCAGTTGTCGATTAAAAGACGCAACACCAACCAGACGTGATCAAAGTGTTACTGTCGCAGGCCTGGTAATCGCGGCTCGTGTGATGACGACTAAGCGTGGAACACGTATTGGTATTATGACACTGGATGATCGAAGCGGGCGTATGGAGGTGATGTTATTCTCCGATGCGTTAGATCGATATGCAGAATTGTTAGAAAAAGATAAAATTTTGGTTGTTTCTGGACAGGTCAGCTTTGATGATTTCAATGGTGGTCTTAAAATGTCCGCGCGCGAGGTTATGGATCTCGGGACTGCTCGTGAAAAATATGCACGAGGATTATCAGTTTCCATCGATCAATCGCAAATCAATGACCGATTTTTTGAGCGTTTTAGTCAAATACTAGAGCCTCATCGGGCGGGGAGCGTTCCTGTCCATGTATACTACCAACGCTCTGATGCACGAGCGCGTTTGACGTTGGGTACAGAATGGCGAGTGACGCCAAGTGACGCATTATTAGATGATTTAAAACAACTACTTGGGAAAGGCCAGGTAGAACTCGAATTTAACTAAGTTCGGTAAAACGCCACCGAATCATAAAGGATCTATAGATGAGCCTGAATTTTTTAGAATTTGAAAAGCCAATCGCAGAGCTAGAAGCAAAAATTGAAGCACTTCGTGACGTATCTCGTCATGGCGGTGAGTCTGGTGTTGATCTTGAAAAAGAGATTGAACAGCTAGAGAAGAAAAGCCTAGAGCTTAAAAAGAAAACATTCAGCGATCTTGGTGCTTGGGAAACTGCCCAGCTTGCTCGTCACCCACAGCGTCCTTACACGCTTGATTACATCGAGCACGTATTTACAGAGTTTGATGAGATGGCGGGTGACCGTCACTACGCAGATGACAAAGCGATCGTAGGTGGTATGGCACGTCTTAATGGCCGTCCGGTAATGATCATTGGTCACCAAAAAGGTCGTGAGACTAAAGAGAAAGTAAAACGTAACTTCGGCATGCCTAAGCCAGAAGGTTACCGCAAAGCGCTGCGTTTGATGCAAACGGCAGAGCGTTTTAACATGCCAATCATTACTTTCATCGATACAGCGGGTGCCTACCCAGGTGTTGGTGCAGAAGAGCGTGGTCAATCAGAAGCTATCGCGACTAACCTAAAAGTGATGGCGGGTCTTAAAGTACCAGTTATCTGTAACGTTGTCGGTGAAGGCGGTTCTGGTGGTGCACTTGCTATCGGTGTAGGCGACTACGTCAACATGCTGCAATACTCAACCTATTCTGTTATCTCTCCAGAAGGCTGTGCTTCAATCCTATGGCGTGATTCAGATAAAGCGCCACAGGCAGCAGAAGCGATGGGTCTGATTGCTCCACGTCTTAAAGAGCTAGAGCTGATCGATGAGATCATCGACGAGCCTCTAGGTGGTGCACACCGTGATCACCTGCAGATGGCGCAGAACATGAAAGCGACCCTAGTTCGTCAGCTTGAAGAGCTAGAAGCGTTTGATAACGACACCTTGCTAGAGCGTCGTTACCAGCGTCTAATGAGCTACGGTTACTGTTAATCGGCACAAATGTTAGAAAAAGGCTGAACTTAGGTTCAGCCTTTTTTATTGCCAGTGATAAACTAGCGCTAACAACTACAAATGTTACTCGCTATGAAGCTCGAATCTATTTTTCAACACTCTCTAGACCAACACTATCAAGCCGGTAGCCGAATTGTCCTTGCCCTAAGTGGTGGGCTTGATTCTCGGGTTATGCTTGAACTGATGGCAAGCTACTGTAAATCGCGCAAGCTCGAATGTCTGGCTGTCCATGTTCACCATGGTCTAAGCGAGAATGCAGACAGTTGGGCTGAGCAATGTGAACATTGGTGTCAGGAGCTTGGTGTCCCATTCGTGTTAGAAAAGGTTCAAATAGCGACTCAAGGCAGAAGTATTGAAGAGAGTGCTCGTGAAGCTAGATATACAGCACTTAAAAAACATCTGCAGGATAATGATTTACTACTCACTGGTCAGCATGCTGATGATCAGCTCGAAACTTTTTTCCTTGCTCTCAAGCGCGGCAGCGGCCCGAAAGGTTTGTCCTCAATGGCGCAGAGTATGCCAATTGGTCACGCGAATTTGCTCCGTCCGCTGTTGACTATCTCACGTCACGAAATTGAAGAGTTTGCTCACGCTAAGCAATTGGCTTGGGTAGAAGACGAGAGTAATCAAGACCAGAGATTTGAGCGTAATTTTGTTCGTCATTCACTAACGCCATCTTTAGTGGAGCGTTGGCCTCATATTAGGCAAGCAGTTCAACGTACAGCCGAACTCTGCTCTGAACAGGAACAGTTGTTAGATGAACTGTTGGCTGAGAAGTACCAGCAATGTATATGTGACGATGGCAGCCTATCTATTGCGATGCTGGAAAGTGCCTCAACTCTGATCCGCAGTCGATTAATTCGCATGTGGCTTGAGCAAAATCACCTGCGTATGCCTGCTCGTGAGCAATTGAGTAAGGTGTGGTTAGAGGTAGCGATGGCGAAAGCGGATGCCAATCCGCAGCTGCAGCTTCCTGAGGTGCAAGTACGCCGCTATTTAAACAAGCTCTACATCGTTAGAGATTGGCAATCACTGGCCGAGTGGCAGCAACCCCTCGATATTGATAAGCCTTATCCTTTGCCTGATGGATTAGGAAGCTTGGCGCTCGTCCCTTCGAGTAAGGGGAGATTGTCTCAACAGGCGTTAGCTCAGAGTCCGCTGCGCGTCACTTTTAACCCAGAAGGACTAAGCGCGCACCCAGCAGAGCGTGGGCATAGCCGTAAACTGAAAAAGCTTTTCCAAGAATATGGTGTGCCAAGTTGGTTACGACGTAGAACCCCTATCTTGATGTGTGGTGATAGGGTCGTTGCCGTCGGGGATTTGTTTATTGATCGCCACTTTATAGGTCAAGATTGTGAACTTGTCTGGGACAAGGGATCACGCTTTATGTAAAATTGTATACATAAAAACGTACAACTAGCATGGAATTATAAGGAAGAGCAATGAAGAAAATCGCTATAGGACTGGTAATTGGAATGGGTCTACTCAGTGGTAATGTGCTAGCGGCAGGTGATGTTGCAGCAGGACAAGCAAAAGCGGCTATCTGCGCTGCTTGTCATGGTGCTGACGGTATCGCTGTAATCCCTGGTTATCCAAACCTAAAAGGTCAAAATGAGCAGTATCTTGTTACCTCGATCAACGCATATAAGAACAAAGAGCGTAACGGTGGTCTTGCGGCCGTAATGCAAGCGCAAGCAGCGATGCTAAGCGATGCCGATGTTGCTAACCTAGCGGCTTATTACGCTAGTTTGAAGTAGTCGATGAGATAGATTGCGAGCCCGAGCAACAAAGCTCGGGCTTTTTATTAGCCATTTAACATGGGATAATGACGCTAGTTACAATAGTTTAAGGGAAGAACATGAAAAAGATTGAAGCCATCATTAAGCCGTTTAAGTTAGACGACGTACGTGAAGCACTCGCTGAAGTGGGCATTACAGGTATGACAGTGTCTGAGGTTAAAGGCTTTGGTCGTCAGAAAGGTCATACTGAGCTATACCGTGGTGCTGAGTACATGGTTGATTTTCTACCTAAGGTTAAGCTTGAAATCGTAGTTACGGATGACGTGGCTGATCAATGTGTTGATACCATCATCGAAACGGCGCAAACTGGAAAAATCGGTGACGGTAAGATCTTTATCACTGATGTGGAGCGTATTGTCCGTATTCGTACTGGCGAAGAAGACGAAGACGCCATCTAACCCATAAGTATTTTTTAAAAAGAGCCGTAAGGCTCTTTTTTGTTTAGGTAATGCAATGAAGAAAAGCGCTTACTTCATCATCATGTCTCTGATCTTATCCTTAGTGATCGTTGTCGGCTATCAATCGATTTTTAGCTTTACTCAGCAAGCTCAGATCGTGTCTATTTCAGGCAATAATGTCGCGTTATCTTTGCAATGCTATCGTAATGAACAAGCGCCTGTTTTGGATAATCGCGGTGAGCTCAAGCTACTGGTCTGGAACATCTATAAGCAAAATAGAGAAAATTGGCAGCAAAGTTTAGCCGAGCTGTCGGATGGAAAGCAGTTGGTCTTGTTGCAAGAAGCGAGCATGACACCTGAACTCATCGATTGGGTGGCGAAACAGGGTTGGTTCGGTAGTCAAGTTGATGCGTTTAAAGCGTTTGATACTTCTGCAGGGGTATTGAATTTGTCTCTGAATACGCCAAGCAAAGCTTGTGCTTACACTGAACTAGAGCCTTGGCTACGTTTGCCTAAATCGGCACTATACGCCCTTTATCCACTCTCTTCAGGGGAGCAGTTAGCTGTGGTCAACATTCATGCGGTTAACTTCACCTACGGTACCAAAGAGTACCATCGTCAGTTAACGGTATTGACTAAAGAGCTGAGTCAGCATCACGGCCCGATAATTGTTGCCGGAGACTTCAATAGTTGGAGTGAAGAGCGCTTTGCTGTGATGTCAAAAGCGCTAACGTCACTAGGATTAAAAGAAGTCGATTATCAACCAGATAATCGCACTCAGTTTGTGACTGGCTTGCCACTTGATCATGTCTTTTATCGTGGCTTAACGCTAGAAACAGCAGAGGCGCCAATCTCTGACGCCTCTGATCATAATCCAATTTTAGTTAGCTTTCGCTTAGCACTTTAGAATATCAGGATGTAAAGTGCCCAAATTAGGTAGTAAGCAAGCCAAGGCAGCGCGGAAATAACCAGTGCCTGGCCGCGTTCAAATTCAGTCCAAGTACCTACCGCAGCGTAACCTAAGGCAATGTACCAAGGCAGTAATAGTGGGAATGAGCTAGCAAATTGTGACCATTCGTTGGTTAGTGGCAGCTTTAACAACCCGTTGAGGCTATTTAAATCAGCGGCGTACACCATGACTTGGCCATGTTTTAGTAGCGCACTCACATAGCTTGCCAAGTCACCGATAATCGCAGGGAAAGTGATCACCGCGCTGGCTGCGAACCATTTCCAGAAACCATGCTGATGCTGGCTTGGTTTTGTCGCGAGATTGAACCAGAAAGCAAGCATCAAAACTGTCAGCGTTCTACCAGCAATATCACTAATGATTTCACTCGCCATCAAGGTATTGGCATCAAGCAGTTCTAGCTGTTTTGGGTTGGTTTCTGCCAGTTGCGCTGCAAGCCCTTGCCTTAGCCACTCGAAATCAACCATGTCGAAGTAAGCGCCCCAGAAAAGAAACGGGGAAAGTACCAAGAAAATGTACGGCTGCCAGCCCCAAGCACCACGTTGGTAGAGGGCTAAGAAACAGGCGCTAGGCGAACGGAAAATGTCGACTAGCATAATTAACGGGTTACTTGACGGGTTCATACACTTACCTTAGTTACGTCTACATACAGCTTAAGTTTCTGACCTGGCTTAAGGTACTTCTGTCTGCTGAGATCGTTCCATTTAACGATGTCGTTCGATTTGACTTTAAATTTGCTCGCAATGCCACTGATGGTGTCACCAGTGCGTACGTTGTAGAACACAGTGCGGATAATGGTGCCGTCTGAGCTGTTTTTCCAAATCACCAGTTTTTGACCAACGCGCAAGGTGTCTCTTGGTCCCATACCATTCCACTTCGCTAATGACTGATGTGAGACCTTGTTGGCGCGAGCAATCGACCATAAGCTATCGCCAGAGCGAACTGTGTGCGTGAGCTTAAATTGACCACGAGACTTAGCTTGTGTCTTAGCTAAACGGTTCGATGCGCTAAGGGCATAAGCTTTGTCGTCACGTGTCGAAGTTGGGATCATCAAGTGTTGGCCGACACGAATGTTGTTGCCACTGAGGTTATTCGCGGTACGAATGACGTTAGCAGTGGTATTGTACTTTTGTGCTAAGACACTCAGGCTATCGCCGGACTTCACCTTATAGCGAACGACCTTTATTCCTTTACCACGGTTTTCTGTTACCGCTTGATTGAACTTAGCGACGCTATCTTTTGGAAGAAGTAATTGGTGAGGCCCGTCCGGTGCTGTCGCCCATTGGTTGTATGCTGGGTTGAGGCCTTGCAGCTCTTTAACACTGATACCCGCGTAGTTAGCGGCTATGGCGAGATCAAGTTGCTCTTTAGGGTCAACAAGTTCAACGACAGGCTTGTTAGCAATCGCTGGAATATTGATACCATACTTTTCTTGGTTAGCGACAACGTCAGCTAGAGCAAGTAGCTTTGGTACGTAACCACTGGTTTCTTTAGGCAAATCAAGTGAGAAGAAATCCGTCGGTTTGCCAAGTTTGGTGTTTTTGCGAATTGCACTAGACACTCGTCCGCCGCCACTGTTGTAGGCAGCAATGGCGTGAGTCCATTCTCCATCAAAACGTTTGTTGAGATAGGTTAGGTAATCTAGCGCGGCATCAGTTGAAGCCGCGACATCACGACGTCCGTCGTACCAAAAGTTTTGCTTTAGGCCTTGTTGCTTACCAGTTCCCGGAACGAATTGCCATAAACCCGCAGCACTGCCATGAGAGTAGGCGAAAGCATCAAAAGAGCTTTCTACCACAGGCAATAGTGCGAGTTCTAACGGCATATCACGTTGCTCGATCTTCTCGGTAATAAGATACAAGAAAGGTTCGGCACGTTGTGAGACAGTCTTTAGGTGGTTAGGGTGTTTCAGATACCATGTACGGTAGTAATCAACGAGCTTGTGGTCAGGGATAGGCATCTCTAATTGCATAGCGATACGCTTCCAGACATCTTGTTGTGTCTGTGGAGTCACCACTGGCTCGGATTTGACGATAGGTTTTGCTGGTTGAGCGCTTGGCTCAGTTTGCTTAACTGTTGGATTGTTTGTTTCCGGAGAGACGGCTTCTCCAGAGTCAGTCGGCTGGGTAAGCTGACAACCTGATAATAATAGCGCTAATACCCAGCTGTGTTTCACTCGCATTGCACAGCCCTTTTTTTATTTGGCTGCTGATAATACTTGCCTCAATTAGTAGGTGACAAGCGGCAAAACGTTAAAAATCGTTCTTCCACTCACGTAATGCGCTAAAAATCGCGAGTGAGTCGCTTTGAACTGTACGATTTGCGACAGAACGGATGACAGTTTGCTGATCGGTACGCAGAAAAGGGTTGATCCATTTCTCGCGTCGAATTGTTGTCGGTAAGGTGGGCTTGTTCTGTGCTCTGAGCCGATTAACCTCGTCACGATACTGCTGTAGAAGCTCATTGTCTGGCTCTACCGCAAGAGCGAAAGCAACATTACTTGCAGTATATTCGTGTGCGCAGTAGACCTCGGTTTCTTCTGGCAGAGCGGCTAGTTTGGTGAGGGAGGTGTGCATCTGCTTCATCGTACCTTCAAAAACACGCCCACAACCGGCTGAAAACAGCACATCACCACAGAAAAGTTTACCGTCACCTACATAACCGATATGGCCGCGAGTATGACCTTCTAAGCCAAGCACAAAGAAGACTTCATCAAACAGCTCTATCTGGTCGCCGGCATCAACAGCATGCGTCAAGGTGGGTACGGGTTCATTAGCTGGGCCGACAACGTCCACGTCTGGAAACTGTCTTACTAATTCTGGTACACCGCCGATATGGTCATTGTGATGGTGGGTGATTAGAATCGCTTCTAAACTCAAGTTATGCTCTTTGAGATACGCCAAAACAGGCGCAGAGTCACCTGGATCGACAACAGCACAACGGCGATCGCTATTTTCGATCAGCCAGATGTAATTATCATTAAATGCAGGTATGCTTTTGATATTCAACATGGTTGTGTCTCCAGTATATCGGTCAACAGACGCTTGGGTGAAGCAGGTAACTATGAAGCCAGCACGTAGCAGCAAAAAGCTTGAAAAGCCTCATTCATGGTCTCAGCTTAAAAATGGTCAGTGGGTGAATGAATCGATTCAAACCCGCGTTGACGAATGGTGTCCTAAGCTGTTCGGTTATCATTTGCTAAAGCTGGGAGGCTTGAGCTGCGAGTTAACCAGTTTCAATTGTAATATTCAACATCAAGTTCATCTAGATATCCAGAACCCGTTGCATAATGTCATCGCAGATGGCTACGATTTGCCCTTTTTAGAAAAAAGTTTCGACGCAGTTTTGATGGCACACCAGCTCGATTACTGTAATGACCCGCATCGAATGTTACGCGAAGTGGATAGGGTGATGATTGATGATGGCTATGTGATTATCACTGGATTCAATCCAATCAGCTTTACGGGCTTGGCGAGCTTGATGCCGTGGAGAAGGAACAACCTTCCGTGGAGTGGTAGGATGTTTACACCAAATCGCATTAGAGATTGGCTAGGGTTACTCAATTATCAAGTGATTGAGTGCGATAGCTATGCCCTGTTCCCGATGCAGAAATATCGCACGATGTGGACATGGCTTGAGAATAGCCTGGGTGATTGGGCATCGCCGATGGGCAGTTTGTATTTTATCGTCGCACGTAAACGAACTTATCCACTTAAGCCGATTAAGCCACATTGGAAGTTAAAAAGAAAATTGACGCCAGTTAGCGTCAATTACAAAGTATCGAATAAGCAAAGTCATTGAGTTTTGCTAGCTGGGTTTGTAGCCGCTGTCTTCTTCAGTCGGATTTTCTGCGGCTGCTCTTGCTAGCTCGTCACACATTTCGTTTTCGCGATGGCCAGCGTGACCTTTAACCCAACGCCAGTCAACGCTGTGACGTTCGGTTTCTTTGTCGAGTGCTTGCCAAAGATCGGCGTTCTTGACGGGTTTTTTATCTGCGGTTTTCCAGCCGCGTTTTTTCCAGTTATGAATCCACTGGGTAATGCCTTGGCGAACATACTGGCTATCTGTGGTGAGAATCACATCGCATGGCTCTTTAAGGGCTTGCAGTGCAACAATGGTCGCCAACATCTCCATGCGGTTATTGGTCGTGAGTGTATAGCCTTTAGCCAAAGTTTTCTCGGTTTGCTTGTAGCGAAGAACCACACCGTAACCACCAGGGCCAGGATTGCCTAAGCAGGAACCATCAGTGAAAATTTCCACCTGTTTCGTCATGATTTGATACTATTGGGTTAAGCACATTATTGGCATAGTCTGACACACATTTTGTTATGAATACTAGCAACAATTCTAAGCAACACCGTATCGTGGTACTCGATACCGAAACAACCGGTATGAACCGCGAAGGCGGGCCTCATTACCAAGACCATCGCATTATCGAGATCGGTGCGGTTGAAATTATCGACCGCAAGCTGACTGGACGACACTTTCATGTGTATATTAAGCCAGATCGAGACATTCAACCTGATGCAGTAGAAGTCCACGGTATTACCGATGAATTCTTGGTCGACAAGCCAGAGTACCAAGATGTTCACGCAGAGTTTCTTGAATTCATCAAAGATGCTGAGCTGGTGGCGCACAACGCGCCCTTCGATACCGGCTTTATGGATTATGAGTTTGGAATGCTCGATCCGCAGATTGGTAAAACGGTCGACTACTGTAAGGTGACCGATACGCTCGCCATGGCGAAGAAGATCTTCCCAGGCAAGCGAAACAACCTTGATGTGTTATGTGATCGATACGGCATTGATAACTCGCACCGTACGCTCCACGGGGCTTTGCTCGATGCGGAGATTCTGGCCGACGTATACCTGTTAATGACAGGTGGGCAGACCTCTTTGCAGTTTAATGCCGGAAATGGCAGTGAAGAGGGCGGTGAAGCGATAAAACGTGCGGCAAGTGGACGAAAAGCGCTAAAGGTTTTACGTGCAAGCGCCGATGAAATAGAAGCCCATCAAAGTAGATTAGATATCGTCGAGAAAAGCGGAAGCTGCCTCTGGCGTCAATAGGAGAAAGGATGTTGAGGATTTGGATTGCCATAGTCGCTATGTTGTTTAGCGCGTTAGGTTATAGCGCTGAAGAGTCCTCAATGTCGTTATTGGATAACCGTTTTAGAGTTGATCCCTCGATCAAACAGATTACCTTCGTTATCTATCGCGCAAAAAGCTCTCAGCCAGTGGTCCTTGTTAGACCTGATGGTAAAAAGTATTACGCGTGGCGTAGCCCAGATAATGTTCGTTGGTATCAAGAGTCCTCAATGGATATCGTCTCGATTGATAACCCAATGCCCGGGCCGTGGCAAGCGATTGGTCGAGTCACACCGAAGAATAAAATTAAGCTCATCTCTCACCTAGAGTTGACTACCGACCAACTCCCTAATCGCCTTTTCCAAGGGGAGTCAATTAAGTTTAACGCCAGATTGACGTCAGATGACCAACCTTTGGTACTGCGTGACTTCCTTGACCGGGTCAAACTTAAAGTGACCTTTACCAAATATATTGAAAATGAAGATGAGCTGATTAAAGAAGCCAAACCTATCCCAGAAGTGATTGGTGAATTTGCCGATGATGGGCAAGGGCTTGATGAAGTAGCGGGTGACGGTATATTCACGGTCTCTTTGCCGATTACGAGTGCTCCGGGTAAGTATCGAGTAAGAATTACTTCGGGTAATGGTGTATTTCTGCGTGCTCAAGAGCAAGAAGTGCTAGTGTATCCGACACCTTTACAAACCACCTTTATCCAGTCTCGCGACGCAATGAGTCCTAACCGTATTGTTATGGCTGGCGAGCAGGGAATGATTTTGCCCGGCTCAATCGCAGGCCATGTTGAGCATACTTCCCCTAGTGGTGAACTAACGTCTGTGCAAGGTTCGGCACAAGCGGAAAGCAATAAACTTGAACTGGAAATTCCGTATAGTGAGGCGATTGGCCTTTATTCATGGACTGGCGAAGCGTTTGCGACAGAGATGGGTTCAGAGCGACCGCTGATTTTCCCTTTAACAGATCACACCTATAGTGTGGTGGCGGAAGTTGATATGGCGGAGACGCGCCGATTGCAGGAAGAAGAGCGCCTTAAACAGCAGAAGCTGTTAGAAGAAATGCAATTGATTCAAATGCGCGAAGAAAAGCGTACTCGTACTATGATTGTTATTGGCGTCGGTAACGTTGTGGTGGTTATTCTCGGCTTAGTGGTCTGGTTCGTTAGACGTAAGCTTAAGGCGAGTAAGCAAGCGATTCCTGAGATGCAATTGGAAATGCCGAAGAAGTAATATTTTTCGCGTACGAACCGTCGTATCCAACGAATAAAAACGCCGATGATGTTAGTTGCAACTAATACTCGCAGTAGTAACTAACATTGGGGTGATAATAAAAGGGCTGCAAATGCAGCCCTTGTTCGTAATTATGTGTTTCGTTTTAAGTAAAGGTTTACGCGACTTCATCCATTGCTGAAGAAAGCTGCGGTTGAGGCTTTGCTGCTAGCTCCTCAGGGCTGAAGTCATCAACATTGATGACGTATAGTCGTTGTTCTTCAGCTTCACGCAGCAGTTTCGCTTGGTTAGTATCGATAATCCCTTTTTCTAGCCCGATTGCTGCAACCTCATCTAGACGCAAGAATGGGCGGCGTTTACCTGTCTCTTTACAAATCTTATCGAAAACAGGCTCTGCTTTAAGGATGATTTCAAGTGCTTGTTCGATACGACCAACGGCATTGAATTCACTCGCTTCAAAATACTGGTAACGACCAATGCGAGAGCGAGTTTCGCTTGGCGTTTGTAGGATCTGCGCTACTTGGCTATCTAGCTTGTCGCTTGGTGCTTTGCGTACTCGACCAAATGGCATAATTAAAACGCGCAGTGCTTTACCCAACCATTTATTCGGGAAGTTGGCTAAGAACTCATCGACAGCGATTTCAGTCTGTTTCAGACTATCTTGTAGGCCCCAGTGTACAAGCGGAAGATCTTCTACAATACGACCATCACTTTCATAGCGTTTTAGCGTAGCTGAGCTTAAGTACAGTTGACTTAGAATGTCGCCTAAGCGTGCAGACAAGCGCTCTTTACGTTTTAGTGAGCCACCTAGAACAGCCATTGAAATATCAGATAGGAAAGCGATGTTAGCGCTGTAGCGGTTCAACTGCTGGTAGTAACGAGTGGTTGAATCTTTCACTGGCGCATCAGAGAAACGACCATCGGTCAGACCTAACCATAGGCTGCGAACGAGATTACTCATCGTGAAGCTCACGTGGCCTGCCAATGCACTATCAAACTTATCTAGAGCATCAGAGGAATCTGAGTAAGCGGCGTTCATTTCTTCTAGAACATATGGATGGCAGCGAATCGCGCCTTGACCATAGATAATCATAGAGCGGGTTAAGATATTTGCGCCTTCAACAGTAACGGCAATTGGTGCACCTTGATAGCCACGCGCAAGGAAGTTTGCTGGCCCCATACAGATACCTTTACCACCAACAATGTCCATCGCATCAATAACGCTACGCTGCATTCTGTGTGTACAGTGATATTTGACGATCGCTGAGATAACTGATGGTTTTTCGCCAAGGTCGATACCTGCAACGGTCAAGGTACTTGCCGCGTCCATTACGTAGGCATTACCACCTAAACGTGCTAACGGCTCTTCAACCCCTTCCATGTGACCAATAGGTTGTTTGAACTGACGACGAATTCTTGCATAAGCTCCTGTTGCTAATGCAGCTGTTTTAATCCCACCGGTAGAGTTTGACGGTAGAGTGATGCCTCGACCTACTGACAGACACTCAACCAGCATACGCCAGCCTTGTCCGGCCATTTTCGGGCCGCCAATGATAAAGTCGAGTGGCACAAATAGGTCTTCACCGCGTGTTGGACCGTTTTGGAATGGAACGTTAAGCGGGAAGTGACGATTACCGATTTCAACACCTTTTAGATGAGTCGGGATCAAAGCACAGGTGATGCCTAGATCTTGTTGCTCGCCAAGTAATCCTTCAGGATCGCGTAGTTTAAAGGCTAGACCTAGAACAGTCGCAACAGGCGCTAAAGTAATGTAACGCTTGTTCCAAGTCAGGCGCATACCTAACACTTCTTTGCCTTCCCATTGTCCTTTGCATACCACACCGAAATCAGGAATAGAGCCTGCGTCAGATCCAGCTTCAGGGCTAGTTAAAGCAAAACATGGAATCTCTTTACCTTCTGCAAGACGAGGTAGGTAGTAATCTTTTTGCTCTGTTGTACCGTAGTGTTGCAGCAGTTCGCCAGGGCCTAATGAGTTAGGTACGCCAACTGTCGAAGAAAGCACGCTAGAGACACCTGTTAGCTTTTGCAGTACCAGAGATTGAGCGTAAGCTGAAAACTCAAGGCCGCCGTATTTCTTCTTAATGATCATGGCAAAGAACTTATTGTCTTTTAGGTATTGCCAAACTTCAGGTGGTAAGTCGGCTAGCTCGTGAGTCACTTTGTAGTCATTGACCATAGCGCAGACTTCGTTCACTGGGCCATCTAAGAAGGCTTGCTCTTCGGCGCTTAGCTGAGGCTTTTGAATGTCGTGCAACTTTTTCCAGTCAGGCTTACCTTTGAACAACTCTGCTTCCCACCAAACTGTACCGGCATCAAGCGCTTCTTTTTCTGTCTGCGACATGGCAGGAAGCACCTTCTTAAATAGAGCAAGGGCTTTTTTACTAATTAGCGACTGTCTGATGGATGGTACTGCTAGGGTTGCAATGGCAGCGATGAATAAGATCCAACTAAGAGAGCCAGCACTACCAAAGATAGAGAGCACAACCATTGTGGCAGTTAATGCTGCGATGGAGAGCAGCAGTGAACTGCGGTGATACAAGCAGATCGCGAGAACTGCGGTAAAGCCAAGTAGAGAGAGCAAGATGTCCATATTTATGTTCCTTATTACGGCGGAATTTAATCTGTTTTATGCCGATAACATGTAAGAGGTCTAACCAGTTAAGTGTAATCAAAATATTAATAAAATGTAAAACCGGTATTTGCTTAAAAAGTGATCTAAGTAGAGTGAAAAGTCTAAAAATGATGGGCTATGCGGTTTTTGTGAACCAAGATTTGCAACAAAGCGGGAATTGTTATTAGCAAGCTATCGACAGTGAGAATTGTTTGAGTAAACTCTGTAGGTAACGTTTTCTGTATTTCACACAGAACTATTTATTACAAAAAATTAGAGATTAACCTATGTACCAGGACCTAATTAAAAACGAATTGACTGAAGCTGCTGACGTTCTGAATAAGTTTTTAAGCGATGAAAACAACATTGCGCAAATTGAAGCGGCAGCGAAGATGCTGGCTGATTCATTTAAGCAAGGTGGTAAAGTGCTTTCTTGTGGTAACGGCGGTTCACACTGTGATGCCATGCATTTTGCAGAAGAGCTAACGGGTCGCTATCGCGAAAATCGTCCGGGTTTACCAGGTATCGCTATATCTGATCCAAGCCACTTATCATGTGTAAGTAATGACTTTGGTTACGACCACGTATTTTCTCGTTATGTTGAAGCTGTGGGTGCCAAAGGTGATGTGCTATTTGGCCTATCAACCTCGGGTAACTCAGGTAACATCTTAAAAGCGATTGATGCAGCGAAAGCTAAAGGCATGAAAACCATCGCCCTAACGGGTAAAGATGGCGGTAAAATGGTAGGCCTAGCGGACATCGAAATCCGTGTTCCTCACTTTGGTTACGCTGACCGAATTCAAGAGATTCACATCAAGATCATCCACATTGTGATTCAACTGATCGAAAAAGAGATGGAAAACGCTTAATTGTCGAAAGCATCTTTTATATAACTATAAGCGCTAGCGAATTCGCTGGCGCTTGTGCTATTAAAGAAGAAACCGCACGCAAGGATTAAGGGAGTGTAGTAAACCATGTGTGAACTGCTCGGAATGAGCGCCAATGTGCCAACCGATATCTGTTTTAGTTTTACCGGGCTGATGCAGCGCGGCGGTAATACCGGTCCGCACCGTGATGGTTGGGGAATCACTTTCTACGAGGGCAAAGGCTTTCGTAATTTCAAAGATCCGAACCCAAGTTGCGATTCAAAGATCGCTGAGCTGGTACAGAATTATCCGATTAAAAGCTGTGCGGTGATAAGCCATATTCGTCAGGCGAATCGCGGTGCAGTGAATCTTGAAAATACCCACCCCTTTACCCGTGAACTGTGGGGACGTTATTGGACCTTTGCTCATAATGGTCAATTGAGCGATTACCAAGACTTAGTAACGGGTAGACATCGCCCAGTTGGGCAGACAGATAGTGAGCTTTCATTCTGTTGGTTGCTAAAGCAGATGGAAGATGAGTATCCAGAGCCACCGCAAGATATGGTGGGGGTGTTTCGTTTTGTTGCCGAGTGCTGTGACAAGCTGAGAGAGAAGGGCGTGTTTAACATGCTGCTTTCAGACGGTGAGTATGTCATGACCTACTGTACTAACCACCTTTATTGGATCACCCGTCGTGCGCCATTTGGTAAAGCCGCGTTACTTGATGAAGATGTGGAAATCAACTTCCAAGAAGAAACAACGCCTAATGACATCGTGTCTGTCATTGTGACTCAACCGCTGACGGGGAATGAAACTTGGCACCGAATGAAGCCGGGCGAGTTTGGCATTTTCCATTTTGGTGAGCTGATCGATGGTAATGCCGATGAACTGGCTGACGTCGCTTATGCGCCCAAAAAAGTGGCCAGTCAGGCACCTACCGAACCGTTAGAGTAATAATCCAAATTTCGAGATGTGCTTCTAAAATCATTGAGAACAAGTCGAAAGTTTATATTTAACCCATTGATATAAAAATAATATCAATGGGTTTTTTATTATTTAAGGTAGGTGTTTATGAGAGGCTTTTTACTGTCCATTGTGCTGTTCAGCTCGTCAGTACTGGCACAGCAGCCAGAGGCATTTTCTAACTTAGTCGCCAGTTATAAGTATGCGTCTAATCCCGAGTTACGTTACTCATTAGCTGAACGAATGGCGTTTTGGCAGATCCCCAGTGTGAGTGTTAGTACATTCAAAGAGGGTCAAAAAGAGTGGCAATTCAGCCATGGTTTGAGCCATAAATCAGGTCAACTAGCTAGCACTGATACCCGCTATCAAGTGGCCTCAATGAGTAAACCCGTCACCACTCTGATCACTTTGAGAGCCATGGAGAAAGGTTTACTAACGTTAGATGAGTACATCCAGCCCCTGCTTGCACCGGAGTTTGCAAAAGTAGTAACGTCTCCTGTTACGCTGCGTCAGTTATTGTCACATAAAGCGGGTTTTAACCATACAGGTTATATGGGGGTCGAGAGCGATCAAGCGCTCCCTAAGCTGAATATCTTTACTCGTAGCGATTCCAAGCTTGGTGTTTTAAAGCAAGAGTTTGTAGTGGGGGACTATCATTACTCCAATGGCGGTTACATTCTCGTCCAGCACATTCTTGAACAGGTTTACGATAAGCCGTTCGAAGTGATAGCGGATCAGGAAGTGTTTGAGCCATTAAAAATGGTCAACTCTAGTTTTGTTCAGCCTACAGAAAATCAAGAGAACACAAAGTTTGCCCACGCTCACCGATATGGCGAATGGGTTGCAAAAGGGTGGCACAAATACGCGGCTAAAAGTGCGGCTGGTTTGTGGACAACGCCTACAGATCTGACTCGTATGCTTCTGGCCGTTCACCAAGCGTACATTGGAGACGATGAGTCCTGGCTAAGCCAAGAGAGTATCCAGCAAATTGATTACCCTGGGACAAGCTTTATGGGACTTGGCTTTTTCCGTAATCATAGTAGCAAAGAAGGCTATGTGTTCCACGGCGGAATCAACCACGGCTTTGAAGGGCACTTTGTCCTCTATCCGAAGCTTGGTACCGGGGCGGTAGTTTTGACCAATGGTCAAAGAGGCGATCAGCTTGCGCAAGAGATATTACGCGCGGTTTCGCTTACAGAAGGTTGGATTGACTTTCCACTCTATCAAACCGAAGTGTTGAAAGTAGACCTCGAAGAGTTAAAGCCACTGATTGGAAGATATCAATACAGTGAAGATTTTTATGCTGATGTCTTTATTCGTAATGGGTTGCTCTATATTCAAGGTTACCAGCAAGACGCCTATGCGTTACACAAAGTAGCAGAAAATCATTTCAAGCCACTGGAGTTTGAATCGACGTTTTACTTTAAGTTCAGTAAAACTGGCAAACTGACAGGGCTAACCCAAGAGGCGCCGTTTTATAATGGCTTTGCCAAAAAAGTAAAATAGAAAAAAGGCCGATGTCTCCATCGGCCTTCTGTATTTCTAGGGGCTAACTTACGCTAGCTGAGCTTTAACATGCTCAACGATATCAGCCATTGCAACAGCGGTTTTCTCACCAGAACGGCGGTTCTTGTACTCGAAGTTACCTTCTTTCATTGAACGGTCGCCAATGACGATAGTGTGAGGAACGCCGATTAGCTCCATATCAGAGAACATTACGCCAGGGCGCTCTTTACGGTCGTCGAATAGCACTTCGATGCCCATTGCCGTCAGTTCAGCGTACAGCTTCTCAGCAGCTTCTTTCACTTCTTCTGACTTGTGCATGTTCATTGGAACGATCGCGACTTGGAAAGGTGCAAGTGCGTCAGGCCAGATGATGCCGTACTTATCGTGGTTCTGTTCAATTGCAGACGCAACAACACGAGAAACACCGATACCGTAACAACCCATTTCTAGGATAACGTTTTTACCGTCTGGACCAAGAACGCCACAGTTCATTGCTTGAGAGTAAACATTACCTAGTTGGAAGATATGACCTACTTCGATACCACGTTTCAGTGCGATGGTACCTTTACCACAAGGGCTTGGATCACCTTCAACTACATTACGTAAGTCTTCAACTTGGCCAAGCTCAACATCACGACCCCAGTTGATACCGAAGTAGTGCTTGTCGTCTACGTTAGCGCCTGCGCCAAAGTCACTCATTACAGCAACAGTGCGGTCAACGATGAATGGCAGTTTAAGACCTACAGGGCCTAGTGAACCAGGGCCAGCGCCGATTAGGGCACGGATCTCTTCTTCTGTTGCCATCTCTAGAGGAGCGGCAACTTGAGGAAGGTTTTCCGCTTTCACTTCGTTCAGTTCGTGGTCGCCACGAATGATAAGCGCGATTAGGTCAGCGTCAACGTCATCAGATGCTTTAACAAATAGCGTCTTAACCGTCTTCTCGATTGGCAACTCAAACTGTTCAACAAGCTCAGCAATTGTCTTTGCGTTTGGCGTGTCAACTAGCGTCATCTCTTGAGTTGGAGCCGCAGCTTCGTCAGCCAGAGCAAGTGCTTCGGCTTTTTCGATGTTCGCCGCGTAGTCAGACTCAGTAGAGAAGGCAATTAGGTCTTCACCACTTTCCGCAAGTACGTGGAACTCTTGAGAACCGCTACCACCGATAGCACCTGAGTCAGCCAGTACTGGGCGGTACTCAAGTCCCATACGGTCGAAGGCTTTACAGTAAGCATCGTGCATTGCATCGTAAGACTTCTGTAGACCTTCTTTATCAATATCAAAGCTGTACGCATCCATCATGCAGAATTCGCGTGCACGCATTACGCCAAAACGTGGGCGACGCTCATCACGGAACTTAGTTTGGATTTGGTACAGGTTTAGCGGTAGCTGTTTGTAAGAGCTCACTTCATTGCGCACTAGGCTAGTGATCACTTCTTCAGCTGTTGGGCTAAGAACAAACGGACGAGTGTGTCGGTCAGTAAAGCGAAGTAGCTCAGGACCCATCTTCTCGCTGCGGCCTGTCTCTTCCCATAGTTCAAACGGCTGAACAACGGGCATCAATGTTTCGACTGCACCTGCATTGTCGATCTCTTGACGAACGATGTTTTCGACTTTACGCAGTACACGTAGACCAGTAGGTAGCCAGGTGTAGAGACCTGAAGCCAGCTTACGGATCATACCTGCACGTAGCATGAGCTGGTGGCTCACTACTTCTGCGTCGTTTGGAGTCTCCTTCAGAGTAGAAAGAAGATAATTACTGGTACGCATTTAACTTATCCGTTTATTAAAGTTAGATACTCAAGCCAGAATGGACAGGAGTATGGAAGTCCCACGAGGGGAAAATTGTTAGCCGCTTATAATATCAGCCAAATGCCATTGTCAAAAGCTTTCAATCGCAGTAACCGTTATTAAGTTATCGTTAACGGTAAACTTCACATTCATATCGAACAAATTTACCGCATATTCTTTACTATCAGGCTTGTTCTTTTTGTACGCAGGGCGAGGGTCTTGTGCCAGAACCTGCTCGATCACCGTTTTGACATACTCAGTATCGCCACGCTTTTCGAGTGCTGCCAGAGCGACTGGAGAGAAGTCGACCTGTGATTTTTCAGGTTCGTCTGCTGCATAGCCACCTTGTGCCTCTGCAATAGAATCTGAATAGGGGATGTATGGCTTGATATCAACAATTGGCGTGCCATCGACCAAGTCCACGTTACCCAGATCCAAATAGATCTGATCGCCTTCCTTGCTGATACCTTTAACTTCTACTGCTGACATACCAATGCCATTCGGGCGAAAAGTCGAACGTGAAGCAAACACACCAATACGCTCATTGCCGCCCAAACGAGGTGGGCGCACTGTTGGTTTCCATCCGGCTTCTAAATTCTGATCAAACAAAAACAATAACCAAGCATGGGAGAATTGTTCCAATCCGCGCACAGCCGCTGGACTATTCGTCTCTCCAACTAGTTTTACTCGCGATCGAGCAGCAGGCACTAAGCTCGGTTGTCGAGGTACGGCGAACTTCTCTTTATATGGGCTTTCAATAAAACCGATTGGCGCTATGGAATACATCTCTTTTCTCTCAATTTGGTGATGCGGAAAAAGTATCACAAAAAAGCCTAGTAAAACTTGTTGATAATGATTATTATTTAAAATGTTATAACATAACAGTTTCTATTGAGGTAATTATGCAACCCAACATTCACCCTGAATACCGAACCGTGGTTTTCCATGATACAAGCATTGATGAGTACTTCCTTATCGGTTCAACATTGCAAACTGACCGCACTATTGAGTGGAAAGATGGCAAAACCTATCCGTACTTTACGATTGAAGTCTCTTCTAAATCCCACCCTTTCTACACAGGTAAGCAGCGTGTCATTCATCAGGAAGGTCGTGTCGCTAACTTTAAGCGTCGATTTGGTCAATTTTCTAAAGGGGACAAGTAAATGAAGGTCGTAAAATCTCTTAAGAGTGCTAAAAATCGCCATCCTGATTGTCAAATCGTCAAAAGAAGAGGGCGTTTGTACGTTATCTGCAAAACCAATCCAAGATTTAAAGCGGTGCAAAAGTAGCCTCCAATCTCAACAGGATAAAGCTCTCATTTTTGACTATCGCAGTTTGAGGCTTTTCCCCCTCTCTTAAACCACCAGAGTGCTTGGTTATAGATAAGCGTAATTTATGCCTCTCTTTGGTGGTTGAGTTTCCTCCTTATACCAATCAACGACTTAAAGGCCATTAAATAAACAGAATGAATGTATTTATATAAATTATAATTCTGTTATTTGGTTTTGTTTTGGTGATATTTGCTAATTATTTGTGCAAAATGCGTTAAATAATATGATTTGTTACACACTTTGTAACATTTTGCATTTCTAATTGAGTATTTTGTCGAGTACCCTGCGCTGGCATTTGGAACATTTTTGTCACATTTGCGCAGGAATAACTACAAGGAGGGAACAGATGAGTTCATCTGCTTCAATTAAACAAAATTCACCTAAGAAACCGCTATTTACGCGTTTCTTAGACGCTGTTGAATATTTGGGGAACCTATTACCCCATCCTATCACTCTATTCGCCATCTTCTGTTTAGCTATCTTAGTCCTATCTGGTATTGCAGGTTACTTTGAAGTATCTGTTATGGACCCGCGCCCTGAAGGTGCGAAAGGTCGTGCAGCAGACGGCATGATCCACGTTGTCAGCCTTTTAAATGCTGATGGTTTGGAGCTAATCGTTACTAACCTAGTGAAAAACTTTGTTGGTTTTGCACCGCTAGGTACTGTGCTAGTTGCTATGCTAGGTGTCGCTATCGCTGAACACTCTGGTCTATTATCGGCAGCAATGCGCGGTATGGTAATGGGCGCATCTAAGCGCATGGTTACTGTAACGGTTGTATTCGCAGGTATCATTTCTAATACGGCATCTGAGCTAGGTTACGTGGTACTTATCCCGCTAGCTGCAATGCTATTCCACTCTTTAGGTCGTCACCCTCTAGCCGGTCTTGCTGCGGCATTCGCTGGTGTTTCTGGTGGCTACTCTGCAAACCTGCTAATCGGTACTGTTGACCCACTGCTATCTGGTATTACAGAAACTGCAGCGCAAATGATTGACCCAACCTACACAGTTGGACCTGAAGTTAACTGGTACTTCATGTTTGTGTCGACTTTCTTTATTGCAATCACTGGTGCTTTTGTTACTGAAAAAATCGTTGAGCCTAAGCTAGGTAAATACAATGATGAAGAAGCGTCAGAAGACCTATCTCAAGATAAAATGGGTGGTCTAACTGCTGTAGAGAAAAAAGGTCTTAAGCTTGCAGGTCTTGTGGTATTAGTTGTTTCAGCGCTTCTTGCTTGGACAGTCGTTCCAGCAGACGGCATCCTTCGCTCTGACGCAGGTACCATTGCTGGTTCACCATTCCTGAAGAGTATCGTAGCCTTTATCTTTGTATTCTTTGCTGTACCTGGCTTTGTTTACGGTAAAGTTGTTGGCACGATGAAGACAGATCGCGATGTTATCGATGCAATGTCTAAGTCTATGTCTTCAATGGGCATGTACATTGTACTGGTATTCTTCGCAGCTCAATTTGTGGCATTCTTCAAGTGGACTAACTTTGGTCAAGTCTTCGCTGTTGCAGGGGCAAGCTTCCTACAAGAGATTGGCCTAACTGGCCCAATGCTGTTCTTCGCCTTCATTCTTATGTGTGGCTTCATCAACCTAATGATAGGTTCAGCATCTGCACAATGGGCAGTAACAGCACCAATCTTTGTTCCTATGTTGATGCTGGTTGGCTACGCGCCAGAAACTATTCAAGCGGCTTACCGTATCGGTGATTCTACTACTAACATCATCACGCCTATGATGAGCTACTTTGGTCTTATCCTTGCTGTAGCAACGCGATACATGAAGAACCTAGGTATCGGTACGCTTATTGCGACCATGCTACCTTACTCAATCGTGTTCATCGTGGGTTGGAGTTTACTGTTCTACGTTTGGGTGTTTATCTTAGGTCTACCTGTAGGTCCTGGTGCGGCGACGTACTACACGCCTTAATCACACGTACTTTATTGAACGATTTAGCCGGAGCTCATTGCTCCGGCTTTTTTGTACCTATAGATTTTCTGAACAGTCTGAGGAGTTGACAAGTGATAGTGGTGAACTTTACTTATCGGTAGAGCGCTATGCCTTGGAGGTAAAATGATTCAACAAACTCAGCTCTTTCCAATCCCGAGCTTTCTTCAGGCTCATATCATTCCGTAATACAAGCCAACGAGCATGGGTAAGCTTTGGGCTTTGTCGCTATTGATATGGTTGTGCTCTCTTCCCGCAGTCAGTTCAACCACAGTGCAGTTAGTCACGCTTGACTATCCACCCTATATCGTCCATCGCGAAGGGGAGTTATCTGGTGTGGCCGTCGAGCTTGTTGAGGCCGTGTTTGATGAACTCGATGTCCAGATATCAATAGAAGTTTTACCTTGGGCACGAGCCTTGAGTAATGTTCAGTTTGGTCGTGCCGACGCTATCTTTACCGCATTTAAAAATCCAACACGCGAAAAGTTTGCCGATTACTCTAATGAGATCTTGTTTACGCAGAATATCAGCTTAGTGGTAAAAAGAAGTAGTAAGATAAGTAGCTACGACTTTTTATCCCGTGATGTTTCGTCTGTCGCTATCTGCGCTGTCAATAGGGTCAGTTATGGTAAACAGATGGATGCCTTATTGGCAGGTGGACGTTTTAGATTAGTCTTTTGGCGCAACCGAACTGAAGATTGCGCTCGCTTGGTCAGGACGGGGCGTGCTGATGTGTGGGTAAATAATGATTTTGGTGCGCGAAGCATTCTGGCTAGTGAACAAATGGAACAAGCACTGGAAATACTCTCGCCGCCAATCGAGGCCACGCCAAGTTACATCGCGTTTTCTAAGCTGAAAGAGCATCAGTGGTTAAGAGACCAGTTTGACCAAGTGCTAAGAGAAATGAAGGATGACGGACGTTATGAAGCCATCATTGATGACTATTTCGAGCGGCTAAGAGCTGCGCCGCCAAAAGAAAAGGGCTGACATTACGTCAACCCTTGAGAGCTTATGTCAGCAAAAGTAAGTGATTACCAACCTTTAACTACGCCACCTTGGAAAATGTCAGAAGCCGCTGTGTAAACTTCTTCAGTCTGGTACGACTTAACAAAGTTTTGGACGTTTTCCGCTTGTGCGTTGTCTTCACGCGACACGATTAGGTTTACGTATGGAGACTCTTTGTCTTCAACGAATACACCGTCTTTTTGTGGTGTTAGGTTGATAGAGCTTGCGTAAGTTGTGTTGATAACAGAAAGCGCAACGTCATCTAGAGAGCGTGGTAGCTGTGCTGCGTCTAGCTCTACGATAGTGATGTTTTTCGGGTTTTCAACAATGTCGCGCACTGTTGCTAGTAGACCAACGTTTTCACGTAGTTTCAGCAGTCCTTGTTGCTCAAGTAGAATCAGTGAACGACCTAGGTTTGTTGGGTCGTTAGGTACTGCGATACGAGCACCTTCTTGAATTTCGTCTACCGCTTTCACTTGCTTAGAGTAACCTGCGATTGGGTAAACAAACGTGTTACCCGCGATAGTCAGTTTGTAACCGCGATCGGCAACTTGCTGATCTAAGTATGGCTTGTGTTGGAACGCGTTGATGTCGATAGAGCCATCGTCTAGTGCTGCGTTTGGTGTTACGTAATCAGTAAAAGTAACCAGCTCTACATCTAGGCCGTATTTTTCTTTAGCGACTTTAGCAGCAACTTCAGCCACTTGTGCCTCTGCACCAGCCATAACACCAACTTTGATCTTGCTAGTATCTGCTTCTTTTTCACCACAACCTGCTAGTACCAATGCTGATGCAGCAGCTGCGATAGTTAATAGACCTTTAAGACTGAATTTCATCACTATCTCCTTATAAATTAAATCTGTGAGTATTCTTTATTGTGTTCTTAGCGGTGATCGACACGACGAACAATCGCATCACCAATGGATTGAATGATCTGAACTAGCACGATAAGCATTACCACAGTCACGGCCATAATGACCACGTCATAGCGGTGGAAACCGTATCGAATGGCGACGTCACCGAGACCGCCACCGCCAACCGTTCCTGCCATTGCTGAGTAACTGACAAGCGTGACGAGTGTAATGGTTACCGAGTTAACGATGGTAGGCATTGCTTCAGGAAGCAGTACCTTAGAAATAATTTGAATCGGAGTTGCGCCCATCGATTGCGCTGCTTCAACTAATCCCGTTGGGACTTCAAGTAGAGCACCTTCGATAAGGCGAGCAACAAATGGGATCGCGCCGATTGTAAGAGGCACGATGGCTGCTGTTGTACCGATAAATGTGCCGACTAACAGTTTAGTAACTGGAATAATAGCCACCATCAGTACTAGGAAAGGAACGGAACGACCCACGTTAACAATAGCGCCGAGTACACTGTTTAGTTTCGTGTTCTCAAGTAAGCCACCTTTCTTGGTGATATGCAGAATCACACCGAGTGGAATACCAACGGCAAAGCCAACAATGCCCGCCACAGCAACCATGTAGATAGTATCCCAAGTCGCGCCGATAAGTAGATTGCTGTTTAAGCTCAGCCACTGTGAAATTTCATTAAAGGACATAGCCTAGCACCTCTACTTTTACCTTGTGCTCACGCAGGAACTCAATCGCTGCATTGTCATCTTGTTCATTACCAAATAGTTCTGCGACCATCATGCCGAATTTCACACCACCGGCGTAATCGAGGTCAGAGCTGAGAATGCTGACATCAATGTTGAATTTACGGGCAATTTGCGTCATCAGAGGAGCATCGACTGTTGCACCAGTGAACTCTAGACGAACCAATGGGTAACTGCCTTCAACACGCGTTGCTTGCAAGCGAACTTGGTAATCTTCTGGAATCGACAAGTCGAGTGTAGAACGAATGAATTGATGCGCCAGTTCTGTTTTAGGATGAGCGAAAATTTCACCGACAGTCCCTTTTTCGACCAGCTCGCCATCACCAATGATCGCTACTTCGTGACAGATGCTTTTTACCACGTCCATTTCGTGAGTAATCAAAAGCATAGTGATGTTAAGCTTGCGGTTGATCTCTTTTAGCAGCTCTAGAATCGACTGAGTGGTTGCCGGATCCAATGCGCTAGTCGCTTCATCACACAGAAGAACTTTTGGATCAGACGCAAGAGCGCGTGCGATCGCAACACGCTGCTTTTGACCACCACTTAGGTTTGAAGGGTAGCTTTCATGCTTATCTTCAAGGCCGACCAGTTTTAGCAGCTCAGTCACTTTAGTGCTGATGTGCGCTTTATCTTTGCCTGCCAGCTCAAGTGGCAGAGCAACGTTGTCAAAAACCGTACGCGATGACAGTAGGTTGAAATGTTGGAAGATCATACCGATGTTACGGCGAGCTTCGCTAAGTTGCGATTTACTTAGTGTTGTGAGATCGACACCATCAACAACAATCGAGCCTGTTGTCGGTGCTTCTAACATGTTTACACAACGAATAAGCGTACTTTTCCCTGCTCCCGATGAGCCAATAACACCAAAGATTGTTCCCTGTGGAATATGAAGGTTGATCTCCTTTAAGGCATGTATTTCCTTACTGCCTTGGTAGAACACCTTATTTACTTGATTAATTTCAATCATCGAGAGACCCGCTATCAGATTAGATGAAGAGCAGCAGATAATGTTGAGCTACATCTCATTTAGTAGATGATGCTATGGTCTTACATGTTTTCTGTCAATAGATATTTTTACGTCTAGACGTCTAAACGTATCTTTTGCTCAATCGATTAGTAATTAGATAGTGATGAAAGAAATAAAGCGTGCAATAATTCTTGTAAAGTAAAGTACATAGAGAAGCATATTTTGGCAAAACCAGCAGTCTTTTTAGACCGAGATGGCGTGATTAACATCGATCACGGCTATGTTCATGATGAGCACGATTTTGAGTTTGTTGATGGCGTATTTGAAGCGACCAAGAAACTGAAAGATATGGGCTACCAACTGGTATTGGTGACAAACCAGTCGGGGATTGCTCGTGGTATGTTCAGTGAAGATCGTTTCCTATCTTTGACCCAATGGATGGACTGGAACTTTGTCGATAACGGCGTTGAGTTTGATGGTATTTACTACTGCCCGCACCATGCTGAACACGGTCAAGGCAAATATAAGCAAGATTGTGATTGCCGTAAGCCAAAGCCTGGGATGTTTATCTCAGCGCGTGACTTCTTGAAAATTGATATGGCGAACTCTGTTATGGTCGGTGATAAAGCCGAAGACATGATGGCAGCCGAAGCTGCCGGTGTTGGCACCAAAATCCTTGTCCGTACAGGCAAACCTGTTACAGAGAAAGGCGAAGCTATCGCGTCTGTGGTACTCGACAGTATTAAAGAAGTCCCAGCGTATTTAGCGAAATAAACTGAAAAAGGCTGCCAAGGGCGGCCTTTGTTTTGTTTGGAGGGAATCATGAGATATCGGTTGTTATTTGCAGTCGCATTAGGGCTGAGCGTGTCAGCGTGCTCTTTCACTTCGATGGAACGTGAAAACCACTACCAAGGTGATTTTCTATTCTATCAATGTAGTGGTGGCGAAACCTTCAAGCTAGCCTTAATGCCCAATGATTATACGGCACTGCTAAGGTTACCTAAGAAAGATTATCGCATGATCCAGGTTCCCTCTGGCTCTGGCACTAAATACATTCTCCATGATGGCACCGCAGAAATACAAAACCCAGTGACCCTCTATACCAAAGGCAAAGAAGCCCGCTTAGAACTTGGCCACTTGGTGTATAAAAATTGCATTACCCAATAGATCTTTTACGATAGCGTGTCTGGAGGCATATCGCCTCCTTGCAACGTCCAACTACTAGACCCACGACTTTATGAGCAAAAAACTAACCATTCTTGATATTGCCCGGTTATCCGGTGTTGGAAAATCGACCGTCTCTCGTGTTCTGACCAACGATCCTAAAGTTAAGCCAGAAACACGTGCTAAGGTCGAACAGGTGATTCAGGAATCTGGTTATGTTCCTTCAAAATCGGCGCAAGCTATGCGTGGAGGAAGCCAAAAAGTGGTGGGGGTCATTATCTCTCGTCTCGATTCTCCATCAGAAAACAAAGCCGTGGGCAGTATGCTTAATACCTTGTACAGCGCGGGCTATGATGTTGTCATTATGGAGAGTCAGTTCGATCGAGCAAAGACCAACGACCATTTGGATGTGCTGAAAAAGCGCAATGTTGATGGTGTCATTGTGTTCGGTTTTAGTGACTTTGATATTGCTAAGCTGGCGAGCTGGCATAATCGCACTGTGGTTATCGCGATGGACACCGATAAAGTTTCGTCAATCAACTACGACAATAGACAGGTCATTGTTAAGGCGTTGCAGTTCTTAGAGCAAAAGAGCCTCAAGAACGTCGCATTTATTGGTGTCGATCCGAGTGATAAAACTACGGGCAAGTTACGTTTAGACGCTTACCTCGATTGGTGCCAATCTCACTCTATTTCACCGAACTATCAGACAGGGCAACTAAACCACGAGAGCGCTTATTTGCTGGTGGACGATGTCTTGAACCAAGACGTTCAAGCGATTGTTTGTGCCAGTGACACCTTAGCTTTAGGGGTCATTAAGCGTTTACAAGAGCTTAATCGTGAAGATGTGGTTGTCACTGGTGTGGGTGGAAATGAACTGCTTTCCTTCCTGTTTCCCAAAGTATTTAGTATTGACCCAGGTTACTCTTTAGCCGGCGAAAGGGCTGCTAAGTTGCTGATTTCTCAAATTAATGGTGAGCTTGAGCAAGTTCATATCACTCAAGAACCTATCTCAATCTAAGCCATTATTTTCAAAGTGATTTAAAATTATACTGTGATCTCTTTCAATTAATGGGATTGTTCCCATTTTTATCTGTAAATAGATCTGACAGTATAATAAGCACATTTGGGAATGTTCCCATAAATAGAAAAACAACAAGCTTAGTCAGTTTGAAACGTCAACATTGTTGACAACAGATGAATGAGAATCCAATTAGGGTGGACATGGATATGAGTAAGATTGCGAAACAAGAAGTTGAGCGTCTGATTGAATTAGTTGGTGGTCGCGAAAACATCGCGAGTGTAAGCCACTGTCTAACTCGCCTTCGCTTTGTACTGAATGATACCGATAAAGCAGACGAGAAAGCGCTAGAGGCGTTGCCAATCGTAAAAGGTTGCTTTACCAATGCGGGTCAGTTCCAGGTAGTGATCGGAACTGAAGTTGATGAAGTGTATAAAGTGCTGATTGAGCTATCAGGTAAGAGCGAAGCGTCAAAAGACGAAGCGAAACTTGCTGCTCGCCAAAACATGAACGTATTGGAACGTGGTATTTCCCATCTTGCTGAAATCTTTGTACCACTACTTCCTGCAATCATCACTGGTGGTTTGATCTTAGGTTTCCGTAATGTGATTGGTGACATCAAGATGTTTGATGGCCAGTCGCTAACTGAAATTAGTCAGTTCTGGGCAACGGTTCATAGCTTCTTATGGTTAATTGGTGAAGCGATCTTCTTCTTCCTGCCTGTTGGGGTATGTTGGTCAACAGTGAAGAAGCTAGGAGGCACACCAATTCTAGGTATCACTTTAGGTGTGACTCTGGTCTCTCCGCAGTTGATGAATGCCTATCTTATCGGTAAGCAAGCCCCAGAAGTGTGGGACTTTGGCCTGTTCGTGATTGAAAAAGTCGGTTATCAAGCTCAGGTGATTCCTGCGATGTTAGCGGGTATGGCGCTGGCGTTTATTGAGACTAACCTGAAACGTATTGTTCCTTCTTACCTTTACTTAGTTGTTGTTCCTTTCGTTTCTATCATTGTTTCTGTGGTATTGGCTCACTCTCTAATTGGTCCGTTTGGCCGTGTATTAGGCGATGGTGTGGCATTTGCAGCGAAAGCGGCGATGACTGGAGACTTCGCGGTAATAGGTTCGATGGTATTTGGTTTCCTATACGCACCACTTGTTATCACTGGCATTCACCACACGACTAACGCCGTCGATCTGCAACTAATGCAAGACCTAGGTGGTACGCCAATTTGGCCATTGATCGCTCTATCAAACATTGCTCAAGCTTCAGCGGTTGTCGGCATTATCATCATCAGTAAAAAACATGGTGAGCGCGATATTTCAGTTCCAGCGGCGATTTCTGCTTACTTAGGTGTAACTGAGCCTGCGATGTACGGTATTAACTTGAAGTACAAGTTCCCAATGCTAAGCGCAATGATTGGTAGTGCAATTGCAGCAGCGATCTGTGGTAGTGCGGGCGTTATGGCGAACGGTATTGGTGTGGGCGGTCTACCGGGTATCTTATCTATCCAACCACAGTTCTGGGGCATTTTTGCAATCGCAATGCTAGTGGCAATTGCCGTACCTGCCGCATTGACCCTGTTCTTCTACAAGCGTGCGCAAATGAAAGGCGAGTTAGAGCCAGCGAACGCGTAACCCATCATTTTTTGGAGCGGCATTTCGTCGCTCCTTTTTCAAAGTTTATTATTTTTTTGGTAAGTGAGTTTAGCAATGACAACAATCGCTAATGATGCAAATTGGTGGAAAACCGCCTCGATCTATCAGATTTACCCTAAGAGCTTTTGCGACAGTGGCAGTAAAGGAACAGGGGATATTCAAGGCATTATTTCTAAGCTTGATTACTTGAAACTATTGGGTGTTGATGCGATTTGGCTAACACCCGTTTATCAGTCACCAATGATTGATAATGGTTACGATATCTCGGACTACTACGCGATCAATCCAGATTTTGGCACCATGGATGATTTTGACCAGCTTCTCGCTGAAGCTCATCAGCGTGGTATTCGCATTATTATGGATATCGTCGTCAACCATACATCGACTGAGCATGAGTGGTTCCAGTCTGCGCTCGGTGATAAAAACAGTCCTTATCGTGATTACTACATTTGGAAAGATCCGGTTGATGGCGGAATCCCTAACAACTGGCAATCAAAATTTGGTGGCAGTGCTTGGGAGCTTGATGAAAAAACGGGTCAGTACTTTATGCATCTCTTCGCCAAAGAGCAGGCCGACCTAAACTGGGAAAACCCGAAAGTTCGCGGCGAAGTCAAAGAAGTGATCAGCTTCTGGGCTGAAAAAGGTGTAGATGGCTTCCGTCTAGACGTAATCAACCTAATTTCTAAACAGCAGGACTTCCCCAATGATCACCTTGGCGATGGTCGACGCTTTTATACCGATGGACCTCGCGTACACGAATATCTGCAAGAGATTAGCGAGGCGGTATTCCAGAAGTACGGCAGTGTGACGGTGGGTGAAATGTCTTCGACGACCCTAGAACATTGTCAGCAATATTCATCGCTTGATAACAAAGAGTTGTCGATGGTGTTTAATTTCCACCACTTAAAGGTCGATTATCCAAATGGTGAAAAGTGGACCAAGGCGCCATTCGATTTCTCCCAGTTGAAGCAGATCTTTAATCATTGGCAGACAGGTTTAAATGGCAAAGGGTGGGGCGCGCTATTCTGGTGTAACCATGACCAGCCACGAGTGGTAAGCCGATTGGGTGACGACAAACACTATCGTTTAGAATCCGCCAAAATGCTCGCAGCTTCAGTGCACATGATGCAAGGGACGCCATATATCTACCAAGGTGAAGAGATCGGTATGACCAACCCAGGTTACACCTCTATCGAGCAATATCGTGACGTAGAAAGCACCAATATGTATGACATCATGGTTAATGAGCAAGGCGTTGAACATCAAGAAATGATGGCGATTTTGGCACAAAAATCTCGTGATAATTCTCGTACGCCGATGCAGTGGAATGGGGAGCAGTATGCTGGTTTCTCAAAAGCGCAGCCTTGGCTTGAAGTGGCAAGTAACTATGCAGAAATTAACGCAGATAAAGCAGTAGCAGATAAAAACTCAGTATTCTATTTTTATCAGCAGTTGATTCAGCTACGTAAAGAGATTGAAGTGATCACTACAGGTAGCTATGTCGATCTCTATCCTGAGCATAAGGCGGTGTTCGGTTATCAGCGTAAATCACAAAGTCAGACCCTAATTTGTTTGAATAACTATTACGCAGCCGAAACAGAATGTGTCTTACCTGAAGGGTTTGATTGCGATAAAGCACAATACGTTTTGGGTAACTACGAGCTTTCTGGAGAAAATGTATCTCAGCATCAAGTGCTTCGCCCTTATGAAACACGCATTATTCTTTTAGAAAACTAACCCCCCTATAGTTGTTAGTTTGTTTAGCCCCGCAGGACGGGGCTTTTTTTATGCTTGCAAGAATAGAGAATAGAGAATAGAGAATAGAGAATAGAGAATAGGAGTGCGCTTAGGCTTTCGATAGGTACAAAAAAACCAGCTCAATGAGCTGGTTTTCTGTATATGGTGGAGGGGGACGGATTCGAACCATCGAAGGCAGTGCCAGCAGATTTACAGTCTGATCCCTTTGGCCACTCGGGAACCCCTCCAGGGTATTTTTATACTTGGTAGTGTTTTCCCAACACACTATTCAAGTGTTTCTCACAACTTATTGAATGGGTTATCCACTCAGAGCAGTCATAAGAAGAAATATGGTGGAGGGGGACGGATTCGAACCATCGAAGGCAGTGCCAGCAGATTTACAGTCTGATCCCTTTGGCCACTCGGGAACCCCTCCAGGGTATTTTATACTTGGTAGTGTTTTCCCAACACACTATCCAAGTGTTTCTCACAACATATCTAACGGTTTATCCACCGAACAGACTATTATAAGAAAATATGGTGGAGGGGGACGGATTCGAACCATCGAAGGCAGTGCCAGCAGATTTACAGTCTGATCCCTTTGGCCACTCGGGAACCCCTCCAGGGTATTTTATACTTGGTAATGTTTTCCCAACACACTATTCAAGTGTTTCTCACAACTTATTGAATGGGTTATCCACTCAAAGTAGTCATAAGAAGAAATATGGTGGAGGGGGACGGATTCGAACCATCGAAGGCAGTGCCAGCAGATTTACAGTCTGATCCCTTTGGCCACTCGGGAACCCCTCCAGGGTGTTTTCCTATTCTCAATCAAGGAATAGGCTTAAGTGATGTTTTCCCAACACATCTCTCAAGTGCGGAGCGCATCATAGCAAACTCGTAAAAGCTGTAAAGCGTTTTCTTATAATTTTGAATTGAATGATGCCTTTTTGGGCAAAGATGGCAGGAATTAACCATAAAGCTCAAACAATCAACGGCTTTACTTACATAATATTTCTCGCTCTTTACATTAGTTGACGTTCAGAATGCGAATTACCGGATACAATATGTCTAGTTTATCTATGCAGAATCTAACCATGAAAAATAAAATTGTTCTGAGTTTATTGTCTCTGTCTATTTTGGCTGCTGCTCCTACATCGTATGCCAAGAGACAAGGTCCATCGAAGGTAACTGTTGTCACTGAGCAAGTACAAACCCATCAAGTATCCCAGTCTCTTGTACTCGTCGGTAAATTGGATGCAGAGCAGTCCGTTATCATTTCTCCTGAAGTGGCTGGTAAAGTTGACGTGATTGCCGTTAAAGCCAATCAAGTTGTTCGAGAAGGGCAACTGTTGATTCAACTTGACGATGACAGAGCTAAGGCTTCAGTGGCTGAAGCGAAAGCGTATCTCAAAGATGAGCAACGTAAACTTAAAGAATTTGAGCGTTTGGTTAAGCGTAATGCGATTACTCAAACAGAGATCGATGCGCAAGAGGCAAGTGTCGACATCGCCAAAGCGCGTTTAGATGCTGCTAATGCTGATCTTAACGATTTATATATCAGCGCACCGTTTTCAGGAACGGTGGGTTTTATTGATTTTAGCCGCGGTAAGATGGTGAGCGCGGGCACAGAGCTATTGAGCTTAGATGATTTATCGATCATGCGTTTGGATCTTCAGGTGCCAGAGCGTTATTTGTCGCAACTTTCTAATGGTATGCAAGTCACCGCAACGACGGCAGCGTGGCAAGGTCAATCCTTCAGTGGTGAAGTGGTCGGTATAGACTCTCGCATTAACCAAGAAACCTTGAACCTGCGGGTTCGCATTCACTTCTCTAATCCAGAGCAGCAGTTAAAGCCGGGTATGTTAGTTTCGGCTGCAATGGACTTTCCTGCCATTGAAGCACCTATCATTCCGGTTCAAGCTCTCGAATATTCGGGAACCAAGCGTTTCGTCTATGTCGTAACTGAAGAGGGGACGGCAACACGTACAGAAGTTATTTTGGGTGCGCGCGTCGATAACCAAGTCGTCATTGAAGAAGGGCTTTCTATCGGCGATAAGATCGTTGTGCAAGGTATCGTCAATATGCGTGATGGTGTAGCTGTTTCTGAGTTAGGCAGCGATGGCCGCCCTAAAAACGCGCAAAAGAGCCAAGAAGGGTCTAACTAATGCTGTTATCTGATGTTTCAGTAAAGAGGCCTGTTGCTGCGGTTGTACTCAGCCTTCTACTGTGTGTGTTTGGTATCGTCTCATTTAGCAAGCTTGCGGTGCGCGAGATGCCAGATATCGAAAGCCCTGTGGTCTCGATCAACACACGTTACGATGGGGCCTCGGCAACCATCATTGAAAGCCAGATAACGTCGGTACTTGAAGATCAGCTTTCGGGTATCAGTGGTATCGATGAAATTTCCTCAACAACGCGTAATAGTAGTTCGAGAATCACTATTACGTTTGAGCTAGGCTACGATCTGAATACGGGTGTCAGTGACGTTCGAGATGCGGTAGCAAGGGCTCAGCGCGCATTGCCTGATGAAGCCGATGACCCGGTTGTTTTTAAGAACAACGGTTCCGGTGAAGCCTCTCTTTATATCAACCTAAGTTCATCCGAGATGGATCGGACACAGTTAACCGATTACGTTGACCGAGTGCTACTTGACCGTTTTAGCCTTATCTCAGGGGTGAGCTCAGTTGATGTTTCCGGCGGCTTGTATAAGGTGATGTACGTTAAGCTTAAACCTGACCAAATGGCAGGGCGGGGCGTGACGGCATCCGATATTACAACCGCCTTACGCAGTGAGAACGTTGAAAATCCAGGCGGTGAAGTGCGTAACGATCAAATCGTTATGTCTGTTCGTACTGCTCGCAGCTATAACCAAGCTGAAGACTTTGAGTATTTGGTCGTCAAGCGCGCTTCAGATAACTCGCCAATCTATCTGAAAGATGTGGCGGATGTTTTCATTGGCGCAGAGAACGAAAACTCGACCTTTAAAAGTGATGGTGTCGTTAACGTAAGTATGGGTATCGTACCCCAATCGGATGCGAACCCGCTTGAGGTTGCGACGAGAGTGCACAAAGAAGTCGAGAATATTCAACAGTTCTTGCCTGAAGGAACGCGCTTAGCCATCGATTATGATTCAACTGTGTTTATCGAGCGTTCAATTGCGGAAGTCTACAGCACGCTGTTTATTACCGGTGGTCTTGTTATCTTGGTGCTGTACATCTTTATCGGCCAAGCAAGAGCGACGTTAATCCCAGCCGTAACCGTTCCTGTTTCTTTGATTTCATCTTTTATCGCCGCTTACTATTTTGGTTTCTCGATCAACCTCATCACCTTAATGGCTTTGATCCTATCGATTGGTCTGGTTGTAGATGATGCGATTGTGGTCGTTGAGAACATCTTCCACCATATTGAGCGTGGAGAGAAACCCCTGCTCGCTGCTTACAAAGGGACGCGCGAAGTGGGTTTCGCGGTTGTAGCGACGACCTTGGTGCTAGTCATGGTCTTCCTGCCAATTTCCTTTATGGATGGCATGGTCGGCTTACTGTTCACGGAGTTCTCGGTACTGTTGGCGATGTCGGTGATCTTCTCCTCGTTGATCGCATTAACCTTAACGCCAGTTTTAGGCAGCAAGCTGCTAAAAGCCAATGTTAAACCAAACCGCTTTAATCTGTTTATCGACAATATGTTTAGCCACCTTGAATCAGGCTATCGTAAGGTTCTGAAAGGGGCGCTGAGTTGGAAATGGGCGGCGCCTCTTGTCATCATGGCGTGTGTCGGCGGTAGTTGGGGACTCATGCAGCAGGTTCCTGCTCAATTAGCGCCTTCAGAGGACCGCGGTGTTATCTTTGCTTTTGCTCGCGGTGCTGATGCAACCAGTTACAACCGTATGGCGGCAAACATGGATATCATTGAAGAACGCTTGATGCCTCTGCTTGGGCAGGGCTTCCTCAAATCCTTTAGCATTCAATCGCCAGCTTTTGGCGGTAATGCGGGCGACCAAACGGGCTTTGTTATCATGATCCTTGAAGATTGGAATGATCGTGATATCACCGCACAGCAAGCTTTGGGCGAAGTTCGCAAAGCGCTAGCGGGTATCGCTGATGTTAGAGTATTCCCATTTATGCCAGGTTTCCGTGGTGGCTCTAGCGAACCTGTTCAGTTTGTTCTCGGTGGTTCTGATTATGCTGAACTTAAAACTTGGGCGGAAAAACTAGAGCAACTTGCTGAAGACTCGCCATTTATGGAAGGCGCAGACATCAACTACTCGGAAAGAACGCCTGAGCTAGTTGTGTCAGTAGATAAACAGCGCGCAGCCGAGCTTGGGATTAGCGTGGAAGCGATCTCGGAAACACTTGAAATCATGTTGGGTGGTAAGAGTGAGACGACCTTTGTTGAGCGCGGTGAAGAGTATGACGTTTACCTGCGTGGTGATGAGAACAGCTTTAACAATGCCGCGGATCTGAGCCAAATTTATATGCGAACCGTTTCTGGTGAATTGGTCACTCTTGACGCGGTCACTAAGATTGAAGAAGTTGCCTCCTCGATTCGTCTATCGCACTACAATAAGCAGAAGGCCGTGACGATTACAGCCAACCTTTCTGACGGTTATACCTTAGGGGATGCGCTCGATTTCTTAGATCAACAAGCGATAGAACTATTACCGGGTGACATTTCGGTGAGCTACTCTGGTGAGTCAAAAGATTATAAAGAGAACCAGTCGAGTATCTTAGTTGTGTTTGGTTTAGCGCTGCTGGTGGCTTATCTCGTTCTTGCTGCGCAGTTTGAAAGCTTTATCAACCCATTAGTGGTTATGTTTACCGTCCCTATGGGAGTGTTTGGTGGCTTCCTTGGACTGTTTGTGATGGGACAAGGCCTCAACATCTATAGCCAGATTGGTATGATCATGTTGATCGGTATGGTAACTAAGAACGGTATCTTGATTGTTGAGTTTGCTAACCAGCTTCGCGATCGCGGCATTGAGTTTGAGAAGGCTATTGTTGATGCGTCTGCGCGTCGCCTGCGCCCTATCATGATGACGGCCTTTACGACTCTTGCTGGCGCTATACCGCTAATTATGTCGACGGGGGCGGGCTATGAAAGCCGAGTGGCTGTAGGTACGGTGATCTTCTTTGGTATGGGTTTCGCAACTTTGGTAACTCTGTTCGTTATCCCTGCTATGTACCGCTTGATTTCAGCTACGACTCAGTCGCCGGGTCATGTGGAAGCAGAGCTAAACAAAGAACTAAGCCACGATGTGAAAGCACGTGTCTCGCACGGAGAGTTGGAGTAAAGGGGCCGGAACGGGCGTTGCCCTATGGAACACTTCGTTTCGGGAAAACGGGATCGGGCTTCGCCCTTCTAGAGTTTTTCGTTCCCGCATCCCGAATCCATAGCGAAGCGTTCCAAAATAAAAAGGGTTGATACCATGTATCAACCCTCAAAAACTTTCCAGTTATCCAGTTATCCAGTTATCCAGTTATCCAGTTATCCAGTTATCCAGTTATCCAGTTATCCAGTTATCCAGTTTCTAACCGTAATTCACACTATAACGGGTTGGCTTGTGGTTCATTGCCAACACAAGGTTAAGTGCAATGGCACCAATGATAGAAAGCACGATAATTTGCGGTGACACGAAGAAAAACGATGCGACTAAAATTGTAAAATCGATAGCTAACTGAGATTTTCCAACCGAAATGCCGAATTTATCTTGGATAAACAGACATAGAACATTGAAACCGCCCAAACTAGAGCGATGGCGGAAGAGTATCAACATCCCCAATCCCATTAATAAACCACCTGCGACTGCACAGTAGACTTCGTTAATGGTATCTAAGCTAATCACTAAATAGAGGTGATCGGCAAATACAGAGACCAAGGCGCCAGAAATCGCACTATTAAAAGCAAAACGCGAACCGAATCGTTTCCATGCCAAAAGGTAAAAAGGACAATTGGCAATAAAGTAGAGAGTACCAAAAGAGAACGAAACAAACTGGCTAGCTAACAGTGCCAGTCCGGTTGTGCCGCCAGTGAGCAATGACGCTGATTGTAAAAAGAAAACCCCTTGGGCAACCAGAAAAGTCCCGGTCAGAATTGCGATCCAGTCTTCTCTTCTTGAGTGTTTTTCCATCAATTTAAAATTTAACTGCTGAATATTGGCGTGCATACTATTTAAAAATTGAGGATTTCGGTAGCTTGAGAGGGAAAATTAAGGTAAACCTATGTAATTATCGTTTTACGGAGTGTAAAGGATAAAATTGACACTTTTCTAAGTCATCATTTGGAGAAATGTTCAATATGACATTCCTTGTAAAGCATTATGAAAAAACTGCATGAGAAAAATTTCAATTTTCTCTTTATGACCTAGATCAAATTATGTAGAATGCGCGTCATTAGCTTAATGCAAACGTTTGCGTCAGGTAAAAACGTCGGTATTGAGGTCATAAATCAGTTTTTTAAAACTTTAAGTCTTAATCTGAGTCAGGAGATACAGATGCTAAAGCGTGATATGAACATCGCAGATTACGATGCGGAACTGTTCGCAGCAATCCAAGAAGAAACTCTTCGCCAGGAAGAACACATTGAACTAATCGCTTCTGAAAACTACACAAGCCCACGTGTAATGGAAGCTCAAGGTTCTCAGCTAACTAACAAATACGCTGAAGGTTACCCAGGCAAGCGTTACTACGGTGGTTGTGAGTACGTAGATAAAGCAGAAGCTCTTGCTATCGACCGTGCATGTGAGCTTTTCGGTTGTGAGTATGCAAACGTACAGCCACACTCTGGTTCTCAAGCAAACAGTGCTGTTTACATGGCACTTCTAAACCCAGGCGATACAGTTCTAGGTATGAGCCTAGCGCACGGTGGTCACCTGACTCACGGTTCACCAGTAAACTTCTCTGGTAAGCACTACAACGTTATTCCTTACGGTATCGACGAAGCGGGTCAAATCAACTACGACGAAATGGAGCAACTGGCTCTTGAGCACAAGCCTAAGATGATTATCGGTGGTTTCTCAGCTTACTCTCAAATCGTAGATTGGGCTCGCATGCGTGAAATCGCAGACAAAGCAGGTGCTTGGTTGTTTGTTGATATGGCTCACGTAGCAGGTCTAATTGCTGCAGGTGTATACCCAACGCCAGTGCCACACGCTCACGTTGTGACAACAACGACACACAAAACGCTAGCAGGTCCACGTGGTGGTCTAATCCTGTCTAACGCTGGCGAAGAGATGTACAAAAAACTGAACTCTGCTGTATTCCCAGGTGGTCAGGGTGGTCCTCTAATGCACGTTATCGCGGGCAAAGCGGTTGCATTTAAAGAAGCAATGGAGCCAGAGTTCAAAGAGTACCAAGCACGCGTTGTTAAGAATGCAAAAGCTATGGTTGCTCAGTTCCAAGAGCGCGGTTACAAAATCGTTTCTAACGGTACAGAGAACCACCTGTTCCTAGTTGATCTGATCGACAAAGACATTACAGGTAAAGATGCAGATGCAGCACTAGGTGCAGCAAACATCACCGTAAACAAAAACTCAGTACCAAACGACCCACGTAGCCCATTCGTTACTTCTGGTATCCGTGTAGGTTCTCCAGCAATCACTCGCCGTGGTTTCACTGAGGACGATGCAAAAGATCTAGCGAACTGGATGTGTGACGTTCTAGATAACATCGGCAACGAAGAAGTTATCGAAGCGACTAAAGCTAAGGTTCTTGAAATTTGTAAGCGTCTACCAGTTTACGCTTAATTAGGTTTCTGCTTAATCGAAAACACCTCCTGCTGGAGGTGTTTTTTTATGTCTCCAATACCAACCAGAATCAATGTCTGAGCACCTGTTTTTCTGATAGGTACAAAACAAAAACGGCAGCCTTGTTGGGCTGCCGTTTCAGATCTTAGTTCAGCTTATTTGTTTACGCTGATTGTCTCACCAGATTTACAACGGAACTGGTAGTACTTAGTGCTTTCGTTGAACTTAGATAGACCTTCACCACTACAGTAGTCAGCGTTGATATCACGCATAGTATCTAGCGTTGCTTCTGTGCGAAGAGCAAACTTAGAGCCATCAGCACATACAATGCGTACTCGACCATCGTCACTGACTGAGTAAGTTTTCACTTCAGTGTTACAAAGTTCGAAAGAAGCGTCCATGTAGTTGTCTTGCTGAGTGGGTTCAGATGCACAACCTGCAAGAGTAATAGCCACAACAGCGGCAGCAAAAATGTTTTTCATGCGTCTATCCAATATTTCGAGTATTTAAGCCAATCCCATCATTTATCTGAACATAACGTTATTGGCATGAACAAAGTTTGATTTAGGTATTATATCAAACCTAGAGTTTCATTCTAGTATCAAAGTTGTTTCAATACTTGATATGGTAGTGGATTGTGGCGGGTGAGTAAAATCGCTACAAATAAAATATGCCTCACGTTCAAAAACGAGAGGCATAGATAAGTGATTGTCTTACTGTAATTTAGCTTACTTCTACGCCTTGTGCTTGTAAGTCAGCATGGTACGAAGAACGCACAAATGGACCACAAGCTGCGTGAGTAAAGCCAAGCTCAAGAGCGATTTCTTTTAGCTCATCAAACTCTGACGGTGGAACGTAACGTTCAACCGGTAGGTGATGGCGGCTAGGTGCTAGGTATTGGCCTAACGTCAGCATAGTGACACCGTGAGCACGAAGATCTTTCAATACTTCGACGATCTCTTCTTTTGTTTCACCCAAGCCCATCATAATACCTGACTTAGTCGGAATATTTGGGTGTTGTTCTTTGAATTTTTGTAGCAGCTGCAATGACCACTTGTAGTTCGCACCTGGGCGCGCTTTACGATACAGACGAGGTGCTGTCTCTAAGTTGTGGTTGAAAACATCCGGTGGATTGTCTTTTAGCAACTCAAGAGCAACGTCCATACGACCACGGAAGTCTGGTACAAGCGTTTCAATCTTAATGTTCGGATTTAGTTCGCGGATCTCACGGTTACAGTCGGCAAAATGCTGCGCACCACCATCTCGGAGATCGTCACGGTCAACGGAAGTAATAACCACGTACTTCAGTTTCATGTCTTGAATAGTTTTAGCCAATTTCTTCGGCTCATCTGCTTCAGGAGTCAGTGGACGTCCATGAGCAACGTCGCAGAATGGGCAACGACGGGTACAAATTGCACCCAAAATCATAAAGGTTGCAGTACCGTGGTTAAAACATTCTGCAAGGTTAGGGCATGAAGCTTCTTCACAAACGGAGTGTAAGTTGTTTTTACGCATTGCCGATTTAATATCTTGAATGCGCTGGCTGTCCGCAGGTAGCTTGATCTTCATCCAGTCTGGTTTACGAAGAACTTCTTTTTGCTCTGTAGGCATGTTCTTTACTGGAATCAGTGCCATTTTATCAGCGTCGCGGTACTTAACGCCTTTTTCCATTTGGATTGGTTTACTCATGCTTCTCTTACTTCTCGTTATTGTTGGTCTTGTGGCCTGCTTGTGTGTCGACACTAACCTGTTCATAGTTAAGTAAATCAACCAGTTCTTCGACTAGTTTTGTCTCTACTTGAGTCATGTCGTCAGGTCCGCCAAGTTGGCTGACTTGAACCATTTCCATTCCAGCATAACCACAAGGGTTGATACGTAGAAATGGTGTAAGATCCATATTCACATTTAGTGCTAAGCCGTGGAACGAACAACCTTTACGGATTCGTAATCCTAAGGAACAGATTTTCTTCCCATCTACATAGACACCTGGTGCATCAGGGCGTGCAGCTGAGTCGATATTGTATGCTTTTAGGGTATTAATTACGAGATTCTCAATATGAGTAACAAGATCTCGTACTCCCATTTTTTTACGACGAAGGTTAATCAGAAAGTACGCAACAAGCTGACCTGGCCCGTGGTAGGTGACTTGGCCACCACGATCGCTCTGTACAACGGGGATATCACCCGTATTAAGTAGGTGTTCCGCCTTACCTGCTTGCCCTTGTGTGAAGACTGGATTGTGTTCAACAAGCCACACCTCGTCAGCGGTGTCTTCTGTCCGGTTATCTGTGAAGTCATGCATTGCTTGCCAAATTGGCTCGTAATCTTGTCTTCCTAGATGTTTCACAACAAGCTGGTTTTGCATTCCGCTTTCCATCGTCGGTTAATAAAGTTAACGGATTATAAACTGCTTCTGGTCAAGGGACTATATACCAGTAACACATTTTTAACCCTAGACTTTTTGTAGGATAATTATCTGTTTGATATCTAAAAAGAAAGCAGCTTTCGCTGCCTTCAAAAAAAATTGAGTTAACTCAAATTTTTTATAGCACCATGCGTACAATGTCGATCTCACCGAGCTCTTTGTAAAGCGTTTCAACTTGCTCGATAGAAGTTGCAGTGATATTGACAGACACTGAGTGGTAATTGCCCTTAGCACTAGGTTTTACGGTTGGGCTGTAATCACCTGGAGCATGGCGTTGGATGACTTCAAGAACCTTTTCAGGAAGCTCAGGCTTTGCATAGCCCATGACCTTGTAGGTAAACGAACAAGGGAACTCAAGCAGGTCTTTCAGTTTTGCATCTGAATTAATGTTCAGCATTTTGAAACTCCAAGTTGGGAAGTCGTTGTTAGCAGCGCGGAATAGTACTGTCTATCGAGGATGAACTCAAGATACCCTCTGCGCTATGTCGAAAGCGTGAAAAACAAAAAAAGCCGCACTAGGCGGCTTTTCAAAGCTAAGTACTCGAATTACAAGAAGCTTTTGAACAGCATTACAATGTAATCCCATAGGCGGCTGAATAGGCTACCTTCTTCCACATCTTCTAGTGCAAGAAGTGGGTACTCTGCAATATCTTCACCTTCTAGTTGATAGTATAGCTTACCAACTACGTCACCTTTCATAATTGGGGCTTCTAGCTCTTTTTCAAGGATGAAGCTTGCCTTAAGGTTTTTCGCTTGGCCGCGAGGTAGTGTTACATAGGTATCTTGGTCCAGACCTAGTGCAACCGTATCTTTGTTACCCATCCAGATCTTTTCTTCAACGAAGGTTTCACCGGCTTTGTGAGGAGCAACTGTTTCGAAGAAACGGAAACCGTAGCTTAGAAGCTTTTTGCTTTCAGATTTACGTGCATTCGCATTTTTAGTTCCCATAACTACCGCAACTAGGCGCATTTTGCCTTCTGTCGCAGAGCTAACTAGGCTGTAACCTGCGTTGCTCGTGTGTCCAGTTTTGATGCCGTCAACGTTCATGCTCTTATCCCAAAGCAGACCGTTACGGTTGTATTGGGTGATGCCGTTGTAAGTGAACTTTTTGTCTGAGTAGATACGGTACTCGTCTGGCACGTCACGGATAAGCGCGCTACCCAATAAAGCCATATCGTAAGGCGTTGAGTATAGGTTCGGGTTATCTAGACCATGCACGTTAGCAAAGTGCGTGTCTTTCATGCCGATAGTATCTGCCCAAGCGTTCATAAGATCGACAAATGCGTCTTCTGAACCTGCGATGTGCTCTGCCATGGCAACACAAGCATCGTTACCAGACTGAACAATGATACCGCGATTTAGGTCTTCTACTTTTACCGTAGTACCCACTTCGATAAACATTTTTGAAGAATCAGGAAAGTTCTTCGCCCAAGCGTTTTTACTGATAGTGACATCATCTTGAAGTGAGATGTTGCCACGCTCTAATTCTTGGCCGATGACATAACTGGTCATCATCTTAGTCAAACTTGCTGGAGATAATTTGGTGTTCATCTCTTTTTCAGCAAGTACTTTACCTGAATGGTAATCCATCAATACGTAGCCTTTAGCTGCGATTTGAGGTGCGTCAGGAACCACAATTGGTGATGCGAATGCAGAAGATGCGAAAGTTGCAGAAAGCGCAATAGAAGACGCAAAAGCTGATTTAATTAGCGTTGTTTTTTTCATATTGACTACAGAATTATCGTTTACTGTCCATATCTTAACAGAATCAATCTCTCAAGCCAGTGTAGGTGTTTGGATACACTGGATTGAGGACTAGTGGGATTTTATGAAAGCACTGGTGTAACCCAAGTCTTTCACTTGCTCAAGTGCTTTTTGACTATGCATATAGTCGCTAAATGGGCCTAAAAACACTCGGTGAAGCTTGTCGCCAGAACTGACATAACTCTTAACCGAAAGTTTTTGACTCAAATCTTGCGCTAAAGTTTCAACTCGGTCTTGATGTTGTGATGAAGCTACCTGAACGACAAACTTTGGCAAAGCCTCTTGTTTGTGTGCTTGGGTTGGTCTGTCGACAGTTATCACTTCAATAGCAACGTTGGCGGTGCCGGTGCGAATCACGTCGAGTTTTAGCGCCGCCGCGTAGCTAAGGTCAATGATTCGCCCTTCATGAAAAGGACCGCGGTCATTGACTCGGACAATGGCAGTTTTGCCGTTATCCTTGTTGGTGACTTTGACATAGCTCGGAATCGGCAGCTCTTTATGCGCAGCCGACATTGAGTACATGTCATAGATTTCACCGTTAGAGGTTAAGTGGCCGTGGAATTTCTTGCCATACCAAGAAGCGATACCTTGTTGTTGAAAGCCTTTTGGCTCTTTTATGATGGTGTAATCTTTACCTCTTAGGGTGTAATTACTGTTCCCCCCAAGGCTATACGATTCATACATAGGTGTGGCATCTTCAATATGCTCAACACTGATTGGCGCATCAGGGGCAATGTCGTCGTCAATGGTGTAGCGCTTTGACGGTGCTGAAGAGCAGCCAGCCAAAATGAGGCTGGTGGCTGCTGCTGTGAGCAATAATTGCTTGTTTATCATTTAGATTGCCTTAGAGAATGCTTTTCTATGGGTATGGATCGACATCAAGATGCCAAAGCCTGCCATGAGGGTCACCATTGAGGTACCACCATAGCTAATAAGAGGCAGTGGGACACCTACCACGGGTAATATGCCACTTACCATGCCGATGTTGACAAAAACATAGACGAAGAAGCTGAGAACAATACTACCCGCCATCATACGACCAAAAGCTGTTTGGGCTTTACTTGCTAGAACAAGCCCACGTCCAATGATAAATAGGTAGAGGCTAAGGAGAATAAGGATACCAATTAGCCCCCACTCTTCTGCTATCACCGCGAAAATAAAGTCGGTGTGGCGTTCTGGAAGAAACTCCAACTGGGATTGCGTCCCTTGCAGCCAACCCTTTCCTGAGATACCGCCTGAACCTATGGCGATTTTACTCTGGATAATATGGTAACCCGCACCGAGAGGATCGGATTCTGGGTTAAACAGAGTCCTCACGCGAACTTTCTGATACTCGCGCATCAAGAAGAACCACAGAATAGGGAGGAAAGCGCCTAATCCACACGCCGCAGCAAAGATGATTTTCCAGCTAATACCCGCTAAGAAAATAACGAATATGCCCGATGCAGCAATAAGGATTGAAGTGCCTAAGTCTGGTTGTTTCGCGATCAAGATAGTTGGTACAAACACCATCACCAACGACATGACCAGAGTCTGGAAAGTCGGGGGAAGAGGGCGTTTACCAATGTAGCGAGCAATCATCAGTGGCACCGCGAGCTTTAATAGCTCGGAGGGCTGAAAGCGAACAAAACCTAAGTTTAGCCAACGCTGCGCCCCTTTGGAGGCTTCACCAAAGAACAGTACGCCGAGTAGCAAAACAACGCCACCGACAAACATCAGGGGCGCAAGAGCCTCATAGGTTCGAGGTGGAATTTGAGCGAGGATTAACATGACGCCTAGCGAAAGCGCCATACGCATCGCTTGTCTGTCCATCATAGCTAAACTTTGTCCGCTCGCACTGTACATAACGACGAGACCAAAGCCCATTAGCACCAATATTCCCAGCAACATAGGGAGATCGAGGTGGAAACGTTCAAACAGAGCGCGGTTTTGACCGGTTGCAGGGTTCAAATCCATGGTTATTTCGCCTCTTGATTGTCTACGAGAACGTGGTCAAATAGTCTTCTTACTACCGGAGCCGCTTGAGAGGAACCACCGCCAGCATTTTCTAAAACGATAGTGACTATCAGCTGTGGATCTTCAATCGGAGCGAAACCGGTAAACAGAGCGTGATCGCGTAGGTGTTCAGCAATTTCGTCAGCATTGTATTCTTCGTCTTCACCGAGGCCAAAGACCTGAGCAGTACCTGACTTTCCGCCACTCATATAAGGCGTTTTATAGAAGGCGCGACGTGCCGTCCCTTTTTTGCCATGGTTTACCAAGCGCATGCCTTCAATAGCTAAGTCCCAGTAACGTTTTTTAACGCCTTCAATCGGAGGGTAGGTATACGTTTCTAATGTCGACAGTTCATGTCTTTCAAACTTTTCACCATTAACTATGGTCGCCCTGAGTAGGTGCGGTGCAACGCGCTTGCCTCGGTTAACCAAAACAGACGTCGCTTTGGCTATCTGCATCGGTGTTGCTGTCCAGTAGCCTTGTCCGATACCAACAGGAATCGTGTCACCTTGGTACCATGGCACACGGTGGCGAGCCATTTTCCACTCACGAGTTGGCATATTGGCTTTGCTCTCTTCGTGGATATCAATACCCGTATAGTCTCCGAAACCAAACATCATCATCCAGCGGGATATGCGGTCAATGCCCATGTCATAAGCAATTTGATAGAAGAAGGTATCGACAGATTCCTCGATCGACTTAACGATATCAACTTTACCATGTCCCCATGCTAACCAGTCGCGGAAAGGTCGTGTTTTTGAATTTGGTATTCTCCAATAACCTGGGTCGTTACGCGTTGTATAAGGCGTGATAACCCCTTCTTCCAAAGCGGCCACGGCCATAAACGGTTTGATGGTTGAGGCAGGAGGATAAATACCAAGCGTCGCGCGGTTAACCAGTGGGCGGTTCTTGTCGTTTAAGAGAGCACTGTAGGCCTTGCCCGAAATACCATGTACAAAGGCATTAGGATCGTAGCTTGGGCTCGATACCATTGCTAAAACACCATTGTCTTTAGGATCTAAAACAATTGCGCTACCACGACGATCGGCAAGCAGTTCATGGATATAGAGCTGTAAATCAATATCGAGGTTTAGAACGATATCTTTGCCAGGAACAGGGGGCACATATTTAAGCGTTCGAATCACTCGACCACGGCTGTTCACTTCAACTTCTTGGTAACCAGCGGTTCCATGCAGTAAGTCTTCGTAGAAGCGTTCAATACCTAGCTTACCGATGTCACGTGTCGCTTGATAGTTTGCTTCTTTTTCTTCACGGATCAGGCGTTGAATGTCTCGGTCATTGATTCGAGAGACATAGCCAATCACATGAGTAAGCACTTCACCATAAGGGTAGTGACGCTTAAGGGCGGCATTAATCGATACCCCAGGGAAGTTGTGCTGGTTGACCGAGAACTTCGCGGCTTGCTCTTGAGTTAACTGAGTCAGGATAGGGACGGATTTAAAGCGACGTGTCTGACGACGTTCACGCTTAAAACGCTCTATCTGTTCGGGGGTAATGGTTAGGATCTCTTGTAGACGACGGATAGTATCGTCCATATCCTTAACTTTCTCTGGGGTGATCTCAAGACTAAACACTGGACGGTTCTCTGCCAGTAGCTTTCCATTGCGATCATAGATCAGCCCGCGGTTAGGGGCGATAGGTACAACCTTAATCCGGTTGTCATTAGAGCGAGTTTTATAGTCTTGGTACTGATTGATCTGGATGTTGTATAGGTTGGTGATCAACACGCCTACTAGTGCCACAATACCAATGAAAGCGACGATAGCACGACTTCTAAACAGTCGTGCTTCTTCATGGTAATCCCTTATCCGGGTACGCTTCCTTAACATTAATCGTTATTCTCGATGGTAAGGGTGGTTAGCAGTGATGCTCCACGCTCTATATAAACTCTCAGCCATGACAATGCGTACTAATGGGTGAGGCAAGGTTAATGCTGATAAAGACCAGCTTTGATCGGCTGCGGCTTTACATGCAGGGGCGAGACCTTCAGGACCACCGATTAGAATCGATACGTCTCTTCCATCCAACTTCCAGCTCTCTAGTTGCTGCGCTAATTGTGGGGTATCCCACTTTTTGCCAGGGATGTCGAGAGTAACAATTCGATTGCCTTTTGGCACGGCTGCCAACATGGCTTCGCCTTCTTTTTGCAGAATTCTTGCAATATCGGCATTTTTTCCGCGTTTTCCGGCGCTTATTTCGACAAGCTCAAGTGGCATATCATGAGGAAAACGGCGGCGATACTCTTGGAAGCCCTCTTCGACCCACTTTGGCATCTTGGTTCCAACGGCAACGAGCTGTATTTTCATCGCTTAGCCCCAAAGCTTTTCCAGTTGGTAAAGCTCACGATGCTCTTCTTGCATCACATGAACAATAGTGCTGCCCATATCCAATACCACCCATTCTCCCTCGGCTTCACCGTCTATACCTAGTGGCTCCAGACCTGCTAGTTTTGATTCTTTAGCAACATGCTCGGCGATAGAAACAACGTGGCGCTTTGACGTGCCAGTACAAACGATCATGAAGTCTGTAATACTTGATTTACCCTGAACATCGATGGTTTTGATATCTTGAGCTTTCATGTCGTCAGCTTTGTCAGCAAGGAAGTTGTTTAACTCTTCAAATTGCAAGGTGTTGTCCTCGTTGGTGTTGTGCATATACACAGGGTTGATTGTTTGCGGCGGCGAAGTATATCACGCTTTTTAAAGCTTCACTTGCGGCAAGCAAATCTCAGTACTCAACTGGTGTAATAGTGGCCAGCTAGACTGGTCGTATTTTGTTTTTACCAATAGCTCGATTTTTGCGAGCAACTGGAGAAGCTGCATGATTTTTTCGGGCTGCAAGCGGTTTAAAGCTGACGAGTACAGTGGGCGTTTTGATTGCCAAACACGGTAGCTTTCAAAAACTTGGCCAATGGGCTTAGTTTTAATTTGGATCGCCATGTTGAGAAGCTGAGTGAGCTCTTTTTGTATCGTACGCGCGAGTATCACGCTCTCAATTCCTTCCGCCTCAAGTTGGCGTAAAATACGCTGTGAGCGCTTGGCCTTACCCGCTAATAAGGCATCTACCCAATGAAAAGCGGTGAAGTGGTTGTGGCGGCTGAGAGATTCCTCTAAACGCACCAAATTCAACACGCCATCAGGATAGAGTAATGCGAGCTTTTCGAGGCTTTGAGTCAAAGCAAACAGATTGCCCTCATGCCATTGGACGAGCATCTGTACTGCTTCTTGATCTGGCTTAAGGTTGAGTGCTCGGCAACGTGCTTGGACGAATTGCGGCAATCTTTGGATATCAGGTGTTAAGCAATTCACCCAACAACCTTGGGCAGACAGCGCTTTAAACCATTTTGCGTTTTCTTGAGTTTTGGTCAGTTTGCTACCAATGACAACTAACAACACATCGCTATGAATCAATTCAGCAACAGCAACTAGCTCTTTAGCGATCGCGGCATTGACCCCTGACTCAGGCAGTTCCAGTTCAATGACTTGTCTGGCTGAAAACAAGCTCATGGCCTGACAGCTGTCATAAACAAGATTCCAGTCAAATGAACTATCGATAGCAAAGCGGTGTCTTTCTTCGAATCCTTGTGCAAAGGCGGCTTTTTGAATCGACTGGCGAGACTCTTGGATAAGGAGTGGTTCGTTGCCAAAGATAAGGTAAGTAGGGTGGAGCTGCTTGGTAAGCTGCTCCACTAAACGGTCGGCGAAGATTCGCATAATGGTAATTAGTTAGCTGGGACTTCAGAAGTGACGTTACCCTGAGCATCTTCAGCGTAAAATGTTTTCACGCGGTATTGCTCTTCTTCCACTTTTAGTAAAGCTTCTTGTTCTTCTTCCAACAGCTCGTTTGCTTCGATGTCTGCTTTCAAGCGAGCCATTTGACGAATGATCTGTGAAGCGGCTAGCTTACGCATTTCATCTTCAATCATGTCTCGTTCTACTGACTTAGCAAGTGCGGTTAATGGGTTATCTAGGTAGCTACGCGTTACGCTGGTAGAGAAGGTCTTTGAACCTAGCTCTGGAACCGTCACGCGGTAAGAGGCACGGAAGGTAAGCTCGATTTCCGCTGCACGAGTGTTTTGGTAAAGCGATAGTGTACGCTCACCCACACCTTCGCTCAGTAGGTGTAAGTTAGGAATGTTAGCGGCTGGCGGAACGACATTAATTTCGCTCATACGCAGTTGCCCTTTCATCATACGTGTAAAGCTGCTGTATTGGTCGTAGCTGGTAAGAGACATGGTTTCTAACTCTTCAGGAACCGAGTAGTCACCACGTAGATGGAAACCACAAGCAGACAATAAACTTGCCATTAGAACAACACTGGTGAGTTTTACAGAAGAAAATGAAATAAGGCGCGACGCACTACGAAACATGGATTTAGGGCTCTCGATTATTGGAATACTTATCTTAGGGTTCTAATACCTAGAATAGCTGATAAAACACTAAGATAAGTAAAGCAGGGTAACAATATACCCTGCTTATGACTTAAGAAGCGACGATTAGTTCGCAACAATGTTTAGAAGTTTACCCGGTACGTAAATCACTTTACGAATCGTTTTATCTTCTGTGAACTTAGTAACGTTTTCATCGTTTAGACCTAGAGCTTCAATATCTTCTTTAGAGATATCCGCTGGTACAGTCAGTTTCGCACGTAGCTTGCCGTTTACTTGAACGATGATCAGCTTCTCGTCTTCAACCAGTGCTTTCTCGTCGTGAGTTGGCCATGCTGCGTTGTCGATATCTTCTTGACCCAACGCTGCCCACATTTCGAATGAGATGTGCGGAGTGATTGGGTAAAGCATTGCAACAACTGCTTTCAGAGCCTCGTCAAGGATTGCACGATCTTGCGCTGATTCTTGAGGTGCTTTCGCTAGCTTGTTCATCAGTTCCATGATTGCTGCGATTGCTGTGTTGAACGTTTGACGACGAGCGATATCGTCAGTCACTTTAGCGATAGTCTTGTGAACGTCACGACGAAGTGCTTTTTGATCGCCAGACAGTGCTGATGCATCAACAGCTTCTGCCGCGCCTTTCGACGCGTGCTCGTTAACAAGTTTCCAAACACGTTTTAGGAAGCGGTTAGCACCTTCTACGCCAGATTCTTGCCACTCAAGCGTCATGTCTGCAGGTGATGCAAACATCATAAATAGACGTACTGTGTCAGCACCGTACTTGTCTACCATCTCTTGTGGGTCGATACCGTTGTTCTTCGACTTAGACATCTTGATCATGCCTGAGTGTGTTACGTCACGACCTTCGTTGTCTTTAGCAGAAGTGATGCGGCCTTTACCGTCACGCTCTACAGCAACGTCAGTTGGAGCAACCCACTCTTTACCGCCTTTGTCGTTCTCGTGGTAGAACGCATCTGCTAGTACCATGCCTTGACATAGTAGTTGCTTGAATGGCTCGTCAGATGTTACGTAACCTGCGTCACGTAGCAGTTTGTGGAAGAAGCGCGAGTACAGTAGGTGCATACAAGCGTGCTCGATACCACCGATGTACTGGTCTACTGGTAGCCAGTAGTTCGCTTTTTCTGGGTCTAGAATGTCATCAGCTTGTGGTGAACAGTAACGTGCGTAGTACCAAGAAGACTCCATGAAGGTATCGAACGTATCTGTCTCACGTAGAGCAGGCTCGCCGTTAAAGGTAGTCTTCGCCCACTCTTTATCAGCTTTAATTGGGCTTGTTACGCCATCCATTACCACGTCTTCAGGAAGAATTACTGGCAGTTGGTCAGCTGGTACTGGGTGAACTTCACCATCTTCAGTGGTGACCATTGGGATTGGTGCGCCCCAGTAACGTTGACGAGATACACCCCAGTCACGTAGACGGAAGTTAACTGTCTTAGTGCCTTTGCCTTCTGCTTCTAGCTTGGCTGCGATTGCATCGAATGCTGCTTGGAATTCAAGACCGTCGAATTCACCTGAATCGAACAGTACGCCTTTCTCGGTGTACGCTTCTTCAGAGATGTTCAGCTCGCTGTCGTCAGCAGGTTTGATCACAGGTACGATATCTAGACCGTACTTAGTTGCGAATTCGTAATCACGTTGGTCGTGTGCAGGTACTGCCATTACAGCGCCTGTACCGTAGTCCATCAGTACGAAGTTAGCGACGTACACTGGAACTTCACGACCGTTCAATGGGTGAACAGCAGTAAGGCCAGTCGCCATACCTTTCTTCTCCATTGTCGCAAGCTCAGCCTCTGCTACTTTGTTGTTCTTACACTCTTCGATGAACGCTGCAAGCTCAGGGTTGTTCTCAGCTGCGATTGCCGCTAGAGGGTGACCTGCTGCGATACCAACGTAAGTCACACCCATTAGTGTGTCAGGACGTGTGGTGTAAACTTCTAGATCTTGTTGACCCTTAACTTCAAACTTAAGCTCAACACCTTCAGAGCGACCGATCCAGTTGCGCTGCATGGTCTTAACCATTTCAGGCCAGCCATCTAGGTTGTCTAGATCGTCTAGAAGCTCTTGAGCGTATTCAGTGATCTTGATGAACCACTGTGGAATCTCTTTTTGCTCTACTGGAGTATCACAGCGCCAGCAGCAACCATCTTCAACCTGCTCGTTTGCAAGAACAGTTTGGTCGTTTGGACACCAGTTAACTGAAGAGGTCTTTTTGTAAACTAAGCCTTTGTTGTAAAGCTTAGTGAAGAACTCTTGTTCCCAACGGTAGTACTCAGGCGTACAAGTCGCGAACTCACGGTTCCAGTCGTAACCAAAGCCTAGAAGTTTAAGCTGGTTTTTCATGTACTCGATGTTTTCGTAAGTCCATGGTGCAGGCGCTGTGTTGTTCTTCACAGCCGCGTTTTCTGCCGGTAGACCAAATGCATCCCAACCGATTGGTTGCATTACGTTTTTACCTTGCAGGCGTTGGAAACGAGAGACTACATCACCGATAGTGTAGTTACGCACGTGACCCATGTGCAGTCGGCCACTTGGGTAAGGGAACATGGATAGACAGTAGAATTTTTCTTTATTTGGGTCTTCACTTACAACAAAGGTCTTATTGTTGTCCCAGTGCTGTTGAACTTTTTGTTCAATATCTTGCGGGTTGTATTGTTCTTGCATCGATGATGTCCGGTTATCTTGGAATTTGTGAGTTCGGTTAGAACAGACTTAAATAGATCGTCATAGAATACCTAAAGGAAAGGTGCACAACAATAGCCAATCCATACTCTCCTTAGCTTTAAATGGTTAGGGGGCGACCTTGAGTCGACATATCGAGTTTGTTTGTGAGATTCATTACGGAGGTCAGCGATGCCAAAAAGAAAAGCAGGTTATGAAGAGATGCTTGAAGACGTTGTGGAAACGCTCAAGCACAGCCCAGATGAAGTTAATAATGTTATTGAAACTTCAGGGAAAGTAGCGCAAGCCGCCAATGATCTCACTAAAGATGAGTTGGCTTTGGTTTCGGCGTACGTGAAGTCGGATTTAAAAGAGTTCGCTGATAACTACGAAGAATCCAAAGGTGGACCATTCTATTTGATGGTCGCTGACTCGATTTGGCAGGGTCTGTTAGATATTACTGACCGGACTAAAGTGGAGTGGGTAGAGCTGTTCCAAGATCTCGAACATCAAGGTCTGTATCAGGCTGGTGAAGTGATTGGATTAGGGGTATTGGTCTGTGATGAATGTGGACATAAGACACAATATAACCACCCAACGGTGATCATCCCTTGTACCAATTGCGGACATAAAGGGTTTAGCCGTCAGGCGCTTAAGCCTTGAAGAGATGGAACGGACTTCGTCCTACGGGATGCGGGAACGGACCTTCGTCCTATGGAATACTTCGTTTCGGGAAAACGGGATCGGGCTTCGCCCTTCGAGAGGAGAGCGACGCTATATGACGTCATTCCCTAGACTGACGAAGGAAGGAGTAGGGAATCTCTTAATGTATTCGACTCGCTTCTAGAGATCCCCAACTCGCTCGTCCCTCGCTCTTGAGGATGACTGAGTAATTTATTGAAAATAAAAAGGGTTGATACCATGTACCAACCCTCAAAAACTATCCAGTTATCCAGTTATCCAGTTATCCAGTTATCCAGTTATCCAGTTATCCAGTTATCTGTAGGACGAAGTCCGTTCCCGCATCCCGCTTCCATAAGCGTAGCGTTCCCTAACTCGCTATTGTCCTAGCTCTCCACCCAACAACTAAACTCAACACAACCCAAATATACATCGGCCAGGTGCCAAACTGACGGTAAGGGGTTTCGCCGGATGTCGATGGGATCTCGGCGCGTAAAACAGCGGTTTCGAATTGCGGTACTTGAGCTGTGATATGACCTTTATGGTCTGTCACGGCTGTGACACCGTTATTGGTGGCGCGAATAACAGGTTTACCAAGCTCAAGTGCTCGCATACGGGCGATTTCCATATGTTGCAGCGGGCCAATTGAGTGTCCGAACCAAGCGTCGTTAGACAGAGTGAGGATAAAATCTGTGTCTTGATTGACGTTTTGTCTTACCTGCTCATTAAAGATGATTTCATAACAAAGAGCTGGGGCCATTTGTTTGCCATTGGCGTCAATGTTGGGTTGGACAAAATCACCACGGCTAAATGAAGACATCGGTAGATTAAAAAACGGCGCGATTGGTCGCAGCACTTCTTCGAATGGGACAAACTCACCAAACGGCAGTAGGTGATGCTTATGGTAACGAAGGCTCATGTCGTAGCTGTAATCCCCATTCGGGTTTTTACCGAGTGTGAGAATGCTGTTGTAGAACTTCTTATCTTCGCCTTGATTGACGATTCCTGTTATCACCGCACTGTTATTCATACGCGCTGCGGAATCGAGATTACTTAGGAAAGAGGAAATCTCGTACTCAAGCGCTGGTATCGCGGCTTCCGGCCAAATGATGATGTCCGCATCCCAGTTCTCACGAGTAAGGTCGGTGTACTTCAGAATGGTTGGCCATCGTTGGCTTGGCTGCCACTTTAACTCTTGTGCGATGTTACCTTGAATGAGCGCAACTTTGGTGGTTTGCTCAGGGTTTGGTGTTACCCACTGAGCAGACTGCAAGCCAAAACCTGTCATAAAGATAGCTGATGGGATGAGTAGCAGTAACCATTGGCGATGTAAGCTGGCATAAGCGATGGCTCCTGCACTGACAACCATTAGTAAGGTTATAAACTCTACGCCGCCAAGGGGAGCGAAATTACCCAAAGGACTGTCTATTTGGCTGTAACCTAGCCATAACCAAGGGAAACCCGTCATGACCCAACCACGGAGCCAGTCACAGATAAGCCATAGCGCAGGTGCGACCAACATGTATCGAGTACGTGTTGATGCAGGGAAGAAGCGATTAAGACTCCAAGTGAATAGGGCTGAGTAGATGGCTAAGTAACCGACTAGCAGCGCCATGAGAAAGACACTAGCAATTTTCGGCATACCGCCAAAATTATCGATGCTGACATGAACCCAGCTGATGCCAGTCGCAAATTGACCAAGCCCCCATGCATAACCAATCCAAAGTGCACGTTTCGCTGATTGCTGGTGGATGAGTAAAAGAACAATGGCAGGGCTAACAATCGCTAGCGGCCATAATTGATAAGGTGCAAATGCAAGTGTGGTTAAAGCGCCAACAAAAACGGCCGCAAGCGGCCGTTTTAGGCGATGAAAAAGGGAATTTATCATCGTATATATTATCTCTTCCCCTAAGGGAGGTTAGCGTTACTCTTCAGTAGAGTCTGCAATGAGCTCTTCGTCAGGAATGGTAACTTGTAGCTGCACAACACGACGGTTATCTGCTGAAGTCACTTTGAAGTTATACCCTTCAATTTCTACCACCTCGCCACGAGAAGGTAGATGACCAAATGCTGTCATAACCATACCACCTACAGTGTCGACTTCTTCGTCGCTGAAAGAGGTTCCAAACGTATCGTTAAATTCTTCGATAGTGGTTAGAGCCTTCACTGCAAAAGTGTGTTTGCTTAGCTTGCGAATATCCAGTTCTTCTTCATCGTCGAATTCATCTTCGATTTCTCCAACGATTTCCTCAAGGATGTCCTCGATGGTGACAAGACCAGATACGCCGCCAAATTCATCAACAACGATAGACATATGATAACGTTCCTCACGGAACTCTTTGAGTAGGCGATCGACACGCTTACTCTCAGGAACAACGACCGCTGGGCGGATAACTTGCTCGATATCAAATGGCTCGCTGCCAGAACCTAAGTATTTAAGTAAGTCCTTCGCTAACAGAATACCTTCAACATGGTCTTTATCTTCACTGATTACTGGGTAGCGAGAGTGCTGAGCATCAGTGATAAGGTTGATCAGTGCGTCTAAATCGTCACTGCGGTCAACCGTAACCATTTGCGAACGCGGTAACATGATGTCACGCACACGCATTTCAGAGATCTCCATAACACCTTCAAGCATGTCTCGGGTGTCGTGGTCGATCAGGTCATTTTCTTCAGAGTCACGGATCACATCCACAAGCTCTTGGCGATCTTTTGGTTCACCTTGAAAAAGTTGACCTAGGCGTCCGAAGAAGGACTTTCTACTCGGACCTTCAGATTTTTCTTTCTTACCTTCTAGAGAAGAGGGCGAATTGTCTTCGTTCATTGTTTCTCATTTAAGTAACGCTATCAGATGTGTGATAGCTCACGTTGGTAAAACCGAGTTGAAAACAGCCTCGATTTTACGCTTTCTCATCAATGTAGGGGTCTTCGAAACCCATACCTTGCATGATTTCTGTTTCGAGTGACTCCATCTCTTCCGCTTCGTCATCATCGATATGATCATAACCTAGCAGATGCAGGCTACCATGTACAACCATATGCGCCCAGTGAGCCATTAGAGGTTTGTTTTGCTCTACCGCTTCACGTTCTACAACTTGTCGGCAGATGATCAGATCTCCGAGCAAATCCATCTCAATACCCGGAGGCGCTTCAAATGGAAAAGAGAGCACATTGGTCGGCTTATCTTTGCCACGATAGTCATGGTTAAGTTGATGGCTTTCTTGTTCATCAACCAAACGCACAGTCACTTCGGCTTGCGGTTGGAATTTTGTCACCGCTGAGCTTAACCAGAGATGAATATCATCAAAACTTGGTAAGCCTTTTTCATCTTCGACCGCTAATTGTAGATCTAGTTCGATACTCATGACTTACCTTCAGCTGTTTCAGCTTGTACTTTTTTTGAAAGCTCAGCTTTAGCCGTTTCGATCAATTGTGCTTCGCGCTCTTCACGACGTTTCTTTTCGAACTCTTTGCGTTCTTTTTGATCTTTCGCTTCCCATTTCTCATACGCGTTAACGATACGTGCAACAACTGGGTGGCGAACAACGTCGTCAGACTGGAAGAAGTTAAAGCTGATGTCATCAACTTCGCTCAACACCTCAATGGCATGGCGTAGCCCAGACTTAGCACCTCGCGGCAAGTCGATCTGGGTGATATCACCTGTGATCACGGCGCGCGAGTTAAAACCAATACGCGTTAGGAACATTTTCATCTGCTCCACGGTAGTGTTTTGGCTTTCATCCAAGATGATGAAAGCATCATTGAGGGTACGACCACGCATATAAGCCAGTGGTGCAACTTCAATCACGTTGCGTTCAATCAGTTTTTCAACCTTTTCGAAGCCGAGCATTTCGAATAGGGCGTCATAGAGCGGACGAAGGTATGGGTCGACTTTCTGGCTCAAATCACCCGGTAAGAAGCCGAGTTTCTCACCCGCTTCAACCGCAGGGCGAGTCAGTAAGATGCGACGAATTTCTTGACGCTCTAAAGCATCTACCGCAGCCGCAACCGCCAGATAGGTTTTACCTGTACCCGCAGGACCGATGCCGAAAGAGATGTCATGCGTCACCATGTTCATCAGGTACTGACCTTGGTTTGGTGTACGTGGTTTGATGACACCCTTTTTGGTCTTGATGAACACTTCTTTACCGTGCTCGAAGCTTGACTCAAGGTCTTGCTCTAAAACACCTGTCTCTTTGATCGCAAGGTGAATTTCATCTGGTTCTACATCTGGAATATTGCCACGAACAGGAGCGGTATTGACGTAAAGTGTTTTGATGATTTCAAGTGCTGCAGCGCTAGTGTGTGGTTTACCAACGATAGTAAAAAAGTTGCCACGGTAGCTGATTTCAACGCCTAAACGACGCTCTAAGTGCTTGATATTGTCATCGAAAGGACCGCACAAACTGGCTAAGCGGCGGTTATCAGAAGGTTCTAGATTGATTTCTAGAGTTACAATTTTATTGCTCAAAGTTGCCTCTCAAAATATGCCATTCGAAAGAAGCCCGATTTAGACCGGGCTTCTAATGGCGATCGTTACCTATCTCTAAGATGGTAACTTATACAGCTATTTTCAAGCTTAAGGCGTAAAAGTCGCTACACCTAGCTCATCTTCACGTTTGGTGCGAGCCATCATTTGAGTTGGTGAAATGATAGATCGTAGGTCCATATCTTTTTCAGTACGAACCAATTCGCCACGTAGTGAGTTAGCGAAAACGTCAGTGATCTTCACATCAACAAACTGACCGATTAAGTCTGCGCTGCCTTCGAAGTTAACCACGCGGTTGTTCTCTGTACGTGCGCGAAGTTCCATTAGATTCTTTTTCGATGGGCCTTCAACAAGAACGCGTTGTTCAGTATCAAGCATTAAGCGAGAGTAACGCATAGCTTGCGTGTTTACGGTTTGCTGCAGTTCGTATAGACGTTCTTTCTTTTCTTGCTCTGGTACATCACATGGATAGTCCGCCGCTGGCGTTCCCGGACGAGGAGAGAAGATAAAGCTAAAGCTCATATCAAAATCAACGTCTTTGATTAGCTTCATCGTATCTTGGTGATCTTTCGCCGTTTCGCCTGGGAAGCCAACAATGAAGTCAGAACTGATTTGAATATCAGGACGCGCTTTACGCAGCTTACGAATGATCGACTTGTATTCAATCGCTGTGTGTGGACGCTTCATCATCGTCAGAATACGGTCACTACCACTTTGTACAGGTAGGTGCAGGAAGCTCACAAGCTCAGGAGTATCTTCGTAAACGGCGATGATGTCGTCAGTGAATTCTAGTGGGTGACTAGTTGTGAAACGAATACGGTCGATGCCATCAATAGAGGCAACTAGGCGTAGTAACTCTGCGAAAGAGCAAATATCGCCTTCATGGGTTGGACCACGGTACGCGTTTACGTTCTGGCCTAATAGGTTTACTTCACGTACGCCTTGATCAGCAAGCTGGGCGATTTCGAATAGAACGTCATCCATAGGACGGCTAACTTCTTCACCGCGAGTGTACGGTACTACGCAGTAAGTACAGTACTTAGAACAGCCTTCCATGATTGAAACGAACGCGGTTGCACCTTCAGCACGAGGCTCTGGTAGACGGTCAAACTTCTCGATCTCAGGGAAAGAGATATCCATAACAGGCGCTTCATTTGACTGTGACTGTTTGATCATCTCTGGCAGACGGTGCAGTGTCTGTGGGCCAAAGATAACGTCAACAAATGGCGCACGCTCGCGGATGTGGTCACCTTCTTGAGTAGCAACACAGCCGCCAACACCAATTACCACACCTTCTTTTTTATCTTTTAGCGTTTTCCAACGACCAAGCTGGTGGAATACTTTTTCTTGCGCTTTTTCGCGAATTGAACAGGTATTAAGAAGTAGTACATCTGCCTCTTCTGGTTCTTCCGTCAGCTCATAGCCGTTAGCCGCGTTCAGTAGATCCGCCATTTTTGATGAATCGTATTCGTTCATCTGGCAGCCCCAGGTTTTGATTAGCAGTTTCTTACTCATTTTGTTCGCTCGATCGTTAGTTTAAATTAAGGGAGCAAATCGCCCAATGTTTCCAGTAAGTCATCCATTTGAGTTTAATGTATGACTAAATTTTGTGCCTATAGATTGGCAAGCGGCGTATTGTACTGGTTTAAAAACCTACTGACTAGTGTTGCTGTAAAATCTATTCAAAGCGTTATCAATCAAGGGATTTGCCCATAGTGCGCCTGAGGTTTTTCGTTACATTTTAGTAATGAAAACGTACAATAAAAAACAGCCAAATAATCAATATGATGAAGTATAAATTATGACCAAGTTTGATGTTGCAGTGATTGGTGGTGGCATGGTTGGAGCGGCTACTGCTATCGGGTTTGCCAAGCAGGGTAGGAAAGTTGCGCTTGTCGAAGGTTTCGCGCCAAAAGCTTTTTCTCCAGAGCAGCCAATGGATATTCGTGTTTCTGCTATCTCTGAGCATTCGGTTTCCATACTCGATGAACTTGGTGCTTGGCAAAAGATTGAGCAAATGCGCGTCTGCCCATATCGCCGCTTAGAAACGTGGGAACACCCTGAGTGCCGCACTCGTTTTCACTCTGATGCTCTTAACATGCAGCAACTTGGTTATATCGTTGAAAATAGACTGATTCAGCTTGGTTTGTGGCAACAACTAGAGCAGTTCGAAAATATTACGCTGTATTGCCCAGACACGTTAGAAAGCATCAAGTTTGATGAGGTCAATCGAGTCGAACTAACGTCTGGAGAGAGCTTCGACGCTGAATTGATCGTTGGTGCTGATGGAGCGAATTCTAAAGTACGTCACTTGGCAGGAATCGGTATTACCGCTTGGGATTACAGGCAGCATTGTATGTTGATTAATGTCGAAACGGAGCTTGCTCAACAGGACATTACTTGGCAGCAGTTTACCCCGCATGGGCCTCGCTCTTTTTTGCCTTTAGCGACATTAGCTTCTCAATCACAGGGAACAGGACAAGGTTCATTAGTCTGGTATGACAGCCCGAAGCGCATAAAGCAGCTCTGTTCGCTGACGCCTGAACAATTGAGAGAAGAAGTCTTAACCCATTTTCCTGCTGAACTTGGCGATATTAAAGTGCTGCAGTTTGGTTCTTTTCCTTTAACTCGTCGTCATGCGCAATCCTATTCTAATAAGAATTGTGTGCTGGTAGGTGACTCTGCACACACCATTAATCCATTGGCAGGGCAAGGCGTCAATCTTGGATTTAAAGATGTCGCAATCTTGCTTGCAGAGTGTGAGGGTAAAACCTCTATTGATGACTCGGTACTGAAGCAATATGAGCGCAAACGCCGACCAGATAATCTGTTAATGCAATCAGGAATGGATCTGTTCTACAAAGGGTTCAGTAACGATATTGGTCCACTAAAACTGGTTCGTAATGCGGCACTTAAAATCGCGGAGAATACCGGGCCTCTTAAAACACAGGTTCTCAAATATGCCTTGGGTTTGAAGTGATTAAACGTGAGATAGATAGAAAACAAAAACGCAGCCTATTGGCTGCGTTTTTTGTGCGTTGCTAAGTAGGAATTACTTAGTTACACGTAGTACTGGAGTTTCACCAACAGTTACAGAACCAGAAAGCTTGTTCAGCTCTTTGATTTCGTCCATGTTAGAGATAACAACAGGAGTTAGAGTAGACTTTGCCTTCTCTTCTAGTAGCGCTAGATCAAACTCGATGATAGTGTCGCCAGCTTTAACTGATTGACCTTCTTCAGCGATACGCTTGAAGCCTTCGCCTTTTAGCTCAACTGTGTCGATACCGAAGTGAACGAATAGTTCAACGCCATCGTCAGACTCGATAGAGAATGCGTGGTTAGTTTCGAAGATCTTACCGATAGTACCGTTTACAGGAGCTACCATCTTGTTGCCAGCAGGCTTGATCGCGATACCGTCACCAACGATTTTCTCAGCGAAAACAACATCTGGCACATCTTCGATATTTACGATTTCACCAGATAGAGGTGCGATAATTTCGATTGCACCTGCTTCTGCGCTGTCGTCAGATACTAGCTTCTTAAGTTTGTCAAACAGACCCATTGTGTCATGCTCCTAACGTTTTATTTAATTCTGTCGAATTATAGTATACCAATCTCAGAAGATAGACGACAATTTTTGCCGCCTATCTTATTGGAATTAGCTGATTATTGAGTTTTCTCTGCGATGAATTTTTCTACAACCGCTTCAATCTCTGCTGCTGTTGGTAGTGAAAGTGCTTCTTCAGCCATTGCTTTCACTTCAGCAAAGTTAGAGTTACGGATGACTTTCTTCACTTTAGGGATAGAGATGCCGCTCATTGAGAACTCGTCTAGACCCATACCTAGTAGAAGAAGTGTTGCACGCTCATCACCTGCAAGCTCACCACACATACCAGTCCATTTACCTTCCGCGTGTGATGCGTCGATAACTTGCTTGATTACAGTCAGCACTGCTGGTGATAGTGGGTTGTATAGGTGAGAGATCATCTCGTTACCACGGTCTACCGCTAGCGTGTACTGAGTTAGGTCGTTCGTACCGATAGAGAAGAATGCCACTTCTTTTGCTAGGTGGTGCGCGATAGCCGCTGCTGCTGGAGTTTCAACCATAACACCGATTTCGATTTCTTCATCGAATGCGTGGCCTTCAGCGCGTAGCTCTGCTTTGTACTCTTCGATTGCTTTCTTAAGCTCACGAATTTCTTCTACAGAGATGATCATTGGGAACATGATACGTAGTTTACCGTGTGCAGAAGCACGTAGGATGCCGCGTAGCTGGTCACGAAGGATTTCACGACGGTCTAAGCTGATACGTACTGCACGCCAGCCTAAGAATGGGTTCATCTCTTGTGGAAGATCCATATATGGAAGATCTTTATCACCACCGATGTCCATTGTACGGATGATTACTGATTCACCGTTCATTGCTTCCGCAACTTCTTTGTACGCTTGGTACTGCTCTTCTTCAGTTGGTAGAGCATCACGGTCCATAAATAGGAACTCAGTACGGTACAGACCAACACCTTCACCACCGTTACGGATGATACCGTCACAGTCTTTAACAGTACCGATGTTACCGCAAACTTCTACGCGGTGACCGTCAGTTGTTTCAGCGTGTAGGTCTTTCAGCTTCGCTAGCTCTTCTTTTTCAGCGATGAAGGCAGCTTTAACTGCTTTCGCTTCTGCTAGTTCGCCTTCAGAAGGGTTGATAACGATCTTGTTGTTCATCGCATCAAGAATCAGCATGTCGCCGTTCTTAACTTGTTTAGTGATGTCGTTAGTACCCACAATCGCTGGAAGCTCAAGAGAGCGCGCCATGATAGAAGTGTGAGAAGTACGACCGCCGATGTCACAAGCGAAACCAAGAACGTAGTCTAGGTTGATTTGTGCTGTTTCAGATGGCGTTAGGTCGTAAGCAACTAGGATAACTTCTTCGTTAATATCGCTTAGAGAAACGATATTGATACCTAGTGCGTTTTTAACAAAGCGCGTGCCGATATCACGGATATCTGTTGCACGTTCTTTTAGGTATTCGTCGTCTAGAGATTCTAGAGCAGATGCTTGCTCTTCGATAACAGTGTGGATAGCGTTATCAGCGTGCATCTTGTCATTTTTGATTAGCGCTAGGATTTCTTCCTCTAGCTCTTCGTCTTCAAGAAGCATGATGTGACCTTCAAAGATCGCTTCTTTTTCTTCACCGAAGGTTTCAAGTGCTTTCTGCTTGATAGTTTCAAGCTGAGCAGATGATTTGTTACGCGCGTCGAAGAAACGGGCAACTTCTGCTTCTACTTGATCATCAGAAATAGTGTTTGTGTTTAGGACAATTTCATCTTCTTGAAGTAGTAGTGCTTTACCGATAGCAATACCAGGAGATGCTAGGATGCCTGAAATCATAGCCTTACCTTAAATTGGTCAACTTTAAAACGGGAGAATAATGAGTGCGCTAACGAATATTTGTAGCTTATATTTGGCCCTATTTCCAACAAAGCCATTTTGCTTTCACAAAATGGCTTTGAAAATAGGAGACCGGATTAGTGTAGTTGATCCATTAGAGCAACTAGGTGGTCAACAGCTTGTTGAGCTTGTGGGCCCTCAGCTGAGATAGAAACTACTGTACCTTTTACTAGGCCAAGAGTTTGTAGCTTGAAAAGGCTCTTAGCGCTAGCGCTTTTACCGTTAGAAGTCACAGTGATGTCCGCGTCGAATGCTTTAGCTTCTTTAACGAACTGTGCAGCTGGACGAGTGTGAAGACCGTTTTCTGCAGTGATTTCTACTTGCTTCTCGTACATGTTATATACCCCAATTGATTTATATTTTGATAGTTTCTTAACCAGATTTAGCTTAACGGTAAATGTACTATTCTGCTAGGCGCATAACGTTCATTTCGTGTCAGAACTGATACTGGTTGTAAATTTAACAATCGCGTCGCCAGTCTATGCTGTTGTTCGCCATTGAGAGAAATTCTCATCTAGCACTTTATTTTGATGCTAGAAATAAAACAGTCCTGATATTACCAAAGGTGAGGCAGGGATCAACAAAAAAGCCCCTGAATGGGGCTTTTTTAGACGAAAAATTGATTTGAACACATATTACTGTTCGTTCTCTTTCTCGGTAAAGATGCCCGCAAACAGGGCTGTGCTTAGGTAACGTTCACCTGAACTTGGAAGAACTGTAACAATTGTTTTCCCTGCAAATTCAGGGAGTTCTGCTAAGCGGTTTGCTGCAACAACAGCTGCACCTGATGAGATACCGGCTAGGATACCTTCTTCTTCCATTAGGCGACGAGCCATCGCGATTGCTTCTTCTGATGTAACCGCTTCAACACGGTCTACAAGTTCTAAATCTAAGTTGCCAGGGATAAATCCAGCACCGATACCTTGGATTTTATGCGGAGCAGGTTGAATTTCGTCACCTGCAAGCGCTTGAGCAATCACTGGAGACTCTGCTGGTTCTACGGCAACAGAAACAATGTTTTTGCCTTTCTCGCCTTTAATGTATCGGCTTGTACCTGTGATAGTACCACCTGTACCCACACCCGCTACGAATACGTCAACTTCACCGTCTGTTGCATCCCAGATTTCAGGACCAGTCGTCTTCTCGTGAATTTGTGGGTTTGCAGGGTTGTTGAACTGTTGTAGTAGTAGGTATTTTTCAGGGTTGCTAGCAACAATCTCTTCTGCTTTAGCAATCGCGCCTTTCATACCTTTTGCTGCTTCCGTTAGCTCAAGGTTTGCACCTAGTGCTTTAAGTAGCTTACGACGCTCTAGGCTCATTGACTCAGGCATTGTTAGCGTTAGCTTGTAACCACGCGCAGCAGCAACGAAAGCCAGTGCCACACCAGTGTTACCACTTGTAGGTTCAACAAGCTCTACGCCAGGCTTAAGTGTGCCAGCCTTTTCCGCTTCCCAAATCATGTTGGCACCGATACGACATTTAACGCTGAAGCTTGGGTTACGTGCTTCAACTTTTGCTAGTACTTTGCCGTTACTAACTTTGTTTAGGCGTACAAGAGGTGTGTTACCAATAGTTTGAGAATTGTCTTCGTAGATTTTACTCATGGTGTGATCCTTCATCTCTGTTCTGTTTCAAGTCTATTTCAAAGCAAACGCTTCAAATAGATGCAGTTCTAGTGAATTGATTTGTAGGATAGAGATTAGGCTAGGTTAAAAAACGAGAAAAGGATTAAATAGTTATATGATATGAAAGGGTGGTGGCTGGGAACGGGCGTTGCCCTATGGATCACTTCGTTTCTGGAGAACGGGATCGGGCTTCGCCCTGCTGGAAAACTAGAGTTGACTCCTCAACCATATCGGAGCAACTTTAGTTATCCAGTTATCCAGTTATCCAGTTATCCAGTTATCCAGTTATCCAGTTATCCAGTTATCCAGTTATCCAGTTATCCAGTTATCCAGTTATCCAGTTATCCAGTTA
>NZ_JCAFVV010000003.1:0-488764 GCF_059295395.1 Vibrio sp. SCP2 | reverse complement strand
AACCCCAGAAACGACCGTCAATGTATCCGGTGATGGTAGCTGGAATGTGAACCTAGACATGAGTGCGCTGCAAGACGGCCAAATTACCGTGACGGTAAAAGGGGAGAACAATCTAGGGGCAATAGCTGAACAAGCACAAGATACTACAACCTTAGATAAGACACTTTCGGCATTTATTAGGGGCGTGAAGCCACATGAATCTTATGTCGAACTTTCCAACTATTTGCCTATGGCAGCGTAATTGAAGCGAGCGTTTAGCTCGCTTTTTTGTGATCTGGATCTAGTGAAAGAACTTATTCTATAAATCCATTCTGCACCTTGTAGCTTATATACAAGGCAAAATTTGTAGAACAACTGTCACTAATGTTGTTTTGGTAGCGGATAAAGTCATTGTGAGGGTTAAAGGTTACTCAGTGTGGTGAATGTGTCGCGTTGAAAAAATGTTTAACTATTATATATTTACGCTCGTTTCTATACATGGGTATAGAGTTCTGCTTTAGGTGGTTATTCCCACCTTACATTTTGTAACCGAGTATAGGGCATATAAACCTAGCTTGCTTCTGGAAGGTTACCTTTGTGAGTGTTTTAAATACTCACCTTTTTATTCTGTCTCTGTAGCAGCCGTTGATTTAATTAAACGGCCTGCTGTGGGGGCCAACAATGATGGTCTCGTTTTCCTATCTTATACATGAACTGTTACCTTCTGCTCATAATTAAAGAATTGTCACTAAAACGATTTGGATGAGAAACGTGTTTAGTTGAAGGTGGAAGGTGAGGTTTTTCTGGTTATTAAGTTGGATTTTGCGGTTACTTTAACTTTTTCTCCAGTTATTTTGTCGGTATTTCTTATTGTTGCATCTAATTGAATTTAATCAGATAACTTAGTATTATTTTTCCACCAAATCGTACCTGTAAGCCTTATCAGCTTAAAAGTCACCGCAACCCTATTTATGATGTCGGTTGTGGAGAATTCACATGCAATTAGTTTGCAAATTTATACCAAGCTCGAAGCTATCGTCCAACGAGCTATCTTATGTTCTTACACCGGATGAGTGTATAGGGCAGCTTTCGCGTTTGCGACATTCAGATGACATCCTGAGAAACCTCCCCAAAGAGTTTGCGCAAAAAATCTCACTCTCAGCTAAAAAGTCACCAAGCGGATTGTTGGCTGCGATCAGAGCTGAGTTAGGGAAGGGATACTGGGTCGGGTTATCAACTTTCTCTCGGAAAACGCCACTAACCGATTCTCAATTGCAAAGTTTCCCAAGGCTTAAAGCTGTTATTGACTCTGTGTCTTCTTCGACTGAAAACAAAGTCTACAAAGCTGCTTACAAGCAGGTAACGCACGACGTCGCGCTAGTTCGCAATTACACACACGTACCTTCTGAGCCAAGCCCAGACCACAAAATCGTAGTAGAGTTTGCAGGACAGTGGTCTAGCAATGCTGCCTGTTTGATGTTGGGTAAAACAGAAGCGCAAAAAGAAAAAGTCACGGTAGGAAAAGCGGATGCTGAGAACAAACACCGTAGCCTTGCAACCTTTAAAGATCTAGAAACAGAAGGCAAAACACTTTACATCAAAATCCCTTGTGTCGACCAACCACAGCCAATCTTGCTTAAACTGGCAGAAGACCTGCAGCCCGTTGATAAAGAAACTCAGATGGATGAGTGGGATAACGTGTTAGTGCCTGTGATTCCTTTGCATAAATCGGGCTCTTCGTGGGATGGTTACACGTCGGGGCGTGTTTACATTATTTGGAATGGGGAAGTTTGGCGCGAACTGCAGGTAACAAATGATGGATATTTTGCTGATGTAGACATGAGCAATAGCCGAAAAAAAACAACAGAGACAAGACACGTCAATATTGATGGCTCTTCGCTGTTCCCCGGAGAGAATGTTGCTTTTGAACGGTTCACCATTTTGCAAGATGGGGTAGAAGTGTTTAGCGGCGAACTAGACATCAATGAGCAGGCAAGAGTGTTTAGTTTGGTCGCAGAGGAGGTCGAGATCAAGTTCGTTGGTTTTGAACATGAGCAATTGATGGTTTCGACACATCCTAGCCCTATGAAAGCCTCTTCTACACCGTGCGATGAGGTTCTGGGCTATCCGCTACCTCATATCTGGATACCATACAAAATCAAAGGTGAGTGCCAAGGCGTTTACCTGTATTACGCATCTCAAGCATTAAGTGATGATGCTATTTCTGAATTAGAAAGCAATTATGAATCGATGGCTGTTTCACTAGCTGAAACGTCAGACTACAGCAGCAATCAAGAATTTACTCAACAAACTGTTTTTGCTTTGCCTGAGCTCTCTGAAAGTCAAAAAGTGAAAGCGCTTGTGAATGAACAGAGCGATTGCAATGTTGCTGCAGTCAATATACCGCCTCCTGGAAGCGAGATCATACTACGCTATCGTGTTCTGGGCTCCACCGATCAGCCCGATGACTATTTTATGTTACAAAACGAAGAGCATAGTTGGGCGCAAAAAGCATATTTTCGTTGTGCCAAGGTCGATGAAGATGGCTATCTCAATTTACGATTTAGTGGCTGGCCTGAAAAGGTTAAAGAAGTCGATATTTTAAGGGGGGCTCATGCATCACGAGGGAATGAAACTCCCGAAACATTTAAGTTGCGCGATAAAGTAAAAGTTACGGATTTATTAGGCTAGAAAATGAAAAAAACACTACTAATCACGTTATTAGGCTTAGCAATCATTGGTTGTAATGACCAATCTCAACAGAGTGCTTCCCCTGTTTCGAGTTCTGCGCAAACAGAGCAAGATAAACACCCAGATCGGGTCTATGTCGGCGAGCATAACTACTACGTAATTGAATCGGCAGTGACCAATGAGAATTGGGTAGCCGATGACAAAATAAAACCTATGCCGGGCAAGTTTCCTAAATACTATGTCTTTAATTCAGATGAATGGCCCAAGGAAGACATTAACGATGCTAGCTCTTATGATCTGCCGCGTTTTCAGTTTGCATGGGCTAATGATGAAGACAAAGTGAACTTAAAAATATGGAGCATGAAGACAGATGGCACTGATTTACGTTTAGTCGTAGAAGATACCGTTGGATATGGGGTAGTGCTAATTCGACGCTCCCCTAATTTACGTTATGTTTCTTGGATTGATAGCGGTACTGGTAAGTACGTATACGACCTGGAAAAGGGAGTAACAACTAAATTACTTGGAGGGGGCTATCCTGGTATGGTTTGGTCAGAGGATAGTCGTTTTCTTTATTTTCACACAATGCCAGGGCAGAAGTTTGATGCTTATAATGCCCGTTGGGATTCTGAAACTGGTGAAATTGAAGCGGTGGATTTTGGGATTGGTCCTGCCGCTGTAATGAAAGACAATCAGTTGATTACGCTTAATGATTACGGGCTAGTAAAGATAGATCTAGAAACCAAAAAAAGAAGCTATATTGACTTCGTTGAACGATTGCCGGATAGAGATATCCTAATGAAGTTTCGCTCGATAAGTCCTGATGGTCATTATGCTTGGGGAGAAAATAGTAAATATGATTTCTTCTTTGATATTAATAATAACACGGTTAAAAAATTCGCTGCAGAAGAAAAATTCATAAGGGCTCTTATTTTGGGAGCCTCTGCTCGCTTTAGCGCACGTGATCGAGTGTCTTACCTATCAGTGGTTGATCGCGAGAAAAAACAAACTTGGCAATGGTATGCGTTAGGTACTGGCGAAATAGGTGTTAACTCGAATATGAGTTTATACAATGGCTTGGCGAATGATGGTTTGTGGTTTAAAGGAGCAACGAAATGAGTGACGTGCAAACTTATGATAGGCCGTTATACCTTCTAGGCGCGACCTATCAAAGAAGCAGAGATAAAGATAAAAACGTTGTTTTTTCAGATTGGAACCAAAAGAGTGACTTAACTGATGAAGCTAAGTTGAAAAACATCCGACCTATACCGTTTACTCCGATATTTGTCGATGCACTCGCTGAAGATTCGATCACTTTACCAAGGTTTTGGGGAAGTGACCAATATGGCAGGTTATGTAACCTATCGTACTTAGGTGAAGCTGAAGATAGTAAACAGCAAGTGCTACTTCGCCATAATAGCCCCATCACAACGATTGATGATGATCAAAACTATGAAATGCTGTTCCCACCAACTAATCTAATTGGCCAATTAGCAAAAAATACATCGTCTATCGTTGAACTAAAAGAAACATTGAAGTCTCTGTATACGGAGATGAGCTCGAGAAACGTAGCGAGGCGGTTTAACCCTACCAAAATTTCTGTAAAACAACTTGCTAGGCCTCACACGAAGGAACATGGGCAATCACTATCGCAGGAAGAAGAAAATTACAACCAATGGTATGCGGATATTCAGTTATCTGACGTTGAGTTTATTGAAGGTTTTGTTGTTCCTGCTGTAAATACCATAAGTATTGTATTTAGTAGTGATATTTATGTTGGTGCGGAAGTGTCTTTATTAAAGTACGCAGATACACTAAGCGATACTCAGCAAGAAGCAGAAGTTGTGATAGCACGTGATATTGTTAGGCTGCCATTTTATGTAGGTGAGGATAGAAGCTCTGAGGACTTTAACAACACACTTCCGTCTGTAACATTTAATCTGCCCTCTGTAGTAGATAAATCGATGGTAGACTCCCTAAACGACGAGCAAGAATTTGTTGTCGGGGATGGTTTCTACGGGCTTAGAGTCCAATTCTTTGTTAAAGATTATTTAAAAGCGAATGAACGTCTTCAAAATGAAGTTCCTGAAGTTATCAAGTCTGGACGACTCCGATTTGAACGGAATAAATCATCGGCGGTTACTGGCGTAGAAGAGCAGGGCTGTTATACCTACGAATTGAACGAAAAGGTAACGTTTAAATCAATCAGCGGTTATGGGAAGCTTGCCATTGTATGCGGCGACATGATCTCTCTTGAAGAGTGTTTGTTTTACCAGTACCCCCAAGCATTACCCACTAATTACAGCGATTTAATGACAAAAACTGGTAAATCGGTTCCTCTAAGCGGTACGGGTATTAATACTCTCGGTTTAGCATCAGCAATCAAAAAGAATGCGGAAAGTCTGGGCGAAGGTTTCCTGATGGGAGGGAATCCTTTCTCAGAAAACCTGAAAGCAACCATGTTTAGTGTCTCTAAAGGTATCTGGTCTGACATAGAGAAACAAAAACTGCCCGATTTAATGACCAGCAGTGTTGCACTTGCTTTTGGCTTTTCAGCATTTAAAGAAAGCCGTAAAGAATTGACCAAAGCGATAAAATTTGCCAATAAGAGGCTCGACTTTAATCAGGCGGCGGCCTTGGCGTTTCGCAAGAGCGGTATGAACATCTCTTTTATTAAGCGCGAACTCGATGTGATAAAAGCTAGCTTGATCACGGGGACGTTCAGCGAGAACTCAACACGACTTGCGACGTCATGGTTTAATGGCTCCGTCATGGAGAAGATGAACCGAGCATTTCCAATTCTTGAATCTGGCTCTAGCTTAGTTGACTTGTACGATTTGGTGCAAAAAGAAAACGAGCTTGAGAAGAAGTCTCTTGAAGCCAAAGAAGATTTTGATGCGATATCTCAAAGTTACCTTCAATCTATTTCAGTTATTAAAGCGTATCAAGAATGGGCACAAGCGTTAGACGATGCTAAAAACGTCATCAATGGTAGCGATGGTGAGGAGATAGCCCACATAGTTGAGGACAGCCAAGGGTTAGCGATTCATATCAACTTTAAGTTCAACGAATGGCAACATGGCAATGAGCACGGCAAGCTGAGAACAGACATTAAACAAGTGTGTAAGAATTTGTCGCAATTGATGCTAGATAACCCAAGCTACAAGGTATCGATAGAAGGGCATGCTGGTAGGATTGGTTCTTCTGATGCGAACGATCTTGTTGCTGCTAATCGTGCAAAAACTGTTACCAACGCAATTACCTCCATTGACTCTAGCTTGGAAGAAAGGGTTTACACGGCGTCTTATGGAAATACTCAACCGCTTACGGCTGATAGTACCAAGAGCGATATGTCGCAGACCGGAGACAGTGCCCCTGCCGCCCTAGACCGACGAGTTGAAGTTCGCTTGATTATTCCTAACTATCAAGTTGTTTTACCACCGAGCCGCAGCGGCATGGTGGAGTTAGAGAAAGCACGCCAGTTGAAGCAAGCATTGGATGTTGGCTTAGATGATACGCAGAAGGCGCAAGTCGCGGCGGTGTTAACCACTCTTAGCGGGTTTGCGATGTTTACTCCGCTAGCTCCGCTTGCTGCGGGTATTTTGTATCTAAAGTCCGGAGCAGAACTAGCAGACTGTGCGTTATCTGTGCTAGACGAGCTCATTACTGAAAAAGCCTATTCTGACTTTAAAGGTCGTTATCAGAATATCGACCAACTAAACCAGTTAGGCAAAATCCATATTCGAGTTCTTCAACAGTACAGAGATTTAAAAGTAACGATTGAGCGTAGTGAGATAAAGACGCGTGATGAAGTTGAATCTCACCTGAAGAATAAAGAAACGGTGCAAGAACTGCAGAAACGATTTTTACTCCGTGCTCTTGCGCTTAACGGGCTCGTGGAATTGCTTGCTCGAATTTCGCTTTGGAACCCTAATGTTTCTAAGTTGCAAGGGTTGCTTGAGGAATATCGAGTTAAGGATTACATCGATGTTTATGTTATCAACGATAACTGGGAGGCGCCGCTAAGCAATTACAACACCATGGCTCAGAACTGGATTCAGCGAGTTAGGGATGATAAGTCAGGTGCAAGTGCTGCCCGCGCTTTTGCACAATCTTGGAAAAACGAACATTCGCCACAATTGTCACCTTTGTTGAAGAGAGCTCGTATCCAAGGGGAATTCAATAAAGGCTTCCCAGTTCAAGCTCGTTTATATCAGGGTGATGTAGACAATGGCTTTTCCGATTTCGCAAAAATGTTCGATAACAATGTGGAGTCGGTTAAATCGAGCGATATCGGCTTCAGCCGTTTATTAGTTGACAGTAGAGGGGATGGGGTTTCTTGGAAGCCATTTGACGAATGGATTTCCCCAAACAAAACCAATCGAATTACGCCTTTTACACGTGTTAAGGTTCAGATTGTATTATCAAGTAATGCCTCTAAATCCAAGAAAAAGATATTTAAGACAACGCTGCAATACTGCTGTGAACGGTCGCTTTGGGACTTTAAAGGGCCAAGCTTTGAAGTTCTGATGGCGCCGAGAAAAGCGGATGACTTAACCTTGTGCGGAAGCAACGATAAGCTAAAAGGTTACTTTAACCAACACGCAATTGAAGAACATCTAACATGTGTTGAGTTTGAGCCAACATATTGGTTCGGCGAGTATGAAATCCCTGGCCTTAAACCGTTGTACTCAAATTACGAGTTGCAAGACTTTGATAAGTGGAAACAAAGTGGAGAAGCTCGTTCAATGCAATACTATTTCACTGCTGATGGGAGTACGCTATCGCTAGCAGGAACTGACGAGCGGTTAACCATGTTTAACTATGGTGTCGATGATAATAATACCTATGGTAAGCAATGCCACCTGAATAGTGACGGTGAAGTCGAGGTTGATGGTCTACCTCTCGTTTTATACGACGGTTTGGCGAATAGGCAAGTAGTGATTAACGAATATGATTTACTAATCGAAGAGTTTGTTAAAAGTGCTTCTGCTAAGAAATCTGAAGGTATTGCTCCGTATCTAAAAGGTGATGTTTTGAGCTTTAGTGCGGTTTCGAAAGGGAGTGGATTTGAGTGGTTTGATGAGAAAGCATCGAAATCCTCTGCACTTGATTGGTCCAATGACAAGCCAGTTACCATATATGTTGCTTTACTTTCCGAAGGCGGCGAAAAAGATACGTACAAACGTATGATGGGAGAGGGCTATCAGGTGGCAATGCGCTTGTCTTTGTCGATTGAAGAGCAAGAGTCGATATTTTCAAAAGACACGACTGAAGGGCCGAGTTTCTTCGGTACACTGCTAGAAGTTGGTGAATATACTTATAAAAAAGAAGTCCCTTCTCCTTATGCAAAAGTAGAAATCAAAGAGGTCAATTTCACTGATACCAACACCGAACTTGCATCTGGGTTGGGATCTTTTGTGAAAGAGTTTCAGGTGAAAGTTAATGCAGAACCCAATAGATACTTAGATCCATTTAGTGACCGTAGGACTCTGCATATCGTTAAGTTTGAGCTTAGATATACCTCTCCAACAGGACGAAGAGTTCCGACATTGAGACCGTTTGGTCCAATTTTGGACAAGAAAAAAGCCGTGCTTTTACCAGTGCATATTGCTGTCTCATCGTTATCACAAATGGGGCTTGCGCCAGGTGTAGGTATCTATCCACTAAAACAGGCCCAGAAGCTGTCTGTACAGGGTGGACAAGAATATAGTATAAAAGGTATGCCTTGGATGGAGATTGAGCGCGATGTTTCTCGAATGAATGATTCTGCGTTTCTCTATTGGCAGAAAGAGTTAGCGAATAACTCAACGAAAAGAAAAGAGTGGATAGAGGACTGGATCACCAAAGAGCCGATGAATGTAGCTGCTCCCCTGCCGAAATCAGTATAAAAGAAAACCGCCTTCGGGCGGTTTTTCTTTTTTATCACTTAAAACAGAAGTTAAAATCTTCCCGTTTCCCGTTTCCCGTTTCCCGTTTCCCGTTTCCCGTTTCCCGTTTCCCGTTTCCCATCAACCCGCAGCAGAAATATCGTATTTCTTCATCTTGTGGTTGAGTGTACTTAAAGGTAAAGAGAGTTGCTCAGCGGCGCGTTTAGTGTGCCAGTTACAAGCATTTAGGCAGTCTAAGATGACCGTACGCTCGTATTGACTGACCACTTCCTTAAGGCCCTTTGCCCCATCTTCTGAGTCAGCGTGTACGGATTCGTAAGAAGATTGCACTAAAGGTGGCGCTTCAACTTCAGCAGCTACGCTTACCTGTTCTTCTGGGATCTGCTCACCAAACTCAATATGCGTAATGGTTTCGAAATCAGACAGCAGAACTGAACGCTCAATAATGTTCTTAAGCTCGCGGACATTTCCTGGATAAGTGTAGGCCAAAAGCTGCTTACGAACGTTGGCACTCAACCCGGGTGCTTGTGGCAAACCTAACGTGTTAGTCGTGTGCTGAACGAAGTGCTCAGCAAGCGGAATGATATCCGACTTACGTGCTCTTAAAGGAGGCAGCGTAATGGGGAACACATTTAAGCGGTAGAACAAATCCGCGCGGAACCCGCCATCTTTGATCTGCTGCATTAGATTACAGTGTGTTGCCGCGATAACTCGCACGTCCACTTCAATCTCTTTGCTCGCACCAACAGGGCGAACCTTACGCTCTTGAAGCACACGGAGTAGTTTTGCTTGCAACAGCATTGGCATGTCACCAATCTCATCCAAGAAAAGCGTACCACCGTTTGCTGCCTCAAACAGGCCAACCTTGTCTTTGTCTGCTCCTGTGAATGAGCCTTTCTTATGGCCGAATAGCTCTGATTCCAGCAATTGTTCTGGAATGGCTGCACAGTTTTGCACTATCAAAGGCTGCTCTGCACGGTTGGAGTTTTCGTGAATGTATTTGGCAATCACCTCTTTACCAGAGCCAGTTTCGCCTCTTAAGAGCACATCGACAGGTAGCGATAAAACCTTATCAAGTCGACTTAAGACATTGAGCATTTCATCGCTCTCTGCAATAGGGCCTTGGTAGGTTTTCTGGGTGCGCTTTTTCAGTTGGGTGTTCTCACGTACAAGGGCTTGATTGTCTGCGTTTAGGTTTTTAATCACTTGCCCATACTGTTCTAACCAAACTGCTTGGCGAATATTACTTGCAGCCATGCGACAAAATTCCGTTAATGCGGCTTCGTTATCGATAACGCTTAAGTCCATTAGTACTAACAGGCCAATGGTTTTCGTCTCGCTATCAATAAGAGGCCAAGCTAACAGGTTTTCGCTTTTTAGCCCGAGCGTTTGCTCTGTTTGATAAATGCTTTCGCAGTCGTAGCCGTTGTATTTGTACAGTTCATTGATTAGCACCACTTCACCATTGCGTACTGCAAAGTTGAATGGATCGTTTTCACTGACTGACTCAAGCTGTAACGCATCCCAAGGGTGGGATACCACGGCTTTGTCATTGTGATGAGCTGTACTTGGAATCAGCGCCTGTCCCGTTTGGTCTAAAACATAAATGATGCCGTGCTTTGCAAGGGTCATTTGTCTCGCGGCAGTTAAAACGGCATCTAATGTTTGAGTCAGCTGGCTGCGATCAGCCAAAGATTGGCTGATCGCAAGTAGGGCGTTGCTCAGTTCGCTATGGTTAGCTGAACGCATAGGTGAGAGTTCCTTGCTCATCGACAGAGACTGCGATTTGCGTGTGTGAATCATCCTTGTCGTGCACCAATAGCTGAGTCGAAAGCTGAGGCAGCAACTGGCGGTTAATTACTGCATCAATGTTGCGCGCCCCTGTCTCTGCAAGACGGCAGTTACCCAATACAAACTCAACTAAGCTCTCTTCGTAGCTCAAAGACAACTTATGGTGGCTTTGTAGACGCTCAGAGACTTTGTTTAGCTTGTGATGAATGATTTCCGTCATCGCTTCATCAGAAAGCGGTACGAATGGTAATACAGACATACGCGCCAATAACGCTGGTTTGAAATGCTGATTCAATGTAGGGCGAATCGCTTCAGCAATGATGTTGGCATCGATATCTTTCGATTGATTGACTAAAGACTCGATCTCATGAGTTGCGAGGTTACTTGTCATGATGATCAGCGTGTTCTTAAAGTCGATAGTACGACCTTCACCGTCGTTCAACGTACCTTTGTCGAACACTTGGTAGAATAAATTCAGAACTTCAGGATCTGCTTTTTCTACTTCATCTAGAAGAACCACAGAGTAAGGGCGCTGACGAACGGCTTCTGTCAGCATGCCGCCTTCACCGTAACCTACGTAGCCCGGAGGTGAACCGATAAGGCGAGATACAGTGTGCTTCTCTTGGAATTCAGACATGTTAATGGTGGTCATAAAGCGCTCACCACCAAACATTTGATCGGCAATAGCGCGCGCGGTCTCGGTTTTACCTACACCACTTGGGCCAACAAGGAGGAATACACCTGTAGGTGCATCTGGATTACCTAAGCCTGCTTTGGCCGTTTGAATGCCTTCTGAAAGGGCATCAATCGCGAAATCTTGGCCTTTGATAGCTTGAGTAAGACTATCTTTTAGCTTAAGCGTCGTTTCAGCTTCATCTTGAAGCATCTTACCCATAGGGATGCCCGTCCAGTCTGAAATGACATGACTGACTTCATCTGGACCAACTTCAAAGTGAACCAGTGGGTTACCACCGCGGATCGCTTCTAGCTGTTCTTGGCAAGCTGAAATAGCGATACGAACCGCTTCTTCATCCATTTCTGCGTATGGAGAAACTTCTTGCTCTGCGTCTTCGTCAGAGGCCTCTTCTTCTGATTCTCCACAAACCAATTCGTGCAGGCGAGAGCGTAGAGCAATCATCTCTTGGATTTGCTCTTTCTCTTTCTGCCATTGTGCTTCTTGTTCTGTTAGCTCTTCTTTGGTTGCTTCCATCGCAAGTTTGAGATCTGGAATACCGGCAAGGCTATGCTTGTCACCTGTTTGCTGTAGGGCATCACGCTCAAGCGCTTCAAGTTCGCGCTGCTGAGCGGCAAGCTCTTGTTGAAGAGTTTCTACAGAAGCAGGAATGGCATTCAGGCTAATATTGACGCGTGCACAGGCGGTATCAAGTACATCGATCGCCTTGTCCGGCAGTTGACGACCAGAAATGTAACGCGCAGAAAGTGCCGCCGCTGCGGTGATCGCATCGTCGCGTACGTATACGTTGTGTGACTTCTCATAAGCCGGACGTAGACCACGAATGATTAGAGCAGCTTGCTCTGGTGAAGGCTCGTCAAGTTTGACTAACTGGAAACGACGTGCCAAAGCAGGATCTTTTTCGAAGTACTTTTTGTACTCAGACCAAGTAGTTGCTGCAATTGTTTTTACTTCGCCACGTGCTAACGCTGGTTTTAGTAAGTTAGCTGCATCGCTTCCACCGGCTTGGTTGCCACCACCAACAAGAGTGTGTGCTTCATCGATGAAGAGAATGATTGGTGTCGGGGAATTTTTCACCTCATCTAAAACAGCATTTAGACGTTTTTCGAATTCACCTTTTACGCTAGCGCCTGCTTGCAGAAGGCCCATATCAAGGCCATAAAGCTCAACGCCTTTCAGATTATCTGGCACGTCACCTTGGACGATTTTTAGCGCTAAACCCTCAACTACGGCAGTTTTACCAACACCAGGTTCACCTACCGCAATTGGGTTGTTTTTACGGCGACGCGCAAGAATATCAACGATTTGACGAATTTCTTGGTCGCGACAGAAAACAGGGTCGATTTCGCCTTTACGTGCTTTACCTGTGAAATCAGTGGTGAACTTGCTCAATGCAGAGCCATCTTCACGAGCTTGCGTTGTTTCTGAAGTGGCCACTTGGGCTTCAATTGAATTACTGGTGAGCTCTGCAAAGTTACGCTTTAGGCTGTCTGGGTTGACGGCTTCGAGGATCGACGCATAGCCGTGTTGTCCGTAGCGTAGTGGGTTACTGACTAAAGTAAGAAGTAGAGCACCGGATCGGATTTGTGTTTCGGAAAGATCTAAAGAAGAAACTAACCAGCTTTCTTGTAACCATTCGATCAGTAAAGCAGAAAAAACGGGCTTGCTACCATTTCCATTAGTGTTGGTATCAAGAGTTGATCGAACTGATTGCCTTAATAAGTTCTCAGAACAATCAAAGTGACTTAATAAGACGTCGAAATCACTATTTGGCCTTTCTAATAGACTCAGCAAATAGTGCTCGATTTGAACTTCGTTTGCTTTTTCAGAGACTGCGAGTGCAGCAGCGTCTTCTAATGCCACTTTTGCAATTGGGTGTAGACGCTGTATTAATGAAGAGAGATTTATATTAATCATACTTATGTTATTAGTTAGAGGAAAGAAATAGCCTCTATTATACTAAACTTGATGATCTTCTTTTTAATCTGCGATATTTTGCCTAGTATTTTTTGGTGATTTTAATATATGTAATAGGGTGTTTGTTTAAAATAATATCCCCTAATTTGTTATTTTAAATATAATCACCGACACTTTCACTAAATTGGTAGTCTAATTAACTTATTTTTAAATAAAATTAGTGGTTATTTTCACTTTCTTGATCTAATTCAATTTATTATTATTGCTGCTCAATTTTTTGTTTTTTTATCCAAGAAGTTGTAATTAATAAACTAGATATTAATGCTGAATTTTTCCTAACTTGTTGTATTTTATGGTTTTTAAAAGTTGGCATGGAGTTTGATAAGTATTAATCAGTCGCGGTGATAAGCGATTTGGTGATTTAACAAATTTAGATTTTAAAAAAGGAAATAGCGATGCCAACTCCAGCATATATGTCTATCAACGGTGAAACTCAAGGTCACATTACTAAAGATACTTACTCTGCAGATTCTGTAGGTAACACTTGGCAAGAAGCTCACGTTGATGAGTTCCTAGTGCAAGAGCTTGACCACGTGCTAACTGTTCCACGTGACCCACAAAGCGGCCAGCCTACAGGTCAGCGTGTACACCGCCCAGTAGTTGTAACTAAAGTTCAAGACCGTTCTTCTCCGCTTCTGTTCAACGCACTTGTATCTGGCGAGAAGCTACCTGAGTGTGTAATTCGCTTCTACCGCACATCAGTGCAAGGTAAGCAAGAGCACTACTACTCAATCAAATTGATTGATGCACTACTTGTAGATATTCAAACTCGCATGAACCACTGTCAAGATGCAGCAACGGCTGATCGCGTGACAGAAGAAGTTCTTAAGTTTACTTACCGCGCAATTGAAGTAACACACGAAAACTGTGGTACTGCAGGTAACGACGACTGGCGTGCTCCACGCGAAGCATAATCGCTTTTCGTGCAAAGATTCAGGGCCAACATTTGTTGGCCCTAATTCCATTATTTGTATCAGGTAAAAGATATGGTGAATGACGTAGAATTTAAATTTGAAGTGCCTGGATGTGGACATGAATTTCGGGTCGAGAGCTTTCAGGTAACCGAAGAGCTTTCTAAACCTTTTCATATCAGTCTCTCATTACTTTCACTTGATCCAGATATTTCGTTTGATGAGCTTATTCGTAAGGCAGGTTCGTTGACTCTTTATGGTCAAGGCGTTGGTGCTGCGCGAGTGTTCAACGGTGTCGTGAATGAAGTACGATACCTTGGCTCAGGGCGTCGATTTTCGCGTTATCAGTTGGTGCTCGTGCCGCAAGCATGGTTCCTAACTCAACGTCAAGATTGCCGAATCTTCCAGCAAAAATCTGCGTCAGATATCATAACCGAAGTGCTAGATGACGCTTCAGTTACCGACTATCGTCTTGAGCTTTCAGGCATTTATCCACCTAAAGAATACGTTTTGCAGTACCGTGAATCTGATCTTCACTTTGTGCAGAGAATCATGTCTGAACACGGTATGTGGTATTACTTTGAGCATACTGATACCAATCACACTATGGTGATTGTCGATAGTAATGATGCTATCGCGCCACTTTTAAGCACGCCTTTGAACTCTTCTTACTTAGGGCCAGTGGTTTACCATGCTGATGGTGGTGGAGTTGCAGACAGAGAGCATATCACCGATCTCGAGTTAGTGAATCGAGTACGTACGGGCCATGTAACTTATACCGACTACAACTATGAATATCCTAAAATTCCTCAGGAAATGACGAATGCGGGTGATTTAGACCAAGATCTCAAGCAATTTGATTATCCTGGGCGTTATTTTGATCCGGCCATGGGTCAGGTGAGAACAACCGAATGGATGTCAGAACATATCGTTGATAACCAACAAGTCGAAGCAAGTAGTGATGTGATGCGTTTAGCGTCGGGTTATAGCTTCAACATCAGCGAACACCCACGTTCAGAAATTAATCGCGATTACATCATGTTGTCTGTTGTGCACACTGGGCAAGACCCTCAAGTGCATGAAGATGAAACAAGTGGTATGCCAACCACTTACTACAACCATTTCTCCTGCATACCGCGTGATGTTGTGTTCAGAGCACCTAAATTATCAGCGCCCGTTGTGGATGGTCCGCAGACTGCGGTAGTTGTAGGCCCTGCTGGTGAAGAGATCTACACTGATAAACTTGGCCGAATAAAAGTCCAATTCCATTGGGACCGATATGGTGAAAATGACGAGCACTCAAGTTGTTGGATTCGCGTTAGTCAGTCAATGGCGGCACCAACATGGGGAGCGGTTTACTTGCCCCGTATCGGGCATGAAGTTGTGGTTACTTTCTTAGAAGGCGACCCAGATCGACCATTGGTTACTGGGGCTGTTTACAATGGATTGCACTTTCCTCCTTATTCTTTACCTGAGAATAAAACACGTACGACTTTCCGCACTCAGACGCACAAAGGGGCAGGGTATAACGAACTGAGCTTTGAGGATGAAGCGAATCAAGAAGAAGTTTATATCCACGCTCAAAAAGACATGTCGACTAAGGTGCTTAACAACCGTTATCGAGATATTGGTCAGGACGAGTTCCTGAAAGTTGCTCGGCACCAAACAAATGATATCCACGGTGATCATAAAGAAACCATTGATGGTCACAAAACGACTCAGGTTAACAGCACTTTCACTGAGACTGTTGAGCAGGATGTCAGCGTTACATACAACGCGAATGAAACCCAGTACGTAAAGAATAACTCTGATTTAGAAATTGGAGATAACCGCACGACAAAGATTGGTAAAAATGACGATCTTGATGTGGGTGAAAACAGCAATTTAACGGTTGGGGCTTCGAAAAACTCTGATGTTGGTGCGGATGACAATCAAACGGTTGGTGGCAACCTAACGGTTTCCGTGAAAGGTAATACTTCGTACAAAGCTGATGGGGCAACACAGATAATCAGTGGCGAAAAAATTGTCTTGAAAACAGGGGGCTCCTCTTTGGTCATGAATAGTGATGGTTCAATTAAATTGACAGGCTCTGCAATCACCATAGAAGGCAGCGATAAAGTTGTAGTGAAAGGTGGCAACGTAGCGATAAATTAATGATGGAAAAACAACGTATTCATGTAGAAACCATCACGGAGCAGCAAGCCAAACCAACGGCTTGCTTTTCGCGTTTTGGAACCATAGTCGCGATTAATAAATCGACCAATAGTGTCCGAGTCGATTTTGAAGGTAACCCATTTAATCAGCCACTGACTGCACGATTGGGCCGGGCCTTTCGTAGCAGTGAGCTGCAAATGGCGATCGACAACCAACTCAGTTGTCGCATCGAATTTTTGAATGATGATTTGGGCTTACCTTTAGTGACGGACATTTTTTTCTCGATCCTTGATGAGTCAGAAGAGTTTGTTCTAAGAGCTAAAAAGATGGTCATTGAGACGGAGCAAGAGCTTGTTGTTCGAAGCGGTGAGACGCAAACGCGTTATAGCGGGCGTGATGGTCGCATTACAACGAAAGCTAAATATGTCACTTCTCAAGCAGAGAAAGCCCAGAAAATTCAGGGCGGAACAATAGCGATTAACTGATAGCCATTACGCTATGGCACGCCGGATATGGAACAATAGATGCGACAAAGAATCGGTGTAGAACACCTCAATGCCCCTATAACCAACCAACAGCTTGACTTAGCCTTAGAAGAAGCAGATCGAACGATTGAAGAGCTTTCAGCTTTGCCAGAGAATTGGTTAAGTTTTAGCAATGAAAAACTGCTACTGGCTTCAGAAAGTCTGGGCTTTCTGCTTAGGCAAAGGGTTCAGTTACATAAAAGAGGTTACCCAAGTCGAGACAATAACTATTTGCAATTAATAGAGCGGCAAATCGATGAGCTTAAACAAGTGTACTTGTCCTTCTATCGGTTAGCGCCTGGGTTAATACATCAGCAAAAGGATGTAGAGCCTGGCCTCTATACTTGGCTGATGTTTCAAGATGAGTTTGGTAATGAACTAAACAATCTATTGTGTGGGGTGAAGTATCTTGAAGAACTGGATACAACCACTGCGACGCTTATCGTCACCCAATCATCGTTACCTTCTCTCGACAATGTGTTGGCAGAACTTATCGAAGGGCAGGCAAAATCGACTTCTCTTTACTTTGAATGCTTACGTCTACGACAGACTTTGAGCGTTGCACTGATTAAACATTGGAATAAGTCAGGATGTATCGACTCAGAGAGAGCATTTCCTGTTTTGGCATTACAAGATGTTGAAGACGGCGTCAGCTGGATTAACGAGAATGCTCAAGGTGACCAGTATCTCTTCGAACGCCTTATTACTAAAGGTGATAGAAGTACTTGGTTTCGCAGAAATTTTGGTATTGACGCTAAACATATTTCGTCACCCAAAATCAAAACATACGCTAAGTTGCTAGAACTCAAAGAATTTATGGAGTTCGATATTGAATCGCCTTTAGCGCCTGTCGATTTTATCTTAAATGGAGACTGCAATCTGGTTCCACAAGTGCTCGATAATTTATCGAAGCTTGAAGAGCATCAAGCTGAGATCTGGCTTCAAGCGCTGTACGTTGTATATGGTTCCCGACTGCCTATTGAACCGCAGAGTTTTGGGGTCGAATACAGTCAACAAGACATACATGATCTACTTAGCCAGTGGGTTGCACAAGACAAACATAAGCAAAACTTGCCGAGTAGGCTCGGTAATGCGCTTAGTTTCGAGACGACGTTAGCGGCTATGCGAGACCCTAATATTGATTTTATATTCCGGAAGTGGCTATGGAGACAACTTTGCATCCAATCAAGGGCCTACATTTCTTGGCACATGGTTATGCCCGCTTATCAACAAGATTGGAACTTCCACAATTTAAAAGTCACACCTTCTGTTAGCGAGCGATTCAATTTAAGGAGCAACAATGCAGTTATGGGATATTGAACCGCATTCTGAGCTATCGGTAAAAGGTCGATTTCAACGTGACGAGCATGGGCGCGAAGTATGGGTCGTCGTAGGCAAACGAACGTGGCAGTTTGATGGGAATAACTGGAGTGCGCTCGCTCAGAGTGAAATTCACGATGACCCGCAATATCTAGGGGATCCCGGATTTTCGGCGATGAAAGTGGATCACGAGTTTGCTTACACAAAAGATAACACCGATGTTTTGGTGTTTGGTAAGGCGAGAAGTTACGCTAAAAAGCCGGTTACTAAACAGGAGTGCAGAGTGCTCATTGATGGTCACGTTGATAAAACTCTTTCTATTCATGGCGACCGTATTTGGGTAGAGCATGGCGGGAGCGTTACGTTAAGTCAGCCTATTCCTTTTGTCGAAAAAGACATTGATTATTCTTGTGCAATTGGTGGAGACATTCGTAATCGAATCGGTGGAGGAATTGCCAGTTCAACAGGTGAATTGTTGAAACAGAGAGTGCCCTCGGTGTTTTATCCCAACGAAGATTGGAGTGCAACAGGTGCCAAATTGCGCGTCGCAGGCTTCGGTCCTTTGCCACCTTTTTTTGAGTCTCGCCAAAAACTGGCGGGAACATTTGACGAGGATTGGATAGATAATCGTAAGCCGTTGCTACCACAAGATTTTAGCCAAAAGTTTTACCAGAGTGCTCCTCAAGACCAACAGTGTAAAGGTCATTTGGCTGGTGGTGAGCGGTTGATGATGAGCGGTTTCTGCCATGATGACACGATTTCATTTCGTATCCCCAAAGATAAATATACGGCAGTCGCCAAATTTCAAGATGAATCCTATCAGGCTCCAATGGCGATCTACACCATATTTATAAACACAGAAGATAAAACAATATCAATGAGTTACAGTGCTTCATTTTTGTGCCAAGACAAAGAAAACTTGTTGGTATCAACATCAATAATCAATCAACAAGAGAGCTAGGAATATGAATGGTTCCACTGGCCGTTATGTGCTGGGAATGGAAGTGGTTTCTCCTACCGGTATGAATTTGGATATCGCTACCTCTGTTGCGAAAGCGGATTTGGCGAGGTTTGAGCAACTTGAAGGAGACGACGGTATTGAGCGCTTTACGTACGCCAAGATCGATTACACAAAAATACAGCCGCTGTTTGATAAAGCCTGCGACTTGGCCGGCGGGATACTTGATTCCTTGCTGAAACAAATACCGCCATCACTGAAGCCTATCCCGTTGGTTATCTCAGTACCTAATGAAGTTTCTTTAGTTAAGATGCAGGAATGGATAGGCGAAAGTACTTATTCGGGGTTTATTTCAAAAATTGATGTGGTTCATTCTAGTGGTGCATCATTCCTACTTAAAGCAATGAAGTCCTTAGATGACAATGATGCAATGATGTGTATTTCCGTCGATTCCTTAGTGGAGTCTATGAGTGATTTGATCGAACATGCCAAGGTTATGAGCACCAACAATCCTTGGGGTATTATCCCAAGTGAAGGTGGCGCTGGTTTAATCTTATGTCGTAGAAACGTCGTTGAAACCTTGAAGCTAAAGCCCAAAGCACAGTTAGGGTATATGGACGTTGAGCCATGTGTTTCTGACCGTAGAGGTATGTATCGTCTAGTTCAGCGCGCGAGTCGCCAGATAGAATCATTTGGTGAAGTATATTCAGACATGACCAACTTACGTGAACATACAGAAGATTATGGTTTCGCTCTAGGTGCAAAAGCCGAGCGTTTCATTCAACCTCAACAGCCTCACTTAATTAATGAACTATGGGGTACTATGGGAAGTTCTTCCGCACTTGCTCTCGTTTCTTACGCAGTAGGCCACCACCATTTCAATCATCCTACAACGCTTATGATGTTTGGTTTTAAGAGTGACAAGGCGTTACTGCAATTACTAGCATGTTGATTCAGATCACTTCTAAATTCTTACATTAATATCACGATTTACTTTGGTTGATATTATTAATAATAAAACTAGGTAATTTGCATAGTTAAAGCGTAAGTTTAAGACGCAGATTACCTAGTAATAATAACTAAAATAATAGGTGTACTGTTCGTTTTTAATACCAGCCTTGAAACTGGGATATATCAGCAAATATTATCTGCGCTCAATAATATTTTTCGATTAAAGAGTGCAGAGTGTCTGATAAGCAGGGAGCAGCCAAAGGATATATTGATCAGTTGGTTGTAAAAGCCATTGAGAGAAAAAAACAGAATGAACAACGTTTGGCGAATAAAAATAAGCCAAAGCTTGAATACGTTCTTTTTTCACAATTTGATGTGCTAGACACGCTGCCGTCGAAAAACGGTAGGACAACGGTTTACCATCTCGCTAAAAAAGGTCAGCCAGACAAGCAAATCTGTTGCAAGGTAGTCAATGAAGACGCGACAGACTTGGCAGCTAAGATGTTGGTCAATGAGGCCAGCAGACTAGAAATTTCACAACATCCGAGTGTCGCCGAGTTCATTAAAGTTGGTAATGAATTTGAGCGCCCATATCTGATGTATGAGTGGATTCAAGGCGAGTCTTTGGCAGAAAAAATGGAGCGTTATTCTACAAAAGGCTTTCGTCACGATCATATCGCATGGTTGGTTTACCAACTCGCTGGCGCACTCGAGTATATGCATACACGAGGCATATGCCATCTAGACATCAAACCTTCAAATGTTCTTGTCAGTGAAGGCGATTATGTAAAGCTGATTGATTTCGGGGCTGCACGCTACATTGGCGAATCAGAAACCTATTCAGAAGCCAGTTTAAGTTACGCCTCTCCGCTCTATTTAGAGACTGGGACGACAGAACCTCAAGATGATGTTTATTCATTAGCTTTGCTAACAGGGCACCTATTTTTGGGCGCTGTTTTTGGTGATGCTTGGCATAAGCAATTGAAAGATCGCAAGCGTGCGCCGCTTATTCCTAATCATATTTGGAAACTGCTCAAAGAAGTCATTAACAACCCAAGAGGGCACGGCTACACAGCAATTTCCTTTGCTCAGCAAGTTGCGCGTATTGATACTCAAGCGATTGATGCCAAATCGAATGCACCAATATTTAGCAGCTTACGTAATGCTGATTTGCTACTGACTCATCGTAAACCGCATGAGAAATCTGGTTATGGACGCTTTAAGATACTTGAGGCAAGCCTAGTACTAAGTGTGGTCGCCATTACAGGTAATTACTTGTACAACCAGAGCCAACCAGAGTGGAAATCTATTATCAACCCTGCTCAGTCTTCTAATGAAGGAGTGAGCGTAATAAAGCCTGCGCAGACGGCTTCATTTCTGGGGCAGTCCCCTTGGGATATTGAATTCTCTCTCAACGACATGGAGAAAAATGTTGTCACAACGGCACCTTACCGAGAAGCTTATCAGGTGCAGCAAACAAAACTCTCCAAGTTGTACAAGAGTAATCAAACTGAATTGCAATCCTATCAACTTCTTGCTGACGATCTTCCTAAGGAGTTGGTCGACTTACGCAAAGAGCTCGTTCAGCTTAAGCAGAAGCTGATCAGTGATGGCGCATTATTCCCATATGCTGACAAGACGCTTACCGCAGTAATGGCAGGGCTTAATACTGCATCAATTAATTCTTTGAAACTTTCTGCGTTGTCAGGAAGTAAAGAGCAACAGCTTACTAAGTTGATCTTGAACGGTGACGCAAAGCTTGCGGATGAAGAGCTAAAAGCCGCTTGGTTGCTCAGTCAATCAGAGGCGTATTTCTATAGCCAAGTTCTACCGGCCAAAGTGCTTTCAAACATCAACAACTTGGTAGAGCAGAATGCTAAAGACCACTACTACACCAAAGCGATTAATCAAGCTCAATCGGCAATGGCATTCTTTGGCAATACGCCAGAGCTGAGCCAGAAAGTAAAAGACCTAATTGTTGCTAGGAGTGAGTTTATTTTATTTAGCACCGTTACTGAGCAATCAATCTTTGACAAACAAAGGTTGCACGACTCATTAGCTGATTTAGAAACGAACGCACCAAAGACATTCAACGAGGTCATTGAAGTACTCAATAGTATGGCGAAGGAATCAATTGATAAAAGTCATCAGATTTCTGAACCAGCTAGAGGTGCGTTGGCTGTGGACAGCGCGTTGAAAGACTACTTCTCAGAGGTGAGGAGTTAATTATGTCGGCAATTGATCAAGATAAGATGCTAGCTCCAATTTCTGACGCTTCTCCAGCAGGAGAAGATGCTCGCTATGAGTTTTGTTATGAAATGATGGAAGCTGAAGTCAAAAAGTTCGGTTCGCTCTTTGGTGAGACGGTTGATTGGGTATTAGTCAAAACTCATGCGACGGAAGTGCTTGAAAGACACAGCAAAGATCTGAAAGCAATCTGTTACCTCATTCGAGCACAAAGTGAAGAAACGGGACTGCAAGGCCTGGAGCAAGGGCTAATACTGCTTAGCAAGGCGTTAAGCGTATATGGCTCTGATTTATACCCAACACGAAAGCGTGCAAGAGACGGTGCCGTAGAGTGGCTAAATCATCAGTTTAAATTGCAATGCAACAAACTAGCTGAAGAGCCTCAACCGTGGGATATCGTTTCAGCGTGTATTACTGCTATTGAAGAAGTGCAAAGATTGTTTGATGACGTGTTTCACGACTCTGAAGCGGACTTTTTTGAGATTCGCACTCAGCTAAACGTCTTGTCGCAACAAGCTGTAGATAACACGCCGCCTCAAGATTCGCAGGTTCAGAATACGCCTTCAACAGAATCAGCCTCCGTTGAATCTGGTGTACAAGAATCCGTGTCAGCGGATAAAAGTGTTAAACCTACTCAAGCGCCGAAAAATACTCAAGCAAGTTTCGCTTCCGGGGCTAGCAGTAAACCTGTGATCCAAGAAGTTGATATTGATACAGACTTTACATCGCCAGCGGCCTCGAAACGTACACTAAAAAAAGTGGCTGAAGTCATGATTGGTTCAGATCCACGTGACCCACTTGCGTATCGTATTTATCGCCATTTGACTTGGGATGAGATTGACGGTCTGCCTGATCATCAAAACTTTGAGACTCCTTTAAGTCTTGCTGTCTCTACAGACCAGCAAGCGGAATATCGTGATAAAGCACTTCAAGAGAGCGATATTGATACGATCAAGCGTCTGGAAAGAACGCTCACAGACGCGCCATTTTGGTTAACTGGCCACTACTTGGTCTACTTAATGTTGAGTAACCTTGGATTCGATGAAGCCTCTGCTGCGGTCAAGCATGAGGTCAAACGTTTCGTTGAGTCTTTAGCTGGCATCGAAGATCTAAAATTCAAAAATTCTATACCATTTGCAGATGAAGCGACAATAAGTTGGTTGTCTACTCAAGTTGCTGATTCATCGTGCTCACAACCTGTAGTTCAGACGGTTGTTATCACCGAAGAAGACTCATCGCTGATGGAGGATATTACCCTAGAAAACCTAGGGGAACGTGCTGCAGAACTTGCTCGAAAGCTCGAACTTGATAGCTCGGGCCGAGGGCAGTTCATGCTGTATTTACAACTGATAGCAGCTTACCAGTCAGTAGGGTTGTACCCTTTGTGCTTACCGTATCTTGAGAAAGGGTGGGAAGTACAAAAGGAGTTTGACCTTGCTAGCTGGGAACCCCACTTATCGTCGCAATTGGAAGACCTCATTCGTAAAACACTCAAACAGTTGTATCGAACCAAAGATCTTTTACCTGCGAAATACGACGAGTGGCAAGCAATTTATGACTAATTACAGAGTTAGATAAGGAACTAATTATGTCACGTGATGGCTCGGTGGCTCCTAAAGAGCGAATTAATATCCGTTATGTTCCAGCAACAGGTGATGCGCAAGAAGACGTAGAACTGCCGCTGAGCATGATGGTTGTAGGCGATTTCACTGCGCGTGCAGATGAAACACCAATCGAGGAACGTACTCCGATTAACATTGATAAGGATAACTTCAACGAAGTGCTTGAAGGTTATGCTCCTAATGTTAAAGCAAATGTGCCAAACCAACTTTCAGACGAAGAAGGTGCACAGATTGGCATCGATCTAACGTTCCAAAATATGAAGGACTTTTCGCCAGAAGCGATCGCCAAAAGCGTACCGGAGCTTAATAGCTTACTCGAACTACGTGAGGCTCTAGTTGCATTAAAAGGCCCTCTTGGAAATGTTCCTGCGTTCCGTAAGAAGATTGCGGCAGTGCTTCAAGATGAAGAAGCGAGAAAGAAACTATTGGATGAATTAAGCATTGGTGAAGACCAAGGCGCGAAAGAAGAATAAGGGATACCATGTCTGCAGAAGCACAAGCTCCAGAGCAAGAAGCTGCCTTAGCCGCTTCCGATTCACTGCTGGATAGCATTCTTAATGAAACACGTTTAAAGCCTAGTGATGAAGGATTTGATGTCGCAAAACGCGGTGTTGAAGCATTTATCGGTGAGCTATTAAGCAGCTCCAATACTGAGAAAGTTGACCAATCGCTGGTTGATCTGATGATTTCTGAAATCGATCAGAAACTTTCGAAGCAAGTAGACGCGATTCTTCACAACGAAGAGGTTCAAGCGGTTGAGTCTACCTGGCGTGGTCTAAAGTATCTTGTTGATCACACTGATTTCAGAGAGAACATCCAAATTGAATTGATCTCTGCAAAGAAAGATGAAGTTCTGGATGACTTTGAAGATGCACCAGAAGTTGTTAAATCTGGCCTGTACAAGCAAATTTATACACGTGAATACGGTCAATTCGGTGGTAAGCCAGTAGGTGCAGTGATCTGTGACTACCAGCTTTCGTCTTCTTCTCCTGATATCAAGCTTATGGAGTACATGGCCAATGTAGGTGCTATGTCTCACGCTCCGTTTATTACATCGGCATCTTCAAAGTTCTTCGGTTTAGATAGCTATGAAGAGCTTCCGAACCTGAAAGATCTTAAGTCTGTATTTGAAGGTCCTCAGTACACGAAATGGCGCGGGTTCAGAGAGCATGAAGATGCGCGATATGTGGGTCTATGTACTTCTCGCTTTATGCTTCGCACACCATACTCTGTCGAAGACAATCCAATCAAGGCGTTCGATTACGACGAGCAGGTAACAGATAGCCACCATAACTACCTATGGGGTAACTCTGCGTACGCGATGGCTTCGAAAATCAGCGAGTCGTTTGCGAAGTACCGTTGGTGTCCAAACATCATTGGTCCACAAAGTGGTGGTGCGGTATTCGATCTACCGGTATACAACTTTGAATCAATGGGTCAAATCGAAACTAAGATCCCAACAGAGATTCTAGTTTCTGACCGCCGTGAGTACGAATTAGCGGAAGAAGGTTTCATCGCGCTTACTATGCGTAAAGGCTCTGACAATGCAGCGTTCTTCTCTGCAAACTCAGTACAGAAACCTAAAGTGTTTGCCAATACCCCAGAGGGTAAACAAGCTGAAATGAACTATAAGCTAGGTACTCAGCTGCCATATATGTTCATTATCAACCGTCTTGCTCACTACATTAAAGTTCTTCAACGCGAACAGATTGGTTCTTGGAAAGAGCGTTCAGACTTAGAAATCGAATTGAACAAATGGATTCGTCAGTATGTCTCTGATCAAGAGAACCCGCCAGCGGAAGTACGTGGTCGTCGACCTCTACGTGCAGCGAAAGTTGAAGTGTCTGACGTAGAGGGTGATCCAGGCTGGTACAAGGTATCTATGTCTGTCCGTCCTCACTTCAAGTACATGGGTGCAAGCTTCGACCTATCATTGGTTGGTAAATTAGACCAATAAGCTTAGTTGAGCATTATCAAGCAGCCAGCAAACACTGGCTGCTTTTTTCATAGGACTGAGTATGGAAAAAGGTTATCGACTTTTAGAGCGAATCGAATTGGGTGAACCCAAAAGTTGCTACGAGAAAGTGGTTTCTCATAAGCATTTGATTGAGTCTATACATTTACACCTGGCTGATTTACTGAACACGCACTCAGGTAATGCGATGATCGATGGTGAGTATGGATTACCAGACTTTAATGATGTTCTCTCCAACAACACCAACCTTGTTCGCCACATTCAAAAGAATATAACGTCAACAATAGAGCGTTTCGAACCCCGCTTGCGGAGTGTAGAAGTTCATTATCGCGAAGACCACCATAACCCTTTGCAGTTGGGCTTTGGTATTCGTGGAGAAGTCTCTCATAACGGCGGGAAGGTGCCGATGTCGATCGATGTCTACATGGGTACTGACGGCCAATTTAACGTTTAGTAGGTATCACTTGAGCAACAGTAAATACTTTCAAGATGAGCTCACTTATCTGCGTGAAGCTGGTAGTGAGTTTGCTAAATATCACCCCAAGTTAACGCATTTTTTATCGGAAGGAACGTTTGATCCCGACGTCGAGCGACTGCTTGAAGGTTTTGCTTTCCTGACTGGTCGAATTCGTGAAAAAATCGATGACGAGTTGCCGGAGCTGACTCAGTCGTTAATGACTTTGCTGTGGCCTCATTATATGCGCTCGGTGCCTTCTATGTGCATTAGTGAGCTAAAACCTCATACCGGAAGTGTCACGGAAAAAACGGTGGTGAAAAGAGGTGCTGAGATGGCGAGCGAGCAAGTGGAAGGAACTCAGTGTTTATTCCGCACTTGCTACGATGTCGACCTATACCCTATTACCATCACTGGTATTGAGCAATCCAATAGCCGCACAAGCTCAACGATTGATATTACCTTGTCCACCGAGCATGGCCTCGAGCTTTCCCGCATTGGCTTGGATACCTTAAGACTGCATCTCCATGGTGAAATTCATATTTCGCGCACAGTGTTCCTATGGTTGTTCAGATATCTAGATTATGTGGAGCTAGATGTTGGTGGCGGTTATAAACACAAGCTCGGTCCAGAATTTGTCAAACCGGTTGGTTTCGATGAAGACGAAGCGTTACTTCCATATAGTAAAAACTCGTTCGCTGGGTATCGCTTACTCCAGGAACTGTTCTCATTACCTGACAAGTTTATGTTCTTTGATGTTCAAGGACTAGATTGGCTAAAAGGCGTTCCTCAGCGTAGTAACGTAAATATCAAGTTTCACTTTAAACGGGCATTGCCGTCTGAAGTTGTTTTAAAAGATAAGCATTTAAGATTGCATTGCACGCCGGCGGTCAACTTATTCGAGAAAGATGGTGACCCGATAAGGCTTGAACACCGACGCAATGAATACAAAGTGCGCCCACAAAGTACTAGCCAAGATCATTTTGAAGTGTACTCGATCGAAAGTGTTGAGAGTTGGAGTAAAGACGAGCGTCGACGTAAACCTCTAATTGAATTTGAGACTTTTGAGCATCAAATCAATCAGCGAGATAAACGCGAGTTCTATAAGTCGAAAGTAGGGGAGCGTGTGAGTGGTCGCGGCTTAGAGCGATATATTTCTTTTCATACCCACAATGGTGATATAGCAGATCTAGGCTCCGAAACGGTCTTGATGAAATTGCAATGCAGTAATGCAGACTTAGCCGAGCGATTGTCCGTAGGAGATGTTACATATACGACCCATAAGTCGCCGACATATGCTACGTTCGAGAACATCACAAAGCCGACTCAATCTGTCAGCCCTCAGGTCAATGGGGAATTACAATGGCAGCTAATCGCCAACATGTCGTTGAACTATTTGTCCTTGGCCAACATCGATGTCCTTAAAGTCTTGCTATCGACCTATGACTTCCATTCGCGAGTAGATAGACAGGCACATCGAGCTTCAATACATCGGCTTGATGGCATTATCTCTTCTGAAATGAAACCGATCGATCGTGTTTTTAGGGGGGTGTCAGTGCGAGGCAACCAATTCAAATTGGTCACTAACTCCAAATTTTTTGTCAATGAAGGCGATATGTTTTTGATGGTGAACGTACTCAACGAGTTCATCAGACTTTATTCAAGTGTTAACTCATTTACAGAGCTTGAGGTTTTTGATGAAGCAAGTGGTGAAGTCTACAACTGGGCAAGCTTAATCGGGCAACAGACAATACTATGATTGAAGCAATATCCAAAGATTCCCATGATTTTAGCTTCTATCAAGCGGTTCTTCTGCTTGAAAAGCACTATCAGCGCCTTCCTGACTGCGAATTTTCCGCGGTTGGAGAAAACAAGTACTTTCACCAAGAACGTATTGAATTTAGTGTTTCGCCGAAACTCAGTTTCCCGAAGAGTGACATGGATTTCATTGTCCATATGGAGCGCAATGGTCAGCAGTACTCCCGAATTGAAACCAATTTTCTTGGATTGCATGGCGCTAGCTCACCACTCCCGGCTTCTTATACCGAAAAACTAGCTGGACGAGAGGAAGAAGAAAATCCGGTAAAAAGCTTTTTTGATTTCTTCCACAATCGTTATACGAGTTTACTCTATAGAGTCTGGAAGAAATATCGCTATCACGTGCAGTATCAAAGTGGTGCTAGTGACGCGTTCTCTGGAAGAATACTGCACTTAGCCGGCCTGTCTGGTGTGATGCAAGATTGTGATGTGGCAGAGTTGGATAGGGCGAAAATACTTTCCTATGTCAACCAACTATCCACTCGTACACGTTCTCCTAAGTTGATTGCGGGGATAGTTTCTCACTACTTTGCTCTTCAGAGTGTAAGAGTAGAAGAATGGGTCTATCGAAGGGTAAGTATTGCTGAGTGTCAGAGAAACAAGCTCAACAGAATGAACTGTGTTCTAGGTCAGAACCTGCATTTAGGCCAAAGTATTGCCGATTTAAATGGTAAGTTTAATCTTTGCATTGACGATATCGACTTTGCTACGTTTCGGCGGTTTTCTTATGGCGGCGAGTTACACAATACGTTAGTTGGCCTTATGCGCTTTATCCTCCGTGACCCGATGTCTTGGGATCTAAAATTGACGGTGAACCTTGATACAGTGCCTGAGAATAAGCTTGGGCATGGAGAAGGGAATCGTTTAGGGCAGACCATATGGCTAGGTACCCCTAGTGAGAAAGACGTGAAAATTAAAGTTATCGGTAGCATTTAAAAAGCCGCTCGAAAGAGCGGCTTTTTTCATCAAGTAGATGTCTTTTAACGACTGATAGGCTGGTGGAGTACGACGGTTGTGTCGAGCTTTTGAATACCACTAAAAGCCTCTATCTCGTTAGATAGGTGGTGAATAGACTGTAGGTCTGGAGCTTCGATCAGGGCAATAATATCAAAGTTGCCACCCACAACGCTTGTTAAGCGTACCTCTGGAATCTCTTTGAGCGCATTGGTGACATCATTTTTCTTGCCTTTCTCGCAAGAAATAAGCAGGTAACTAGCCGCTGTTCGGCCTTCATTTTCTATGCGAATTTGAGCCGTATACCCTTTAATGATACCTGTTTGCTCTAATCGGTTGATACGCTCTGCGACTGCGGTACGTGACAAACCGATGTTGCGAGAAAGATTTGCAATAGACTGACGTCCGTTCGATAAAAGGCTCGAAAGTATTTTGCGATCCAACTTATCTAAGCCTTGTAAAGTCATGTTAGAAATCATGTGTTCTGCCTAATTTATTCTTATATGTTTATTAAATTGACTCTGGAAGTGTAAAGTTATACAGCTCCGCAAGAGTAAACGGGTTTTTAGGTGTCAGTGGGGTGATACGAAGGCTCAAATCCCTTCCTGACACTTTTATGTTACTGACGAAGCTACCGTTATGAGTGTTTGTCAGGGACGAATCACCTAGCAATCTATATATCGCCCATTGACCACTCTTATTTAAAACGTGTTGTTTACCTTCGTCGGTTACATCTTGGATCGTGATGCTAATATTGAAGTCACCATTTTGCGGTGGCCACTCCATCTCACGAATTCGGCTTGGACCGTGATAGTAGCTAATATCAGTGTCGGCAATCTTAATGCTGGCTCTGATAGCACTTGAATCAAGGTCTAATACTTTGGCACTAAAAGGAATATTGATACGGTTAGTGCTCTTGTTAATTAACGTATCTCTTATGACATTGTAGTTGCGCAGTTGGACCAAAAGAGCGGGAGAAATTGGCATTGTCTCGCCATCAACTTGCTTTGGTACCCATAGGTTTGTGTCATAAAAAGGTGCAAAATTCTTTTGTATGAATGTGTCTAGTAATCCGCCCGAAGCAAAAAGAAGTTCAAAGTCTTCAATAGAGATCTCTTCTGTCGCAGACAGGTCGAACGGATATTTACCAAGTCCAAGCTCTCTGAACTTAGAGTATATTTCGCTGTACCACTGAGTTTGGATGCCCTTTGATGATTCGGTAATCATCACTGACCAACTTTGTTTCACCACTTCAAGCAGCCAACTTCTCACTGGCTCCGGCGATTTTTGAGCTATCTGTTTAAGCTTAATTAGCGGATCGGCATCAGTACTGTTCATTCGATGCTGAGCCGCAGCCAACGCTGCCATTTGTGGATCCGGGGCATCGGCAATGTCTTTCATGTAGGTACGAACGCGACTTAGAGCGGCGATTGTTTCATCCCATGGTGTCGGTGAGTTAGGTGTCTCACTCACTTGCAATTGGTTTAACAAGTTAAATGCTTGTTCCACACGCTTCATTAGCAAGTAATCAGGTTTTAGCACCTCTTCTGCCGCTTCCGAAGCGGAATTGGCTACCTCAAGCAACTTAGGGTTAACCTTTGAAACTAGGGCGTTTTTTTCTCCTACAGGAGAGAACTGTGTATTCGTGTAAACTTGTTTTAAAACGGTGGTTAAAGGAGACGAAGGCCCCGAAATTAGATCCACGGCATTAGTAAGATCACCTACGTTATCGTAGTGCTGTACTTTGAGCTCACTTAACGCATTGCGCCAGTAGCTGATGTAGTCATCCGTATACTTTTTACGGACTTGATCTTTGAAGGCTTCTTGCTCTTCTTGGGTAGGGATTACATGATTTGATAGCCCAAGCACCCAGTTGTCACTGATAACCTGTTTTGACAATAAATCTACACGAGGTCGATAGAAGGTACTAAAGCCTGTTGAAGTGTATGCTTTATCAATGACCAAGCTTTCACGGTCGCTCGGTGTTGAAAATACATTGCTAAACTCAAACCCTACTGCACGCTGTAGATCTAGAGTACCTAAACCGATGGAATCCGCTTGGCTCAATATACCTGCGTAGACAAGATCAACATTAGAATTTGATAGGAGCGAGCGTCTTGTGGCACGAACAATGTCCATACTGATGTTAACAGGAGCAAACTCAGTACGGAAATAAGCGTCAAGATAACCCATAGTCTGTTGAGCCAGTTCCGGGTTACTAAGGCCGTCTAGTACCTCAAGTGTTTGATTACGAAGGAACTTGATATCTCGTTTAGTAGGATCGTTGAGCATCAAGTAACCTTTTAGCAAAGGTAGCGCACGATTTACGTCATGAAGATTCTGAGTCAATTGAATCCGATAACCGCTCTCGATAATTGGCATTATTCGCTGAGATACTTGATGCAGAAGGGCTATATACGCGATTTTTGTGCTTTCGTCTAAACGACTAATGTTCAACGGTAATAACTCTTCGTCTAGCGCTTTAGAACCACTTAACCAAGCATTGTAAGACGGCTGAACAGAGTTGTTTGCATCAGTTAGCAGGGTATTGAAGTCAGAATTTTGATCAAGTTGACTAGTCTCATCAATACCAAGTAACTGGTTGATTACACGCAGGTTGCTGTCTAGCGTTGTTGCAAAAAAGTAGCCGCCACCCACGAGTAAAACGACAGAAGTGAGCATCGCAAGACGGCTTTGTCTTTGTATTATGCGGAGGTACGTTTTGTTTTCTCCGGCAAAGTCACTCTCAGGTAAAACTTGAGAGTCCATGAGAAACCTTGAGAAATAAGGCGTTTCTGTTAAATGAGTATGTTCAGAGGCAATGATTGGCAAGTTAAAGTAGTTACTGCAACTCTTTGCCAGTAGGTTGTACTTACGACCGCCTTGTAAACTAGAGCAAAAGAATATTTCGCGTAGATCTAAGGTATATAAGCCACTGTTGGCTTCACAAAGGCGATCAAGTACATAACCCACTTCTGCTTGGCATAGCTCAAACTGTTTTGGAAAAGACAAAATCGCTTGCTTTTCGCCCACATCATTCGATGTTGATGAGGAATCTAGTGCATTCGCCTCTAGCACTTTTACCAAGTTTTGGTAGCTATCGCGGTAGTATTCGGTGAGGACACCTTTTGCTTCTTTTAATGGAATAGAAAGAAACTCTACGCGAGATTTAAGCGAACTGAAGCTCACGTATTCTTTGAATCCGTCAAGCTTGTCTAGCTTAGACATCATTAGATAGACGGGCAGGGCAGACGATGTTTTCTCGCTAACGGATTTCATTCGTTCCAACAAAGCCGTCAGCGTGTAATCCTTCTGTTCAGGTTCTGAAATGATCAGGAACTCAAAATCAATAAACAGCAGGCAGCCAGAAAACGGCTTGCGTGGTCTGTAACGTATCACTTCATCGACGAACGTTGCCCATAAAGAAGCGTCACTGCTTGATACCTCTTGGAAAACCAATCTCTGATCGGGTTTTACATAGACGGCATTGTCGGATTCATACCACTCGAAAAAGTCGTTTTTTGCGGTTCGAGTTTTGTCCATTGGCTTAATGGCACTGGAATTGAACAAAAACTGACGTCGACCAGATGCTTTGTTTCCAATCAGGAAGTAGATTGGCTTTTTGCCAGCGTTAGCGAGCAATGGGCGCATGACCATTGAAAGTGCTTCTTCTTCAGTCTCAAGGCGCTGTGCTTTTAGATTATTTTTTTTCTTATACCAAAGCGTGAGCTGGAAAATTAGGTAAAAAGCAGCGATTGTGCCTAATCCTATCCATAAGAATAGCTTGTTAGCTTCTTGTAGCCAGAATATGTAAACAGCAGTTAATGTCACTGCAAGAAGCAGAGCAATCACGCTGGAAACCACGATGGGGTTTCTTAGTAGTTTTTGTTTGAACATAAGCCTTTAATTTTTTGACGTTGTTATTTATTACTATTCGTTGCGGTTTTTAGTTGATTTAATTTGTACAAGTAGGTGTTGAGCAACAGTAATGAACGATCGACTTCTGATTGTTCCATCTGTTTTTCTGCGTACTCAATTCTACCGAGCAACGGAAAGAGTGAGTTGCTGTACTTATATGCAGCTACAGTCTCTTTATCTGAGTTCTGATTGGCGACATTAGCGAACACGGTTCTTGCGTGAGCAAATCGCTTGTGAATGGCTGTGTACTCGTCTTCGAAAATAGAACGACGAGTTTTAAAGCTCTGTCTAAGTTGTTGGATAGAGGAAGAATCTGGATAGATCGTTGTCAACTTAGATGTCAGTTCATCAATCGTATCTATACGGCTGACTTTTACTGGATCTAAATACCAATCCTGCATTAGAGAACTTAGTCGATCCACCGTAGGTTTCCTTAAAGAAGGCGTGTGGGCTTTGTTTTCAGACATCAATGAATCCGCAACTTCGGAAAGCTCTGTTAACGAGGCCTGTTCAATCTGCAGCTTAAGTGATTCGAATTCTTGCTGTTTGTGGATAAAATGGGCGGCCAACGCGGCAACAATTAGACCTATTAGTGCGTAAAGAACGATAGGGTTCGATTTTGTGGAAGTGGGCTCAACCTTTTGTTTCTCTTTGGTTGGCTTGCCCGAGACTGTCGGGGCGATATCGACTTTAATCGCAGGTGCCGGAGCTTGAGGGCGAACAGGAGACGGTGCCGTTGAAAGCTCGGTAGCTTTACGTGCCTGCTGGGCTTCCTTAAACTCCTCGATCCATTGGTTTAATATGCGACGAATGCGACCAAACGAAGGGGCTTTAATTCCATAGTGAAGACGGAGTTCTTCTTCAATACGTAAGCATAGTTGGTGTGCTGCCTCGATTAATGGCAACTCCTCTGGGCGAGGGTTATGCTTTTTTATACGTTTTTCTACGTACTCAACCATCCATTCAATTGCACTCATTCTCGCATTAGATTTTGAGTGCTCTGGGTATGCTGAATACCAATACACGATACACAGATCTAGCAAGGAATTGAGGCCTTCAACTAAACCTTTCAACCCTTCATTGTGAGTGGAGGCGACAGTGAAATAGCAGCTGCAACGAAAGTCCTTGCCATGGGAGGTGAGGATTTTCTTCGACAATGCCTGAACATTTTTCCACGACACTCGCCCTGTTACTTTATTCAAGTTGTTTATTTGACGCTTGATCTCATCAAAGTCATCCAAGCCATTTGGGTTTAAGCCGCTTGGATTACTTTCATCGATTGGCCTTCTGGCGAAGTCGCTGAAAAACATATTTTTTACCAACTGTTTATTAATTACTCACACGTTAGCGTGTAGTATAAATTTTGTTATTAAGGTTTGTTTATTTTTATTAAGAATTACTTTGTGGAGGATTTTATAGTTAAAAGAAAGAAATTGAACAATAACTAATAATAAAAAACATATAATTTAACTTAATGTGAGTTGAGTTCACGTTTTACTGCGTTATCTTGAGCTATCTGACATTAAGAATAGTGCGGTCACTCGCATAAATTTGGTATTTTTGTGTGAATAATGGGCTCAAAATCATTGACATGACTTATCAATGGTGTGTGTTCTGGAACCAATGTATCATCTTTATATTTATGATCTGCTTATTTAGCTACTACTAAATAAGCGAAGTTAATTAGAGTTTGTATGTATTTTAATCATTTTTAAACGATGTATATGTAATCAATTATATTGACCATTTTGTTAGTTAATAGTTGTTTCTAGTGATTTATCAGCCGGAGACTTAACCCGGCTTTGTGCAATTTATAATAGTTAATATGTTTTTATTAATAGTCGAATTGTCTTATTTGATGGAGGGATTTTTTAGCTTATTGAAAAAGAGATTATTATTGATATCTTTCGCCTCTACTTTTAATCGTCGGTTTTTCTTAGAGGGACGAAATGCTAAAACCAAGTCAAGTCGGGCTAATCTCAGCCTTGTGTCTATTCTCAACCTTTGCTCTAGCCAAAGGTGAGCGTTACGGTGCTTCGGTCAATATGATCAACATCGACAGCATCAATTATAAGCAGGGCGCTAGTGGTAAACAGGATTCGCTTCGTTACGGTATCGTGCATACTCGACCGATTGACGAGAACAACAACCGTTGGCGCTGGTGGCTTGGTCTAAACTACTTGTCTGAAGATATTAAAGCGCCAGCAAATGGTGTGTACCAAGAAACAACTAACTTCGAGTTACGTGTTGTTCCTCAATACGCGCTTGAGACTTGGTCTGTATTCACTCCTTATCTTGGCGCGGGTTTGTCACTTGGCTACTCCCAATACTCCAACCGTTGGAAGGTAGACAACGAAGGCTTCAGGTACGGTTCTCAACTTGAGGATATCGATCAGTTTGAAGTGGGCGCAGTCGCGACAATTGGTACTGTAATCAAATTGGGCAGCAATCCTGACGCACATATCCAAATAATTCCCCAGGCTTCCTATATCCTTCCTGTCGTAAATGATGGAATTGGTGGCGTTGAACTTTCTGTATCACTGCTATTTTAAAGGTTAGCAATGCGCTTACATCAGCTTGTTCTATTCATTTCTAAATGTCCGGAGGAGTACACCGGTGCCAAGCACATTGAGATGCCAGAAAGTGGTGGTTCAATTGGTAGGGCTGCGGGGTGTACCGTCTCTCTCTCAGACCATAATCGATTCATATCAGGCACTCATTGTTTAGTGAGTATTTACGGTGATACACATTACATTAGTGACGTGAGTACTAATGGCACCATGGTAAACGGCAATAAGATATTGAAGAATCAGCCCGTTTCAATATGCGATGGTGATGTTATTACACTTGGCCAGTATGAAATCGGTGTTTCCCTTGAACTTGTAACTAGCAATCAAGATATTGCGGCTGATATTGCGCCTGAGAGAGTGTCGAGTGACCCACTGCTCAATCTTGGTGAGGCGATGGTCGAAGAAGAAGACCAAAGCGGTGTATTAGAAGATCTGTTTATGGAAACCAAACAGACAGAAGTGGACAGTCATGATCCCGTTGCGCACCTCAATTTTTCAATGCATCGTGATGATGACTATCTTATTCGAGATGTTGAGCAACCTGAACACGCTCAACCCGCTTCAATAGTGAGTACGCGTCAAATCGCCGATGATAGCTTGAGTATCCATTCTGAGTTTGACCTGCCAAATCTAATTCCAGAAGATTGGATGGGTATCGAAAGAGCAAGTCAACAGACTAGAGATGAGTCGGAAAATGCTTCTACCCCAGTATTAGACACATCAAAAGAGCCTGCGAAATCGCCTGCCGCACAGTCGGAACCAACACCGAATATGAAGGTGAGTCCCGTAGGTACTGGTGGTTCTGCTGCGACTAGCGAAGTATTAGGGCAAAAATGGGAAGAAGTCACTCAACCTTTTACTCCATCATCACACCAAACAGAGCACGCAGATTCCGCCATCGACGAGCCTAAGGTCGATCTAATTACCAGTGAAGCGACGTCGACTCCAAATGTTGTTCAAACTAACGATATCAGCCAAGCATTTTATGAAGGCTTGGGGATTAGTAATACAGATTTAGCCCGAAACGATGCAGCGTTATTTAGACAGATGGGAACATGTCTACGTCTGTGTATGGATAATCTACAGAAAGAATTGCAAGAAGTCGAAGCGTTAAAAGATGAGCCGAATGCAAATGAATCCGCAACCAATTTAGCCGAGTTGATGCTGACATTGAATAGTCAGAATTTGCTATCGCCAAATGAACTGATCGAACAAATGCTCGATGAACTTAACGACCACCAAGTATTGTTCAATCGAGCTCTTGGCGAACTATTCATTGAGCAATCGAAGTTAAATGACCCAGAAATGTTTGCCCATGAACTGACAAAAGGATCCTTGTTCACCACAAAGTCAAAGCTATGGGAACAATATCTAGACTTCTACTCAAACAATCGTCGTCAGTTCAACGAAGGCTCATTGAGCGGCATGATTAAGAAAAATTACAACAAAGCGTTAAAGGGAAACCATGCGTAGATTCATCATCTTAATAGGGTTTTCCCTACTAATGTCAGGGTGCTCGATGTGGGACCAGTTTAAAGAGTCGTCAGGAATTACCCCTGAAACGTCATCAATTGAATTAGTGATTGAGGCATCACCAGTACTAAACGTGCGTGAGGGCGGGCAGTCTTCTCCGGTCATATTGCGCATTCATGAACTCACTTCCCCGGTACTTTTTCGAAGCTTAGATTTCTTCGCATTGTTTGAAAACGATAAATCGTCACTGGGTGATGAGTACATTAAACGCTACGAATACCAAATCCAGCCAGGCGACAAAATTCACGAGATGTTGGTGCTGACGCCTGAAACAAGAGCCTTGGGTTTTTCGGTCGCTTTTCGTGATATTGACGGTTCTTCATGGCGTAAAGTTGAGATCATTGAAGAGAAGAGCGAGTACTTTTTAAACCTCAATATTGAAGGCAGCGAGTTAACGTCAAATAACACTCGCGGCATAGAACAAGTTTACTTTTAAGGGATAGAACCATGTCTTTATACAACCCAGTTGTTTGGCAAGATGGAATGTTCATGAAGCCGCAACACTTTCAACAGCTCGATCGTTCGCAAAGTAAACTGTCTAGTATGCTGAGTTCTGTTGCCTCGCCACTTCATTGGGGGATCAAACGACTAGAAATTAACTCGCAATTGCTGGCGTTAGGCAAAATCGGGATTACTCGTGCTGAGGGTATACTGCAAGACAGAACGCCTTTCGATCTCCCTTTGTTAGCAGAGTTGCCAGAAGTGAAAGATGTTGATCCTTCGATCGCGGACAAAGTCGTCTATCTTTGTTGCCCTCTACCCTCTGAGCGCTCAGAGATTTTTGGATCCGAAAAGGACGATGCACGTTACACCATTGAATCTCAAGAAGCGGTGGATGCGTGCTATGACTCTGAAGACATGGCGAATATCGCGGTGGGCAAACTAAACTTCCGTTTGATGTACGATCACGAAGATAAAAGTGCATATACTTCGATTCCGATCTTAAAAATTTCAGAAGTTAAGCCTGATGGTAGTGTGATTCTTGACGAAACCTTTATTCCTACCTGTATTGATATCCATGCCTCTGCCGTTCTCAGCAAATTTGCCACTGAATTTGCTTCAATGCTCAAACACAGAGCAGAGTCTATCGTAGAAAGACTTGGTGTGGTGGATCAGCAAGGAGTGTCTTCGGTATCGGATTTTATGCTTTTGCAGGCACTTAACCGATACGAACCACTATTTTGGCATTACGAAAGTAGTGAAGGGATCCATCCGGAATCTTTGTATCGCACACTACTTCAAGCAGAAGGTGAGCTCTCTACGCTATGCTCTGCGTCGCGACGCCCGATTGAATTTACTAAATATAATCATGGTGATTTAACAAGCTGTCTTTCACGTACGTTAGATAGTGCGAAAATGACCTTGAGTGTGATGTCCGAACAGCGGGCGATGCCACTGACCCTGAAAGACCAGAACTATGGAATCAGAACAGCTGCAATTCCTGATAGCAAGCTGATTGATACTACGACCTTTATTCTTGCGGTGAAAGCTGACGTAACACTCGATGTATTGCATACCCAGTTCGTCAGTCAGACTAAGATTGGCTCAATTGACAACATCCGCGATCTGATAAACTTGCAGTTGCCAGGTATTGAGATCAAACCAATGCCAGTTGTGCCTCGTGCCTTGCCTTACCACGCAGGTTACACCTATTTTGAACTCGATAAGAGTGGTGAAGAGTGGGCTGCACTGAAAAACACCGCAGCAATTGCAGTTCATGTTGCTGGTGATTTTGCTAACTTATCGTTGCAACTATGGGCCGTTCGTCTATGAGTTATGCTGAAACCGATTTAACGGTAGTACTGTTCCAGCCGGAACCAGGTAAACCGATGGAGGTGATGCCTCCTCCAGACTTATCGCGCAATATAGCGGTACAAGATCTTAATATCGAAACAATGGGAATCAACCCATTAGTTGACCAGTTCTCTTGGCTTATCGCCACTTTGTCTTGCATGTCTTCCATTCCATGGTTAGATGACCCAATGCCATTTCGCGAAGAAGTCGCCCGTGAGATACGTAAAGGTGAACGCAAGCTCAACGAGATGGAGCTTGACCGAGCTTCAATATTGGTGATTCGCTACTGTTTATGCGCGGCTATCGATGAATCGGTATGCCGACAGGAGTGGGGGGCGAATAGCCATTGGAGCCAGAACAGTCTTTTGTCTGAGTTTCACAATGAGACATCAGGAGGCGACAAGTTCTTCATCATTCTTGAAAGATTGAAAGCAGACCCGCGAAAGTATCGCCATGTCATAGAGTTCCTTTACCTTCTACTGCAACTTGGTTTCCAAGGCAAATATGGCCGAGAAGAGCGCGGAAACGAGAAACTGACAGAGATAGGCAATACTATCTATCGTCTTGTGCGTGATGACCGCTTAGCGGAACAAGAAAAAGTCACACTGGTTAACCTAAAAGCTAAGTATTTGAAAAAACCACTTAAAAAGGTGATTTCTCCTAAGCTAATTTTGGGTTTTAGTGCGCTTACCTTCGCCGTTATGTACGCAGCAACCTACATTGTTATCGACATGAAATTCCAGAGATTACTGGAAGTGTATCAGCAGAGTATGTGATTCAAAGTGGGATCTTCTGCCAGATTTTTAAGTTAGCGTGATTTTTAAGGTCAGTTCCGTGGAAATCACTAGGTATTTAGAGAGATTGCAATATGCGATCTCTTTTATTATTCACTCATTACATATTCATATGGATTGGTTATGGGCGTAACAGTTTGTGCAAATGGACTCAGTGTGGTTCATAAAGGATCAGGTGGTGAAGCGAATGCCACGCTTCCCGATGTATGTCTGACGACAGTAGGCAACTCGGTAGTGCCTATACCGTATGGTAATAATGCTAAATCTGCTGATTTAGCCGATGGTACTACAACAGTCTCGATGGATGGCGGCAACAGCGTTGCTATCAAAGGCAGTAAGTTCAGTGCCAGTACGGGCGATGCTGGCGGCGACAAAAAAGGCGTATCTTCAGGAACAATAGAAGCAGAAGCCGAATTTATCTCCGCTTCACCGACCGTTAAATTTGAAGGCAAGGGCGTGTGTCGCCTTTCCGATCAAATGACCATGAACAAAGCCAACACCATGTGTTTGGGTGGCGCCCAAAATCCACCAGTGACTGTGACGGAAGAAGCCGAAGGGACTTATACGGTTGACCTATTCCTAACCTACTCCGACGGTGACCCTGTTCAGGGGGCGACGTATAAACTCATTGACCAAACTGGAGCGACTTTTGAAGGAACGCTAGACAATAGCGGTAAAGCCACGGTCGGTGGTGTGGCCCCAGGAGAGTTTGATATAGAGTACGGAGAAGATAGCCGTGACTTTATGCCCAATGTTCCAACCAAAACCAACCCGAATTTTAATCCGAACGCTAATGCACAGTTGCTTATAGAAGAAGCGAAAAGAGGGGAAGTCGGTTTTTGGGAAAATGCATGGAAACGCATGTCGGGAGCGGCTAGCTGGATTTGGGGTGTCATACTTGGTGATTTTAATGACGATGCTTCCGTAGAACAAATCATTGCCAACACAGCCCTGACCATGATTCCCGTTGTTGACCAAGCCGCTGATGTGAGAGATCTTTCTGCGAACGTGATGACGTTGTTAAGTGAAGAAGAGCGCGATAAACCGGAAAACTGGTTGGCACTTTCCTTGACACTAATTGGCTGTATTCCGACGTTCGGTAGTGCAGTAAAAGGAACTTGTAAAGTTGCGTTAAAAGGAGGGAAGGGCACTTCTAAGGACACGTTACTCGCAGTTCTTCGTGGTATGGGTAAAGGTGACCCAGAAAAGTTCTTACGTACTCTAGATTGGGTAGACTACGCAAAGCAGGCAAGTGGAATAATTTCTGACGTACTCAAGCCATGTATCGAAGTAGCAACCGAGCTTGCCTCTTACGCAAATAGAATGGGAGCAGACGAACTTGGTGCCTATTTCTTAAAGCTCGCTGACGAAGTGAAAGTTATTGACAAAATGGTGCCAGATAAGTTGAAAGAAGCTATGGGCGAATTTGATGATCTGTTTGCTCGTATCTTAGGTAAGAGTGAGAAAACTTATCCGGCGAAGGTTAAGCACAGTAAAGGAAAGTCCTCTCAAGCTGGTCGTACCGACGATAAAACTAGTGAAGAAAAGGACAGAAAGGCTGTTAGATGTAAGATTTGTAAACGAGTCGCTGGTAAGGGTGAACGTGAGTGTGCTGATGCTCTAAGGACAAAAGGTAAGGGGAAGGGTAGAAAGTGACGATACAAGAAACACAAAGTAAAAGCTCAGTAAAAGAGTTTGAGGGTGATGTAGTTCGTCAATTAGATTCATATAAACTAGCAAGCGCTGAACTTCGTTCATCACACCCTCTAAACTTAAAATCTGGTACATTAGACGCTCATCACATTATTAGCGATATGGTTGTAGGCAGCCTTGCAAGTTTTAGAACTTTGCAAATGCAAAGGAAAGGTTGGTCTATGAATCATGGGAGCAACTTGGTTTTGCTTTCCTCAGATGAAGAAATCTGTTGTTATTATGAGACTCCACAGCATTCTTCGGGTCACACCGACCCGAAAATAGAGGGTTCTTTTTATAGTACAAAAGCTAAAATGTCTGCTGAGTCAGCGAAAGTGAAAGATAAGAGCCTGGAAAAATCAATTGACTCAACTACTGGTTACCATAAAGTCGTAGCAATTAAGCTTGCTTTGGCTCTAAAAAAGCTAGATTGTGACACAGACTTTGCAGTCTATGTTAAAGAAATAGATAAAGTATCTAAGAAGATTCTAAAATATATATCCAAGTTTAAATTATTGCTAAAGTCTGACGGGGTTAGATTCAAAGCACATAACTCGGGTTGTGGTATGTGTACGTCGAGGGATAGCCATTACAGCTCAAAAGAATTTGTATTTTATAACAGAAGGTTAGATGCAAGAGAAACGCTGGAATACAAAAGAGAAAATAATGGTTCGATAGCGGAAAACGATACTTATAGTAAAGATGATAAAGAGTATTTTGCGTCTTCAAACAAGAATTCTGTTTATGAGAATATTTATAAAGAAGTGAAAACTAAATCCGAGGTAAAAGTCATTATTTTTGACTCAGTAAAAGGTCGCCTCAGAAACGTTAAGGAGTTAGGTAAGTGATGAAATCTGAAATGCTAGCCACATTTAGTGAAAACTTATTGTCTAATGACATTATGGCTAAGCCAGATGACGGAAGGGAGTACCTTTATTCAGGTGATTCATATATTCCAGTGTCAGCTCTAAGCCCTATTATTTGGTTGTCAGGAGAACATGAGTCGGATGAAGTCCCAGATATTATTGACAAAGGAGACAGGATGGTTTCCGAGTTGATAATGAATGCTATCATGTCTTGGGATCCCTACGGAGTGATTTTTTTACCTGCTGCACTGAAATCAGAAAATAAAAAATATTCGAATAGATATATTATGTCAGTAAATAACGTATTAGATGTAATGAATGAAGAAGAAAGTCATACTTACATGGAAGATAACTCTGACTATGGCCTTCCTCCTGAGTTAATTGTTGATGAACTTTTTATTTGCGAGAAGAAGTACAACTCAATTCCTGAATACAAGAAACATATATTTCGAGTAGAAGGTTCTGATGATACTGTTTTCTTCTCAACTGAATTAGTTAATTATGTATGGGACATCGCGGAAAAAAATGGAGCTATCGGTCTTATACAAGAGCCATTCAACTTTGATGAAGAAGCCCCGGTGTTTTAAACATGTATAAAGAATATAAGATATTATCTAGTGAAAACTTAAAAAATTTCCCATTCAAACAAACGCCAAAACCAATTGTACCAGTTGAACCAGACTTACTACTGGAAATGACTTTCTCACCAAAGCTATTTATTATTGGTGATATTGCCTCGAAGGTAGAGCAGCTAGTGCAGCACGGTGTGGAATGGCTAGATGCTCGTGTCGATTGCTCTCCTAGCCAGCCTTCAGATGACCAAATCAAGGTTTACGAAGATTATCGAATGCCATACATCCATCAAACCTATAAGTTGACGGACAAAGAAAAACAATACGGTAAGTTGAACTGGTTAGATGTTGATTCTACAGATTTTGATTTCTCCAAGCTAGAGCATGTGCCTCTTGAAGAGCGTTTAATATTTAAGCTAGAAGAAGATTATGGCTTGGTATTTATACACGAGAGCGTGATTGAGCTACTCAAAAAACACGTCAAAGATGTATGGGTAAGAGATGTATAAAAAGCGCCGAAAGGCGCTTTTTCTTTATATGCTTTCATAACTTTGGAACACTAAAGGGCTACCTTCAGGAATGTTCGATGCGGTAGGGGGTAAATGGTTGATCAAACGGGATAGTCGTTTGAAGGAACGCTAAACAGTAGCGGTAACGCCTCGGTCGGTTGCGTGGCCCCTACTTAGTTTGAATTTAGCCCTCCTAACAGAATCACTTGCACTTTGGATAAAGGATCTATATAAATTCGGCTTTCCTTTTTCCACACTGATATTTGAACACTTGGGGTTACCACATGACGCAGTTTTGGCAGCAAAAAGCTCTCGAAGAGATGACCGAAGACGAATGGGAATCGCTTTGTGACGGTTGTGGTAAATGTTGTCTTCACAAACTGATGGATGAGGACAGCGATGAGATCTATTACACCAACGTTGCATGTAGTTGGCTAAACAGCAAAACATGCTCGTGTAAGGATTACCCAAATCGTTTTACCTCAGGTGAGGAGTGCACCAAGTTAACTCGTGATGATATCGATGACTTCACTTGGTTACCGCACACCTGCGCTTACCGCTTGCTTGCGGAAAAGCAGCCTCTGCCAGAGTGGCACCCACTCATTACAGGATCAAAGTCAGCCATGCATGCCGCTGGCGAAAGTGTTCGCAATAAAGTGGTATACGAAATCGATGTAGTGGATTGGGAAGATCACATCCTCAATCACCCAAATCGAGCTTAGATTTAAACAGTCGCCATTGGCGGCTGTTTTTGTATTTGCGCCTAGTTAACACTCAATATGCAAACGTTTGAGTTTTGTGGTGTACAATTAAGGGCATCAATATAAGAAACAAAGACTTGTATTCATTCTTTTGAGGTCATCATGGACTTAATGTCGTGTAAAAACCTGCGTATGTTTGTCGTAGGATTAGTTATCTCTTTTGGATTTCTCTTCGGAGCCGGTGCCTACGCTTCGCAAGAAGCTGAGCAGCTTTCGAAGCAAGAAAGAGAAGTTGCAAAGATCACTAGTGAGTTTACTGAGTTAGTCGATTCTATCGAAACAGCGACGGGCGGCGCAAAAGATGCCCTGCAACTTAAGCTTTTCCAAAAAAATGAAAGCTTAAGAGCAGCACTTCAGTCAGCGGTAAGTAAAGGGACGATACCCACCGACAATCTCATCACGCACATAAAGATGCAGCAGACTTATGTCAATGGGGCGATGTCCTATCTTGAAGAAAAGATTAAGTCTCTGAATGCCGAAATTGACTCTGCTAAAAATGAAGAAAAGCTCGCATTATTGAACGATTTTCAAGAGCTACAACATTACTTCGATAATGTCATGGAGTCTGCTTGGGAGAACATCGAGTGGCTTAACAAGCTTGGTCAGGACGAGTCAATTGCTCAAGCTCAGTTTAGAGATTCATTAAACAAACGCCTACGCTTGACGTCTGCATCAGTAGAATACTTTAACCAACAAATCAGTGTTATTGGACGTCAGCTAGCCGTAAGCCCAGAATCGGAACTTGCTACTTTACAGCTAGGCCAACTGATTGTTCAGCAGCGTATGAACATTACGGTTGATAGCCTCAATTCTTTGATTTCTATCGCGGATCAAGTAGGGCTAGATACAGCAGAGTACAAGCGCCTAATCTTTGAAGTGACGGGAAGTATCACTCAAGACCTGCTTGAGGGCAGAGTTATCCTCTCTGTCATTTCGCATTGGTCAGACAAACTTTGGGACTGGGTTGCTAACAACGCTCCTCAGCATATCTTCCACTTATTTATCTTTGCCCTGATCATTTTCTCAACTAGCTTACTCGCGAAGCTTGTACGAAAAATTACCAGTAAAACGGTAGTGTCAAAGAACCTTAAGTTGTCTCAATTGATGCAAGACTTCTTTATTGGCATGTCGGGCAATGTTGTGTGGGTTATCGGTATTTTAGTTGGTTTGTCGCAGATAGGCTTGAACCTTGCCCCTGTGTTGACTGGTTTTGGTATTGCGGGTGTGATCATCGGTTTCGCGTTGCAAGATACCTTATCTAACTTTGCCGCTGGTATGATGTTGTTGATTTATAAGCCTTTTGATGTCGGTGATTTTGTCTTCGCTGGTGGCGTAGACGGTAAAGTTAGCCATATGAGCTTAGTGAACACCACGATTAAGACCTTCGACAACCAGATCATTATTATCCCTAACGGTAAGATCTGGGGAGATGTGATTAAGAATGTGACCCATGAACGTGTAAGACGTGTCGATATGGTATTTGGCATTGGCTATAGCGACGACTTGCTTAAGGCGGAAAGCATTCTTACCGAAATTGTCACCACGCACCCAGCGGTACTGCGCACACCTGAGCCTAATATTCGAGTCCATACACTGAATACTTCTTCAGTGGATTTCATTGTCCGTCCTTGGGTTAAAACAGATGACTATTGGGATGTGTACTGGGATGTGACTAAAGAGGTGAAACTCAGATTTGATCGCGAAGGCATCTCGATTCCATTCCCACAACAAGACGTTCATCTGCATATGGTTAAAGAATCTTCAGAGCAATAATCTAAAAATAGTTAAGAGCGCCAATCGTGGCGCTCTTTTTTTAGCTTGCTGATAGCTCGCTGTAGAAATGGATCTCAGGTTCTGTGGTAAGTAGTCCGGTTAAGTCCTCAAGCAATTGCTTGAAATAAGGTTGCTCACAGTGAAAATCGAAATCAGCTTGGCTGGCAAACTGCTCTTGGAAAAGGAACACGCTAGGGTTTGCCTTGTCGCGTAGAAGTGTGTATTTGATACAGCCAGGTTCGCTGCGTGTTGGCGCTATCATAGCGACGAGGAGCTTCTCTAAGCTTGCTTCCTGTCCAGCTGTTGCGTGAAATTTTGCGGTTAAATTGATCATTGTGTTTGCTCTGTTTGTGTTGCGTTAAAGGTATCTTCCTTGACGTTGAAGAAACTCGATCTTGTATCCATCCGGATCGGTAATAAAAAAGAAGCGCGCGAGCGGGGTGTCTTGATGGCTGATTGCTTTGATATCTGACGCCTCAATACCTAGGGCGAGTAGTTGCGCATGACTCGATTCAATATCATCGACGCTAACAGCAAGATGCCCATAGCCAGTGCCATGTGTGTAGGCTTGCGTTTGATCGTGGTTATAGGTCAGTTCTAGTTCAAATTCAGTGTCTGGACTGGCAAGGTAGGTCAGCGTAAAGCTATCAAAAACGAATTGGTCTTTGATTTCCAGTTGCAGTGCGGCACGGTAAAAGTCGAGCGAACGGGTGAGGTCGCTGACTCTCACCATGCTGTGAATCATTTTAGGCATGAGTTATCCCTTAGCTATTTTTCGCTAGCTTAAAGGGATTTAAATTGCTGTTGGTAGTACTAGAGTACGACAGCGTCGTTTGCTTTATTGCTCAGCCGCTTGCTGCTTAACAATTTCCATCGCTGGATTGGGTTGGCGTAGATAGATAAGGCAGGCACATCTAAGCAGTGAGGTGAAGTTATTTATCTCACCATTGTAGTTTAACGCTTCAAGATAGATATTGCTGATAAAGCGTGGTAGAGTCATATCTTGCTGCGTGGCCATCTCTTCAAGGATTTGCCAGAAGCTCGACTCTAATTTGATACTTGTTGCATGACCATCGATACGAATTGAACGGGCAACAGTCTGATAGTTTTCTTTCGGTTGATTGGAAAATACTTCACACATAACATTGGGGAACGCTAGGCTTAAAGCGAGCATTCTGGTCTTTTTATTACTCACCCGTCAATAATTGATTGCGTTTATAGCTAGATTGAGCGTTGAAAAAAACTCACCAGTGGTGAGCTTTTATCATAGTGGAGAGTTGAGTAAAGGCTAAGAAACTGACGCGGCCGTGACGGCTTGGTTAAACTCTCCGCGCGCAAGTTTTGCTTGCTCGGAGGCTTCTTGTTTTTTATCTTGCGCCTTAGCTACCGCATCGAGTGCTGCTTGCAGTTCATTTTGCAGCTCTTGCGGAGTATGATGATTGCCGAACTCTTCGTCACCATCATGCTCAAGAGCAAAGGCGCGAATTCGCTTCTTCACTTTGTGCACTTCAGCAAATGCCTCGCGCTCTAATTCTGCTGCTTCTTGTGCGGCGTCACGACTACGTTCGAACCTTGCCAGTGCAATACCTTCAGATGACCAAGGATCCATTTCGGGTAAGTCTTCAATGTTAATCGTCGGCTCAACGTAGTCCTCTTGGTGGCGCAGATCTAAGCTGGTGGCTCGTACCGCTGAAATCATCAACATCACTGAAATCACCAATAAGGGTAAACCTCCAACGATAGCGGCCGTTTGTAACGTGCTAAGACCGCCTAGGAACATTAATACGGTTGGCAGGAAGGATAAGGTGAAGGCCCAGAACATACGGTTCCAACGCATTGGCTCTTCGGTCACATTGTTTTGGACCACAGAGGCCAAGATATAAGAGATGGAGTCAAAAGTCGTGGCGGTAAAAATCACACACAAAATGGTAAATACCGCAATCACTAATGTGCCCATAGGCAGAGCGCTGAGCATTGAGAAGATCGCTTTGGTGGCACCTTCTGTATTAAGAATGCCTACGATGTCCATTTCGCCAGAAAGTTGCAGTGAGAGGCCGTAGTTGCCGAGAATCATAAAGAAAAGGAAGCAACCTAGCGAGCCAAAGAAGATCGAACCCGACACCATTTGTTTGATTGTTCTTCCGCGCGAGATGCGCGCGACAAACAGACCCATGCTCGGTGCAAAAACGAGCCACCACGCCCAGTAGAAGATGGTCCAATCCTGTGGGAAGTGAGTATTTTCAAAGCTGCCGTATCCACCAAAAGGTTCAGCCCAAGTTGCCATCACGAAGAAGTTAGACAACATGCGACCGATAGAATCTAAGCCAGTCTCAAGCATGAAAATGGTCGGGCCAGCGATAAGGACAAAAGCCAAAAGCCCCATTGCGCCCCAAAAGTTGATATTGCTGAGTACCTTGATGCCTTTTTCCATACCTGCATATGAGGAATAAGCAAAAATGGCGGTACAAACTAACAACACCGCTACCTGACTTAAGGTAGATTGCGGGATGCCAAACAGAAAGTTTAACCCTTCGCCAATAAGGGGGGCGGCTAAGCCCAATGTTGTTGCTGCTCCGCCTAGTAGACCGAAGATAAACAAAACATCGACGATTTTGCCAACCGCTCCTTTGGTGCGTTCCTCTCCCAGCACAGGCATTAAAGCACTAGACACCTTAAGTACAGGCTGTTTGCGCACATAGAAGAAGTAAGCGATAGGGAGTGCAGGAATGAGGTAGATAGCCCAAGCTATCGGGCCCCAGTGGAAAATCCCGTAAGTGGCTGCCCATCGAACCGCTTCTTCACTGCCTGGCTCTAGTTGAAAAGGCGGGGATTGATAGTAGTAGGCCCACTCGATACATCCCCAGTAAAGAATACTCGCGCCGATACCACCGCAAAACAGCATTGCCGCCCAAGACGAAGTGGCAAACTCGGGCTTTTCATCAGGGTCACCGAGCTTGATTTGACCCATATCGCTGAATACGACATAAATCATAAAGAAGAATGCCCCAAGGCCAAGTGCAAGGTAGAGGAAACCGAGTTTATCGGTCATAAAGCTTTTAGCAATTGCTATCCAATCTGCCCCTTGTTGGGGAAACAGAATCAAAGGGAAAACAATGGCAACAAGCAGTGCGATAGCGCCAAAAAAGGTAGGCTTATCGATAAGTGAAAAGGTGTTTCGCACAGCGTAAAATCCATAATCTTGAAAGACAAAATTATGGAATGCGTATGGTATCTACGACAAATGACATCCTTTGTCGTGAGGAGAAAAGGCGTCTATTGTCGAGGTGTTACTAGAAAACTATAAGATGGCTAAAAGAATTCCTCCGACTGTTGCCGCAGCGGAAAGATATTGCCCCGCCGAATATGAGCCATCTTGCTCTTCTTCAATTTTATCAGGGTGGTCAATACCTAATGCGCCGTGAGCGAAAGATTCGACTTTATCACCAACGGTTTTATCTCCTTCCTTGGGTACTTTACTCTCTTTTTCGATTTCTTGAAGCGCAGCCAATAGCGCTTTTCCTTCATCTGAAAGCGTGACTTTATTTTGTTCAACCTTAAGTGGGGCTTGACCCGCATTCGATTCGGGTGCCGTTGCTTGAGGCTTTACCTGCTGGGTTGGTGACAGCTTTGCCGCCTCCATTCCTACTGGTGTCATAATGCTCTCCTTACATCATCCTCAGACAATATATCGACCGCTTAGTTAAAAACTTGTGCAAATTATTTAAAATTTGAATTAAAAATAATAAAGCATAAATCGTGCCCAATTTATAACTTTCAAGCTAGCCTTTCTCATTTGATGGGACTTGATGGTAAGAAGAGCAATTACAGTGCCTATTTACACGCTAAATCATCGTTTCGCTTAGACAGATGTTTATAAGCCGCCATTCTATTTTCCATTTTTATATAGCGAACAGGTGGCGCTAAGACTTCAAGTGGGTAATCCTGCCCCTCTAACTCTACTGGTGAATCTGTTGGAGTGATGACGACGACATTAAGATTCGGATTGCGCTTAATTATCGACGCCTTTGTTCCAAATCCTTGCTCTGAATGGAATTTTCCTGCGATGTGGATGACTTGTTTACTTGGGTTACTTGCCAAGTAATTAACGATGCTTTCCGCCATGGTTTCATCCCAAGTCACTTGAGCGGCAAATTGGCGTTCAGTTTGTTCTGGCTTGCCATGGTGCATAGAAGCCATGAACTTCTCTTTATAGGCGCTGTTAGACGTATCTATGGTTGCAGCCAATTGCTGTCGTTCGCTGGAATTCAGCTTGTCTAGGTAGCCAACCCCTTGCCGCCCAATGCAGCGCACGATGGGCTTAGGTGCATTCGCTGCAATGACATCTAGCTGATTTGCTTTCGCAAACTCAACTAAAGGGCGGTAGTCACTTTCATAGTTTGGCCAAGCTGCGCCTTGTTTGATCAGTACTTGTTCACCAATCTCACTTGCTAGATAAGAATCAACAACGCTTTGTTTATCGCGTGAGAATTGCTCCATGGATAGCGCGACGTCTTTGCTTTGATTGACGAGTTGCTTAAGCAGATCGACTTGGAAGCGATGTATGCCTGCATGGGTGTGCCATTCACCAACAAGAATAACATCGGCAGTTTTCAGTGGCTCTGGAAGCGAATCAATAGAAACAACTTGTTTTTCAGGGGTGTATAGCTGGTAGTCGTAGTAGCTGCTAATTGATTGTTGCTCAGGAGAAAGAGGGGAGCTTGAACAAGCGGCAAGAGCAAAGCAGCTGAGAGAAGTGGCAATGAGCCTAAACATAAATGGCCTCCATTAGATTGTTCGGCAATAGTAATGGAGGCCAGAATAGAGCTCAATAAAAATGAGAATTATTATCTATTGAGGTGCTTTCTTACGATAAATGCGGATCATAAAATCAGCCTCACACTCAAAAAGTGTAGCTGACTTTAGTTTATCTCGAAGAGTGTCAGAGGCCTTCCACGCAAATGGTGTCATCTGGAGTAGATCGTAACCATCTCCATCGCTGAGTTGCATTATGTATGACAGTTTTTCTTGTTGTTCTAAGTCAAAGCCGGCAATGATTTCAGCCTCTTCACTGTGAAGCCTAACATCAGGATAGATTTCGTCTCTAAGTTGGTAGAGGTGGCGTCCTGCGGGAGTCACTGTGACAACAATGCCCGAGTCAGCAACCACGCGAGATAGCTCTTCTGCTTTGCATGGCGCGTAGATACGTAGTACCGCATCTAGGCTGTCATTTTCGAATGGTAGTCGATGGCTTGAAGCAACCGAAAAATGGCAGTTCGAGTAGCGCTTAGCAGCATAGCGAATCGCAACTTTAGAGATATCTAATCCGTAGGTTTTGGACTGCGCATATTGGTTTGTTAGATGGGAGGCCACTTCAGTGGTGTAGTAGCCTTCACCGCAACCAATATCAAGAAGCCGATGCTGTGATCCCGAAAGGAACTCAGCACACAATTGAGCTACACGCTCTTTGAGTGGGCGATAGTGATCTTTTTCTAGAAAGCGACGACGCGCCTGCATCATTTCTTTATTATCGCCGGGATCTTTAGAACGCTTGTACTGAACAGGCATCAGATTGATATAACCTTCCTTCGCTAGGTCAAAGGCGTGATTGTTCTGACAACGATATGTGCGCTCTGAAAGCGTAAGGTTCTCGTGACATAAAGGGCAGGTGTAAGACATAACAGGCTCTGGTGAAAACTAACAAGGCGGAGTTTATCAGGAAGCGTAAAGTCAAACTAGCGAGCAGAGTGCTGACTCAACAAAAAAGCAGCGCCGCGGCGCTGCTTATGATTGTAAAAGCTAGAAACTTAGTGGAAGAAGTCCACCTGTTGTTTCAATGACGCAGCTTGCTTAATCAAATGATCGGCGCTTTGGGTCGTTTTAGCGCTTGTCTCACGACTTTCTCGGTTCAACTCACTAATAGAATTTGCGTTAGAGGCAATCTCTTGAGAGACATTCGCTTGCTCTTCGGAAGTCGCGGCAATGGTATCCGCCTGACCCGCAATTGATTGAACTTGAGAGGCGATCGTTTCGAGTGCTATGCCCGCTTCCTGCGCCTTGTCTAACACTTGATTAGCATTGACTTGGCTCTTGTTCATCATATCCACCGCATTACTGGTTGAGCCTTTAAGCTTATCAATGATAGACACCACGTCTTTTACTGATGTTTGAGTCCTGTGGGCTAGAGTTCGTACTTCATCAGCAACGACTGCAAACCCACGACCTTGCTCGCCTGCACGCGCCGCTTCGATGGCAGCATTAAGCGCCAGTAGGTTGGTTTGCTCGGCGATCTCATCGATCATTTTAGTCACGGTTTGAATCGCTTCGCTGTCTAGGTTGACCTGCTCAATCGCCTTCGCAGAGTTGTCTAACTGGTCGTTGAGTTGGGCAACATCGATACAGACAGTCTCAACAACATCGAGCCCTGATTGACTGTCTTGATTGGTCAAGCGAACATTTTCGGCTATTGCTTCCACCTGCTGAGCAACCGCTTGTGCAGAAGAGGCCATCTCTTCGATTGCAGTGGCAACTTGTTCTACCTGTTGCTGTTGAACATCAGATTGGCTTAAATTGCGCTTGGCGTCGCTAGACACGCTTTGTGATGCAGCCTGAACAGAATCGCTGGTCGAACGGATTTCTCCTACTAAGGTGTTTAGCTGGGTTGCCATATTCGCAACCCCATTGCTGAGGTTAATAATCTCGTTGTTTGACTTTTTACCCGTAGAAGGGATATCTAGGCTAACTTCTCCTTTTGCCAGCCTCGTCATGTAGCCATTTAATACGGTCAGTGGCTTTAGATTACGATTTAGGAAAACGGTTAGAATGATAAACGTAGCAATCGCGACAATAGTAGCAATGGTAATAATGAGCTTAAGCAGTGTGTCACTTCCTTTGGTCACCTCCTTGATGAAGGTGCCACCGAGTAGTTTCCAGTTCCAACCAGGGACTTCGGTATAAACAAGATACTTTTCCCCAACCGTACCTTGATATTCGTAAGGGTAACGAATCAAGCCACTTTTTTGCTCAAAGATTTGGTGGAACGGTTTATTGCCGTTGTAGTCAGATACCTCAATAATTGACGGGGCACTCTCATCATGGACAGGATGTAGCAAGTATTTGCCAAGGTTATCTTCTCGGTTGTCGACCACAATAGTGTATCCCGTCTCTCCCCATTTGATGGATTCCAAAGACTTATAGAGATTTTGTGTTGCTTGCTCGACAGGTAGCCCAATGAAAGAGAGACCGTTCACTTGTCCAGAGGCATTTTTGATCGGAGCGTAGTAGGTGATATAGCTTTCACCAAACAGTTTGACCTGCGCGTAGTAGGGCTGGCCATTCATCAATTGGTTATAGCCAGGATGGTCCTTACCTAGAGTTGAACCGACAACGCGTTGTCCAGAAGGATTTTTTAAAGAAGTCGCAACGCGAATGAAATCACCGTTCAAGGGAGCAAAGATAGTGGCTACTGCGCCTGTGTCACGAGTAAAACTATCTACAAGCTTAGTATCACCAATTAAGCTCTCGCCATACTGGGTAATATTGGGGATCGACTTGCCGTTAAAATCGACGCTGTAATCCTCGACATAAACACCGGCAAGATAGCCATTTCTAAAGGTAGATTCGAGCACTTTAGCAGTATGCAAATAGGCATCAAATTGACCTGCGATGGTCATCGCCATGGCTTCAACTTCTGACTGGTGTCCTTTCAGAGTAGTATCGAGCAGTACTTTGGAAGCGTTGCGGTAAACGAGTGTCGCTGTACCCGCGAATGAAATTAGCAAACAAAGCAGTATGACCAGTTTTAACTGAAATCCGACGCTTTGGTTTTTGAGTTTTTCGAACATTTCTAGTTATCCTGTCTTTAATAGACTCTTGTTATCATTGAAAAATGAATCTTTCAGCAGCAAAAAATCAGGAATAATAATAGCGATTTATAAAATGTCTATAATTGATTCGTATTAATGATTTTAAAGATAACGGAGTCGAAGGTATAAAGGCTGCACGCCTAGAAGCAAAAGACCGGGTGGATCAAGAAGAAATTTCGGCAGAAAGGCAAAGCGCGGGTATCGCTACCCGCGACAATTCATCTACTTGGTGGCAATCTTAGTGATCAGTTGATGACTTTGATTGGGTTGCAGTGTTTTACCTTGCTCGATTGACGGTGCATGCAGGGTTGACTCGACACACAGGAAAGTCTTGTAACCGTCGTCCTGCATATCTGCCATTCCTTGAGCGCCTTCCGCCCATGGATTCCACAGTACAGCGGAATTGTGACCTTGGTTTTCAACCAATACTGAGCGATTCAGTACAGGGTCTTCAACAACAATCTGCTCTGATGGTTGAGTGTAAACGCGGTCAATAGTGTCAGTCAGTTGCAGTACATCGCCACCTTGACAGATTTCGCCACCTTTCAGGCTATCAATGTACTCTGCGCCCATGCCAGTTGTTTTCGCTTGCTCAATATCACCAACGGTTAAGTAGGTGTGCAGCGCGCCAGAGAACATCCAAGGTTGGTCATCGGTGTTAGTCACATCTAGGGTGACTTTGAGTTCATCGCCAATCTCAACCAGTAAGTGAGCTTGGAACTGGTGAGGCCAAACTGCCAGTGTTGATTCGGATGGCAATAAACCAAGTTCAATAATTACACCATTTTCATTCTCACGATGTTCAAGTAATGTCCATTCACTGTTGCGCGCGAAGCCATGTGCAGGTGCAGCGATACGACCAAACCACGGCCAGCAAACTGGAATACCGCCACGCAGGGCTGCTTTACCATCAAAGACGGCTTGCTCGCTCATCCAGATGAGGTCTTCTTGACCTTGGGGCTTAAATGAAAGGACATGCCCACCATGAAGGGCAATACAAGCGGTCGCTTTATCATGTATCACGCGAGCGACCTTCACTTGATCGATTTCTACGATTGTGACGTTATCAGAGAGAACAGTAAGGGCAGGGAGAGTGGTTAAATCCATGTTCTGTTTCCTAGTGCAATTAGAGACTCAAAATTCAGATACAAAAAAGGCGACTCGAAAGTCGCCTTTTACAAGATTCTGCGCTAAACGCTAATCTTTAAGTAATGATTACTTAGAGATGTGTGCGATTAGGTCTAGAACTTTGTTTGAGTAACCGATTTCGTTGTCGTACCAAGATACAACTTTAACGAAGTTATCAGTTAGAGCGATACCAGCTTTAGCATCGAATACTGAAGTTTGAACTTCACCGATGAAGTCTTGAGAAACAACTTGGTCTTCAGTGTAACCTAGAACACCTTTAAGAGCGCCTTCAGATGCTGCTTTCATAGCTGCACAGATAGCTTCGTAAGATGCACCGTTCTTAAGGTTAACAGTTAGGTCAACTACAGAAACGTTAGCAGTTGGTACGCGGAAAGCCATACCAGTTAGTTTGCCGTTTAGTTCTGGAAGAACAACACCTACAGCTTTAGCAGCACCAGTTGAAGATGGGATGATGTTCTGAGAAGCACCACGACCACCGCGCCAGTCTTTAGCAGAAGGACCGTCTACAGTTTTTTGAGTTGCTGTAGTCGCGTGAACTGTAGTCATAAGACCAGATTCGATACCGAACTCGTCGTTAAGAACTTTAGCGATAGGCGCTAGACAGTTAGTAGTACAAGAAGCGTTAGAAACGATGTCTTGACCAGCGTAAGTGTCTTGGTTAACACCCATTACGAACATTGGAGTAGCGTCTTTTGAAGGACCAGTTAGAACAACTTTCTTCGCGCCAGCAGTGATGTGCTTACGAGCAGTCTCGTCTGTTAGGAAAAGACCAGTAGCTTCAGCTACAACGTCAACGTCGATAGCATCCCATTTTAGATCTTCTGGGTTGCGCTCAGCAGTAACACGTACAGTCTTACCGTTAACGATTAGGTTACCACCTTCAACTTCAACAGTACCGTTGAAACGGCCGTGAGTTGAGTCGTACTTAAGCATGTATGCCATGTACTCTACGTCGATAAGGTCGTTAATACCTACAACTTCGATGTCGTTACGCTCTTGCGCTGCACGGAAAACGAAACGGCCGATACGGCCAAAACCGTTAATACCTACTTTGATAGTCATTATAGTTGCTCCACAACTTAATTTCTGATTAAAGATAACTGGTAGTAAAATTACAGAATCCAGTCAAAATCTGCAACAGATAATCGGACTTAACTTGTTTAAAGTCAAAAAAAAGCGTCGCTTTTTTTCACAATTAGTCTTAATTGGCGATGTTTTGAACGGAAAACTGATTTTTTCCCTAACCAGTTGACGTAAAATAGTTCAGATGTCGACAGCAATGCTGAAAGTTTAACCATCCTGTTATGGTTTCAAAGTATGTGCTACAAAAGTAATTGAGTGCAAGTTTTTCAAAAAAAAAGTCATAATTAAAAATGAGAATATGGAGATTTTTTGCCGTGGAACAAAACAAAGAAAAAATGATGAAGCCTGATGAGCACTGGCGTGAAGTGCTATCAGATGAAGAATACAGAGTATGTCGAGAGCAAGGGACAGAAGCGCCTTTTAGCGGTAAGTTGTTGCATAATAAACAGACGGGTATTTACTCATGTACCTGTTGCCAAGCGCCTCTTTTCAGCTCTGACAATAAATACGACTCTGGGTGTGGTTGGCCGAGTTTTGATGCCCCTGCATCAAGTGAGGCTATTCGTTATTTAGAAGATCTAAGTCACGGAATGGTGCGTACAGAGATAAGATGTGCAGCCTGTGATAGCCATTTAGGTCACGTTTTTCCTGATGGACCGAAAACAACAGGTGAGAGATTCTGTGTTAACTCAGTGTCGTTAATTTTCAACAATTCATAAAAAAGCGGTGATTTAATCACCGCTCTCTGTTTCATCCTTACATGTGTTTAAGATTGCTTAAACTTAGGGATCATCGCCGCGTTGAAGGTGCCGCTCATGATGGCATCTTCAAACTGATCAGCAATTTCGTCGAGTTGCTTATAAATACTGCTATCAAATCCATAAAGAAGCTGAAGTTCACTTTCCGAAGCAATAGGAACCTCAAATTTTTGCGCAACCATAGTCCAAACGTAAGCTTCTTTCTTCATTCCTAGTCGGTAAGTGGTGCTAGCTAGGGATTTGAACACTTCATTATTGATATTGCTTTGGTTAGTTAGCTCTAGGGTGTGGATCAGAAGCTGACGCGTTTTTTCTTGGTCTCGGCTGGTGTAAAAGGTTGCGAGGGCGTATTGCATTTCTGCTGTTTCTAATGCTTTCGTCCCTTCAAGCTGAAGGAAGCTTCGGCGTGCATCATCACTGCCAATCTGGCTCCACAAAAAGTAAAGTGATTGTGGTGAGTCTGACTTTTTGAGTATTGCGACAATGCTGTCTAAATCTTCCCCGGAATTAACCAGAGCATTAAAGCGTTGTTGCTTGAGCCCTTTTTGGTCTAGCGGTTGTATCTGAGAAGCCAGCTCTAAGCATTTTTTATAGGCCGCAACATACTCGTACTCTTTAATCCGATTATTGTCTGTCGGATTTTTTAATACTTCGAATCGGTGCCATACCAAATCAGTCCTTGGAACTCGACATTGACCATCACCCATGTTTAGGCGCTCACATTGTAGAGCAGGTTGGCTCTCACATAACTGATCGGTATTTTTGTTCGTTTCAAAACACCCGACTAAGGTGACACTGAGACCGAATAGAGTAAGTAGCTTGATTGATTTCATACTGTCGTTGCTTGTGATCCGTTACACTTATTTATTGTAGTTTTCTTGACTGAGTCTACTGGCCAGTTAAGGTTCGCTTATCGCGACTGATTTTAAGGATAGACCATGGACGCAGAGCAGTTAATTAATGCCATCACACCTGAGGCTTATGAGCGTCTACTTTTTGCTGTAGAAACAGGTAAGTGGCCTGAGGGTACCCCACTTTCTCAAGAGCAGCGAGACTCTTGTATGCAAGCTGTGATGTTGTATCAATCTAAGCATAATGCAGAAGCGCAACATATGACAGTTGCGCAGGGCGGAGAAATTAGCTTTAAGTCGAAAGCTGAACTAAAAAAACAGTTTCAGCAGGGGCAAGAAGATATTGTTCGAGTGAATCCAAACGATTAACTTAAGAGGTAAAAAGGCAGGTTTGAATCCTGCCTTTTCATTATCTTAACCACAGCACTTTTTAAACTTCTTACCACTACCGCAAATGCAAGGATCGTTGCGACCCACTTTTAAGTTTTGAACAGGTTGTGACAGTCTTGGATCAAGTGGCTGTTCAGCTTCTTGCGTTTGTGGGAATGAACCGTCAATGTAGTACCAAAGCTCTTGCTCCTTGAGAAAGCGCGAGCGTTCTTCAAGACAATACTCTTGCCCATCCTGTTTAAAATAAGCCTTAAAAGTGACAAACCCTTCGTTGTCATGGCTACCAGGCTCTGCGCCGAGCACTTCTAAGCCACACCAGTCACTGTTGATTGAGTCTGTGATGGCTTCGCGCTCTTGCTGCGCATGGCAACTTGGGTGGTAGGTATTGATCACGTAATCGACCAAGCCCTTTACGTGAGCTGAGTAACGAGAACGCATCAGTTGTTCAGGTGTTTTAGCCTTTGAGTGGTCGTGATGGATTGGCTCGCAGCACTCACTGTAATCCTTTGGGTTTCCACAAGGACACGAATTCATAAAAACTCCGATTAATTCGTTTTTACAGAAAGAAGATCAGCCGTCCATTTAACAGACGAGTCATAACATTCACTCAAAACGATTTCATCAACACCGATTGAGTCACAGTGGCGGCGAACTTCTTCCCATTGGGCTTGTTCGTATGCTTTAGTCAGCATCAAAATTTCGCCTAGTATGCCTTCATTCTTGGTGATTGCGAGTTTTATTGACTCATCGACAGAGATTTCTTCAACGATTTGCTCTAGTGGCCTATCCAACAAGCTATCAAGCAGTGAGAACATACCCGTTAAAAATGCTTGGCCTGACTCAAACTTAGCGTCTAATCGTGAGGCGAGTAACTCACAGTATCTTGCTCGTTGAATCGATAGCCCATAAAGATAATCTGGTTTGCTCTCTTGGCTTGAAGCGAGAGATACGAGAGAAATGAACTTGCGTAGTTTGTCTTCACCTAGGTAAACCAAGGCTTGCTTGAATGATTGGATCTTGGTTTGAACTATCGAGGATGAGTTAACAAATGTCAGCAGCTTATAAGAAAGGGTAACGTCTTTGCTGATTAGCGATTCAATCGACTCATAATCCATATCTTGTTTGGAAATTTCGGTAAGTAACTGAATAACCGTCATAAATGAAGGCTCAAGTGACTTACGCGTTATCATCTCTGGTTTACTAAAGAAGTAACCTTGGAAATATTCAAAGCCGGCTTGCTTCGATTGTTCAAATTCTTCGTACGTTTCTACTTTTTCAGCAAGAAACTTTATGTTGGTACCCGCTAAACGAAGAATAAAGTTGCGTGCCTTTTCTATCGGGACGAGGCGAATATCGAATTTGATGATTGAGATATAAGGTAAGAAGGCTCGCCACTCTTTACTTGGGATAAAATCATCTAACGCTATTTTATAACCCGCGGCAGCCATCTCTTTGACGACATCGAGTAATTCTTTTGTCGGTGGGCAATCTTCTAAGATCTCAACAACGAGGTTATCGGCTGGGAATAGGGTAGGCACCTTATTCAATAGGCTTTGGTAAGGGAAGTTAACGAACCCTAGTTTATCGCCCAGTGTCTTATAGTGTGTCGAGAGAAAATGATCTGATAGCAAGCGGCTTGTTGCATGTTCAGGATCGATTTCAGGAAAAGTGTTTTGCGGCCCATCTCTAAAAAGAAGTTCATACCCAACAGTTTGCTTATCTCTGTTGAGTATTGGTTGCCTAGCTATATATGAGTAAGTCAAGATCTATACCACGTTCCATGTTCAAGTTGAGGAAAATTAGTCTTCATTAAGAATGAACTAAATAACGTGAAAAATAAGTGACTTAACCTGCAAAAGGCCGCTGCTGTAACTCAAACCCATTTTTATCGTACACCAAGACCGAGCCTTGTGTGTACCAGTCACCTAGCACAATTCTAGTATAGTCCGTTTCTAGAATTTGGAAGGAATGAACCTTAGGTCTATGTGTATGCCCATGTATCATTAGATCAACATTGTGATGCTGCATAACGTTTTCGACTTCAGATTGAGTCACGTCCATAATATCGAGTGATTTAGTCTGTTTATCCGTTTTGATATCAGACTGGACCTTATTGACAATTTTCTTTTTAACGAACATTGGAATACGATTGAATACCCACTGCAACCAAGGTTGGTGAACTTTAGCGCGATATTCGAGGTACTTCACATCTTGGGTACAGAGCGTGTCTCCATGTAGGACAATCGCCTTACGTCCATAAAGGTCAATAACGGTTTCATCGCCAAGCAATGTTACCCCTGTCTGTAGACTGAATCGTTTGCCAACAAGAAAGTCGCGATTGCCTTGAGTGAAAAAACAAGGAATACCTTTGTCTGTAAGGGTTTTAAATTCAGCACGGATAGATGAAGCGAAATCCGAACGGTCATCATCGCCAATCCAAAACTCAAACAAATCGCCAAGGACGTAAAGTGCATCGGCATGGATTGCTTCTTCACGCATAAAGCGAACAAAACACTGAGTGATGTCGGGAGTTGTCGGGGAAAGGTGTAAATCAGATATAAAAAGTGTGGTCATAGTTAAATAGCAAAAGAGCGCATAACGCGCTCTTTTTTATAGATTATTCTTCGATTGTTGTACCAGTGATCAGTACATCTTCAAGTGGTACATCTTGGTGCATGCCGTAAGAACCTGTGCTCACGCCTTTGATCTTGTTCACGATCTCCATGCCTTCGATCACTTCTCCGAATACACAGTAACCCCAACCGTCAAGACTTTCGCTACGGAAGTCTAGGAACGTGTTGTTGTTAACGTTGATGAAGAACTGAGAGCTAGCAGAGTGCGGCTCCATTGTACGCGCCATAGCAAGCGTGCCTACTTTGTTGCTTAGGCCATTGTTTGCTTCGTTTTTGATCGGTGCACGAGTTGCCTTCTCTTTTAGGCCAGACTCCATGCCACCACCTTGAATCATGAAACCGTCGATAACACGGTGGAATAACGTGTTGTCGTAAAAACCATCACGGCAGTACTGTAGGAAGTTTGCACTTGTTTCAGGTGCTTTCTCTTCGTTTAGTTGAATTTTGATGTCACCAAAATTTGTGTGAAGGGTGATCATGATTTTTTCCTTTAGCTGTGTTTTTTGCTTTGAGCCCAAGATTCTAACTTAACTTTTCAGACATTAATACGTGAAAAGTAAGGGTTGAGACCTGAGTATAGGTGTTAATGATGGCTTTTTGCTCGAATCGGGGATTACCTAATAGAGCGTGACTTGATATACTGAGCCACTATTTTGTTTCACCCAAATATTAGAAAGAGATCATGTTAAAGATATATAACACACTCACAAGACAGAAAGAGGAATTCAAACCAATCAATGCTGGCAAAGTTGGCATGTATGTCTGTGGGGTAACCATCTATGATCTCTGTCATATTGGACACGGTCGTACATTCGTTTCTTTTGACGTTGTTTCACGTTACTTGCGCTACTTAGGCTATGACTTAACGTTTGTTCGTAACATCACGGACATCGACGACAAGATCATCAAGCGCGCGAATGAAAACGGCGAAACTTGTGACTCACTGACTGAGCGTTTAATCGGTGACATGCATGCTGATTTTGATGCTTTGAACATGAAACGTCCTGACATCGAACCTCGTGCGACGGAATACATCGCTGAGATCATTGAATTGGTTCAAAAGCTTATCGAGCGTGGTTTTGCCTACGTTGCTGACAATGGCGATGTCATGTTCGAAATCGCGAAATATGACGATTACGGCAAACTGTCACGCCAAGATCTAGAGCAGCTACAAGCAGGCGCTCGTGTAGAGATTGAAAGTGCTAAGCGCAGCTCTTTAGACTTTGTACTTTGGAAGATGTCTAAGCCAGGAGAACCAACTTGGGAATCACCATGGGGTCCAGGCCGTCCTGGTTGGCACATCGAATGTTCTGCGATGAACTCTTCGATTCTTGGCAACCATTTTGATATTCACGGTGGTGGTTCAGACCTACAGTTCCCGCACCATGAAAATGAAATCGCTCAATCATGCTGTGCGCACGGAACAGATTACGTGAACACTTGGATGCACAGTGGCATGGTTATGGTCGATCGCGAGAAGATGTCGAAATCACTCGGTAACTTCTTCACTATTCGCGATGTGCTTGGTCATTATGATCCTGAAACTGTGCGTTACTTCCTGATGTCAGGTCACTACCGTAGCCAGCTAAACTACAGCGAAGAGAACCTAAACCAAGCGCGCGCATCCCTAGAGCGTCTATACACTTCTTTGCGTGGTCTTGACCTATCAACACCTGCTGCTGGTGGTGAAGAGTACGTTAAGCGTTTCACTGAAGCAATGAACGATGATTTCAACACGCCAGAAGCCTACTCTGTGCTGTTTGATATGGCGCGTGAAATTAACCGCGTGAAGACAGAAGATGTCGCTACCGCAAGCGCACTGGGTTCTCTAATGCGTGAACTGGCAGATGTGATCGGTATTCTTCACCAAGATCCAGAAGCCTTCCTAAAAGGTGATTCTGGCAGCGACGACGAAGTGGCAGAAATTGAAGCACTGATTAAGCTACGTAATGACTCTCGTGCAGCTAAAGATTGGGCAAATGCAGATATGGCACGCGATAAGCTGACAGAAATGGGCATTGTTCTTGAAGATGGCCCTGAAGGGACAACGTGGCGTCGTAAGTAAGCGATACGCATACAAATATTTAAGGGCTGTTAATTCAGCCCTTTTCTTTAAATTTTATTATTTTTATACGGGTAACAAACAGTGGCACAGATGTACTTCTATTACTCAGCAATGAATGCGGGTAAATCAACCACTCTTCTTCAGTCTTCTTTTAACTATCAAGAACGCGGTATGAACCCAGTGATTTTTACCGCTGCTCTAGATGACCGCTACGGTATTGGTAAAGTGAGCTCACGTATTGGTTTGCAGTCAGATGCTCAGCTATTCAATGCCGAGACAAACCTGTATCAAGAGATCTCTGCGCTAAATGAAGTTGAAAAACGTCACTGTATTTTGGTCGATGAGTGTCAGTTTCTGAGTAAAGAGCAAGTTTACCAACTGACCGAAGTCGTAGATAAACTGCATATTCCTGTGCTTTGTTATGGGTTGAGAACAGACTTTCTCGGTGAACTGTTTGAAGGGAGCAAATACCTACTGTCTTGGGCAGACAAATTGATCGAGCTAAAAACCATTTGTCACTGCGGACGTAAAGCCAACATGGTGATTCGCACTGACGAACAGGGTGTGGCGATTAAAGAGGGTGACCAAGTCGCGATTGGTGGCAATGACCGCTATGTATCCGTTTGTCGCGAGCATTATAAAGAGGCGCTAGGGAAATAGACCCTAGTAAGCAGAAACAAAAAAGCGAAGCCATGAGCTTCGCTTTTTTGTCTGTATTCGAATAATTCGGAATGCGCTAGGCAGTCAGAGATTAACGAGCACGGAAGACGATGCGACCTTTTGATAGATCGTATGGAGTCATCTCTACAGTTACTTTGTCACCAGTAAGAATACGGATGTAGTTCTTACGCATTTTACCAGAGATGTGAGCAGTAACTACGTGACCGTTTTCTAGCTCAACACGGAACATTGTGTTTGGTAGAGTATCAAGGACAGTGCCTTGCATCTCAATTACGTCTTCTTTAGCCATTTAATCCTCTTTTAAAAATGGACGATTTCAACCGGCGCATAATGCCGATAAAAATGAATTAAGTAAAGTTGGGGCGTATTCTACCCTTGCCAACGCTGATTTACTAGCCTTTGATGACGCTGAAATCGGACTTTATAGTTCATCGCTGGGCATTCATCGATTTGATAGCCTAGGTAAAGCCATTGTTTACCTTGCTCTTGGCAGTATTGGATTTGGAATAATACCGCCAGTGTACCGAGAGAAAGCGCATAATCCGGGTCAAAATAGGTGTAGAAAGCACTCACGCTGTTGGAAAGAATATCGGTGACGGCGATGGCAATGAGCTTGTCGTGGTCGTAGATATGTAAGAATTGAGTATTAAGCCAAGCACATTGAGAAAACTGAGCGAACTCTTTTTGCTTGGGTGGGTACATAGTCCCGTTACGATGTCTTGTTTCAATGTAACGTGAATAGAGTTCAAACCAGTTATCATCCATCTGCTCATTTAGCTGCCATGAGAAGGCTTTTGCTTTATTCAGCAGTCGTTTCTGGTTGCGAGATGCAACAAAATCAGGGACAGACACTCGGATAGCTTGGCAAGCGCTGCAAAGGTCACAGTGCGGTTTGTAGATGGTATCACCACTGCGTCTGAATCCATTGGCGAGTAAAACCTCGTAGCTCGAACCGCAGTGCATCGTCGGATCGAGAGCGACCGCAACGCGTTCTTGTCTATCTGCCAGATAGCTACAAGGGTGGCAATCGGTTAATCCAATGCGTATTTGTTGCAGATCCGAACTCATTATTCTCCCCATGATTCACTGGTTAATTGCTGTTTTAAGAAACAGTTCTCCAGTAGCGGTTCATTATTATAGGATAGCAGTGTTTGGATAAAGTCTTCACGATTGAGCTCAATTGCGCCAAGAGAAGCAAGATGAGGGTTTAGCACCTGACAATCGATTAGCTTACCGCCGTGTTGTTCAAAATGGCGGCAAAAATACCACAGCGCGATCTTAGATGCGTTCGTTTCTAAACTAAACATCGACTCACCACAAAAAACTTGTCCAATTGAAATCCCATACAGACCGCCAATCAACTTATCAGCGTGCCACACCTCAACTGAGTGACAGTGTCCTTGCTGTGCCAAGGTTTTGTAGGCACTGCGCATTTCTTCATTAAGCCATGTCTCTTCTTTGCTTCGGGTCGAGGCGCAGTAGTCGATGACTTGTTCAGTCGCATGGTTAATCGTCACGCGGTAAGCCAGTTTTCTTTGAAATTTTTTGAGACTTTTGGCCGGTTGAAATGTCTTAGGATCAAAGACAGCACGTGGCGATGGACTCCACCAAAGAATAGGCTCTCCGGGTCCATACCATGGGAAGATGCCATTTTGATAGGCGAGTATTAGCCTTTCTGCACTGAGGTCTCCACCAAAGGCGAGTAAACCATTAGGGTCTGATAACGCATCAAAGGTGGATGGAAACCAAAGTTTGTCGGGATCAAGTTCAGTGAGATAAATCGCCATGAATGAAATGAGGAAAGAAAATGAAGAAGTTATTTTGGATCATATTGGTTTTTCCCTTGATTGCCAATGCAGCCTACCAAAGAAATACGGCTCGCCCAGTCAACGAAGTGGTGTTTGGTCAGGTAGAGACAGTGAGATACATCACTCAGCAAGATATTATTAAATCGAAAGGTTCGGGGTGGGAAACGCTGTTAGGTGCCGTTGTGGGTGGGTTAGTTGGCAACCAGTTTGGCGGTGGTAGCGGCAAAGAAGTGGCAACAGCAGTTGGAGCCGTTGCAGGAGCTGGTATCGCGCGAAGCCAAGCCAATCAAGAGTATTCAGTGGAGTATAAATTGGTAGAAATACTGATTGAAACAGATAAGGGTAAGCTGATTGACGTAATCCAAGATGTCGATAACACCATGTTATTTGAGCGAGGAGACAAAGTTCGTATTCTCTATTTCGATGATGGGGTTCGTGTCGATAAGGAGTATTGATAGGGTTTGTTAGCAGCGGTTGGGTGAGATAATTATTCAGCGCTATTCGTGATTTGGGTCTGGTTTTACACAGGGAATTTAGATAGGCTGCAAGTACGAAGAATTTTTCATCGTCCCGCTTAGGAAGGCGGGGTGAGCAAGGAATATCAATTTTAATGGAAAGCCTTACGTTACAACCTATCAACAAAGTCAATGGTGCGGTCAACTTACCTGGTTCAAAAAGTGTTTCTAACCGAGCTTTACTTCTTGCAGCACTAGCAAGTGGGAAAACTCGACTTACTAACTTACTCGACAGTGACGACATCCGTCATATGCTGAATGCACTGACTCAACTTGGTGTGTCTTATTCACTGTCTGAAGATAAAACAGTATGTGAAGTTGAAGGCCTAGGAAAGCCATTTGATGCGCCACAGGCGTTAGAGCTCTTTTTGGGTAACGCAGGCACTGCGATGCGTCCACTTGCTGCCGCTTTATGTTTAGGTGGTGGTGAATATGTTCTGACGGGTGAACCGCGCATGAAAGAGCGCCCAATTGGTCACCTAGTCAATGCGCTGCGTCAAGCAGGTGCTGAGGTTGAATACCTTGAAAACGAAGATTACCCACCACTCAAGATTTTAGGTACAGGCCTCAAAGGCGGTACTGTTGAAATCGACGGTTCTATCTCAAGTCAGTTTTTAACGGCGTTTCTAATGTCAGCGCCACTCGCGCAAGATGATGTGACGATTAAGATTATCGGTGAACTGGTTTCGAAACCATACATTGATATCACGCTGCATATCATGTCTCAGTTTGGTGTAGAAGTAGAAAACAATGACTACCAAGAGTTCGTGGTTCGTAAAGGCCAATCGTATGTTGCGCCAGGAGATTTCCTAGTTGAAGGCGATGCTTCTTCAGCGTCTTACTTCTTAGCGGCAGCAGCGATAAAAGGTGGCGAAATTAAAGTGACCGGCATTGGTAAAAAGAGTATCCAAGGTGATATTCAATTTGCTGATGCACTAGAGAAAATGGGTGCACAAATCGAATGGGGTGACGACTACGTTATCTCTCGCGTCGGTGAGCTTAAAGCGGTTGATATGGACTTTAACCACATCCCAGATGCAGCGATGACGATTGCCACTACCGCACTGTTTGCAGAAGGTACTACGGCGATTCGCAACGTATACAACTGGCGTGTTAAAGAGACAGATCGATTAGCAGCAATGGCGACCGAACTACGTAAAGTCGGTGCAGAAGTTGAAGAGGGTGAGGATTACATTATTGTCACGCCGCCAGCCAAACTTACCCACGCTGCAATTGACACTTATGACGATCACCGCATGGCAATGTGTTTTTCACTTGTTGCGTTAAGCGACACGCCTGTGACCATTAACGATCCTAAGTGTACCTCAAAGACGTTCCCTGACTACTTCGATAAGCTGGAAGGCTTGAGTTCGTAGAGGGCGCTGCGCTTCGAGATCGGGCTGCGCCCGCGGGAATCTAGAACGGGCTTCGCCCTACAGAACGCTTTGCTTCGAGAGGCGATCTCGGACGCGACAAATCGTCATTCCATAGAGCGACGAAGGAGTGAGTAGGGAATCTCTAAAGGATTCTGACTCATTTTCAGAGATCCCCAACTCGGTCGTACCTCCCTCTCGGGGATGACGGAGTAATGGCTTGAAATGAAAAGGGTTGACACATAGTGTCAACCCTTTGCTTTTTCTCGCTTCTCGCTACTGCGCCAACGTAAACTCTTTCGACAAATGGTGTGCTAGATACTTAAACATATTAAACACGGCTGTCGTTTTTGCTGTTGGTAAGCCGTTATCATCGAGAAAGTAGTTTCCTTTAAACACCAACACATCGTCTTTCTCTTCGACGCTTTCTGCGCGCATGCCTTCGAGATAATCTTCGTGGTCTTGGATGATTTGGTTGGCGATCATTAATAATTCGAACTGAGAGATGGCCTTTTTGTCACTCATGGAAGTACCTTTCTTAAATTTATCTTCTATATAAAAGAAGCGATGAGTGGAATTGTAGGCAGTTCGCACGTAATTTCAATTGCGTTAGATCAATCGTGCAAAATCTAACGCAGGCGTGAGTGGGTGGGTTTTGTGACTGGTGGCAAAAAACATCATCTTTCATTGGCGTCAAAGATATTGTGCCGTTTAGTATGTGGCGTTTTCTGACTCGGCAAGAAGCACGAAGTGTTCAGCATGCCACAATTAATTATCAGAAGTAGAAACATCGCTGAATTGTCGAGCAGTCAAGATAGAAATTTAAAAAAGATATTGATCTTCTTGTAATCTCGCTCAATAGTAAAAAAAGAAGCAAAGTATTAAGTATGTCGTGCGATATTGGTCGCACTCGATAAAGGACACTTGAGTCAATTATGGGTAAGTCACTGGTTATTGTGGAGTCGCCAGCCAAAGCGAAGACCATCAATAAGTATTTAGGTAAGGACTTCATTGTAAAGTCCAGTGTAGGTCACGTACGTGATCTACCGACTGCTGGCCAAAGCACTGGTCAGAAAGCTGCTGCGGTATCAACCAAGGGCTTAAGTGCTGAAGAAAAAGCACGAATCAAAAAAGAAAAAGATCGCAAGTCACTGATCAAGAAAATGGGTATCGACCCATACCATGGTTGGGAAGCGAACTATCAGGTTCTGCCAGGCAAAGAGAAAGTCGTGGCAGAGCTGCAAAAGCTTGCGAAAGACGCAGACAGCGTTTATCTCGCAACCGATTTGGATCGCGAGGGAGAGGCTATCGCTTGGCACCTTCGTGAGATCATCGGTGGCGATGAAGAGCGATACAAACGCGTTGTATTCAACGAGATTACCAAAAATGCTATCCAGCAGGCGTTCGAGAAACCGGGCGAGCTAAGTATGGATGGTGTTAACGCACAGCAAGCGCGCCGTTTTATGGACCGCGTGGTTGGCTTTATGGTGTCACCACTGCTATGGAAAAAAGTTGCACGTGGTCTATCTGCTGGTCGTGTACAGTCTGTAGCGGTGAAGTTGCTGGTAGAGCGTGAGCGTGAAATCAAAGCGTTTATTCCAGAAGAGTTCTGGGATATCCACGCAGATACTAAGACTCAAGATAAAACTGACTTCCGTTTGCAGGTGGCGCAGAAAGAAGGCGTTGCGTTTAAGCCCGTCAATGAAGCTGAAACTAAAGCGGCGATGGCTGTGCTTGAGAAAGCACGTTATGAAGTTTGTAAGCGCGAAGATCGCCCGACTTCAAGCAAACCTTCAGCACCTTACATTACCTCGACACTGCAGCAGGCAGCGAGTACTCGTTTAGGTTACGGCGTTAAGAAAACCATGATGTTGGCTCAGCGTCTCTATGAAGCGGGTTACATCACCTATATGCGTACCGACTCGACTAACTTGAGTTCTGAAGCGGTAGAAGCTGCCCGTGGTTTTATCGCGACTGAATTTGGCGACGCTTACCTGCCTAGCAAAGCAATTGTTTACGGTAGCAAAGAGGGCGCTCAAGAGGCTCACGAAGCGATCCGTCCATCTGATGTATCTGTGAAAGCAGACGACCTCAATGGTATGGAAGCCGATGCGCACAAACTGTACTCGTTGATTTGGAATCAGTTTGTGGCGTGTCAGATGACACCGGCAAAATACGACTCGACTACTGTGAGCGTGAAAGCGGCTGAGTACACGCTAAAAGCGAAAGGTCGTATCCTTAAGTTTGACGGTTGGACTCGTGTTCAACGTCCATTGGGTAAAAACGAAGACCAGATTCTACCTGCAGTGCAAGTGGGTGATGCGATTGAGCTTGTTACTCTTGATCCTAAGCAGCACTTCACAAAGCCGCCAGCGCGCTTTACAGAAGCTGCTTTAGTAAAAGAGCTTGAAAAACGTGGTATTGGTCGCCCTTCAACATATGCGTCAATCATTTCAACCATCCAAGATCGTGGTTATGTGAAAGTCGAACAGCGTCGTTTCTATGCTGAGAAGATGGGTGAAATTGTCACTGACCGTCTAGACGGTAGCTTCGATGAGTTAATGAACTACGAGTTCACATCTCGTATGGAAGAAAAGCTAGACCAAATTGCAGAAGGCGATGCTAACTGGAAAGGTGTGCTAGATGACTTCTTTAAAGATTTTACTGGTGATTTAGAGAAAGCGGAACAAGACGAAGAACTGGGCGGCATGAAGCCAAACCATATCGTCTACACCGATATAGAGTGTCCGACCTGTTCTCGTGAGATGGGCATCCGTACTGCTTCTACAGGTGTTTTCCTAGGTTGTTCAGGTTACGCATTGCCTCCTAAGGAGCGTTGTAAGACGACCATAAACCTAGGCGATGAAGATGGTGTTATCAACGTTCTTGAAGAGGATGTTGAGACGGCTGCACTGCGTGCGAAAAAGCGCTGTCCAATCTGTGAAACGGCGATGGATGCGTACTTAATCGATGACAAACGTAAACTTCATGTTTGTGGTAATAACCCGAACTGTGAAGGTTACATTGTTGAACATGGTGAGTACAAAGTTAAAGGTTACGATGGCCCAGTTGTCGAATGTGACAAGTGTGGCAGTGACATGGTGCTTAAGAACGGCCGTTTCGGTAAGTATATGGACTGTACGAGTGAAGAGTGTAAGAACACTCGTAAGATCCTGAAAAACGGCGAAGTTGCTCCGCCAAAAGAAGATCCTGTGCATTTGCCAGAGCTACCATGTGAAAACTCGGATGCTTACTTCGTTCTTCGTGATGGTGCTTCTGGTCTGTTCTTAGCAGCAAGCACATTCCCGAAATCGCGTGAAACTCGTGCACCTTTGGTTGAAGAACTTGTGCGCTTCAAGGACCGTATTTCACCTAAGTTCCACTATTTGACTGACGCCCCTCAGCAAGACCCTGATGGTTTGCCTATGGTGGTACGCTTTAGCCGTAAGTCGAAAGAGAACTACGTCCGCTCAGAGGTGGATGGCAAGCCTTCGGGTTACACGGCACTCTACGTGGATGGTAAATGGGAAATTACCGATAAGCGTAAAAAGCCAGCCAAGAAAAAGTAACTCCTTCACTTGGATAAAAAGCAGCCTTAACTAGGCTGCTTTTTTTATGAGCCGAATGATCATCGGTTTTCATTTTGATGAGAGGTATATAAAATTATTTACATATTGGCGGTGTGAATGTAAAGATTCTCAATTGCATTTTTGACAATATAGTAAGTAGCTTCTATTGATTTAGATGACCCACGGAAGGACATCATGAAACAGAGACTCAAGCTGCTGACTTTTTTAGCCTGTGTCAGTGCTATCTTTCTATTTGCTGCACATAGCATCTCCAAACAAGTTGTTGACGGTATCGTTAAGGAACTGCTGTGGAAATACGCACAGATCTCTGCACACCATGATGCTGAAACATTGCTCGCGCCAATTATTAAAGAAGTGAATCTCATCAGTGAGCTGGCGGAACACCCGAATGTGACCTCATGGGGAATGAACAGCAATGATGACGTATACCGCGCTGTCGCTGAGGAAACCCTGGACCGATACCGTTGGCAATTAAAATCAAAAAACTTCTTCATCGTGCTTGATGAAAATTTGGCCTATCACTACAACGATGTACAAAGCGTACGGGAGCAAACCTTTCTTCGCTATTATCTCGACCCTGCCTCAGTCCAAGACAATTGGTATTTTGAGCAGAGAGATAGCAGTGTAGACTTTAGCGTTAATATCGCTAGAGATGCGCATTTAAATCTAACGCGAGTTTGGATCAATCACAGTATTGTCGACGGTGGTCGCTTCCTCGGTGTTGTTGGAACGGGAATCGACACTAATCTGCTGTTTGAACGTTTCGATGAACATCACTCTCACGCATTAAAAACATTGTTTGTCGACGAAGGGCGAAGAGTCCAGTTTTCAGTCGATTCCCACAAATTTCATTACCCTCTAAGAGACAGTGAAAATACCAAGCCCACGTTGAGTGACTATGTTCCTAACTCTGATGAATACTCCGCGATAGAAACGCTAATGCAGCGTCAGAAGTCTGGTGAAGAAGCCGAAATTTTGATGGTTCAGCAAGAGTCAGGAAAAGCCGTAGTCGCGATTCATTATATTGAAGCTTTGGGGTGGTACGAGCTGACCTTTGTTAGTATTGACGCCATGGTTCCTAGTTGGGTTGCGACAAGCCTTTATTTACCATTGATGAGCTTGGTATTTCTGTGTGCTCTGCTGAGTTATTTTTATTTGGTTAAGCATTGGATTTTACCTGTAGAACGCGTGAGCAAACGACTTGGAAAGCTCACTAGGTTTAAGTCAGGGAATCAAAGCCTTGATGAGGCAGTTGATTTGATCGAGCATGAACTCACTGCTGCGAGAACAGGGTTGGAGGAGTTAGTAACTTCGCGTACAGAGCAAATCGATAAGCTTGCCATATTCGACTTTGTAACGGGGCTACACAATCGCAGAGGATTGGAGCGTGAACTGCGTTCAGAGCTTGCACGTTCTTCACGCGAACAGCATCAATTTGGCCTCATATGGATTGATGCTGGACTGTCGCCTCGAAATGATGAGGAGTTCGATAGTGAAAAGCATCAGAGTGCACTAAAAGCTATCGCGTCATGTTTGACTAAAGCGATTCGCGAATATGATGTAGCGGCAAGATGGGAGGAGGGGGAGTTTTTGCTCCTTGTCCGAACTGATAGTAACAAGATTTTGTTACAGATAGCTTGTCGTATCAAACAGTATATTGAGCAAGCTCAGGCTAGTGATTCAAACCATTACCTTTCCATCACTGAGCTTTCTGTGGGAGGGACGTTGATAAAGCCAAATGTCACCATGCAACAAGCTTTAGCGTTAGCTGACAGTTCCTTATACATTGCTAAATCAGAAGCCAAGGATGCAATCTATATCCATGAAGAATCGAATGCTGCTTAGCAGTTAGTTCTCAACTCTCTACTTATTGCTATGGTAAGTCATCGTACCTCTTTGCGAGCGAGGTCACATTAATGTAGATGTTATGTTATCGAGATGTGTCTTGGCTATGGGATTCTGTGAGCTATCGCAGGGGGCGAAAAAGTAATAAGTGTGAGCTCGATAGTACAGCATATTTTAAATTGTAATCTTGCCGAAATACGATAAGTTATAATAAACCTTTTGCACAAGGCACAATGGCGTTTAACTACCGTCACAAAAGGCGTTGGCAGAGTGACTCTTGCTGCATGGTATGCCAAATAGGAATGGCATACCTATAGAGAATATTGATAAGTCCGCCCCCTAAAATCGGGCTTATCACAACAATAAATAAAATGGAGAAATATAAATGGCTGGTGTTTTGGGAATGATCCTTGCTGGTGGAGAAGGGTCACGCCTTCGTCCTCTTACAGAATCTCGTAGTAAACCCTCGGTTCCTTTTGGCGGCAGTTACCGTCTTATAGACTTCGCTCTAAACAACTTTGTAAATGCCGATTTGATGCGCGTTTACGTTCTAACTCAATTTAAATCCCAATCGCTATTCCACCACCTGAAGAAAGGCTGGAACATCAGTGGTATTACTGACCGTTTTATTGACCCAATTCCAGCCCAAATGCGCACTGGTAAGCGTTGGTATGAAGGTACGGCGGATGCTATCTACCAAAACCTACGTTTCATGGAATTAGCCGAGCCAGAACAGGTCTGTATCTTCGGTTCAGACCATATCTACAAAATGGATATCAAACAGATGCTTGATTTCCACAAAGAGAAAGAAGCGTCATTAACCGTATCCGCTTTGCGTATGCCTTTGAATGAAGCTTCAGAATTTGGCGTTATTGAGGTCGATGCAGACGGACGTATGATTGGTTTTGAAGAAAAACCAGCGAATCCTAAATCGATTCCAGGAGATCCTGAACACGCGCTTGTCTCGATGGGCAACTATGTCTTTGAAGCTCAACCACTGTTTTCAGAACTGATTGAAGATGCCGACAACCCAGACTCTTCTCATGACTTCGGTAAAGACATTATTCCAAAGATGTTCCCACGTGGTGATGTGTTTGTTTACGACTTCAGCACTAACCGAATTACTGGTGAGAAAGAGGAAGTTTATTGGCGTGACGTCGGTACCATTGGAGCGTACTGGCAAGCACACATGGATCTGCTTGAGAAAGATGCGCCATTCTCGCTTTATAACCGTAAATGGCCTCTGCATACATTCTACCCACCTCTGCCACCTGCGACATTTACAGACTCCGTCAATGGCCGCGTACAGATCATTGATAGCTTGGTTTGTAATGGCAGCTATGTTCGTGGTTCACGTATTGAGAAGTCAGTATTAGGCTTCCGCAGTAATATTGCTTCTGCTTGTGATATCAGTGAGTGTATTCTACTTGGTGATGTTAAGGTCGGTGATGGTTGTGTACTACGCCGTGTAATCATCGATAAAGATGTCGATATTGCACCAGGCACCCAGATTGGTGTAAACCTATCGGAAGATAAAAAGCACTTCCACGTTTCGGAAGATGGCATCGTTGTTATTCCTAAAGGAGCAAGAGTTGGCTACTAAGAATTTATCTATTCTATTTGTAGCATCGGAAGTTGAAGGGTTAATCAAGAGCGGTGGCTTGGCAGATGTTGCCAAGGCACTGCCTGAAGCACTACTCGCACTACAGCAAGATGTTCGTATTACTTTACCTGCTTACCAAAAGTTGGCGGGTATTGATCAAGCCCAAGTGGTGCTTGAAACTCAGTTAGAGCATTGGCCTCATACTGAATATCGCGTTAAACAGCTAGAGATCGTTGGCGTGCCTGTGTATGCCATCGATTGTCCGAAGTATTTCGACAGGCCAGAGATGTATGCGGAAAACAATCAAGCGTATGCCGATAACGGTGAACGTTTTGCGTTTTTTAGTGCCGCTAGTCTAGATATGTTACCTAAGCTCGGATTCAAAGCAGATATTATCCATGCCAACGACTGGCATACTGGATTTGTCCCATACCTGCTTAAACACCGTTATCATTCACACGACTTTTTCACTCATACCAAGAGTGTATTGTCGGTACACAACGCGGTGTTTAAGGGGGTATTTAGTTACGATGAACTGCAGTCTCTGCCTGAGATGCATACGCGTTATGCGCCGGATGCGGCAGTCAGTGCGACGCACATTACTATGCTAAGAGCGGGGGTGATGAATGCGGATAAGATTAATGCTGTCAGTCCAACTTACGCTGAAGAGCTAAAAACAGAACTTGGTAGCCATGGCATGGCGGCAGAGTTTCAACAGCGCTCAGACGATTTAGTCGGCATACTTAACGGGTGCGACTACAGCGCTTGGAACCCTCAAAGTGATGCTTACTTACCTGTGAACTACAAGGCGACTCGCCAAAGTATGGTTAGGGGTAAAAAAGCGTGTAAGCGAGAGTTACAGCAAAGGGTGGGACTAGAAACTCAAGAGGTCGCAGTCTATGGCATGGTTTGTCGCCTGACACACCAAAAAGGTGTGCACTATCTATTGCCGATCTTAAGTGATTTTCTTAAGTATCAGGTTCAGGTGGTGATTGTCGGCACAGGTGACCCTGTTCTAGCGTCTCAGCTAAAAGAGATTGCAGCGCTGCATAGCGACAAGTTTGTTTTTGTTGAGGCGTATGACAATGAGTTAGCGCATTTGGTTGAAGCCGGATCGGACTTCTTTGTTATGCCATCTGAGTTTGAGCCTTGTGGTTTGAATCAAATCTACAGCATGGCTTACGGAACGCTACCTATCGTTCGCGGTGTTGGTGGTTTGCGCGACAGTGTCAATGACTATGATGCTGAGCCTGAAAATGCAACGGGATTTGTATTTGATGAACCAAAACCAAGTGCTTTGCTTAATGTGTTGCAGCGTTCTTTACTGCTACACGCGCAGCAACCTAACGAAGTCAAACGCGTTCAACTGTATGCAATGGAGCAGAATTTCTGTTGGAACAAATCGGCGGATCAATACCTATCCTTGTATGACAGTGCGTTGAGCAAAAATTAATATGAAACTGGGCGTCCTTAGGGCGCCTTTTTTGATGGTTACTTACACTTTTAATAAAAGAATAATTAAGAATTGAGGTAAATTGACGTAAATCCCCCTATGTTTATGGTACTCTCCGTAACCAATTTTATTGCTGAGTAAACCCTTTTCGATATGAGTGATACCTTGCTATTCCACAAAACCTTTACCCATCCTACAAGTGATGAATGGGTAGTCTTTGTGCATGGAGCAGGGGGAAGTTCCTCAATTTGGTTTAAGCAAATCAAAGCGTATAAACAGCACTTTAATCTATTGCTTATCGATCTTCGTGGTCACGGTAAGTCGAATCAATTGATCAAAGAGTTGATGGCAAACCGCTATACGTTTCAGGCGGTGACAATGGACATTCTTAAGGTGCTCGACCACTTAAAGATACGTTCGGCCCACTTTGTTGGTATGTCTCTCGGCACGATAATTGTTCGAAACCTAGCGGAACTTGCAACAGATAGAGTCAAGTCTATGGTGCTAGGTGGCGCTGTAACGCGATTTAACGTCCGTTCGCAGATATTGGTTAGGCTAGGTGGCATGTGCAAACACGTCATCCCTTACATGTGGTTATACAGCCTTTTTGCTTATATTGTGATGCCGCAGCGTACTCAGAGGGAATCAAGGCACTTATTTATCCGCGAAGCCAAGAAGCTTTGCCAGAAAGAGTTTAAGCGTTGGTTTATTCTCACTTCGGAAGTTAATCCACTGATGAAGTATTTTAAGGATAGAGAACTGCCTATCCCAACGCTCTATTTGATGGGGGAGAAAGACTATATGTTTATTCAGCCTGTCAAAGAGATGGTTGCTGCACATCGCAAGAGCAAGTTACTTGAGATTGCCGATTGCGGCCATGTATGTAACGTTGAGCGCCCAGAAGAGTTCAATCACCATTCGATTTCATTTATTCAGCAGCAAATTGAAGCGCCTAAAATCGGTTAAGGTGCTGCTTGTCCGCATTGCCAACATGCGCCAAATTGAGGCTCGTTCATTTCCCCACATTGGTTGCAACGCCAATTACTGCCAACATCCGCATTGTTAAACTGCTCGATAACCGTATTGGCGTGCTTGGCTTGATCTGGGTCGAGTAGCCAGACATAAGGTTCGCTGCTCTCGCCAAAAGGTATTTCACCTTGGAGCCCAAACACGCCTTCACCACGAACTTCACACTCAATCTGTTGAGACTTAAGAAGCTCACAAACAATGTGAGCTTCAGTAGGTGTCGATGCAGAATATATCCTCATTAAGCATTTCCATTTGATGTTGAAGGGGAGCTCTTAATTTTCGCCATGACCCATTTAGCAATCACCGGGAATAAGCCGAGAAGTGCAAAAGAGGCTAAAACGGTTGGAGAGACGATACCCGACAAGCTGTCAATTTGAGCCAGTTGTGTCCCGGCATTTAAGTAAACGGCTGTTCCAGGCAACATACCGAGTTGACTCACCAAATAGAATCGAGCCGTCGCGATAGGTGTTAAACCCATTAACAAGTTGATGAGGAAGAATGGGAACACTGGAATTAATCTCAGTGAGAACAGATAAAATGCGCCATCTTTTTCAACGCCTTGGTTGATGGCATTGAGCTTTTCACCAAATTTGCTTTGTACCCAATCACGCAACAAGTATCGGCTGCTCAAAAATGCGAGTGTTGCACCTATGGTGCTAGCGAAAGAAACTAGCAGTAAGCTCGTCCAGAAACCGAAAAGGGCAGCACCCAAAAGAGTCACGACCGCAGCGCCAGGAATAGAGAAAGCGGTGATGGCAACATAGGCGATAAAATAGCTAGCAGCTGCAATAGTAAAGTTGTCAGCGATAAATGCTGCAAGCTCTGCTTGTTGGGCTTTAGCGTTTTCTAGCGTGAGATACTGGCCAAAATTAACGCCAAGCAAAACAATCAAAGCGACGAAAACAATTCCTAGGATGATCTTTTTATTCATGTTGAGCAGCTCCATTTAATTTCATGGATATCAAATATTAGTGTTACTAGACAAGACAGGGAAAGCAAGCGACAAATTTCAAACTGCAGATAAAAAGCAATAAAAAAAGTCAGCACTAAGGCTGACTTCTTCTACATATATTGTATTGGATTAGCTGACTTGCGTTAACAGCTCCTGACGTCGGCTTTGTGGGATTACCGACCAGTGTGTGCCTTTAATTGCGCCTTCTAAAGCCCAGAGAAGTTCGATGTTGACATCGGCAGAGTGTGTGGACTGTATAGCCTTAAAAGCGTGTACGGCACCCACTTCTTCTAGGTTTTCAACCGTGTCTATACCTGCTTTCTTGAGCATACGCTCAGTCGCTAACCTTAAGTTCGGCAGATCCTTCAAACGGTTCGGCTTCGCTTGCGATTGGGTTTGCTTCTCTTGGTTTGCTGCTTTTAAAGCGACAGTCGCAATCTTTAACGTTTTACCTGCGTCTGCTGCCCAGTCATCACAAAGCGCAAAATACTTCGTCACTACGGGAAAGCCGCGTTTTTTGTATACGTAAGGTTCTAGCCCTTGAGATTTAAACTGTTTAGCGAGAGCCGCGTCCGCGCGTACGTGAAGCTTATCGTTGACGACAAGTGCGAACATAGTGTCATCAGCAAAAATGCCAAAGCCACCAAACATTGAGCGAGACTTGATATGTCCTAGCTGCTCAAATAAACGCATTGAGTCTTTTAGTATTGGTTTATCCATGCTGTGTTTTCTCGGTGTATAAGTATACGCCACCAATGCAGGTCCGAGAGATTAGCAAAATTATGCAGAGACATTGTCAGTAAGGTGTCATACGAGTGCAAGTAAAAGCGGTATGACAGTTTGCATATTCGCCATCGGCAACCCCGCTACCAGACAATAAATTGTTTAAGGCCGGAGGCTTTGCGTCCCATCCTTTCGGAATGGTTTGCCCTGTTCGTGGCATTAATCGAACACTTTAAGAATAAATAAATTCTGCGCAGAACATCACGTTTGTATAGGATAAATGTGACATTGGTTCAATAAATAGAGGAGAGATATACGCTTAGCCAATAGTACGGCTACTAGCTAAGCGTCTGACTTAAGGTTATTTATTTAGATTACGAACGGTATTACGCTCAACAATCTCTGGGTGCATCTCAAACACGCGTTTTTCGTGCTCTTTGTCTTTAATTCGCTCAAGAAGAATTTCAAAGGCATTCTTACCAACACGACGTTTGGGTTGGTGAACCGTTGTAAGTGGCGGAGAGAAGTACTCGGCCAGTTCAATATTATCGTAGCCGATTACTGAGATATCTTGAGGTATTTGAATGCCTTTCTGTTGTAGACGGCTCATTAAACCAAGTGCCATGGTGTCATTAAAACAGAACACGGCTGTTGGCTTTTTATCCATTGCAACAATTTTATCTGCCGCCAATACCGCTGTATCACATTCGAAGTTACCTTCAAGAATCCAATCTTCATTTACCGGTAGTTCCGCTTCGGCCATGGCACGCTTAAAGCCACTAATACGCTCAACACATGCTGCTTTTTCGAAGTGACCACTTAAACAAGCGATGTCAGTGTGACCACGTTCAATTAGGTATTTGGTTGCTAAGTAGCCGCCTTCTTCTGAGTTATCGATGATCTTATCTGCTTGAGAACTTTCTGGGCCCCAATCCATAACTACTTTTGGAATATCTTTGTGGCGATCAAGCATTTCGCTCAGCTCTTCGGTCAGGTCTGAACACATCACTAAGATGCCATCTACGCGCTTTTCAGCCAGCATGCGAATGTAGTCGCGTTGTTTTTCATAGATGCCGCCTGTATTACACAGAATCAAGGTGTAACCTTGGCGGTAACAGTAGCTTTCTACGCCGTCGATAACTTCTGAGAAAAATAGGTTCGTCGATTGCGTCACTAACATACCGATTGTACGAGTAGTGTTGCACTTAAGACTACGAGCAACTGCACTCGGTGCATAATTAAGCTCGGTTACCGCTTCCATCACTTTTTCTTGTGTCGCTTCGGCAACAAAGCGTGTTTTGTTAATCACGTGAGACACAGTGGTTGTTGAAACACCAGCAAGGCGAGCAACGTCTTTAATAGTGGCCATAAATTTTGTCCTGTCGATGACTGCCACGAGAATATATTCAGTTTAGAATAAGTTGGCAGAAAGTATCAGAAACACAAAAACCGCTCTTATTTAGCGGTTTGTATTTGAATAGTTCATTTTTATCGTTTGCGGTCACGATTTTAGACCGCAATCCGACTTAGGGCAAACACATTTCTTCGAACTGACCTGTGTCAGTTCACATTGTCAGACTCTATTCACCAATTAAGTATGTGCAATCTAACTCTAAGAATGCCACTGTGAGAGAAGCGATCGCCGAGTAAAAACCGAACTCATCGAGTGTTTGACACTTAGCTGAAAACTTAGGGGTCCAACTTAGAAGGTGCTGACGAATGAAGCCCTCTTGCTCGATCAGTGCTTCTTCAATATGACGCTCTTGCTCAAGCTCATTAGAGCGAATGATGAGGTTGCCGAGAAAATCCAGCTCAATGGCAATATGGTCAGCAGGTTCATTTAAGCCTTCATCGACAGCAACACCATGCTCTAGCATTAACGCTTCCATCTCTTTCGCTGGTTTGTCGTTAAGCAGGCCAGTCTCTCCAATGTACATTGAAGCGTAAGGTAGTGCAGAGTCGCGGTCAGACTTCAAAAATAGATCACAAAAATCAGCAGCAAGCTCTAGTTGTGCATCTTCGCGATCGATTAAGCGATTAAGTGCATCAATGACACGATCAATCGACGGTTTAAGAGCGGCATTCTCGCCAAGGCCAGTAAGGAAAGAGCGGATTTGAGCTGAATGGTACTGCTCAAGGTTCTCTTCAGTTAACTCTTTGGCGTAAAGGCTTGAAAGCCACCAATAGATTTCCGCACGTTTCTCGTTGAATGCTTTGATTTCTTGCATTAGGTATCACTCCCAAAATAACTACCTATTAGTGTAACTAATAAAAATGAATAGCGGTAATGGCTTACGTGACAATAAAAGATGAATTATGAGCATTTATTAACAAAGGCGGCGGTTTTGTCTTGAATCAATAAAAAATCATCTTTCTCGTTTTTAAAGTGATAAATACTAGAAATGTTACTATTTATGAATAGAATAAATGATAGAACTATTCCCAATGCAAATTAAGTGGTGCAGATGAGTTATCACGTACTAGTAGTAGAAGACGACGTAGTGACTCGCAGTAAGCTCGTTGGCTACTTTCAGAATGAAGGTTACCAAGTCAGCGAAGCAGAAAGCGGCGAGCAGATGCGAGACATGCTACAAAGCAACGCGATTGATTTGGTGATGTTGGATATTAATCTACCCGGTGAAGATGGATTAATGCTAACTCGCGAACTTCGCAGTCAATCAGACATTGGAATTATCCTGGTAACAGGACGCACGGACTGCATCGACAAAATCGTTGGTCTCGAAATGGGTGCCGATGACTATGTCACTAAACCTTTTGAATTACGCGAGCTATTGGTTCGAGTCAAGAATTTACTGTGGCGAATTTCCGCTGCACGTAACTCGTCGGGCTCTGACAGCGCAGCGAAGCAAGATGATAATGTTGTTCGCTTTGGTGAGTGGACGTTTGACGTTCAGCGCCGTGCACTGAGTCGTAACGGTGAGCCGGTTAAGCTGACTAAAGCAGAATATGAACTGCTTGTGGCTTTATCCTCTTATCCAAATCAGGTTCTCAGCCGCGAACGTATCTTAAACATGATCAGCCACCGTGTTGATGCGCCAAACGATCGCACCATCGATGTCTTGATTCGTCGCATGCGAGCAAAAATGGAATTCGATCCAAAGAATCCACAAATCTTTGTTACCGTTCATGGCGAAGGCTATATGTTTGCCGGTGACTAAGGTCAATAGACCCTAACACCAAGCTAACAGACATAAAAATACCGAGGCTTGCCTCGGTATTTTTCTATCTAGATTTCTTATTCTGATTGGTATCAAAAATCAAACTTTACTTTCAGCGGCTTGCAGCGCTTGCTCTTCATAATCTGACGCCCAATTCCTAAGCGTTTGCCAAATTTGACCTAAGGTTTCGTGCCAATAACGCTCGGTTTGCTCCAAGTACACCGCTTTAGGCGTGTATTTAGCCCATGCTTGCGTAACTTTATCATGCGCAAGGTAATTGGTCGGTGCAGGGTACGGCTTTAATCCTGCAGAGTAGAATTCATTCAGAGCACGCTCCATATGACTTGCTGAAGTCACCACAACCAGCTTTTTGGTATTAACGAATGCTGCCGCTTGTCTCGCTTCTTCCCAAGTATCTTTGGCGGTTTCTAACAGAATAATGTCAGATTTCGAGACGCCAAGGGCGAGAGCCACTTTCGCCATCATACGGGCATTGCTCACTTCAGAGCCGCCCGCATAGCCAGATAAAATCAATTTAGACCCAGGGTAAATACGCATGATGCGAATACCTTCGGCAAGGCGCATCAAACCGGTTCGGCTTAATTCAGAAGTGGGTGGGATCTTATCGTCTACGACATGACCACTGCCGAGCACCATAACGTAATCGATCGATTGGTCGACCGGAAAAAAGGCCGAGTATTGGCGTTCAAGCGGCATCAACAAACGAGAAGAAACGGGTTGAAAAGCGATGAGGAAGATACCGATGAAAGAGAATAGAACAACAAAGCAGCCTGTCTTCTGTTTACGGGTAAACATGATCAACATTAAGCCGAATAGACCGATTATTAGCATCGCGGGAAGCGGCATAAGTAGAGAAGACACAACTTTTTTCAGCTCAAACATACTAAATAGTCCGAAAAAACATCAATTGATTATAATTTAAGAGAAAGCCTCTTTATTCCTGCTTTTCTTATGACAGAATAGCAGCACGATTAGACATGATAACCTAAGCTGCTGTGACTGAAGACCGCAATTTCGACGATATTGCCCACAAATTTGCAAAAAATATTTACGGTTCTGACAAAGGAGAGATTCGCCAAGTCATTGTTTGGGAAGATCTTCAACAGATACTTAATACTGTTGATGGGGCAAATCAGCAACTCAATGTGCTAGATGCGGGTGGCGGTTTGGCACAAATGTCGCAAAAGCTAGCTAAGCTCGGACATCATGTCGCGTTATGTGATCTATCTTCTGAAATGTTGCTATTGGCAGAGCAGGATATTGCAAAAAATGGCCTGCTTGAGCAGTATCGCTTCATTCATTCGCCAGTCCAATCGCTTGACCAGCACCTAGAATCCCAAGTGGATGTGGTCCTGTTTCATGCGGTGATGGAGTGGTTAGCGGATCCTAAACCTGCGCTAGAGAAAGTACTAGAACAAGTAAAGCCGGGTGGTATGGCTTCTATTATGTTCTATAACCACCATGGTTTGGTCTACAAGAATGTCGTGTGCGGTAACATTCCTCATGTATTAGACGGAATGCCGCATCGCAAAAGATTTAAATTACAGCCGCAAAAAGGCTTAAAACCTGAAGAGGTCTACCAGTGGATTGAAGACGCTGGTTTTTCAATTTGTGGCAAATCTGGTATCCGCTGCTTTAGTGACTACATAGGCAATATGGAGTACATGGGCGACTACCAGTATGAAGATGTGTTGGCACTAGAAAGACAACTGTGCAGAGAAGAGCCATACCTCTCGTTAGGTCGATACATACATGTATGGGCACAAAAGAAAGATAAGCAGGACTAACAATGAGTGAGATGACTCTAAATGCTGAGCAGCCGATCGATGAATTGGTCGGTTGGGTTAAGCAGCATGATTTCTCATTGAACCTGACAACAGAGCGACTGGCATTTCTAATCGCTATTGCTGTGCTCAGTAATGAAAGGTTCGATGAAGAATTGGGTGAAGGTGAATTGCATGATGCGTTTACCATTGTTACCCGATTATTTGAAGAAACGGGTGACGCGTCGGCGTTTCGCGCTAACAACGCGATTAACGAAATGGTCAAACAACGACTGATTAGCCGTTTTACCAGTGAAGTGACCGATGGCGCCAGTATCTATCGCCTGTCACCGCTTGCGATAGGGATTACCGATTACTACGTCCGACATCGCGAGTTCTCTAAACTTAAGCTCTCGATCCAGCTTTCAATGGTTGCTGACGAAATGTCGAAGGCAATTGAGTCTGCGCGTCAGGGCGGAACGCCAGGTCATTGGCGTAAGAACGTCTATGGTGTGCTTAAGTACTCAGTGGGAGAGATCTTTGATCAGATCGATCTGAACCAGCGTGTGATGGATGAGCAGCAGCAGTCGGTTAAGATTCAGATTGCTGAACTGTTAAACAAAGACTGGCGCGACGCTATCAACAACTGTGAAGCGTTGCTTTCTGAGACATCCAATACCCTCAAAGAGCTACAAGATACGCTTCAAGCCGCTGGCGACGAGCTACAGACGCAGATTCTTGATATTCAAGAACTGGTTTATGGTGATGATGAGCTGGAGTTTATTGCAGAAACTCTGTTTGGTCTGCAAATGAAGCTTGATCGCATCACCAGTTGGGGTCAGCAAGCGATCGATCTTTGGATCGGTTATGACCGCCACGTTCACAAATTTATTCGAACCGCGATTGATATGGATAAGAACCGAGCATTCAGTTCTCGTTTACGTCAATCCGTCAAAGAGTATTTCGATATGCCTTGGTACCTGACTTACGCAGATGCCGAGCGCTTAACCGATCTTCGTGATGAGGCCTTGGTACTGAGAGATGATGAAGTTACCGGCCAAGTACCACTAGAAGTGGAATACGAAGAGTTCCAACAGGTCAATGATGAATTGTCAGATCGTATTGCAGGCATGCTTAAAGTTCATAAAGAGCAAGGTGCACCTATCGATCTGGGCTTAGTGCTACGTGACTACCTAGCACAGCATCCGCAAACTCATCATTTTGATTTAGCTCGAATTGTTATCGACCAAGCGGTACGTTTAGGCTACTCAGAGTCTGACTACCAAGCCATTCAACCGGACTGGCAAGCGATCAACGAATTTGGTGCAAAGGTACAAGCAAATGTCATCGACCGATATTAATGAATACATGTCAGATAATCTGGCAAAAGCAATTTCAAACCCTCTGTTCCCAGCGCTAGACAGTATGCTGCGAGCAGGGCGTCATATCTCAAGCGAAGATCTTGATAACCACGCATTGTTGTCAGACTTCGAAGTGGAGTTGTCCTCTTTCTATCAACGCTACAACACGGAACTCGTGAAAGCGCCTGAAGGCTTTTTCTACTTGCGACCGCGTTCTACGTCTCTGATTGGTCGTAGTGTGCTTTCAGAGCTTGATATGTTGGTAGGTAAGGTATTGTGTTTCCTTTACCTAAGCCCAGAGCGTTTGGCACATGAAGGTATCTTTACTAACCAAGAGCTGTATGAAGAGCTATTGGCCCTTGCCGATGAAGAAAAGCTCATGAAGCTAGTGACCAATCGTGCAACTGGCTCTGATTTAGACAAAGAGAAGCTTTTTGAAAAAGTGCGCACCTCGCTGCGCCGTTTGCGCCGCCTAGGTATGATCATCAACATTGGTGAAACGGGTAAATTTAGCATCAGTGAGTCGGTTTTCCGCTTTGGTGCTGATGTACGAGTTGGTGACGATATGCGTGAAGCGCAGCTGCGCCTAATCCGTGATGGTGAAGCGGTTGTGCATACTAAAGAGCCAAGCCAAGGTAGCTTACTAGAACAAACTGACAGCGACGATAGCGCTGAACAAGAAATGATGGAAGAGGGTGAAGCATGATTGAAAGAGGTAAATATCAATCGCTAACCATGGTCAACTGGAACGGCTTTTTTGCGCGTACTTTCGATATCGATGGGCTAGTCACCACGCTTTCAGGTGGTAACGGTGCAGGTAAGTCGACAACCATGGCAGCTTTCATTACTGCTCTGATTCCCGATCAAACCTTACTTCACTTCCGTAACACAACAGAAGCGGGCAGTAGCCAATCTTCTCGCGATAAAGGTCTGTACGGTAAGTTACAAGCCGGCGCTTGTTATGCTGCACTCGATGTTGTGAATTCACGTAATCAACGTTTGTTGTTTGCAGTTAAGCTGCAGCAGGTCGCTGGTCGAGACAAAAAAGTCGACATCAAGCCGTTTGTGATTCAAGGCTTACCAAGCCATATCAAACCGACTGATGTGTTGATCGAAAGTGTTTCAGATACTCAAGCTCGTGTTCGCCAGATCAACGAAGTGAAAGAGTCGATCGGCCAAATTGAAGGCGTACAATTCAAAGCTTTCTCTTCGATTGTCGATTACCACTCTCAAATGTTTGAGTTCGGCGTTATTCCGAAGAAATTACGCAATTCTAGCGACCGCTCTAAGTTCTATCGTCTGATCGAAGCATCGCTGTACGGTGGTATCTCAAGTGCGATTACTCGTTCACTTCGCGATTACCTCTTGCCACAAAATGGCGGTGTTAAAAAAGCGTTCCAAGATATGGAATCGGCGCTGCGCGAAAACCGCATGACACTTGAGGCGATTAAAACCACTCAGGCTGATCGCGACTTGTTTAAGCATTTAATCACCGAATCGACTAACTATGTGGCGGCGGATTACATGCGCCATGCTAATGATCGTCGCAACAAACTCGAGCAGACCTTGTCACTGCGCTCTGAGCTGTTTAGCTCGCGTGAGACTTTGCTAGAACAAAATAACCTGCTTAACCGTGTGCAAGAAGAGCTAGAGCTACTGGTTGAATCTGAGTCGTCGCTAGAGCAAGACTATCAGGCGGCTTCAGACCACTTACAGCTAGTGCAAAACGCACTGCGTCAGCAAGAGAAAATTGAACGCTACCAAGAAGATCTTGAAGAGCTTCAAGAACGTCTTGAAGAACAGATGATGGTAGTAGAAGAAGCGCAAGAACGTGTGCTTATGGTTGAGGAACAAGCGACGGTTTCTGAGGAAGAAGTCGATAGCTTGAAAACTCAACTTGCCGATTACCAACAGGCATTGGATGTGCAGCAGACTCGTGCGCTGCAATACCAACAAGCGGTGCAGGCACTAGAAAAAGCCAAGCTGCTTTTACAAAACGAAGATCTAACACCAGAATCAGCTCAGGCGTTGGTTGCGCAGTTAAAAGATAACGAAGCGCAAAGCACCAATGAACTGCTGGCCACTAAGCACAAGCTTGATATGTCATCTGCTGCGGCAGAGCAGTTTGAAACAGCATTAAAACTGGTTAAGAGCATTGTTGGCAATGTGGAACGTAACCAAGCGTCTCAGTCAGCGAAAGCGGCCATCGCTCAAGGTCGAGAAGCCCAGCAGCTAGTACAAAATGAACAGCAGTGGCGCGCGCAGCATCGCGATGTTGAGCGTCGCTTGCATAAGCAGCGTCAGACTCAAGAACTGGTTGGCGAATATCAAAAGCAGCACCATGTTGATTTGATTGATGAACTGACCTTTGAGCAAGAGCGTGAACGTCATGCGATGCAAATTGAATCACTAGAGATGTCTCAAGAAGAGGTTCGTGAGCAGCGCAGTGAACAGCGCCGCCTAGAGCAAGACGCTTCTGCAGAAATCAAAAAGCTAGAGGCCATAGCGCCAACTTGGATTGCAGCGCACGATGCACTTGAGTCTCTGCGCGAGCAAAGTGGTGCTGACCTCTACGATAGCCAGTCTGTTATGAGTCATATGCAGGTTGTGCTAGAAGAAGAGAAGAAGCAGTCTGTTGCTAAAGATAAGTTGGCAGAGCGCCGCACTCAGCTTGAAGGTGAGATTGAGCGTTTAGCTTCTCCTGGTGGCTCTAACGACCCACGTTTGAAAGGGCTAGCCGATACGCTTGGTGGCATATTACTGTCTGAAATTTATGACGATATCACCATTGGTGACGCGCCATATTTCAGTGCTATGTACGGCCCTGCACGTCATGCGATCGTTGTATCCGATCTATCTGGCATTGAAGAGAAGCTGGTGGAATTGGATGACTGTCCTGAAGACCTTTACATCATTGAAGGTGATGTAGATGCGTTTGATGACAGTTCGTTCGATGCAGAAGAGCTTGAAGGTGCAGTATGTGTGCGTATGAACGACCGCCAAATGCGTTACTCTCGTTTACCAGAGATTCCTTTGTTTGGTCGCGCTGCGCGTGAACAGCGTTTAGAGCTACTGCGCAACGAACGTGAAGAAGTGGTTGAAGAGCACGCTAAAGCGGCATTCGACTCGCAAAAACTTCAGCGTATGTACCAAGCGTTCAACAGCTTTGTTGCGAAACATATTCAGGTGGCATTTGAAGCTGACCCTGAACAAGCTCTGGCGACCATTCGTGACAAGCGTAATCAGCTTGTACGCGTACTGGCTGATCTTGATGCAAAAGAGCAACAGCAGCGCAGCCAACTACTCGGCAGCAAACAAGCCTTAGCGTCTCTGGATAAAATTGCACCGAACATGGCGCTGATTGAAGATGATGCACTATCGGCTCAATTTGAAGAGTTGGAACAGAATCTTGCCAAGTTAACGGAAGCCAAGTCTTTTGTTACCAATCACGGCAAAACCATTGCTGAGCTAGAGAAGATCGTTTCAGCACTGGATGCTGACCCAGAGCAATTTGATGCGCTAGAAGCTGAATATCAAGCGGCTGACCAAAAACTTCAGCAGTTGAAGAAACAGATCTTTGCCCTGTCTGATCTTGTCGAGCGTCGTCACTATTTTGCTTACTCTGACTCGGTTGATTTGCTCAACCAAAGCAGTGAGCTAAGCGAACAGCTAAAAGCGAAGTTAGTTGAAGCAGAACGCGCGCGTACTCGCTCTCGTGATGAGCTTAAGCAAGCACAAGGTCAAATGAACCAATACAACCAAGTATTGGCATCACTGAAAAGCTCACATCAAGCCAAACTAGAAACGGTTCAGGAGTTCAAACAAGAGCTTCAAGAATACGGTGTGACCGCTGATGAAGGTGCGGCAGAGCGCGCTATGCGTCGTCGCGATGAGCTTCAGGAACGGCTGCATACGTCTCGTTCACGTAAGAGTGAATATGAGCGTACAATTACGTCTACAGAACTTGAGATGAAGTCGCTCGCTAAACGTTTGAAGAAGGTACAGAAAGAGTACGTTGAACTGCGTACTTTCGTAGTGGCTGCGAAAGCGGGTTGGTGCTCGGTGCTGCGTTTGGCGCGTGAGAATGATGTTGAACGTCGTCTGCATAAACGCGAATTGGCTTACATGTCTGATAACGAATTACGTTCGATGTCAGATAAGTCACTCGGTGCGCTTCGTCTGGCTGTGGCCGATAACGAAGACCTACGTGATGCGCTTCGCCTTTCTGAAGATAATGCACGACCAGAGCGCAAAGTTCTGTTCTATATTGCCGTTTACCAACATCTACGTGAGCGTATTCGTCAGGATATTATCCGTACCGATGACCCGGTTGAAGCGATTGAAGAGATGGAAGTTGAGCTGGCTCGACTCACCGAAGAGCTGACGCAACGTGAAAACCGCTTGGCAATCAGCTCAGAGTCTGTCGCTAGCATTATTAAGAAGACGATTCAGCGTGAGCAAAACCGTATTCGTATGCTCAACCAAGGTCTGTCAAACATCTCGTTTGGTCAGGTGAAAGGTGTACGTCTAAACGTGAAGATTCGTGAAAGTCACGAAGTGCTTCTCAATGGCTTGTCAGCGCAACAAGAGCAGCATAAAGACTTGTTCGAATCGCCTCGCTACACCTTCTCAGAAGCAATGGCTAAGTTGTTCCAGCGTGTTAACCCACATATTGATATGGGTCAGCGTTCTCCACAAGTGTTGGGCGAAGAGCTTCTTGACTACCGTAACTACCTAGAGCTGAGCGTGGAAGTTAACCGTGGTTCAGATGGCTGGCTACAAGCCGAATCCGGCGCGCTATCTACGGGGGAAGCGATCGGTACAGGTCAATCGATTCTTCTTATGGTGGTACAAAGCTGGGAAGAAGAGTCGCGTCGTCTACGTAGTAAAGACATTGCTCCTTGTCGTCTGTTGTTCCTTGATGAGGCCGCTCGTCTGGATGCTAAGTCGATATCGACCTTGTTTGAACTGTGTGATCGTCTAGACATGCAGCTTCTGATTGCCGCACCAGAGAATATCAGCCCTGAAAAAGGCACCACCTACAAGCTAGTACGTAAAGTGTTTAAAGATCACGAGCATGTACACGTGGTAGGCTTGAGAGGCTTTGGTCAGGAGAAAAAGGCCACTAGCGAAGTTCAACAACTGGTTGAAGAGCTATAAACACAAGCCAAATGGACAATGCCCGCTAACATAGCGGGCATTTTTATTGAGTGGTAGTTGCTTGGTTTCGAAACTGTTTAGGTGAGTAACCGCTCCACCTGCGAAACGCATGGCGGAAGTTGGCACTGTCAGAAAAACCTATCCGCTCGGAAATTTCTTCAATGTTTAAGCCTGTTGAAACAAGGTAGTGTTTGGCCAGATGAAAACGAACGTGGTCGAGGAGCTGTTGGTAGCTTGTTTGTTCAGCTTTTAGGTGTCGCCTCAGTGTTCGAGATGACATACCGAGCTGCGTTGAAAGCGCTTCAATGGAGGGGTAGCTACCCGGGCTTTCGACAAACATCTGAGTAATCTTCTCTTTTAAGCTTGGTGTGCTGCTGACTTTCGCTAACATCTCATCGCAAGACTTCAAGCACATCTGCAGTGTCATAGCATTCGCTGATGGTAGTGGGTCGTGCAAGCTACTCGCGTCAAACTCCCATTCTAGCTCTTGGCAATCGAATTCGATTTGGCAGCGAAACAATTGGTTGTAGGCATCGCCATATTCTGGCTTAGGGTATGGGAATTTAAGCACATAAGAAGGAAAGGGCTGCTGCATGACTTCTTCACACAGATTTTGAATTGCGGCAAACCAATACTCACAGCAAAAAGGCAGCAGTGAATCGAGGTCGATCAGTTGCTCGGCGCGAAAGTAACCGCGATCTTGTTCAATCCACATTTTCTTTCTCAGCACGGGGCCGGCAAGGCGTAGATATTTGAAACCAAGCAATAAAGCATCAAGCAAAGTGCTGCTACTAAAGGCGGCATAACCCAGAACACCAAAATCACTGAAACGGGCCTGTTGACCGACTTTTAAGCCTAGATCAGGCTCATTAGATAAGCTCACAGCATTGCTAAAAATGATCAATTTCTGGGCAAGGGTGATATGCGTTTCAGGGGAATATAGCTCGGCAAGCGATATACCACTTCCTTCAAGCAGTTCCTCGACCGGGATCTGGTTCTCTAGATATCTTGTCAGTAATTGCACGTCAAGAATGCCAAATGCCTGCATGTCGGGTTCATAAACCGCGCTATACTCCATTTCCCTTCCTTAATGTGATGCTAGTTTCAGGCTTATTTATAGCGCAATGATTTGACTAGGTCTGTTATTCGTGTCCGAATTTCACCGATTTATGTCTTTCTCACACCTGTGCATGATGTTAATGAAATGTTGTAATAAACCATTGAGATAAGTGAGGTACCTCAGATGAACATGATGACAACCAATTTAGCCGAGCAAAAAACACAACACTGCGATCGTCCGGAGAGTGAACTGACAACTTGGTTTAATGAACTTCAACTGGGATACAAAAAAGAACCTCTACCAAGTCTAGCGGTCAGAAAACAGCGTTTAAAAGCCCTTAAGAGACAGCTTTCACGCTACCAAGATATGTTAGCGGACGCGATGAGTGAAGACTTTGGCGGGCGCAGCCACACCGAATCGATTATGGCGGATGTTCTCGCGCCGATACTGGATATTAATCATGTATTAAGTCATATCGGCAAGTGGATGAAGCCGAGCAGGCGTCCAACGGAATGGTTATTTAAAGGTAATAAGCTAGAGGTGAGATACCAGCCAAAAGGTGTGGTGGGGATTATCTGCCCTTGGAACTTTCCAATTTATCTCTCCGTTGGTCCTTTGATTACCGCGCTTGCGGCAGGCAACCGTTGCATGATTAAAATGCCGCCGAACTGTCCTGCAACCACTAAAGTGCTTACTCAGCTTCTTAGTGAAATCTATTCGACTGACATCGTTCGTATTGTCGAGGGGAATCACCCTCAAGCGATGGAAATTTCGAATCTTCCATTCAATCATCTCATTTTTACAGGTTCACCTAAGAGTGGCAAAGTCATCATGGCAAATGCAGCGGCGAACTTAACTCCGGTTACTTTGGAGCTAGGTGGCAAGTCTCCGGTTGTTGTTTTTGATGATTACGATATCGAGCAGGCAGCACAACGTATCGCGCATGGCAAAGGATTTAATGCCGGGCAGATCTGTATTGCACCGGATTACGCATTTGTGCCGGAAGGAAAAGTCGATGACTTTGTCGCGGCGGTCTCTCATGCACACAAAGAGATGTATCAGCAGCTAAATAACAACCAAGACTACACAGCATTGGTGGACGATGCGCAACATCAAAGGTTTCATGAATTGCTTGATGATGCTCGTGAAAAGGGAGCCATCATTACTCAATGTTTAGATGAAGGAGAGGGGCGTAAAACACCGCTTTACATTGCGACTCATTTAACCGCGGAGATGCGTATCTGCCAAGAAGAGATCTTCGGCCCGCTTCTTCCTGTGCTGGGTTATCAAGACCTAGATCAAGTCATTACTTACATCACCGAGCGTCCAAGACCTTTGGCTTGCTATCTATTCAGTCATGATAAGCAACAGCGAGAAATGTTGCTTATTCGTACCCATAGTGGCGGTGTGACGATCAATGACTGGGGCTGGCATGTACTTAATCACTCTGTGCCATTTGGTGGTGTGGGTAACTCGGGCATTGGCAACTATCACGGTGAAGAAGGATTTCGTGAACTTAGCCATGCACGCAGTGTTTTCCAAATGCGTAAGTGGTTCCCTATTGGGTTGTTTGCGCCTCCGTATGGCAATCCAATTCAAAAACTGGCGGTACGACTTTTTGTCGGTAAGCCAGACCCTACATTAAAGAACCAAACTAAATAACATCAGATCAGTAGGCTGACCGCCTAGAGGAGAACATGGATGCATAACCTTGCTGTTAACCTAGAGCGCAGTGCTGCGCTGTTTCCAAATAAACGTGCGCTACAGATGGGTACTCAAGCCATGAGCTACCAAGTGCTCAATCAGTTGTCGAATAAAGTTGCGCTGCAACTGAAGCAGTTGGGGCTCGAAAAAGGCGACAAAGTTGCGCTTTCTTGTCCGAACATACTTTACTTTCCAATTGCCTATTATGGGATCTTAAAAGCAGGTTGTGTTGTGGTACCTCTGAATGTGTTATTTAAGTCTAGAGAGGTGGCTTATCACCTCAAAGACTCCGATGCCAAAGCGTACCTTTGCTTTGATGGCACTCCAGATTTACCTATTGGTGATTATGGTCGAGCTGGGTTTGAGCAGGTCGAGACTTGCCAGCATTTTGTTGCTATGCCAGGAGACGACCAAACGAGTGAATACTCCTTCAATCAATGGCTTCAAAGTGAACTGAGCGATTTTGAGTCCGTCTCGTGTAATGGTGACGACACGGCCGTTATTTTATATACCTCGGGTACGACAGGCCAACCCAAAGGTGCTGAGCTGTCACATACCAATATGATGACCAACGCGATGTCATCACAGTATCTGTTGCGACTAGAGCACAGTGATACCACAATGATCACCTTACCCCTTTTCCACAGTTTTGGACAAACCGTGATGATGAATACGGCGGTATTGACGGGTGCGGATATGGTGCTGATACCAAGATTTGAACCAAAATCAGTACTAGAGGAAATCGTTGAGCATGGTGTGACTATCTTCGCTGGGGTGCCAACCATGTATATCGCTCTACTCAAAGCAGGAGAGCAGCTACCGGAGCATTGTGAACAAGTAAAAAATAGCTTGCGACTCAGTGCCTCCGGTGGTGCCTCTTTGCCGGTAGAAGTGTTGCGCCAGTTTGAATCACGATTTGAGGTGCCAATTTTGGAAGGGTACGGACTGTCTGAAACAGCGCCTGTGGCAACCTTTAACCATTTAGATAGTGAACGCTTACCCGGTAGTGTCGGCCAGCCTCTTTGTGGGCATATGGTTAAGATAGTCGATAGCCTAGGTGAGAAACTCGCAACAGGGGAGCTGGGTGAGATCTGCATTAAGAGCCCAAGTGTGATGAAAGGCTACTACCAAAGACCTCAAGCGACCGAAGAGGCGCTGAAAGATGGGTGGTTCTTCTCTGGTGATATTGGCCGACTCGATGAACACGGCAATCTGTTCATTGTCGACCGAGTCAAAGATATGATCATTCGCGGTGGCTATAACGTTTATCCGCGTGAAATTGAAGAAGTGCTCATGTGTCACCCTGAGGTTGAAATGGTAGCCGTCGTAGGTGAGCAAGATGATGTTTTAGGTGAGGAGATTCATGCTCACGTCGTTTTACGCGACAGTTCCGATGTTCGTGGAGAACAGCTAGTCGCTTGGGCAAAAGAGCAGTTAGCAGATTACAAGTATCCGCGCCGAGTCTTTGTCCGAGCGTCGTTACCAATGACGGCAACCGGAAAGATTCTTAAACGCGAACTTCACCCACTTAGTGTCGAGGAACTGGTGGATGGACAGTTATGATTTCATTATTGTTGGTGGCGGCTCAGCGGGTTGCGTGCTAGCCGCTCGTCTGTCCGAAGACCCCAATACCAGTGTTTGCCTGTTGGAAGCTGGTGGTAAAGACACCAGCCCCTTTATCCATACTCCGGTTGGTATGGTTGCCATGATGCCGACAAAATACAATAACTGGGGATTTGAAACAGTGCCGCAGCCGGGGCTCAATGGACGTAAAGGTTATCAGCCAAGGGGTAAAACGTTGGGTGGTTCTAGCTCAATTAACGCCATGATGTATGCCCGTGGACACCGTTATGACTATGATTTGTGGGCAAGCTTAGGCAACGAAGGCTGGAGCTATGATGAGTGTTTACCTTACTTCAAAAAAGCCGAACATAACGAAGTCCATCATGATGAGTTCCATGGTCAAGGTGGGCCGCTGAATGTTGCTGATCTGCGTTGCCCAAGTGAGATGTTAGAGAAGTATCTACAGGCATGTGAGTTGATTGGTGTGCCGCGTAACAAAGATATCAATGGTTCAGCTCAGTTTGGCGCGATGGCCACCCAAGTGACTCAGCTAAATGGTGAGCGTTGTAGCGCCGCTAAAGCCTATCTTACTCCCAATATATCTCGACCTAATCTGACGGTAGTGACTAAAGCCACGACACATAAAGTCTTGTTTCGCGATAAGCGAGCGATCGGTGTGGAGTATGGTTTGGCGGGAAAACGCTTCCAGATTAAGTGCCGCAAAGAAGTGATCCTTTCGGCTGGCGCATTTGGTTCGCCACAACTCCTATTGCTTTCCGGTGTGGGTCCTAAACAAGAGTTGGACAAACACGGCATTTATCAGGTTCATGAACTGGCTGGTGTCGGTGAGAACTTGCAAGATCATATTGATCTGATCCATTCCTATAAATGCAGTGCAAAGAAGTCGACATTTGGTGTATCACTTCAAATGGCCGCGGAGATGAGCAAGGCGCTTCCTGAATGGCGGCGTCATCGGAGCGGAAAACTAACCAGCAATTATGCTGAGGGAATAGGGTTCTTTTGCTCAGATGATGATGTGAAAATTCCGGATGTTGAATTTGTTTTCGTTGTCGCTGTGGTTGACGACCATGCTAGGAAAATCCACTTAAGTCATGGATTCAGTAGCCACGTCACCTTGCTGCGGCCTAAGAGCAAAGGCACGGTGAAACTAAGAAGCGCAGATCCGTACGACTCTCCCCGCATTGATCCCGCGTTTTTTAGCCATCCTGATGATATGCCTGTCATGATTAAGGCGTGGAAAAAACAGCATCAAATGTTAGAAAGTGAGGCGTTTGACGATGTACGAGGAGAAAGCTTCTATCCTGTCGATGCAAGTGATGATAAAGCGATAGAGCAAGATATTCGTAATCGCGCTGACACTCAGTATCATCCCGTCGGAACCTGTAAAATGGGGACGGAGCAAGACCCACTCGCTGTGGTAGACAACCATCTTTGTGTCTACGGATTAGAGGGCTTAAGAGTGGTTGATGCCTCAGTTATGCCCACTTTAATCGGTGGAAACACCAATGCGCCTACGATAATGATTGCCGAAAAAGTGGCGGATAAAATTAAGTTAAAGTACGGCTTGTGCAAAGAGCATATCGGCGAGCGTTTGGCTTAATAGCTGAACTAAAGCGATTAAAAAACCCGCATGTAGCGGGTTTTTGTTATTAGGGGTTTAGCTCGTCACTTCTTTGGCAAAGATACCAAATTGCCTCGCCGCATACGCGACACGTTCAGCAGGTTTTGGATATTCGATACCCAGACCTAAGTTTTCAATGTGATGAAGCCTTGGCAACAAACCAGCGCCATTAGCAATTTGAATTGCCAGACCCGGACGAGCATTGAGTTCAAGTACCATTGGCCCTTCTTCTTTATCGAGCACCATATCGGTACCCATATAACCAAGCCCTGTCATTTCCCAAGCACTAGAAGCTAACGTTAATAAGCGCTCCCAATGTGGAACTTGCAGTGTAGCAAGCTCTTTGCCAGTGTCTGGATGGTGGGTGATTGGTTGGTCAAACTGAACCGCTCTAACCGCGCGTCCGGTTGCGATATCAATACCGACACCAACTGCGCCTTGGTGTAAGTTAGCCTTACCGTCTGAAGCGGCAGTAGAACAACGCATCATCGCCATCACAGGGTAGCCTTTGAAAACAATAATACGCACGTCCGGTACACCTTCATAACTAAAGCCGTCAAAGCAGTCATCAAACTTGATTAAGTTTTCAACCACGGCTACGTCATTTTTACCACCAAGCGAAAAAAGTCCGGCCAGTGCGTTACTGATATGGCGTTCGACGTCTTCTTGATTAATGGTTGCACCAGAAGGTTTGGTATAAACGCCATCTTTGTGTGATGTGATTACCAGAATGCCTTTGCCACCACTCCCTTGAGCAGGCTTGATAACAAAGCCCGGCCAATCTTTTACCATCTTATGAATGGTTTTTACTTCAACTTGGCTACTGATCACGCCTATCAATTCTGGTGTGGTCGCGCCATGTTGTTGGGCAATGATCTTGGTTTTGAGCTTATCATCAACCAGTGGGTACTTTGAGCGGTCATTATACCGCCCAATGTAACTGTGGTTGCGCTGGTTCATCCCCATAATACCTTTATGGTGAAGCTTACCAGGGGTTGTAAATTGCGAGGTAAAACGTGAAAACATGTTTAGTCCTCCGCAAGTGGTTTAAAGCGACGAAGCTCAGTTAGGCGATAACCTGTGTAAGTACCTAATAGTAGAATGCCACCTAAGACAATCAACTGTAGGCCAATAAAGTTAAACGTAAGGTGCTGAATGAATGGGTTTGTCATTGCTAGATAAACCAATACAGCGGTAAGTAGCGAGCCGCCACCTTGAAGCACCACTTCTTTCGCCCCTTCTTCTTCCCAAAGAATCGACATACGCTCAATCGTCCAAGAAAGAATGATCATAGGGAAGAAGGTAATCGATAGACCTTCAGTCAGGCCAATCTTGAACGCAACAACGGTAAAGACCGAGATGATCATAATCACCGTGATAATTACTGCTGAGATCCTCGCCACGAGCAACAAGTTAAGCTTGGAGAGATAACTACGAATAACCAAGCCTGTGCCGACAATCAGTAGGAAGCCGACAATACCTGTAACTAGTTGTGTTTGTACAAACGCCACAGCAATCAGGACTGGCATGAAGGTACCAGACGTTTTCAAGCCAATAATTACTCGCAAGAAAACAACGATAAGCGCACCAATCGGAATAAGCATGATGGTTTTAAACATGGCTTGTTCTTCAAGAGGTAGGCTATGGATTGAGAAGTTAAGTAGCCCGTCAGCTTCTACTTTATCTTGAGTTGCTTGTGATGGTGTCACATCTTGCGCAATCATTGAGAAATGCACTTGGCTGTTTTGACCGCCGATCAAATCAAGCAGTGACACGTTAGATTCATCCCAAACAAGGATATTCTCTTTGATCACTTGGTTAGCGTTATTCGGATTAAACAAGATCCAGTTTTCACCATTCCAAACTTGGTTCATTTGCTGAATAGTTTGGCGGCGACGACCATCTTCTAGCTCGATCACACCAACTACTTTGCTTGGGATTTTCGCGTAAGCAAGGATCTTATCGACAGCATCAACTTTCGACATACGGTTGAGAATCAGAGAAGCGTTTTGGCTGTCTGAGTCATTGAGTGATTTAATCAGTTCACGTGTGAAAGTGATGTCGTCTGCAGAGCGTTCATTGGCACGCTCAATAAGAGCGATTGCTGCAGCTTCAACAGGGCCATCGAAGGTAGGAGGGTTAATCTCATCGTTCGGTGCGATAGGCTCAACGCTTGCTTGAGGGTCAACAAGGAACTGAGTTTTGTAGTAGATGGTTTGTGGTCCCGTCGCATTGCGTATAGACCACTCAGCTCGGCGTCCAGTATCCGTTTGAATGTAAGAGACGCCATAACCTGGCGAAGAAGAAGATTCATTAATCAGGGTAAAACCAGTTTGGGTGTGGGGTGCTGCTAAAGAGGCTTTTACTGGTTTACCTTGGCCATTAAACTCGACGCGCGCTTCAATGTCCCAGACTTGTCGAGTTTCACCTGGTGTCCATGGAACACCGTAGTTTTGGTGACGAAAGATACTTAAAGCAATACCAGCTGAAATGATCAACGCAACTGATATATAAAAAGGAATTTTGGACGTCATAAGCCTACGCTACCTTATTGTTTCTGAGGAACTTCCGTGTGTATGTATTTTTTACTTACATCAACCACTGCGATATCACGGATAAACTCGCGACCTAAGAGTACAGGATGACTCATTTGCGAGCGATCTGCCAAGGTAAATTGCGCTTTTTCATGGATTTTTCCGAGTTTGACCCACAATTCAACTACAGCGCGACGTTCGACTTCTTCATTCGTTGACTGACGGATTTTTACAAAGCGAATAATTGGCGCTTCGATCCAGTTTGTGTCGTTGAGTTCTTTCTCTCCATCAGAGAGGTGAAAACGAACCCAATTTTTGCCATTGCGCTCGAACTGTTCTATATCGATAGCGTTTAATGAAGACGTGGCCGCTCCTGTGTCGACTCGGGCATCAAAAGACTGTTTGATTGAGTCGATCGTGACTTTCTCAACTTCACCTAACACGATTTCATGGCTTGGTGTGGTTTCAACAGGTGCAGCAGCAGGGATGACAACTGGGTCTGGCTTTTTGCGCACTTCTTCTAATGCTTCTGATTTGAACGCCGCGAGTTTTTTCTCAAGTTCATGAACTTGGTCTTCGAGACTTTCTATATAGTCAGACTGATTACTTAACTGTAAGTTTAGGTTTGTATATTGGTTGGTTAGATTTGTTTCTGAAGCTTGAATGGCGGCTAACGTTTCTTGGTGGTATTGCTCACTATTTGTAAGCGTACAACCAGACAGCAACATTAGTGCCACGATAGGGGTAAATCTTGTCAACATTGATAAACCTAAAAGTAATTAAAACAATAGATAAATAAGAAGTTTAGCGTAATAAATTTGTCACAAACAAGCAGCGAATTGTGTCAGATTCTCAATAAAACGATTTAAAGAGGCTTACGCTTAAAAAAACAAGGATGCGATGCATCCTTGGTATTGTATTGGGGATTGCGTGTCCGCGAAATGATTTCCCGTGTGAGTTGAGTTAACTCTCTGTCAATTCGCGACTATTTTATGGCTTAGTTGCTACTAAAACCGCTCGGCGAGGAGCTGGGTGACCTTCGACTGTTTTTGTCGGGTCGTTCGGGTCTAAGTAGTCAGGCAGTGAATTGTGTGTCATCCACTCAGTTGTTCGTTGTTCGCCTGTGGTTGTCACGTTCTCATCCACAATACGCACATTTTCAAAGCCGACGTTTTCTAGCCAGACTTTGAGTGCTTTTGCTGATGGGAAGAAGTAGACGTTGCGCATTTGAGCATAGCGGTCCACTGGAACAAGCACTGAAGTTTCATCACCTTCAATGACCAGTGTTTCAAGTACCAGTTCGCCACCAGAAACCAACTGGTTCTTCAGTTGGATAAGATGATCAAGCGGTGAACAGCGGTGGTAAAGCACACCCATGCTAAATACAGTATCAAACGCTTCGAGCTTAGGTAGTTGCTCGATGCCAAGTGGTAACAAGTGCGCGCGCTGGTCGCCACCCATTAATTTACGAATAGCTTCGAATTGGATTAAAAACAGATGTGAAGGATCAATGCCCACAGTCAGTCGAGCACCTTCACCAAGCATGCGCCACATGTGGTAGCCATTACCACAGCCAACATCCAACACGCTGCGGTTTTTTAGCGGAGAGATATGTGGCAGCACTCGATCCCATTTCCAGTCACTGCGCCACTCAGTATCAATATGAATACCATGAACCGTGTATGGGCCTTTACGCCAAGGGTGGAAAGTGCGAAGTAGACTTTCGAGCTTTTTTAGTTCGCCGCTATGAAAAGGGGTATCGTTAGCCAGCACAACCGCATTTTTAATATCAATTTGGTCTGGGTGACCTTCTGGGATCTTGTTAAGTGCTTTTAGCCAGCGACCAAAATCACCATGTTCTGCGTTTTGCCAATCTGTTAGCTGTTGAGGTAAGACATTCAGCCAAGGTTGAAGACGCGTGTCTGGGGCAATTAACTGATAAAAATTGGCAAAGTTAAACATAGTTTTTCACTGATAATAAATTGATAATTTGACACGAGATGAGCGCAAACCAACACTTCTCTCGCTTCTCGCTTCTCGCTTCTCGCTTCTCGCTTCTCGCTTCTCGCTTCTCGCTTCTCGCTTCTCGCTTCTCGCTTCTCGCTTCTCGCTTCTCGCTATTTTATCGCGAACATCGAACCAAAGTTAAAGCACTGGAACCAGACATCGTAGCTGCTAAAGCCGATTTTAGCGAAGCGCTCTTTGTGCTCTTTTTTCGAGTCCGGGCGCATCACATTCTCAATCGCGCTGCGCTTTTGGCTGATTTCTAGTTCGCTATAGCCATTGGCCCGTTTAAAGTCGTGATGTAAATCGATCAGCAGCTCATTCGACACTTGATCTTCAAAGACAAACTTCTCTGAAAGAATCAAAATCCCACCTGGGCGAAGACCTGCATAGATCTTTTCGAGCAAGGTGTAGCGATCTTCTGGTGATAAGAACTGAAGCGTAAAGTTAAGTACGACGACAGAAGCATTGTCGATTTCGATATCGCGAATGTCTGCTTCGACGACATCAACAGGGGTATCGCTACGATAAGCGTTAACGTGCAGTTTGCATCGCTCAACCATTGCTGAAGAGTTATCGACGGCGATAATCTGACAGCCTTCTTGATTGATGTGACGACGCATAGAAAGTGTCGCCGCCCCAAGAGAACAGCCTAAGTCATAGATATTGGAATGCGGCTTTACAAAGCGTTCAGCCAGCATGCCGATAGCAGAAATAATATTGCTGTAGCCAGGTACTGAGCGTTGAATCATGTCTGGAAATACTTCCGCAACACGTTCGTCGAAGGTGAAATCCCCAATTTTATCGATTGGAGCCGAAAAAATAGTATCTGGATTGCTCTTAGGGTTCATAACTCAGTTCTCTCAACGTGAGATGCCGTGCTCTCAAGTCTACAGCCATTAAAAAGGCGCGTATTTTATGTGAATTTCGCGCCTCTGTCATGTATTGAGCATAGATGGACTAAAACATCTGTATCTGTGTGTTGCCATCTACTGCAGGAAAGTCATTTAAGTCGGGCAGTTTTACCGTTTCTTGCAACTGTTTATAGAGATTAGCGGCCAGTTCGGGCGCGACGATATTATCCGCTGTATGAATCATCACATAGGGCTGTTTGCCTTGTTCGATCCACTGAGGAATTTTACTCAGCCAAGGGGTAAAGAAGTCGTAATTTTTCTCTTCTTGAGGATGGCCGATAAAGCGAATCATAGGATTGTCTGACGTTGCAATGGCATGAACGGGCACTTTTGGTTTCTTTTGCTGAGCGTCGATAATGGCTTCATTGTCTGGCTTAGCTGCAAAGACAGGGCGACTGTCCATGATGATGCGATCGTACCCTCGCTCAATGAGCCAAGCATTAAGCGCTTTTTCGGCATCGCCTTTGGCAAAAAAGGCAGGATGACGAACTTCAATACCAATAGGGTAGTGAGGTGGAAACAGAGCGCAAAATTGCTTGAGGTTTTCTAGGTGTTCAGGGCCAAAGGCAGCAGGCAGTTGGATTGTCCACTGACCGATACGCTCATGCAGTGGCTCCATAATCGCCATAAAGCTTTTTAGCTCAGCCTGACAGCCACGCAGCATTTGCTGGTGAGTGATGCTTTGCGGCAGTTTGAAGGTAAAACGAAAATCATCATGTGTTGCCGCTCGCCAGTTGTTGACCGTGACACTGTTCGGTGTGGCGTAAAAGGTCGTGTTTCCTTCTACCGTATGAAAAACACTGGCGTATTTTTCCAATCTTTCATTTGGCTTGGTGCCACTGCCATAAAAGCTCTGCTGCCAATTGTTGTGTGACCACATAGTGAGCCCGAGCCTGATGGGTAAACTGTCCATATTCGCTGCAACATTCTTTAGTTTGAATCGGTTGAATGAGAGTTTTGCTGAACCACCCAGATTAGGGCTATAATCAGCGCCAATTTTTTCATATTGCTGCTGTTTTACGCCTTTGTTGGTTTAAAAAGCATCAATAGATGATAAATCGCAATAAATTGTACGCTAGGTAGTCGATCTCGACCCACTTTCAGCGTATAAATGGAACTTTGCTCTATCGGTAAACTTAACACCGATAGATAGTAATCAACAAATTTTAAGAGATTGGGAAATTCATTATGCGTACCCATTACTGTGGTCACCTGAACAAGTCCCTTGCAGGACAAACTGTAGAACTTTGCGGCTGGGTTAACCGTCGTCGTGATTTAGGCGGTCTTATTTTTATCGATATGCGAGATCGTGAAGGCGTTGTTCAGGTTGTTGTCGATCCAGATATGGCTGATGCGTACGAAGTGGCTAACACGCTGCGTAATGAATTCTGTATCAAGCTAACTGGTGAAGTGCGTGTTCGCCCAGATAGCCAAGTAAACAAAGATATGGCAACGGGTGAAGTTGAGATCATCGCCAAAGGTCTTGAGATCATCAACCGCGCAGACGTGCTACCACTAGACTTCAACCAGAAGAACTCTGAAGAGCAGCGTCTAAAGTATCGTTACCTAGATTTGCGTCGCCCTGAAATGAGCGATCGCATCAAGCTGCGTGCTAAAGCTTCTAGCTTTGTTCGTCGTTTCCTAGATGACAATGGTTTCCTAGACATTGAAACGCCAGTACTGACTAAAGCGACGCCTGAAGGTGCACGTGACTACTTGGTGCCAAGCCGTGTTCACAAAGGTAGCTTCTACGCACTTCCACAGTCTCCACAGCTATTCAAACAGCTGCTAATGATGTCTGGTTTTGACCGTTACTACCAAATCGTTAAGTGTTTCCGTGATGAAGACTTACGTGCTGACCGTCAGCCAGAATTCACTCAGATCGATATCGAAACGTCATTCATGACGGCTGACGAAGTTCGTGCAACCACTGAGAAAATGGTTCGCGATATGTGGCAAGAGCTACTAAACGTAGACCTAGGTGATTTCCCTGTAATGCCATTCTCTGAAGCGATCCGTCGTTTCGGTAGCGATAAGCCAGATCTACGTAACCCACTAGAGCTTGTTGATGTTGCTGACCTAGTGAAAGACGTAGAATTCAAAGTATTCTCAGGCCCTGCAAACGATGAGAAAGGTCGTGTTGCAGTAATTCGTGTACCAGGTGGTGCTAAGCTAACTCGTAAGCAAATTGACAGCTACGGTGAGTTCGTAGGTATCTACGGCGCGAAAGGTCTTGCTTGGATGAAGGTTAATGACCGCGCTGCAGGTATGGAAGGTATCCAATCTCCAGTGGCTAAATTCCTAAGTGAAGATGTTATCAACGGCATTCTAGATCGCACTCAAGCTGAGTCAGGCGACATCATTCTATTCGGCGCAGATAAAGCAAACACAGTTGCAGAAGCAATGGGTGCGCTACGTCTGAAACTAGGTAAAGATCTAGAGCTAACAGACGAAAACGCATGGGCACCGCTATGGGTTGTTGACTTCCCAATGTTCGAAGAAGATGACGAAGGCAACCTGCACGCAATGCACCACCCATTCACATCACCTCTAGGCGTGAATGCAGAAGAGCTAAAAGCAAACCCAGCGGCAGCGAACTCTAACGCATACGACATGGTTCTAAACGGCTATGAAGTTGGTGGTGGTTCTGTTCGTATCCATAATGCAGAGATGCAAGCAGCCGTGTTCGATATTCTAGGTATCGATGCAGAAGAGCAGCAGCTTAAGTTTGGTTTCCTACTGGATGCACTTAAGTTCGGTACACCTCCTCACGCAGGTCTAGCATTCGGTCTTGACCGCCTAGTGATGCTGCTATGTGGTACAGAGAACATCCGTGATGTTATCGCGTTCCCTAAAACAACAGCGGCTGCGTGTCTACTAACAGATGCTCCAAGTGTTGCTAACCCAGCTGCGCTTGAAGAGTTAGCAATTGCAGTGAAACTAGCAGAGAAGAAAGAAGATTAGTTCTTTGTTCTAGCGAATAGCTAAATAAAAACGGCGCTTCAATTGAAGCGCCGTTTTTTGTTTGAGGAGGAACGGACTGCGTCCTATGGGAGTTGGGAACGGACTATGTCCTATGGAACGCTTCGCCCGCGAGAATTTAGAATGGACTTAGCGCTTTGAGATAAAGGTTGAAGTTGTACGTTAACCTTTAGAATTATCCCGCATCCCGCATCCCGCATCCCGCATCCCGCATCCCGCATCCCGCATCCCGCATCCCGCATCCTAAATCTCTATCTCTATCTCTTTCCACTCACCTGGCTGCAAATCTTCGAGCTTAATCTCTCCCATCGAATAACGAATCAATCGTAGAGTAGGGAAGCCAATATTAGCGGTCATGCGGCGCACTTGGCGGTTGCGGCCTTCAATAATGGTGATTGATAGCCATGTGGTTGGAATGTTGGCTCTGAAGCGAACTGGCGGGTTACGCTCCCACACTTGAGGTTCTTCCATCACTTCAACTTTGGCCGGAAGTGTCATGCCATCCTTTAGCTCTACGCCTTTTCGGAGCTTGTCTAAGTCCGATTCTGATGGTGCTCCGTCAACTTGCACCCAATAAGTCTTTGGTGATTTAGATGTAGGTTGAGTCAGCTTGGCTTGCAAGATGCCATCATTGGTTAGAACTAATAGGCCTTCGCTATCTCTATCAAGTCTACCTGCGGCGTAAACATCTTTGACGGTAATAAAGTCGGCTAAGGTTTTTCTGCCATCACCATCAGTGAATTGGCTTAGAGTGTCATAAGGCTTATTGAACACGATCACCTTACGATCTTCAGGTGCGATCTTGGGTTTAGTACTCGTCGGTTTTCTACGATTTTTAGAGGAATGTTTATTCACTCCTTTCGCTGAAGAGGGACGTTTAAAACCGGAATTCCCGCGACGTGATGAAGAGGGTTTAGAGTCACGTTGTGAACGTGGCGACATGTTAACTACCTTGCAAAAATGTAAACGAAGTGTGGGTAAAACTTTTAACGAGATGCGGAATAAGCTACCATTTGCGCGCCCGAAAACAGGATTGGCGAACAAGATAATAGACTATTCTTTCAATTTTGTTTAATTATAACTAATCGCTCTCAAGGATGTCGCTGACTAAGTGACGAAAACAAAAAGAGACGGACAAATCGCAACAAGTGAGGGGATTATTCATAACTTGTTAGCGGACACACACATAGGACCTACACTCAACAGGTCCGGTTAGAACAATAGGGAAATTTCATGCCTACAGAAAAACCTACAATTATTTACACTATTACTGATGAAGCACCTGCGCTAGCAACTTACTCACTACTACCGATTATTCAATCATTTACTGCTTCTTCAGGTATCAATGTCGACACTCGTGATATCTCTCTAGCTGGGCGTATTATTGCAAACTTCCCAGAGCACCTAACAGACGAGCAACGCATTGGTGATGCACTAGCTGAGCTAGGCGAATTGGCAAAAACACCAGAAGCAAACATCATTAAGCTGCCAAACATTTCAGCGTCAATTCCTCAGTTGAAAGCAGCGATCAAAGAGCTACAAGACAAAGGTTACAACCTACCTAACTACCCTGAAGAGCCAAGCACGTACGAAGAAGAAGCAATCAAAGCAACGTACGACAAGATCAAAGGTAGTGCAGTAAACCCAGTACTACGTGAAGGTAACTCTGACCGTCGTGCTCCACTTTCTGTAAAGAACTATGCGAAGAAGAACCCACACTCAATGGGTGCATGGTCAGCGGATTCTAAGTCGCATGTTTCTAGCATGTCTGGCAACGATTTCTTCGGTAGCGAAAAATCGCACACTGTAGAAGGCGCGACAGAGGTTAAGATCGAGTTTGTTGCAGCAGACGGTGCAGTAAAAGAGCTTAAAGGCGCTTTCCCACTGCAAGATAAAGAGATCATCGATTGTTCAGTAATGAACAAGAAAGCACTGGTTGAGTTCTTCGAAGCACAAATCGCTGAAGCAAAAGAGCAAGACGTTCTGCTGTCTCTGCATATGAAAGCGACCATGATGAAAGTGTCTGACCCAGTAATCTTTGGTCATGCGGTTAAGGTTTACTACAAAGACGTTTTCGCGAAATACGGTGATGTATTCGAGAAGCTAGGTGTTGATGTCAACAACGGTATTGGTGACGTTTACGCGAAGATTCAAGCGCTTCCTGCTGCTCAAAAAGAAGAGATCGAAGCTGCACTACAGGCGGTATACGAAACTCAGCCACCGCTAGCAATGGTTGATTCAGACCGCGGTATCACCAACCTACACGTACCAAGTGACATCATTGTTGACGCATCTATGCCTGCAATGCTTCGTTCATCTGGTCAAATGTGGGGCCCAGATGGCAAGCAGAAAGATACCAAAGCAATGATCCCTGATCGTAGCTACGCTGGTATCTATCAAGCAGTAATCGACTTCTGTAAAGAAAATGGTGCGTTCGATCCTACCACTATGGGTAGTGTACCGAATGTGGGCCTAATGGCTCAGAAAGCAGAAGAGTACGGTTCGCACGACAAGACTTTCATTCTAGATACGGCAGGCACTGTTCGAGTGGTTGACGCTTCTGGTGCGGTGCTACTTGAGCAATCTGTTGAGGAAGGCGATATCTTCCGTATGTGTCAGGTTAAAGACGCACCGATTCAAGATTGGGTGAAACTAGCGGTAACTCGCGCTCGCGCAACAGGTGTACCAGCAGTATTCTGGTTAGATGAAAACCGCGCACACGATGCTCAGCTAATCAAGAAAGTGAACGCCTACTTACCGAACCACGATACTTCAGGTCTAGAGATTAAGATCCTAGCGCCGCTAGAAGCGTGTCAGTTCTCTCTTGTTCGAATCAAGCAAGGTCAGGATACAATTTCAGTGACTGGTAACGTACTACGTGACTACCTAACCGACTTGTTCCCAATTCTAGAGCTTGGTACATCGGCTAAGATGCTATCGATTGTTCCACTAATGAATGGTGGCGGCCTATTTGAAACAGGCGCTGGTGGTTCTGCACCTAAGCACGTTCAGCAGGTTGAAAAAGAGAACCACCTACGTTGGGATTCTTTAGGCGAGTTCCTAGCGCTAGCGGCTTCTCTAGAGCACCTAAGCACTGTAACTGGTAACGCGAAAGCGCAAGTTTTGGCTGACGCACTAGATAAAGCGACGGGTGACTTCTTAGATAACAACAAGTCGCCATCACGCCGTGTGGGTGAGTTAGATAACCGTGGTAGCCACTACTACCTAGCAACATACTGGGCACAAGCGCTAGCTGCGCAAACAACGGATGCTGATCTTGCTGCTGAGTTCGCTCCGATTGCACAGGCACTTTCCTCAAACGAAGAGAAGATTGTTGCTGAGCTAAACGGCGCACAAGGTGTTGCTGGTGAACTAGGTGGTTACTACGCCCCTGAGTTTGATAAGGCTGCGCCTCTGATGCGTCCGAGTGCGACACTCAATGGCGTTATCAACGGCTAATCCAAGCTGCATAAATAACAAAACCCGCCATCTGGCGGGTTTTTTAGTTTTTAAACGATTTAAAATTTGTTTAAGTAGGCAGCGGTTATTTTGCTGGTTGAGCCTCAACCGGAACCACAGAGCTAGCGTGGTAGCCTTTAGGTCCTTCTTCCACTTCAAAACTCACTTGTTGGCCAGCTTTCAGAGTACGATAACCGTCCATTTTAATGGTGGAGTAGTGCGCGAACACGTCACCATCTTCTCCCTCTGGACAAATAAAACCAAATCCTTTGGCGTTGTTAAACCATTTTACTGTACCTGTAGCCATGCTATACATCCCTCATGCATATTGTTACTGATGTTGTTTAAGTGCTTACATTGAATCCTTGTAAACAGAAAGTGAATTATCATTCAGCCGCTGCCAAATTTTTAGTCACTATTTGACCAATGTAGCCAATGATTGGTCACAGTCAATAGGAAAAAGGTATTATAGTCTACATATTTGCAAACAAATCACTTTTGAGATTTACATTTTTGCAACTTGCAAACTACTCAATTGAGCCCAAGTATAGACGCCGTGAATGGTTTTTGGTTTCTTTTTAATCAATTAGATACAGCTCTTCCGATAAGTGAAATCTTTTATTTGCAGCGACTCAAATGCTGCATTAGTCTCTAAGTAAGGACAAAATTTTTTAGAAGTATTTTGTTCTAAATAGTAAGAACTAAATTCAAAACTTTCGCTCCATGAAGTGGTAAAATTAACAGAGACAAAAACATTAACAACGATGAGTCATGAGCAAACATTTTGAATGGGTCACTCCCGGATCCGATCTGCTGGAGTTAGAAAAAACAAAAGTTAAGCCACCATCTATGTATAACGTCGTGTTAAATAACGATGATTACACTCCGATGGACTTTGTGATTGAAATCCTAGAGCGCTTTTTTTCTATGGATATCGACAAGGCGACACAAGTGATGCTCAAGGTGCATTATGAAGGCAAGGCAATTTGTGGCACGTATACTGCAGAAGTTGCTGAGACGAAGGTAGCGCAAGTTACTATGTATTCTAAAGAGAATGAGCATCCTTTGCTTTGTACAATGGAACAAGCATAACGCTTGTTCGAGCAACCTAAGTTGTTCTTAAAGGAGGTACTTATGCTGAATAAAGAATTGGAGTCGAGTCTGAACGGCGCATTTGCTCGCGCTAGAGACAAAAGACATGAGTTTATGACCGTCGAGCACCTCCTGTTAGCATTGCTAGAAAACGATGCTGCGCGAGAGGCCCTGCAAGCGTGTCAGGCAGATATCGAGGCCCTTCGCGGCGAACTCGATGTATTCATTGATCAAACTACACCTCTTATCCCAGAAAACGACGAAACTCGCGAAACGCAACCCACTTTGAGTTTCCAACGCGTTTTGCAAAGAGCTGTGTTCCATGTTCAGTCATCAGGACGCAGTGAAGTCACAGGTGCAAATGTGCTGGTGGCTATTTTTAGTGAACAAGAATCTCATGCGGCTTACCTTCTTAAGAAAAATGATATCAGTCGCTTAGATATTGTTAATTTCATCTCTCATGGTATTACCAAAGCCTCTAGCTCAGGCGACGAGCCTTCTTCTTCAGATTCCTTTGGTAGTGAGAGCGTTGAAGAAACCAGTTCAGAAGAACGTCTAGAAAGCTTCGCAACCAACTTGAACCAGCTCGCTAAACAAGGCCAGATCGACCCACTGATTGGTCGTGACAAAGAGTTAGAGCGCACTATCCAAGTATTATGTCGCCGCCGTAAAAATAACCCGCTTCTTGTCGGTGAAGCCGGTGTGGGTAAAACGGCTATTGCTGAAGGTCTTGCCTGGAGAATTGTAGAAGGCCAAGTACCTGACATTATCGCCGATAGCGTTATCTACTCGTTAGATATCGGCTCTCTTCTTGCGGGCACTAAATATCGTGGTGATTTCGAGAAACGCTTTAAGGCCATTTTGAAGCAGCTTGAAAAAGAAGAAGATGCAATTCTATTTATCGACGAGATCCACACAATTATCGGTGCGGGTGCGGCTTCTGGTGGTCAAGTTGATGCGGCCAACTTAATTAAACCTCTACTAAGTAGCGGTAAGTTACGCTGTATCGGTTCGACAACTTATCAAGAGTACAGCAACATCTTTGAGAAAGAACGCGCGCTATCTCGACGCTTCCAGAAGATTGATATTGTTGAGCCATCTCTAGATGACACCACTAAAATTCTGATCGGGCTGAAGCCTAAGTATGAAGCTCACCATGAAGTTCGCTACACCAATAAAGCACTTCGCGCTGCGGTTGAGCTTTCTGCCAAATACATCAATGAACGTCATTTGCCTGATAAAGCGATCGATGTGATTGATGAAGCGGGCGCACGTAGTCGTCTAGCACCAGCGAGTCGTCGTAAGAAAACAGTTGGCGTAGCCGATATCGAGGCGATGGTCGCTAAAATGGCTCGTATCCCAGAGAAATCGGTTTCATCTTCAGATAAAGAGATTCTGCAAAATCTTGATGAGAAGATGAAGATGCTGGTGTTTGGGCAAGACGATGCGATTGATGTGCTCAGTGAAGCGATTAAGCTGACTCGTGCAGGTCTTGGTGCTGATAATAAGCCAGTAGGCTCATTCTTATTTGCAGGTCCTACAGGGGTGGGTAAAACAGAAGTCACCGTGCAGCTTTCTAAGTTACTAGGTATCGAGCTACTTCGCTTCGATATGTCTGAGTATGGCGAGCGTCACTCAGTTAGCCGCTTGATTGGTGCGCCTCCTGGTTATGTTGGTTATGATCAAGGCGGTCTGCTCACTGACGCGGTTATCAAACATCCTCACTCTGTTGTGTTACTTGATGAGATTGAGAAAGCTCACCCAGATATCTTTAATCTGCTATTGCAGGTCATGGACAACGGTACACTGACTGACAACAACGGTCGTAAAGCGGATTTCCGCAACGTTATTGTCGTAATGACGACGAACGCGGGCGTTCAGATGACCGAGAAGAAATCGATCGGCTTGATCCAACAAGATCACAGTCACGATGCTATGTCTGAAATCAAGAAGGTATTTACCCCAGAGTTCCGTAACCGTCTGGATAACATCATCTGGTTTAACAGCTTAGATGAGCATGTAATCCACCAAGTTGTCGATAAGTTTATCGTAGAGTTGCAAGCTCAGCTTGATGTACGTGGCGTGTCGCTTGAAGTATCAGATGATGCTCGCCACTGGTTAGCGCTGAAAGGTTATGACAAGGCGATGGGTGCTCGCCCAATGGGTCGAGTGATCCAAGATCAGGTTAAGAAGCCTTTGGCTAACGAACTGCTGTTTGGCTCTTTGGTTGATGGTGGTACAGTGAAAGTTGACCTCAAAGGCGATGAGCTCAAGTTTAAATACTTAAGCGAGAAAGAAGCCGCTATTCATTAACCATCTTAGATAGGTAAACCTAAGCCGGAGCAACTGCTCCGGCTTTTTTATGGGTGTCGAATCAAGTGCCCGTGGGGGGGCTTGCTAACTAAAATTCACAATTGCCTAAAATTAATCCTCCAGATATCATTATTGATTTAAATCAACAAAATTACAATTAAGATATAATCGAAAATGTCTCTTAAAGCACCGGAAAATAAGGGTTCTAGCCAATTGTGTTTCATAAATGATTTATTTTATGCGGTTTGGTTTCATTTTGGGGTTTAATTGATGCCTTTGTTAGTTTAATATGGTCCTTAAGATAACTTTTCGACGAAACTCCTAGCTAACAGCTCCGAGATTCAAGGACATGTGCGACAAAGTCACTATCAATTTTATTCATCTATGACATATGTTGCTCATAGTCGCTTGGGGTAATCCTTATGAAAAACAAATTTGCAAAAACTCTAGCTACCTTATCGCTAACCGCTATTGCTGCTTCTGTTGCCATATCTGCTCATGCATCAGAAGATAATACACCAGATCCGAGTGACCTGACTAAAGTTAACTCGTTTGCATTTGGTACGGTGGATAATGATGGCACACTAAAAGGTATGGTTGGTATTGCTGGTGCGTACAGTGAGGGTAACAACTTCATCGGTCTGGTAGAGCACGGCTCGGCGACGAAAAACAATGCAATAGGTAAGAAAGATCAGAATTCACGTTTACGTTACTTTCAGGTGCTAGACACTGGATTAGATGCGATGCCTCAAGCAGGTTTCTCGGTTGATTATATGAAAGGCTGGGAAAAGTCGAATGGTATCGGTAGCGATATTGTTGCACTGGGCGCAATTGCGAAAGTCACCACTCCGTGGGAAAGCTTATCTATCTTCCCAAATGTGGCTTATGTCGCGGGTTCTGCGCAGGGTGAAGATGTTGAAGACAAAACTAAAGCAGATTTATCGGGGTATCAAGTAAACTTGTTTGGCTCTTTGTCGATTGGTGAAAAGGGTCAATACGTGGTATTCCAGCCGCAATTTATGCATCTTGATGGCAAATTTAAAGATGCCATTAATCAGAAGCTAGATGCGAATGTTTTTAAAGTAAAAACGGGTTATGGTCAGCCAATTTCTACTGATGGTAAGTGGTGGATTGAAGCGTCACATACCTACACTCGCTCAGATATGGAAGTTAAGCAGATTAAATTTTCTGAAAAAGATCATGACCATAAATTTGAAGTGGGCGTCTCTTACTACTTCTAATCGAATACGAGGCCTACCAGTTAGGCCTCATCTCTTTTCTAGCCAAATACTTGCCTTACTACACGGTAAGACGAATCAACCTCTTCAGGCACCTCTTGCTCTATCTGGAAGCCTTTCGCCGGATATGTTTTTATTCTTTCGAAGTCACCAAGCATAGCTGTGACGACCATATCCAAATCGATCTCGTCATTGAAATAGTCCCAAAACGAAGTTTTTGGCGAGGTAACGCAAACATGTTGGTAAGAGTCAGGCCATTGTTTGGCAAACGTTGCGTATGTACGCCTTTCCATATAGGGCTTCTGGACTAAAATGAACGACTTAAAATCTTCACCTGATTTCTTCATTAGCTGATAGGTAAGCTGTACGTTCTCTCCAGTATTTGTCGCTTTGTCTTCGATAAGGATACTGTCTGCAGGCACACCCATATCACGTGCCACGTTGGCAAAGGTTTGTGCTTCGGTTGATTCAAACAAACCTTCGGTGAGGCGTCCGACACCTCCAGAGAAAACGAGCTTTTTAGCCCATCCTTGTAGAAACAGTTGAGCGGCATACTCTGCGACTCTTATATCATTGCTACCCAACACAAAAATACAGTCCGATTTTTTTAGCGTGTGGCTGAGCTGCATATAAGACCAAAGTCGTTCAATGTGTTGATATAGTTTTAGCTGACTCATGAATTGCCCCTTGGTCGTTTAACCAACTCTAATGTGTGCTGGTAGTGAAAGCGATAGCCTAGGTTTACCAACTTATTGGCGACAATTTTTTTGTCCGGATGCTGGGTAATGGGCGGCAGGGGGTCGGTCGAACCGACACTATTTAAAGCCGCTTGATAAAACTCTGCTTTGCTCACTGTGTTAGGCGTCGTCGCGTTAACGACTTCAGAAGAATTGTTCAACGCCATAAAACTGACTGCGCCAATCGCGTCTTGTAAGTGAATCATGTTGGCAGGGGCCAGTTCGCTGACTTGTTTTAGTTTGCTAGCAAACCGAGAAGGGTGACGGTCTGGGCCAACCAATCCGCTGCATCGCACAATGGCAAACTTCAGCCCCGAGCTTATCAGCGCATTCTCGGCTTGAAGCATAATGGTGGCGTTGTCGCTAAAATCAGGGTTGCCTTCAGCGATGGCAAGGGAGGCGTCGTCTTCGGCCATGTCAGTGGCAAGGCTAGGGTATACAGTGGTTGAACTAACCATGATTACGCGAGACACACCGTTCTGTTTTGCAGCTTCAATCAGCGCTTTCCATTGAGTGACGTATTGCTGCCCACCGCCTTTACGAAATCCTGGAGGAAAACAGCCTATGACAATTTCGCTAGGGGCATTAATCAGGTGCGAGCCAAGTTCTGCTTCCCCATTATTGAGATCGCATTTAAAACCTTCGAGCCCCTCTTTTTTTAGCTCGTCAACGCCCTCTGAGGTGGTTTTACTCACATATACTTTATGGCCGATAGACGTTAAATACTGAGCTAAAGGCTTTCCAAGCCAACCGCCTCCGACAATTGAGAGTGTTTTCATTCCTGCGTCCTTGATAGTAGCTTACGTAATTCACTGCGTAAGAGTTGGTGTATCGGTTTAAAGCCGTAGCCTTGATGCTGTATTACGTCGACATTCGCTTGCCAGCAAAGCTGTTCATAGCGCACTGGAATTCGGGTTATTTTTCCACTCTCCTCATACGCAGAAGCGATATGAGTAGGTAAGAATCCCCATCCAAATCCTTTACTGATTAATTCCAATAGTACGTAGTAGCTATCTGCATACCATAGCTCTGGACTATGAGCTTGCTGGAATCCACTTACTTTGGCATTTCTTGAGCGTAACAACAACTGCCTATGAAGCAAGAGTTGGTCGATGTTCTCGGAGAGCTGATTTGTAAGTGGATGTGTTTGACCAACATAGAGGTCAAATTCAATGTGACCGACGGATTCAAAGTCGATGTTGGGTGGAAGTTCTATCTCTGAAAATACCAGACCAGTCGTAACACGCTTTTCGGCGACTAGTTCGATAATATCGATACTGGAAGCCACAAGAATTTCTACTTTGAGATTTGGAAACGTCGAGGATACGGTCTCTAGTGCGTGCGAGAAATTCTCTACGGGTATACCTTCGTCGATGGCGATGCTGATGCTCGACTCTTCGTCCTTAAATAGTGAGGCTGAGCACTCTACTAAGCGCTTATGCTGCTTTAGTGTGGCGTTGGCATGAGGAAGCAGCTTTTTACCTTCCTCGGTTAGCGCAGGGTAGCGCCCGTCTCGGCTAAACAGTTCAACGCCACAATCGAGTTCAAGGTTCATAATATGCTGGCTGATGGCGGATTGAACTTTCCCCGACTTTCGTGCGGCTGCTGAAAAGGAGCCAGTTTCAACGGTGGCAACAAAAGCCTCTAACTGCTCAATACTAAACATATCGATTTTACTGATGGTATCTAACTTTTAAGTATCTCAATTATAGATGAATATACGCCCACTGTTTGTGATTAAAGAGAGAAAATATTATGCAAACTAAAGAACGTATCTTCCACGCACTGTTTTTTGAGCTGATTGCTCTAGCACTAATCATTCCCGTAGCGTCTATGTTTTCAGGCAAAGGGGCGAGTGAGCTGGTTGTGGTTGGCGTCGGGCTGAGTTTGTTTACCGTAGTGTGGAACTATTTTTACAACATTGGCTTTGACCGTCTATGTAAAACGCCTAGATCAGAACGCTCACTATCAACCCGTATTTGGCATACGGTCGGCTTTGAGGGAGGATTGATTTTCATTACTTTGCCGACAATAGCTTGGTTCCTAAATATTACTTACTTCCAAGCACTTATACTTGAAGCAGGATTTCTCGTATTCTTTTTCTTTTACGCGACTGGCTTCAACTGGCTCTACGATCGTCTTCAACCATACAAATGGTGTTTTGAGCGTGCCTAGATAAATAAACCACTGTGCCTATTATTAACTATGTGGGTGGTGTCTGCCTGCGAGTTAGAGGTGAGCATGAAGTGGTTGTTAGCGGTAGTACTCATTGTCAGCGTGTTTCCTAGTGGGGCGACTCAGCGAGTCTATATGACGTCTCTAGAGTGGCCCCCTTATTCAGGAGAAGAACTCGAAGGATATGGCCTGTCTGTTGCAGTTGCGCGCGAAGCGTTTGCGGCAATGGGGTATGAGCTTGTTATCGAATTCAAACCTTGGGTACGTGCTGTCGCGCTCGCCAGCAAAAGCGATAAGTATGTTGGCTACTTTCCAGAATATTACTTTAACACCGACGAGTTTGTTTTCTCAGACTCTATTGGCAGCGGGCCGTTAGGATTGGTTGAGAACATCAAGTTTCCGATTGAGTGGAGTTCATTGGAAGATCTAACCTTATACCGAATTGGTGTTGTTCAAGGATATGTGAATACGGCTGAGTTCGACTTGTTGGTTGAAGAGGGAATGATTCAGGTAGAAGCGTCAGCTAATGATATACGCAACATCTATAAAGTGGCTAAAGGACGACTCGATGCCGCGGTTATCGACTCAAATGTACTCGACTATCTCATTGGCATTGATCCTAGATCAGACATGCTAGGTAATCGCGTTAAAATGAACAGCCGCTTGCTTGAGAGCAAAGAGCTGTATTTGGCATTCAAAAACACGCCAGAGGGGCACAACTGGCGTGATGTATTTAATGAAGGTTTAAAGAAAATTGATGTTTCCTCTATTGTTGAGAGATATAACCGCTATCTCTCGACAACCAAAGGCATCAATTCTCCAATTGTGCCTTTTCGCGCTAACTAGAAAGGACTCTTAGCGCTTTATCTGCGTGTTCCGCCATTTCGATACCTTCATCGGTCAGGTAGCCGCCGTCAGGTAAGGTACACAACCCTTTTTCGTAAAGGCGTTGAACTGCCGCCTGCATCTCTTCAGTCGCTTCATGATGAACCTTAATACCCGTCGCAGCGCTGCTGATGTCAAACTGGAGTAATAGGTTTAGTTCAGACATATGTTCAGGCGTAAATTTCATATTTGAATCCTTTTCGAAAGTACTGATTTCAACTTAATCATGAAGTTACAAATCGGCAATGTTACGAGTTGAGAAGTGTTAGCTAAGCCTTACTTTCGCTATAGGAATCGCTAGGATTGATTAGGAGTTGTTCAATCGCATTGTGAATAGATCAGAATCAAAGATTCTTATCTGTTTTTGTTGGTTAGTAGCACGTAGAGTATGTCTTAATGCCGATAATGAATAATAATGGCTATTAATATGAAAAATAAGACTAAAGTCGTATTAGAACCAAAAATCGAGACTAATTTTGTTTTTAATTTATTGATATGAAAGAATCTTTCTCTCATTATTGAAAACTAATTTAGCAAATTTTAGTCGTTGATTTTTAGACTTTGGCGCGAGTTTTCTTTCAATTAATAACATTTTGTTCTGTGAGGTTAATTAACGCTTGTATTTGAATAAAAATCGAGTAATTATCCGCCTCCACTAATCCACTTGTTGCAAAATGTTTCACCCATGATGAACTTAAACCACCAGTTTGATTCTCTACTTCCACCACAAATGGCTGAGCGCGCTGCTGAAATCGGCGTAGGCAAAGCGACCAAAGATCCGGTTAAATCTTTTCTATTAGCTATTTCAGCAGGTATTCATATTGGTATCGCTTTCGTCTTCTATACCATAGTGACGACAGGTGCTGGAGACTTACCTTGGGGAATTACACGTCTACTCGGTGGGTTAACCTTTAGCTTAGGGTTGATTCTAGTGGTCGTGACAGGCGGTGAACTGTTTACTAGCTCGGTGCTGACTTTAGTCGCACGCGCAAGTGGCAAAATCTCTTGGAAAATGCTGTTTAAGCACTGGGCAGTCGTGTATGCCGGTAACCTAGTGGGCGCTTTACTACTTGTTATCTGTATGCTTCTCACCAAGCAATACATGTTCGATCATGGCCAAGTGGGTTTGAATGCAATGGCGATCTCGCAGCACAAACTACATCACACCTTCCTTTCTGCGGTTGCGCTTGGCGTCATGTGTAATGTTCTAGTATGTATTGCGGTGTGGATGACCTTCAGTGGCCGTACGCTAACTGACAAAATCGCGGTAATGATCTTGCCAGTTGCCATGTTTGTTTCCGCAGGCTTTGAACACTGTATCGCTAATATGTTCCAAGTGCCTATGGCTATCGGCATCAAGAATTTTGCCCCAGCGGAATTCTGGCAGATGACAGGTACTAACATTGCCGATTACGCCGACCTAAATATGATCGACTTTATTACCAACAACCTGATCCCGGTGACTCTTGGCAATATCATCGGTGGTGGTGTCTTCGTTGGCATGTGGTACTGGCTCATCTACCTACGCGACTAGCTCATTCTTTACTTATTTGAAGGCTCACAAGACGTGGGCCTTTTTAATGCCAGCTATCCACTTCAGCACTAAACATCTCTTCTATCGCAACGACCTGCTCTGGTTCGTCGATCAGCCAATCTTGAGCATTGCTCAGTTCGATCTCAGCAACATCTACACAATGGGTCTTGGTTAGGTTCAGCATAACGCCCTCCTTAGGTTAGCTAGTATGAACCTAAGCGCATTGAGTGACAGTTTTATTACGCTATTCGAATTAAATTATATGCGTATGAATGCAAAGAAAATTTTTATCGAGATTTTACTTGAACTCTGGCTAGACCAGTTGTTTCCTATGTATCACCACGGTTATCCACAGAATCTGTGGATAAGATCTTGTGGGTGATGGATCGACGACTAAAGATCAGTTGGCTGGTTTGATCTTAACCAGCACTCTTCCTTCACTATTAATGCATTTCTTGATCGCCAGTTGTAAGGAAAGCATTACAGAGAGAGACATCATAACCAGAATCGCCACCATAATGAGAATCTGATATTTGATAGCGACGAGTGGACTTGCCCCGCCTAAAATTTGTCCCGTCATCATGCCTGGTAAAGTAACTAACCCCGTGGTGCTCATTGTGGCTAGAGTCGGGGCGAGTGAGCGTCGCATTGCATCTTGCACAAAAGGTAGCGTGGCATATTTAGGAGAGGCTCCGAGTGATATGGCGGCCTCATATTCACTTTTTCTCTCATCTAATGCGGTAAATACGTTCTGCAGTGCGACTATATTACCACTCATAGAGTTGCCCAGCAGCATCCCTGCCAGCGGGATCATATATTGGGCGCTATATAGGGGCTGTGGCTGAATCACAAGCACTGAGATAATCGCAAGCATAGGGAATAGCCCAGCGGTTAGGGCGATTGTGACTGGCAGCAACAGGGCTTTCTTGGGCAATCTAGCTTTACCTACAATAGCGCTGGCACCGATCAATGTCATTAACAACAGCCAAAGTGCATTGATGGTTAAGCTATTCAATTGAAAAAGGTATTGCAGATAGAAACCGACCATCAGCAATTGCACTGTCATTCGAGCGACACTTGCAATGATTTCGTTGCCGATCTTGAGTTTGTAGTGTTGGCTTATTAGTAGCGGAATAACGAGCAGGCTAAAAAACAGTGCCAATACTGACCACGAAATATCTACTACACTATTCATATATCCCCCTCACGAACACCGCATATTGTACGCGAATTTGGTTGTGCGTCATCTTGTATTAAATTCGAAAACACTCTGATTTATTGATAGGTTTTGAAACATTTCATTTACAAATGAGCTAAAGTTAGCACGTGAATGATGTGCCTCTAAAGTGGTAGATGTTACGTTTTGTTGTTGAAATGTTGCGCATTTTAATTGTCTTTGATGGATTTGTTTCCGTTAACAATTATTCATATTTGGTGGCAAATTTATATATAAAAACACGATCAAACACATCTCTGGATGAGCTCAAAAAAGTGTTGAATAACAAGGCTGGAAAGGGCGGATTTGATTGAACCCTACGATTAGTATGGTCTAACATTTCTACTTAGAGATAGTAAAAAAAATTGGCTCGACGACAAGAGCTAACCAAAAACACTAGATACAAAATAGGCAAATGTATGAGTGATGTTAACAAAATCGAGAGTGGTGAAAAACGCTCTCTGGAGTGGAAGTCATTCCTCTTCATCGCGGTTGTTCTCTTCCCAATTTTAAGTGTGGCGTTCGTAGGTGGCTACGGATTCCTAGTATGGATGCTTCAAGTATTCGTAATGGGACCACCTGGCGCGCATGGCATGTAAGCCATTGAGCTCAATTCCACATTTTTATAAAGATTTTAAGAGAGCAAACCATGAAATCATTGATTGTTAAACTGTGGCGCACCATGACGCGCCCAGCGGTTCATATCAGCCTAGGTGTGCTGACGATGGGCGGCTTTATCGCGGGTGTTATCTTCTGGGGTGGTTTCAACACTGCTTTAGAAGCGACCAACACTGAAGAATTCTGTATTAGTTGTCATACCATGCGTGACAACGTGTACGTTGAACTACAAGAAACTGTGCACTGGAAGAACCACTCTGGTGTACGCGCGACTTGTCCTGACTGTCACGTTCCTCATAACTGGACAGACAAAATTGCACGTAAGATGCAGGCTTCTAAAGAAGTATTCGCACAAGTATTTGGTAACTATGATGAACCAGGTGTGTTTGAAGAGCGTCGTATCGAGCTTGCTAAACATGAATGGGATCGTTTCTCTGCAAACAAATCCCTAGAGTGTAAAAACTGTCACAACTACGAATCGATGGACTTCGAGCAAATGTCACCAACGGCTCGTATCCAGATGAAGCAAGCGGCAGAAAAAGATCAGAGCTGTGTTGACTGTCACAAAGGTATTGCCCACAAACTACCTGCGGGTATGGATAGCATTGGTGGTATCGTCGGCGATCTAGAATCTCTAGCTTCGAACACTAGCTATGCGGCAGGCCAAACATTAGTGAGTGTGCGCCACCTACCTATCTACTTTGACGCAGAAGGTCAAAAAGAAGCCGGTCTTCTAAATCCAGCTTCTTCAGTAAAAGTACTGGAAGAAAAAGGCGATTTTGTTTCAATCGAAATCGACGGCTGGCGTAAAGCGAAAGGCTTCGGTCGTGTAATCCAAGAAGACTTTGGTAAAAACATTGCTGTTGCGTCTCTTCTTAAAGAAGCATCAACAGACGATAGTATTGTGACGACTGGCGAGAAGAAAGTGGATGAGCTGACAGGTCTTCCATGGGAGAAAGTGGCAGCAACAGTATGGCTGAAGAAAGAGTCAATGTTGAACGACATCACTCCAGTTTGGGAAAAATCGAAAGAAGCGTATAAGACAAACTGTTCTGTATGTCACACCCAACCAGATGAAGCACACTTCGATGCGAACACTTGGCCAGGTATGTTCGACGGTATGCTTGCGTTCGTTAACCTAGATACAGATAGTGAAGCACTGATCTTGAAGTACCTACAGAAGCACTCTTCAGATTATGCTGAAGGCCACCACTAATAAGCGTCAGACGGAGTATTTGAAATGGCTATTACACGAAGAAGTTTTCTAAAAGGTGTAGCGACAACGAGCGCAGCATCAGTCATCGGTCCAAGCTTATTGGCATCTGCTTCTGCAAGCGCTGCGGAAACGACAGGGACTTGGAAGGTAACTGGTTCACACTGGGGCGCATTCCGCGCCCACATCTACGCGGGTAAAGTTCAAGAAATCAAACCGCTAGAAACAGATAAAAACCCAACAGAGATGCTGAACGGCATCAAAGGTATTATCTACAGCCCATCACGTGTACGTTACCCTATGGTGCGTCTAGATTGGCTTAAGAAACATAAATACAGCGCAGAGACACGCGGTGACAACCGTTTCATCCGTGTTACTTGGGATGAAGCTTTAGACTTGTTCTACCGTGAACTTGAGCGTGTGCAGAAAGACTACGGTCCTTGGGCACTGCATGCAGGTCAAACGGGTTGGAACCAAACTGGTGCTTTCAACAACTGTACTGCGCACATGCAGCGCGCGGTTGGTATGCACGGTAACTTCATCACTAAAGTGGGTGACTACTCGACAGGTGCTGGTCAAACGATTCTGCCATACGTTCTAGGTTCAACAGAAGTATATGCACAAGGTACTTCTTGGTCTGAAATTCTAGAAAATGCAGACAACATCATTCTTTGGGCAAATGACCCTGTGAAGAACCTGCAAGTAGGTTGGAACTGTGAAACTCACGAGTCATTTGACTACTTAGCTCAGCTAAAAGAGAAAGTAGCAAAAGGCGAGATCAACGTACTTTCTGTTGACCCAGTGAAGAACAAGACTCAGCGTTACCTAGAGAACGACCATCTGTACATTAACCCAATGACAGACGTTGCCTTCATGCTGGCTGTGGCACACGTTCTTTACAACGAAGACCTTTACGACAAGAAGTTTATCGACACTTACTGTCTAGGTTTTGATGAGTTCATTCAGTACGTTCAGGGTGAAACCAAAGATAAAGTGGTGAAAACACCTGAATGGGCTGCGGAAATCTGTGGCGTGAAAGCGGACAAGATTCGTGAGTTTGCACGTATGCTTGTAAGCGGCCGTACTCAGATCCTAATGGGCTGGTGTATTCAACGCCAAGAGCATGGTGAACAGCCATACTGGGCAGGTGCTGTCGTCGCTGCAATGGTTGGTCAAATTGGTCTACCGGGCGGTGGTATTTCTTACGGTCACCACTACTCAAGTATCGGTGTTCCTTCAACGGGCTTTGCGGGGCCTGGCGGTTTCCCTCGCAACCTAGATACGGGTATGAAGCCTAAATGGGACAACAATGACTTTAACGGTTATAGCCGCACTATTCCTGTGGCGCGCTGGATCGACTGTCTATTGGAACCGGGTAAAGAGATCCGTTACAACGGTGGTAAAGTTAAACTGCCTGACTTCAAGATGATGGTTATCTCAGGTAACAACCCTTGGCACCACCACCAAGATCGTAACCGCATGAAGAAAGCATTCAAGAAACTTCAAACGGTTGTGACTGTTGAGTTTGCTTGGACTGCAACGTGTCGTTTCTCAGACATCGTTCTGCCTGCTTGTACTCAGTGGGAGCGTAACGACATCGACGTATACGGCTCGTACTCAAGTAAAGGCTTGATCGCGATGCATCGCCTTGTGGATCCATTGTTCCAATCTAAGCCTGACTTCCAGATCATGAGTGAACTAACTCAACGCTTTGGTCGTCGTGACGAGTACACTCGTGGTATGAGCGAGATGGAATGGATCGAAAGCCTGTACAATGATTGTAAGAAAGCCAACGAAGGCAAGTTTGAGATGCCTGAATTTGCTGAGTTCTGGGAGAAGAGCGTACTAGACTTCGGTCAAGGCAAGCCTTGGGTTCGTCATGCTGACTTCCGTAAAGACCCAGAAATCAACGCTCTAGGTACGCCGTCTGGCTTCATCGAGATCACCTCTCGTAAGATCGGCCGTTACGGTTACGAGCACTGTCAAGAGCACCCAATGTGGTTCGAGAAATCAGAACGTTCACATGGTGGCCCTGGTTCAGACAAACACCCGTACTGGCTACAATCTTGTCACCCGGATAAGCGTCTACACTCTCAGATGTGTGAATCTGAAGAGTTCCGCGCAACGTATGCGGTACAAGGTCGTGAACCTGTTTACATCAACCCTGTGGATGCGAAAGCGAAGGGTATCAAAGATGGTGACCTAGTGCGTGTCTTCAATGACCGTGGTCAGCTTCTAGCAGGTGCAGTGGTTACTGATAGCTACCCTCGCGGTGTTATCCGTATCGAGGAAGGTGCATGGTATGGTCCTCTAAACGAGAAAGAGGGCGCTATCTGTACTTACGGCGATCCAAACACGCTAACTCAAGACATCGGTTCTTCTGAGCTAGCGCAGGCAACATCTGCCAACACTTGTATCGTGGACTTCGAGAAGTTCAGCGGTAAAGTACCGCCAGTGACGTCCTTCGGTGGTCCAATCGAAGTGGCATAATCGACACTAGAACTAAAAATACCAGCCAAGCGGCTGGTATTTTTTTGTCTTCAGTTTAGGGTTATATCGCTAGAGATCATTTCATTAAATCTCCACAAACTGTTCGACAAACCACCTGCCTGCAGGCCCTAAGGAGGGGCTCCAAGCTATCTCTATTGGCCATCGAGTATTTTTGTCGTCGAAGTCTAGCTTTAGCTCTACCAGCTGATTTGCCGAAACTAATGGTTCTGATAACTGAGCTGGAAGTAAACTAAAACCAGCGCCTTGTAAAAGTAACGCTCTTAGTTGATAGAACCGTGAGCAGTGGATAAGAGAAGGACTTTGTCGTATCGACTCTATTAGCGTTTTGTCAGCGAAAGCGTTTTCTGACGGTATGATTTGAGTATGGTCGAGCAAATCATGGCGAGATAATTCTCCTTTCTTGTTCGCTAATGAATGAGTTGGAGATACAACGAAACGCCAGTCTATCTGATCAAAAATATGAGCATCATAACCAGTACGAACTTCTAATCTTGCGGGGGCAATAATAATGTCTGCTGCATCATCATGGTTCGGAGCCAATCCTTGGGTTTCTTCTACATCTATTAGATTAATCTTGAGCTCAGGAAATTCCCTAGAAAGGGCATTGATCGATTCAACATATTTGGGAAATAACGTGAAGCCAAACATAGCGATCGTCAGTTTATCTTCGACACCCGCTTGGTAGGCTTGAGCTCGCTTTTCCATTGCCTGGAGTCTTGGTGCAACTTCTAAAGCTTGTAGATATAAGGCTCTACCGACTTCTGTCAGCTTAGGTGCTTTACCTGCAACGCGATCGAACAAGACAACATCAAGATCAACTTCCATGTTCTGTATGACTTGTGCGACCGCAGAAGCCGTAACGCCAAACTTTCTACCCGCAGCTGAGAAAGAGCCTGTTTCCGCTACAGCGATCATGTATGTGAGTCTTTCTGGAGTGATTAGCATGCAACCTCATTGGCTAATTCGATGGATTAAAACAAATTCTAGCTATCTCTGTTCTCGTTTCAAACATGCAGATAACGCAGTTTGAAAAGTTTGTTTGTATCAACATAAAAAAGAAGACTTCAATTTGAAGTCTTCTAATGAGTGATAAGATTGAGCCTTAGTTTGTGCAGTACGGCTGGTTCTTATTAATGTTCGTACAAGGTTGGTCTTCAAGTTTGTTTGGGTTGCGACCTAACTCAACGACTTCTTTGCCGTTGACATCAAACATTGCAAAATCGTAGGTCTCAATTTGGTCAGTGTCCCAACGGTCTAACTTAAGTGTTTTGTTGTTCAAATCAACCTGAGTAACCCATAGGCTTGGGAAGTTTGCATCGTAGGCTACATCACATTTTGCATAGCCGCTGCGCATTTCGTGAGCAACGCCTTCAATAATATTACCTAGCTGTTTGTTATCGCGAATACCAAAACGTTCTTCATAAGCTTTTACTTCCTCAAGTGCGTATTGGGCACGATGGCGGCGATCCCAAGCATGAATGGAAGTGGTTGGAAAACGCTTTTCACCCAGTAGCTCTTTGTCCATTTCCACCATAGTTTCAAAAGTTGGGTTGTTAGAAACAACATCCAAAGAACCTGTGCCACGATAGAATCTCTTTTCACCATTGACCATTTCAACGAGGATGGTTTCACCAGAGTTATCTGCGAACATGAAGTGAGCAGGAACGTGGTCTACCGTTGCGTTAGCATCGTACTTACCTGGCACACCACCGAACTTTTGGTCTCGAATGTTGGTACTTTCAATGATGGCTTGTACTTCATCTAGGTTTTTTGCGTTCGCAACAACGTATTGCATAAATTGCTGACCATCGATGTCTTTGTTGCCTTTTTCTAGCGTTTTTTCATCTTGCCAATCGGTATTGAGGTAAAGAACCTGACCAAGCAAACCATGTTCGTTGACGGCTTCTGCGACGAACTCTGCGTCAAAGCTCGCAATTTCAATCATGGCATGTTTTGACTTGTAAGCTTGATTGGCAACGCCAGATTTGTTTAGGTCAACGCCATAAACCGTTGGTGCTCGTGTATCTAGGATGGTTCCTCGTGGGACACCGCGAACGACTGCTTGATCGTAGCCTTCCCAGTCTAATGAACGTGTAACCATTGTCGTGTCTAAAGCGTTAGAGTGATACAAAGCTCGTGTACAAGCTTCAGCTACGCCAGAAATTGTACCCATAGTGGTTGCCGCAAGAGCGAGTGCTAATACTTGTTTTTTCATAGTCTGAATCTCCAAAAAAGATAAGTTGCTATCCGTTTATTTCTGGTCGCTCCTGCGTATGGGTTGTACTTTAAGAGATTTGATTATGAGGTGGTAGTTAGCACCTTTAAGTCTAACTATTAGGATTGGAGTGAGCTAGGTTTTAGAAGAGTAAAGAGAGGGATCACTGACCGGATAGACCATACTTAATTTTTAGTAATTCAAGTTGTCGCGCACCATGATCTTTGAAATAGGTATTGAGGGCAGAGACGATTTGTTGAGCTTGCGGGTGATCTTTTCTCACGGCTGCATAGAGTGGGGTCGTATCGAGATAGACTGGACTGAAACTAAGCTTTGAGGCATCGAGTCTCATTTCTTTAATCGTCCATCGACCCACAGCTTCATCTGTGACTAGTACATCAGCGCGATCAGACAAAACAAGGCGGATACTGTTAGGCAGGTGGATTGAGCTGACTGGAATGAGGCCTTGGTAATCTAAAAGCTTTGCGCCGTAGGCGTAGTTATCGATTAGGGCGACACGCGTGTCCTTCAAACTGCTTAGTGACTTATATTCAAAACTGGACTCTTGACGAGAGACTACCGCCATTTTGTTGTGCATATAGATATCGGTGAAAATGTAGTCGCGAGCTCGTTGTTCAGTTTTCCAAATCGCGATGATGACGTCATTTTTGCCATTAATCGTTTCTTTAAGTACCCGCGTCCAAGGCTTAACGGAGTAGTCGACTTCAAACCCCGCAGAAATCAAACCTTCAATGACGAGATCATGGGCAATTCCACTGCCCAAGGCAGAATTCATTACATAAGGAGGCCACAAGTCTTGAGCGACTTTCAATGGCGCAGCGAAAGAGAGGCTACACCAAAGCCAGCAGATAAGAAGGATGAGTTTGTTCGATCTGTCTCTTTTCACCTGATATGTCCAACTATCAACTCACCCTTAAGTTTAGGCACAGAAAGATAAAAATGTGTGTTTACATGCGCCCACTGCAGGAATTTTTCGTTGAGGTTTTGAACTTTGTATGCGGCCTTCTTTTGCAAAATAGCTCGTGTGGACTTATCGCTTGATTACTCAGCAATGCCTTAGTTTTACTGATCTCTGCTGCTGATATTCAGGTGAATTTAGTTTTTTCATTTACCCTTAATCACAATCGCAGAGCTGCTTTTTTATTGATTCATTTGTGAATCATTACTAGCGCCAATAGTTTTTGTTTTCAGAGCGTGCAGATGGCATTTGACGCTCATAAATAAAAATCTATAGGAACAAAGAAATGAAAAAGACAGCACTAGCAGTAGCACTATCTCTTGTAGCCGGGTCAGCAGTAGCGGCAGAAGCACTTTCAGGTGATCAGTTCACTGTATCAGGTGAGTTTGCTATCGGTGGTTATTACCAAGAAAACCGTAAAGAAGGTGGTGAGGTTAATAATGACTCATCAGCTAAAGACGAAGAGTTCTATAACGGTGGCGTAACGGGTTTTGATATTTTCGCTGACTACGAAAATGGCAACATTGTTGGTAAGTTTGGTGGTGAGTTTGATATTGAAGACGACTACGGAACTTCTGATTCTACGTTCACGATCACTGACACGTGGGTTGGTTACAAAACGGGTGCTGGTGTAGCGTCTATCGGTTACGCAAACGACACAGCGCTAGATGCAGTTGACGGTGCAGCGGATAAAACTATCGAGTTCCTATGGTCACCAAACGATGCGTCAGATGCTCGCCAAGTGGTGAAGTTTGAAGGCGACAAAGAAGGTGTTAAATACGGTATCTCTTACTTTGGTGACCGTAACTATGAAGGCACCGATCGTCAAAGTGGTTACAACGGCTACCTAGGTTACGAAAACGAAACATTTATGGTTAACCTTGGTTACGAAGATAACGATGAAACTGAAGGTGAGACAGATAAGCTATACCTAGTAAACGGTGCAGTTAATCTTGGCGCCGTAGGTATTGGTGCAACGTTTGCTGAAGAAGAATTTGCTGACGGCAAAAAAGTTAAAATGTACAACACGTCAGTTGGCTACACACTTGACGCTCTTTACCTAGCTGCAGGTTACGTAACGATTGAAGAGACACGCGAAGCGGTTAACTTCGGTGGTTCTTACGCGTTCACAGATAACTTTACGGCACTGGTTGATATCGCATACCACGTATCTGACGAAGGCTACGATTCTGCAAAAGGAACGGGTCTGCAGAAAGGTGACATCGAGTCATTCCTAAAACTGGCTTACGCATTCTAAGATTCTCTTCACCTCTACGTTTGTAGCCCACTTCGGTGGGCTTTTATAAGCAGGACGCTTAACGCATAATCCACTGCCTTTTCACCCTCCGGAGTTGGAGGGTTTTTTCGTTTTTCACCTAATGAGAAAAATTGGGTTGTCTCGCCTCCAAGGATGATAGAAACGTGATCGCTGTTACGTAATGCGTTGATGACCAAATAGACATCGAATTACACCAATGCTCTAATTGAGAAAAATAACGACAAAGCAGAGCGTGATATGTCGCAACACCTGCACCTAGCCCAAGAGCGAATCCTTACTATTCACAACAGCGATCTTAGTGCTGACGCTATCGGTAATCAGGTTACTTTTACCTATCGGGGGTTATCCAATGATCCCGTCGATGAGCAGTTTCTACTTTTTCAGACAGATTTTGATTTTGAACGTCGCGCCACTTTGCTAGGTGATGGTTTTCAAATGCTGGCTCAAACCACTGGTACTTACGAAGATCCAGTTGATATTGGTCGCTGCCCAGACAATAGCTCTAGCTATCGACTCTACGCTTCTAAAGCTCCTAAACGTTACTACAATTACCTAGTGGTAGAAGACTCGCTTGGCTATGCGTTGTTCGGCTTTACTTCTTGTCATCGTTTTGCCGGGTATTTCACTGTGAGCGATGAGGATGGCCGAGTTAAGATCAATGCTTACATAGATGGGGAACAAACCTCACCTCAAGATTGGTCAACGAATCGTTTAGAATCCGTTGTGGTTTTAAGAGGAGAGTCTTTATCTGAGCTATATCTACAATACAGTCGTTTGATAAAGGAGCAGCATCCGATCCGCAAAGGCGTGACACAAGATTCGCCGTTAGGATGGTGCTCGTGGTATGCCTACTACGCTGAAGTGACCGAGCAAAATATACACGCTAATGTTGAACAAATGCGCGAGCACTTAAAGCCGTTTGACTACGTCCTGCTTGATGATGGATACCAAGCATTTATGGGAGATTGGTTAACTCCCTCTGACAAATTCCCATCTGGTATTAAATCTGTCCTCAGAGAAATCTGCTCAAATGGCAAAAAGCCAGCCATTTGGCTCGCGCCCTTTATTGCCCAACCTGAGTCTGAGATATTTCGTAATCATCCTGATTGGTTTGTTCGCCATGAAGATGGAAGGTTGCTCAAGGCCGAAGATGTCACTTATGCAGGTTGGCGTTGTACACCATGGTACATTCTTGATACCACTAATCTGCAAGTCCAAGAACACCTTACGCGTGTCGTCCGAACCATGCGTGAAGAGTGGGGCGTGGAAATGTTTAAGCTTGACGCTAACTACTGGGGAACGTTGAAAGGGGTTCGCAGTCAGTCCGGCGTCACAGGTGTCGAAGCCTATCGTTTAGGCATGCAAGCCATTATTGAAGGGGCGGGGGATGCATTAGTACTTGGATGCAATGCGCCAATGTGGCCATCGTTGGGGTTGGTGGATGCTATGCGAGTGTCTGATGACGTAGAACGCTGCGCGACAAGGTTTGAACAAATAGCAAAAGAGACGTTTTACCGCAGTTGGCAGCATCGAAAACTTTGGCAAATCGATCCAGACTGCGCGACGTTTGTCTCTTTAGCCAATCAGGCAACAGAGAGAAAGTATTACGAGTTCCATCGAGACGCCTTGTTAGCGTGTGGTGGATTGTTATTGTCTGGTGACCCGCTGACAGAGCTCACCCCATTTGCTAAAAAAACGCTGGCTAAACTAACCATTCGACATAGACACAATCAGGAGGCAGCAAGATTCACGGCGCTGAATCTTCATCATGCTTTTCTTCAATTGACTGAGCGAAATGATCTCCATTGTTTGTTCAATTATCAAAGTACTGCCAGAGAAGTCACGCTAACCGCTAACTTCCCTGTCTATTGGTACGATTACTGGACAGGAGAAAAGCTAGTTCATGAACCGACCCAAGTATTAGAGGTGGGATTAGAATCGGGATTGTCTAGCCGAGCGATAATTACCTCGCTATAGCCTCTTAGCTAGATTAAAATGTCGAGCTAGATTAACGCGATAATAAAGAAAACAATGTCAATCATACTTGGTATTGACCCGGGCTCTCGTATCACAGGCTATGGTGTGATTCGTCAAACGGGTCGCCATCTGCAATATCTTGGTAGCGGCTGTATTCGTACCTCAGAAAAAGAGCTGCCCGGTCGCCTTAAGCAAATCTACGCGGGTGTATCAGAGATCATTACTCAGTTTCAACCTGACGTATTTGCTATAGAACAGGTCTTTATGGCACGAAATGCAGATTCTGCGCTTAAACTTGGTCAAGCTCGCGGCAGCGCAATTGTAGCCGCGGTGAATGCTGATTTGCCGGTTTACGAGTATGCAGCGCGTCTGATTAAGCAAGCCGTGGTTGGTACAGGTGCGGCGGATAAAGAGCAAGTGCAGCATATGGTTCAACATATGCTTAAACTCCCATCTAAGCCTCAAGCTGACGCGGCCGATGCCCTTGGTGTCGCGATCTGTCACGCCAACACCAACAAAACCTTGGTTGCTTTAGCTGGCAAAGCGACCAGCGCGAGACGCGGACGTTACCGTTAACCATTCCACACTATTTACTTCCAATTGGTGCAAAACTGAGACATATAAAACAGATCTGATTACAGGGTTTGTTATAAAAATGTTGCATTAATATAGTGGTCAGAGGTCTAACAAGATATCAATCAAGGAAGATTGAACATGAACCCTGTCAACGTATGGCGGCAACTCTGTATGCCCGCTCAACATCAATGGACGAAAAATCAACAACGTCAGGCGGATACACTCTCTCTATTTACTTTCATCGCCTTTCTCGTCGGCGTGTATAGCCTGCTTAAATGGTCTAAGCACGGACATGAAAGCTTAATCATGACATCACTACTGTTGATTGGCTTTGAACTGGCGGCAGCGGCTTGCTTAAAACTGTTGAAGAACCCTATTGTTGCGCTCAACCTCGGTTTTATTGGTATGTCGGTGCATGCCCTTAATATCATTTACCAAAGCGGCGGTGTTGTAGAGTCAACCCAAACTTACTGGGTTCCCTTACTTGTGGTGGCGTTCTTCTTATCTGGTACGCGAATGGTAGCCATCAGTTGGAGTGTGACGGTTATCTTGTGTTCCGCCATCATGACCTTTATGCACGTCTCTGGAAACTCGTTTCCGGTATTAGAGTTATCTGAATCTGCACAACGCGTTGAAATCTGGTCCGGGACGGTATTGCCGTTAGTGGTGATCTGTATTGCGCAGGCGTTCACAGCCAAGCAAAGAGATAAAGCGATTGAAATCGCAGAGCGAGCAAAAAGTGATAGTGAAGCGATTGCTGAGAAGGCAACACTTGGCGAACAGAATCTTTCTCATGTTCTAGAGCAAGCCAATCAAAACTCAATACAGCTGAAAGATGTGTCGCAAACACTGGAATCTCAGTCGTTGACGCTAGATGATCAGGTCTCGAACCTGAACATCAATTGTGAATCTCAGGCCAGTGCGGCAGAGCAGATGAGTCAGCAAGTTCATCAGCTTGCCGAAGGAATTGAAGGTTCAACCCGTTTTGTTGATGAACTTAGAGAGCGCAGTGACGCGGTTCACCAGCAAGCAGAGACCAGTTCGCAGTTGCTTGAAGATTCTACCTCAGCCATCAGCCAAATTATTGGTAGCCATGAAGAGATCATGAAAGTGGCCGATTTGATTACCTCTGTTGCCGAACAAACTAACCTATTGGCGCTCAATGCTGCAATTGAAGCGGCAAGGGCAGGGGAGCAAGGTCGTGGCTTCGCTGTGGTGGCCGAGCAAGTGCGTGACCTCTCCGCTAAAAGTAGCCAGTCGGCGATAGAGATTAGAAACTTGCTCGATCGCAGCGAGCAGGAAGTCAAACACGGGCAGGATGTCGTCAATTCAAGTGCGGTGAAAATGAAGTCTATGATTGCCGAAGTTTCTGCCATCTCACAAGACGTCAACGGACTTGCCAATATCATGTCCAATCAAATGATGGCACTGAAAGAGCTCGACCAAGCGAGCAGTGAAGTGGCGAATGGTGTGGTTGAAACGAAAACAATTTCCGAGAACGTAGCGCAAAATGGTGCGCAATTGACCTCGCAGGTGGATGCGGTAAGAACCTTAACTTCGCAACTTGATCAAGTTGTCTCAAAAATCTAGCTCTAAATCATAAAGGACTGGATGTCTATCCAGTTCTTTATTATCCTGTCGCAAATTCATTTCCAAAGAGTAACTACCGTGATTGGACGTCTGCGCGGCATTCTTATCGAGAAACAACCTCCTGAACTACTGATTGAAGTTAATGGCATTGGCTACGAAGTGCAAATGCCTATGAGCTGCTTCTATGAGCTACCGAGTATCGGTGAAGAAGCGATCATCTATACTCATTTTGTTGTCCGAGAAGATGCCCAGTTACTGTATGGTTTCAATACCGTTAAAGAGCGTGCGTTGTTCCGTGAAGTGATTAAGGCCAATGGCGTCGGTCCTAAGCTCGGTCTAGCGATTCTTTCGGGTATGACAGCGAGTCAATTTGTCGCCAGTGTTGAGCGTGAAGATGTTTCGACACTAGTTAAACTGCCAGGTGTGGGTAAGAAAACAGCAGAACGCCTTGTGGTCGAAATGAAGGACAGGCTAAAAGGTTGGAGCGCAGGTGACCTATTTACTCCGTTTACTGATGCTGCTCCTGTAGACTCAGCGCCGCAACCCGCTCAGTCAAATGCAGAGGAAGAAGCGATCAGTGCGCTACTTGCATTAGGCTATAAGCCGACTCAGGCATCTAAAGTGGTTTCACAGGTGAAGACGGACGAGATGAGCAGTGAGCAGCTTATTCGTGAAGCGCTGAAGTCGATGGTATAGAAAAGGCTTGAACAATGATTGAAGCGGATCGATTAATCGCACCAGATAACACGGTGTATAAAGAAGAGGATGTTATCGATCGTGCGATACGTCCGAAGAAACTCGAAGACTACAAAGGCCAAGATCATGTTCGTGATCAGATGGAGATCTTCATTAAAGCAGCGCAGCTACGTAATGAAGCACTCGATCACTTATTGATATTTGGTCCTCCTGGTTTGGGTAAAACAACATTAGCTAATATTGTTGCCAACGAGATGGACGTGAATATTCGTACGACCTCTGGCCCAGTACTTGAAAAAGCAGGCGATCTGGCGGCGCTGTTAACCAACCTCGAAGAGAATGATGTTCTTTTCATTGACGAGATCCACCGACTTAGCCCTATGGTTGAAGAGGTACTTTATCCGGCGATGGAAGATTACCAGCTTGATATCATGATTGGTGAAGGTCCGGCGGCTCGCTCCATAAAAATCGATTTACCGCCATTTACTCTGATTGGTGCTACGACGCGCGCAGGCTCGTTAACTTCACCACTGCGCGATCGCTTCGGTATTACTCAGCGTTTGGAATACTACAAAATCCCAGATCTGCAAAACATTGTTCAGCGTAGTGCTGACTGCTTAGGTCTATCGATGGAGTCTGAGGGCGCGTTGGAGGTGGCAAGACGGGCTCGTGGTACACCCCGAATTGCTAACCGCTTACTTCGCCGCGTTCGAGATTACGCAGAAGTGAAAGGTAATGGTCATATTTGCGCAGAGGTCGCAGACAAAGCACTCAATATGCTGGATGTCGATGCGCAAGGCTTCGACTATATGGATAGAAAGTTGCTTCTAGCTATTATGGAGAAGTTTGGTGGCGGCCCTGTCGGCTTGGACAACATGGCGGCTGCGATTGGTGAGGAAAAAGACACTATAGAAGATGTTCTAGAGCCTTACTTGATTCAGCAAGGCTATCTCCAGCGGACACCGCGCGGAAGAATTGCCACGGATCGCGCGTATCTTCATTTCGGAATTGAAAAATAAGTTTTCAGTAGCCAGCTCACAGAAGCTGGCTTTTTCTTTTGGTGATCTATATCACACTAATGTAATTTACTTACTACTTAATAGGTAGCGCAATTGAGTGACTTGTTAACTGCTTGTTTTGCATAAATACTTAATGGTCTGTCACCAATAACCCCTTCGTAACAAAACGCCCTTCAAACGGTTGATGTAGATCAATGTGATGGTTTTTTGGTCAAAAATGCCGTACAAAACTTGATACAAATCAAAGCGAACTCTGGCTATAAACCTTTTGAAACAACCTGTTTTTAGCAGTAATATTAGCGCCAGCTATATTAGCTGATGCTTAACAATTAACTAACCATTACGGTACATTTTTGCAACAGGTTGGCTATCTTTTATAACACTGTTTAAGTTTACCCAACGCTTAATAACAATGCATTAATGTAGAGAGTGTCTTCAGCCGACACATAGGAGTAATCATGATCGATGTTGTTGATCTATCGCGGTTGCAGTTTGCACTGACAGCGATGTATCACTTCCTATTCGTACCGTTGACTCTAGGTATGGCCTTCTTACTGGCTATCATGGAATCAATGTACGTAATGACGAACAAGCAAATCTATAAGGACATGACAAAGTTCTGGGGTAAGCTATTCGGTATTAACTTTGCACTTGGTGTGGCTACCGGCCTTACCATGGAGTTCCAGTTCGGTACTAACTGGTCTTACTATTCGCATTACGTAGGTGATATTTTCGGTGCACCTTTGGCGATTGAAGCCTTAGTTGCCTTCTTCTTAGAATCCACCTTTGTAGGTCTTTTCTTCTTTGGCTGGGATCGTCTCTCAAAACGTCAACACCTTGTTGTTACATGGTTAGTTGCGCTAGGTTCTAACTTCTCTGCACTTTGGATCTTGGTAGCAAACGGCTGGATGCAAAACCCAGTTGGCGCTGAATTTAACTTTGAAACCATGCGTATGGAAATGGTGAGCTTTGCTGAGGTTGTTCTAAACCCAGTTGCTCAGGTTAAATTCGTTCATACCGTAGCATCTGGCTACACGACTGGCGCAATGTTCATTCTAGGCATCAGCTCTTACTACCTATTAAAAGGTCGTGACATCGCATTCGCTCGTCGTTCATTTGCTATCGCTGCTTCTTTCGGTATGGCAGCTATCTTATCTGTTATCGTTCTTGGTGATGAATCTGGCTATGAGCTTGGTGAAGTTCAGAAGGTGAAACTTGCTGCGATTGAAGCGGAATGGCACACAGAGCCTGCTCCTGCGGCATTTACGCTGTTTGGTATGCCTAACCAAGAGACAATGCACACAGACTACGCGATTAAGATCCCTTACGTAATGGGTATTATCGCGACACGTTCTTTAGATGAGCAAGTAACAGGTCTACGCGATCTGCGTGATGACCACGTTGAACGTGTTCGTACTGGTATGTACGCGTATGAGCTTCTAGAGAAGCTACGTGCGGGTGATAAATCAGAAGAAAACATGGCAGCGTTTGATGAAGTAAAAGGTGACCTAGGTTATGGCTTACTTCTGAAGCGTTACACTGAAAATGTTGTTGATGCGACAGAAGAGCAAATTCAAGCGGCAGCGGATGATTCTATCCCGACGGTTTGGCCTCTGTTCTGGTCGTTCCGTATCATGGTTGCGTGTGGCTTTATTATGCTATTCGTATTTGGTGCTGCATTTGTTCAAACATGTCGCCAGAAAATCGAGCAGAAACCTTGGATTCTTAAAGCGGCGTTATTCAGTATTCCTCTTCCTTGGATTGCAATTGAAGCAGGTTGGTTTGTTGCCGAGTATGGTCGTCAGCCATGGGCGGTAGGTGAAATCCTTCCGACACATGTTGCTGCTTCAGCTCTGACAATTGGTGAACTATGGACTTCTCTATTCGCTATCCTAGCACTGTACACAGTGTTCTTGATTGCTGAAGTTTACCTAATGCTTAAATTTGCACGTAAAGGTCCTAGCAGCCTGAAAACAGGTCGCTACCACTTCGAACAAAACGCTAACTCTGTTGAAGACAAAGTCGGCCGTTCAGTCGAAGTTTAAGTGAGGGAATATTATGTTTGATTACGAAATCTTACGACTTATCTGGTGGGTTCTGATTGGTGTTTTGCTAGTTGGTTTCGCTGTTACAGATGGTTTCGATATGGGTGTTGCTTCGCTTTCGCCTGTTATCGGTAAAAGCGACACTGAACGTCGTATTATGCTCAACACTATTGCTCCTCACTGGGATGGCAACCAAGTTTGGTTGATCACAGCAGGTGGTGCACTATTTGCAGCATGGCCACTAGTTTACGCAACGTCGTTTTCTGGCTTCTACCTAGCAATGTACATAACTCTAGCTGCGCTTTGGTTACGTCCGCTTGGTCTTGATTACCGTTCAAAGATTGAAGATCCAAAATGGCGTCATGCTTGGGACTACGCGCTTTGTGTGAGCGGTACAGTGCCACCAATCATCTTTGGTGTGGCATTTGGTAACCTGCTGCAAGGTGTTCCATTTGAACTGAACGACCTACTAATGTCTGAGTACAAAGGTTCATTCTTTGCGCTACTTAACCCATTTGCTCTGCTGTGTGGTGTGCTTAGCTTGATGCTATTCGTACTTCAAGGTGCAACTTGGTTGCAGATGAAGACAACAGAAGCGCTACACGTACGTGCACGTAATGTGGCTCAAATCGCGGGTCTGATTGCTACAGTACTGTTTGTACTTGGTGGCTTCTGGGTTCAGTCTATCGATGGTTACGTCATCACAAGCGCTATCGATACAATGGCTGCATCTAACCCACTGAACAAAGAAGTGGCGATTCAGGCAGGTGCTTGGATGCAGAACTTTGAAACTTACCCAGCAATGTGGGCAGCACCAGTTATTGGTGTGTTAATGCCACTGCTAGCGGTATTAGCGTCTCGCGTAGAACGCGGTGGTTTTGCTTTCTTGTTCTCAAGTCTTGCTAACGCAGGTGTGATTCTAACGGCTGGTTTTGCGATGTTCCCATTCGTAATGCCTTCAAGCTTAGTACCTAGCCACAGCTTAACGATGTGGGACTCAACAGCAAGTGAACTGACACTTGGTCTGATGACACTCGTTGCTGCGGTAATGGTACCTGTGATTCTTGGCTACACGACTTGGACATACTACAAAATGTTTGGTCGTCTTGATAAGAAACACATCGAAGACAACGACGTTTCAGCTTACTAAGGAGTAACGATTATGTGGTATTTCGCATGGATTCTGGGTGTATTACTCGCTTGTGCATTCGGCATCATCAACGCTCTTTGGTTAGAGCACTCTGAAATGATGGACAAAGACAGTGAGTAACCTCGCTGCGCAGGTAGCTAAGCTACATGCACCTGTTGATAAGGCTCTGTTCCGAGCCTTATCACTGGTTCTTGGTTTTTATCACGTAGCTATGGTTATGTGGGACCCAGAACTGTATTCCGCTTCAATCGGCGGTTTCAATGCCATTATTTCACCACTACTGATTTGGGCAATTTGCTCAAGCATGGTATCTGGTCTAGGTTTCAAACCTCGTAACTGGTATTGGCAGGTGCTGTTTAGTCCGTACTGCTCATTGACGATTCTTATTTACCTCACGGTAGTTCGTCTATTGTAAGGGCTAAACTCCGCTCATTTTGTATAAAAAAAGCGCGACTCATTGAATGGGTTGCGCTTTTTTTTGTTTCAAGCTTTGAATTCACTTATTAAGTCTTGCATAGATAGTAATGAGTTGCGTTATAGTATCCGTCTAGAAAAACAAATTTTGGGCGCTATAGTGCAAGATCAGGCATTGATATTTGAATGGCCAGTAACGGTTTATTATGAAGACACTGACGCTGGTGGCGTGGTGTACCATTCTAACTACCTAAAGTTCTTTGAACGAGCAAGAACTGAACTACTTCGCACTATTGGTGTATCTCAACAAGTCCTTTTGGAACAAAACATCGGTTTCGTAGTCCGACACATGGACATCGATTTTTTACAGGGTGCGCGTCTTGACGATCATCTCACTGTAAGGACAAAAATTGCTGACCTTAAAAAAGCTTCACTCACTTTCTGTCAGGAGATCGTTAATCCTGAGGGTAAGTCATTGTGTAAGGCAATGGTTAAGGTAGCATGTATCGACAATATAAAAATGAGGCCAAAAGCAATGCCTCAATCAATAGTTATGGAGTTAACGAATAGTGACCGCTGATATTTCGATGCTAGACCTTTTCTTGCAGGCAAGCCTGTTGGTTAAAATGGTTATGCTGATCCTTTTAGGCATGTCGATTGTTTCTTGGGCAATGATCATTAAGCGCAGTAAAGTGCTTTCTCAAGCGTCAAAAGATGCGGAAACCTTCGAAGATAAGTTTTGGTCAGGTACCGATCTGTCGATTCTTTATCAAAACGCCAAAAAGCGTAAGGATGACTTAGCGGGTACAGAAGAGATCTTCTACTCAGGTTTTACTGAGTTTGCTCGTCTTCGCAAATCTAACGCTGACTCTCCAGATTTCATTATGGAAGGAACTGGCCGTTCAATGCGTGTCGCTGTAGCGCGTGAAGTGGATGAGCTTGAAACCAACCTTCCATTCCTAGCAACTGTTGGCTCAATCAGTCCTTACATTGGTCTGTTTGGTACCGTATGGGGCATCATGCATGCTTTCATTGCGTTGGGTGAAGTAAAACAGGCAACACTCGCAATGGTAGCTCCTGGTATCGCAGAAGCTCTAGTTGCAACGGCGATGGGTCTATTTGCTGCAATTCCAGCAGTAATGGCATACAACCGATTCAGTAGTAAAGTGGGTAAGCTAGAGCACAACTACGCAACCTTCTCAGAAGAGTTCCATAGTATTTTGCACCGCCAGGCAATGGCTGGTCGAGATACTGCAAGTAAGGAATAGTTGCTATGGCTGGTTACCAACCTAAAAAGCGCAAAATGACTGCCGAGATTAACGTTGTTCCTTATATCGACGTTATGTTGGTTCTGTTGATCATTTTCATGGTGACATCACCTTTCGTCACTCAAGGCGTCGACGTTGAGCTGCCAAAAACCGCCACTGCAAAGCCAGCCTCTGAACTGGCGGGTGATAGTGACGCGAGCTTTATCATTGTTGAAATCGATAAAGATGGAAACCTTGGTCTTAGTGTTAATGACGAAGAGGTATCTCGCGGTATCTCTCTACAAGACGTGATTGTTCGTGTTAAAGCAGAACTGTCTTTAAAGCCTGACTCACCTGTTGCTGTAGGTGGTGATGCCGCTACGCCTTATGCAGAAGTTGTTTTGGTGTTAGACGAATTGAGTCGTGCAGGCATTCCGAAAGTCGGATTGCTGACAGATATAAAGGAATAATCGTCGCTGCGATGAAAGAGAACAAATCTAAAAAGAACGATTTCAAGAAGCCGATTATCATATCGGCTGCTTTGCATGGACTTCTTATTGCGGCTTTGATTTGGGGCACTGACTTTACAATGTCTAAGCCGGAGCCTACTGGGCGTTTGGTTCAAGCGGTCGTCATCGACCCGGATCTTGTCAGGCAGCAAGCACAACAGATTCGTAGCAAGCGTGAAGAAGCAGCGAAGAAAGAGCAAGATCGTTTAGACAAGCTCCGTCGTGAAAGTGAACAGCTTGAAAAGAATCGTAAAGCCGAAGAAGAACGTATTCGTAAGCTCAAAGAGCAACAAGCGAAAGAGGCTAAAGCGGCTCGTGAAGCAGAAAAACAACGTGTTGCTAAAGAGAAAGAGCGTAAAGCTGAAGAAGCTCGTGTGAAAAAAGAAAAAGAGCGCGTAGCCAAACTTGAAGCGGAACGTAAAGCGAAAGAGCAAGCAATTAAGAAAGCTGAACAAGAACGTCTAGCGAAAGAAGCGGCGATTGCCAAAGCTGAGCAGGAGCGTATCGCTCGTGAAAAAGCGGCAAAAGAAGCGGAAGAGAAAGCGCGACGTGAACGTGAAGCGGCAGCAAAAGCCGAGAAAGAACGTATAGCGAAAGAGAAAGCAGCCAAAGAGGCGGCTGAGAAGGCACGCAAAGAGAAAGAACGTTTAGAGCGCATTGAACGCGAGCGTAAAGAGCAAGAAGCAGCACTTAACGATATCTTTGCAGGCTTAGAAACGGAAGCGGAGGCGAATACGTCGGCGCGTTCTAGCCATGTCTCTAGCGAGGCTGATCGTTACGGCGCAATTTACACTCAGCTCATTCAGCAAAACCTGTTGCTGGAGGACAGTTTTCGGGGAAAGTCTTGTCGAGTTAACCTGCGTTTGATTCCTACTGGAGCAGACGCAATTGTTGGCAATCTTTCCGTTCTGGATGGTGATAGCCGTTTGTGTGCTGCAACCAAGCGTGCTGTGGCGCAAGTGAACAGCTTTCCGCTGCCTAAAGACCCAGACGTTGTGAACAAAATTAAGAATATCAATTTAACCGTAGTACCTGATTTATAAGGAAAAGCTTGTGTTAAAGCGACTAGTAATAGGATGTGTGCTCACTGTAATGAGCGTGTTCCAAACGGCAAATGCGGCGTTGGAACTAGTAATTACAGATGGTATCGATTCGGCGCGACCAATTGCGGTCGTACCATTTAAATGGGAAGGTGCTGGCCAGTTACCGCAGGATCTTTCTGCGATCGTTGCTTCAGACCTACTCCGTAGTGGTAAATTTAAGCCCGTCGAAGTCTCTGCTATGCCAGAAACACCATACTCTGCGTCAAACATTGACTTTGAAGAGTGGATTAAGCTAGGTGTCGATGCCATGGTAACAGGTACTGTTACATTAGACCCTGCGACTGGAAAATACGTTGTTAACTACCAACTGATTGACGTTGTACGCGGGCAGTTAACGAGCGGTCAAGCTAAATCATTGAGCTCTGATGGTCAGTTAGTGCTATCGCATGATCACATCTTACTTAATAAGAAGATGACTATCGTACCTAAGCAAATGAGAGCGGCAGGTCATCGCATTTCGAATCGTGTGTTTGAAGCGCTCACCGGTGAGAAAGGTGCGTTCGAAACGAAAATTGCTTATGTCGTGGTTAACGATAAAGATTCTTTCCCATATCAGCTACGCGTATCTGATTACGATGGTTACAATGAGCGCCTAGTACTGCGTTCTAAGCAGCCATTGATGTCTCCAGCTTGGTCTCCTGATGGTAAAAAGCTTGCTTATGTGAGTTTCCAAAACGGCCAAGCTGAGATCTTCATTATGAATATCTACACGGGTGAACGTGAGAAAGTAACGTCATACCCTCGTCACAATGGTGCGCCAAGATTCTCTCCAGATGGCAGTAAGCTAGCTTTGGTTTTATCAAAAACCGGTAGCCTGCAAGTTTATACGTTGGATCTGAACACCAGAAAACTGACTCAAATTACCCGCGGTAGATCGAATAATACCGAACCATTTTGGCATCCAGATGGTAAATCTCTGATCTTTACCTCGGATCGGGGTGGAAAACCTCAAATTTATCAAGTAGATTTGGCAAGTAATTCGACCAAGCGTTTAACATGGCAAGGCAGCCAGAACCTTGGTGGGCAAATTACACCAGACGGTCGCTTCTTAGTGATGGTGAATCGCAGCAATACAGGGTTCAATCTAGCCAAGCTAGACATGGAAACTGGAGCGATGCAGATTCTAACCAAAACATTGTTGGATGAATCACCAAGTATTGCGCCAAATGGTGGTATGGTCATTTATAGCTCGATCTATAACAAGGCCAATGTTCTCTCAATGGTCTCCATTGATGGACGCTTTAAAGCAAGGTTACCGGCAACAAATGGTCGAGTTCGTGCACCTGCATGGTCACCGTTTTTGTAGCAAGTAAGTATCAATAACAAAGGAAACTATAACAATGCAACTTAACAAAGTTCTTAAAGGGCTTCTAATTGCGCTACCAGTTCTAGCGGTTACAGCATGTAGCTCAAGTGATGACGCAGCGAACTCTACTGGTTCTACTGAAACTAACCAAGTTCAAACGACAGACAACACAGCTGTTTCTCCACTAGAAGCAAATGGCCAGCTTTCTGAGCAAGAGCTTAAAGAGCAAGCACTACGCGAAACTTCAACAATCTACTTTGCTTTCGACAACTCTACTATCGCGGGTGACTACGAAGAGATGCTAGCAGCTCACGCAGCTTACCTAAGCAAAGATCCATCTCTAGAAGTTAAAATCGAAGGTCACGCTGATGAGCGTGGTACTCCAGAGTACAACATCGCACTAGGCGAGCGCCGTGCAGAAGCTGTAGCGAAATACCTACAAGCTCTAGGTGTTCAAGCTGATCAAATCGAAGTTGTAAGCTACGGTGAAGAGAAGCCACTTCTTCTAGGTCAATCAGAAGATGTTTACGCTAAGAACCGCCGCGCAGTTCTAGTGTACTAATTGAGGAATTGCCTCATGTTCAGTAACCTTAAGCGCGTTGTTACGCTTACGTTACTGGCAAGTGCAGCGAGTAGTGTACTCGCTGCACCAGCTCCAGTATCCGATCTAAGCGGTAGCAATACTGCCACTTCTTCATCGTCAGTTCGTGGTAACGAAACTGATGTTCAGCGCTTAGAGCGCCTATTGGAAAACCGCAATCGCGTCCAGTTGCAAATGCAGCAACAGCTCGATGACATGGCTCTTGAAATCAGTGAGCTTCGCGGTCAGTTAGAAAAAAGCACTTATGACATGCAACAGATGTTGCAGCGTCAAAGAGAGCTCTTCATTGAGTTAGATAAGGTTCGTAGCCAAGCATCAACGCCTGTTGCTCAAACGACACCGGAAGACTCCGCGAAACCTGCAGGTGGGACCTTTAGTTCCAATGTAGATGAGCAGACTGCGTATCAGAACTCGGTAGACTTAATTCTTAAGAAGCGTGACTATACGGGTGCAATTGCTGCATTCCAGCAGTTCCAGAAAGACTTCCCGGACTCAAGCTTCACGCCAAACTCGCATTATTGGCTAGGCCAACTTTATTTTGCCAAGAAGCAAGATAAAGAAGCCGTGAAGAGTTTTGCAGCAGTGATCACTTATAAAGAATCCAACAAGCGTGCCGATGCTTTAGTGAAACTTGGTGATATCGCCGCTCGCAACAATAACCAAGCACAAGCGACGAAGTACTATCAGCAAGTGGTTGATGAGTATCCAAATAGTGCGTCAGCTAAGTTGGCAAAAGAGCGTCTTTAACCGTTCTTAATTGGTATTAAAGAGGAGTGCAAAGCGCTCCTTTTTTGTTTTCCTTTGTGTCGACGCTGGAATCTGCAATAGCGTTAAGGTTACAATACTCGGATTACTGGAAGTAGCGTAGCGCAAAAGCAATGAGCCACATATTAGATACAATTGAGACAGTTTACCCATTCCCACCAAAACCAATCCCGCTAACAGAAGAAGAAAAACAAGCACACATTGCCAACATCAAAGTGTTGCTTAAAGAAAAAGACGCGGTATTGATTGCTCACTATTACACAGATCCTGAGATCCAAGCTTTGGCAGAAGAAACTGGCGGTTTTGTCGGTGATTCACTTGAAATGGCAAAGTTTGGTAACCGCCACCCAGCCAGCACACTGATCATCGGTGGTGTGCGCTTTATGGGTGAGTCAGCTAAGATACTGACACCTGAAAAACGTATTCTTATGCCAACGCTAGAGGCCGAGTGTTCTCTAGATCTTGGTTGTCCTGCTGACAAGTTTTCTGAGTTTTGTGATGCTCACCCGGACCACAAAGTCGTTGTGTACGCAAACACCTCAGCAGCGGTAAAAGCACGTGCTGACTGGGTTGTAACATCGAGTATCGCTTTAGAAATTGTTGAGCACCTAGACTCTGAAGATACGCCAATCATTTGGGGCCCTGACCGCCACCTAGGTTCGTACATTGCTAACCAAACTGGCGCAGACATGCTGCTATGGCAAGGCGAGTGTGTGGTTCATGATGAGTTTTCCGCTGATGCCCTGCGTAAGATGAAAGGTTTATACCCAGATGCAGCTATCCTTGTTCACCCAGAGTCACCTGCTAGCGTTGTTGAGTTAGCGGATGCTGTCGGCTCTACAAGCCAGCTAATTAAAGCTGCAAAAGAGCTTCCACAGCAGAAAATGATTGTTGCGACCGATAAAGGCATCTTCTTTAAAATGCAGCAGCTTGTTCCAGAGAAAGAGCTGATTGAAGCGCCAACCGCAGGTGCAGGTGCAACTTGTCGTAGCTGTGCACACTGTCCTTGGATGGCAATGAACGGGCTAAAAGCGATTGAAGCTGCCCTACGTGACGGTGGTGAAGAGCACGAAATCTTTGTTGATGAAGAGCTACGTGTTAAATCGCTTATCCCGTTGAACCGCATGCTAGATTTTGCTGAGCAGCTAAACATGCAGGTAAAAGGCAACGCTTAAGCGGATATTTGTCACAGTTATCAAGACCAGCCTTATTGGCTGGTTTTTTTGTTTTAGCACTTAGGCTTAAATACCCTTAAGCAATTAAGTGAAGGAGCACTATGTCTATTTGGCTAACATTTAGAAAGTGGTTGAACTCAAATATATTTAATCTTAGTAATCGTAACTTAGTTTTGCTGTTGGTTATCTATATTGCTGCCTCTTGGATTCTACTGAGAATGAGTAGTGAGCACGCGCTTACCGATGACCCCTCAACTTTTCTCTATTTCTTAATGGTGACGGCTTCAACTGTCGGCTACGGTGATCACTCGCCCGAAACTTCAATGGGAAAGTGGGTCGTTATCTTGTTTGTCATCCCTGGGGGCTTGTCCCTTTTTGCGGCTTTGATTGGTAGACTTGCAGCGGGGATGGTCGAGTATTGGCGCGCAGGTATTTTAGGAAAGCGGAGAATTGGTGTGGAAAATCATATCGTACTTTTAGGTTGGAATGGGCAACGTACCATGCATTTGATTCGCATGTTACAGCATGAAGAAGAGGGCAAACGTCCAATTGTACTATGCAGTCGTTCAGATATTGAAAACCCGCTTCCTGGCGAAATTGGTTTCGTAAAAGTGAACAGCTATACCGACTCGCAAGAGATGGAGAAAGCCGCAATTGAAAGAGCCAGTTGTATTGTGGTGGATAACCTAGAAGACGACATTACTTTGTCAGCTGCGCTATATAGTGCCAACATCAACCCAAATGCTCACCTGCTCGCTTACTTTAAAGATGAGGCTCTCAGTAACCTTCTAAGCCAGCATTGCCCAAATGCTGAGTGTATTCCGGCAGTAGGAGCAGAGATGCTTGCTAAAGCTGCGGTAGACCCAGGTTCAAGCGCTCTACATCAAGAGTTATTGGCTTCAACCCGTGGCATGACTCAATATTCGACGACTTATCCAAGTGAGCAGAAAATAATAAAAGTGGAAGATGCTTTTCAGTTTATGAAACGTGACTACCAGGCGACGCTGATCGCATTGGATGTAGGACAAGGGATTGAACTCAATCCAGAGCTTGAGAAAGAGATACTGCCAGGGGCGAAGATCTTTTACATTGCCGATGAACGTATTGAAGATTTCGATTGGCGAAGAGTTGAGTAAGAAAATTAAGGTCTACAGAGTATAGAAAAAATCGCAGCCTGATAAGCTGCGATTTTTTGTTTTATTGATCTTGTTCTACCAGCATTGAGCCACGCATCGTCAAGCCACACAGCATAGTTGGCATTGCGTTGAAGATTTCTTCAAACTGCTCAAGGCCTTCAATACCTTGTTCAGCAAGAGTCGCGATTGACGTTTCTGGATCATAAAGCATGCTTACAGAAAGCAGCACACCACCGAGTAAGGCGTTGTCTTCGCTATCTTCTGGCATGATGGTTTCCCAATCGTCACGCGCAAGCTGCCAACCTTGAAGAATACCTTCACAGAAGTCACGCGTTGCTTCTGTCACGATTTCTTCTTCATCTAGAGCGCAGCCTTCTGGCCATTGCCAACGATTTTCAAGTAGGGCAGGGCGTGATTCGTTCCAAATGGCAATGATATGCTCAATGTATGTTTCTAACTGCTCACCGTCACTAAAAGGGGCAACTTCTTCACCGCCCCAAAGGAATGGTAGCCATTCGTGGGGAGTCAACGTGTGAGGCGCGGCAGCCATAGCGGTAACAAAACCATGAGTTTTGGCTTCACCAATCAACTTACCTTCAAGTTCAGGTAAAGACAGAAGTTCTTGTAGGGTCAAAATAGACGTCCTAATTCAATAGTGAGTTGTGATATCGCAATGGTAACAGCCAACAGAAGTGAGAAAAAGGTTGCTGCATCGATATATTCGCTATAATTTTTTATAAACGGTCAAAATTCAAAGATTTATGGATATTCGTTCATCGCTAAAAAGGAAGAGCATTTTTGCTTTAGCTATTTATCTAGCTATGGCAGTCGCCCTTATCGGTACGGTAAGCTATTTAGTCGTAGAGCCACCGACAAGAGCTCAACTTGAGAGAAACCTCGACCTTAGAACGGAACTTATTTCTGCTCAGATCGAAGAGCCGCTCAATAGCTCACTCGGTATACTACAAGCGGTGGTCAGCATTGGTAGTAACCATGAAACTCAAGAACACCAAGCAACGCTGTTATTTAACCTCTTTTCGCTGGTGGAAGGCGTAGCAGTCAGTGGCGGTCTATGGCCTATTCCTTATTCCATCGATAAACAAATTCCCTATCAAAGTTTGTTTTTTAACCGCGCCAGTGACGGAAGAGTGGATCAAGTGCAATCTTGGAACAATCCAGAATCAGGTGGGTATGATAAAGAGTCTTGGTATACCTCTGTTGTGAAAAAGCCAAGCGGGACTGTGTCTTGGTCTCCCGTGTATATCGATCCTTTTACTCATGTGCAAATGATTACTGCTTCATCCCCTTATTACATTGACGGTAACTTTGCCGGCGTAGCAACTATTGATATCTCACTAGAAACTTTGGTTGCGTTTGTTCGCCTACACGCTGAAGAGTATGACCTAGGGGTGATTCTTCGTGACGGTTATGGAGATGTCATCACAGAGCACAACTTCCAACTCGCTAAAGATATCTATATTAGCCAAAACGGATTTGGTGATTTTAATTGGAGCGTCGACGTTGTTAATGCGAAGCGATTGGTTGCCGAGCAGGTGTACGATCTGGTTTCTAAAGTCGAAGCAGTTATCGTCCCGATCATGCTTGCTTGTGTCATGCTCGGTTATTTTCTGATTAACCGCTTTCTGATTTCTCCGATTGTGGTGATTGCACGTAATCTCGATGAGTCTAAAGAGGGAGGGGCAATTGAGATTGATTACAACAGCCAAGATGAAATCAAGTACCTTATCGATTCCCTGAATGAAAAAACGGTTTATCTTGAAGAAGAGAAAGTGAAAGCTCAGGCCTCGACGAAAGCAAAAAGTGCTTTCCTTGCCACTTTATCTCACGAGATCCGCACTCCAATGAATGGGGTGCTCGGAACCGCGCAAATACTCTTAAAAACCGAGTTAAGTGAAGAGCAAAGAAAGCATCTTAAAACACTGTATGAATCGGGCGAACACATGATGACCTTGCTTAACGAGATTCTCGACTTCTCGAAAGTAGAGCAAGGGCATTTAGAGCTAGAGTTCTCCCCATTCCCACTAGAGTCGATCATCGGCAGTATTAACAGTGTTTACTTTACTCTCTGCTCCGAGAAAGGGCTGCAATTCAAAGTTTATTCTGAAGTTCCCCATGAACGTTGGTATCTATGTGACAAAGCGCGACTAAGGCAGATTCTGTTTAACCTACTTAATAATGCCGTCAAGTTCACCTCGCGAGGCTATGTGGAAGTGTACTTTAAAGAAGAGATTCGAGATGGCGAAAACTTCCTGCTTATTCGTGTGCGAGATACTGGTATAGGGATTGCTCGTGACGCCCAAAACAAAATATTTAAGCCATTTGAACAGGCTGAGTCTTCTACAACTCGTCGTTTCGGCGGAACTGGCTTAGGCCTTGCAATTGTAAAACAGCTATGTGAGCTAATGGGTGGCACCGTCACGGTAAAAAGTGAGCTCGGGATTGGATCTAGCTTTGAGGCCGCCATTCGTACTGAAATTAGCCAACCGGCTTTTGCGGAATACCGCGAGCTAAGAAAGCTCAACTATAACGGTCTAAGAGTCTTGATCGTTGAAGATAACCGCACCAATGCGATTATCCTAAATACGTTTATGACCAACAAAGGCTTCTCTTGTGAGTGTGTCGAAAATGGAGAGCTTGGCGTTGAGGCGATTGCACAAGGTGAATTTGACCTTGTTTTAATGGATAACCACATGCCAGTGATGGATGGTGTCGAAGCCACAACAGCGATTCGTAGTTTGGCTGACGAAAGATCCAATATGTTGATCTTTGGTTGTACTGCTGATGTGTTTAAAGATACCAGAGAGCGAATGCTTGGCGCTGGCGTTGATTACATAATTTCGAAACCGATAGATGAAACCGAGTTGGATGATGCGTTAATCACTTATTCTGACAAGCTGTATCAGTTTCAGCCCCACCTTCTAAATAGCTCTGCTAACTCTAGTGAGATCAAAATTGAACTGGAAGAGCCGTTGATGATGTTCTTTATGGCGATAGAAAACGAAGACTTACCTCATGCTAAAAGTAAGTTCGCCGAGATAAAGCAAAGCCTTGATGGTATTCAGGTTCCGATACTAGACGATAATTTATTTAACATTGAGTCTAGATTGATTGCAGGGGAATTCCCTCAGCAAGAAGAGTTGGATCTCCTCGCTGTACAAGTAAAAGATTACTGTAACTAAATTACGAAATTTTGCTTAAATAATAACCTTTACGCGAAATGGTAGCGACTTAATCTAGTTTTACTACGAAAATTGGTTGTTTATTTACCTTTGTTAAATAACTTTGAAATCTAAAACTGAAAAAATAATGTTCTAATAGCGATATTGACTGGTTGGTTGTTGTTTGACTGGTTTTTAGTTTTGCTTTTTGGTTTTATTTCTAGTTATTTGTGTTGAGGTAATGATGAAGTCTCGTGGGCCTTTCTGTATTCGTAACGCTGCTGCTGATACGTTTGCAATGGTTGTGTTTTGTTTTATTTCCGGAATGTTCATTGAAATTTTTGTATCCGGTATGACTTTCGAGCAATCGCTAGCTTCACGAACGCTTTCAATCCCAGTTAACATCGCCATTGCGTGGCCATACGGTTTGTTCCGTGACTACGTATTACGCCAAGGCGCTCGCTTATCTGACACTGGCGTTATGAAAAACATCTCTGATCTTTTAGCTTATGTACTGTTCCAGTCTCCGGTGTATGCAGCAATTCTATTGGTTGTTGGGGCATCAACTGATCAGATTATTACTGCCGTAACCTCTAATGCAGTTGTTTCATGCGGAATGGGTGTTTTGTACGGCTACTTCCTAGATATGTGCCGTAAGTGGTTCCGCGTTCCTGGCTACTATCAAGAAGCCTAAACTGACTGATTCATGATCGAATTAGCCAGTTAGTAACCAAACAGTCTCAATGGTGCGTTTTTTTTAGGGATTAGACTTGACCTAACCTAATAGAATCATTAAATTAGCGCCTCGTTGGTTAACGAAACCAACCACAATTTGATTCGGTGAGTTGTCCGAGTGGCTGAAGGAGCACGCCTGGAAAGTGTGTATACGGCAACGTATCGAGAGTTCGAATCTCTCACTCACCGCCACATTCTAAAGCCCCAGCAGAAATGCTGGGGCTTTTTCGTTTCTGATTTTTACAAAGCATCTAGTTTTGAATAAGTTCGCTCGCTTTCTTCATTGCTTCTTTGGTTGAACATTCCACCACGTTAGCGTTGGCAAAACGATGGGCATCTTTTACTTGGATATCGTGAGCTAAGATAACCAGTTTAGCGTTAGCAACGTCTAGGTCTGTAATGCGGTTCTGAATGCCGTTTTGACCTTGAGTTTCTACCTTAATTTTAATTCCAGCCGCAGCGCCTGCTTTTTCTAGTGCCTTGGCTGCCATAAAGGTATGTGCAACACCGGATGGGCAGCAAGTGACTGCAACAATATCGTACTCGCCTTCGCCTGCTACTGGAGCCGCTTGAGTTTGCGCTGGTGCTTCTTGTTCGATTTCGTCTTCAGACTCTTCCGCTACTGGTTTCCAGAACCCGACAATTAAAGCCGTTGTTAATGAACCAAGAGCAATGCCCACCACATACATTGGGATGTTGCTTGATACAGGTGCTGTGATTAAACCGCCCCAAGGTGCGTGCAGTAGAACATCGGTTAAGAATCCAAATACACAGCCCACGATACCGCCAGCCACGATAGAAGGAAGTACGCGCATTGGGTCGTTGGCAGCGAATGGGATAGCCCCTTCAGAGATACCGATAGAGCCCATGATTGCTGCAGCTTTGCCCGCTTCTTGCTCTTGTTTAGTGAATTTCTTTTTGAATAGGAAAGTGGCGAGCGCCATGCCTAGCGGAGGCGTACAAATAGCAATACCAACGCCGCCCATCAGCCATGGTTGAGTATCAACTTGTGTTTGTGCAAATAAGGTCGCTACTTTGTTGATTGGACCGCCCATATCAAACGCCGTCATACCGCCTAGAATGGTACCAAGTACCACTTTAGAAGCGCCCGCCATTGAGGCCAAGAACTCGTTCATTGATGCCATAAAGATCTTGATTGGCTCACCAATGCCCCAAAGAACAATACCCGCAGAGATTAATGTGCCGATAAGAGGATAGATAAAGTAGGCACCTAACGCGGTCATATTGGCAGAAAGAGGGATTTTCTTCAGTTGGAAAACCACACCACCTGCGATAAAACCCGCGACAATACAGCCTAAGAAACCGCCGCCCATATCCGCCATGATGCCAGAAGAGATCATCGCAGGCGCAAGCGCTGGTTTATCAGCAATAGAATAACCAATGAAACCACCGAGAATAATTGGGAACAGGACTAGACCTTTAATGCCGATGTTGGAAATATCAGCGAGTAAGCCCTCTGCTGGGACTGCCCCTTTACCTGATGCCATTACTGCCAGTGCGAGCAAGACACCACCCGCGACAATAAATGGCAACATATGTGAGGTACCAAATAGAAGGTGTTGCTTTAGGGTACTGAGGTTTTTTTTAAGATCGCTACTATTAGCAGCTTGAGCGGTTATTGTACTCATATCTAATTTACCTTATGAATTAATTAAAATATCTAAGATCTGATGTTCATCTTTTGCTTTTATAATATTTTCTATAAATTCTTCGCTGAACTTGCCAAATAGCTCTTGAAGAACGTAGATATGATGGTCAGCACCATTATCTGGTGAGGCAATCATAAAAAATAGGGTCGGGTTAATACCGTCTTCGTCATCGTAATCAATGCCAGTCGGTTTGATGCCAACAGCAATGGCAGGCTCCAACACAGCGCTGCTTTTCGCGTGAGGGTAGGCGATGCCATCCATAGATGTGACGCTAAGTGCTTCGCGAGCTTTGATATCTTCTAGGAAGTTATCGAGATTATTAATGCGCTGGTTGTCTGTCAGTAATTGAGCAAGTTCTTCGAATACTTGTTGTTTATTTGTCGCGGATAATTGTTTTTTTATTAAATTGACATTAGTTAATTGTGTAATCATTTCTAAACTCACGAATGCTTTTCGATGAGTTAAAATTAATCCATTGCTGATATCGTCGAAATAGCAAAAATAAGGCTATAGCTATACTTTTGTATCGGCTAAATTTAAGTGTGATTAGCGTCATTATTATTTCGATACATGCCTATTTCTCCAGATAGAAAAAAGCCTCACGATGGTGAGGCTCAATAAAGTGATTGGATTAATTTAGCTGTATGCTCGTGCTACTCGTCCTTGGCAGGAGAGCGTGTAATTGCCTGTATTCGCCGCAACAAACACCGAGTCGCCAATAGCTATTTGGCATGTTTCTCCATTGCTATGCGTTAAGGTCATCGGTTTGTCGAGTGGTAGTAGAATCTCAGCGCTGGTCGCTGTTAGGTGACGGTTGTCAGAGTTATGAAGGATCGCAAACTTAAAGTCATCAACAGGCACCGCAAAGCTTTCAATTCCTGCCTCAATTGAGGGCGCTAGTTTCAGGCTACTCTTTGGTTTTGAGACAAACTGAGTACACGAAACAAGCTCTTCTATATCGATATGCTTAGGTGTGAGTCCTGCTCGAAGTACATTGTCAGAATTCGCCATGATCTCTAGCCCAGTACCATGCAAATACGCGTGAGGCGTCTGCGCGTCTAGATACATCGCCTCTCCTGGTTGTAAGTTAATGACGTTAAGCATCAAGGGTGCAAATAGCCCAACATCGTTCGGGTACTGTTTTTCCAATTCGGTAATAAGCGCATACACAGGTTCTATAGAGAGCTTGGCTTTGACCATCAACATGATGAGTGCCATCTCTTTTTGTTCACCTTGTAAGGAAAGTATCCCAGAGAAGAAGCTCGCCAATCCGTGCGAATTTGGCTCTTCGATGAACGCTTCAAGTAACCAATTAAGCTCTGGAATGGCTAACTGGGTGAAGTTCTCTATGATCTCTTCGATTGGTCTAAAGCCATTCATCGCTTGGTATTGGGTAAGGGCGTATACCAATTCTGGTTTATGGTTGGGATCTTTGTAATTACGATGGCTCGCAGTCAATGGTACCCCTAGCTTTTGCTCTTTGGCATAACCAGATTCTGCTTGGGCTTTGCTCGGGTGGACTTGTATTGATAGCGCTTGCTCTGCCGCGAGGATCTTAAATAGATACGGTAGCTCGCCAAATGTGTTTGCGGTTTGTTCCCCGAGGTAGTGCTGTGGGTTATTGGCGATAAGTTCAGAAAGCTTGACTGAAATACCTTGGCTGGTAACCAACGAGCAGCCATTTGGGTGAGCGCCCATCCACATTTCTGCTTGCGGAGCAGATTCTGGGTTGCTGATTCTAAACAGCTGATTCAGTGACGTTTTACTGCCCCAAGCGTAGTTTTGAATCACGTTCTTCATTGGAAAGAAGGCTTGGCGCGGCTCTAAGTCAAGATTTTCAGTCTGGTCAAAAGCAGGAACCGCTGTGGTTGAAGTGTACTGTTCACTGGCAACAGACGTTGTGAGTTCTGGCATTGCATTCACCATAGGGAAAGAGTGGCTTGAAGGAGCTCAAGCCACTTGGCGTTAAAGGAGAAGGGTTAAGCTGCTGCGGTAACCAGCTTTTCTTTGCGTAGCTTTTTAAGCGTGATACACGTCAGTGCGGTGACAGCAGTACCAGCCGCCATGCTCACAAGCGCAAGAAGCGGGTAGTTCATTGCGCCAAGAAGCGCGACGACCGGACCGCCGTGTGCGACGCTGTTGGTGATGCCAAAAGAGAACGCCATAACAGCGGCGACCATAGAGCCAAGAACGTTGGCCGGGATGACCGACATTGGATCTTGAGCTGCAAATGGAATCGCGCCTTCAGAGATACCAACTAAGCCCATCGCGCCAGCTGCTTTACCTGCTTCAATTTCTGAAGATTCGAACAGCTCGAATTTACGGCCTAGAGCAGTTGCCAATGCCATGCCAAGAGGCGCGACAGGGATTGCACAAGCCATTGCACCCATAAACTGAGTTTGACCACTGGCAATCATGCCGACAGAAAATAGGAACGCGACTTTGTTGAATGGGCCGCCCATGTCAAAGCCAGCCATGCCACCTAATACAATGCCAAGCAATACCACGTTACCTGTGCTCATTGAGGTCAGAAGGGCAGTTAAGCTATCCATCAGTCCGGCAATCGGCGCGCCAATAACAAAGATGAATAAACCAGCAATAAATAGCGAGCCAGTGATGGGAGCGATCATGATAGGAACAAGTGGTTGGATAAACTTGTGGTAGTTGATCGAGGTAACCCATTTAACGAAGTAGCCGACAAGTAAGCCAGCAACAATCGCACCGATGAATCCTGTTCCAGCTTCTGCGCCATAGAAAGAGCCATTATTGGCAATCCAGCCACCGATAAGACCTGGAGCAAGAGCTGGGCGGTCTGCAATGGCGTAAGCGATATAGCCAGCAAGAATCGGGATCATTAACGTAAAGGCGACCACACCCACTTCTAGGATTTGGTTCCACATGCTGCCGGCAGGAATCGCCATACCGGATTCAGTTGGCTCACCGCCTATTGCTAGCGCTAGCGCGATCAATAGGCCGCCAGTGACAACAAATGGGATCATGTGAGACACGCCATTCATCAAAAAGCGGTACAAGTCAGAGCGAGCCTGAGAAGCTTTATCTGCGACAGAAGATTCATTGGTTTGAGTGTCAGCGTGGTAAGTCGGTGCATCTAGTGCCTGTGTGATCAAGCCCGGTGCATCTTTAATCGGTGCCTTTACATTGGTTTTTACAACGCGTTTCCCTGCAAAGCGCGCCATATCAACCTGTTTATCGCAGGCAACAATAATGGCATCTGCTCGGGCAATCTCTTCTGCTGTCGGGCTGTTCTTTACGCCGATAGATCCATTCGTTTCGACTTTGATTTCATAGCCTAACTTGGCCGCTCCTTTCTCCAGAGCTTCTGCAGCTAAGTAGGTGTGTGCAACGCCCGCCGGACATCCAGTCACTCCGATAACAAAGCCATTGGAGGTATCGCTAACTACTTCGTTTTGAGTCTGTTTTTGCAGCAGAAGTTCTAACGCTTGTTGGTTTGATGTCGCGTTTAAAAAACGTTCAATAAAGCCCTCTTCAATCAACTTAGAAGAGAGTTCTGCCAGCACTTCGATGTGATGATTGTCGCCGCCATCTGGAGAGGCGATCATAAAAAAGAGTTTCGATGGCAATCCATCTTCTGCGCCGTAATCGATACCTGTACGGTGAACGCCAATAACGACAGCGGGTTCGATAACTGCAGCACTTTTGGCATGAGGGAGGGCGACGCCTTCTTCAAAACCTGTATTGCCTAGCTCTTCGCGAGCCTTGATGTCGGCGAGAAACTGCTGCTTATCGGTGATTCTACCTTGTGAATAAAGTACCTCGATTAGCTCGTGAAAAACCTCTTCTTTGGATTGCGCTTTAAGATCGAGCGCAATCAAATTCTCATTGATGAGTTTGGTGATCATTGTGAACCCCTAATAATTTTATTGTTGTATCAGGGGTATTTTGGAAGCTGTGAGAAAGAGTCTGTAGTGAAGAAAAAATGCATTTACTAGAAGATTGTAACTGTATTTTCGAGGTGTGATTTAGATCGCCAGATGAGTCAGGTATAACACTGAATTGAGAAGGTATAGCCCATTTAAAACAATGGCTTATGATGGGTAATTGGCTTGTGTACTCCGTCGATTAGAAGTTGGATAACTATAAATTTATTGCCATAGCTGGATTTTTGTACCATTAATCTTAAATTGTGATTTTGCTCAATAGCGCAAAGTCTCAACTAGCGGTATACCTATGCGCGTAGCACACGCGCGACTTATTGAGAGTATCCAAATGGTATTTCATGACTTAATTTCTTCGGTACTCGGTGAGAGAGAAGCTTTTCATCACATATGGTTTGCTGGAGATTTTCACACGCCACCGGAATGCAGTTATCAGGTTAATTTTCCTCGATTGGAGTTGGTGCTTGATGGGGAATACATTAATGAAATGGAAGATCATGAGCGTAAAGTCACTCAAGTTATCGCGAAGGCAGGAGACGCAATCTTTATTCCGCCGAACTGCTGGAATAAGCCAGATTGGGATACCAATTGTTCGGTATTGAGTATCCTATTTGGCCGACGTCAATTGGGCTTAAGTTTGGTGAGCAAGCGTAAAGGGGAAACCAACTTTTACGACATCCAAAAGCACAGTATTCAGACGCGTTCGGGCTTCGCACTCGATAACATTCTTGAGGCACTGAGTTCGCTTGCACGAGAAAATGCCAAAAAGCCAATGGATGAGCTGCTGCTGCAGGCGTTGTTGCAATACTGCAAAACCATGTTAGACACGCCATTAGAAAAGTCTCATAACCGAGTTCAGGATCTGTATCAGGGGATCTGTATCTACATTCAGGAGAATTTCCACCGCCAGATTACCCGAGACAGTATCGCTGCTCGATTTAGCATCTCTGCCAATCACTTATCGCGATTGTTTCGCCAGCAAGGGCATATGACGTTAGCAGACTACATCACTTGGGTTCGAATTGATCGAGCGAAATTCATGCTCAAGAAATACAATTTTAAACTTAATGAAGTGTCGGTTAGGTGTGGCTTTAAGGATGTGAACTACTTTTGTCGAGTATTCAAAAATCGCACAGGAAGAACCCCATCCGACTATCGCGGATCAATCTAGCGGTTATGTAATTAAGCGTGACATGGAATACATCAGCAGTGCTTGAAGATCGATACTGCTTTTTGTCATTAAGAGACGTTCTGCAAATTGGCCGCAGAGTAGGTTTCTGGTCAGATTGGTTGCGGTAATTATTTGATCGCGAGTAGGTGATGAAGGCATCACCAGTGCTATAGCCAAGTGAACTTGACCCACTTTAGAAGCCCAATCAATCGGTGTATCACTGCTTATTACGGCGATGTTGATCTCATTGATGCTATCGAACATCACATGAGGTAAGGCAATGCCTGACGTTACGCAGGTTGACGAACGTTCTTCTCTTTTGATGAAGGCAAGGATCAGATCATCGGCAGATTGAGGGTAGATAAGCTGAGCCAACCCTTTTAAACATTCAAACTTGGACAGTTCTGTATGAGCCTTGGCATAGTACCAATTGACTGCACTTGGCGTTTTTAGCTGCGGTAAGCGCTGAACTAACTGGTTGGAAAACTCATAATTAATATTGGATCCGACTAAGGCATAGTGCTCGGAGATGACATCTTTGAGTACAAAGCAGGCGAGCTCGGCATCGATACCAAAAGCGGTAATCTGACACAAATCCCCTTCAACCAACCCCGCTTGCAGTAAGGCAACAGATTTAGTGAGGTCAGCACTACGATTGCGCGTGATGTTGATAATTCGTATGTTGCTTTTGAACTTTTTCGCAAGGCTACACAGCGGTTTAGTGGCGTGAGCACTGGCACCGGAGTCATTAACAAGAAAGGTAATTTGATACTCTGTCATTAGCAGCATTATGCTCGGCAGTGGAGGATAAATACTTTGTCAACGTTAATCAGTACGTCTTCAATGGGGATTCTTACACAAGGTAACCCATCAAATCTGCTCGATTGCTCAATCTCTATATCCGAGACAATTAATACCTTGTCGGCACAAGTAATATCATGGGGAGTGAGTTGATTTTCGATCCCCATTGCACCTTGGGTCTCAACTTTAATTTGCACGTTATGTTTTGGCGCAGCTTTCTTGAGTGCATCTGCTGCCATATAGGTGTGTGCAATACCTGTTGGACAGGCAGTGACAGCAATGATTTTCATAGTAATTCTCTGTGGCTATTTTCGCGGATATTAGCATAGCAGCAGCAGATTGCCTTGGTTCAAAGCGATAAATTGAAAGATGGGCTTCACACTTTTATTCGGGTGTTACAATAATCCAGTTAAAGCCGTTTTAGTCCTATATATTGGGCAAGGCTAGGTGACTAATCTATAGTCGAGCGCGAGTAAGGCAAGGTAAGAAATAATGGATATTACAAACCTGGTTCAGGCGGAGACGATATGTCTCGACCTAAAAGCAACCACCAAAGAAGAAGCGCTCAAGGAGTTGGTGGAGCTACTCGATGCTGCCGGAAACCTTGCCGACAAATCGCAATTTATTGCCGATTTATGGGCTCGCGAAGAAATTGGTAATACAGGTTTTGAAGATGGTATTGCGATTCCACACGCCAAAAGCTCCGCGGTGGCTAAGCCCGCTGTTGCGGTAGGGGTAAGCCGCAGTGGGATTGACTATGGCGCCGAGGATGGAGAGCTTTCGGACGTTTTCTTTATGCTCGCTTCCCCTGATGGAGACGACCACCATCATATTGAGGTTTTAGCGCAGCTTTCCAGTAAGCTGATTGAAGAGGAGTTTATCCATCAGCTGAAACAAGCGCAAAGCGTAGAGGCGGCGCTGCAGCTGATTACTGAAAGTACACCCGAGCCATTTTTGGATCATGAATATCTCACGCAAGATGCATGCTTAGAGCCGATGAGTCCTGTCAAAAGGCACTTAGCTCGCGTGAAAGAGCATTTATTGTTTGGCACTTCTCATATGATCCCGTTTATTGTCGCGGGTGGGGTTCTCCTTTCACTGTCGGTGATGATGACAGGCCATGCCGCACTACCAGAGCAGGGCATTCTGGCTGATATGGCGCACATGGGAATCGCGGGTTTAACGCTTTTTACAGCGGTACTGGGTGGATACATCGCGTATTCAATTGCCGATAAACCAGGACTGGCACCGGGAATGATTGGTTCTTGGGTCGCGGTTGATCAATACAATACCGGGTTTCTCGGTGCTATTGTCGTCGGTTTTTTTGCCGGCTACTTTGTGTTGTTACTCAAGCAGATTAAGCTGCCGGAGAGCATGAGTTCGTTAGGAAGCATCTTCATTTACCCGCTCGCTGGGACATTTGCCACTTGTGGGTTAGTGATGTGGCTAATAGGCGCTCCGATTTCCGCAACCATGAACGCATTGAACCTGCTGTTGACCGATATGGCAGGCTCAGGAAAAGTGGTGCTTGGAACCGTTCTTGGTGCAATGACCGCGTTTGACATGGGGGGGCCAGTCAATAAGGTGGCGACGCTCTTTGCCCAAACACAAGTTAACACCCAGCCTTGGCTTATGGGGGGCGTTGGCATCGCAATTTGCACGCCTCCTCTTGGTTTAGCCTTAGCGACGCTTATATCACCCAATAAATTCAAGCGTGACGAACGTGAGGCCGGAAAGGCCGCTGGCATTATGGGCATGATTGGGATCAGTGAAGGGGCGATTCCGTTTGCGACCGCCGACCCTGCGCGTGTTCTACCAGCCATTGTTGCTGGTGGTATCGTCGGTAATGTGACGGGCTTTATGTTTCATGTCATCAACCATGCCCCTTGGGGAGGTTGGATCGTACTTCCAGTTGTCGATGGCAAGTTGGGCTATATCGTCGGAACCGTTGCGGGCGCACTCACGACGGCGTGTATTGTTATTCTATTGAAAAAAACGGTCCGAGAAGATGAAGAGTATGACTCGTTTCGCCGCGCATACTCTTCAGTGCAAACAGAGGGGGAAGCCGATGTACTTGCGGTGACTTCATGTCCTTCCGGTGTTGCCCATACGTTTCTAGCGGCTAAATCATTAGAGAAAGCAGCCTATTCTATGGGCATAAAAATTAAAGTAGAAACCCAAGGCGCAGATGGCATTAACAACCGCATCACCGAGCTAGATATCGCGCGAGCAAAACTGGTTATCTTCGCTCATGACGTGGCAATAAAAGAGCCAGAAAGGTTTAGCAATATTGCGATTATCGATGTCAGCACCAAAGATGCCATGCACAATGCGGCAGCGTTGATCAAATCGAAACGAAATTTAGTCAAATAGTTCCCCCGAACTATTTATGCTCCAAGCTCCATCATTCGATGGAGCTTTTTTCTATTCGCAATTTCTCTGGCTAATCACAAGCTCTGTAAAGCCGGTATTGTCGTCATGTTGCCGTGAAAAACTCAGGTTGTGGTATTTATGAAGAATGAGTTCAGCAGTGGTATCGATCAGGCAACCTTCCATCAAATGACCACCGACAACTTCTCCGCTTTGTTTTGCAACCGAGATGTGGATATGTTGATGATTGGGCGTAAGTGTACCCATTACCGAGACGATCTCTAAGGGCTCGTTTAATTCGAGAGTTTGCGTTGCGCCAGCCAAGCGGATCTTCAGGTGAGTAAAGCACCCTACACAAGAGGCGATGGTAGCTGCACTGATATTATGTTCCGTGACCAAGTGTTGAATGCATTGCTTAAGGTCATCGCCTTTGGTGAGGCGAACCGCTATTGGAGTGATCAATCTGTGCCTATCTATTGTTATCAGGAAAGAGGTTAGTTTACCGAGTATCTTTTTACTGGTTTTCCACTTTGCTCGTTGCTGGTGGATTGTTCTGCTTGGTATTGATCAATGCTGTGCCACTTTAATGCCCCATTGAGTTCGTAATCGTTAGCAGCAGCGCAGATCATGTAATACTCATCGATTTGGACGATAGCGCCATCAGAGTAGGCTTTATCTTGGTAGTAACAAACGCGCTTGCCCACTTCTCCGGCGTTGATTCCGATGATCGGCTTAGCAGGAGTTGAGATGACATTGGCAGACACAGGTAAAGCCAGTGCAGCAACTAGTACTATCATGTAGGACTTCATTTTTGTTCTCCGAAGCGTTGACCAAATTTACGTTCGTATCGCGGCAGCATGCTTTCATTACCAAGCAAACCTCCTTGATGAACATAAATGATGCTCTTATCTTGATTCTCTTTATACCATGATTGTAGACACTGCCACATCATAGGATCGTAGAGAAGGTCGAACTCGATATCGGTCTCATCAAGTAATTGCTGCCAAATACGATAATCTTGTTGATAAAGTTTACCGAAATGATGTTTTGTTTCTAACTCTAGTATCTGTGGAAAATCGTTCTCGCCCAGCTCTTCAAATTGTTTGATTAAGTACTCTTTTCCGCCCACGCATGGACAAGTTAATACGGGGATAGAGTGGGGCTTTAGAAACTTATGTAGATAGAGGGCTGTTGCCCCAGTACCAGCAGGCAGTGCAACAACAAATTGGTGATTGGACTCATATCTTGTCCAAGAGAGGATTTCACTTGCGAGTTGCTCAACCCCTTGTTTAGCAATCTTTGAACGCCCCCCTTCAGGCAAAAATAGGCAAGAATTGTCTGGCTGACGAATCTGCTCGATATACTCTAGCGGATGAAGGTGGTATTCAGCAGTAGGGAGGATTTTAGCCCCTAACTCTAATGCGCCTCGATAGTTGCCAAGTGGGTTATCATCTAACCAATGAGGGATGCGGTCGACATAAAACTCTAGCTGCCAACCTTTAATCGCAGCAAGCGCTGACAACGAGTAAAGCGAGTTCGACTGAGTGCTGCCGTAGCTTATCAGCGTTTTAATGTTCGGATAATCTTGCTCAAGCACAGCCATAAATTTGCGTGCTTTATTACCACTAAAATGGCTGTGCAGTTGATCATCGCGTTTTAGGAAAAACGGTATGTCTGCAAACTGGTGCTGAGTGATGGGCGTATTGGCGAGCTTCATAAAAATTGATCGTAAAAATTTGGCCGCCTATCTTAACGGATTGCCGACCATGAGTATCAATCTAGATCAAAATTTTATAGTGGCGCAACAACCGCGGTTTTGATGATTGGTCAGTTCAAAGTGCCATTGGTAGCGTCGACAGAGGTCGTCGACGATCAGCAACCCAAGTCCATGTCCTTCTGAATCTGGGGAGTCCATGAGCCCCGGACCATCGTCAATCACCTTAATATGCTCGGATGAAACTTCGATATCGATTCTTCCATGATCAGAGGCTGCAATCGCATTACGGACTAGGTTACCCAGCACCATGTTTAGAACCGCGGGGGTTGCTCTTAGCTTAGGCTGCGCAAAGAAGCTGACATTGATGTCGAGATCTTTCTCTGCAGCATGTACCTTGTTGGTCGTGACGACGTTATTGATCTCTTCATGCTCAATGTTCCTCATCGGCGCATCGTCGACATTGCGTTCGTAGCGTACAATTGAGAGCAAAGCGTCAACCATAGTAATCATCTCTAACGTCGCGTCTTCGATACGCGAGATCTGTCGATGCTGAAACTCATCCGGTTTAGAACGCGTAAGGAGCTTGTTTGCCCCTTTGACCACAGTGAGCGGCGTTCTTAGTTCATGGCTAGCATAACGAGCAAAAGCTTGTTCGCGCTTTAAGGCAAGGTTAAGTTCATTACGATATTGATTAAGGTGGGTCGTCAGTAGCTGGAACTCTTCGGCTGCTTCATGATGTATTTCAAAGGCTTTGGTAGTGTCACCTGACAGCTCATTAAGCTGTTTAGTGATGTCATTAACGGGCTCAATCAAGCGCCTAGAAAGGCGAAACAACAGCGCGCCAAACGTAAACATCAGCAGAGAAACAAAGCTGATGACGATAATGCCTGAATAAAGGATTTCCTCGTTACCAAACTCAACTTTGTCGATCAAAGAGAGCAGTACGATGGTTTTTTGCTCGCCATTATCTGAATAGTAACCTTTGTAAACCATATGTCCGTGAGGGGAAAGCAAAGAGCCTACTTCTCCGAGAAAGGTTTCGTGGTTTTCAACATAACTGCGATATTCTTGGGGGACTAAATCCGCGTCGTTGTAGGCAACAGTGAGTGAGTCGAGGCGGATTTTTCCTTGCTCTCCGGCTAGAAAGCGCTCAACGGCACTATCGCGGTCAATAAGAATACGGCGTTCACCTACTCGATCCTCCGACCATTGCAACGCAAGGTAGAAGATGACAAAGGTAACAATCCCGATAACGCAAGACATACCAGTAAAGAATACCGCAAGCCTTCCTGTGAGCGTTTGGGTATTGGAGAGAAAACCGTGTGGCATCAGATGTCCTCTAAGCGAAAGCCAATTTTAGGGATAGTGGTTAACATCGGCGCATGAAAAGGCTTATCGAGTTGGTTGCGTAGCTGATAAATATGGCTACGCAGTACATCGTTGTTAGGTTCGCTTTCTTGCCACAGCTTTTCGGAGACCTCTTGTCTAGTCACCACCTCTGGGGCGCGCTGACAGAGCATCTCTAAAATCGTGTAAGTGGTTGGGTTTAAAGCCAATAGCTTGTCTTGGCGATAAGCTTGGCGAGTTTTCTGGTCGATCTTCAAACTGCCAAATTGCAAAACGGAGCTAGCGACTTGGCCCTTGTAGCGTTTAATCAAAGCGTGGATGCGCGCTTCAAGGATCTCTAAATCAAAAGGTTTAGTCAGATAATCATCGGCGCCATGTTGAAAGCCGTTAAGCATATCGTCACGATTATCAAGCGCAGTCAGCATTAGTACGGGTGTGTTAACGCCAGCTTCTCTTAGCTTGTTGCACACGGTCAGACCGTCCATTCTCGGCAGCATGAGGTCGAGCAGTATTAAGTCAAAAGTGCCTTCCAGTGCCAGTTGTAGACCTAGTTCGCCGTTGTCTGCGTAATCGAGTTCCATTCCTTCACACTCGAAGTAATCAAACAAGATACCCGCAACCTCTCGGTTATCTTCAACCAGTAAGACTCTGTTCATCGCACACTCTCATTTTATGGGGCTTTATGATCTCAATGATGCCGTGAAAAAAACGTGAACAACAAGCTTTTCACACCCTGGTTGATAGATTCGATCGCAATACAGCAGTTCACTTGAGCTGCGTTTGAGAATCTAACCCAAATAGGGGGCCATATGGGTATTGTCACCTCAGTGCCACATCATACTCAGTCATCAGTCACTCTTAGCGTTGTTGTCCCTTACTTCAACGAGCAAGAGGTGCTGCCTGAGCTACACCAACGTTTAAGTTCAGTTTTAGATAGCTTGGCTGACACCAGTGAGATCATCTACATCGATGATGGTAGCACAGACAATAGCTTAGCGATTGTGGAAAGCTTCACCAGTCGTTCTTCATCGATTCAGAGTGTGTCGCTAAGCCGTAACTTTGGTAAAGAAGCAGCCATGAGTGCAGGACTAGAACACTGCCATGGTTTAGCGGTAATTCTCATTGACTCCGATCTTCAAGATCCGCCTGAGCTAATTCCTCAAATGCTAGATAAATGGCGCGAGGGCTACGATGTGGTCAATATGCAAAGAGCGGGAAGGCTTGGCGAGACGTGGTTTAAACGTCAATCCGCAGCTGTGTTTTATCGCCTTCTCAATTCGATGGTCAAATCTGAGATCCCTGAAAATGTCGGAGATTTTCGCCTTCTGTCGAGGGAAGTTGTTGATCATATCAATCGGCTCCCTGAGCGAAATCGCTACATGAAAGGGATCTTCGCTTGGCCGGGATTCAAGCAAGCAACGATTCAGTTTCAACGCGATGCACGATTTAGCGGCGAAACGAAGTGGAATTATCTCAAGCTGATCGGTTTAGCCGTCGATGGTATTACCTCTTTCTCAATTAGGCCTCTTAGGCTTGCCACAGTGCTTGGAAGCTTAATTGCAGGGGGCGCATTCATCTACGGCGTGATGATCGTGATTAAGACGCTGCTATTTGGTGATCCTGTCACCGGTTATCCGTCAATGATGGTAGTGCAATTGGCACTAGGAGGCATTCAGCTTCTCAGTATCGGTGTATTGGGCGAATACATTGGTCGAATCTTCATTGAAACCAAGCAAAGACCACTCTACCTAGTGCAGTCGGTCAGTGAAAAACAAGCAAGGCACCAAGTACAAAAAACGGAGAAACGGGCGTGAGTTTTAACCGAGTTCACTTATGGGCGATTTTAGGCGCGGCACTCTTGATTCGACTGCTGACTTTAGGCGCTTACCCACTTATGGATACCACCGAAGCCAGATACGGTGAAATGGCGCGGTTAATGACTGAGACGGGCAACTGGATTACGCCTCAATTTGACTATGGCGTGCCTTTCTGGGGTAAGCCGCCATTGTTCACATGGATGAGTGCAGTGGGTATCGAAACGTTCGGTATCAACGAGTTTGCCGTTCGAGTTCCCCATTGGATCGCAGGTGTAGTTATTTTGGTGCTTATGGGCTTGTTTGCCAAGCGGTTAGGTTACAGCGGCTTGATCACGGCGCTGGTCTTGGCAACCTGTGGGATCTTTTCAATTGCTGCAGGTGCGGTAATGACGGATATGGCGCTAACCTTAGGCATGACTATCGCTATGCTGGGTTTCTATTTATGCTGGCTTAGCTATGAGGAAGATAAGCCTAATAGGGGTTGGGGCTACATTGGTTTTGTTGGCCTAGCAATCGGCTTATTGGCTAAAGGGCTGCTTGTGATTGTATTAATGGGGCTTGCCGTTGTGCCTTGGCTTGCAGTGCAGCATGGTTTCACTCAGGTGCTAAAAATGCTTTGGCAGCGTTTTCCGATCGTATCCGGGACACTGCTGATGCTAATCATTGCCTTACCTTGGTATGTGTTGGCGGAACGTGCAACTCCGGGCTTTATCGATTATTTCATCGTAGGTGAGCATTTTAAGCGCTTTCTAGTCAGTGGTTGGGAGGGGGACCTCTACGGGACGGCACACAATGAAGTTCGCGGCACCATCTGGTTGTTCTGGCTATATTCCGCTGCGCCTTGGTCAATTGTGTTGCCGGTTTTACTGTGGAAAAAACGTCGCAGTTTGAAATCAACGATCAAACCTAAAAATGGCATTGTTAGCTTCTTACTGTTTTGGATGATAGCGCCTTTGGTTCTATTTACCTTCTCTGGAAACATTCTGCCCGCTTATGTGCTGCCGGGTGTGCCTGCGATTGGTTTGCTGATGGCGATTCTGGTTTCGGATCTAAAACAAGATAAAAAGTGGTTTAAGGTCACCGCGAGTATCGTACCCGCGTTACTGGTGATTGCGGTCGGATTTATTCATTTAGATGTCGGAGATAAACGTAGCGACAAAGTCATTCTTAGAATGGCTCAGCCTGACGTTGCTACCTACTATGTGGGCTCACGTCCTTTCTCCGGTCAGTTTTACAGTTCTGGTCAGGCGAAGTTACTCAGTGATGAATCGGAACTTAATTCCTTGTCTCAGGTGCAGCTGATTGGAGAACGCAATGCAGTAGATAAACTGGTTAAAGAAAAGCAGTTAAGCTGCATTATCGAGTTTACCGCAAAGAGTCGTCGCTCATTGTATCGTTGTGGTCAACAGTCATGAACAGCAAGCTTTTTCGCTTTGCAGTGATTGGGTGCATCGGCTTTGTCGCCGATGCATTGGTTTTTTCAGCTCTGTTTTATCTGTCAGGCACGCCAATTATGATTGCCCGTGTAATCGCGTTTGTGTGCGCCGCGACGGTGACATGGTTTGGTAATCGCATCTTCACTTTTCAAAACACAGAACAAAATGTGGCTCAGCAATGGATCAAGTTTATGTGTGGCGCGAGCTTATCTGCCTTGCCAAACTTCTTGGTGTTTAAGCTGTTGTCGTCTGTTTTAGGAGAAGTAGGGAGAGGGCCTTTGATTGCCTTAGTTGCTGGGATACTGGTAGGGATGGTGAGTAACTACTTGCTAAGTTCTCGTTGGGTTTTTGCTCAGGTTGGTATTAAACGCGCAAAATAAAAAAAGCCCAGAGCAATCAGGCTCTGGGCGGATACAAATAAACATAGGAGTTAATAAGAAAAAGCAGCGTAAATTAGTAGCTTCAGTAAGAAAACAAGTTTGACGGCCTGTAAACTTAGTGGGTTGTCCAAACCCTCGAATGCTCTGCTAACTACACTTATTCAGACCGGGCGTTTTCAAAACAGTTCCAACTTTTTTCAAAAAATATTTAATTTTCTTCTTTCAAGCGCTTAGAACCCAATCCAGACATGGTGGTCAGACCAATCTATAAAAATGTGATGTTAACAGCTTGTTGCTTTGTTGTTTCGGATGTATATTTTCAAACAGTTGTTTAATACGAGTGATTAAAATGGCAAGTAGAAACTCCACCAAAGAGAAAATTCTTGATGTAGCAGAAGCGCTGTTTGCAGAACATGGCTTCAAAGATACCTCTCTACGCACTATTACCAGTAAAGCGGGTGTGAATTTAGCGTCGGTTAATTATCACTTTGGTGATAAGAAAACCTTGGTGAGAGCGGTGTTGGATCGATACCTCGAAGCATTTATGCCAGCCGTTCAAGATGCATTGATTAACCTCAACCTAAATGAAAGTTTTGAGATGGCTGACGTGTTTGAGTCTCTACGCGGTCCGTTACGTAATCTAAATGATGTACGGCCAAATGGAACCAGTCGCTTTATGCTATTAATCGGTCGCGGTTATACCGATGTGCAGGGCCATCTGCGTTGGTTTATCACCACTCGTTATTCGGAAGCATTATCTCTGTTTACTCAATCGGTAATGAAAGCGAATCCGAAGCTCACTCAAGAAGAGTTGTTCTGGCGTTTACATTTCACGCTCGGGACTTGTGTTTTCACAATGGCTTCGAGTCAAGCGCTACTTGAGATTGCTGAAAATGATTATGGAAAAGCAATGGATGCCAAATCTGTTGTTGACCAACTGATTCCATTCCTAGCAGCAGGCGTCGCTGCGGAATCGAAGTTTTAACTAGTACCTACAAATAACAAAAATATTGGACCACTAAATAGTGAACAAAAGGATCTGATTATGGGCTCTCTAAGAAGAAAATGGGTAAGTGACCCAGCTTTTAAAATGTTTAAGAAAGTGCTGCCACCACTATCGAGCACTGAAAAGGAAGCAATGGAAGCGGGTAGTGTTTGGTGGGATGGAGAGCTTTTCTCTGGTCGCCCTGACTTCACTAAGCTTCACCATTATCCTAAGCCAACCCTAACGGCTGAAGAGCAGTCGTTTATGGATAACGAGCTAGAAACTCTGCTAGCTATGCTAGATGACCATAAGATCGTAAAAGAAGATCGTGATTTGCCACCTGAAGTTTGGCAGTACCTGCGTAAAGAGCGCTTCTTCTCTTTGATCATTTCAAAAGAGTACGGTGGTCGTGAGTTTTCATCATTGGCTAACTCAACAATTGTAACGCGAATTGCAACCCGTAGTATCAGTGCCGCGGTTTGTGTGATGGTACCAAACTCGTTAGGTCCAGGTGAGCTTCTGTCACACTACGGTACTCAGGAACAAAAAGATTATTGGTTGCCTCGCCTAGCGGATGGTACTGATATCCCATGTTTTGCGCTTACTGGCCCAGAAGCGGGCTCTGATGCTGGTGGTATTCCAGATGAAGGTATTGTTTGTTACGGCGAGCATGAAGGCAAAGAAGTCTTAGGTGTTCGTATCAACTGGAACAAGCGCTACATTACACTAGCACCTGTTGCGACTGTTCTTGGCTTAGCGTTCAAGATGTACGATCCAGATGGTTTGATGGGTGACAAGAAAGAATTGGGTATCACCTGTGCTCTTATCCCAGCAGATCATAAAGGTGTTGAAAACGGTGAGCGCCATGACCCACTCGGGTTAGCATTTATGAACGGCCCAACCTTTGGTAAAGATGTGTTCATTCCAATGGACTGGTTGATCGGTGGTCAAGATTACGCAGGTAAAGGTTGGCGTATGCTCGTTGAGTGTCTATCAGCAGGTCGTGGTATTTCACTTCCGGCATTGGGCACTGCGGTTGGTCACCTAACTTCACGTACGACAGGTGCTTATGCGTATGTTCGTAAGCAATTTGGCATGTCGATTGGTAAGTTTGAAGGGGTAGCAGAATCGCTAGGTCGAATTGGTGGTTTAACTTACCTACTAGAAGCAAGTCGAACCCTGACGACAACCTCTCTTGATCTTAAAGAGAAACCGGGCATTGTCACCGCGATCGCTAAATACCATATGACAGAGATGGCCCGTACCATTCTTAATGACTCAATGGATATTCACTCTGGTCGTGCAATTCAAGATGGCCCAATGAACTACTTGGCATCGCCATACTTGGGTATTCCGGTGGCGATTACGGTAGAAGGCGCCAACATTCTTACTCGTAACTTGATGATCTTTGGGCAAGGCGCGACACGTTGTCATCCATACGTACTGAAAGAGATGGAAGCGGCAGCGAATCCTGACCAAAAAGAGGGTGCGAAAGAGTTTGATGACTTGCTGTTTAAACATATCAAACATGCAATGGGTAACACCTTCGGTGCGTTTGGTGCGGCGTTGACAGGCTCTCGTTTCATTAAAGCCGACATGAGCGGTGCGACTCAGAAGTACTACAAAGAGATGACTCGCCTAAGCCGTGCGCTTGCAGTGAGTGCTGATATTGCGATGGCGACGCTAGGTGGAGATCTGAAACGTAAAGAGATGATTTCTGCTCGTTTAGGTGATGTTCTTGCTTATCTATACATGGCTTCAGCAGCACTTAAGAAATATGAGGATGAAGGTCGTCAGCAACAAGATCTAGACTTTGTTCACTATGCTGTTCAGCACTGTTTATACAATGCGGCTAATGCATTGCAAGAAGCCTTCACTAACTATCCTCAGAAAGCCGTCGGACGTTTATTAAAAGTTCTTATCTTCCCGTTAGGTAACCACTTTGCGAAGCCTAGTGACGATTTAACGGTGAAACTAGCGGAAGCCTTAATGACTCCGGGTGCGCAGCGCGATCGATTGACTAACCTTTGCTACGTTGGCAAAGATGAGAATGACAGTGTTGGCCTAATGGAAACGACATTCTTAGCTATGTATGACATTAAGGGGCTGGAGCGTAAGCTAATGCGTGCGGCGAAGGAAGGTAAGGTTGCTCGCAAAGGGTTACTGGCAGACCGATTGGCACAGGCACTAGAAGCGGATGTTCTAACTCAGGAAGAAGTGGATCAGATCGTCGCGGCAGACAAGCTTCGCTATAAAGCGATTCAAGTGGACCACTTTAGCCATGACTTTAGCGCGATTCACACCAATGGTAAGCCAAAAAAGGGCAAAGCTAAGCTAAATACTGCAGCTTAGCGAAGTAACAATAAAGATACGAAAGGCACCAGATGGTGCCTTTCTTTTTTGCTAAAGATCTCGATAGCCGCTGAAAGTGCTCCAACCACTTACATTTTCGCGCCATTTTTACAGAAATTAGATGCGATCTTCAGATGAACCTTTTATCCTAGCGGGGTTTTTTAAAGGAAGTTGAATATGATCATCAAACCTAGAATTCGTGGATTTATCTGTACTACAACGCATCCAGTGGGTTGTGAAGCTAACGTAAAAGAACAAATTGCTTACACAAAAGCGCAAGGCCCAATCAAAGATGCACCTAAGCGTGTACTTGTTGTTGGTGCTTCAAGTGGCTACGGTCTATCTTCTCGTATCGCTGCGGCATTTGGTGGCGGTGCTTCAACTATCGGTGTATTCTTCGAGAAAGAAGGCACAGAGAAAAAACCTGGCACAGCGGGTTTCTACAACTCTGTAGCGTTTGAAAAGCTTGCTCGTGAAGAAGGTTTGTACGCAAAGAGCCTAAATGGCGATGCGTTCTCTAACGAAGCGAAAGAAAAGACAATCGAATTGATTAAAGAAGACCTTGGTCAGATTGATATGGTAGTTTACTCACTGGCTTCTCCAGTACGTAAGATGCCAGAAACCGGTGAACTAATCCGTTCATCACTTAAGCCAATCGGTGATACTTACACTTCTACAGCGGTTGATACCAACAAAGACGTGATCATCGAAGCAAGCGTAGAGCCGGCAACTGAAGAAGAGATCAAAGACACTGTTACTGTAATGGGCGGTGAAGATTGGGAACTTTGGATCAACGCTCTATCTGAAGCGGGCGTATTAGCTGACGGTTGTAAGACGGTTGCATACAGCTACATTGGTACTGAACTGACTTGGCCAATCTACTGGGATGGTGCGCTAGGTAAAGCGAAGATGGACCTTGACCGCGCTGCAACGGCTCTTAACGATAAGCTTTCAGCAACAGGTGGTACGGCGAATGTTGCAGTACTTAAGTCTGTTGTAACTCAAGCAAGTTCTGCTATTCCTGTAATGCCACTATACATTGCGATGGTATTTAAGAAGATGCGTGCTGAAGGCGTACATGAAGGCTGTATGGAACAGATCTTCCGTATGTTCAGTGAGCGTCTATACAAAGAAGACGGCAGTGCACCACAAGTGGACGACAAGAACCGTCTACGTCTAGATGATTGGGAACTACGTGACGACATCCAGCAACACTGTCGTGACCTATGGCCACAAATCACATCTGAAAACCTAAAAGAGCTGACTGACTACGTTGAGTACAAAGAAGAGTTCTTGAAGCTATTCGGCTTTGGTGTTGAAGGCGTAGATTACGAAGCTGACGTAAACCCAGATTACAAAGCAGATTTTATTGCGATCTAGATTTGGAACGCTGCGCTCCGAGAGTCTAGACCGCTTCGCTTCTGGAAAACTAGAAGTGATACTTTCTAGTTATATGAAATAAAACAAAGGGTTGACACATAGTGCCAACCCTTTTAATTTTTCTCCAGCTCTCCAGCTCTCCAGCTCTCCAGCTCTCCAGCTCTCCAGCTCTCCAGCTCTCCAGCTCTCCAGCTCTCCAGCTCTCCAGCTCTCCAGCTCTCCAGCTCTCCAGCTCTTTATTTAAACGTCGACCAAATCGGTGCGTGATCAGAAGGTTTTTCGATACCACGTAATTCGTAGTCAACATCTGATTCGATACATTTCTCAGCAAGCTTAGGTGTGGCGAGAACCACATCGATTCGTAGGCCACGGTTATCAGGGAACCCCTTTGAGCGGTAATCAAACCACGAGAAACGATCGTTCACATCTGGGTGGATTTGACGGAAAGTGTCGACAAAGCCCCAGTCTAATAGTGTCTTCAACCATTCGCGCTCTTCCGGCTGGAACGAACACTTACCGGTTTTCAGCCAACGCTTACGGTTTGGTTCGCCAATGCCGATGTCGGCGTCAATTGGGCTGATGTTAATGTCGCCCATAACGATAAGCTGCTCATCATTGTTGTGATGATCGTTGAGGTAAGTCATCAAGTCTTTATAGAACTGACGCTTATATGGGAACTTGGTTTCGTGGCTGATGTTATCGCCTTGTGGGAAGTAGCCATTAAGTACAGTGATTTTTTCACCATTATCATCTTCTAACGTCACCATGATCATACGCTTTTGATGATCTTCGTTATCGGTTGGGAAACCTTTTTGAACTGAGATAGGTTCTTTCTTACACAGCATGGCAACGCCGTAGTGCGCTTTCTGCCCATGGAAGTACACCTTGTAACCCATTGCTTCCACATCTTCTAGGGGGAAGGCTTCGTCGTGAACTTTGATTTCTTGTAGGCCGATAACGTCAGGTTGATGCTTATCGATCACGGCTTGTAGTTGATGAAGGCGGGCACGAAGACCGTTGATATTAAATGAAATAACTTTCATTTCAGTTCCTTGCTTGTGGCTGTTCGAATTTTTGTAAGGCAATACTAGCACCAATTATCGTTTGCGGCGAAGGTGATGAACCGACTTAGCAGTTATTAACATTTTTTTAAACTTTCGATTGATATCTACTTTGTTTATGGTGTAATTCCAATGATGCTTACTAATTAATTTGTCTATTTGAAACACCGAGTTTGCTATAAGGATGTATTATGCGAACGTTATCAGTGCAGTGGAAAATCACCCTCCTAGCAGGTTTTTGCCTGCTTGTTACTTCTCTTTCTTTGATTGGCTTTTCCGTTTATAACGCGATTTCTAATCAACACCAGATCAAACAGCAAAGTTCAAAGTCTGTTATCGACAAGTCAGAACAGATTGTAGAGACTCGCGCCTTGCTTAATGCAACGCAAGTTTCAGAGTTTCTAAATGAAGCTTTGTACCGAGCAGAGATGCTCGCATCTAGCGTGATGTTTCAAAAGAACCTAAGTGAAGAAAACTTTGGTGATAGTGAAGAATTGCGAACTGCATTGGATGAGATGGTACGCAGAGCGGTTATAGATTTTGACACTGTACAAGGTGCCTACTTGGTGTTTAGGCCCAATATGCTTGATAACGAAGACAGTAACTATGTTGACGCTGAGTATGTTGGGTCCAATGAAATTGGTCGATTTGCGCCATATTGGATGACAGCGCAAAATGGTGAAAACATTGTTTCGAGTGTTTTATCTGAAGCCGTATTAGAAGATGCAACCAACAGTGAGCGTTTCTACTGCCCATTAGCGTCGGGTGATACCTGTATTACCACGCCAAGAGTGGTCACTCAAGATGGCGGGGCATTCTTAACCAGTTCAATTTCAATTCCACTCTTGATTGATGATACAACAATTGGTTTCTTTGGCATCGACCTGCGATTAGATGGTCTGTCAGGGATTGTCGTTAACTCTGATCAACAGCTGTTCTCTGGCAGTGGTCATGTCAATCTGATCAGCTTAGACGGGTCATTGATCGCCAGTGATAATCCATCTAGTGCGGTCGGCCAGCCTTTTACGAGTGACATTGTTTCTCCGGATAAGTTAACTGACCTATTGTTTGGCCAATCTGTTCAGACACAGTGGAGTGAAGACGGTCAGTGGCTAAGTGTGTTTGCACCAATTATGGTCGCGAATCAGACTTGGGGGGTGCTATTTGATCTACCTCGCTCTAGTGTGCTTGCAGATGCAGAGGCTCTAGATGAGATAATCAGCCAGCAAGTCGAGTCGAGTGTGACGACAGAGCTTATCGCAGGTATTGTGCTTGTTGTGCTTGGTCTTGCTACGATTGCCTTCTCTGCCTCACGTTTAGTGAAGCCAATCCGAGAAGTGGTTGCACGCTTAGATGATATCGCTTCAGGTGAAGGGGATTTAACCCAACGCTTAGATGTGAAGTCGCAAGATGAAATCGGACAGCTCGCGATCGGTTTCAACCGTTTCTTAGATAAGCTGCAATCAATTATCAGTGAAGTTGTCGATACGACGATTCAAGTAGGAACAACAACCCAACAGTCGCGAGTTGCCGCGCAGCAAACTCGCACCAGTAGCGACTCGCAGTTCAAAGAAGTTGATTTAGTCGCAACGGCATCTGAAGAGATGACTCAAACGGCGGGCTTGGTGGTTCAAAACGCTGAAGTGGCAGTGCGAGAGGCTGAGAAGGCAAACGAGGCGGCTGCAACTGGTCAAGATGTGATTGAGAAATCTCAGCAGGAGATGATGCGTTTGGTCGAGCGCATGACAGCCGCTGTTCCCGTTGTGGAAGAACTGGCGACCAACAATGCCAATATCACTGAGATATTATCTGTAATCGAGGGTATATCTGAGCAAACTAACCTACTTGCACTTAATGCCGCCATTGAAGCCGCCAGGGCAGGTGAACAAGGAAGAGGCTTTGCGGTAGTTGCTGACGAAGTTCGTAATCTTGCGAGCCGAACTCAAGAATCCGTTGGTGAAATCAGACAAGTGATCGAAAACGTGCAAAATGGCACGCGAGATGTGGTTCAAGCGATTCAAGATGGTAACGATCTTGCCAATGATTCTGCTGTGCAAGTACAAAATGCAGCGAAAGAGTTAGGTCAGATTTTTGAAGCAATCGCATCGATCAATGATATGAACACTCAGATCGTTAAGGCGGCCGAAGAGCAACAGTCTGTTTCGGCAGAGGTTAACCAGAGTGTGAGTAACATCAGGGACTTGAGCGCGCAAATTCTCACTCAAGCTGAAGAGTCAGAGACGGTGAGTGCTCAAATTGCCGATCTGTCTGATAAGCAGCAGCAGTTGGTGAATCAGTTTAAAGTTTAGATATTCGATTCTCACAGTTAAAAATCAAATGGGCTTCGTTGTACGAAGCCCTTTTAGTTTCGATACCAGTAGTTTAATCGAGATACCAATAGCCTTTGTTGACAAGCTCAGTAAGAAGGCTCACTGCCTGCTCATCGGTCACATTAGTAAAAGAATGAATATCAATACATTCATGATTACATAACGCATCAAGCAGCCACTTTTCTCTGACTTGGAAAGCTTCACCGTTAATATAGGCTGTATCAGCAGCTTGCTGATGATATAAAGCGCGGACTCCCGATACTTTACGCAGTGTGCCCGAAGTATTGAGGTGATCGAAGATCTCTGACGAAGTCATCAATTCTTCTGGCTCGACAACGTCAAGCTGGTGGCGAGATTGGCTGAGCATAGCACCTAAGAACTGCTTAATATCAGCGTCAGAGTTTAAAGCGTTCTTTAGCATGTCAGCGAGCAAATCTGTATCTGAAGCTAAGATTTCGCCGTAACTTGCTTGAGGCTTCATATTTGGGTTGTGAAGATGAACATCGCCCATATCATGCGCTAAGACATAATCGGCAAAGTTACTGAGCAGCTCTTGCTCTTTCGGTGAACGATAACCGATTGAGTAGCTCATGCTAGGTTCAAGTGTGTCGCCCTCATGAGGGAAACCAGGTGGAATATAAAGAATGTCGCCGGGCTCTAAAATCTCATCAATAATCGCATCAAACCCTTCAATTTGTCTTAAGGCGCCTGCTTGAATCGACTCTTTGTATTGGCCAACGTCTTTATCGCCAACTCGCCAATGACGTTTTCCACTACCTTGAATAATGAACACATCGTATTGGTCGATATGGGGACCAACACCCCCTTTAGGTGCTGAGAAGCAAACCATTAAGTCATCAAATAACCAATTAGGCAACGATTTAAAAGGTTCGATCAATTCAGCGGAACCCAAGTGCCAATGGTTACACGCTTGCACGACCAACTGCCAATGTGATTCATCTAAAGACTCGAAATGAGATTCAGCAAACGGCCCATGTTGCGCTGTCCAATTGTTGTTTTTGTTGGTGATGAAGCGTGAATCCACTTCTTCTTCCATCGCGAGGCCAGCTAACTCATCAGGAGAAATAGGATCAATGAAGTTGGTAAATCCACCTTTAATGACGGTTGGTTTCTTGTGCCAGAACTCTGCGAGGAAATGCTTAAGATCAAAGCTTAGTTGGTACATGAGTTCTCCAACTTACTTTCTAAATCTGCTTGAACAATCTTGATGGCTTCGAGTGCGACTTTAGGATCAACCTCATTGCTTTCTAAAAGGTAGATAAGATCAACCGCAAGTTTGATTTCATCCGGTGCGTTGTCTAATCCTGAGTTCGACGAAGACATTACTGATTTCTCTCTCTGTAGGTAATTTGCTTTTCTATTTTGAGTTTGGCTTCTTGGCAGCGTTGCAGTCGTTGCTCAGTGGCCATTAGCGCCTGCTGTGCAGATTGTTGCTGAAATGGCGGCGCGTATTGAAGCGCAAGTTCTTTGTCTCGCACCATCTCCATTAAGCGTCGCTCCCATTCTTGGTGCTGCGCCAAATGTTGGTAGAGCTCGTTGATCGGCTTTCTGAAATAGCTGCTGTGTTTAGGCTCGTTTTTACGAATAGTTGTAGTGGCAAGTTCACGCTGAATAGCACTGATCTGGGCCAGCAAACGTTCAGTCAGGTACTCGGCACGCATAGCCGTCAGCTTTCCTGCATCTTCTTCGCGAATGATACTGTCTAGTGTCGACTGAGTTTCCTTGACGCATGGAACGAGTAATTTGGCTTTACACCGAAACAGTCGCTCGTCAAAAAGGGCGAGATGGTGCTCACCACGCTGTCGATCTAAAGCCGCAGCGTTGATGGCGAGTTGTTCAAGCGTTGATTGTAACAGCTTAACTTTACTCATAAATGGGCCTAAAGGTTAACAAACCAAGCTTCGTATGCGAGTTTTACTGCAAGGATACTGACGACCGTAACAAAAACAGGGCGAATGAATTTTGCGCCAAAGCGTATCGCAGAGTGAGCGCCAACAAATGCGCCCGCCATTAAGCACACGCCCATGGTCAAGCCAAGTACCCAATCTATATGACCAAGTATTGCGAAGGTCACTAAAGAAGTGAAGTTACTGGTGAAATTCATCGCTTTGGCTAAGCCGGAAGCGAGCAAAATATTGAGTCGATACAATGCCATTGAACTGACTGTCCAAAATGCGCCTGTACCAGGGCCAGCTACGCCATCATAGAATCCAAGCGTCAAACCTTGCGCATACTGCTTTTTGTTTAACACAGGGCAGGGTTGTGGGGATTCATTGTTCACATTACTCGGCGTTTTGTGCCAAATGGTGTAAATCGCCGCAGCAAGAATGACCAGTGGCAATATTTTTTCTAGCCACTGTGTACTGATCAGATCAACAAACAGAGTACCTAGTATGGCACCAATTAAAGTGGCAACAAACGCGCGCACCCAACATTGGGGTTTAAACAACTTTTTACGATAGTAAGTAAACGCGGCTGTTGATGATGCGAATGTAGCAGCAAGCTTGTTGGTACCTAACGCAATATGCGGAGGCAATCCCAAAGACAATAGCGCTGGTACGGTAAGCATTCCGCCACCACCTGCAACCGCATCGATAAATCCTGCTAAGAAAGCGACCAGTGCCAACACCAACAACATGGTTGGCTCAAAAAATTCCATATAGTTATTCTTCTTTAATTCTATATATAGAGAGGGAGTAGGTATGTTGACCTCTGTTATTCAATAATACGTTTAAACGGAGGGAGTGAGTCCAATAACGCGCTGCCGTAACGTTTGGTCACTACTCTTCGATCAAGGATGATGACTTTACCAGAATCACGCTCTTTACGCAGCAAACGACCGACTGACTGAATCAACTTTTTGCTTGCCTCTGGTACAGTGATTTGCATAAACGGGTTCCCGCCTCGACTTTCAATGTATTCGGCGTGAGCTTGTTCAACAGGAGAGGTAGGAACAGCGAAAGGTATCTTGGTGATAATTAAGTTTTCTAATAGCTCTCCTGGCAAATCTAGCCCTTCAGAGAAGCTCCCGGTACCAAAAAGAACGCTCGTTTTCTGGCATTGAACCAGTGTTTTATGTTTTTTTAGTATTTCTGAGCGCGACTCTTTCCCTTGTACCTGCAAGCCCCATCCTCTTTTTACGAAATCTGTTGAGAGGGCATCGGCCACTTGGTTCATCTGCCAATAAGAAGAGAACAGAACTAGATTTGCCTTATTACTTTCAATCAGATCTGGCAGTTTTTCGATTAACTGTTCAGTAAACTGTGGCGCAGAAGGTTCACAGGACATTTTCGGTATATGTAGCTCTGCTTGGTTTTGATAGTCAAACGGAGAAGCGAGCGCAAGGAACCTAACGCCATCTTCTGCCTTTTCACTCACGCCTGCTTGACGGCAGAAAAAGCTAAAGGAATTAAGTGCTCGCATGGTAGCGGATGTAAGCACGGCTCCTACGCAGCGGCTCCATATTTGTTGGTCAAGTTGCCAACCAACTTCGAGCGGAGAAACATTGACCACGAAATCACCTTCACGCTCTGGGCTTACTTCTAGCCAACGGGCAAGTGGGGCACCTTTCTCTCGTAACGGCTCCGCCATCAGGTTCCAAACTTGCGCGAGGTTATCCATGCGTTGAATATAGAAGCCTAATTCTGCTAAAGCGGGCTCTGCGAGTCGGTTGGCAAGCTCGCCATCTTTAACTCGCTCTGAGATAAGATCCGCCACCTTTGCGACCGACTGTGCGCCTTTTTGGGATAGTTTTTTCAGCTCTTTGGCTTCTTCTTCAAGCCAGCTCGGCAGTTCTCCATTTTCGAAACGATAGATGTTCTCTTCAAAATGAGCAGGATCAAAGCGCGTTGCTAGTTGGCTCAATGAAGGAATGAGCTGTTGAACTGAATCTTGTAATTCATTTCTAAACCGAGCGACTCTTTTCTCATCGGCCATATTGGCAAACTTGGTCACCGATTGATTAAGTCTTTCAAGCCAACTTGCTGCGCCTTTTAAACTCGCCGCGGCAGAAGAGTGGTCACGAGCAACGTGAGGCAGGTGGTGGGCCTCATCAAAAACATAAATGGTGTTTTCTGGTTCCGGCAGAATGACACCGCCGCCAAGATCCGCGTCCGCCATGACCAGGCTATGGTTAGCAATGATGACATCGGCTTTATCAAGCTCAGAACGCGCTTTTTGAAACGGGCAATCTCTATGCGCAGGCATACTAAGGTTGCAGCTGTGCTTATCACTGACTATCAATTGCCAGATTTCATCTTTGACTGGCTTGGGCCAACTGTCACGATCACCATCCCACTTACCTTGAGCTAGCGACTTATACATGGTTTCAAGTAACTCAACGTCTTTCTTCTTTGGTTTCGATTCAAACATAGCGAGCTGACCGCCATCAACGCCACTCGCTGAAGCCAGTTTTTCTGCACAGCAGTAGCGTTGGCGACCTTTCGCCAAAATAAATGAAAACTCTCGATCTGTGAGTCTTCTATACAGAGGCAGATCTTTTCCAACCAATTGCTCTTGAAGAGCAACGGTTGCGGTTGAAATAACCACTTTACGATTATTCAGCACGGCAACAGGAATCGTCGCCATTAAATAAGAGAGAGATTTACCAATTCCTGTGCCCGCTTCGGCGACAATCATCCGTGTCGAATTGTGATATTCGCCACACAATGTTTTTGCTATCTCCGCAACAAGATAGTTCTGAGCTCGACGAGGTACAAAGTTTTCTAGCTGAGATTGTAGATTTTGATAACTGGTACGAATGGATTGTTGAATTTTACTGGTTAGCATACTGTGACCTATATTGCGGGTGTCGCATCATAGCACAGTTCTCTAAGTACTACTTAGTTCACGAAATAGAATCCTTATTAATCAAATGTGGATCTTGTTCACAAAAAAAAACTGAACCTTCAGGTACTTACAATTAATTCTAAATGTAAAAAATATATCACGCCAATGGTTTTGCTTTTGTAGTGAATTATTTTGTTGTCTGATGTGTTTTGCGATTTTTTAAGAATTAAAATCTAAAAATAGTTTTATTAGAAGAAACTAACAAAGTCGTCATTAAACCATGATGTCGCTCGAAATTTAACCTTGAAACTCTGTAACCTATTGATTTGTATTGATTTTATGTTTTTTTATCAAAGTTTTTTAGATCATTTGACACGTCGCATAATCTTTTGCAATCTAGACCCCGAAATTAAGTGGCGATGATATCCGACCATTAAGAGATTGGAATCATCATCAAAAAACATAAAGGGAACCGGACAAGGAATTCCCATTCTATAGAAAAGGCAGTGGATTATTATGAAAAAGACTCTAGTAGCTCTTTCAGTACTTATGGCAGCGACGTCTGCTCAAGCTATCGAACTTTACAACCAGGACGGCGTAACAGTTAACATGACTGGTGACGTTGAAGTTCGTTACAAAAAAGCGATCGGTGACAACCAAACTACTAAACAAGAAATCGATGATGCTGATTTCGGCTTCGATACTCGTTACGCAGTAAACGATGATCTTCAAGTTGGCGCTTTCCTAGAGTTCTCTGGTGATAACAGCGACCGTGCAAACGACAAAACTTCAGTTGGTAACGTATACGTAGGTTTCTACCACACAACTGTTGGTTCACTTAAAATCGGTAAACTAGATACTCAACTAGATGACGCTGGTATCGGTTCTGACTACCTATTCGGTGTTAGCTCTTTCTTCGAAGACCAAGGTTTCGGTGGTGAAGAAGCAGTTCGTTACGACTACGACAACGGTTCTTTCTACGCAGGTCTAGGTCTTATCCAAGATAAGCACGACGCTCAAGCAATCGGTAAAGACGGCAACTACTTCGATGCTAAACTTGGCTACCGTGTAGCTGATTTTGACTTCACAGCATTCTACGGTGCTGCTGAGCTTAAAGGTACTTCAAACAAAGACACTGAAACTGTAACTAACGGTGTTGTAACTACTACTCGTGTTACTACTACTTACGATGCAGACCAATCTCTACTAGCTCTTGAAGCTCGTTACGCTGGTTTCGAAAACCTAAACCTTGAAGTTGGTTACTACAATACAGAACTTAAGCCAAAATCTGGCACTAAGTCTGACACTGATACAGTTGCAATCGCAGCAGATTACACTTGGAACAAGACTACTTTCGCTGGTGGCTTCGCTAAAATCGACAACAGCGTAGCTTCTAAAGAAGATTACAACGAGTGGTTCCTAAACGCAGGTTACGCTCTTGCTCCAAACACTACAGTTTACGTAGAAGTTGGTGACAACGACAAGAAAAACACTGACGTAGGTTACGGCGTTGGTATCAAAGCTACATTCTAATTGAAGCTTTATGATTAAATATGAAGCCACCCATTGGGTGGCTTTTTTTGTCTAAATAACAAATGTTTATTGCTTTTCACTTTCGACATGCCTTGTTAAAATTGACAGCAAAACTACGCAGGAATAAAGAGTATTATTATGAAGAAATGGATGTTAACTCTATTTGCTTTCTCATCTATGTCAGCGGGTGCTGCAACATTAATTCCAGAGAAAGGGCTGTCTGTACTGTATGTCAATGGGCAGCAAGCAGAATCGAAAATAGGTAAGCAGCAGATCCCTGACGGTGATGTTCAACTAGTCATCAAAATGGATAAAGAATTAGGTCGAGGCAGTTCGGCGAAAGTATTTACTTCTGAGCCTTATGTACTTTCTTTTAAAGTGACGGGTGAGGAGATTAAGATCAACAACCCGCAAGCAAGAAGTATTCAAGAAGCGACAAGAGCGTTCAGTAATGAGCAGCCTAAATGGGTATTACGTCAAGACGACGTAAACCTCAGCTACTCTCAAGAGAAACTTCCTTCTAAAGGCGGGCTATTACCATACTTCGCCATTGATGATTTAGTCTCTGAGTATAACCAATCGAAAGGTATTTACTTCAACAACGGCCAACTTATCGACAAGCCTGTTGAAGCCCAAGCGATTGCTGTAGCAGCAACGACGACAGCTGCAGTGACTTCTACTTCAAGTAAAGTAGAGAAAACCTCTCCGGCTAAGCCAGTGGCGACTAGCAATGTGGAACAGCTAAAAGCTTGGTATCTAAAAGCATCTAAAGAGGAGCGTAAAGCGTTCCGTCGTTGGATGATTGACCAAGAGTAATAGTTACTAGAATTGAATCTAAAACAGGCTTCCAATTGGAAGCCTGTTTTGTTTTTGCGAGAGTAATACAAATAACTAACTAAAGCATTCAGGGCTGTTTAGCGCAGCCTCGATTGCTGAAATTAGCTTTTCGATATGTTCTGGCTCGCTGATATAAGGTGGCATCATATAGATAAGCTTGCCAAATGGACGTATCCACACACCTTGTTCGACAAACAGTGCTTGAATCTTTTCCATATTGACTGGAGTTGTTGTCTCAACAACGCCAATGGCACCTAACCAGCGAACATCTTTAACTAATTGATATTTTTTTAGTTTAGGCAGCAGTTCTGCAAACAGCTGTTCAATTTGGCTGGTTTGGCTTTGCCATTTATTGTTCTCTAGCAGCTCCATACTCGCAGTGGCGACGGCGCAAGCTAGTGGGTTACCCATAAAGGTCGGGCCATGCATAAAGCAGCCTGCTTCACCTCCGCAAACGGTATTTGCAACTTCACTTGAGGCTAGCGTTGCTGAAAGCGTCATATAACCACTGGTTAATGCTTTGCCTACACATAAAATGTCAGGCTGAATCTCAGCATGTTCGCAAGCAAACATTTTGCCTGTGCGTCCAAATCCCGTTGCGATTTCATCGAGAATCAATAATACCCCAAATTGATCGCACAGCTCTCGTACACCTTTAAGGAACTCTGGGTGATATATTCGCATCCCGCCGGCACCCTGAACAATCGGCTCTAAGATGACGGCAGCAATCTCTTTATGGTGCTGAGAAATCTTAGATTTGAAGTCATCAAGATCGCTTTGATCCCAATCTTGCCAAAAGCCAGTATTTGGTGAAGCTGCAAAAATGTGCTCAGGTAGGAAGCCTTTGTACAGAGAGTGCATGGAGTTATCTGGATCGGTGACTGACATTGCGGCAAATGTATCGCCATGATAACCGTCGCGCAGGGTTAAGAATTTAGGTCGAGACTCACCCTTCGCATGCCAATATTGCAGAGCCATTTTTAAGCTGACTTCAACCGCTACTGAACCTGAATCTGCGAGAAACACATGCTGCAAATTACTTGGTGCAAATGAGAGTAATTTTTTGCACAAATTGATTGCAGGGTCGTGCGTGATCCCGCCAAACATAACGTGAGACACTTTATCAATCTGAGTATGAGCCGCTGCATTGAGATGAGGATGATTATAGCCATGAATTGCCGACCACCAAGAAGACATACCGTCTACGAGCTGTTTTCCATCTTCGAGTTGTAAGTGAACCCCTTTTGCTGATGTCACAGGGTAGCAGGTCAGAGGTGTTAACGTTGAAGTATAAGGATGCCATATATGACGGCGGTCGAAAGCGAGATCCATGTCCAGTTCCTGAAATTTGATTGATTAAAAAATAATCAAATGTAAACTTTTGATTTTTTGTTGTGTTGACAGTCTACATGGTGTCAGTAGACTAGCCAAGTAATCAAACCAACAATAATCAAAGGAAAGCACGTGGAAGTACGTCACAACTGGACTATTGAGCAAGTTCGCGGCCTTATGGAAAAACCATTTATGGATCTGTTGTTCGAAGCGCAATTGGTTCACCGTCAATATCAACAACATAACCATGTACAAGTCAGTACGCTGCTTTCTATTAAAACAGGTGCTTGCCCAGAGGATTGTAAGTATTGCCCGCAAAGTGCCCGTTACACCACGGATATTGAAAAAGAACGCTTAATGGAAGTTGAACGCGTGCTTGATGCTGCTCAAAAAGCGAAAAGCGCTGGTTCAACTCGCTTTTGTATGGGCGCTGCGTGGAAGAACCCAAAAGAGCGCGACATGCCGCACCTGACTGAAATGATCAAAGGTGTCAAAGGGATGGGCCTAGAGACCTGTATGACACTGGGTATGCTAACATCTGACCAAGCAAAATCACTTGCGAATGCAGGTTTAGACTATTACAACCATAACCTAGATACCTCACCTGAGTTTTATGGCAGCATCATCACCACGCGTACTTACCAAGATCGCTTAGACACACTTTCACACGTTCGTGATGCAGGAATGAAGATTTGCTCTGGCGGCATTATTGGTATGGGCGAGAGTGCGAACGACAGGGCAGGCCTACTGGTTGAGCTGGCGAATCTGCCTACCCACCCTGAAAGTGTGCCAATTAACATGCTTGTTAAAGTAAAAGGTACACCACTAGAAGAGGTTGATGATGTTGAGCCATTCGACTTTATCCGCCTGATCGCGATTGCACGTATCATGATGCCTGGCTCTGCTGTCCGTCTTTCGGCTGGCCGTGAAAACATGAATGAGCAAATGCAGGCGTTATGCTTTATGGCTGGCGCTAACTCGGTTTTCTATGGCTGCAAATTGCTGACAACGCCAAATCCGTCAGAAGATAAAGATATGCAGCTATTTAATAAGCTTGGTATTAACAGCCAAGAAGTTTCTCAAAAGCCTGATGAAATTGAAGAGAATGATCTTCTTGATCGCGTTGTAGAGCGTGTTGCAGCGAGACCAACCAAAGACGACCTATTCTACGATGCAAGTGTTTGATCAACGTATTGAATCAGCCCTTAGTGAGCGAAAAGCTAAGGGCTTAACTCGCTCGCTTAAAGCTGTAGAATCAAGCAATACCGTTAGCTTAACCCATGATGAGCAAGAGTATCTAAACTTCTCAAGTAATGATTATCTTGGCTTAGCTTCAGATAAGGAGCTAACTAAGGCATGGCAAGAAGCGCTCGACCTATATGGCAATGGGAGTGGTGCGTCTCCACTCGTCACAGGTTTTAGTTCTGCGCACCAAAAACTTGAAGAGACCTTGTGTCAGTGGCTTGGATTTGAAAGAGCGATATTGTTTGGATCCGGTTTTTCTGCCAATCAAGCGTTACTGTTCTCTTTGCTAACAAAACAAGATCTTCTGCTGCAAGATAAGTTAAATCATGCTTCGTTAATTGAGGCTGGCATGCTTTCTCCCGCAATGATGAAGCGCTTCAAGCACAATGACGTTACACACTTAAAAACCTTACTTACTCAAAGTGCCTTGGTCGTGACTGAAGGTGTGTTTAGCATGGATGGTGACCTTTCTCCGCTAAAGGCGATTAAATCGGTAATTGAACAAAACGCTTGGTTAGCGGTTGATGATGCTCACGGTGTAGGAGTATTGGGCAACAAAGGGAAGGGCAGTTGTGATTACGCTGGGATCCAACCTGAAATATTGGTGGTGACCTTTGGTAAAGCGTTTGGTCTATCGGGATCGGCGATTATGTGTAGCAACTCGATTGGAGACTACTTAACCCAGTTCGCTAAACATCATGTTTACTCAACGGCGATTCCTCCTTCTCAAGCCGTGGCATTAAATAAAGCAGCAGGAATGATCGAGACACAAGAATGGCGCAGAGTAAAACTAGCTGAGCTATCTCGATGTTTTGATGAACAACTTCAGGATTGTGAAGGCTACAGAGAGACGATTACCCCAATAAAGCCCTTCATAGTGGGCTCTGCTTACAAAGCACTGAGTGTATCAAATCAACTTCGCCAACAGGGTTTCTGGGTGATGCCGATTCGCCCACCTACCGTACCAACAGGCAGCGCACGGTTGAGAATTACACTCACCGCTAAACATGATAAGCAAGATGTCATCAAATTAGCTGATGCACTTAAGCAAGCTGTGAAAGGAATGTAAGTTAATGAATCAGGCTGTAGTGATAGATTCTAAGGACATGGTTAATAAAGCGGCGATTGCTGAGGCATTTGGCCGAGCTGCAAATACCTACGATCAACATGCGGCGTTTCAACGTGACGTTGGACATCGTCTGCTCGATAAAATGCCCCAAAACCTTACTGGAAAAACCGTACTCGATATTGGCTGCGGAACCGGATACTTTTCATTAGAGCTTTTAAAACGCGGTGCAACTGTCGTCTGCTTCGATCTATCTGACAAGATGCTCGCAGAAGCTAAACTACGGTGTGGAGTGGTCAATGTTTACTATCAGCAGGGAGATGCGGAATGTTTGCCATTTAAGAGCAATGAGTTCGATTACGTATTTTCTAGCCTAGCATTGCAGTGGTGTGACGACCTTAGTATTCCCTTGAGAGAGATTAAACGTGTAGTGAAGCCGAAGGGATGTGCGTATTTATCCACGTTACTCGATGGTTCGTTACTTGAACTTAAACAGGCATGGGCAAAAATTGACTCATATCAACACGTCAACGACTTTATTCCATTCAATCAGGTAAAAATTGCGTTAGCGCAATCTGAATGCCATGCGCATCAACTAGACTTAGCGCCTATCAAGGTTTGGTATGAAACGTCTTTTGCGCTAATGCGTGACTTAAAAGGCATCGGCGCAACCCATATCGATGGGCGAGCGAATGGGCTAACAAGTCGTAGTGCATTACTCAGAGTCGAAGATGAATATCAAACTTATCGAAGTCATCAGGGTCTTCTACCTGCAACATATCAGGTCTGTTTAGGGGTTATTAATCTATGATTGATGCATTTTTTATTGCGGGTACGGATACCGATGTTGGAAAAACGGTTGCTTCGAAAGCAATCTTGAATGCGCTTGCTGAAAAGGATTTAAAAACGATTGGCTATAAGCCAGTAGCGGCAGGCAGTGACAAAACTGAGCAAGGTTTCCGTAACTCGGATGCTTTGTATCTACAAGAAGCTGCAACAGTGAGTGTTGCATACGATGACGTAAATCCTTATGCATTAGAGCTTCCTGCCTCTCCTCACATTGCCGCTATTCGTGAGAATGTGGAAATCGAATATTCAGTACTGAGTGACAAACTCTCTGAGCACAAGCAAAACTCAGATATCGTACTGGTTGAAGGTGCAGGCGGTTGGCGCGTACCTGTTTCAAAGCAGGAGTGCTTATCAAGTTGGGTACAGCAAGAAAAACTGCCAGTGGTATTGGTAGTTGGTATTAAACTTGGGTGTCTTAGCCATGCAATGCTAACGCTCGATGCGATTAAAGCCGATGGCGTGGAAGTGATCGGTTGGGTAGCAAACCGAGTTAACCCAGGTACAGAGCACTACGCTGAAATTATTGAAATGCTTGAAAACAAAATTGCAGCGCCAAAACTTGGTGAAATTCCGTATGTTCCCAAAGTTAAGCGCAAAGATCTGGCGAAGTATATAGATGTTTCACCACTTCTTAATCGATAAAAAGCAAAAGGCTGCCAAATTGATTTGGCAGCCTTTTCAACATTAGTCTTTGTTACTTGTCTTGGTTTAAACCCATTAACGCACTTTGTGTTTCGATAATGCGTTTTTGAGTTTGATCCTCTACCGAGATTCCAAGTTGTTGCTTTGCTTCATCCTCAGAAATACCTAGATGACAACACAACAGATCAATAGCCATTTGATAGTTGTTAGTTTCAACCATGATTTTGTTCCCTTATTACATGGATTTTTAATCTCAGCTAAATCTAGCACGTTTGAAAACAGTCACAATACGACCAAAGTCTAACGCAAAAGTCGTAGCCTTATTTCTGGCTCTCCAATCATTTGTCATATCTATTGTTTGTTAAGTGTTAAATCTAAACTTACTTTCTAGAAATCAAATGTTTCAATTTACTTCTTAACCTTGTAATTAAAGGGGATAGACTATATCTATTAGGTAAAGAACAGTCCCAAGAGTGATTCTTAGGGGCGATAATAAAATGCTTCCGGTTTTTGGAGAAAAGTAATGAAGCGAGTAATGTTATTTCTTGCAACCAACTTAGCTGTTGTTCTGGTGTTAAGTGTTGTTCTTAACATTGTTTATGCAATGACGGGAATGCAACCAGGTAGCTTATCTGGCTTGCTTGTGATGGCTGCTGTTTTTGGTTTCGGTGGTTCATTTATCTCATTGATGATGTCAAAGGGAATGGCGCTTCGTTCTGTTGGCGGCATGGTCATTGAAAGTCCACGTAACGAGACCGAACATTGGTTATTAGAAACGGTTCGTCGTCAATCAGAGCAAGTGGGTATTGGTATGCCGACGGTTGCGATTTACGACTCAGCGGATATCAACGCATTTGCGACGGGTGCAAAGCGTAATGACTCTTTAGTTGCTGTCTCAACAGGTCTTCTTCACAACATGACCCGTGATGAGGCTGAAGCTGTTTTGGCGCATGAAGTGAGTCATATTGCTAATGGCGACATGGTAACCATGACGTTGATGCAAGGTGTGGTGAACACCTTTGTCATCTTCTTGTCGCGTTTTATCGCCAATATTGTCGCGTCTAACGACAATGAAGAAGAGGGCGGCAGCAACATGATGGTCTACTTTGGTGTAAGTATGGTGTTGGAGTTGTTGTTTGGCTTCTTGGCGAGCTTCATCACCATGTGGTACAGCCGTCATCGTGAGTTTCATGCTGATGCAGGTGCGGCCCAGTTAGTGGGTAAGCATAAGATGATTGCAGCACTAGAGCGACTAAAAGTAAGCCACGAGTCTCAACTAGAAGGTTCTATGATGGCGTTTGGCATCAACGGCAAACGCTCGATGACAGAGCTACTGATGAGCCACCCTCCGCTAGATAAACGTATCTCAGCACTGCGCAATTCGTAGATTTAACTTCTAATTGATTGAAAAGGCTTGGTTTATAACCAAGCCTTTTTTTGATCCCTTTTAAAAAACCTCTCGTACAAGTTATACAAAATATTAAACAAATAAAAATTTGTACAACTTTAAGAAATCATCTATGGTTAGGTTGTTGTACAAAATAAAATTATGTACAAGATTGTGAGAGGTGCTTTAAATGGATGTACAGGCGGTAGGCGAGGTTTATCAGCAGCTGAACAAATCAAATCTTCATCTTTTGTCTGATGTTTATCATGACGAGGTGGTGTTTGAAGATGCTGCTCACAGACTAGAAGGGTGGCAAGAGTTAGAAAGCTACTTTGAATCGCTTTATACCAATGTGACGCGTTGCGATTTCAATATTTTAGAGCACCAACAAACGGGAAATAGCGGATTTCTAACGTGGCAGATGGCTCTAGAGCATCCAAAGTTATCAAAAGGCTCTGTGATATATGTGAACGGCGTCAGCCACCTAAAGTTTTCGCAAGGTCGAGTTATTTACCATCGTGATTACTTTGACCTCGGTGAGATGCTTTACGAAAATCTGCCTCTGCTCGGCTCAGTGATTAAAACGATTAAGCAAAGGTTGGGCAAATGAAGACGGTACTGATAACAGGAGCCACTTCAGGGATTGGTCTCCAACTTGCAAAAGATTACGCCGATAATGGCTTCGAGGTCTATGCCTGCGGAAGAAATGAAGAGCGGTTAAGTGATCTAAAAGAGATGTTTTCCAACTTACACCCAGTCGCTTTTGATCTCACTGACCTAGCAGCCACAACTCATGCCCTGAGTAACTTACACAGCATTCCGGACCTCTGGATTTTGAATGCGGGGGATTGCGAGTATATCGATGACGGCAAGCTTGATGCGCTGCTTATGAAGCGCGTTTTCGACATTAACGTTATTGGGCTTACCAACGCTATTGAGGCTTGCCAGAAGTATTTTGCATCTGGACAACGACTCGCCATCGTAGGGTCGATAGCGAGTGAAGTCGCCCTGCCGAGAGCGGAAGCTTATGGCGCATCAAAAGCAGCGGTGAGCTATCTAGCACGAACACTTCAGGTAGATCTTAAGCCGCAGGGTATAGATGTATCGATTATTTACCCCGGATTTGTCAAAACACCCCTCACCGACAAGAACACCTTTGAAATGCCGATGTTGATCTCGCCACAGCGGGCATCTCAAGAAATCAGAGATGGGCTGGCGAAAGGAAAAGACCATATCTATTTCCCTAGGAAGTTCACCTCGATTTTACGTTTGATCGGCGCTCTCCCATATCGCTGGCAAAACGCACTGACTGCCAAGCTACTCGCTCAAGGATAGGAATAAGACGATGAAAATAGCAATTATAGGAACGGGAATCTCAGGACTAACTTGTGGCTATTATTTACAGAGAGAGCACGACGTCACCATGTTTGAAGCGAATGGTTACATCGGTGGGCATACAGCTACCGTCGATGTTGAGGTAGAAGGTCGCTCTTATTCTGTCGATACAGGCTTCATTGTTTACAACGACAGAACATACCCTAATTTTATCGCTTTGATGGAAGAGATTGGAGTGGAGGGCAGACCAAGCCAAATGAGCTTCAGCGTAAGAAACGATAGCAATGGTCTTGAATATAATGGCCATACAGTGTCGACGCTGTTTGCTCAAAAGCGCAATTGGTTAAATCCTAAATTTTACTCTTTTATCTTTGAAATTCTCCGCTTTAACAAAGAAGTGAAGGAGATAGCCAATCAGCCCAATATGGTCGAATTAACACTCGGTGACTTCCTCACTTCACGTAATTTTAGTGACTACTTCTGTGACAACTATATTTTGCCAATGGGGGCGGCTATTTGGTCTTCGACGCTAGCAGATATGCGAGCGTTTCCGTTGCCTTTCTTTGCAAGATTCTTCCTTAACCACGGCCTACTGGATGTGACCAATCGCCCGCAATGGTATGTCATTAAAGGTGGGTCAAGAGCCTACATAAAGCCACTTACCCGAGGGTTTGCCGATAAGATCCGCCTTAACACTCCCGTTGAGTCTGTCGTCAGAGATCAAGCAGGCGTGACGCTGCATTTCAATGGACAGACCGAGAGGTTCGATCAAGTTGTGTTTGCCTGCCATAGTGATCAGGCATTGCAACTTCTCAAAGATTCGAGCGCAACTGAGCAATCTGTTTTATCCAATCTCGCTTATCAAGCCAATGAAGTCATTTTGCATACCGATGAAAGCTTACTGCCGAAGCGAAAAGCGGCTTGGGCGTCTTGGAACTATTGGCTTGAAGGTAGTGAAGGTGAACAGAGTAGAGCGCCGACTTTGACCTACAATATGAACATATTGCAGCACATTGATGCACCGAAAACCTTCTGCGTCTCACTCAACAGTAGTGAGCAGATTGCGCAAGAGAAGGTATTGCAGCGCTTTGTTTATCATCATCCAGTCTTTAATCAGCAATCAATAGAGGCGCAGGCTCGACGCGACGAAATTAACGGTCTATCTCGAACTTGGTTCTGTGGTGCTTATTGGTACAACGGCTTCCATGAGGATGGCGTACGCAGTGCTCTAGACATAGTGAGAGGCATTAACTTGCTTGATGCCAATCTACGTTCTCAGGGAGCGGCTTAAGATGTCTGAAGGGAATAGGAGCTGCTTGTATGTTGGGAATGTAAGGCACCGGCGCTTTACTCCAGTTCAGCATGCCTTGAACTATCGTTTGTTTATGCCATGCCTCGACTTAGATGAGTTTGAATCTTTGCAAAACAAAGTGTGGGGATTCGGTACTCGCTGGTGGCATTGGGCTCGATTCAAACGTGAGGATTACTTGGGCTCTGGGGACTTAAAACAGGCGGTATTAAATAAGGTCGTTGAGCTTGGCGGCCTTGCTACCAAAGGAAGCGTCAAAGCGGTGGTTCACCTTAGATATTTTGGTATCTATTTTAGTCCGGTCAATTTCTACTACATCTATGACGAGAGCGATAAATGGCGCTACTTACTGGCTGAAGTTAGTAACACACCTTGGAATGAGCGTTACTACTACTTGTTGGATGCGGAGGACGAAAGAACATGGAGGCACGCAAAAGCGTTTCATGTCTCGCCTTTTAATTCGATTGAGCAAGAGTATGTTTGGAAAATTAAGCCTATTGACCAGCGTCTCTCGATTCACTTGGAGTGTCATCGCAGTCATAAAGAGTTTGACGCCACAATGAAAATGGCTAGGGAACCTCTGTGTTCGCGAGTTCTACTTAAACATTTGATCGTTACTCCAATAATGGCAGTAAAAGTGACTGTGGGCATTTATTGGCACGCATTAAAACTCTGGATCAAAGGAGCGCCGTTTTATTCTCACCCCAAATATAGGCAGGGTGATGAAATTGAACAGACTCAAAGCGCGAAAATAGAAAAATAACAAGGAGCCTAGGAAATGATTAATTCACAAACGCTACCTTTGCCTACGCAATTAACTTCGGTGCAAAAAACAGCACGAAACATCGCATTTTCATGTTTGTACAAGATTCAGTATGGGTCATTGACCATCATCGAATCTTTTGGTTCTCAAGGTGCTCCTCAAGTCAGAGAGAGCTTTGGTAGCCCACGGAAGGGGCAACCTAGTGCCATGATTGAGGTTAAAAATCCTGCATTTTATGCTCGCTTACTCAAGGGCGGCAGCATTGCAGCTGGTGAAGCTTATATGGACGGATGGTGGGAAAGCCCTGATCTCACCGCTTTAATGGAGTTGATGGCAATGAACCTATCAACTTTAGACACTATAGAAAGTCGTTCAAGCTTTTTGTCGAAGCTTATGTATCAAGTTGGCCACTGGTTAAATCGCAACACTGTTGAGAATTCGGCTAAAAACATTGAAGCTCACTACGACCTGAGTAATGAACTTTACGAGACATTTCTTGATAGTCGCATGCTTTATTCGTCCGGCATTTACCACTCGCCTAGTGATACGCTAGAGCAAGCCCAGATAAACAAGATGGAGCGCCTGTGTAAGCAGTTGAAGCTCACTTCTACCGATAGTGTGATTGAGATTGGAACAGGGTGGGGTGCAATGGCGATCTATATGGCCGAAAACTATGGCTGCCATGTTACCACTACCACTATTTCTGAGCAGCAGTTCCAATATGCGAAGCAGAAGATTGAAGAGAAGGGCTTGCAAGACAAAATTACCCTGCTCAAACAAGACTACCGCTTGTTGGAAGGGACCTTTGATAAGCTAGTCTCAATTGAAATGATCGAGGCTGTTGGCAAGCAGTTTTTGACCTCCTACATCCAAAAATGCCAATCATTATTGAAATCGGGTGGACTGATGGCAATCCAAGCCATCACCATCGCAGACCAGCGCTACGATTATTACAGCAATAACGTTGATTTTATTCAGAAGTATATCTTCCCTGGTGGCTTTTTACCGTCGATCACCGCATTAACACAATCCACAACAAAACATAGTGATCTAATTCTTAGAGATCTATACGACATTGGGGAGGACTATGCCAAGACTCTTAAAGATTGGTATTTGAAGTTTAACCAAGCGCGCGAACAGGTTTCTGAACTGGGATTTGATGACAGATTTGTACGAATGTGGAATTACTACTTTTGCTATTGTGAAGGTGGTTTCCGCGCCAAATCGATCAGTACAGTTCATATGACGTTTCAGCGTCCATAAAAGCTGAGCTAAAGGAGCACGTGATGAAACGGTTACTCATTGTGTCGACTTGGTTTCAAGTTATATGGTTCTGCGCGGTTATTGGCAGCTATGACCTGCAATATGTGACGCTTTTACTTGTGGTGCTGACGCTCGTTGTATCTGCCGTTAAGGAGAACTTGATTTGGTTTAAGTATGCTTTGATCGTTGTAATAGGCGTGTTGGTTGATTTTGCGAACATAACGATTGGTTGGTTCCAGTTTCAACATGAACACTTTCCCATCTGGCTGTTGGGATTGTGGCTAATCTTTGCTTGGTATGCTTATTTTTTGTATCCGATATTGAGCCAGTATCCATTAGCTATCGTATCAATGGTAGGAGGGATTGGAGGAACACTTAGCTACATCGCGGGAGAAAGTCTTGGAGCCGTTTCATTTGGGGCTTCTACTTTCACTATCGTAGGTATATTGCTCGTAGAGTGGACTCTAATCATTGCATTGATTATGAAGGTATATGGACATGAAGTGCATAACAGTAATAACAGCATTCCTAGTGCTGACCAGTAACGTTTTTGCGTCTGAGTTTTCGAGACATAACGTAGAGAGCTGGAAAAACTGGTCTAGTGTGGGGCAGGCTCAGTTGACGATGTTTTTCTTTGATATTTATGAGTCACAATTGCTGACGCCAAATGGTGGGTATGTTGTTGCTCAGGATATTACTCCTCATCCCCTTGCGCTATCGATTACTTACCAAAGAGACATTTCTCAAAAACAATTGTTAGACGCGACGGTTGAGCAGTGGGAAAAGCTTGGCTACGAGCAAACGGATACGACAAAGTGGGCGTCTCGGCTTGAAAACATCTTCCCAGACATCAAAGAAGGCAACAACCTGACCTACGTGACAGATGGTTACACAGGCAACTTCTATTACTCCAAGCCACAGGCAAACCAGCAACTTATCGGTTCTATTGAAGAAGAGGCGTTTAACGATGCTTTTCTCGCAATATGGTTATCACCAAATACTGAGTATCCGGGACTCAGAGAACGTTTAATTGGGAGAAATTGATGTTTAAGCGCCTAGGGCAGACGATATTACTATTGCTATCTACTCTACTGATTTTAGGTTGTACGAGCGACTTAGATGACTACAGAGACAGCAAACCTGAATTCAACTTGTTTGAGTACTTTGAAGGGGAGTCAATGGCTTGGGGTATGGTGCAAGATTACACCAACAAGCAGACTCGCCGCTTTGAGGTGGTGATTGTCGGTAGTGTAAAAGAGAATACTTTGACCTTAGTTGAAGATTTCGTGTTTGATGATGGTGAAAAAAACCAACGAATTTGGACCATTGAACGCTTGGGCGATGGGAGCTACCAAGGGAGTGCTGATGACATCATTGGGGTCGCAACAGGGAGAGAAGTTGGCAATGCACTTCAGTGGCAATATGATTTTGAACTACAGATGGAAGACTCTACCGTGGTCGTAAGCTTCGATGATTGGTTATATCGCCAAGATGAAAATCATGTTTTTAATCTGACTAAGATTAAGAAGTTTGGTATTGAAGTAGGGAAGATTACGCTGTTTTTCCAGAAGCAGTGAGGAGGAGGTAAAGGAACGGACTTCGTCCCATGGAACGCTACGCTTTTGGAAAACGGGATCGGGCTTCGCCCTTCGAGAGTTATAAAAAAGGGTCATTTGTTCTAATAAATGACTTTCTCGATCTTCCCTAAAGAAAAATATTTCTACAAACAAAAGAAAGGGTTGACGCAAAACGCCAACCCTCCAAAATTCTCATCGAATCCCGAATCCCGAATCCCGAATCCCGAATCCCGAATCCCGAATCCCGAATCCCGAATCCCGAATCCCGAATCCCGAATCCCGAATCCCGAATCCCGATTCTTTTACAACTTATCAGTTAGCTCAATCGCTTGACCGATGTAGTTTGCTGGCGTCATCTCTTTTAGACGTGCTTTCTCGTGCTCTGGTAGCTCAAGACCGTCGATGAAGCTACGCATTGCTTCACCATCTACACGCTTACCACGAGTTAGCTCTTTTAGCTTCTCGTATGGCTTCTCGATGCCGTAACGACGCATCACAGTTTGTACTGGCTCTGCGAGAACTTCCCAGTTTTGATCTAGTTCTGCAAGCAGTGCTTCGCGGTTAACTTCTAGTTTGCTGATGCCTTTTAGTGTTGAAGTGTACGCGATGATTGCGTAGCCCACACCAACACCTAGGTTGCGTAGCACTGTTGAGTCAGTTAGGTCACGCTGCCAGCGAGAGATTGGTAGTTTCTGCGCTAGGTGGCCGAATACTGCGTTTGCAAGACCTAGGTTACCTTCTGAGTTTTCAAAGTCGATTGGGTTAACTTTGTGTGGCATTGTCGAAGAGCCGATCTCACCAGCAATAGTCTTCTGCTTGAAGTGACCTAGCGCGATGTAGCCCCATACGTCACGGTCGAAGTCGATTAGGATAGTGTTGAAACGTGCAACCGCATCGAACAGTTCAGCGATGTAATCGTGTGGTTCGATTTGAGTTGTGTATGGGTTCCAAGTTACGCCTAGAGACTCAGTGATGAACTCTTCAGAGAACTGGTGCCAATCAACTTCTGGGTAAGCAGAAAGGTGAGCGTTGTAGTTACCTACAGCACCGTTAATCTTACCTAGGATTTCAACGTTAGCGATCTGCTTGTATTGACGCTCCATACGGTACGCCACGTTCGCCATCTCTTTACCCATAGTAGAAGGAGAAGCAGGCTGACCGTGTGTACGAGATAGAAGAGGGATGTCACGGTACTCAACAGCAAGTGCTTTGATAGCATCAATGATGTTTTTGATTTCAGGAAGAATCACTTCGTCACGTGCTTCTTTTAGCATTAGTGCGTGAGACGTGTTGTTGATGTCTTCTGAAGTACAAGCAAAGTGAATGAATTCGTTTACAGCGTGAAGCTCAGGAACACCTGCCACTTTCTCTTTTAGGAAGTACTCCACCGCTTTAACGTCGTGGTTAGTTGTACGCTCGATCTCTTTGATGCGTGCTGCGTCTTCTTCAGAGAAGTTTGCTGCTAGCTCATCTAGGAACTTGTTTGCTTCAGCGCTGAATGCTGGTACTTCTGTGATTGCATCTGTAGCTGCAAGCTTTTGTAACCAACGAATTTCAACGATAGAGCGGTACTTTAGTAGTCCAAATTCACTAAAGATGCTGCGAAGTGCGATTGTTTTGCTTCCGTAACGACCGTCTACTGGTGAAACAGCAGTCAATGCTGACAGTTCCATGATGTTCTCCTGAAAATTGAGTTTCTAAATTTTGTGTGCTTTATACCAATTACAAACGCGTTTGTCACGAATATTGCGCAAACGTTTGCTTTGCTCTTATTTTGGAAGAAAGTGCTTTGGTATAAAAGAAGAAGCTCGCGTCATGCGCGAGCTATTTATTAAACGTTAGATTCGAGCTAAAAGTATTTGTGCCTGCTCAACCATTTTCTTGCGTCCAAAGATTAAGTGACGACGTTTGCCGCCAACCTGACGCCATAAAACGGCACTGCGAATACCGGATAGAAGAAGCGCTCGGACTTTGTGCTGATTCGACGTCTGTTGTAGCACTGATGGTGTACCAGTGACCTGAATACGTGGGCCAACCGGGCTGATCACATCGAGATAAACACTGGCAAGATTGCTGATCATCTGCTCATCAAGTAGCTCAAAATGCTCAAGTTGGCGTTCCAACATTTGAATACGATCGCCTAGCTGAGACATGGCATCATTTCGAGTCTGAAGTTTACGCTCAAGCGCCATGAGGCTAATGATGTAACGGGTAATCTCGCTACCATTAGGAGTACTGTCGATCCCTTTAACCAAACACTCTAAACCAAGTTTGAGGTCAGATTCACGACCGAAAACACCAACAGTATTATTTGGGTTGGTGTTTAAGATCGCTTTTAGGGATGTTTCAAACGCGTCAGAGTCACAGTGACCGTTTTTTGCGACTTGTTGGACCAAGGCGACAGCTTGGCAAATTCCTGCAAAGGCGATGGTACGGTCATATAGTGTGTTAGCCACGTAGTTCTACTCCTAAAATTAAATGCGTTCTTCGATGATTCCGCCACCTAAGCAAACATCATCTTTATAGAAAACAGCAGATTGCCCCGGTGTTACAGCGATTTGAGGCTCGTCAAAGATCACTTTAATGTTTTCATCATCGATAGGGATGATAGTACATGGGATATCTGTTTGACGGTAGCGAGTTTTTACAGTGCATTGTAACGGTTCTTTAATCGCTTCACGATCAACCCAGTGTAGTTGAGATGCAATCAAACCTTGAGATTTGAGCATTGGGTGATTTTTACCTTGAACAGCAATTAAGACATTGCGCTTAAGATCTTTGTCACCAACGAACCACGGGTCTTCATTACCGCCACCGCCTTTTTGGCCGCCGATATGCAGGCCTTTACGTTGACCTAAGGTGTGGTACATCAATCCGTTGTGCTTACCAATCACTTTACCTTCTGGTGTTTCAATGTCGCCTGGTTGCGCTGGTAGATAGCGGCCTAGGAAATCTGTGAACTTACGTTCGCCAATGAAACAGATACCAGTAGAGTCTTTTTTCTTCGCTGTGATCAGATCTTGTTCTTCCGCAATGCGGCGAACTTCTGGTTTCTCTAAATCACCAACAGGGAATAGGCTGCGAGCAACCTGCTCGCTGCTTAGCGTGTACAGGAAGTAGCTTTGGTCTTTGTTGTTGTCTAAACCACGAAGCATGCGTGGCTTGTCGCCATTTTCAACTTCTTCTGGAGTAGGGAATGTACGGCGTACATAGTGACCCATAGCGATATAGTCTGCGTCGAGCACTTCATCTGCAAACTCTAAGAATGCTTTAAACTTGATCTCTTTGTTGCACAGAATATCTGGGTTAGGTGTACGACCTGCTTTGTATTCAGCAAGGAAATACTCGAATACGTTATCCCAATATTCCGCAGCAAAGTTAATCGTGTGCAGGTGAATGCCTAGCTTGTCACAGACCGCTTGCGCATCGGCAAGATCTTCAGCTGCTGTACAGTATTCTTCGTTGTCATCTTCTTCCCAGTTTTTCATAAACAGGCCTTCAACTTGGTAGCCTTGCTGCTTAAGAAGATACGCAGATACAGATGAATCAACGCCACCGGACATGCCAACGATGACTTTCTTTTGACTGTTGTCAGACATTACTAAACACCACTTAATTTAACTGGACGCAGATTTTATCAGAAAGCATAGCGAGGGGACAGATCCGAGATCGAACTCACACTTCGATTTCGGGTGTTTATTAGACGTTTGCTTAGTGAAAATCGCGGAAACTTGACTATTAAACTTGTATATGTGGCATAGTGGCGAAAATTCAAGAGAGCCAGAGTGAATCTAATGAGCGAAGAAAACCAAATCATCGAAGAAGCCCAGTTGATTGAAGTTATCGAAAACCAACTAGAAGATGGAAATCCAGTTAAGGTGAAAGAAACCTTAATGCGTTTGATGATGACGGGCACGCCTCGTGAAGACGCTATCGCTATGATGGCGTGTGCAGTAGCGATTGAAATCTTTGATGTAATGAAAAACGAAGGTGAGTTCAACTTGAAGCGCTACGCTGAGAACCTAGATCGCTTACCGGATCTTAGCTTTATGGAAGGTGAATAAGTCACAACTCCATTGGTTAAAACAGCCAGCCTATAACGATAAGAGCACTCATCAAAAGTGGGTGCTTCATCGATCGACCATCCCACTTATTTATTACATTCAGAGCCGCTCAGATTTTAATTGTTGATGCAAACGTTTGCTATAATACCTTTTGTTGCCGTCCTAAAACCTGCAAGGTAGAATCCGGCATCCTTTCATCCCTTATTCAGATTCTTTACTGCAGAAGCATTGTTATGAAATTTCCTGGTCAACGTAAATCGAAGCATTACTTTCCTGTTCACGCTCGCGATCCATTAGTGAGTCAATCACAAGAAAGTAAAAAAATGTCGCGCACGCATATTATCGGCATTGATCAAACTCTTGTTGATATTGAGGCCAAAGTAAGCAGTGAGCTTATCGAAAAATACCAACTGAGTAAGGGACACTCGCTCGTTATTGATGATGAGACTGCTGAAGCGCTATATAACGAACTTAAAGAACGTGATTTGATAACCAATGAATATGCTGGTGGTACGATTGGTAATACGCTCCACAACTATTCAGTACTGGCTGATGACCGCTCTACGCTCTTAGGCGTAATGAGCCAAGATATTAAAATTGGCAGTTATGGTTACCGCTACTTATGCAATACATCAAGCCGTATGGATCTAAACCACCTTCAAGGTGTCGACGGGGCTATTGGTCGCTGTTTCGCATTAATTACCGAAGATGGTGAGCGTACTTTCGCTATTAGTGAAGGGCAAATGAACCAACTTCATCCAGATAGCATTCCTGAGAAAATATTTAAAAATGCTTCTGCTTTGGTATTAACCGCTTATTTGGTGCGTTGTAAGAAGGGCGACCCAATGCCTGAAGCGACGATGAGAGCGATCGAGTACGCAAAAAAACATGACGTACCTGTCGTACTGACTCTAGGCACTAAATTCGTTATTCAAGATGATCCAAAGTTCTGGCAAGACTTTTTAAACGATCATGTTTCAGTAGTAGCAATGAATGAAGATGAAGCGGAAGCACTAACCGGAGAGTCTGATCCACTTGCAGCTTCTGATAAAACGCTAGAGTGGGTTGATTTAGTATTATGTACCGCAGGGCCAGTCGGTCTATTTATGGCGGGTTATACTGAAGAATCTGCAAAACGTGAAACGTCTTTGCCATTATTGCCGGGCAGTATTGCAGAATTTAACCGCTACGAATTTAGCCGACCTGCTTCAAAAGGGCTTTGCGATAATCCAATTAAAGTTTACTCGCATATTTCGCCTTATATGGGTGGCCCTGAGAAAATTAAGAATACAAATGGTGCTGGTGATGCGGCTCTTTCTGCTTTATTACATGATATGGCAGCGAATAAATACCATAAAGAAAATGTGCCTAACTCAAGTAAGCACGCACATTCATACTTAACTTATTCATCGTTCTCGCAAGTATGTAAATACTCTAATCGCGCCAGTTACGAAGTGTTAGTGCAGCATTCACCGCGTTTATCTCGTGGACTTCCTGAGCGAGAAGATAGCTTGGAAGAAGCGTACTGGGAACGTTAATTCCGTTATTGAACGATAAAAGCCTCATTAAATTGAGGCTTTTTTACTTGCGGCAATAATAAAAAAGCGCCATATAGGCGCTTTTTGTAAATCATTAAAAGTGATTAGATTAGGAAGTCGTCTAGTGACTTGCCAGCATCTAGTTGCTCTTGGATTACTGAAGGTGTACGACCTTGACCTGTCCAAGTTTTCTCTTCACCAGAAGCATCTACATATTTATATTTTGCTGGGCGAGGAGCACGCTTCGCTTTTGGCTTACTTCCTTTAGACTCACCTGCCAATGCAGAAATAAGCGCTTCGACGTCGATGCCGTCTTTAGTAATCTGTTCAGCAATGGCGGCTAATTTAGCTTCTTGCTCTGCAGCTGCTTCACGTTCAGCTTCTTCTGCTTCTTTACGCTCAGCTACAACAGTAGTTAGTTTATCTAGTGCTTCTTCTAATTGCTCAAGTGTTAGCTCTCGAGAAAAAGCACGTAGACTACGAATGTTTAATAGTGTTTTTGTTAGTTCCGACATTTATTCATCTCTTCACAATATAAGTTGTCGATGTATGAATCATAAACCTCTAAATTTAATATTACAATCTCACTGACATAAATTTACGTAAAATAAACTATCAGAATGTTGTTTGAGAGCCGTTTTATTATTAATTTAGTTGCTTGCAATAAATAGATTTTCTATCGCGCTTATCTCTTATATTAACAGAGGCCTATCTGGGAGTCCGGTTTCATATTAAATGTTATCGTAAATATAAGAGTAGCCCCAAGGTATATGTCTTTCATTATGTATTAGTTCGGAAAAACAAGTCTGGCGTATCAAAAAAATGTATCCGTCATGCAAAGGTAGTCAGATAAACACGTCATTAATCGGGTGGATTTGTGAGTAATCAGAACGTTCGAGTTCAATGGGTGAACCAATATGCTATCCAATGGGATGACTATTCATCAATCTTGAAAGCTTAGTCGAAGTTGGCTAACGATATTTTTAACAGTAGAAAATGGAATATTATGTTGAAAGAGGTGGTGATATGAGTACAATGGGCGCAACCTAATGCGTTTTGTTGGTTAAATTATTGTTAAAATGATTTTTCGGTAGTTTAAAGTTTCAACAATCGCGGTAGAGGCGCGGAATAAATAAGTAGTGTTTGCTGGGGTGATGCCAATGAGCAAACATAAAAGGTTATTTCGCCGAAGTGAATTCTCTCATCAAGGAGGTTTGCTGGGGTTACACTCGAAAGGGGTAACACTGCCATAGTCTATAATTTGTAAAACTATGGAGCGCTACTGTAGGGCTGGGTTTCGCATTCGCTGACCTATCGCTAATTTCAACTTAATTGATTGGAAATGATTTCCTTCAATTAGTCTGCAGTAGATCTCTAACCATTTATTACTGGTTTTTGAAGATCATGAATTTAATTGATTTTGCATCATCTCCTTTATCTCTTTTGCCGCCAATTGTGGCACTGAGTCTTGCTATTATTACCCGCCGCGTACTCGTATCGCTTGGTGTCGGTATTGTTTTAGGCGCAATCCTACTTAACGACTACTCATTCGGTAGTGCGCTTGGATATGTTGGTTCTACCGTTTCAAGTGTCTTTATTGAAGATGGTGGTATCAATACTTGGAATATGAGTATTGTCGGCTTCCTACTATTACTAGGGATGATGACAGCGCTATTGACGCTATCTGGCGGTACACGTGCGTTTGCAGAGTGGGCGCAAACTCGTGTTAAGAGTAAGCGTGGTTCTAAGCTTCTTGCTGCATTCTTAGGTGTTTTCATCTTTGTTGATGATTACTTTAACAGCTTGGCTGTGGGTGCTATCTCTCGTCCTGTCACTGACCGTTTCTACGTATCACGAGCTAAGCTAGCTTATATCCTTGATTCAACTGCTGCTCCAATGTGTGTGATCATGCCTGCTTCTAGCTGGGGGGCTTACATCATGACAATCATTGGTGGCATCTTAGTTTCGCATGGTATTACTGAGTATTCAGCACTTGGCGCATACGTTCGCCTAATTCCGATGAACTTCTATGCGATCTTTGCGCTACTTATGGTATTTGCTGTTGCTTGGTTCGGGCTAGACATCGGTAAGATGCGTGAGCATGAAATTGCGGCGTCACGAGGTCACGGGTTTGCCAAAGAACAAGCTGAAGACTCGGAAGAAGCTCACGAGCTAAACGAAGAGTTGGATATCGAAGAGAGCGATAAGGGTAAAGTATCTGACCTCATCTTGCCGATCGTTTTACTTATTGTTGCGACGGTTGCTTCGATGCTTTACACCGGTGGTCAAGCTCTTGCTGCGGACGGCATTGCGTTTAACTTACTTGGTGCATTTGAAAACACTGATGTAGGTACATCTCTTATTTACGGTGGCCTAGTTGGTTTGGCTGTTGCGCTGTTTACCGTTGTTAAACAAGGTATTGCGGTAAGTGAGATCTCTCGTACGCTTTGGATCGGTGCGAAATCAATGTTTGGTGCGATTCTGATCCTAGTGTTTGCTTGGACGATTGGTTCAGTTATCGGTGACATGAACACAGGTAAGTACTTGTCGACCTTAGCTCAAGGCAATATCAACCCACATTGGTTGCCAGTTATTTTGTTCCTATTGTCTGGTCTTATGGCGTTTTCTACAGGTACATCATGGGGTACATTCGGAATCATGCTGCCAATCGCGGGTGATATGGCAGGTGCAACGGATCTGGCGCTAATGCTGCCAATGCTAAGTGCTGTATTAGCGGGTTCAGTATTTGGTGACCACTGTTCACCAATCTCAGATACCACCATTCTTTCTTCAACAGGTGCTCGTTGTAATCACATCGACCACGTAGCAACTCAGTTGCCATATGCACTGTCAGTTGCAGTCGTGTCGTGTATTGGTTTTATTACTCTAGGTATGACCGCTTCTATCGGCATGTCATTCGCAGCCGCGTCAGTAGCATTTATCGCTATTTGTGTCTTGCTATCTGTTCTGTCTAAGTCAAAGATGGCGAGTTGCCAAAACGCATAACAGGTTGAAGTTATTGCTATTAGATAAGGGAGCTCAGGCTCCCTTTTTATTTGTCATATACAAATTGAAAAAAGTTTAAATAAATGGTTGAAAAATGTTTTCGGCTTGGTTAGTGTGGATATCAACAAAGCGAACAGAAGAGCTTATTAAGTATGCGTAAATTAGTCATGAACATTCATCACCATCATCACCCAGTCTAGTCTTTCGGGAGATGCACGCATACCCGGGAGACAGGAAACTCCCGGAGGCTAAAATCGCAAACTACAAGATTTAGAACCCTCGGGAGAACAACTCTTCCGAGGGTTTTTTCAGTATTTGAATCTTAAAAAGTTTATAAATTTCAAAATCTTGCACAGGGATACAGCAATGCAAACACAACGCCTAAGAATCGCAATCCAAAAGAAAGGTCGCCTGAGTAAAGAGTGTCAGACTCTGCTTAAAAAGTGCGGCGTTAAATTCAACATCATGGGTGAGCGCCTTGTTGTTCACTCACTAAATATGCCAATTGACCTATTGCTAGTGCGCGATGATGATATTCCAGGTCTTATCATGGATGGTGTCGTTGACCTTGGCTTTATCGGTGAAAACGAACTTGAAGAAGTACGTTTAGATCGTAAGGCGTTGGGCGAGCCAAGTGAGCTTGTTCAGCTGCGCCGTCTAGATTTTGGTGGCTGTCGTCTATCTATCGCGATTGATAAGGATGAAGAGTACAACGGCCCTCAGGACCTAGCAGGCAAACGCATTGCAACGACTTACCCTCAGCTACTTAAAGCGTACATGGATGAGCAAGGTGTTCCTTTCTCGACCTGTATGCTCACTGGCTCTGTAGAAGTGGCTCCGCGAGCGGGTCTTGCAGATGCAATTGCAGATTTGGTGTCTACTGGCGCAACTCTAGAAGCGAACGGCCTTAAAGAAGCAGAAATCATCTTCAAATCAAAGGCGACACTGATTCAACGTACTGGTGATTTTGATGCTGACAAAGTGGCGCTAATCGAAAAACTACTGACTCGTATGCAAGGCGTACAGCAAGCAAAAGAATCGAAATACATCATGCTGCATGCTCCAACGGATAAGTTAGACCAAATCAAATCTCTACTACCGGGCGCTGAAGATCCAACGGTTCTCCCTCTTTCGACTGATCAGCAAAAAGTCGCTGTTCACTTAGTGAGTACTGAAAACTTGTTCTGGGAGACAATGGAACAGCTAAAAGAGTTGGGTGCGAGCTCAATCCTAGTATTGCCAATTGAGAAAATGATGGAGTAATAACAATGAGAACAGTCGTTTGGCAATCATTAAGTGAATCTCAGCAAGACTCTATTTTAGAGCGTCCGGCAATTACTGAAGGTGCGAATATCACCGCAGCGGTTTCGCAAGTGATCGCCAAGGTTCGCGAAGAAGGGGATGCTGCGCTACTAGAACTGACAGAAAAGTTTGATCGCGTTAAGCCTGGGTCGATTCGTGTCTCTGAGCAAGAAGTAGAAGCGGCATGTGATCGCTTGTCTTCCAACATGAAACAGGCGCTTGAGCAGGCCTATGCCAATATCTCTAAGTTCCATAAGGCGCAAAAACCTCAGCCAATCAAGGTTGAGACACAGCCTGGCGTCTTATGTGAGCAAGTGACTCGTCCAATTCAAAAAGTGGGCTTGTACATTCCGGGTGGCAGTGCACCATTGCCATCGACTGTTTTGATGCTTGGGGTTCCAGCGAAAATTGCAGGTTGTCGCAAAGTGGTTCTTTGTTCTCCTCCGCCTATCGCAGACGAGATCCTTTATGTCGCGAAGCTATGTGGCATTGATGAAGTCTACAATGTCGGTGGCGGTCAAGCGGTTGCGGCAATGGCGTATGGTACGGAAAGCGTTTCAAAAGTAGATAAGATTTTTGGGCCGGGTAATGCTTACGTGACAGAAGCAAAGCGTCAGGTCAGTAATGACTTCCGTGGTGCGGCGATTGATATGCCAGCAGGGCCTTCTGAAGTCTTGGTGCTGGCTGACGAAACTGCAGACCCAGATTTTATTGCTGCCGACTTGCTTAGCCAAGCGGAGCACGGACCAGATTCACAAGTCGTGCTTGTTACACCATCACCGATTGTAGCCGATCGGGTTACCGATGCAGTTCAGCGTCAGCTTAAAGAATTATCTCGTGCAGATATTGCTGAAAAAGCCTTAGCATCAAGTCTAATCATTATCTCTGAGTCGTTGACTCAAGCCGTGTCGATTTCGAACTACTATGGTCCGGAACACCTGATTGTACAAACTAAGAATCCGCGTGAGCTTCTGCCTCTATTAGACAATGCAGGTTCGATCTTCTTAGGTGATTGGTCTCCTGAGTCAGCAGGTGACTATGCGTCGGGGACAAACCACGTTCTTCCTACCTACGGTTACACACGTACTTACTCAAGTCTTGGACTCGCTGATTTCTCTAAACGAATGACAGTACAAGAGCTTACGGCAGATGGCTTGAAAGAACTAGCGCCAACCGTTGTCACTATGGCGGAAGCGGAAGGTCTGGATGCGCACAAGCGTGCTGTGACGATTCGTGTCGAAAAACTGGCAGCTAAGTAAGAGGGCAATGAGATGGAAAAGCTAGCGCGTAAACAAGTCCAACAACTGACTCCTTATTTATCGGCTCGCCGAATTGGTGGTACAGGTGACGTTTGGTTGAATGCGAATGAATCGCCATTCAACAATGAATACAAAACAGACTTTGCTCGTTTGAACCGCTACAGCGAATGTCAGCCAAAAGAGCTAATTGAAGCGTATGCGGCGTATGCGGGTGTAAAACCTGAGCAAACATTGACCTCTCGTGGAGCTGACGAAGGTATTGAATTATTGATCCGTGCTTTCTGTGAGCCGGGTGAAGATGCGATTCTTTATTGCCCACCTACTTACGGAATGTATGCAATTAGCGCAGAAACCATTGGCGTAGAGCGTAAGACTGTGCCGCTAACGTCTGACTGGCAACTTGATCTGGAAGGCATCGAAGCCAACCTAGATGACGTCAAACTGGTATTTGTCTGTTCACCAAACAACCCAACTGGCAATCTAGTGAAGCGTGAAGATATTGTCTCTCTGCTTGAGATGACAAAAGATCGCGCCATTGTCGTGATGGACGAAGCGTATATCGATTTCTGCCCTGAAGCGTCGACGGTCGATTTATTAGCGCAATATCCGAACCTAGCGATTTTGCGTACTCTGTCTAAAGCTTTCGCGCTTGCTGGACTTCGCTGCGGTTTCACCCTTGCAAACGAAGAGCTGATTAATGTACTTCTTAAGGTTATCGCACCGTATCCAGTGCCAGTACCAGTGGCAGAAATCGCGACTCAGGCGTTATCTGAAGCGGGACTAGCTAGAGCGAAGTTTCAAGTCCTCGACCTCAATGCAAACCGTGCGTATCTGCAAGTTGGTTTATCAATGATTGAAGGCTTAGAAATATTTGAAGGCTGGGGTAATTACCTATTGGTTAAATTCCCGCAGGGTGACGAACTTTTTAAAGCAGCATGGGAGAGCGGCATTATTTTACGCAATTCTCCTATTGAAAATTGTGTACGTATTAGTATTGGTAGTCGAGACGAGTGCGAAAAGACACTCGGATTTATTAGAAACTATTACAGCTAAATATCATTGGCTCTGGCCTTTGCGAGAGCCACTAAATTTGAAATAAGGAAGTTCGAGTGAGCAAGCAACAAAAAATTCTATTTATCGACCGAGATGGCACCTTAATTGTTGAGCCGCCGGTGGACTTTCAAGTAGACCGATTAGACAAACTAAAGCTAGAGCCGTTTGTTATTCCAAGTCTACTCTCTCTTCAAGATGCGGGTTACCGCCTGGTGATGGTGACTAACCAAGATGGTTTGGGCACCGACAGCTACCCACAAGCAGACTTTGATGCGCCACATAATATGATGATGGAGATCTTTGAATCTCAGGGTGTGAAGTTTGATGATGTGCTGATTTGTCCTCACTTTGACGAAGATAACTGTTCTTGCCGTAAGCCTAAATTGGGTTTGGTTAAAGAATACCTTCAAGGTGGCAAAGTCGATTTCCAAAACTCTGTTGTGATTGGCGATCGTCAAACGGATCTTCAACTAGCAGAAAACATGGCAATTCGTGGCATTCAATACAACCCAGAAACCATGAACTGGAAACAGATCCTTAAAGATCTGACCGTCAAAGCACGTGTTGCCGAAGTGATTCGAACCACTAAAGAAACGGACATTAAAGTTGCTGTTAATCTTGATGAGCAGGGCAGCAACCAAATCTCTACTGGTCTTGGTTTCTTCGATCACATGCTAGATCAAATCGCGACTCACGGCGGGTTCCAGATGGTGTGCAAAGTAGAAGGCGACTTACACATTGATGATCACCACACGGTAGAAGATACCGCTCTTGCATTGGGTCAAGCGCTGAAAGAAGCTCTCGGTGACAAGCGTGGCATCGGTCGCTTTGGATTTAGCCTGCCAATGGATGAGTGCTTGGCACAATGTGCACTAGACCTGTCTGGTCGTCCATACCTTAAGTTCGATGCGGAGTTTAGCCGTGAACAGGTTGGTGACTTATCTACAGAGATGGTGGTGCACTTCTTCCGCTCATTGACTGATACCCTTGCCTGTACGCTGCACCTATCTTCAGCTGGCGACAATGATCACCACATCATTGAGAGCCTATTTAAAGCGTTTGGTCGTACGCTACGCCAAGCAATCAAAGTAGAAGGTACTGAGCTACCAAGTAGTAAAGGCGTACTTTAAGGCTAACGTTGCAAGGAGAAAAACAGTGACAGAACAGAAAGTCGTCATTATTGATACTGGATGTGCCAACGTTTCTTCGGTGAAGTTTGCCATTGAACGTTTAGGCTATGACGTAACGATTTCTAAAGATCCTCAAGTAGTGCTTGCAGCAGATAAGCTATTTCTACCAGGTGTAGGGACTGCAAGTGAAGCGATGAAGAACCTTGAAGAGCGCGATCTAATTAGCTTGGTAAAACAGGTAGAAAAGCCGCTACTAGGGATCTGTTTAGGTATGCAGCTGTTGGGCAAAGTATCTCAAGAAAAAGGGCAGAAAGCGGATGAGCTGGTTGAGTGCCTTGGGCTTTGTGATGGTGAAGTGAAGCTACTTGAAACTGGCGATTTACCACTGCCTCACATGGGGTGGAACACGGTATCAGCTAAAACAGGCAACCCACTATTCAAAGGGATTGAAGAAAGCGAATACTTCTATTTCGTACATAGCTTCGCCATGCCTGTTGGTGAGTACACGATTGCAGAATGTGAATACGAAAATCCATTCACGGCTGCTGTGCAAAGCGGTAACTACTACGGTGTGCAATTCCACCCTGAGCGTTCTTCAAAAGCGGGCGCGAAGCTTATTCAAAACTTCTTAGAATTATAAAAGGGATTTAGTGTGATTATTCCAGCTCTTGATTTAATTGAAGGACAGGTGGTTCGCCTTTATCAAGGTGATTACGGTCAAGTAACCGAGTACAAAGTCGACCCAGCAGAGCAATTCAACTTGTATCACCAAGCGGGTGCTAACTGGTTGCACTTGGTGGACTTAACAGGTGCGAAAGACACGACAGCGCGCCAACTTGATTTGATTGCCAAGCTACTCGCGAGCACTCCAGCGAATATCCAAATCGGTGGTGGTGTACGTACAGAGCAAGACGTTGTTGACCTACTAGAAGCGGGAGCTCAGCGTGTTGTAGTGGGCTCTACAGCGGTAAAACAACCTGAACTGGTAAAAGGTTGGATGGAAAAATACGGCGCGGAAAAAATCGTTCTCGCGCTAGATATCAACATCGATAAAGACGGCACGCGTAAGGTCGCGATTTCTGGTTGGCAAGAAGACTCAGGCGTGACTATTGAAGCTCTGATTAATGATTACCTAACCGTTGGCTTAAAGCACGTGCTTTGTACCGATATTTCTCGTGACGGTACGCTAGAAGGCTCTAACGTAGAGCTGTATGTAGACCTATGTAAACAATACCCACAAGTGCAATTCCAATCATCAGGTGGTATTGGTTCATTAGCAGATATTGAAGCACTGAAAGGCTCTGGTGTCGCTGGCGTAATTGTTGGTCGTGCACTACTTGATGGCAAGTTCACAGCAGAGGAGGCATTTGCATGTTGGCAAAGCGAATAATTCCATGTCTTGATGTTCGTGATGGACAAGTGGTGAAGGGCGTTCAGTTCCGTAACCACGAAATCATCGGCGATATCGTTCCTTTGGCGCAGCGTTACGCTGAAGAAGGCGCAGACGAGCTAGTGTTTTACGACATTACCGCTTCAAGCGATGGCCGAGTGGTAGATAAAAGTTGGGTGGCTCGCGTTGCAGAAGTGATCGATATTCCTTTCTGTGTCGCTGGTGGCATTAAATCAGCGGAAGACGCGGCGCGTATTCTTGAGTTTGGTGCAGATAAGGTATCTATTAACTCACCGGCATTGGCAAACCCACAGTTAATCACTGACCTTGCTGATAAATTTGGTGTGCAATGTATCGTCGTCGGTATCGATTCGTACTATGACAAAGAGACGGGCAAGTATCAGGTTTACCAGTTTACGGGTGATGAAGAACGCACCAAAGCGACCCAATGGGAAACGCGCGATTGGGTTCAAGAAGTACAAAAACGTGGCGCAGGTGAAATCGTATTGAACATGATGAACCAAGATGGTGTACGTAATGGTTACGATATCGAACAGCTTAATATGGTGCGGGAAGTGTGTAACGTGCCATTGATTGCATCTGGTGGTGCAGGTGCGATGGAGCACTTTGCAGAAGCTTACCAAAAGGCAAATGTGGATGGTGCGCTTGCCGCGTCGGTCTTCCACAAGCAAGTCATCAATATTGGCGAATTAAAGCAGTATTTAAAACAACAAGGTATTGAGGTTCGACTATGAGTGCAAACACCGCCGAAGTAAGCTCTTTAGCTGAGCGCATCAACTGGGACAAGGTGGATGGCCTAGTACCTGCCATTGTGCAAGATTTCCAATCGAGCCAAGTGCTGATGATGGGTTACATGAATCAAGACGCACTGGCGAAAACGGGTGAAACAGGTCAAGTCACCTTTTTCTCTCGTACTAAGCAGCGTTTGTGGACTAAAGGTGAAACCTCAGGAAACGTATTGCAATTGGTGAACATGCAGCTAGATTGCGATAACGATACGCTATTGGTGAAAGTGAATCCCATTGGCCCTACGTGTCACTTGGGCAACACCACTTGTTGGGATGTCGACCCACAAGAGGAGTCGCAAATGGTGTGGCTTCATCAACTTGAGCAGCTATTGGCTGCCCGCAAGAGTGCCGACCCTGATTCCTCTTATACTGCCAACCTTTATTCCCGTGGCACCAAGCGTATTTCGCAGAAAGTGGGTGAAGAAGGCGTTGAAGTCGCGCTTGCGGCGACGTCGGGTGATAAGGCGGAGCTAGTGTGCGAGTCAGCGGATTTGATTTACCACCTACTTGTTCTTCTGCAAGATCAAGGTCTGTCGATGAACGATGTGGTCAACAAGTTGAAAGAGCGTCACAAATAATCTCAAACCTCCAAATAACTAGCGCCCTCAAATGAGGGCGCTTTTTTTAGCCAACGTTGTTTATATTAAATTTCGAACAGGAAGTAGTAACCATAACCTACGATTAAGGCTGGTAATGCTGAATAGATGGTGGCAACCAAAGCGGCTTTTGGTGCTAAGGCAATTGCAGGGAATAGAGCATCACCATCGTTTGATATCGCATTCGCTAATTGCGCAGATAATGGCGCGGCTCCAGAAATGTACAAACTCGTCACGAGAATTTGTGGTCCACAACCTGGCAGCAAACCGACCGTCAAGCCCATCAGTGGCATCCAAACACCCCATCCAGAGAAGGTCGCGGCGAGGTCAATATGACCAAAGAAAGTAATCAGCTCAAATGCCATAAATGCCAGTATCACCCATGCTGTAACGAAATTAGTATCTTGCGCAGCTTTCTGAATCGGATGAGAAGAAACCTGTTTCGTGTCTTCAGCGACTGTTGACTCATAATCTTTGATTTCTTTGGTTAAAGACCAAAGCAACATACTAACAATGATCAGAATGGCACCCGTCCACTCAATGGTCATTTCAGGTAGGTGGAGCAATTGATTCACGTCGACCTGAAAAGAGCCAAGTGCAGCAATGATGGTTGCAGGTACAAGTAGCCATTTCCAAAATGCACCTTGTAGATTGATTGCCTTTTGTTCCAGACTATTTGTGCTTTCACTCGCGCAACTAAAACGATTCGCGACTGACTTTGCTTCAGGGCGTAGGAAATCATCGCGATGGATTCCATTAACAATCCAGCCTGAAATGCAGCCAACCATTACCCCAAGGCCAACGACGGCAAAGCCGATATCAGGCTTACTCGCTAGTAGTAGGAACGCGGCATCACCCATCGTTGAGGTTAATACGGCGACGATTGCGCCAAAGCCAACACGACCACTGACAAATTGCGTAGTGACAATGATAGCTCCACCACAGCCAGGCAAAGCACCTAGCAGGGCAGCGAAGAACACCTGATGATTACGCGAACTCTGGTAAAGGTTTATCAGGCGGTTTTCCTTGCTAAAGAAAACCGACAAGTAGTGATAGATAGCCAGAGTAAAGGCGACATAACTAGAGACTGCCCAAAACGCATCCGCAAGCGTATTTACAGACACATCTCTGGTTGTATCACTAAGTAATAAGACAATGAGAGCAATAGGAAGCAACAAACGCTTGTACGCAGGTCGAAACTGAGTAAGAGACAACCAAGTGGGTAAGTGGTGCGAAAATCGTAAAGTGTCCATAGGCGACCAAAAAACTGTAAATGCGAATTATTATCAAATATATGCTAATGAGAATTATTTGCAATAAGTTTTTGTCAATTGTGGTTGCCATCTCAACCTGTGAAGTGAGTCCAATTATTAATGGGTGTTATGTCATTAGTGCTAAACTTAAGAGAGGGTTAGGTTTGATAACGATGATTGGTCATGGCTTATGACCAAATAATCTCTATCCAACCGATGACAAATCATCAGAATTCGGTAAAATATCGGGTTTGTGAGTAATTGCCCCTTGTTGGGAAGAAATTTAGTCAGATAGGAAAAAAGATGATTCTAGTTGTAGGTCACAAGAACCCTGATAGCGATAGTATCTGTAGTGCACTAGTAGCAACTGAGCTACTAACCGCTCGTGGTGTTGAAGCAATGCCTATTCGCCAAGGTGAAATTAACCGTGAAACTCAACACATTCTAGAAGTGGCTGGCGCAGAAGTTCCTGAGCTACGCACTTCAGTTGCGGGCGAGAAAATCTGGTTAGTAGACTACTCGGATCTAGCGCAAGCTCCGGATGATGTGGCTGACGCAGAAATCCTAGGTATCGTTGATCACCACCGCCTAGGTGACGTGATGACGGTAAACCCAATGGAAGCTTGGATCTGGCCTGTTGGCTGTACTAACACAGTACTGTTTAACATGTTTAAAATCGAAGGCCACGAAATCACGCCTAAGATCGCTAAGCTAATGATGTCAGCAATCCTATCTGACACAGTCGGTTTTGCTTCTCCAACTTGTACTCAAAAAGATAAAGATGCAGTTGAAGAACTAGCGAAAATCGCTGACGTATGCGATGTAGATGCATTCATTAAAGATCTACTTATCGCAAAAACAAACATCGAAGGCCTATCAGCGGCTGAGCTGGTTGAAAAAGATCTGAAAGGTTACCCATTCAATGGTCGTGATGTTGTTGTTGGTCAGGTTGAACTTGCAACTCTTGAGCAAGTAGACGGCATGATTGAAGCGCTAGAAGCAGACCTAGAAAGCCGCTGTGCTGAACAAGGTTTGGCGTTTGCAGCAGTAATGCTAACAGACATCACTACTGCTCAAACTCGTCTACTTTACAAAGGTGAGTGGGCTGAGAAACTTGTTAAGCATGAGAAAGACGGCATGCTAATGATGGAAAATACGCTAAGTCGTAAGAAGCAAGGTTGGCCTTGGCTTCAAGCTGAACTAGCTTAATTCCATCTCTATAACGTATACCTTAACGCCCATGGTCACGCCATGGGCGTTTTCTTTGCGAGGAAGTGAATATGTCACTATCAAATGAGCAGCTAGAGACAGTAAATAAAATGCGCCCAGATGAGCGCTTTAACTACTGCATTAAAGAAATAGCCAAAAACCGTAAGGTTTGGATTCTGACTGATGAGCATGGCTGCGTCATGCTCAACACCGAAGACGAAGATTGTGTGCCAGTGTGGCCTCATCAAGAGTTTGCTGAGCAGTGGGCAACCGGAGACTGGGAGCATTGTAAAGCAGAGCCAATTTCGACGGCAAAATGGTTTAGTCGTTGGACGTACGGCCTTGAAGATGACGAGCTATCTGTTGTTGTTTTTCCTAACGACAACGAAGAAGGTGTCGTGCTATACCCAGACGAATTTGAAGTCGAGCTGAAAAAGCGCGGATAGGGCAGACACTAATAGCCTATTAGCTGAAACAGCTCTCCTTGCTTTGCAATAGAGACGGCACGATTTAATGTGCCGTCTTTTTTGTATTTAGATAATAGCTTTCTAATAATAGGTACGACTTGCTTTTGACTCATTCCAGGTTTGAGTTCCGGCTCGTAGAGCAGTTTCAACAGAACGACATCAAGAGGAGAGAGCAGATCTTCGGGAGTCTCATCATTAAAAATCGAAGGGAAAGCGCTCTCTGAGTCGTTCGGTAAGCCTAAGACTTGAGTGATCTCCTCAACGATGCAGGCAAGTAACTTACCATGCTCCCTCGCTTGATCGACAGGGATGATGATGGCGGCGTGAGAAAGCGCGCCATTGCGTCCGACTTGATAGCCTGCTTTGCAGATCGAGCCATATACGTTCGCTAGCGCTGGTTTACCTAACTCTCGTTCGATATCTTCACGCCACTTAGATTCTTGAGTAAACACCCAGACGATATTCGCTTGTTCACGTGACGCCACTCTTTGAATTCGGTGTCCAGTTATCTGCTCTAAGTGACGTAAATGTGCATCAGTGAGCTCATCGTGAAGGGCTTTGTCCGGTACTTTGTGCTGAACCCATATCTTTATAGGCTCATTCCATTTGACTAACGGCTTACTTCCAGACGAGTACTCATTGCGCAGCGCAACATTGATAAAAGCCTTCTCGACAAATTGGGTATCGAGCCAAGTTTGTTGTGTAGTGTACGCCTGAGAATGGAATGAAGTGGCAAGCACTATCATTCCAAGCATTGCTTTCCTTAGCATGAGTAGTCCTATTTAAAGCAGGTCGCCTTATTGAAATGACTTTCTACTAATCTTTGTGTCACAGGGTGCGTTGGGCAGCTGAGTACTTCATGGGTTTCACCGCTCTCAACGAGTTCCCCTTCATGCATCACCATCACTTTATCGGTAATGTGTTTTACAATGCCGATATGCTGTGACACATAGATAAACGAGACCCCCATCTCTTCTTGAAGCTCAAGGAACAAGTTGATGATTTGAGAACGCATTGCCATGTCCAATCCATTCAAAGCTTCATCAGCAACGATTACTGAAGGCTGCAGGATGAGTGCACGGGCCAAACAAACACGCTGTTTTTGGCCTGTGGCGAGCATCTGAGGGTAGAAATAAGCGTGCTCTGGCAGCAAACCCACTCTGAGAAGCGTTTCTTTGACGCGCTTTATGCGCGCCTCAGGAGGCATATTGGTGTTACGTTTTAGCGGCCCTTCTAAGATACGTCCAATCTGAATTCGAGGATTCAAAGAGGTATTTGGATCTTGGAAAATCATGCGAATCAGCTTACAGCGAGTGGAGTAGTCTTTATGCTCCAATAGCTCACCATTAACGCGAATTTCGCCTGAAGTCGGTTCTACTACCCCCGCCAACATGCGTGCTAATGTCGATTTACCTGAGCCGTTTTGACCGATAAAGCCAATGGTTTGTCCGGCTTCAAGGCTAAAGCTAAGCGGTTTGACGGCTTCTTGAACCTTCTTGCGAAACAGGCTTGAGCGAGTCACAAAAGTCTTCGATAGCTGGTTAACTTCTAATAGAGCACTCATGCTTTTTTCTTATCCATGTTCAGTGGGAAGTGACAGGCAAATTTGTGGTTTTTAATTCGACGTGTCATCGGTATTTCAACACACTGGCGCTGCGCATATGGGCAGCGAGGACCAAGTCGGCAGCCAATCGGTAAATGCTGTAGCGGTGGAATGGAACCCGGTAAGGATTGCAGTTTCTCTTTATGCGGAATCCAATCGTTGAAGTCGGGCATAGCTTTAAGCAGTGCCGCGGTGTATGGGTGTTTAGGCTTGTCTAAGATCTTAGAAGTATCAGCAGACTCAACCGACTGACCACAATACATAACCGTAATGCGGGTTGCCCACTGAGTAATGGTTGTCAGGTCATGGCCAATTAGCATGATCGACGTATTGTGCAGCTGATTCATTCGACTTAACAAGCGCAAGATCTGTGATTGGGTAATCGGGTCTAAATCGTTGGTTGGCTCATCCGCAATTAATAGCTTTGGTTTGGCAGCGATCGCCATCGCGATCATGATCTTCTGACATTCACCGTCAGTCAGCTCGTATGGGAAGCTATCCATGATTTGCTGGTGGTTTTTAATACCGACTTTATGCAGCAACGCGATGGCTTGTTTCTTACGCCACTTAAAGCGCTCCCACCATTTACCTTCAAAAGAGCGTGAAGGAATCGCTTCAATAAGTTGTTTGCCTACTTCTTCAGAAGGATCTAAACAGGTCGATGGCTCTTGGAAGATCATCGCGATGTCGCGGGCGATAACGCGTCGACGCTCTTTAGGAGTCAGCTGCAGTAAGTCGACATTCCCGAGCCTCATTCGGTCTGCGGTCACTTTCCAGTTGTCTTTACATACACCAACGATGGCTTTAGCCACCAGACTTTTACCTGAGCCTGATTCACCAACTAAGCCGCGAATTTCGCCTTCATTCATGGTCAGGCTCATTCGGTCAACGGCTTTCATCATCCCTTGAGGCGTTTCAATCTCGATAGTGAGATGTCGAATATCTAATAACGGCATTATTCGATCCCCGCATTAAGCGCTTGGCGGATACCTTCACCAACAAGGTTGATGACAATAACAGTAAACATGATCGCGAGTCCGGGAAGGGTAACTGTCCAAGGAGCAAGGTAGATGAGCTCAACGGAATCACCAAGTATTGCTCCCCACTCGGTACTCGGTGCTTGAGCGCCTAATCCAAGGAAACCCAAAGCGGTGATATCCAAAATTGCGATAGACCATGCCAAGGTGACTTCGGTGGCAATGACGACGAGAATGTTGGGCAATATCGAATTCCAAAGTAGATAGAACTGGTTTGCCCCATCAAGACGTGCAGCCATAATGTAGTCTTTTTCCACTTCGGTATGCACCGCGATGTAAACCGAACGGACAAATCTTGGAACTAAGGCTAAACAGATAGCCAGCAAAATATTGAATTCACCAAAGCCGAGGAAAGCGACAAAAATAATCGCGAGCAGTAGCGATGGAATCGACATGACGGTATCAAGTAAGTGGTTTAAGACACTTGATAGCAAGCCTTTGGTCATCCCCGCGAGTACGCCGATCACACAACCTATTACAGTTGCAACGAGCGTAATAACGAAAGCGGCACCAAAGGTCAGACGTGAACCTTCGATGAGGCGAGAAAGGATGTCGCGGCCTAAATCATCGGTTCCAAGGAAGTACTCAACGGTACCGGTTGGGTTCCAAGATGGAGGCACAAGTAACTCACCACTTTGCGCTTGTGGGTCATGAGGGGTAATCCAAGGTGAAACAAGTGTGATTAGGCATAGTAGTAGTAAACACCACAGGCCAAACATCGCAAGATTGTTGGCACGGAAACTACGCCAGAAACGTTCAAACTGGGTAGGGATACGCTCTTCTTGGTAAACATTATCGGTTAGCATACCACTCCTTCCTTACCAATGGATTGACCATGGCACCAATCAGATCAGACAAGATGTTCGCGGTGAGGACAAACGTCGCCACGACGATGACCCCAGCTTGAATGGCAACGTAATCTTGATTTGAGAGTGCATCAAGTAACCAGCGGCCAATACCCGGCCAGTTGAAGATAGATTCGGTAATAATGGCTAGGGTTAGCATGCTAGAAAGCTGCACACCGATTTTTGGAATAATCGGTGGGATAGCGTTACGTAGCACATGCTCAGTGACGATTTCGTGCGTAGATAAACCTTTAATACGCGCAGCGCGAATATAGTTTTGTCCCATCACTTCAGCAACGGAAGCTCGCATCAAACCTATAACCTGAGTGGTTGGCGCAAGTGCCAGCACAAGGCAGGGCAGTATCAGGTGTTCCAACACACTTTGCAGCGCATGAGCACGATATTCACCACTTGCGAAGAAGGCATCAATGATCGCAAAGCCAGTCACGTGGTCAATTTGATAGAGTAAATCGTAGCGACCTGCGACCGGGAATACCTGAAAGTGCAGAGAAAATACCATGATCATCAAAAGCGCGACCCAAAACAGCGGTGCAGAATAGCCAGACATGGAAGTAAACGAAATCACCGTGTCGATCCACTTTCCTTGTTTCATTCCCGCTAAGGTACCGACTGGAATACCAATCAGCAGTGAAATCACAAAGGCGATAAAACACAGCTCTAGCGTCGCAGGGAAGACAATGCTCAGCTCGTCAATAATCGGAGTTCCTAACTTGGTGACGCCAAGGTTAAGCTGCATTAGCTCTCCAACGTAGAGCATCCAGCCGCTCCAAAAATCATGGATAGCCCACGGAGAGTTAGGTTCCAACCTTAAAATACTGAAGCCCACCATAGTGAGTATCAGCAAGGTGATAATAAACAGGTTAAAGCGTCGAACAGAATACAACAGCATTACTTGAACCTCTCGACAGTATCAAACGGCTGCGCATTGAATGGGCTAACCTTAAAGCCTCGAAGTGAGGTGTGATGCGCTTGTAGCTGCATGCCATGATTTAGTGGAATCACAGGAAATTCTTCATTAAGTATGTTTTGCGCCTGTTTATAAAGGTTCTGTCTATAGCGAGGCTTATCGACTTCTAACGCAAGGTCGAGTAGAAAATCGAAGTCAGGATTACACCAACTAGATACATTCAGGCCAGCGCGTTTTGATTCACAAGAGAGAAGCGGCCTTAAAAAGTTATCCGGGTCTCCGGTATTGGCGATCCAACCCGTTAAGTGGAGGTCAATGTTTGTATTGTCATTGAGATTGCTGCGATCGAATCTATCATCTGTCATTAAATTGAGCTTAATCCCCACATCAGCTAGGTTTGCTTGAATCAATTCTGCCGTTTTTCTTGGGCTCGGGTTGTAAGCACGTGGCTCCAATGGAACCGACATTGTCAGCTCTAATCCTTTGCTATAACCCGCTTCACGTAACAGTGCGATAGCGTAGTTGCGATCATAGCGAATTTGTACCGAATCTTTTTGATAGGCCCACGAAGAAGGCGGCAAAACCGAATACGCCTGACTGCCTGTGCCGTAGTAGACCGAATCCAAAATGTTCTGACGGTTGATGGCATAGTTAAGCGCTTTACGCACGCGAGCATCGTTAAGTGCAGGGTGGGAAGTGTTCACGGCAACGAAAGAGATGTTCATGGCAGGCTTTGCGGTTAACTCAACATCTGATGTTTGCTCGATAATTGGCAACTGACTAGAGAGCGGAGCGTTGAGCACGTCACATTCACTGCGCAGTAGTTTTGCCAAAGTACCTGTACCGCGTTGAGATATGTCGAATACGACCTGTTCCATCTTTGGTCGGTCTTGCCAATAGCGATTATTACGTTTAAGACGGATGAGATCGTTGACTTGATACTCAGCTAGGTAGAATGGACCCGTACCAACAGGATGGCTATCGAGCATACTTTTCTCGTCGCTGAGCTCAAGTTGCCCTGCATACTCTTTAGAGTGGATAACCGCATGACTGGTCGCAATGTTCGACAGAAAGCTATTGTCAGGTCGGTTAAGAGTAAATTTCACTTTGTGTTGGGATAGTGCTGAAACGTCGACAACGAGGTTTTGAAAATCAATACCACTGAACCAAGGGTAAAGACCGCTTCCGACATAGTGAAAAGGGTTGGTAGTATCAATAATGCGTCTAAAACTAAAGACCACATCTTCCGCGTTCATCGCTCTGGAAGGTGTAAACCAAGCGGTTGTTTGGAACTGGACACCTTTACGCAACGTAAAGATGTATTCCGTGCCTTCTTTATTGACTGACCATTTAGTCGCAAGGCTTGGCACTGGCTGATAGGTTTGGCTATCGAGGGTCAGCAAAGTATTAAACAGCTGAGGGCTGAGTGTTTCGGTTGTAATGCCACTATCGACCAATTGAGGGTTAAAAGTCGAAGGACCACCTTGACCACAATAGACAAAACCCTTCTGACGAATTTTGTCATGGTCAATCTCTTCACCACAACCGGCTAATAGGCTGAGGCTGAACAAACCTAATGTAAACTGAATGAATGCTTTCATAGAAAGAACAAGTGTCTGGGACAAAGCACAATGGAACTCACCATTATGCCTTAAGATCCTAATAATTTACCACTAATTACCCGTTGTAACCAAAGCAAAACCACAAAATTGGTGGGTTAACTGAGGTTAGTCAGGTCATACTTACGAACCATGCCTCGCAATTGGTGATAACTTAACCCAAGTAGTTCCGCCGCCTTCCTTTGATTAAACTGGCTTTGCTTTAATGCTTCAGTAAGTATGAGTTGGTCCTGTTGTTCTTGCCACTGTTTATAGTCGATTGGGAATTGAAACTCAGGCGCTTCAGGGACTGCTGTTGTTTCTTCCTCTGGGCGGATGCTCTGCCAAGACGATTGGAAAGGGTCAAAGACGAGTTGTTCAATGGGGTCTTCTTGCATGCCGTGTTGGTAAACCGCTCTTTCAATCACGTTTTTCAACTCGCGCACATTTCCTGGCCAATGATAGCTAAGCAAGTGTTGTTCTGCTGGAGTCGAAAAGCCGACAAAGTACTCGAAACCGAGCTCACGGCACATCTTGATTGCGTAGTATTCGGCCAGTAATAGGATATCTTCTTGTCGTTCGCGAAGAGGCGGTAAATGGATAACATCAAATGCCAGCCTGTCGAGTAAATCTGCACGAAAAGCGCCTTCACTCGCCATTTGAGGTAAATCTGCATTGGTGGCACAGACTAGACGCACATTGGCATTCAAGAGCTGATGACCACCAACACGCTCATATTGACCGTATTCAATCACTCGGAGAAGTTTTTCTTGCACAAGTAATGGTGCCGTGGCCAACTCATCTAAAAATAGGGTGCCATTTTCAGCGCGCTCAAATCGCCCCTTATGACGCCCCTTAGAGCCGGTGAATGAGCCTTGTTCATGACCAAAAAGCTCTGAATCAATCAAGCCTTCGCTGAGGGTAGAGCAATTGAGTGAAATCAACGGCTGATCCCAACGTTTTGATAAGTAGTGAAGTCGCTGAGCAATCAATTCTTTACCAGTTCCTCGTTCGCCAATGATCAATATTGGTCGCTCAATAGCGGCTAACTTAGATACCTTGTCTAATACAGAAAGAAAGGCAGGGGATTCGCCAATAAGATTTTGCTGCATGATTGCTCCGTGGTGAAATTTACCAACTGTAGGTTAAATTCAACACAGGTTAAAAAGGATTGCAATGAGTTATTTCGTAACTATCTGATTTTTATGGGTTGAAAAGTTGGCACGCAACTTGGAATACTAAGAGTCAGTTACAGAGGTAAAACAAACACAGATTTGATGGTGATGCTTAGCATGACCTGATTGCCACAAAATAAGGAGCCTAGCTATGGGTATTTTCTCTCGATTCGCAGACATCGTTAATTCAAACATCAGTGCTCTATTAGATAAAGCAGAAGATCCTGAAAAAATGATCCGCTTAATCATTCAGGAAATGGAAGATACGTTAGTTGAAGTAAGAACTAACTCGGCAAAAGCGATTGCTGATAAAAAAGAGCTGGCACGCAAAGTTGAGACAATGGAAGCGGCCATTGATGAGTGGCAGCAAAAAGCGACCTTAGCGTTGACTAAGCAGCGCGAAGATCTTGCAAGATCGGCATTGATTGAAAAGCAAAAACTGCAAGATATGCTGAAATGTCTACACACTGAGCAAACCTTGGTTGAAGAGACTATTGATAAGTTAACGGGTGAAATCAGCAAGCTAGAAACAAAAATTACCGAGACTCGCGCTAAGCAACAGGCTTTAGCGATTCGCAGTCAAACAGCCTCTAACCGCCGTGATGTTCAAAAACATTTGCATACTGCGCGTACTAGTGAAGCCATGGCTAAGTTTGAGCAATACTCACGCAAGATTGATGAGATGGAAGCTGAAGCTGATTTGTATGCAAAAACGGGCAACGCTAAATCTTTAGATCAAGAGTTTGCGGAGCTGCAAGCTCAAGATGAAATTGAAAAAGAGTTAGAAAAGCTCAAACAACAGATGGAAGATAAAAAGTAATTCCAGTTATATTTTATTGTGTTTATTAGGTAGATAAGATTGCCGTTTATCTACCTTTCATTAAGGAGTTATTTATGTCGTCATTTTTCATTGCTGGTCCACTGATCGTATTTCTGATTTTCGTTGCTCCTCTATGGTTGTTTTTACACTACCGAAGTAAGAAGAATGCAAGCACAGGTTTATCGCAAGAAGATTTACAGCGACTAGAGTCTTTATCAGAAAAGGCTGCCAGTATGCAGAGCCGAGTCGATACGTTGGAGCGCATTTTAGATGCAGAATCACCGAGCTGGAGGCGCCGCTATGAATAAGCGTGAGTTATACCGCGATACTGTAAATGGCAAGATCACTGGCGTATGTGCAGGTTTGGCGAACTACTTTGCGTTGGAAGTGTGGTTAGTACGCATCTTGGTGATTTCAGCCGCTCTACTGGGCGGTAGTTTCTTGGTTATTCTCGCCTATATCGCGATGACGTTGATGATCGAAAAGCAGCCACCTAACTATGTAGAAGCGATCAAAACCGAGCAAGAGCACAAGCTTAAAAACAAGCCTTGGCAGCAAGGTCAAACCCCTGAAATGTTACTCAACACGATTGAGAAAGACTTCCATAACTTAGAAAACCAAATTCGCGATATTGAGGCTTACGTCACTTCAGATGCGTTTAAAGTCGATAAAGAGTTTAAAACGCTATAACGACCTAGTTGAGTTAGCCAAATTGAGCCTTCATGTGCATCCGACACAGTGAAGGCTTAAAAGTGCGACGATTCGCTCATTCATTAGGCAAATTATTAATTTTAATAATATTTCCTGCCTATTCTATGGAAGAGACGGTATCATTCATCTATCTTTGTAACTAATCGCTGCAAACGGATGATTGATTATGCGCAAATCCATTTTGTTTCTTGCGACAGCTGCTGTATTGAGTGGTTGTGGCAAGGAACTTCCTCCTGTTCCCGAGCCTGATTCAAGGCCAGCTAAACTATTTACTGTTTCCATCGGCAATGCTCAGTTTGAGCGTACCTTCCCAGCGACTTCTGAAGCTGGTGATAAAGCCGTTCTTGCCTTTCGTGTTCCCGGTCAACTCCAGTCTATTGATGTGGTAGCGGGCCAATCCGTCAATAAAGGCGATGTGCTGGCCGCACTCAACCCTGACGAGTACACGCTTTTAGCCAAGCAAGCAGAGGCTCAATACCGACTCGCTGATGTTCAATACCAGCGCTATAAAAAGCTACGTAAAGACAAAGTAGTGTCTGAGCAAGACTTTGATGAAGCGAAAGCTAAACGAAATTCTGCCAGAGCCACTTTGGAACAAGCACAAGCCAACTTACGCTACACGCGCTTAGTGGCGCCCTACAACGGCACTATATCTATTGTCCCTGCTGAAGCTCATGAATACATCGCCGCCAAAGAAGGGGTGATGAATATTCAGACGACCCAATTGATGAAAGTGATTTTCCAACTTCCTGATCATCTTCTTAATCGCTTCGCTAGTGGTCTTAATCTGACAGCGCACATGACCTTTGATGCTTTTCCCGGAACCCAATATGAACTTATGTTCCAAGAGGTTGATACCGAAGCCGATCCAAAAACGGGCTCCTATAAAGTCACCATGGTGATGGAAAGACCCGAAGATGTTGGCATTTTGCCGGGTATGGCAGGCTCTATTCATGTCGCGGTCGAGTCAACGGGGGCTACTCGGATTCCTCAGTCTGCATTGATGGAAGAGAACGGTCAGACTTACGTTTGGCGAGTCGATTCACAGGGCATTGTTGCGAAAGCTTTAGTTGAATTAAATGACAAACAGCAAGTGCAAAGTGGCTTAAACGAAGGCGATCAGGTCGTTATATCTGGTGTGAATGGCATCGAATCTGGGATTAAGGTTCGAGAGTGGATCAAGGAGCGAGGGCTGTAAGATGAAGCAATGGTTAAATCTATGTGCGCTCTCTTCGGCTGCACTGTTAGCAGGCTGTGGTGGTGAACCACAGTATGTGGATTTTGGTACACCTAAAGTGAAAGTGTTGGCACTTTCCAACCAAGTTGTAAACGAAGACCGTCTCTATTTTCCTGCGGTAGCAAACGCAGCAGAACGCTCGCACTTAAGCTTCCGCGTGGCAGGGGAAATCAACAAAATTTACGTTAAAGAAGGTGATCACCTTAAACAGGGTGACTTGATTGCAGAGTTAGACCCTACCGACTACAAACTTGAGGTTGATAATGCCACTGCGCGTTACAGCGTGGTAGATAGCCAGTACAAGCGCTCTAAGCCGCTCGTTGATAAAGGCTTGCTGGCGAAGTCTCAATTCGACGAGATTGCAGCGAACCGTCAGATTGCTTATGCAGAGCTTCAATTAGCCAAACTCCGTTTATCTTTTACTAAATTGAAAGCACCTGTTGATGGGATTATCTCGCGCGTTAACGTTGACCAGTTTGAGAATATTCAGGTCGGTCAACAAGTCGTCAACATCCACAGTGTTGAAAATGTCGAGGTGTTGATTCAACTTCCTGATCAACTCCATGCCAGCCAGCCGACTCAAGAGTCGTTAGAAAACATTGAAGCTGTTGTGCGAGTACCGAGTGGCAATGAATACAATGCGACTATCAAAGAGTTTACCACTGAGCCAGACCCGGCGACCGGTACATTTACCGTGACTTTGACACTACCTATGCCTGAAGAAGAGTACATTCTGGATGGTATGGCAGTAGAGGTAACGTCTAAGGGTAAAGATGTTGGTCTAGAGCTTAAAGGTGGGGTGCAAGTACCTATTGAAGCCATTTTCAATGGTGATGGAGACTCACTGGATAGACAAAGCAAATATGTTTGGGTACTCAATGCAGATAACTCTGTCACTAAGCAAAAAGTCGTGACTGGCAAGGCGAGTAAAGACGCCATTCAAATTCTAGATGGGTTAAGTAGTGAGCAGTCAGTTGTGATAGCAGGTGTTTCTAGATTAAGGGAAGGAATGCAGGTGCAAGTAGTTAAGCAGGAGGCGGGTAATGAGTGAACATAAGAATAACTCGCCGCAAAGCGATGATGATGTAACGGGTATCGCGGCTTACTTTATCCGTAACCGTGTGATCAGTTGGATGATCTCGTTAATCTTCTTGATTGGTGGTGCTGCGGCTTTCTTTGGTTTAGGTCGATTGGAAGACCCTGCATTTACCATCAAAGATGCCATGGTTGTGACTTCCTATCCGGGTGCGACGCCACAGCAAGTTGAAGAAGAGGTGACTTATCCGATAGAGAAGGCTATCCAGCAGCTAACCTATGTCGATGAAGTCAACTCCATTTCAAGTCGCGGCTTATCACAAATAACCGTTTCGATGAAAAACAACTACGGCCCCGATGACTTACCCCAGATTTGGGATGAGTTACGCCGAAAAGTAAACGATCTAAAAGGTCAGCTACCGCCGGGGGTTAACGACCCATCGGTGATTGATGACTTTGGTGACGTTTACGGCATCTTGCTAGCGGTAACTGGTGATGGCTACAGCTACAAAGAGCTACTCGATTATGTGGACTATCTACGTCGAGAACTGGAGCTTATAGATGGTGTGAGCAAGGTTTCGGTCTCCGGAGAACAGCAAGAGCAGGTCTTTATCGAGATTTCGATGAAGCGTTTGAGCACTCTTGGAATCGCACCGAACACAGTATTTAACTTGTTATCCACTCAGAACGTGGTTTCTGATGCGGGCGCAATTCGAATCGGTAATGAATACATTCGAATCCATCCTACTGGTGAGTTCAAAAATGTTGATCAGCTTGGCGATTTAATTATTACTGAAAGTGGCGCGCAGGGACTGATCTACCTGAAAGACGTCGCTGACATTACTCGTGGCTATGTTGAAGTTCCGAGCAATATTGTCACTTTCAATGGTGAACTTGCGCTTAACTTAGGGGTTTCCTTCGCTCAAGGGGTAAACGTTGTTGAAGTAGGTCAACGCTTTGACCGACGTTTAGCTGAGCTTAAGTACCAGCAGCCAGTAGGTGTCGAGATTTCTGAGATCTACAGCCAACCTAAAGAAGTCGATAAGTCTGTGAGCGGCTTTGTCGTCAGCCTAGGTCAAGCGGTTGCGATCGTTATCATCGTACTGTTGTTCTTTATGGGACTGAGATCAGGGCTATTGATTGGCCTTATTCTGCTACTTACTGTTCTGGGTACTTTCATATTTATGAAGTACTTTGCTATCGATTTACAACGCATCTCCCTTGGTGCTCTGGTTATCGCTTTAGGTATGCTGGTGGACAATGCCATTGTGGTGGTCGAAGGGATATTGATTGGCACGCAGAAAGGGCGAACGCGGATGCAAGCCGCGACAGACATCGTGACTCAAACCAAGTGGCCGTTGCTAGGTGCGACAGTGATTGCGGTGACCGCATTTGCGCCAATCGGTTTGTCGGAGGACGCGACAGGTGAATATTGTGGCACCTTATTTAGTGTGCTTCTTATTTCGCTGATGTTGAGCTGGTTTACCGCCATTTCTCTTACTCCATTCTTTGCTGATATCTTCTTTAAAGGCCAGAAGTTCAAGCAAGATGGCGCAGAAAGCGATCCATACAATGGGATGATCTTTGTGGTGTACAAAGGCTTCCTTGAGTTTTGTATGAAGCGTGCTTGGTTAACCGTTGTTGTGCTTATTCTGGGTTTAGCAGCGAGTATTGTTGGCTTTACCCAAGTTAAGCAATCGTTCTTCCCGTCCTCGACGACACCTATCTTCCAAGCAGACATCTGGTTGCCAGAAGGAACCGATATTCGTGCAACGAACACCAAACTCAAAGCTTTAGAGTCTTGGTTATCCGATCAAGAAGGTGTCGAGCACATTACCACCACGGCTGGTAAAGGTCTGCAACGCTTTATGCTGACCTATGCGCCAGAGAAGAGCTATGCGGCTTATGGTGAAATTACGACTAGGGTGACTGATTACGAGCAACTTGCGAGCTTGATGACGAACTTCAGGCTGCATTTAGAGGACAAGTTCCCTGAAATCAACTACAAGTTGAAGCAGATTGAACTTGGTCCAGGCGGTGGTGCGAAAATTGAAGCTCGTATTATAGGCTCAGATCCAACAGTGCTGCGTGGTATCGCTAAGCAAGTTGAAGACATCATGCATGCCGATCCAGGCGCAACTAACATTCGTCATGACTGGCGTGAACGCACTAAAGTGCTTGAGCCGCAATTTAACGAAAGCCAAGCTCGTCGTTACGGTATCAGTAAGTCTGATGTGGATGAGTTTCTTGCGATGTCATTCTCTGGCAAGTCGATTGGTGTTTACCGAGATGGTACGACCTTGATGCCGATAGTGGCACGCTTACCAGAAGACGAACGTGTCGACATTCGAAATATCGAAGGTATGAAGATATGGAGTCCTGCACTTAGCGAGTACATCCCGCTGCAACAAGTCACTATGGGCTACGATATTCGTTGGGAAGACCCAATCATAGTACGTAAGAACCGTAAGCGTATGCTAACGGTCTTTGCTGATCCTGATTTGCTAGGTGAAGAGACTGCCGCGACACTTCAAGCTCGTCTAATGCCGCAGATTGAAGCGATTGAGCTGCCGCCGGGTTATTCATTAGAGTGGGGTGGTGAGTATGAGTCTTCGGGTGATGCCCAAGAGTCACTCTTTACTACCATGCCGATGGGTTACCTGTTTATGTTCTTAGTCACCGTGTTCTTGTTTAACTCGGTGAAAGAGCCGTTGATCGTCTGGTTAACAGTACCACTGGCAATTATTGGTGTGACAACGGGCCTACTGGCACTGAACACCCCATTTGGCTTTATGGCCTTGCTCGGTTTCTTGAGCTTGTCGGGTATGTTGCTTAAGAACGGGATTGTCTTGCTGGATCAGATCGAGATTGAAATGCACTCGGGCAAAGACCCATATGTGGCAGTGGTTAACGCTGCATTAAGTCGTGTTCGTCCTGTTTGTATGGCGGCGATTACGACCATCTTGGGTATGATTCCTTTGCTTCCAGACATCTTCTTCAAGCCAATGGCGGTAACCATCATGTTTGGTTTAGGTTTTGCGACAGTACTGACACTTATTGTCGTACCAGTGTTGTATCGTCTATTCCACAAAGTAAAAGTGCCAAACTAACTAAACTAGAAGTAAACGCCCCTGACTTTGCCGGGGGCGTTTGTTTTTAAGGAGAGAATCAATGAGCAAGGATACAACTTGTGCTTGGGCGATGAATCATGAACTTGAGCGCGAATACCACGATGCGGAATGGGGCGTGCCTGTATATGACGACAAAGTACTGTTTGAGTTCATAACCATAGAAGGGGCTCAGGCAGGGCTGAGCTGGATTACGATTCTAAAGAAACGTGAGGGTTACCGAGCAGCGTTTGAAGGGTACGATTTGTCTCGACTGTCGCAGTATGATGAAAGCCATGTCGAGCGAATTATCGAAAACTATGATGTCGTCAAACACCGAGGCAAGATCACGTCTGTATTTGGAAATGCACGTGCGGCTTTGGCACTGATTGAAGAATATGGCAGCTTATCGAACGCTTTGTGGCAGTTTGTTGATGGTAAACCGATCGTAAATAACTGGACGCAAATGAGTGACGTACCTGCTTCGACAGAGCAATCAAAAGCAATGAGCAAGTTTCTGAAAAAGAAAGGCTTTAAGTTTGTTGGCGAAACGATCTGCTACGCTTTTATGCAAGCAGTTGGCATGGTAAACGATCACCTTGTGAGTTGCCCTAAATATAAGCAATAGACGAAAATGGATATTTAAGGCGAAAACCGATAATTGCTTCTATCCTTAACTAAAAATATAAAAGGCTAGGAGCAGTTATGTCAGTGAGTGCGATTGAAAAGCAATTGATTCAGAAAAGTTTTGCCAAGGTTGAACCTATAGCGGATCAAGCCGCTGAAATCTTTTACACCAAGTTATTTGAATATGATCCTAACTTACGTCAACTGTTTAAGTCAGATCTTAAGCAACAAGGGCGTAAATTAATGGCAACGTTAGGCGTTGCCGTTAAAGGGCTAGATGACTTGGAAACGCTTGTTCCCGTTTTGCAAGAGCTTGCCCGCCGACATGTTGCTTATGGTGTTAAAGCGGATGACTATACGCCGGTGGGAAATGCATTGCTTTATACATTAAAGCAAGGACTTGGCGGAGACTTTGATGAACGAACAAGGGCGGCGTGGGTTAAAGTATTCTCTACCATTGCATTAGTGATGAGAACCGCGGCTTACCCTGATTTTTGCTCAGAGACATATAAAAATAGTAAGCAATATAACGGTTAAACTAAAATGGCCAGACACAAGTCAGGCCTTTGGATCTTGGTTATCTGACCAAGAAGGTGTCGAGCACATTACCACTACAGCTGGTAAAAGTCTGCAACGCTCTGTGCTGCCAACATGTTGGGTTAGCGACCTTGATCATGAATCCTCTCAAGTGCTTCGACACGTCGCAACTGTGTTGAATCGAAGCTCTTTTCTCTAAGCTGTGCGATCAGTAGCTTTTTGTCTTGCTCGGATAAAGAGTTAGACGTGAGTAGTTCATCCCTGCTTACTAAATAGGAATCCAGTGCTGCTTGAAATATTGCGCGTTGTTGATCGAGTTCCGCTAATCGCTTAGCCCCATCTTCGCCAACTAACTCGCTTCTTGCGATGTATTTGTCTTGGTCATCAAGCTTTGAGACAGAGCCCAATTCTACAACCAGCAGATTGTTTTTTTCTGCTGCCTGAATGTAGTTAGGCATGTCATTGAGTTGGTCTTCTAGTAAGCTCTTTTTTTGCTCGGCATCCAAATCATTTTCAGTGATTCTCGCTTTGTTAATCGCCAATTGGCGCAATAGATTCTCTTCTTCAAACAGCAGCTTTATTTCCTGCTCAGAGAAGTAGCGAGACTGTAACGCTAAGATCTGCGAGTGAAGTTGTTCGAGGTCTAGTGCAGTGAGTCGGGTTGCTTGTAAAGGCTCAAGCTCTGCTAACGCTTCTTTGTACTCTAAATAAGTGGCAAACAACACTTCCTCGTTACTTAATTTGCTCTCTGTTGAAGCACGCTTATTCACTTTCTTTTTTATTTCATCAAGACTTTGTTCACCTAAGCTGCTGAGTGAAAAATCAAAAAAGTGCTTGGGGGTAGTTGTGTCAACGTCTACATCAGCTTGAGAAAGGATTGGGGCTGGAGTTTCCTGTTGCGTCTCTGACAAATATAAGACCGCTCCAAATCCAATTGAAGTGATGACAGAAATGGTGATTAGAACGGTCTTTTTCATTGGTTTACCCTTACAGTCCTAGTTGTTTGAGGCGATTTGCGTGTTGTCGATAGAGTGTGACGGGATCAGTTTCGAATAGGTGGTGAATGCCCAAGAGCCCGTTTATTTCATCCAGATGATTCATTTTGTAGTCGTCACGAATCACTTTGCCTAAGTGAGTACTGCATGCACCAACAAGTCCGTCATTGGGTTCGTTGAATGCCCAGCCGAGTATCACCATTGCCCCATCAGTTGGATCCAAAAGGTTGGTAAAAGTGGAAGATCCTGTCCAAGAGTAGTAATAGACGCCATTGCTGGCGAGAAGATCCCCGTCGCCACATGCAGTGGTAGGAATGCCATACGGATGATGTTGATTGAATGCCAGAGAGCCTTCAGTCGTCAGTGCCTCCAAAGAGGCCAAAGGATCTTGCTCAAGATCTGTACCTCCTGACAGGAGATTGATAAGAGTGGTTAAGCCCCCAGCAAGTTTCACGGCTAATCCTTCTAAGCCTGAACCTTCAGGGACAGTTCCTCTTACCAGATCGGCGACTTTTGAGCCTTTGTTTACACCACCAATACTCGTGACAGAGGCGACAAGGTCCGGTCTCACGGATGCAACGTAACGAGCCGTTGGTCCACCATGACTATGGCCTATTAGGTTGACTTTAGTCGCCCCAGTAGCAGCGAGCAGTGTTTCTACTTGTTTGAGAAGTTGTTCGCCTCTGACCTCGGTACTGTTAGAGGCAGATACCTGAGCTACGTAGACAGTCGCGCCGTCTCTAGTTAGCGAGTGCGGTATTCCGTAGAAATAGTCGACACCTGCAAGAGTATCAAAGCCGAAGAGTCCGTGGACGAGGACAATGGGGTGTTGAGTTTGAGTATAGCCACCTGCGTGGGCAAGATTGGTAAGTGTTGGTTGTCCAATTGCGAGTGCGCAAGTCAGGACAAGTGAGTAGATCAGTTTCAATGTTAGCTCCTTCTGGTATGACCTCTGATGAGATATTTAAACGTAGAAGAAAAATTGAGCTATACGAAATATGAATTGTTAAAGAAAGATTAAAACGTGATGTTGAATTAAAAACCAACAGCTTTAATTAACGAAAGATTTTAGAAAACTGTTTTGATTAAATTGTTAATAAAATCAATGCATTAAAAAGCCTCGCGAGCGAGGCTAAATAATCAATTGTTTGAAGGTACTATGCGGTCGCTTCTTTTTCGAGAATCAGAGCGTTGTACCGTTCTAGTCCTGCTTCTAGATCGGCGATAAGATCATCGACGTCTTCAAGTCCAATATGGACGCGAATCAGGGTTCCCTCAAAATTAGGGTTAGCAACTGTACGCAGACTATTGAAGCTTTTCGGCTCATTGGCAAGAATCAGACTTTCAAAACCGCCCCAAGAATACCCCATACTAAAATGCTTCATTCCATCTAATAGGGCTGTCGTTGCTCGTGGGTAACTGGTTTTCAGCACAAATGAAAATAGACCATTTCCACCGGTAAAATCGCGTGTGAAAAACTCGTGCCCAGGACAGGTTTCAAGGGCAGGGTGGCGAACATGATCGACTTCTGGTCTGTTTTGAAGCCACTGCGCCACTTTCAAGCTGTTCTCCGCGTGTTGACGCAAGCGCACATCTAAAGTGCGAATTCCGCGTAAGCCTAAGTAGGCATCGTCAGGAGACACGCACTGACCCATCAGGTAGCTTTGTTCACGTAACTGATCCCAATATTGCTCGCTGGCTACCGCAGTGCCAAGCATCACATCTGAGTGTCCGACAATGTATTTGGTTGCCGCTTGAATTGAAATATCAACACCATGCTCAAATGGAGAGAAATTCACCCCAGCCGCCCAAGTATTATCGAGCATAACGATGATATCGTGTTGATGTGCAATGCTTGACAGAGTAGGTACGTCTTGCACTTCCATGGTGATAGAGCCTGGAGACTCAAGGAATAGAACTTTTGTGTTTGGTTTGATGAGCTCTTTGATCCCTTCACCAATCGTTGGTTCGTAGTAAGTCGTTTCTACGCCCATCTTCTTGAGAATTTTGTCGCAGAAGTCGCGCGTGGGTTCATAACAGGTATCGACCATAAGAATATGATCGCCCGTTTCAACAAAAGACAAAATAGCATTAGAGATAGCGGCGGTGCCACATGGGTAAAGGGCGCAACCTGCACCACCTTCAATCTCTGTCATTGCATCTTGGAACGCAAAGTGAGTCGTGGTGCCGCGGCGACCATAAAACAGAGTTTTGTTTGCTCGGTTCACCGTTGCGTGATGCTTTTCTGCAACGGTGTTAAAAACGACAGTTGAGGCTCTTTGAACGGAAGGGTTAACCACACCGTTAGTCCACTTTTTATCGCGACCAGCGGTAACGAACTTGGTCTGCTTACTTTCTGACATCGGAAGTCCTTATCGAATACTTTACCTTATTTAAACCACGGCAAAGCATGAATAGCAAGGGATTAAAGCAGAGGATTAAACAGATAAAATACACGCTCTAAAAAGCGAGAGAATAGCGTTCGCTTTTTCCATTCTTCGATATCAACGATATGTGATTCTTCCATATAACTTTGCTGGAGCCAGAACATCTCTTTGGTGAAAGCAAGATCGTCAATGGCTAAAGTAAGTTCGAAATTCAGCCATAAGCTTCTCATATCCATATTTACCGTTCCAACGAGACAAAACTCCTCATCAATGACAACCGATTTGGTATGGAGCAATCCACCATAAAACTCGTAGATCTTGACACCAGCGCTTAGTAGCTCGCTATAAAATGCGCGTGACGCCCATTGAACCATTAACGAGTCATTTTTGTGCGGAATGATAAGTTCTACATTAATTCCACGCTGGGCTGTCATTTTAAGAGTTTCAAGTAAGTCAGAGCTCGGGACAAAATAAGGGGTAGTGATTCGAACCGAGTGGTTAGCCTGATTAATCGCAAGCGTTAAAACTTGAGAAATTAAATGTTCCGGCATACCAGGCCCTGAAGGAACCACTTGCACTGGATGTTGTGGCTCTTCAGGATTAATACGGCATTCTGGAATAGAAGGGAAGGCTCGTGAACCCGTTTCAACTTCCCAGTCCCAGCAATGTATAGCGGAAAGGACATTAACAGTAGGGCCAGTAACGCGAATCATTATATCGATCCACTGTCCAACACCAGAATCTTGCTTAAAGTAGGCGGGATCGACGAGGTTCATTGAACCTGTGTAGGCGACTTTCTCGTCAATTACGATGATCTTACGGTGTTGACGAAGGTCTAAGCGTCGCAGGAAGATACGCCAAGGGCTGACTTCTAATGCTTGAACCACTTCGATACCCGCACTGCGCATCATCTTCAACCATTCACTACGAAAAAAGCGCGGACTCCCTGCAGAATCAAGCAGCAATTTAACATTTACGCCTCGTTTTGCGGCTCGAATCAGAGCGGAAGCCACCGAATCGGCCAATCCACCTGGATGCCAAATATAGAAAACCATGCGAATACTGGTTTGCGCATTTTCTATATCTTCGATAATTGAACGCAGAATATCGTCGGGCGAGCTTTGTAAAGAGAGCGAGTTCCCTGAAAGAGCAGGTAGGCCTAGGCGGTTGTTACACAGCTCATCAATGCGATAGATATGACGACCAAAGCTCTCTGGGGAGTGAGCATGACAGTCGTTAAGGTTAGAGAACCAGTCTGCAAAAGGGGAAAGCATTTCCTTTGCGCGTTCTGCTCTTTTTCGACCAAGGTTAAGTTCGCCAAATAGGAAATAGCAGGCAACGCCTAAGATAGGAATGATGTAAATAATCATCAGCCAGGCCAGTGAGACACTCACCGCACGACGCTTTAGCACCACTCGAATTGTCACACCGGCAACCAAAATCCAGTAAAAGACAATCCCAGCAAGTGTAAGAAAGTGATAAAACTTTTCCATTCAGTAACCTAGGTAATCCAATGCTATCCAATATTAGAACTCTGGACGAAGGACGACAAGCGACAAATTTTCAAAGAATGTAACGAACAGGAAGTAGAAAGAAAAAGTATGATTCTGTTATGAGAATGTAAAATCTGGTGTATAGTGGATGTTAAAGGCTAAAAAAGCAGCATTTAAACATATTTTTCACAACTGTGGTGGGAAATTAAACTAATTGGGCTTCCAATTTTAATCTTAAACTGCTTTACTTGCCATAACGTTAGCGTCACTGATAATTTTATTAAGTGTAAAAATAATTATACACCACTTTTTAAGACGCCTAACAGAAGCAAACACAACTTAAAAAACGATTTAATGGAGTAACCGTGGCTACTAGTTCAAGTGTTCAGGCCCGTGATACATGGGGGTCTAAATTAGGCTTCGTAATGGCCGCAGCAGGTTCTGCTGTTGGTTTGGGCAACATATGGAAATTTCCTTATACGGCGGGTGAAAGCGGCGGCGGCGCGTTCGTTGCAATTTACCTTCTTTTCGTAATTTTTATCGGCTTTAGCGTAATGTTAACGGAATTCGCTATTGGTCGTAAGACAGGTCTATCAGCTGTAGGTGCATTTAAAACGACAGACCGTCGTTGGACATTTACAGGTGTTATGGGTGTGTTAAGTGGTCTACTAATCATGGGTTTCTACCCAGTGGTTGGTGGTTGGGCACTGGCATATATCTTTAAAGTGGGTGGTGGTCTACTAAGCGCTCCTGAAGCAATCGGTGATAGCTTTGGTGGCTTTATTTCAGACCCTGTTCAACCTCTAATGTGGATGGGTATCTACCTGATGCTTAACATCGCTATCGTTATGAAAGGTGTTTCTGGCGGTATCGAGAAAGCAGGTAAGATCCTAATGCCTCTACTATTCCTAATCCTGATCGTTGTATCAGTGAAAGGTCTAATGCTACCTGGTGCAATGGCAGGTCTTGAGTTCCTGTTCATGCCAGACTTCTCTAAAGTAGACAGCAGTGTGGTACTTGCAGCTCTAGGTCAAGCGTTCTTCTCGCTAAGTCTAGGTATGGGTTGTATGTTGACTTACGGTTCTTACTTGAAGAAGAAAGAGAACCTAGTTCAAACCACGGGTATGGTTACTGCGATGGACACCGGTGTTGCAATCCTTGCGGGTGTGGCAATGTTCCCAGCAATGTTCGCATTCGGTATGGAGCCAGCAGCAGGTCCAGGTCTAGTATTCGTTGTTGTACCTCAGCTATTTGCTGAAATGGGCGGCGTAATTGGTCTTCTGTTCGCACTAATGTTCTTCATTGGTCTAACTGTAGCGGCACTGACTTCTTCTGTATCTCTACTTGAAGTAGTAGTTTCTTACCTAATCGATGAGAAAGGTATGAAGCGCTCTACAGCGGTAATCAGCGCAAGTGCGGTAATGGCAACACTATGTGTGTTCGCATCACTTTCTCTAGGTGGTGTAGGACCAACGCTATTTGGCACTGGTGCGTTCGATATCTTCGACCTACTAACAGATAAGATCTTCCTAGCGGTTGGCGGTATGTTGGTGTGTATCTTTGCTGGCTGGCGCTTATCGCGCTCAGAGCTAGAGAAAGAGATCACCAACGATGGTGAAGTTTCTTTTCCACTGTTTGGTCTATGGTACAACCTAGTTAAGTACATCATTCCAGTAGCAATCGCAATCGTAGCATTCATGGGCGTTAAGTCTGGTTTCGATAGCGGTAAAGGTGAAATCATGCTGTTAGGTATTGGTATCATCGCTCTAGCTGGAGTCTTCTCTAAGAAGCTTTAAACTAGAAGTCGTACGAAAGTTAAACAAAACCTCCCAACTGGGAGGTTTTTTCGTTTCTATCAGCTACTTTTATTAAAGAGTCTTATCACTAAGCCGATAATATTCGGTATAAGAATGTAATCCAAATGTAAGTCGTTAAGGAAGGTGCTTTGTGAAGTGGTCTGTACGGAAAAAACTCTATGCTGGCTTTGGTTGTGTCCTAGCCATCATGACAGTAATGGCAGGGGCTATTTGGTCAGAAGTGACTCAATCGCACGACGTTGCGACAGAAATTCGTCATGACGATGTACCAGAAGTAGTAGGTTATCTAATCCTAATTGATGAAGCGGGTGATGTTTATCGTGATGCGACAGGAGCTATCACAGGCGTAGCGAGCGCGTTAGGCGATTACCAAAGGAATAAACAAGAGTTTTGGGATGCTATTGCAGCAGTGAAAAAACTGGAAACTCCTGGCGGGGCTGATCATCAACGTATTGAACAGATAGAACGCCTGATGAAGGGCTTCACCCAAGGCTTTGAAAGAGACATAGTGCCACTTCTTGGTGATAAAAGTGCGCTAGAACAAGAGATTACCGAGCTACGCAGTCTTTATGAAGAATATCTAACACCTATCGAAGCACTGCTTGATGAGGCTTCATCGGCTGAAATTACCGAGACCGATGCTTCTCTTCTTTATCTAACCGATTCGTTCGATACGATTGAAAACACCATTGTTGTGTTGTTTGTTATCGCGTTAGTCCTCACCTGCATTATTGCCTATTGGCTATCCAACTCGATAACAACCCGTTTATCCAACCTTGATTCTGTGGCGCAGAAAGTGGCAGAAGGGGACTTAACTGCGGATGATATTGTGGATGAGTCGGGAGATGAACTGGCGAATCTAGCCAGCTCGATCAATAAGATGCAATCATCATTAACAACTTTGATCGGCTCTATCTCGTCTGTTTCCAACCAAGTTCAGCACGTGACGGCCGACCTATCGAATGTTAGCCAAGATATTGTTGCTGGTGCATCGTCGCAGGCAGATAAGGCTAATCTGATTGCGACCGCTGCAGAAGAACTCAGTTTAACCATCTCTGAAGTGGCGCAACAAGGCTCTGCGACATTTGAAGAAGCGCAGAAGTCTGAGCAAAGCGCGGAATCCGGTCGTAACGTTATTACTGAAATGGTGGATTCCATTCAACAGGTGAGTTTGCAGATGACGGAGATGTCGACGCAAATGAACGAGCTTGGTGCACATGGTGAGCAGATTGGGTCGGTTATTCGCGTTATTGAAGGTATTGCAGAGCAGACAAACTTGCTTGCATTGAATGCAGCAATTGAAGCCGCAAGGGCAGGTGAATTTGGTCGCGGCTTTGCTGTCGTTGCCGATGAGGTCCGAGCTTTAGCTGAGCGAACAACGACGGCGACACAGGAAGTCGCAGGGATAATCCAGCAAATTCAAACTGGTACGCAGGAAGCGGTGACCTATACGCAAGAAAACTGCAAACTGGTAGAAATTGGTGTGGAGCGTAGTTCTGGTGCTGTTACTGCGTTGGAAGAAATTGTTGCTGGCGCAGCCAATGTCCAATCTATGGTCAACTCCATTGCGACAGCAGCAGAAGAGCAAACCGCTGTTACTAAAGAGATTGCCGCCGATATTACCGCTATTAGTGATATATCCGAGCGTTCACTTCAATTAGCCAACAGCAGTTCAGATAATGTTAACGGCTTGAACTCAAAAGTCGCGGAGCTAGAGAGTTTAGTCAGTAAATTCAAACTGAGCTAAGCCAAGCGAGACTGGCTTTCACAAGGAGAATGGGTATACTCATGCCTCCGAAGTGGAGCCAGTCGAATGTTTGATATTTTATATACCCATCCTGACTTTATCGTCATCAATAAACACCCTAATGTTTCCGTACACAAAGATGATGGCGATACCATGCTACTGCAAGAGGTGGCTAAGCAAACCAAAGATAAACAGCTTTTTCTAATTCACCGTTTAGACAAAATGACGTCGGGCATCTTATTGCTCGGGAGAAGCTCATCTTCTGCCAGAGAATTATCGAATCAATTTGCTCAGCGTAGTGTTGAGAAATTCTATCTCGCCATTGGCAGCAAGAAACCAAAGAAGAAGCAGGGCTTAGTGATTGGTGATATGGAGCGTTCTCGGCGTGCTTCTTGGAAATTGACTAATACGCAAAATAACCCCGCTATAACCCAGTTTTTTTCTAAGGCCTCTTTGCCGGGAGAGAGACTGTTTCTGTGTAAGCCACATACAGGTAAGACGCATCAAATCCGCGTTGCATTAAAGTCCGTAGGTTCGGGTATCGTTGGTGATCCGATATACAACAGTGGTAGTGAGTCTGACCGTGGTTATTTACACGCGTTTGCACTTCGATTCGAATTAAACCGCCAAGCCTACGAGTTTGTGTGTGATCCACGTGACAACATCTTGCTCGGTGAAAAGTGGAATGAAGAAATTACCAGTCAAGGCATTGAGGCTTGGCTAAAACCTTGGGAGCTATCATGGCCGAAGATCAACAAGTAATGCCTGTACCTATGCAGTCAGAGCAACTTCCTATCTTTTTTGAACAATTGAAACTTCAACTCGAAATCGCACCGAATGAGGTTCGCCGCCTGTTTCATGGTCGTGGGCGTAAATTCGCCGGCTTAGAGCAACTAACCTGTGACTGGATTCAAGGTCAGCTGATTGTCAGCCTATTTAAGCAGGTTAGCGACGATTTTATTGACGAGTTAAAGCAAGGGCTGAAGACCTTATCTGAAAGTGAGTTATGGCAACAGAAGCAAGGGAAAGTCATTGTTGTTCAGTATCGTTATGCTGAAGGCGCGCCGTCAGAAGTATTGCTAGGCGAATTGGACAATCGACCTATTGTCGAAGAGTCGGGCTTAAAATATCAGCTTGATATTGGCCGTAACCAGAACTTTGGTTTATTTCTGGATATGCGTCTTGGCCGTGACTGGGTAAAAGCGCACGCCAAACATAAAAATGTCCTTAACCTTTTCGCTTATACCTGTGGCTTTTCTGTTGCTGCAATTGAAGGCGGGGCAGACCAAGTAGTGAATGTGGATATGTCTCGCTCTTCATTATCTAAAGGGCGCGAAAACCATAAATTAAATGGTCACAACGTTAATCAAGTTAAGTTCTTAGGCTATGATATTTTCCGCTCATGGGGAAAAATCAGAAAAATGGGTCGCTATGATCTGATCGTGATTGATCCCCCTTCATTTCAAAAAGGCAGCTTTGCTTTAACTAAAGATTATAAACGTATTCTTAGAAAATTGCCTGAGCTATTAGCGGAAGGCGGTGAGGTGATTGCATGCGTTAACTCTCCTCGAGTCACAAGTAAGTTTTTAATCGACAGCATGCAGGAAGAAGCGCCGCAATTAAGCTTTGTCGAACGTTTGGATAACCCAGCGGAATTTGAAGACATCGATCCCGAGGCTTCGTTGAAAGTACTCAGGTTTAAGTAAGACCAAACGAACCAGAGTTGTTAAAGCGCCTACTTAGGCGCTTTTTTTGTATCTCAATAACAAGAACTTCTCACACAATTAAGTTGATAAAACTAACCGTTGTGAGAAATTTCGCACAATGAACTGACGAATCTTGGTTTTTCTAGAGAAGTGACTGAATGTAACGGCTTTCATTTTGTCTCAAAAGTAAGATTTGAGTCTCTAGGTGATATTTAATAGATCTATATAAGATCTATTGTCATATGAATTAATAATTAAAAATATAAATATAAGAAAAGCCCTACATATAATTGGTAAATTTTTGATCTATTTCTGATTGAATTTATAAATTTATCTATTTTTCCTTTGTTTATATTGTTTATTCAATTTAATTAAGATTTATTTTTTGATTGATTGCCTATATTTAAATTACTAATATGCGCTCCCTAAAATATCCGGATTCATTTTTATCGGATTTAAATCAATTAAACATTGAATTTAAAATCACAATTCAGAAAGGAAAGAGCATGTTAACTAAACTATACGTACACGCTAAATTAGCCCTAGAAAACTACCAAAATGACGAGCGCGGTGTAACTGCAATTGAGTACGGCCTAATTGCGGCTGGTATCTCGATTGCTATCGCTACATTAGTTGGTGGTATTGGTACAGAGCTCGATAAAATCTTTACTGCTATTAAAAATGCACTGACGACATTCAATACACCATAGAATTGAGCGCAGTCTATGTAGGGTGGTTAATATTGCTAGCCACCCTCTCCATTCTCGTCGCAATTAGTGACCTTAAAAGTCGAAAAATTGGCAATGGTTTATGTGTATCTATTGCGTTAAATGCAGTTGCTGTATCACTAATCTTTAATGGCTCTGTGAGTGTAATTGTCCCCGTTACGATTTTTCTTCTGGGTATTTGCTTGAGTCAACTGGGTTGGTTAGGCGGTGGTGATAGTAAATTACTAGCAGCCTATGCAATTGCGATCGACCCTCAAAACATTCCGTTAACACTATTTTTGAGCACGATTGTAGGTGGCCTAATTAGTGTTGTTTATTTAGTTATAAACAGGTTCATTCATAAGACTACTGAAGGCGTTCCATATGGAATTGCTATCGCTATTGGTGGTTTGCTTGGTGTATTAGCGTCAATCTAAGGACGTAATGTGAAAAAAATAATCCTGTTGGCCGTCGCTGGGCTAGCAATCTTATTTGGTTTGTATGGTCTCGCGGGCAGTCTGTCTAAAGCACCGTCACAAGAAACGCAGTCGATAGAAGAGAAAGAAACGCATCTCACTATTTGGCGACTAAACAAATCGGTGACGAAAGGCCAACTTGTAGAACGATCCGATTTTGAGGTGGTTAGCTTACAGGAAAGCGAAGCCAACACCTTGGGTGTAGCAAAGGACATGTCACTTGAATTCATTTCTGGTTCCATCTTTGCGAAAGATATGCGTGTGGGCGACCTAGCGTTTCCAGAAAGTATGGTTGCACCAGATCAAGAAGGTTATGTTGATCTCGTTATTAGCGATAATCGCGTTCCTTACGCAATTACAGTTCAGCCGCAATCTATTGTTGGTGGCGTAATCACCCACGGCACTATGATTGATGTTCTCTCACTCTCTTTACCTACTGAATTTTCCATTGAAACGGCGGAGACGCAGGCTACACGCAAACGAAATATGTTTGTTACCCCCGTTCTAACCGGTGTCAAAGTGTTACAGGTAAACAAGAGTGTTATCGATGCTACTCGCACTACCCCTGCAACGAGTGAAATTAACTTAATCCTTGAGCTGACTCGTAAGCAAGTTGCGACCATCACGGTAGCAAAAAGAATCTCTGAGCTAGAAGTTCATAAATCTATTGGTGAATACCAGAAATCAGATCTCCATGCTGATGCAGGTGATGTGCTATCTAACTTCAAATCTGTGGTCGAATATCGCTCGAGCGATGTAACCATTAACTGAGGCTTCAATGAAAAAGTTACTTATCTCTCTTTGTGCCTTACTTTTTTTAGTACCTTCTATTTCAAACGCGCAAAGAAGTACCTACCTCTCAGAAGGTGAGATGGAAATAATCTTAGTTGGCGAAGATATCGACTCAGTCTTTATTTCCAACCCAAAAGTGGCTGACTATCAAGTGATTGATAAACGCAAAGTTGCTTTGTTTGGCAAAGCCTTAGGCGAGACTGGATTCGCTGTATTTGGCACTAGCGGTAAGACACTCACTAAACGGAAGGTGACAGTGAATACCTCGCTGACAGAATTAGAAAGCCAAGTCCAGCTGCTGTACTCCAATGCCAATGTAAAGTTGACTCATATCGGTGACAATGTGGTCTTAACTGGCACAGTTGCAAACGAAAAAACCAAAGATGCCATCAATCAGATGGTCGGTGAGCTGTTAGAGAAAGAGAAAAAAGAGTTCGCGATTGAGTGGAACCTTGATGATGACGATTATGAAATGGAATTTATGAAGCGTTTTCATTTCACTGGCGTTGTCAATCAGATCGAAGTCGTTACCCAAAAGCAAGTTAACGTAAAACTGTCGATTGCCGAAGTGTCACACTCATTCCTTGAAGAGTTTGGTGTTCAGTACGGTAGCCAAGGCCAAAGTCCAGGTGTGTTTGTTGATCAGCTAACCTCGTTTAGCGCTTCAGATATTATTTCTGTTATTACCGCTATGGGTAATGACACGGTCGGACAAATTCTCGCCCAGCCAAATCTTTCAGTTATGTCAGGTGAAACGGCGAATTTCTTAGTCGGTGGTGAACTACCTGTCGTTACAGTAGTAGATGGAACGACAAACGTTGAATACAAAGAGTTTGGTATTCGCCTTGACCTTATGGCTAAGGTACTCGATGACGATAATATTAAACTGTCGTTAATCCCAGAGGTTAGCTCCTTAGATACCCAGTATAGAAATGAGTCTTACGATCTGCCTGCATTAAAAACTCGCCGTGCCAGAACCACTGTTCAGCTTGCTGATGGTAAAAGCTTTGTTTTGGGTGGCTTGCTGAGTACCGAAGATAAAGAGTCATTAAGCCAAATTCCGTTCATTGGTGAAATTCCGGTGTTAGGTGCACTGTTCCGTTCTTCAGGCACGGAAAGAACACGTACCGAACTCGTGATTGTAGCGACGGTCAACCTTGTTCAGCCCGTTGAAGCAAGTGCAGTTCAACTACCAACAATGCAGAGAACCACGAGTCTTGAGCGATTTTTCAATGTTGAACCAACCCCATCGAATAAAGAACAAAATAAATGGGCAAATGAAATCTACGCGACCGGAGGCTTCAAGCTATGAGGAATGTAACTCGTAAATCTCTTTGGCAAGCGGCCAGTTTGTGTACGCTATTGGTTTTGGGTGGCTGTGCAGAAACGGTTTCAACCCGAGAAGGTCAAGCTATTCACACAGTGCCAATGGTTTATACCTGGTCTGCTTCATTTGAACAGGTGGGTCTAGAAAGCGCTAAGCAAGATGTACGCACGCTGATCAATAAGAACTGGGATCTAGTCGCAAACAAAGGATTGGAACTCCAATGGTCGACAATTCGAGGTAAGCAGCTAGCTACTTCGCTTCGTCAGGAGCTAATCGAGCGTGGTGTTGATACAAAGCATATCTCCTTCACCCAAGAGAGCTTAAGTAACAATAAGGATGTCGCTGCTCGGTTTCATTACACCAAGGTGGTCACAGAGCTGTGCACGCCAAGCAAAATCGGCCAGTTTGGTGCGTATTCTGAAGGTTGCTTCGCTGAAAATGCGCGTTGGCAAGCGATGGTAAATCCAGAAAAAATGCTGTCATCACAGCCTGTTGCTAAGTAGGGGACAGATTTATGTTTGATTTAGTCGATAAGCTGCAAAGCAAGCCTCTAGAGGATACGGTTAAAAAAGAGACCATTACCTCAGTTTTGTTTCATCAAACCCAAGAGTGTGTCGATCTGGTTGATGAAGCCTTTCGTTTCGAGAACATCAATGTTCCCACAATGGTGCCAAATGGCGATGAAAAGATTAAACAGCATGTGCGTGAGTCTCTGGTAGAGATTGTCATTGTTGAGTTGAACCTTAGTGAAAATGTCACTAAGGATATGGAACGCATCAGTCATTTGCTGCCTAACAGTGCTTCGGTGGTTGTTATTGGTAGCGAAGACGCAATTTCTACTATTCGTAACTTAAAAGAGATGGGCTTTTACTATGTGTTTTGGCCAATCACTAAACAAGAGCTGATAGATTTTGTTCGTAACGTAAACAATAACCGCCAACGAAACTCTGGTTTAGGTAAGGATCGCACAGCAAAAAAAGTCGGTATTTGGGGTACAAAAGGTGGTGTTGGCGCAACCATGTTGACCGCTGAAATTGCTTTTGAACTATCGAACCTAAAAAAATCGAGTAGTTTGGTGGTCGATCATGACTTTCGTGGCGGCAATTTGGATATCTTCTTGGGTCTTAAGCGATTTGAGAAGAAACCCGTTACGAGAGCTTCGCTCGCATCAAGCGTTGACACAACCTATGCCACTAGCATGGTGAAAAAGGTCGACAACATGCTGGCGGTCATGTCGCTTGAATCGGATGACCTTAATGAGCTAGAGCTGAAAGAGTACGTTCGTACGCTAACGGCAGAGCTTGCTGGCAACTACAACTTCATTATCGAAGATTTGTCCCGAGCGAGTAACTCTAAGCAAGATCTCGATTATATCTCAACGTCCTGCGATGTGATTGTGTTGCTAATGGAGCCAACGGTCTCAAGTGTTCGCGAAGCCAAGCGTACGATACGTAGCTTGGAAATGGCGGATTCTAACGCTCGTTGCTTGTTTGTTCTGAACTACACCATTGCAGAAAAAGCTGCAACGATTAGCCCTGCTGACATTAAAGAGTTTTTAGGTCGTGAGCCTGATGTGGTTCTGCCGAATGAACCAAGAATGAGTAAGTTAGTCTTAGAACAAAAACACATCTACCAGCATGACTATCCAGTCAGCCAAAACCTGCATAAGCTCACCTCTATGCTGCTCGGTCAATCCGATGAAGGCGACAAAAACAGTTGGCTGCGTCGCATGCTGAAGCGAGGTAAGTAATGGACATTAATAAGTCAGCTTATGTTCAGATCCGCAAGCAGATCTTCGAAGCGCTAGATGCTGAAGTTGTTCAAAGTCTGTCTAAAGAGGCGCTAACGGTTCAGCTATCTAACGCTGTCGATATGCTGATCGACAAACTTGGGTTTTCAGTAGCAAGTGTTATCCGTCGTGAGTATGTCAAAGGGCTTGTTGACGAGTTGCACGGATTGGGTCCTTTGCAATCGTTAATGGAAGATGAGTCGATCAGTGACATCATGATCAATGGCTGTGACAATGTGTTTGTCGAGCGCTACGGCTTGGTAGAGAAAGCCAATGTCTCCTTTATTGATGAAGACCAATTACAGCAAATCGCTAAGCGCATTGCTAGCCGAGTCGGCAGACGCGTTGATGAATCTTCGCCAACCTGTGATGCCCGACTGCCTGATGGAAGTCGCGTTAATATCGTTATTCCACCTATTGCGATTGATGGTACGTCGATCTCAATCCGTAAATTTAAGAAGCAATCCATAGAGCTATCTGAACTGGTTGAATTTGGCGCGATGAGCCCTGAGATGGCACGCATCTTAATGATTGCTGCTCGCTGCCGACTCAATATTTTGATATCTGGCGGCACGGGTTCAGGTAAGACAACCATGCTTAATGCCTTGTCTCAATACGTCTCAGAGAAAGAACGCATTGTGACAATCGAAGACGCGGCGGAGTTGAAACTGTTGCAGCCACATGTTGTGCGTTTGGAAACTCGCACCGCAGGCATCGAAGGCTCTGGTGCGATTAATCAGCGCGATTTAGTGATCAACTCACTCCGTATGCGTCCTGATCGAATTATTGTTGGCGAATGTCGTGGCGCAGAAGCGTTTGAAATGCTTCAGGCGATGAATACCGGCCACGATGGTTCTATGTCTACTCTGCACGCCAATACACCCAGAGATGCACTGGCAAGGGTAGAGTCAATGGTGATGATGGCGACAAGCAGTTTACCACTAGAGGCGATTCGCCGAACGATTGTTAGTGCAGTCGATCTCGTGGTGCAAATCAGTCGCTTGCACGATGGTAGCCGCAAAGTGATGAGTATTACTGAAGTTGTTGGTATCGAAGGCTCAAACGTTGTATTGGAAGAAATGTTCCGTTTTCAACCCGCTTCAATGGGCAATGAAGATGGCAAAATTCGCGGGCGCTTTGTCACTGCAGGCCTTATGCAGCGCTCGGTTCTGGTTGAGAAAGCCAAATACTTTGGTCTAGAACAGCAGCTAACCGAAGCCTTTAATGTTGGTGAACCTGCATGATCTATTGGTTGGCCTTGATTCTTGGTGGATTGACCTTGCTGGTGGCGTTTTGGCCAAGAAAAAGCGAGCAAAAAAACTACTATTTGGAAGAAGCAAACACATCATTAATGGTCAGTTCCATTGATGAAGCTCATCAAGCGGTTGACCTTAAAGCGCTATCTGACAAAACCTTCATCGATGTATTGAAAGCAAGAAGCAAAAACGTAAAGCGTCAGTTAGGCAAAATGGCTGAGGTGAAATTGACGATCTTTAGCCTCGTCTTAGTGATTGGTGGAATAGTGCTCAACAATAAGTATTTGCAGACAAACTTGTTGGTGGTTGTTTCAAGCGTGTTAGTGCTTGGCTGGGTATTTGGCTATTTATGGTTGCAAAAGCGTCAGCGCCAGGCTTTCGAAAGTGCCTTCCCTGATGCGTTAAATATGCTTTCTAGTGCGGTAAGTTCGGGTGAGAGTATCATGCATGCCATCATCTATGTCGGACGTACTCTACAGGGTGAAGTTGGTAGTGAGTTTAAGCGTATGGGGGAGAGGCTTCAGCTAGGTGAAACACCAGACAATGTGTTCCGTAAATCTTGCGACCGCTTTCCTTATCCTTCTTTCTATTTTTTCGTTATAACTTTGCGCGCAAACATGCAGCGTGGCGGTCAGTTGAAAGATGTTATTGCGCGCTTAAATCGACTGATGTTTGATGCGAGAGCAATAGAGAAGAAGAAATATGCTTTGACTGCGGAAGCGCGGATGTCGGCGAAAATCGTCGCTGTAATCCCTTTTTCAGTCTTGTTCTTACTGCAGTTTGTCAGCCCTGACAATTTTGAGTTTCTATTGTTTGATCCGGCAGGAAAACCCATCCTTTACTACTTGATTGGCAGTGAGTTTATTGGGCTGTTGATTGTTTGGATGTTGATGAGAGGGGCGCAAAGATAATGTCAGCGCATTTGATCATTTTTATCACCCTTGTGCTCATTGCCCTAGGTATTGCGATTGTTGGTTACCAGATCTGGAGTACGGCCAAGCGTCGTAAGATGCTAAAAACCTACGCGTTACTGGACGATAAAAGCCAAGAAAAGAAACACGATACTGATAGCCACCTAGAGCAGGCATTAGAAAAACTGACTTCTTCATTCTCTTCACAGGAAGATGACATAAAGGAGAAGTTAGAGGACGCAGGTCTACACAATCAAAATTTAGCTAAGTACTACATGCATTTTAAATATGGGGTATCAATATTAGGTATCTTTCTTATCTACCTTGTAGCAAATATGTACTCATTGTCTTCTTCAAAAATGATAGCGGGTATGGCTGTTTGGTTTATTGGATGCATCATTGTTCCTGACTCGTTACTCGCGGCAAGAAAAAAGGCGCGCCAGCAACGTATTTCCGGACAGTTACCTTATTTGCTTGATCTAATGGCCATTTGTGTTCAAACCGGCATGACGCTAGAAGCAACGATTAAGTATCTCTCTTTAGAGCTAAGGGCGTTTGATAAAGAACTTGCTCTGCTACTGGCTAAAGTGGATGACCGAGCAAAAATTGTCAGCCTAGAGAGGGCGCTAGACGAACTGTATGAAAAACTGCCGACACCTGAGATTCGTAGTTTTGTCATGACCTTAAAACAGAGCCTGCAATATGGCTCATCCATTTATCAAGTGCTGACCACGCTTGCGTCAGATATTCGTGACGTCAACATGCTTGCGGCTGAAGAGCGCATTGGCAAACTGGCTGCAAAAATGTCTATGCCATTGATTGTATTCATCATGATGCCGATTGTGGTGATCATCTTGGCACCTGCTGTAATGAGGTTTATGGACCATGCATAAATTAATGCTGTTAGCAGCTTTGCTACTGAGTGGTTGTGCAACCACACAGACTTCTGACCCTAGTTCAGTGATTAATGCGAATAAAGAGCAGATGTATGTTGAAGCAAACAACCAGGAAAAGCTCATTGAGTTTTACAAGCAAGAGTTGCGCGAGCAGGAAAGTGCTGACACTCGTATTAAGCTAGCGCGCACCTATTTAGCGATAGAGGACCCAGAGTCAGCGGTTTTTGCGATCAGTCAACTTGATGAAAAATCGAAAGGTTTTGATGCTTATCTGATATTAGCCAAAGCTCATTTTCAGCTAGGCGAGATCGAACCGTCAGTTGAGAATGTATCCTCAGCATTGTTGTTAAACCCTAAGAGTGGTGAAGCGTATAATCTTGCTGGCGTGTTAGCTGCGGTGGAAGGGAAATTTGAGCTAGCGGAGCAGAATTTCATCGAGGCTAGAAAACTGTTCTACAGTGATGATGCAGTGAAAAACAACCTAGCGACTCTGTATTTGATTCAGGGACATTACAAACGTAGTTACGACTTATTGCTTTCTGTTTATCAGGCGAATCCAAAAGATGCCAAAACGGAAGCTAACCTCGTTATTGCTTTGGTGAAGTTAGGCGATCTCGACCAAGCTCAGCAAATGCTTGAAGACAAATATGATCCTAAACAGACACAGCAAATCATAAACTCAATCCGCGTTGGTGATTTCAGCAATGTGAACTTTGAGTCTTAAACCATGTTAATTCTACGCAAACAACGCGGTGTCGCGTCTATAGAGTTTGGCCTTGGTTTTATGGCGTTTTTCTTGATGATTATGCTCTGGGCTGAAATGGGTTATTTGGCTTATGTTTCCTCTGCCAATGATCTTGCGATTGCCGAAGCCGCTCGTAGTGCTAAAACGACCAATATGGCTGCTAGTCGAGGCTCACAGCAAACCCAGTTTATGGCAGAGTTCAAACGGATTATTCGTCAGCAAGCTGGTGTTCTTGGCAATATTATTGACCCCAACAAATACAAACTTACAGTGCATTATTTTGCTTCGATCGAAGAGCTAGGCCAGCACAATGGAGCGATTGATGACACCTGCTCGCAGAACGAAAGTCAAAGTGAAGCGGAGTGCGGAAATCCAACAGACAGTGCGCTTGCGATATATAGAGTCGAATATGACTACACGCCAATGCTCGCCTTCTTTATGCAAGGGAGCAGCAGCCTGACAAGAGAAGTCGTTGTAATTCAGGAGTTCGAGCGTGACCAATTTAAAATCTAACCAACGTGGTGTGTTTTCTATAGAGTTTGCTTTGCTTGGGGTCGTATTCTCAACCATGTTGATCTTTACTGCTGACATTGTGGTTAAACTCTCGGTGCAAGGAAAGCTAGATAGATTGTCTTATTCCCTGGTTAATGTGATCAAAGAGCGTACCCAGTTCTATGGTAAAGACAATTACGATATCGACAACAAGATGGTGACCGATATTTATAAGATAGCCACAGGTTCAATGCAGAGAACCATGGGCAGTTATCAGGCTAGTAATGTGGGTGGCGAGTTTGAACTGCTTACTTTTGATCTTAACGGCAAGCCATCTTCGACGCGAATCTCCAAAGGTACCGGATGCGCTTTGGGACAAACAATCTCGCAGCAGGAAGACCTTTCTATGGTGACTTCATGGGGCCGCCGAGCAACCCTCTATCGCGTGACGTTGTGTTACGAAACCGATAACTGGGCAGGGCCTTTGTTTGATGAAGAGTTTACCACCATACAATCATCCTCTTTGATGATGGGGCGTTAATCATGCATAGTACTAAAAGAAAGCAGGGCGGGCATGCCGCTCTGTTATTTGCTCTGATCATTCCCGGAATGTGGGGCTTTTTCACGCTCGCCATTGACGGTTCGCGCGCACTGCAAACCAAAGCTAGATTAGGGGACGCCTCCGAAGTCGCCGCGCTGGCTTTGGCCGCGAGGAATAGCTCAAATCTTAGCGAGAACAAAAGATTAGCTGAAGATTACATTAGTACATATGTGCCTGATTCGGATGTGTCGATTACTAAGGTTGAAAGAAGTGAGTGTCATGTTTCTAACAATCTTGATTGTGATGGTGCCAACCGATACTCACAGTATTCGCTGGAAGTGTCTATCAACCAAGAGGCTTGGTTACCAACGCAAGAGTTTGTCGGTTTTGCTGATGATTATGATGTTGCGCACGCTGCTACTGCGCGTAAATATCAAGGTGACAGCATTGATGTGTCGTTTGTAATGGATTACTCGGGCTCAATGGGTGGTGGATGGCAAGGTAAAGAGAAATACAAACATGTCAGAGACATCATTAATGATGTATTAGAAGAGCTAGAAAGTTATCAGGGAATACAAGAGATCAATAATAAAGTTTCTTTAGTCCCTTATTCAGAGTTTACCGATCGACCAAAAGACAACTTCTCTTGTGGTTGGGGGCAGCCGAAACCAATCAGCTATGTTGACGAACTTTACTATAGGAAATCGGGTAAAAAGTACAAACTAGATGCGCAAAAGACGGTTGATATGTGGAAACAAAACCGAGCAAACGACAAAAACATGGCGTGTGCACATGATCTATATAGCAGCTCTACAACTCGTTACAAGAACGTCCCATTTACCGATGATTTTGACCAAGTGAAAAGGGATATGAATCTATTTCGGCCTGGTGGTAAAACGTCTTCTTATCAGGGGATTATCAAGTCAGCACAATACTTCGAACAACTGTCAGATCCTAACCCTCGTCAGCTTATGGTGATTCTGTCCGATGGTGATGACACTAAAGTTAAAAACGGCCCTATGAGCAGTAGTGAGCCTATACCAACCAAAGCACTGATTAATCATGGACTATGCGATGAGATTCGCGCTGAGCTTAACAGCCGTCGAACATCTGACAATAGACCTGTCACGTTTCAAATTGCACTAATCGGGTTTAGCTACGAAGTTGATAGCAATCCACTGACTCAGTGTGTTGGCGAAGACAATGTCTATGACGCCGCTAACCCTGATGAACTCTTAGACATCATCCTTAACCTAATTTCAGAAGAAATCGGACACTTAAAATGATCTTTAAATTCAACAAGCTCTTTATTGTTTCGGCTCTCGTTTCTAGCTCAACAGTCATCGCCAATGACGCTAATATTGCCTTTGAGCAAGTATGCGGTACTCAGTCAGGAGCGACTTATATTCAGGTTGAGTCTGGTACGCCGGTTTCTGTCATTCCGAATGCAGGAAGTATGTATCAGGTACAAACTGAAGCAAAGGAGCTAGATACTCGCCACTTTGTCGATCGTTTCGCTAGCCAGTTTGATCTTGAGCGAGAATGTGCCGAGTATCTGGTCAGCAATGGTCAGTTTGTTTCTGGTCAGTCTGGCGATCTGTTAGCTAGTGTTTATTTTGACTTTGACCGTGCGAACCTATCGCCCGTGTCGAAGCAAATCCTTGATCGAATTGTTAAAATCGCGGCGTCATCCAACAATGAGTTTGTCTTGACTGGGCATACCGATAGCACAGGGCCACAGGAATATAACTTTCAGTTGGGTTTAAAGCGTGCGGGCAGTGTACAGGGCTATTTAACAGAGCAAGGGCTAGATAACACTCAGATTGATTCAAAAGGTGATACAGAGCCCAAGGCGAGTAATACCACTTCACGAGGGCGCGAGCAAAATCGCCGTGTTGAAGTTACTTTATAGGTAGTAAATGAGGCGCTAAGGCGCCTCATTTAATGTCTGAAAGCCAGAATAAATGCGGGTAAAGGTTGTAAACCAGCATGCGGCACCAAACACCAAAGCGATCAGCGCAAAGTGGTGTGGAAATAGGCAGAACAACACGAAACAACCTATGGTCTCGGTGCCTTCGGTGAGCCCACTCATGTAATAGAGTGACTTGTTTTTATAGACAGGGTTGTCGATACCGCGTTTTCCTGCCATCACTGCAAAAGCTAAAAAACTTGTTCCCGTACCGATAAAAGAAAAAATCAGAAACGCTCCGGCAACGGCGTTTTGCTCTGGGTTAGCAAGCACAAAGCCAAATGGGATCAGCGAGTAAAACAGAAAATCTAAGCTAATATCGAGAAATCCACCCGCATCCGAAATGCCTTGAATACGTGCCAATGCTCCATCAAGTCCATCACATATCCGATTAAGGACAATAAAGAACAGAGCCAAGGTGTACTGTTCTGCTATCAAAGCAGGAAAGGCTAAACCACCTAAAGCAAAGCCAAACAGTGTTGTCTGATTGGCGGTAACCCCAAGCTTATCAAGCAGCTTGGCTGACTGAGCCAAAGGCCAACGAATAACCTTGATACTAAAACGATCAAGCATGTGTTGCCTCCCACGGCCAAGTGATGCAGCGACTATCAGCTGGAACATCTTCGTCATCGTGAGTGACCATTAATGCAGGAATATTCGCCTCTTTTAATTGGTCAACAACCCAAGCGCGGAATTGCTCGCGCAGTTCTTTATCTAATTTGCTGTAGGGCTCGTCTAACAAAGCAACTTTAGGTTGTGCCAACAGCATACGAGTTAAAGCAATACGAGCACGTTGACCGCCAGATATCTGACCGGGAAACGACTCAGCAAGTTTAGACAATGAAATGCTTTTGAGCGCTTGCAGTGCTTGTTCTTTTCTCTGCGCCCCTTTAATCGAATCAGGCAGCGCAAATGCTAAGTTTTCCCACACGGTTAAATGGGGAAACAGCAAGTCATCTTGAAACAAGATACCAACCTGACGCTTGTGGGCTGGCATGCTATCAAGGCGTTTCTCGCTCAAAATGATAGCGCCTGAATAGTCAAACTCTGATGATAAGTGGCCTGCAATCGCATCAAGCAACGTGGATTTACCACAGCCACTTGGGCCCATTAATGTAACAATCTCTCCCGGCTCGATGGTTAGGTTGAATTCAGAGAAAAGGGCATCGCCATTGGTTTTATGGATGGCGAGGTTTTCGAGACAAAGACTCATTTGGTAGTAAACCTTTAATAGTCAAACGGCGATACTTAACATGCAGTCGGCTAAGTAGAATCGCAAAAGAGAAAAACAGTAGCGGCAAGATAGCTTGCCAAATTGCATAAATAGCAGTGATGCGGCGATCGAAGCCACTGGATAGAGCGACAGCTTCAGTCGTTATTGTGCTGATGCGCCCCGCTCCCAACACCAGAGTAGGGAGGTACTGCGCGAGACTCACACTGATGCCAACAGCCCAAGCAAACGCGATGGCAGGCAGTAGTAATGGAAGTTTAACTTTCAACCAAGCCTGCAACGGAGATTTGCCTAAGCTCAAGGCAACGCGCGTAAGCCCGTCGTCAAAGCTGCGCCATGGTCCATCGAGAGAGAGATAAACGAATGGGAAAGCGAAAAATACATGAGCCCAACAGACCCAAAACAAATACGCCTCACTGTTTAAATACAAAGTGACGATCTGCATACCAAACAGAACTGACAATTGCGGGATGAGCATAGGGATCGCAATGACATACCCCGGTACCTGCCAACGATAACGTAGACGATACTCATGAGCGATCAGTGCTAATACTAAACTCACCGTCGCACAGACAAGCGCGATGATTAGACTCTGCTCTAGCGTGCCTAAAATACCTTGCCATTCATACTGCCAAAATCGCAGACTAAACTTGGACGGTAGGAGGTCAGGAAAACGCCAGCGCTGTGCGAAACTCCAAATAATCAATAGCGGAATTATCGCTAAGGTTAATCCTCCTACTGCAGAGAAAAGGCTTTTTCCCGGTAATTTGACACCTTTTCTGCCTGAATATTGCCAAGCCTTAAAGCCTTTGGTTATTGTCCTTTCGACCAAGCGAGCAAAACCAATCAATAGCGTTGCGATTGCGAATAAAACCACAGCACCCGCTGCTGCACGAGGGAGCAGTGATAAGTCTGGATCATTGAACCATTGCCAGACCAAGACGGCAAATGTTGGAGGGTTGGTTGGTCCTACAATAAGGGCAACATCAACCACAGATAAACTGTAAGCAATCACAGCGAGCATCGGGAAGCGTAGCTTAGCAAACCACTGCGGGAAGAGACATTTCCACCAAGTTTGGGCGGAACTATAGCCCATGGCATGACTGACCTTTTCAGTCTGCTCCACATTTAACTGCTGGAGAATTGGGATACTCATTAAAAGTAAGAAAGGGACTTCTTTGATCGCCAACATAACAATTAAGCCAAGTGCATAAGGGTCTTTGACCAATAGCGCCAAGTCATCAACCGTTTGCCCGTTAGGGTCATAACCAAACAAATCATGTAAGAGACGCGCGCCCATTCCCGTTGGTGCAAACAAGAAAGCGAAACCAATAGCGAAGGCAACGTGAGGCATAGCGAGTAGCGGAGATAAGCTCAATTCAATCTTGCGCCAAAACGGCCTCTTCCATGCAGATTGCAAAATGGCAAAGGTGATCAAACAGGCAAGGTAGCTACTCACAATCGCACTATAAACCGTTAACCCGATTGACTGCCAAACGCCAGCCCACCCAAACACAGCAGAGAAGCCGTCAATGGAAAACTGATTTAAGCCAATCGGGGGGATATACCCAAGCGCAGAGACCAACACACCAAGCAAACCTGGTAGGGTAGGCACTATACAAACGACGATAATGACTAAATAAAGCGCTCTTAACATGTGCAAACTCTAGGTTAACAGACCCTAATTCCCGTAACGTTTTAGCCACTCTTTTTCTAAAGCGGCTTGCCAACTAGGATGAGGTTCAGCAATAGACTTAAATTGCTGGGTGTTCTTCGCAGAACCCGTCAAGAATTGGCTACTTAGTACAGAAGGGTCGCCCCATACATTCAGATCACCTTTACGAGACTGCGCCTCTGGACTGAGTAGGAAATTGATCGCGACTTGAGCGCCCGCGCTCGCATTGGCATTCCAAGGAATAGCTAAGAAATGGATATTAGAAAGTGCACCCGCTTCCATTGCGTATGCCTTTGTTGTGTCTGCTAGGTTGCCGCTCGCTTGTGCGGAAAATACCGCATTTGGATTGAATGTAATGGCGAGATCGATTTGACCATCATCAAGCAGCTGAACGGTTTCTGCTGTGCCTGCTGGGAACTGTTTACCACCACGCCAAGCGACTTTATGGAATTCATCAAGGTACGACCAAAGCGGCTCAGTCACAATAGCGAAGTTCTGCTCAGAAACAGGTTGTTGTAGTGCAGCATCATTGTTTGTCAGTTCGATCAGCAGCGCTTTTACAAAGCTTGTGCCGTGAAACTCTGGTGGGCGAGGGTAAGTAATACGGTTTGGGTAAGCTTTGGCATAGCTTTGCAGCTCTGCAAATGATTGAGGTGGATTATTCAATGCTTTCTCATCATGAATAAAGACCAGCTGACCAACACCCCAAGGCGCTTCTAAGCCTTCTGTTGGCTCAGAGAAGTCGACGTCGACCGGAAGCGATTTATCGACATATTGCCAACTAGGTAAACCTTCGACAAACGGACCAAATAGCAGCTGGTTGTCTTTCATCGATTTGAAGTTTTCACCATTAATCCAAACCATGTCGACACTACCACCGCTGTTTTTTCCCGCGGCCTTTTCGGCAATCAAACGTGATGTTGTCTCGGCAATATCGGTGACCTTTACATGTTTTAAAGTGACACCGTATTGGGATTGAAGCTCGTTGCCTGCCCATTGAATATAGCGGTTAATTTCTTGGCTACCGCCCCAAGCATGGAAGTAGACGGTTTGTCCTTTTGCTTTTTCGACAACCTCTTGCCAAGTATCTGCTGAAAAAGCAGAAAGTGAAAAAACAAGTGAAGAAAGAAGAGTGATCAGCCTTGTCATAATGTTCCCTGTAAGTTGAATAATTGTATCGGCCAATGGTAAAGACCGGAGTAATGCAATTATTCATTCATTATGACTGAAAAAAGGCTGTTTTATTAACTATTTGACGCAATTGTTGACGAGATGTTTGAAAATTGTCTGGTGGAAACTAAAAAGCAGCCAATCTGGCTGCTTTTTTAATCGGTACTTGAACGAAAAGAATTAGTTTTTCCAATCGTTTAGCTTTAATGTCAGCGTATGTACGTCGTTTTTCAGAACCATTGTATCTTGAGTTAGCGTCATATCACTCCAATCAGACAGAGTTTGACCAAACGCTTGCTCTACATCCATAACGTCGCCGACACACATCTTCATGGTCATGCCCATTTTCTCGATGCGGAACTGGTTGTCTTTCAACTCAGCTTGACCAAAGAAGTTGTTACAACCAGCATTGCCGTTAGCCGTCATCTTTTCACCAATTTCAAGGCGCGGTGGGTTTTGACGGCTATCTGCAACAACCGCTTCGCCATCGATGCTAACCAGTTCCCAGTTGTGGTGTTGTAGATCTTGAGCTGTAATTTGTTTCACATCGTCTCCATTGCTTGCGCATGCTGTTACAACAAGAGGTAGTGTAATTGCTGCAAGTAGCGTTTTTGGACTAAGCTTCATAATAGATTCAACTCCGATAAATAAGTAGTTAAGTCAGCGTAGTGACTTCGATGAATGCAGTATAGTTAATTGCGAGTATGATTTGTCAATATAAGGTCATAGTTTGGTGCGAATCACACATTGAAACTTATTGATAAACATACAATTACAATTCGAGTAGAGTAAAAATTGACCATTACATAATATAGAGAAATCATTTGGAGCAGCTAGAGTTTTTTACCGTCCCGAGCCCTTGTGTTGGCATTTGTACAGTAGATGAAAAAGGCTACTGTAAGGGCTGTATGCGTAAACGAGAAGAGCGTTTTAACTGGTTAAATATGACCCCCGCTCAGCAGTTGCATGTGATTAAACTTTGCCGTCAACGCTACCTACGTAAGGTACGAAAAGGACAAGCGACTTCATCTGAAGAGATCCCAATTAATACATCTCAACAAGATCTATTTTAAAATCAAAACTTTACATTAACTGCCGATTGGGCTAAATCTTAATTATCGTGTACTGTATTTTGAGGTGTAGTATGGATATACGAAATTATAGTGCGAACCCATGTGTGGGCTTGTGCGAATCAAACATCAATGGTGTTTGTATAGGCTGTGGCCGAACGCGAGAAGAACGCTATCTTTGGTATCAAATGTCTGAAATCGAACAAAGAGAGATTCTAGACCGACTATCTACTGAACCTCTCTGCTTCAATCTGAAATCTAGCTAGATTACTTCAATCCCCAACGATCATTCACCCAACCACCGGCATGCTCATCAAAATGATTACCAGAGAATCGGTGGTTTACTTCGGTACTTTTTTCATTTTGAGGCGTCTCATCAAGTAAATGCTGGATATAACTTGCCATAGGATCACCGCCTTTCAGCCGCTCTTGCCGAGTCGCTACCTCTTTAATCAATTGAAGACGGTATGAGTTGCTAGCACGTTTCATTTGGTGATCCTCCGTGGTTGTGACACTAATATGAAAAGTTAGAAGCCGATGTGATAACCGTCAATATGAATTGGTTAATATTTAATCTCTATTTTCAGGGATGAGTCACTTTTATAAAATATATCACTAGCAATAATCCGCTATCGTATTGATTACCAAGGCGAGGGAGGGGGTTAGGCTTGCGCATGTGTTGAAATAAAAAATTCATGATTTATTAAAACAAAAAAGCTCCAAAACTGGAGCTTTCGACTTGGGTTACTGGTAAAGAATCAGTTGCCAAAGTTAAAAATCGGGAAGCAGGGCAAAAAGCCGTTTTCAGCGCAGTTGATGAGTCCTATTTGGACACCTTCGATTTTGGCTGTTTTGTTAAAAACACCGACTTGGACAGTCGACTCGTTTGACATATTTACTGCACCAACATCAACCATAGTGTCGCCTTCGGAATAGTTGACGAATGAAACGTTGGCTCCTCTGACGTCATTGGTCACGTTCACGGCTCCTAAGTTCACGCCTGTTGTCAAACCCTCATTCCAGTTAAATAGACCTAGAGAGGCGCCCGTCATCTCTTGGTTAACTTTTGATGCACCTAAAAATAAACCGAAGTTAACGCCCGTTGTGGTATTGGTTTCTGACATACCGACAATAGAAAAGTCGACCCCTTTGACCGTATCGACTTTACCGTGAAGGGCCGCCAGTCTCACTCCCGATACCTGGGAGTTTTCTGGTGCATTAAAATCGTTAACCGATGAGAACATTACCGGAGAAGAGGCGAATGTCACGGGAGACAACACCACTGCTGAGATAGCCACTGCATTAAGTATTTTTTTCATATTAACTCCAAGAACAAAGTTATTTGTATGAGCGAGCATTGAGGTCAGTCGACCCGAACAACTCACGTTAACTATAGTTGTTATCTGTCAGAAGAGTGTTAGTTGTTGATTACAAAGCGCGATGAGATTTTTGTGAGTAGCCGTTAGCCAAATTGAGTCTAATTATAACGTATGCAACCTTGTGCAATGAGACGGTCTCTGACTATATTTAAGATCTAACGTCAGAGGCAATCGAATAATGAAAAACTCACAAATTGTCATAGTAGATGATTCACCAGCAATTCTATTGGTGATGAAGGGAATGTTGTCAGAGCTCGGTTATGATAACGTCGTGACATGCTCTCACCCCGCTTCAGCACTGGCTAATATCAAACGCTCCCCAGAGAAGTACAGCGCGGTATTTACTGATCTGAATATGCCTGAAATTGACGGCATGACGCTGATTAAAGAATTAGGCGAGATGAACTATCGTGGTGGTGTTTGCATCATTTCAGATATGGAAAAACGAGTGATAGAACTTGCTGCGCACCTGGCGCGCGAACATAAGGTCAACCTCATCGGAAACATCGCCAAGCCCGTTCATATTAATGAGTTGCAGCGAATCCTAAACAAGATTAAACAGTTTACAATTCGCGAGAACCAATCCTATGAGCCGATATCACAAAGCATGCTTAGCGACTATATAGCGAAAGGTATGATAGAGCCTTACTATCAACCGAAAGTTAACCTCAACAGTCGGCATGTTGAAGGTATTGAAGTGTTGGCTCGTATTGTGACTCCTGAACAGACTAATGCGATAGCTCCAGGGCAATTCATTCCGACTGCGATTGAGCATGGATTGCTAAACGAGCTTACTCAGCAGCTGTTAGGCAAGGTACTTGCTGATTTTCCAAAATTGGTTAAAGAGTTTGGTGAAGGGGTGAAAATAAGCCTTAATCTATCACCCTCGCAGTTAACCACTGACGGATACACGCGGGATTTTATCGATACGATTGATACCCAGCATGTGGATAAGAACAATATTACTTTAGAGATAACCGAGGAGTTTGCGCTAGAAGATACCGAACAGCTAGAGACGATAAACCGTTTAAGGATGCGTGGTTTTGGCTTATCGCTTGACGACTTTGGTACTGGGTTTACTAATCTAAATCAGTTGCGAACCTTACCTTTCACTGAGGTTAAGATAGATCGCACTTTGATCAATGATATTCACCAAGATCAGTTTAACCAAGTGGTGGTTGATACCTTGGTAAACATTGCAGGGAAAATTGACGCTTCCTTGATTGCTGAAGGTTTGGAAGAGTACGAAGACCTTGAATACTTGAACAAAAACTATAAAGACATGAACGTGCAAGGTTATCTGATTTGTAAGCCGAAACCTCTTGAAAGCCTCTTTTACTGGCATCACAGTTGGCTATACAACGTGCAGTAAAAAGCCTCGAATTTCGAGGCTCTTACACTTATTGGGTCAAACTATTGCAGCGTTGCTGAGTCACAAATTCGTCAGCCATTAATTGGCCGCGGCTATTTCGCATCTTAATTCTATAACTGATGCCGACCTCAAGATTATTCATGGTGTCAGGCGTAGTACAGTAAGTTCGAATACTTTGATTCAAGACTTGCGCAGCCGGCTTCGCCCCTTTCGCATCATCGTTGTAAACCATCATAATCTCAATGGTGCTTCCTTTTGCGCTCGCACGCATGATGGACAGGGGGCCTGACTCAAGAGGAAGCTCGGTAGCCAGCAGATTAGCTCGGCTCTGCGCTAACAATTCTAGCTGTTTTTGTTTGTCTGAAGAGGCAGACGAACAGCCAGCAACGAGCATCACCAGTGCGACGATAGAAAAAGACTTGAGTGAATTAAGCATCGTTAAAATACTTTTTTAAATGGCTTAACGATTACTTTCTCGTAAACACCTGCTTCAATATAGGGATCAGCATCAGCCCACTCTTGAGCTTGTTGCAACGAGTCAAACTCAGCAATGACGGTTGAACCAGTAAAGCCAGCTTCTGCTGGGTTATCAGAGTCAATGGCAGGCATAGGTCCTGCTGTGAGCAAACGGCCTTCATCTTGCAGTGCTTGTAAACGCTCTAGGTGAGCAGGACGCACACTAAGGCGCTTTTCCAAAGAGTTCTCTACATCTTGTGAGAAGATGACATACCACATGATCTGATATCCTTATATGAATAGAGTAAATTCAGACGTTTACTCTACCTTAAATGGCGCAATTTAAAAGGGTTGCGGCGAGATAATTTATTGCCAATTAAGATTGCTCAATTGGACGTGGTTTGCCTTCAGCATCAATAGCGACGTAATTGAATGTTGCGTCACACACCATAAAGCGATCTTCTAAGCCATGTTCTTTGACAGGCTTGACCCAGACTTCTAGATCAATGCTCATTGAAGTGCGACCTATTTTGGTACACTCACCGTAACAGCAGACCACATCGCCTACACGAACCGGTTTTTTAAACGTAATACTTGATACCGAAACAGTAACAATTCGACCCGATGAGATTTCTTTGGCGAGGATACCGCCTGCAAGGTCAAGTTGTGACATGATCCAACCACCAAAAATATCGCCATTGGCGTTAGTATCTGCTGGCATAGCAAGGGTTCTAAGAAGTAATTGCCCTTTAGGTGCAGTGTTTTCTGTGCTCATTGTGACATCCAATACAAACGAAACAGCGACCAAGTTGGTCGCTGCAAAAATAGGATTGTAACAAAACTATCAACTTATCCGCCAGAGTTAGCGTTCTGTTCGTCTTTTGGCATGTGTTTGTAGATGTAGATTCCGGTCAGCAATGTGAAACCAAATGTCGCCGCTAGTAGACCAAAGACTTTGAAGTTAACCCAGACATCGAGCGGAAGGTTAAAAGCAACGTAGACGTTTATGCCTGCACATAGTGAAAAGAAAGCTACCCAAGCCCATGTGACTTTTGCCCAAACCGAATCAGGAAGTGTGATCTCTTTTCCGAGCATGCTCTTTATCGCCGATTTTCCAATTGCATGGCTCACTGCCAATCCAATCGCGAAAATCAGATAAACGATGGTGACTTTCCACTTAATAAAGTTGTCATCGTGGAGAAAAATAGTCATACCGCCAAATACGGCAACCATCAAAAAGGTGATGACTTGCATCTTTTCAACTTTCTTATAGATCAAATAAGTCACGATAATTTGAATGGCCGTTGCGACAATCAGAGCGCCTGTCGCAACGTAGATATCCTGCAATTTGTATAAAGCGAAGAAAATAATTAATGGGATAAAATCGAGCAGTTGTTTCATTGAAGTATTCGGAGTCAGTCTAGTTCGCTTCAGTCTAACCAAAACAAGGCTAATCACAAAGCGGTTCGTCACTATAGGAGCAGTGCCTCCGTGCAAAGAGAGGTCCTAGCGCTGTAGCTGGCGTTTATAGTCTTCCAAATAACCTTCGCTGCGCAAACTATCAACGGCAAACTGGAGCTCTTCATCGCTCATTGAGAAGCAACTTGATTTGCCAGTCATTCCATTCAAATATTCGTGATATTCCATCTCAGTGAAGTGACCAATACGATCAACGAGCAGACTCTTAATGCCTTGATGAATAAGTCGATAATATGTGTGACGTTGAACTTCCATAACGTTCCCCTTACATCTAGCAAAGCGTGGTAATGCCGCTTTTCTGTTACCATGCGGGAATCAAGCATATTCGGTGCCACTGACAACGGAATACTGGGTATGGCTTTATAGGTTATTCAAAACACGCAGTATTTTTCGTCTTGAGAATAGTATTGAGCGACTACGGTTACCATCAATAAGCAATCTGCGAGTCAATTTGGGAAAAGGGTTGCCAATCTATTGACTGGCATTGGTTCTGTTAGTGTGACAAACCCCATCAGTTCAGAGCAGCGCTCACGGGGTTGACCAATAGATTCCCCGGCTTAGGGTTAAGTATTAATAGGTCGTTAAGAGATGGGCTAGCGGCAGGAAAAGTCAGTTTGAATTCCGTATACCTATCTATCTCTGAATGGCAACTGATAGACCCACCAAAAGAAGTCATCACGCGCTGGCAATAGCCTAATCCCAAGCCACTACCTCCACTCTTGTTATGACTGAAAAAGTCATCAAATATTTGGGCAATCAAGTGATCTGGTATGCCTGGACCGGTATCACGAAAGAGTAAGTAGTTCTCGTGGTGACCTTTTTTAAGCTGAATTGAAATCCTGCTTTTAGGGTACGAATCGAAATAGTAAGTCGCGTTTCGCACGAGATTAAACAGGACGAAACTAAACAAAGTATCATTAATCTCTACCACGAAATCATGTTCGAAATCCAGATGGACCCTATCGCGCATAGATTCATTCTCAAAACCGTATTGATCAATCGCGGAGCAAACTACAGAGGAAACGAGTGATGGAACAACGGGCGCTTGATCGAGTGAAGCTTGGCCCAGTTCTCGCGTTATGATATCAATTAATTGATGACTTCGAGCGATGGCTTTAGTCCCTTTATTGACATGGTACTTTAGCTGCTCGATCGAGCTAGGTTGTTTGATCGCTTGCTCAATGAGTTCAAATTCAAGTTGCAGTTGGGCAAAAGGGTTACGCATCTCATGGGCTATCGAACTTGCTAGAGCTTGTGACTGCCGGACTTCACGTTCATAGTTTATATGTACTTGAACTTTGTTTAGTACTCTTTCAAGTGCCGATAGCTCTTCATATGAAAAATGAATCCCCTCAGATTTCGAGCTTGAAACCAAAATGTGCGACAGCTTATTTTTACTTTCGAAGAGTGGAACGACCAAGGCTGATTCGAATTTACTCATATTGCTGTGAACAAGGCTAAGCGCTTGATCATTTGAGTTGAGTAATTCTTCTTCCACCTCTTCAATGACCAACGAAGTTCCATGACTCTCAAAGTAGTTTCGATACAAATTCACATCATGATAGTCGCCTAACAAGCGAAGTTTATCTTGTGGTACGCCCAAATAGTCAGCCAAGCTTTCCATAGCGCGCGTCGGGGAAGATTGAAACTCATCTTCTAGCCGAGATATTTTTTCTACGGGATGGATTGGGTCTCGATACATGATTATGCTGATCGCTTTTTGTACAAACCGATAAAGTGTTTGCCAAGTTATTCCTATGAGTAGAACTAGGAATAGAGCATCGGTAACTCCTAGCTGTGTAATAGGAACGAAAGACGCGACAGTTGTGGCATATATTAACGCGGTGGAGGCGATACTAACGAAGATAAAACAGATATATTTCGGACTGAAAAAGCGCGATGTAAGCAGGGCGTATCCCATGAACAGCATTTCACTTAGGGATAATGCCGGGGGAAGCCAAGTTAGTGAGAAATTGTCAAAAAAGAAAGTCATGCCAACCTGAATAACCGCGGTGGAGGACATGAATATAGTGATACCCATGATCATGTAATTAGTTCGCGTTTTTCGTATTCGGTTGCGACTCTTTTTCAGTGAGAGAAGGTTAAAGAAAGTTAACAGCACTAAGATGATGAAGCCTAGAAAGAAATACTTAGTGTAAGGACCAAACTTCAACTGGAAATTACTGGGACCAATAATGTCGATGCCCAGAATAGTGCCTCCGGGCATGAGGTTACTGATAACACCAAATAAGGTAATGTTAGCAACTAGGATATCTTGCCATAGCGCGACGCCTTTATTCGTGTAGAGCTTGTGCAGTTTTGATATGAAACAATAGGCTGAGACAAAAGCGAGTAGTGTCGCTAAATTGGCAACAATTGCCATGTTAATCGCTACATTATCTCCAAACTTTACAAGCAGATCCGTATGGAAATAGCTGTTACTTAGCGTCCAGAAGAAAACCCCCACGGTATAGCAAATATAATAGGTGTACTGCTTTAAACTGAGAGTCCCATGACGTTTCGCCAGAGCAGTACAAAAATATCCTGCCCAAACGAGAACAAGTAAAGAGATCGAGAGTAATACGACCGCTTTGGGATACATCATTTGATGTAATAAATAACTGAACATATTGTTCCGCTTTACCAGTATTTGACGTTGTTAAAACTGATCAGATATTTTTTGTTTGTATGATGGAGCCTAGTGAAAGCATTACTGGTAAGTCTAAGATTTATCGTTTTATGGAGAACTTACAGCAACTCACGGCCAAAGTTTGATCAGAGTTTGGAGATCTTGTTTACCCTAAGTAGAATTTTGTGCAATTTATTTCTTATGATCACCTGAGGGATATCCCACTTTTTCGGAATGAATTGTCTGTTCTATGATGGAAGGCAAAATATTGACCGTACTTATTGATATATTTGGTGAGGAGCCGAAAAAGTATTTTATTTCATATGGTTATAAGGCTAGGGCGGTGAGTGGTACCGCCCTAACTTAATGAGGTGTGATTTAATGGATACTCATGGGCAAGGCCGATTTCAACATTTGATCAAGCGCTTCCTTAGTTGTTGGTTTTGAAAGTCGCCCATCCATCAGTTCACTGATCATAGTGAGTTCACGTTCTCCGGATTCTCCTGACAGAGCAATAATTGGGATGGTCGGGAAGGAGCGTTTAATGATACTCGCCGCTTCAAAACCATTCATGACTGGCATCTGAATATCCATAAACACCAGATCAATTGGGTTGTTTTGAATAATCTCAATAGCTACTTTACCATTGTTGGCTAATACAACTCCGTAGCCAAGTTGCTCTAAGTAGAGCTTCACTAAGGTGCGTTGAATCTCTTTGTCATCAACGACTAAGATCATGTGTGCTGGGCTTACACCAAAGTTGAGTTCGCCATTGGATACAGCAAGAGGGGGAGTGGTAACTTCCGATCTAAGCTCTGTTTTAGGTTTGTTGGTCTGAGTAGCAGCGACATTGGTTGCTGGGAAAGTAAGCTTAAACTCGGTAAAACTTCCAACTTCTGAATGACAGCTGATAGATCCTCCAAATGACGCCATCACTCGTTGACAATAGCCAAGACCCAAACCACTACCACCGCTTTTGTTGTGGCTGAAGAAATCATCAAAAATTCGAGTTAGCAGCTCGGCAGGAATACCTGGTCCTGTATCACGGAACAGCACGTAGTTTTCATACTGACCTTGCTCGGTACGTATTTCGATGTGGCTATTTGGATAAGAATCAAAATAGTAGATGGCATTGCGTAGCAGGTTGAATAGCACGAAGTTAAAAAGAGTGTCATTGATTTTTGCTACGAAGTCTTCATCCAGATCTAACACAATACGGTTTAGCTCATTGTCATTGTCAAAGCCATATTGGTTTATCGCGCTATTAATTGCACCATGAATCAAAGTGGCTTCAGAGGGCTCTTGGTCGAGTGATGAACTATTGACCTCGCGAAGAATGATATCGATGAGCTGTCTACCACGTTTGATAGCTTGCTTTCCTTTGTCCACGTGCTGTAGAAGGGTATTTGAATCTACAGGCGACAACAGTTTTTGATTGAGAGACTCAAACTCGAATTGTACCTGTGTGAGCGGATTTCTCATTTCGTGCGCGATTGAGTTTGCGAGTGCTTGTGATTGGCGTACTTTCTGCTCGTAATTAATATGAACTTGGACTTTTTGTATTACTCGCTCTAGAGCTTTGAGCTCTTCAAATGAAAAGTTCACGTCACCTTGTTTATGGCTAGAAACCAGTACATGAGAGAGTTTATTTTTACCTTCGTAGATGGGCAGAACCAATGCAGACTCCATCTGATTCATGCTGCTATGAATCGTTGAGAGCTCCTTGCTGCGATTCTTCTCAATCGCGTCTTCGATCTCATCAATCACCAAAGGCGTCGTGTGGTTCTCAAAATAAGATCGGTACATGCTGGCACCTTGATAGTCATCAAGGAGTTTTAGCTTATCACTCGGTACTCCAAGATAGCTTGCCAAAGCTTCTATAGCCTGACTTGGAGATTTTTGAAACTCATCTTCTAACTGAGCAATTTTCTCAGTAGGTGAGACTGGCGAGCCATATAAGGCATAGGTTAAGCAAGTTCTGACTAGGCGTGAAGTGTACGGCCAAGAAAGCCCGATAGCCATGATAGCTAAAACACCAGTTGCGGTGCTTACATAATCTAATGGTTTGAAGAGAGTGACGACAAAGGTGTATGCAGCCGCAGTGATAATTAAAGAGCATCCAACAAGACAAAGATACCTAAAACTATAAAAACGCGATGCTAGTATCGCATATCCCATAAACAGCATTTCACTAATCGAGAGTGCTGGTGGCAGCCAAGTGAGTGAAAAGTTGTTGAAGAAATAGGTAAAGCCAAGTTGAATCACGGCAGTAGACGCCATAAATATAGTCATGCCAAGAATCATGTAGTTGATTCTTGTGCGTCGAATTCGGCTGCTGCTGCGTTTTATTGACAGCAGATTCAAAAATGTCAGAGCAAATAGAAGTGTTAGGCCAATAAAGAATGGGCGAGTGTACTCGCCAAACTCAAGCATAAACTGGCTTGGGCCTTCTATCACGACACCTTTGATTGTTAGATCAGGAACGATGTTGACGATAGTGCAAAATGTCATCGTTAAGCCTGCTAACAGCAACTGCCATGAGCTAGGTCTACTGCTCGTGTAGTGTTTTTTTAATTTAGCAGAGAAATAGTATGCGGAGCTGAAGGCTAACAGAGCCGAAAGGTTTGCGACTACCGCCATGGTCGCACCGACGTTTGCTCCCCATTCAACCAACCATCCACTGTGGAAATAGGCGTTACTCAATATCCATACAAACAAGCCTAGAGTATAGGTCACATAGTAGACATACTGCTTGAGGCTTTGAGCACCATGCTTTCTCGCTAATGTAGAACAAAAGAACCCCGCCCAGACAAAAACAAGCAAAGCAGTCAGAATAAGAACGACTGCTTTCGGGTAGAGTAGCTGCTGTGTGATGTAACTAAGCATATTGTAGCTCTTGTCCTTGATGTCTGTGCTGCTTCAATTGAGTAATGGTACTGACTTTGTAGTTGCGATAACTGCATTCAGACAAAGCTTGGCTAAGGGGCTTGATAAACCAAAGTCCCTTATATGTGGCGAATCCAGAATCGGAAACGTGGCAATAACTCATTTTTAAGTACGCGCCATTGGTGAGGCTTTGGTAATACTGAATCATCAATGGTTGCTCGATAACAACGAATGCAACTTGAAAGCAGAGCTTTTCGAGTTGCGCCATTAGCCTTTTTTGAGACAAATAAAGGCTGAAAATTTTCTGGCTTTGATTTCCGCTGACAGTCAAACGGACAATCTCACAACATTTTTCTTTGACAGTGATATTTTGCCAAAGTGCATTCTCAAATTTTGCCGACGAAGTATCACTGATCTCGATATCAGAACACAAGAGATCTAAGTTAACTAATTGGCGTTGCATCTCAACTTGATTGAGCAATGTCCAACATGAAGTTTGAAAAAATGGTGAGAAATAGAGCCAATTGTCGGCTTCCTTATGATGGTTGACCTTGGCAGTAGAGACGATTACTGGGAAAGATAAATCTGGAACAAGCTGGGCGAGGATGAAATGACTACCGTGAGCAGAGACTTCTATTTCATATAGCATCTCGAACCACTGTTGCTCCGAAACAAAGGTTGCTAGGTTAATTAGCATTACGGCATCTGGTAGTTCCATTGCGTAGCGGCTATGCAGCGTGTAATAGAGCTCTGCATGGTTTTCGATATTGTCGATGACACTATCGACGAAATCTTCTTCATTTTGGGTAAATTTTGGTAGGGAGTCTAGCTCCAAACTACGAGGCTGATTTTGATACTTGCTTTTGATTTTCCAGATATTAAAAGCACACCAAGCCTGTGCCCAGTTATCAAACAAGTTTAGTGCTCTTTGTTCGAACTCATGCCATTGTTGTGGTTCGTCCTTTAAAGGTGAGTTAACGTTAACCAAGTAGTAAGGTGATTGGAGTTTGGTTGCGATGTTTTTGTAGCGAAGTGAGCTATCCTGTTCACTTATTTGAGCGAGACGCTCGTTAAGTACATGTTTAAAAAAGTGATTACTATCTACACCGAAAAGTGTTTCGATCTGTTCAAATAAAGCACATGCGTGCCCCTTGTCCTCTTTTTCAAAAAGGGACGATTCAAAATTGTTAGCCATAGACGTTTGTATAATTATTTTGTTTATTTTGGCCAACCAGTATTCATTTAGGTGCCTATTTGTGCAATTGAATTAGTATGTTTATGCTAATTAATTGGGTGTTAATATTAATATTAGTGATGCAGAGCACGAAATAAACGAGGGGAGTGGTCTGTCATGGGTGAGAGTTCCGTTCGAGATTGGCAGTTCCGCGGAACGCGCTTGTGACCCAGATTTTTGGTTCTAGTCGTGTTTTGTTACCCATATCAGTGTTTTACCTTCATGCATATTCTGATTTGAGATAAATATCTGACAATCTTGTTAATAACAGCCTAATCTTCTGGCTTCAATTATCAATAAATGCCAATAATTGGTAGAAATCCTGCCTTTTTAGAGGGCTATCTTGTTGTTTTGAAGGTTAATTTGTACTCATTGAAGAAAAAAGTTGGCGAAAATCATAAGCTTGGCATACACTTTCCAAGGTAAAGCCGATATGTTGTTGATTGGCTTGGTGAAATGTTTAGGTGCTGCCTTGAGGCGGCAATGTTTAACACAGCTTTGAGGAAAGTTTTATGGCGCTCACAAAGGCCGATTTGGCTGAGAACCTGTTTGAAAAGCTCGGATACAGTAAACGGGATGCCAAGGAAACGGTTGAGGCGTTTTTCGAAGAGATTCGTAAGGCACTGGAAAGTGGCGAACAGGTAAAACTGTCTGGATTCGGTAATTTTGATCTTCGTGATAAGAATGAACGTCCAGGTCGAAACCCGAAGACAGGTGAAGACATTCCAATCAGTGCACGTCGCGTAGTGACCTTCCGCCCAGGGCAAAAACTAAAAGCCCGCGTTGAAAACATTAAGGTTGACTAATTCTTAGCTCGCTAAGAGGCACATCCTGTATCGGGGCTAGAAGCAATTCTAGTATCCCCATAGAAAAATACCCCAGCTAAGGCTAGGGTATTTTTGTATTAAGCGTTTGTAAGTAAACGCTAGTCTCGTTTCCACAAAGCGTGGCAGAACTTATGTTCAGGATCGCGGCTGATTAACAGGCGAGCGAACACGTCGTCCAGTACATCGTCTTCTTCATTGACTAAACCAACGCGAACTTCTGCGTAAACTTCTTTGTCTACGTCAAAGCCTACGTGTTCAACCCAGTCATCACCAGTTTCAACTAACTCAGCAGCGCCGCGCTCGTCGAATTGTGCTGTGAACAGAATAACGTCAGCAGGCTCTAGGTTATCAGGTGCCATCTCTAAAAAGATGTCGTAGGCCGTATCAATGGCGTCATCGTATGAGATTAGATCAGCCATGATTACGCGCGGCTCATGTATTTACGTTCAGCCGTGTTAATCACGATGCGGTCACCTGTCGCAATGTATTCAGGTACTTGGACAGTAAGACCGGTAGCAAAACGTGCAGGTTTTGTACGAGCAGAAGCAGAGGCGCCTTTGATTGAAGGATCGGTTTCTTCAATAACAAGCTCAACAGCAGCTGGAAGCTCTAGGCCAACAGCATTGCCGTTGACTAGGATGACATGCAGACCTTGAATTTCTTCGGTTACGAACAGTAGTTCGTCTTCAATTTCGTCTTTCTTGAATGTGTATTGAGTGTAGTCTTCATTGTCCATGAAGATGTACTCATCACCATCAACGTATGAGAAAGCTGAGGCACGTTTGAACATGTCTACCGTTTCAACAACGTCATCAGATTTGTAGCGTTCATCAACGCGAGCACCTGTGTTTAGGTCAGTACAACGCAGTTTGTAAATCTTTGCGCCGCCACGACCACCAGGAGTGGTTACTTCGATGTCTTTGATTAATAGTGTTTTACCGTTAGATTCGATAGCAAAACCTTTTTTAAGCTCACTTGCCTTTGGCATGAACAATTTCCTTCGTGTGTTAGGTATTGTGGCGATTATATACCGACTCACTGGCTGAAGGAATATCTTGATTCATCCTGCTCAGTGAGCGAACATTAACGCATTCAGTTCGATTATTTTGTGTTATCAATCAAATGCATCTTTCAACGATCAATCCTAAACAAGCCTTTCAGCCAAACTATCAACCTGCGATTGATGATCTGGTTAGTTTTCTTCGAAATGGGCTAGGAGAGAATCTGCATAGTATTTATCTATATGGCAGTGTGGCTCGTAAGACTGCAAAACCCGGCTCGTCAAATTTAGATGTGATTGTGGTCACTCAATCATCGTTTAGTGATTTACGAACAACACTGTTTAATTCGATCAAATGGCGTTTTCAAAAATCTCACCCACACATCACGGAAATCTCTTTTAAAACGGCCTTGGCTTCTGAAGTTGCAAGTCTAGATAGTATTTTCTCGTGGGGCTTTCAGCTGCGTCACTGCTCGGTGTGTATTTTTGGCGAAGACTTGTCGGAGTGCTTTGGCGATTATGAACCAAGTTGGGAGATCGCAAAACACTGGAATATGGATGTCGAAGATTGGGTCGCGGTTTATCGCAATCGAATTGCTCGTTGCGACAAGTCAGAAGACCAAGTGAAAGCACAAAAAATCATCGCGAAAAAGCTGCTGCGAGCGAGCTATTCACTTATCATGCACAAAGATAAGCAATGGTTTGATGACCCTCTGGAGTGCGGTCAAGCATTTCTTCGCTACCATCCTGAAAAACAGGTAGAGATTGAGCGGCTCGGTATTCTGTTGTCTGGCAGAGTAATCCCCAAGCGTTCTGTGGTCGGTATCCTTGATGGATATGGCGATTGGATTGCAAAACAGTACAAAAAAACCGAGTTCAGAATAGGTTAGTCGTTTAGCCTCCAACTAATAAGTATATCTCAAAGTGTATGCTAGCCTTACTAGAGTGGTAGGGGGGCCTATGATTAGTTGGAAGCACGTTTTTGAACCTTCAATTAGCTATTCTAATTCGTGGTTTCGTCAGTATCTATTACCTTCATTGTACGCGATACGTGAAGGGATGATTTGGCTGATACCTTGTTTACTGATTTCTTCCTTTTGCCTTCTTGCTGCGAGCATCGCAGAGTTTGTTCAAGGTTATCGCGCTGATTGGGTAGCAAACCTCTATCTCGTTCATAGCGGTGTAGCAGCGTTTTTTCCTTACTTAATGACCGCTACCATTTCTTACGTGGTCGCCATGCAGTGGCGATTACCGCGCCCTCCGGTTGTATTGCTGTCTATTCTATATCTGGTACTGGTTGATACCCTAGTTGAAGGGGAGCAAGTGTTCCTGACCTTCAAGATCGTCATGGCGATAATCACGCCTCTTTACTCTATTCCCTTGCTGGCCAAACTGTTGCATTATCCCAGTTTAAAACTGACACGGTCAGACTCTGCGGGCAGTATTGTTAAAGAGTCACTCAATCTAGTTTTGCCCGCATTGATAACGTCTGTGATCATTGTGTCAGCGAACATCGCGCTATTCTCGTTAATCGCAACTATTCCTTTTTTATCCATTCTCGCACTCGATTATGCGAATAGCCCGGCGTGGTTTGGAGTGATTTTCGCGGCGCTAAACTCTATTTTGTGGTTTTTTGGTGTGCATGGCTATTATGCGTTATTGCCTCTGGTGGAATTTCTGCAAGAAGCGGTAAATCTGAACTATTCCACAGTCGCCGCAGGGGGAGAGGCGATCTATCATATGAACTTGTCCTTCATGGGAGCTTTTGTGTTCATTGGAGGGAGTGGGGCAACACTGTCGCTGGTGATTGCATTGTTGTTGTTTGCCAAGCATAGAAACCTCAAGCTTATCGCGATAGCAAGCATTCCAATTGGCTTACTTAATATCAACGAGATTTTGCTGTTCGGTTTGCCGATTATATTTAACCTCAGGCTGTTCTTACCCTTTCTGATTTGCCCGATCGCTAACGTTTTGGTGAGCATGCTTTGCGTCTCTAGTGGTTGGGTTGCCTCACCTAGTGTCTCCGTACCTTTTAATAGTCCGATTTTCTTTAATGCTTTTGTGGCTACAGGTGGTGACTTCTCTGCGGTAGTGCTTCAATCTTTTAATATCGCCCTTGGCGTCATGATCTATTATCCAGCGGTTAAATACCTCTACAGTGCAGATCAGCATCAATCGATTCATATTGCGGCATTAGATACGACGTTCTCTCGCCGTGAAGAGGAGGCGCGCTCATTGGTCAATGACCCTATCAAAGCGTCTATTCAAGCGGAATTTGAGAGCAAGCAGCTATCACAGCAAATAGAGTTGCTAAGCCGTCAAGAGTTTCTGCTGGAGTATCAACCTCAGATTTGTACGGTAACGAATAAAGTGGTGGGGTGTGAAGCGCTTGTCCGCGCGATAGATGAGCATGGGTACCTCAAAGGGCCTCAGACATTTATGCCTTGGCTAGAAAAAGCGAATCTAGTGAAAGATTTGGATTTGTGGGTGATTAAGCAAGCAGTGAAAGATATTGCTAAGTTGCAAAGCAAAGGACATTTCATTCCGGTGAGTGTCAACATTACTCCGGAAACATTGATTTCTGAAGATTACTTCGAGCGTATTGTAGCTGTCATTAAACCTTATGCGCGTTACCTGCATTTTGAGCTTACTGAAGAAACCTTACTGCTTGATAAAAACAAAGTGTATCTCAATTTTAATCGCCTTCATCAGTTAGGGGTGAAAATACATATTGATGACTTTGGGACAGGCTATTCATCACTTAGCTATTTGAACCAGTTTACGATTGATTGCATAAAAATAGACCGTTCTTTTGTATTGGCATTAAGCAGTGACAAAGGGGTTAAGGTATTTGATTCCATCCTATCCATTGCCAATCAGTTGGATCTTGATGTGATTGTTGAAGGCGTCGAAACGATTGAACAATTGAATCATGTACCGAAACGGACGAACATCAAGGTTCAGGGTTGGTACTATTCCAAGTCATTAACGTTGAATGAGTTGGTTCAATACAACCCTTATCCACGAGAAGCGGTTTAAAACAAGCCTAGCTGCGGCTCACTGAGAGTCGCAAAGTCTAGCCCAATAAATGGCAAGATCGCTTCTGCCACTGGCTTTAGCTGTTTATCAATGTAGTGCTGATAGTCGATAGCGCTTTTTTGGTACTCTTTCGGCTCAGGGCCTGAGGTAGTGATCACGTATTCAATTCTGCCTTTGTTTTGATACTGCAATGGGCGGCCAAGTTGGCCGTTTATTTCATCTGCCATTCTGGCTGCGCGTACCTGAGGTGGAATGTTTTTCTGATACTCATGCAGTTTTCTTCTTAAGCGTTTTTGATAGACGAGTTTGTCATCGAAATCACCCGCTTTGGTCTGCTCGACAAACCCGCGAATATAATCACTTGGGTTCTCGCCATGAAACACCATTGAATAGAGTGTTTGTTGGAATTCTTGGGCTAATGGTGTCCAGTCTGTTCGAGCGCTCTCTAAGCCTTTAAAAATCAGTCGTTCATTTTCCCCTTCACCGATAAGTCCGGCATAACGTTTTTTTGAGCCGGTTTCCTGTCCACGAATCGTTGGCATTAAGAACTTTTTGTAGTGCGTCTCGTACTCTAACTCCAATATCGAGTTGAGGTTGTACTCCTCACGTAAGTGGTTCGTCCACCACTCATTAATGTAGTCGACAAGCTGATGACCAATTTCATCGGCTTGTGACTGAGAGAACTGCCCATTAAGTGACACAAACGTGGAGTCAGTATCACCGTATATCACTTGATAGCCTTTCTCTTCGATCAACACCTTAGTTTGCTTCATGATCTCGTGACCGCGCATAGTGATACTGGAGGCTAATCGAGTATCGAAGAAGCGACACCCTGACGAACCAAGCACGCCATAGAAAGAGTTCATTATGATCTTTATCGCTTGAGAGAAGGCTTTCTCGTTGTTCTTTTTCGCTACATCGCGCGCCGCCCAGAGGTTTTCGATCATTTCTGGTAGGAAATGACGAGTGCGGTGAAATTGTCCGCCTCTGAATCCTGGAACCGCTTGCTCTTGTTCAAGACCAATGTCTTGCTGTAATCCCTCAATTAACCCCATAGGGTCGATAAGAAAACTACGAATAATGGAAGGATATAGGCTCTTAAAATCGAGGACTAAAACTGAATCATAAAGATTTGGAATCGAGTCCATCACATAACCGCCAGGGCTCGCCAACCAGGTCTCTGGATGTAAGTTAGGCGCGACGTAGCCAGCGCGATGAATCTGAGGTAAGTAGAGATTGGTAAATGCAGCAACTGAGCCGCCAACACGATCCAGTTCTACCCCGGTGAGTTTAGAGCGCTCAATGGCAAACTCTAGTAAGTGAGTGTGGGCAAAAATCTTGTTAACCAAGACGCAATCTTGCAGGTTGTATTTAGCAAGAGAGGGCTTGTCATGGCGATACATCTGATTGATCTCGTCCATGCGGTCATGCACATTGTGTATCTGCTTACCTTCACCCAGTAACTCTTGTGATACGGCTTCTAAAGACCAGCTTCGAAAGTGGTAGGTCGCTGTTTTCAGGGTATCAATCCCGTCCATTACGACTCGACCGGGTATGGATATAAAGGCTTGTTGAGTTGTGTTTGATGTGCGGAAAAAACTCGACTGTTTGCCTCGACCAAGCATAAGTTTGACCTGATTCCTCTCGGCACGTTTGTGCAGTAACCTGAAATCGAAGTCGATGACGTTCCAACCAACGATAACATCGGGGTCGAACTGGCTAAACCAATCAACCAGCGCGAGCAGCAACTCTTTTTCGTTGCTTACCCACTGCATGTGAGTATCAGCTGGCTGTGGAGCGCCAATCATAATCACTCGGCTGTCCATTGGACTATCTAGCCCAATAGAGTAGAGCACGCCTTTTTCGGAACACTCAATGTCTAATGACACCACTTTGAGTTCGGGGGTGTAATCGCCTTGGCGACACTTCACCTGCTTGTACCGTATGTGCGATGCATTGCTCTGCACTGCACCGGTAAACTCCAGGCTGCCTTTTATAAAGCGCTCCATTAGATAGCGGTCAGCAAGGCGAATGTCGTCCTCTAACACAACAATGTCATGTTGTTTGAGATGCTCGCTGAGTACTTGAGCTTGCTTGATAGAATGACAGTAACATGCGGCTACGGGTCGTAAGGCAAAGTCTTTCAGTGGTAAGGTTTTCCACTCGATCTGCAAGTTTTGGCTCTGCGCTTTGGCACTTTCCAACTGGTCTTGAAAGACAAAGAAGACAGGTTTTTCGCCTTCAATCAACAGTTGGGTAGGCCCTTGTGGTGTTGATAACCAAAGATCTATCTGAGTAGTGCCTTTAATATCACGGGCTTGCCGAGTAAGTACGAATCCGTTTTGAATAGCCATGTAGAATTTATCAAAGAGATGACGCGGTAAACTTCCGCATACGTAGGGTATCACAAGCCCGTAAAGTTAAATAGCAAGGGTCTTAAATACCACTTTTGGAGAGGTTGATGTGGTAGAAAAATAACCACAAACAGAAGCTAAGCGATTGATTATTAGATTAATAACAATTTAACTAGCAGTTATGAAAATAAGTACTTGCTAAACTTTGCGTTTCAGCACATATTCAGAGTAAGCGAAATTAGTATTATGAGTTAAACTAGGCAGCTGTACTGTATTCCACAATGCGTGGAAGCAGAGCCAAGTTAAATAGTGTGGAGATACAAGTTTGATAAATGTTTTCCTTGTAGATGATCACGAGCTGGTTCGCACAGGGATACGACGTATTATTGAAGACGTCCGTGGAATGAACGTAGCAGGGGAAGCTGAAAGCGGTGAAGAAGCAGTAAAATGGTGTCGTAGCAACCATGCTGACGTCATTTTAATGGATATGAATATGCCGGGTATTGGTGGCCTAGAGGCAACCAAGAAGATCTTGCGTTTTAATCCTGATGTCAAAATCATCGTTTTAACTGTTCATACGGAAAATCCGTTTCCAACTAAAGTGATGCAGGCAGGTGCCGCTGGTTACCTGACTAAAGGCGCGGGACCAGATGAAATGGTCAACGCGATTCGTATGGTGAATAGTGGTCAACGCTACATCTCACCAGAAATTGCTCAACAGATGGCGCTTAGCCAATTTTCTCCGGCTTCGGAAAACCCATTTGCCGATCTGTCTGAGCGTGAGCTGCAAATCATGATGATGATTACCAAAGGGGAGAAGGTGACTGATATTTCAGAGCAGTTAAACCTCAGCCCTAAAACGGTAAACAGCTACCGCTATCGTTTGTTTAATAAACTCGACATTAGCGGTGATGTTGAATTGACTCACCTAGCGATTCGACATGGAATGATCGACACCGAGACATTATAAGGCGCCATTACCATCAATGTTTTTCAGATCCAATACATGGTAATGGTATGACCCAGTTTGACTCGGCCTCTTTCCTTAAAACAGTAACCAATCAGCCCGGCGTTTATCGCATGTATAACGCCGATGCTGTGGTTATCTATGTTGGTAAAGCCAAAGACCTCAAAAAACGCCTTTCAAGCTATTTCAGAATTAAAGTCGATAGCGAGAAAACGCGTGCTCTCGTTAGTAATATTGCCAAAATTGATGTCACGGTAACTCACACCGAGACAGAAGCTCTGATCCTTGAGCACAATTACATCAAACAGTACCTGCCCAAATACAACGTATTGTTGCGCGATGATAAGTCCTATCCGTACATCTTTGTCAGCGGACATAAGCATCCAAGGCTCTCGATGCATCGCGGTGCAAAAAAGCGTAAAGGGGAGTACTTTGGCCCTTACCCCGACTCAGGTGCGGTTCGAGAAACGCTTCATCTAATCCAAAAGATATTTCCGGTTCGCCAATGTGAGGACACGGTGTATAGCAACCGAACTCGCCCTTGTTTGATGTATCAAATTGGTCGTTGCGCTGCGCCTTGCGTCAGTAGTGTCATTTCCGATGATGACTATAGCGAGCTGGTTGATTTAGTACGTTTGTTTCTACAAGGCAAAGACCAGCAAGTTCTGAGCTCCTTAGTCGAAAAAATGGAGCAGGCGAGCCAATCTTTACGTTTTGAAGAGGCAGCCAAGTTCCGCGATCAGATTCAAGCAATACGCCGTGTGCAAGAGCAGCAATTTGTTTCCGAAGACTCTATGGACGATATGGATGTGCTCGGCTTTGCCCAAGAAAATGGTATTGCCTGTATTCATATCTTGATGATTCGCCAAGGTAAGGTGTTGGGCAGCCGTAGCCATTTTCCCAAGATTCCAAATAGTACGACTCAGCAAGAAGTGTTTTATAGCTTCCTCAGTCAATACTACTTAAGCCACAATGAAGCGAGAACCATTCCAACCCGTATCATACTCAACACAGGTTTGATGGATGATTCTGACTCGCTGGCTGAAGCGCTCTCAGGTATTGCGGGACGTAAGGTCCATTTTCATGTAAATCCGACGGGTACACGTGGTAGATACCTGAAACTCTCTAATACCAACGCGTTAACGGCCATTACGACCAAGATCAATCATAAGATGACGATTTCTCAGCGTTTCAAAGAGCTGCGAGAGCTACTTGGAATGGAGAGCATAACGCGTATGGAGTGTTTTGATATCTCTCATACTATGGGTGAGAGCACGATTGCTTCCTGCGTTGTGTTTAATCATGAAGGGCCAGTTAAGCAAGAGTATCGTCGTTACAATATCTCTGGAATTACTGGTGGTGATGATTATGCGGCGATGGGGCAGGCACTAGAGCGCCGTTACTCGAAACAACTCGAAGTAGAAAAGATTCCAGACATCGTATTTATCGATGGTGGTAAAGGGCAACTCAATCGAGCCCATGAGATTATTTCTCAATATTGGGGAGACTGGCCAAAGCGACCACATTTGATCGGTATCGCAAAAGGTGTAACTCGTAAACCAGGACTGGAAACTTTGATTACGGTGGAAGGGGATGAGTTTAATCTTCCTAGTGACGCACCTGCACTGCATCTTATGCAGCATATTCGAGATGAAAGTCATAACCATGCGATTGCTGGTCATAGAGCAAAACGTGGAAAAACGCGTAGAACCAGTGCTTTAGAAGGCATTGAGGGCGTCGGGCCAAAACGTCGCCAAGCGCTACTCAAATACATGGGTGGGTTACAAGAACTTAAACGTGCCAGTGTTGAAGAAATCGCCAAAGTACCAGGTATTAGTGTTTCTTTGGCAGAAAACATTTATCAAGCATTGAAACAATAGAAAAAATCCCGCACCATAAGGCGCTGTTTGAAGCACCAAATAGAGCCATACGCAAACAAAAAGAGCCTTAACTAAATATGCGTTTAAATATCCCGAACATATTGTCTTTGTTGCGACTTTTCTTGATACCAGTATTTGTCGTTGTGTTTTACCTTCCTTATAGCTGGTCTCCTTTTGCCGCCGCAATGGTGTTTTGGGTTGCTGGATTTACAGATTGGCTAGATGGTATGCTGGCTCGAAAATTGGGTCAAACCTCCCGTTTTGGCGCATTTATTGATCCTGTCGCGGATAAAGTTCTGGTTGCGACTGCGCTTATTTTGATAACCGAACATTACCACAGCATTTGGATTACTATTCCGGCAGTGACGATGATCGCTCGTGAAATCATCATCTCAGCATTGCGTGAGTGGATGGCCGAAATCGGCAAACGAGCGAGTGTGGCGGTATCTTGGGTGGGTAAAGTTAAGACTCTGAGCCAGATGTTCGCTTTGTGGGTGCTTATCTGGCGCTACGATGATTGGATGATTTGGTTAGGTTATGCAGCATTGTACATTGCGACCTTCCTTACTTACTGGTCGATGGCGCAGTATCTCATGGCAGCAAAAGATGATTTGCTGAGTGAAGAACACCACTGATTTTGAAAGCGGGCAATAGCCCGCTTTTTTGTATCTCGTATTTTCACAAACTCAATTAACTCAGTGGATTTGCTCAATTATTTGCTAACAAACTCGTTAATTTGAGTCGTTTTGCACGTTTAATAGACAAACGATTCGAAAATTCAAAATTAGTGTTGACTCATTAGTTCGAATGCGTAGAATGCATCCCGTACCCAAGAGGAATTGAGTGAATAACTCTTCAGCTTGGTGTGACAGAGGCGCGTTGGCAGAGTGGCTATGCAGCGGATTGCAAATCCGTGGACCTCGGTTCGACTCCGGGACGCGCCTCCATTTGCGACACTAGCTCAGTTGGTAGAGCGCAACCTTGCCAAGGTTGAGGTCACGAGTTCGAACCTCGTGTGTCGCTCCAAATTATTTGATAACGATTCCCTTAAGGGTCGATATCACGGATGGTGTCTCCATCACAAATTTAGATTTGTGTGCCCTGGTGGTGGAATTGGTAGACACAAGGGATTTAAAATCCCTCGGCGTTCGCGCTGTGCCGGTTCAAGTCCGGCCCGGGGCACCATCTAATCTAACGCATTACGCGACACTAGCTCAGTTGGTAGAGCGCAACCTTGCCAAGGTTGAGGTCACGAGTTCGAACCTCGTGTGTCGCTCCAAGTTTAAAACCCTAGCAGAAATGCTAGGGTTTTTTGCGTTATACACTTTGCCTATCTTAACTCTGCAACAACTCTCAAGTCCTGATTGATTTTTGAACATTCATTGTGTGAATTTATTAATAAATCGAATAAAATAAACGTTCGTTTATATGAAGTCGCTCCAAGAGTTGTAGGATGAGTCCGAATGGATAGATCAAAATGGTTAGTTTGCAATGCTTTCTATCTAGGCGTGTCGTTTAGATCTTATCCACACTCTCCGTATACGTCGGCTCAGCAAAATATCTTTAACCTGTTTAGCGCGAATGGGTCATTGAACAGTGTTAATAGCGAGCACTAACCTTGACTAAGATGATACCTAAGTTTGTCGCGAAATTTTCGATTAATCAGATGTTGGTGATATCGCATCTGTTGCTGGTCGTTATTTTGGTCACCGGCTTTAGCTATACGCGTTACCAAAGTGAATGGCACCGCCATATCGATTATTCTGCGTCGATAGCCAAGCTCACCTTAGCGCCACATATTCCTTTGATATCGAGCTCCGTTGCCGGAATCAACTACGCCAACCTCACTATGCCAAGCACTAAGCAGATGCTAGCGTCGATTGATGATCTGGAGTTCTTGGAAATTGCAGGACGTTCCGACTATTCCGATCAAAAAGTCCAAATACGGTTTTTTAAACGTTTTGATTACCTCTGGCGTGCAGATGTAAAACAGGAAGAGATTACTGAGCATGAGATAAAGCTCAATTCATTAAAAGCTCAAATTGAAGCGACGGGCACTGACAACGTTATTAAACACAAAAAGCTGGTGTTTATTGAAAACAGAATTAAACGTGAGCATGAAGCTTTAGTCGAAAGCCTTTACGTCAATGATAATGTCTTCATACCTTGGAGTAAGCCAGCAACAACCACAGACTCCTACTACCTTGACGAGGAGTTGTGCACCCTTAATGTCGTCTTACCTTTAATCAATAAAAACGGTGGTGAGGTATGGGCAGTATTTGATGCGAGTGATCTGACGCAACTACAGCGCTCATTGATTGAAGAGATTATTGCCGAGGCTATCGTCGCGCTTGCCATTTCTTTGATATTAATCGGCTGGGTTTCTCATTGGATAGTTTCCCCCCTTAAGTCTCTCGCTGAACATATGCGCTCAGGAGAATCGAATAGCGATCTTAAAGATTTTACCGAACTGAATCGAAGTGATGAGATAGGTCAGTTAGCACGAGCTTATCAAGGTTTGCTGATTAAGCTTGATAACCAACTAAATATCTTGCGCACTAAATCGGATACTGACCCACTCACAGGACTTGGCTCGCGACATAAGTATTCTCGTACCGCGACGCCGTTTTTAAAACGCCATCTTGCTAAAGGCAATTATGTTGGTTTGATTGTATGTGATGTAGATAATTTTAAAGCCTTTAACGATATCTATGGGCACACGGAAGGCGACAACGCGTTGTCTCAGGTTGGAAAGAAGATCAAACAACTGGCGCGAGACTCAGACTTAGCTTTTCGTTATGGTGGAGAAGAATTTGTTATTTTCTGTGCTAGGCCAGAAGCGGAGCAACTTGCCAACTTTACTGAACGTTTAAGGCGCGAGATTGAAGGCATGGCTATCACCCATCAAGGAAACCAACCTTATGGTATTGTCACTATCTCCGTCGGGGGAGCGATAGCCGAAAGGCAGAATATGTATCAAGGTTTCAACACCCATCAAGAGTTGCAAGAAGCGATGTTTAACGTCGCAGACAAAGCCTTGTATGAGTGTAAACAAAGTGGTCGCAACAAAGTGATTTGGTCGAGTAAGCTCGACAAATAAAATGAGCACGATATCGTGCTCATTTTGGCTAACTCTCTTTGACCAAACGGTAAATTTTACCGCTATCGGTACTGAAAATAAGTTCACCATTGGGAAGTGCTTCAATGTCTCTAATTCGCTCTCCAAGTTCTTCTAAAATTCTTGTTTCACCAATGATTTCGCCATCTTTGACAGTCAAGACGTTAATATGCGTTAGCTTAAGTGCGCCGGCTAAAAGCTTTCCTGATAACTCAGGGTACTTGTCGCCTCGGTAAAGAATCAGTGAGCTAGGGGCAATAGAGGGAATATAGACTTTTTTAGGCGGGGTTATTCCTTCTTTGTCAGTCGCTTCACCCACCGAGATTGGGCCCCAATATTCTTTACCGTGCGATGTTACAGGCCAACCATAGTTTGCCCCTTTCTCTATCAAGTTCACTTCGTCACCACCCCGTGGGCCATGCTCTATAGACCATAGACTTTTCTGCTTACTATCAAAAAACAGCCCTTGCGGGTTTCTATGCCCATAGCTCCAAATCTCATCAAGCTTGCCTTCTTCAGCGATAAAAGGATTATCTTGAGCGGCGTCGCCGTTCAGTTGCAACTTGAGAATACTTCCCGCGTGTGTCGTCAGATCTTGACCATTGTCTCTTTCTCCTCGATCTCCGACACTCATGTATAAGTGGTCAGCATCAAAAGCGATTCGGCTGCCAAAATGACGTCCACCATCGGAACCTGATCGTGTCACTAGCATCTCTTGCCACGTTGACAGCTGACCGTTTTGGTAAACGGCTTTGGCGAGTGTGGTTTCTATCGCTTTACCAACAGATTTTGAATAGGTGACATAGATTTGTGTTGAGTCTTTAGGGGATACGGCTACGTCGAGAAGTCCTCCCTGACCAGAAATTCGTACGTCCGGTACTTTACCAATGTCTTGGTAGGTGTTGTTTTCAAGGTTTAGCACACCAACGGTGCCATTTTTTTCACTTACGAGCACTTTACTGTCGCCGAGATAGCTAAGTCCCCAAGGCACATTGAGGCCTGCCACGAGGGGTTCCGCGTACCAATTGTTGGCGAAAACACTAGATGTCGAGAATATTCCTAAGCCAAGTAACGTTAAAAATTTTTTCATACAAGATCCATTTGAAATTAGCTTACCAAGCAATAGTAGCACTTGGGTTATTTCATTACTGTCATGAATGTTTTACCTAACTTTTTCTTGATATGATCAATAAATGCGCTATTATGACGATGTGTCAAAAATGACGAATCGTCATTAATGGTATTTATAACGTAATTGGTATTCGTGTTACAATAGTAAGGTTAGGGAGTAAACGACTGAGACGGATTAGATAATCATGTTTGGTTTTGGCTGTAGTAAGAGTGATAAAAAAGAAGGTTCCAGCTGCTCATTTGGTTTGACTAAAAAGCAGCAAGCGATTGCAGATAGAGAGGTAGAACTCACTCTATTAGCGAAATCGCTTGTTCAAGAGCAAGGGTGGAGTAACTTGACGATGGACAAGTTAACTTCAGCGAGTGCGTATTCTAAAGGCACGATTTACAATCATTTTTGCAGTAAAGAAGACGTGATTATGGCGCTGTGCATACATTCACTGAAAAGTGAGGCTGTTTTGTTTGCGCGCGCTGGTGAATTTGAAGGCAACACCCGTGAAAAGGTGATTGCGCTCCACGTTGGTTATCGTATTTACGCTCGTATGGAGCCAGTACTGTCAACGTGTGCGATTATGGCAAAGAGCCCTTGGGTCCTTGAGAAAGCCTCCCCAGAAAGGGTAAAAGAGCTAAATACTCTCGAAGAACAAGTGATTGAACATGCTGATCAACTTGTACTTAATGGAGTAGAGCAGGGAGACTTGAAGTTCTCTCATGGTATTGGCTCTGATGCTATCGTATTTGCCAACTGGTCAATTGCTTTTGGTTCAAATGCATTGACACAGAATGCTTCAAATAGCCATTGTATCAATCGTTTGCAAGATCCATATACCGTACTCAATAACGCCAACATGTTATTGGATGGCTTGGCTTGGAAGCCTCTATCGACAGAGTGGGATTATCGAAAAACTTGGCGCAGAGTAGAGCAAGAGTTGTTCGCCCAAGAGATAGATTATCTAGAGTCTGTAGGTCGATAGGCTAAAAGTATTCCGTCATCAAAGCCCGTAAGGGCTTTTAAAATCACCATTTTTGACGAATCGTCACATAAAGCACTAATACTCAGAATCTAATTAACAGGTTCAGGGGTTGTTACTTAAGTACCAGCATTTGCTGGTTTTTAATTAACCGCTTTTGACGAAACGTCACAAATGGAGAGTGTGATGACTGCTCAACTAAATAATTCAAAACAGCCTTCTACTTGGCTGACCATGCCGACTCGCTTTAGCTGGTGGGTGTTACTTATAACGCTGGCGATAGTCACTGTATCAACAATTGGAGGAAAAAATCTCTATTTTAGAGGTGATTACAATATCTTCTTCGATGGGCAAAACGCTCAATTAAGAGCGTTTGATGAGATTCAAACGACATTTGCAAAGTCAGATAATCTTGCCATCGTAATTGCACCTGCTGGCGGCAATGTGTTTGAACCTGACATTCTGACCTTGGTTCAACAGCTTACTCAAGATGCATGGCAAGTCCCTTATTCTAGCCGTGTCGACTCTATCGCAAACTATCAGCACACCGAAGCTTACGAAGATGATCTGATCGTCGAAGATTTGCTGCTGGAAGATTACCCTTTAACGCCAGAGCGGATTGAAAAGGTCAAGCGTATTGCACTGTCAGAGCCGGTTATCAAAGACTCTCTGATTTCGCAAAAAGGCGATGTCACAGTGGTTAACGTTACTGTCCAAATGCCTGAAATTGACGAAACGGCGGAAGTGATTGAAATCGTGACTCACATCGATCAGTTGCTCGCCAAATATCAATCTCAATATCCGCAAGTAGAGTTCCATAAAGCCGGTATCATAGCTATGAACCACGCGTTTATGACCTCTGCCCAAGAAGACAGTTCAACGCTAGTGCCTACTATGCTACTGGTCATTCTTGTATTCCTAACCTTGATGCTACGCTCGTTCTTAAGTGTGGTGGCGACACTAGTCATTATCATAGGTTCTGTTGCTGCGACTATGGGGCTCTCTGGCTGGGCCGGAATGTTCTTAAGTACCGCAACCGTGAATATACCCACCTTAGTAATGACGCTTGCAGTTGCTGACTGCGTGCATGTTATCGCGACCATGAGGCAAAACCTTAAGAAAGGTTACAGCAAGTCTTATGCGATAGACCAAAGCGTTGCTATCAACTTTATGCCAATCGTGATTACCTCCGTCACGACGGCTATTGGTTTCTTGATGATGAACATGTCTGACTCACCAGTATTGCGCGATTTCGGTAACTTGGCCGCACTTGGAGTGATGATTGCCTGTTTCTTATCGGTAACTATGCTGCCAGCCATGTTGAAATTGCTGCCTATCAAGGTGAAAGCTGTCGATGAGAAAACAGCCGCATCGCAAGACTTCATGGACATGCTTGGTGACAAAGTGGTTCGTTATCGTAAGGCGCTATTACCGATTTCTGCGTTAGTCATCGCCGTTTCTGCAAGTTTACTACCGCTGAATAAAGTGAATGATGAGTCCGTTAAGTACTTCGACTCGCGTAGTGATTTCCGCCAAGCGGCTGACTTTATGGAACAGCGCATCAGTGGAATGACAAACATCAGTATTGCGGTCAAAACTGGCGAATCGCAAGGTATTGCCGATCCTACATTCCTAAAAACAATGGGAGACTTTACCAATTGGCTGCGCTTGCAACCAGAGACTGACCATGTCGCGACCTTGTCAGACGTTTATAAGCGCCTTAATAAGAACATGCATGCAGATGACGACAGCTACTATAAGTTGCCACTGGATAGAGAGTTAGCCGCTCAGTATTTGCTACTTTATGAGATGTCATTGCCTTACGGCTTAGATCTTAACAACCAGATCAACGTCGACAAGTCGTCTATCAAGCTGGTTGTGACGGTTGATAACTTAGGCAGCGTAGAGCTTGTGGAACTGGAAGAACGTATCTACAACTGGTTTGCCACTTACGCTTCTCAGTATCAGGTTGTCGCGTCTAGTCCGTCACTGATGTTTGCCCATATCGGTGAAACGAATATGGCGAGTATGTTGTCGACACTACCTATCACTTTAATCTTGATTTCTGCGTTGATGGTGTTTGCGCTACGTTCAACTCGCTTGGGGTTGATCAGTATCGTGCCAAACATGGCGCCAGCCATTATCGGATTTGGCTTATGGGCGCTTCTATCAGGTGAAATTAACCTGGGATTATCGGTTGTCGTGACTCTGACTCTAGGCATCGTTGTCGATGATTCGGTTCACTTCTTATCTAAATATCAACGTGCACGTAAACAAGGGCAATCTGCTGAACAAGCGGTGCGCTATGCCTTCCACACTGTCGGGCGCGCATTATGGATCACTACTGTTGTGTTAGTCGCGGGTTTCTCAGTTTTGGCTATGTCGAGCTTTAGACTTAACGCCGATATGGGCCAGCTCAGCGCCATGGTGATCTTTATTGCCCTTGTGGTCGACTTTATCTTCTTACCTGCGGTGCTGATGCGTTTTGATACCGCTAGCTACGTTGAAGAAGAAGAAATTAAGCCACAACAAACTCGTTCAACCCCAATTACACAAACCCAAAGCTAAAAGGATTTCATTATGAATACTCAAACAAAATCAATGATCAAGGCAGTTGCCCTTTCAGCCATGGTTGTGTTTTCTAGCCAAGTCGTGGCTTCACCAGAGCGAGGGTTAGAAATTGCTACTGAGCGTAAAGCTCGTGATGAAGGTTGGGGTGATTCGGTTGCGACAATGAAGATGATTCTAAAGAACGCCCAGGGTGAAAGCAGTACGCGTGAAATGCGCTTAAAGTCGTTCGAAATCGACGGTGATGGCGATAAAGGTCTTACCATCTTCGATCAGCCGCGAGATGTTAAGGGGACTGCTTTTCTTAACCATTCACATAGTATTGAGGCCGATGATCAATGGCTGTATTTACCTGCGTTGAAGCGTGTTAAACGTATCTCTTCACGTAATAAGTCCGGGCCTTTTATGGGCAGCGAGTTTGCCTATGAGGATTTAAGCTCTTTTGAACTGGAGAAGTACACCTTCAACTATTTAGGCGATAAAGAGGTTAATGGCACACCAACTTACCTGCTTGAACAGATCCCAACCGACAAGAACTCTGGTTATACCAAGCAACTTGTTTGGTTGGATAAGGAGCATTATCGCCCGCTGAAGGTTGAGTTCTATGATCGCAAAGGCGCGCTGCTAAAAACCTTGCAGTTTGACCAATACAAACAGTACCTCAGTCAGTACTGGCGCGCACATTCTATGGCAATGGTGAATCACCAAACAGGTAAAAGCACTACGCTGACCACGAGCGCTCTCGATTTTCAAACTGGATTGAGAGAAAAGGATTTTGAAAAGAATGTTCTTAAGCGTATGAAGTAAGAGGCGATATGAAGGATCTATTAAGTACAGCTGGCAGACTTTCTGCCAACGCCATATTGACCTTGGTTGCGTTACAATGTCACGCTTTTGAGTTCGCAGGACAAGCTAATGTAGAGCATAGGCAGTTTTTCTCAGACGGAGAGCAGGGGCAGGGAAAAGGTCAGAGTTCTTTGGTTCTACAGCCTGAGTTTTACTGGCAGTTGGGAGAGAGCGCAGATTTTACCTTTACGCCTTTTTACCGTTTTGACAGCTTAGATGATGAAAGAACCCATGGCGATATCCGTGAAGCGCTCTATCTAAACTATTGGGATGACTATGAAATCAGAGTAGGAATTGGCAAGGTATTTTGGGGAGTGACTGAATCTGCCCATTTAGTCGATGTTGTTAATCAAACTGACGCTATTGAAGCGGTTGATGGCGAAGATAAGCTCGGCCAACCTATGGTTCATTTTACCTCGATCAAAGAGTGGGGAACCATAGATGCCATGGTGTTGCCTTACTTTAGAGAGCGTACGTTTTCGGGCAAGGATGGTCGATTACGTCCTACATTGCCAGTATCTAAAGACGCCATCTATGAATCTTCGCGGGAAGAAAAGCATGTCGATTTTGCGCTGAGATATTCGCAGATGTACGGTGATTGGGATGTCGGATTGAGCTATTTCCAAGGTACTAATCGTGATCCCTACTTTCGTTTGGCTGGTGGTGAAGTGAAGCCATACTATGCGCAGGCGAAACAGGTTGGTCTCGATGTACAAGGCATTGTGGGCGATTGGCTGTGGAAACTTGAAACTATCTACCGAGACAGTTTCGATCACCATACGGGGCTCGTGTCTGGCTTTGAATACACGATTGTTGGCGTGTTTGATACGGTTTGGGATCTAGGTTTGATTGCCGAGTATCTTTACGATAGCCGCGGTAATAATGCTCAAACCATCGGACAAAACGACATCTTTGCAGGAACGCGTTTGGCACTCAACGACGAAGACAGCACTGAGATTCTTTTGGGCGTCACCCAGGATCTCGATAACAGTGATGTCTACAGCGCGAAGTTGGAAGCTTCAAGTCGACTCACCAATCACTTATCTTGGACTCTTGATGCTTGGCTGTTTGAAAACGAAACACCAAGCGACTTGCTCTATTTTGCGCGTAAAGATGACTTTATCGAGCTATCGCTGGAGTACTATTTTTAAAGTGATCAGATTCACTGTTTTTAATAGTGATCTCGATTCCAATAATAAGGGAGCTGATCTAGCTCCCTTTTTGCGTTTTTTCTCCTTATCGTGCAAATAAATCCGTGTAGACTCATTTTTAATATGGATATTATAAATGTTTCTCTCACTGTGATAGAGCAGTGTATTGGGCTAAGGAAAGAGACAAATGAAGTCATTCGAGTGGGATAAATGCTACGAAACAGGTCTTGATGAAGTCGATGAGCAGCATCAATACCTCGTTGAGGTGATTAATCGCTATGGTGATTTAATCGCGCAAAATAGCATTTCCCTTCAAGATATTAGAATGGCCCTGTTTGAGCTTTCTCGATACGCTGAGTTTCATTTCAAAGAAGAAGAAAATCTAATGCGAAGCGTTGGTGTTTACGATAAACATATCGAAGAGCACATTAAAGTGCATCGAGCGTTTATGGCTGACATCATCAGCATGCAATCCTTTATCAGTGAAGACAATAAGAAAACGTCGGAACATCTGCTCAACTTTCTTATCCACTGGCTGGCCTACCATATTTTGGGTATCGACCAGAACATGTCACGTCAGGTCAAACAAATCGAGTCAGGTATTGACCCTAAAGTGGCATGGGAAAACGAAGAGAAGCAGCAAGACAGCTCCACTGAACCCTTACTTAAAGCTCTCAATGGCTTATTTGAACAAGTGTCTGAAAGGAATAAAGAGCTTTTAGAACTTAACCAACATCTTGAAGATAAAGTTGAAGAAAGAACCAAGCAGCTCTCTAAAGCGAATAAACAATTAGAAGAGCTGTCTCTAACCGATTCATTGACTAAGCTACCCAACAGACGTTGTGCAATTCGCAAACTTAAAGCGTATTGGCAAGAGTCGACCCATAATAACGAACCGCTCGTTTGTATCATGATTGATGTCGATTACTTTAAGCAAGTTAACGATAGTGCCGGCCATGATGCGGGAGACAGGCTCTTAACAGAGCTTTCTCAGACGCTTGCAGATTCTTTCAGAAGTGATGACCTAGTTTGCCGACTAGGGGGCGATGAGTTTTTTGTTATATGCCCGAACACCGACACACAAGGCGGAGTTCATATTGCAGAGCTGACTCGTCATAAGGTTAATCAAATGCTTGTCCCCGTGGGAGAGAGCGTATGGCGAGGCAGCATTAGCGTCGGGGTAGCTCAGCGCACAGATGCGATGACAGACTACAACGATTTGATCAAAGCAGCAGATGAAGCGGTATACCAATCTAAATCTGAAGGTCGGAATAAAGTTAACGCCGCCCATTCAGAGCTTTTACAGCCTAACTATCAAAGTGCATTTTAATTAAGCGAAAGCACTGTTGTCGAAACCACCTGTGCGCGAGGTCATTATGATGTTTCTCGTGCCACAGCAAATAATAATGATGCTCTGGAAGTTGAAAAGGCAGCGCTACTGTTTGCAACCCATACTGTTGGCACAACGCTGCTGCAATATGGCTCGGGACAGTCATAATATTGCTACTAACCTCCAATAGCTGAGCAGCACTCTGTAAATCAGGCATTACCGCAGAGATAACTCTTTGATGTTCGCGTTTTTTAAACACGCCATCCACCTCGCGGGTCTTGTCAACCAATCCACTTACTTGAATATGTTTCGCTGCAAAATACTCATTTAAAGATAGAGTTTTGTTTCGTCCCAAGCTCTGCTTTGACCCGATTACAACATAATGGTCACTGGTGATACGTTTGCCATGAATATGATTGGGAACATCAACCGCCATTGTGGCAACGACATCAAGAGAGCTAGTGGCAAGCGCCTCTAGCTGTCCGTTATCTATTATCGAACCTAGAATAGAAGCGTTCGGACAATCTGTCGCGACAAGCTTTGCGATCTCAGGGAGCGCAGCGCCTGAGACAAACGAGTCAAACCCAATGTGAAAGCGCCGTTCAATATCTTCGAGCTTAAAATCAGAATGTTGATAAAGCGCGTCCATCTGTTTCAGTAGGCTAGGCAAGGTCTGTTTTAGCTCTTGCGCTCTATTGGTTAGCACAAACTCCTTTCCGTCACGAACGAGAATGGGATCGCCAAAAGCATCTCGAATCTGACCCAGTGTTCGACTCATTGCCGGTTGAGTCACATTCAGCTTTTTAGCTGCTTCAGTAAGGCTCTGCGTTTGAAGTAGTGCATTTAAAGCGGGCAGGAGTTTGTAGTTATTCATCAATTACAGCTCTTTTAGCATCCAGACATCGCAACTGTTGTGCTCGGTGCCTTCCAGTGGTTGGGATAAGTGCTCAAACCCAAACGTTTCATACATTCGAACCGCAGCATTCATATTGGATAAGGTGTCGAGATAGCAAGATTCGAACCCTTGTTCACGAGCGAAATCGAGACAGGCCGAAACCAGTTTTCTTCCTAATCCGAGCCCTCTGCTATCTGGCAGAAGGAACAGCTTTTTTAGTTCGCACACTTTGTCACTACTTGAAAATGGTGCGAGCCCGCATCCGCCGACGATTTTTCCGTCTAGTTTAGCGACAAGATAGAGTGACTTGTTCTCAAGGGTATAGTGCTGGCTCATGTTGCTCACTTCTGCATCTGAAGGGCCATAACCCTCACCAACAGCGCCAAATTCTGCGCCAACCTTCTGAATAATCTCGCATATTGCTTGGTCGTGCTCAGGAAGGACAGGTGTGATTGTTAGATTCATGTTTACCTCAATGCTTTCTTAACTCTGTTGAAAGCCAATCTATCGCGATTGATGAATAAGTAATAATTATTTTAGATTATGTTAAGAATAACAAAAAGTGATGTCTTTGCGGCAAGTATCAAAGTGGTTAGCCAATTTAGATGCTTGATAAGTGTCCAACAGGCGATTCTAAGGATATTTCAGTTTGGCTTTGAACGTTGCTTTCGTTACTATGTACAGCTACTTGAAAATACCGAAATTCCCTTCCGGGAAACCTTATGGAAACTACCAAAAGGTAGATGAGGAAACGATGCAACATCTAGAAGAGATCATTGCTAACGCGAATGCAGCAATTGAAGCTGCAGATTCGTTAGTCGCACTTGATGAAGTGCGTGTTCAGTATCTAGGCAAAAAAGGTGAGCTAACGGCTCAACTTCAAAGCCTAGGTAAACTACCACCAGAAGAGCGCCGTGAAGCTGGTCAAGAGATCAACAAAGCGAAAGGCGTTGTTCAACAAGCGATTGCAGCTCGTAAAGATGCACTACAACGTGCAGAGCTAGAAGCGAAGCTTGCAGCAGAAACAATCGACGTGACTCTACCGGGTCGTCGTATCGAGAACGGCGGTCTACACCCAGTTACTCGTACTGTTGAGCGTATTGAACAGTTCTTTGGTGAGCTAGGCTTTAACACTGAGTCTGGTCCTGAGATTGAAGATGCATTCCACAACTTTGATGCACTAAACATCGCAGAAGATCACCCAGCGCGTACTGACCACGACACGTTCTTCTTTAACCCAGATCTAATGCTACGTACTCACACTTCTGGCGTTCAGATCCGTACGATGGAAAATGGTAAACCACCATTCCGTTTCATCGCACCGGGCCGTGTTTACCGTAACGACTACGACCAAACGCACACGCCAATGTTCCACCAAGTGGAAGGCATGCTAGTAGACGAGAACGTAAACTTCGCGCAGCTTAAAGGCATTCTGCACGACTTCCTATGTAACTTCTTTGAAGAAGAAGTTGAAGTTCGTTTCCGTCCTTCTTACTTCCCATTCACTGAGCCTTCAGCAGAAGTAGACGTGAAAGGTAAGAACGGCAAATGGCTTGAAGTTCTAGGTTGTGGCATGGTTCACCCGAACGTACTTCGCAGCGTTGGCATCGACCCTGAGAAATACTCTGGCTTCGCATTTGGTATGGGCGTTGAGCGTCTGACTATGCTTCGTTACGGCGTAAACGATCTTCGTGCGTTCTTCGAGAACGACCTTCGTTTCCTAAAACAGTTCAAGTAATCCAGGGGATACATCACTATGAAATTTAGCGAATCTTGGCTTCGTGAGTGGGTAAACCCTGCGGTATCGACTGACGAACTTACACACCAAATCACAATGGCGGGTCTAGAAGTAGACGACGTACTACCTGTTGCTGGTTCTTTCACTGGCGTTAAAGTAGGTAAAGTGGTTGAGTGTGGTCAACACCCAGACGCTGACAAACTACGTGTAACTAAAGTAGATGTTGGCGCTGAAGAACTTCTAGACATCGTTTGTGGCGCATCTAACTGTCGCCTAGGTATCAAAGTTGCTGTAGCGACTGTTGGTGCTGTTCTACCAGGCGATTTCAAAATCAAAAAAGCAAAACTACGTGGTCAACCATCACACGGCATGCTGTGTTCATTCTCTGAACTAGGTATCGACGTTGAATCTGATGGCATCATGGAACTAGCAGAAGACGCAGCAATCGGTACTGATTTCCGCGAATTCCTAGGTCTTGACGACGTAACAGTAGACGTAGACCTAACGGCTAACCGCGCGGACTGTTTCAGCATCCGTGGTATGGCACGTGAAGTTGGCGTACTAAACCGTGCTGACGTGACTGAGCCTGCAGTTAACCCTGTTGCTCCAGCGATTGATGACACAGTTTCTATCGAAGTGAAAGCGACAGCAGCATGTCCACGTTACCTTGGCCGTGTGGTTAAGAACGTAAACGTTCAAGCTGAAACACCACTATGGATGCAAGAGAAACTGCGCCGCTGTGGTATTCGCTCTATCGACCCAGTTGTAGACATCACTAACTTTGTTCTTCTAGAGCAAGGCCAGCCAATGCACGCATTTGATCTTGCTAAGATTGAAGGTGGTATCGTAGTACGTATGGCAGAGCAGGGCGAGAAGCTAACTCTTCTAGACGGCAATGAAGCTGAGCTAAACGCTGATACTCTAGTTGTCGCTGACCACAACAAAGCACTTGCTATCGCAGGTATCTTTGGTGGTGAAGAGTCTGGTGTAACCACTGAGACTAAAGACGTGCTACTTGAGTGTGCATTCTTCGCACCAGACCACATCCGTGGCCGCGCACGTAGCTACGGTCTACACACTGATTCTTCAATGCGCTTTGAGCGTGGTGTCGATTTCGCACTACAAACCAGCGCAATGGAGCGTGCAACAGAACTTCTAGTTGAGATCTGTGGCGGTGAAGTAGCACCTGTTGTTGCAGTAGAGTCAGAAGCTGACCTACCAAAAGCAAACACAGTATCACTACGTCGCACTAAGCTAGACAGCCTACTAGGTCACCACATTGCTGATAGCGATGTTGTTGAGATCCTAGAGCGTCTTGGCCTAACTGTAGAGACTACAGACGCAGGTTGGACTGCAACTGCACCGACATGGCGTTTTGATATCGCAATCGAGCAAGACCTAATTGAAGAAGTAGGTCGTATCTACGGCTACGATAACATTCCTAACCAAAACCCAGCGGCAGCACTTAAGATGCACGACCACGTTGAAGCGAACATTCCGCTAAAACGCGTTCGTAACCTACTTGTAGACCGTGGCTACCAAGAAGCAATTACTTACAGCTTCGTTGAGCCAGAGCAGCAAAAGCTTGTTGTTCCAGGTGTTGAGCCGCTAATTTTGCCATTCCCAATCTCTGCGGATATGTCAGCAATGCGCCTAGGCCTAATCCAAGGTCTACTAAACACTGTGGTTCACAACCAGAAACGTCAACAACCACGTGTTCGTCTATTCGAATACGGCCTACGTTTCATCCCATGTGAGTCTGCTGAAAACGGTATGCGCCAAGAGCCTATGCTTGCAGGTGTTATCGCAGGTACTCGCAGCGAAGAGCACTGGGACATCGAAACCAACACAGTTGATTTCTTTGACCTTAAAGGTGACCTAGAAGCGGTTCTTGAGCTAACAGCTAACGAAGCAGCATACTCTTTCGCAGCGCTTTCTGCTGAAGACAAAGCAGCGAACCCAGCGCTTCACCCAGGCCAATCTGCAGCTATCATCGTTGATGGCAAGCAAGTTGGTGTGATTGGTACAGTTCACCCAGAGCTAGAGCGTAAGTTTGGTCTAAACGGCCGTACTATCGTATTCGAAGTGGAATGGTCTGCAATCAGCACTAAAGTGATCCCTGAAGCAGTTCAGCTTTCTAAGTTCCCATCAAACCGTCGTGACATCGCAGTAGTTGTTGACGAATCAGTCGCTTCTGGCGACATCGTTGCAGCATGTCTAGAACAAGGTGGTGAGTTCCTAAAAGACGCTAAACTATTCGACGTTTACGTTGGTAAAGGCGTTGAAGAAGGTAAGAAGAGCCTAGCTATCGCACTGACACTACAGTCAGTTGAGCGTACGCTTGAAGATGCAGACATCGCTGGCGCGGTTGACGCTATCGTTGCTCACGTATCTGAGAAGTTCGGTGCTTCACTGCGTGATTAATCACTTCTAATTAAATAGAAAACTAAAGGCCTCGCAATCGCGAGGCCTTTTTGTTTTGGGTGATTAAGGAGTAGGGTGTTAAGTCGCAATTGGACAGAAGTGAGCTAGAGCTTTCATCTTAGCGAATACCTTTCCGATAACTATAACTATAACTATAACTAATCAATAACTGCTTCATGGATTCTGATAAAATGTGACACATTGACACTATCATCACCAGTGGCTAAAATTCGCCCACCCATAAACCAACTAAAATAGAGGAGACCCCAAATATGTGTAGATTAATTTTCGCACACTTCTTTGGTATTCAAACTCGCTCAAGTTTTTCCGAAATCGCACTGCGATAATCTCGGCTTGAGCGAAGAAACCAACTAAAAGCCCTTCACTCAGGCTTCAAAGATTATCGCCAGTAATATTGGTGAGGAGTTGTTACATCTAACGCTCTGAAAATCTTGAGAATGCTATGAGTACATTACTATCCGTACAATCATTATCGTACGACTTACCTTCATGTTCTTTACTGGACAGAGTTTCGTTCACCATTAACAAAGGTGATCGAATTGGCCTTATCGGGCACAATGGCTGTGGAAAAAGTACCCTTATTCGTCTGATGTTTGGCGAAATATCTCCTAAAAGTGGAACTATTTCACGTTCAAATCAGTGTTTGATATCTCGTATCGAGCAATATCTACCAACTCATTTACTACGACAAACCCTACTAGCATCTGTACTAGATATTCTGCCGAGAGAAATGCACTTATCAGAATCATGGAGAGCTGAGGCTCTGCTTTCTGAAATGGGTTTTTCTGATACAGATTGGAGTCTTGTTGCTGGTTCATTAAGCGGGGGGCAACATACTCGCTTGCTGATGGCTCGTGCTTTAATTACTGAACCTGATTTGCTGTTGTTGGATGAGCCAAGTAACCACTTAGATCTACCTACTTTACTGTGGTTGGAGAACTTTCTGTCACAATGGAGAGGTACATTCGTATTGGTTTCTCATGATAAAAGGTTACTGGACAGCGTTACCAACAGCACAATAATCCTGCGAGACCGCTCACTTTCTTTCTTTGCTTTGCCTTGCTCAGAAGCTCGTGAGGCATTGTCTCAACAAGACGAAGCTGATTTTCATCGTAATCAGCACCAGCAAAAAGAGATAGACCGAATTGAGCATAGTGCTAAACGCCTATCTATTTGGGGGCATGTCTACAATAACGCGAGTTTTTCGCGTAAAGCCCAAAGTATGGAAAAACGTGTTGCTAAGCTGAAAGACTCACAAACCGAATTAACAGACGGTTCGCCATGGACGCTTCAGTTACATGGTTTGGCTATGAGGGCTAACCGCCTATTAGAGCTATCGGATGTTACAGTAAAAGCGAGTGAGAGTTCACCATCACTTTTTCAGGTAATGAACAAGCAGTTAAAAAGCGGAGATCGTATTGCTCTTATCGGTAGGAACGGGTGTGGTAAATCATCACTGATGCGCCATTTATGGCAAGCATGGCTAGCAGATACCCAAACGGACTCGCTCGCTATTCACCCACAATGTCGTATTGGCTATTACGATCAGAACCAAGAGCAGCTTGATGCAAACAAGTCCTTGATTGATGCGTTGCAAGAATTCTCTCCATTACCAGAAGAGGAGAAGAAAATGGCGCTAATCAGCGCTGGGTTTGCCTACCATCGGCATAGCCAGTTGGTAAGCAGTTTAAGTGGTGGTGAGACAGCAAGACTTTTGTTTATTGCGCTCTCATTGGCAAAATTTCATCTGCTATTTTTAGATGAGCCCACTAACCACCTTGACTTAGAAGGCAAGGAAGAACTTATCGACTCGCTAACTCAGTTTGTCGGTGCTTTTATCTTAGTAACCCACGACCGAGAACTTATGGAGAAAAGCTGTAATCGCTTCTGGCTAATCAATAATGGTGAGCTAAAAGAGTACTACGACTCGGAACAGCTCTGCGCTGTCTTTGATACCGAGATGCCAGCGAAAAAGAAACCAGCTCCCCCAACTGCAATGCCGTGGCTAGACAATAGTGATACGCCTGTATTGTCTGATGAAGAAAAGCTATTGGAGCGGCTCCTTGAACTTGAAACGAAGTTGGAAGCAGATTTAAAAAGAAAGAAAAAGTATCAAAAACCAAAGTTGCAACAAGCATGGCAACAAGAAATTGATGCTTTAAATCAACAACTAAAGATTAACTAATTTATAGGTAACATAATGAAAATTGAAAATGTCACATCCGACAACTACGCTGAATTGCTAGTGATATGGGAAGACTCTGTACGTGCGACACACAACTTTCTAACTGAAGAAGATATCGAATCATTTAAACCCATGATTATGGAACACGCGTTTCCAGCGGTAGAGTTAAGGTGTGTGAAGGAAAGTGGCACAATCCTTGGCTTTATCGGTGTCAGTGATTCAAAAGTAGAAATGCTATTTCTACGTGACTCTGCTAGAGGCAAGGGTATAGGTAGAGCATTGCTCGATTACGCTGTTAACGAACTAGATTGTCATAAGGTGGATGTTAATGAGCAAAACCCGCAAGCTGTGGGTTTTTATGAGCACTACGGATTTAAAGTAATATCGCGCTCACCGTTGGATGACTCGGGAAAACCATTCCCTATTTTGCACATGAAGCTGTGAGATAAATGATGTAGTTGCCAAAGGCTTGAAGGTCATTGTCTTCAAGCCTTTATTCTTTTCGTTCCCATGGAAATGTGACTTAGATTCCGTTTTGGTATAAGTATAGCTAATCCAAAACTAGCGTTTGGTAAAAGTGAAGAGCATTAACTCTAACAAGTTTTGGGGCAAAAATGAGTTGGCTGTTCATCACCTCAGAAAACCAAAGGCCTCGCAGTTGCGAGGCCTTATTGATTTTGTGAAGAGAGTTGCAGGGTTAAATACCCATTGGCTTCAACCCCTATCTAACGGTTAGCGAAAGCTTGGAATAATCGCAGGAATGCCAGGAAGAAGTCCAACCAACGCCATCACACTGGTTAGTACAACAAACATGATGCCCGGCAACACCCAACGGCTCATTTTACTCAGTTCACCGCTACGTTCTTTACAACCGACTAAACCTAAGTTGTCTAACAGCATGGTTAGAGACCAACCAAATGCAGGGTTTACTAGCGCTGATGAAAATACAACGATTGCGGCCGATTGAGTGGTTTTCCCTTCGCGCGTCATTTCCATGCCAGCTTCTAGCAATGGCACAAATACACCAACGATTAGTGCAACACAAAGTACCGGTTGCCAGATAGCTAAATCCATCGGGTAACCCCAAATTGCGGCGATGATGCAAAACAGAGCCGTCAGCAAAGCACCCGCAGGAATAGGGCGTTTAGCAATTGCGGCTGGTACGATATAAGTCCCCCATGAAGAGGTAAAGTTAGTACCACCAAGAAGAGAACCAAACGTCTGACGAATAGAAGCCGTGGTCATGGTGTCGTCAATGTTCATGTGTACTTTTTCGGTACGTTCCGGATAGCTGATTTTTTGGAATACTTGATGCCCTAAGAAGTCTGGTGACCACATCGCTACGGCTAAAATAGCAAACGGCAATACCACCATGAAATGTTCAATTGTCGGTAGACCTAGCATCCAACCTGTCTCTTCCCCCCACCAATACATAGGGTTCATATGAGGCAAACCAGGCTCGGTTTGGAAAGAAAACGGTGCGCCCATTGCAAAAGCTAACGTGCCACCCAACAAGCAACTAAGAGGTACTGCTAGCCAACGCTTACGGAAATGTTCCAATAGCGCGTACAAAATAATGGTACAAAAGATCACGACGAAAGCAATGTGACTCATACCAATTCCTTCAGCCCAAGCGAATAGCTTTTTGACTTGAGAAACGGTCCCAACAAAGCCTAGGTAGAGCAATAAGCCGCCACACACGCCTTTACTGGTGAGATTTGCCAACATGCTGCCACCTTTACTGATGGCCAGCAATAAGCCGAACGCGCCAATCAGCAAACCAAAGGCCATCGGGTGTCCACCAGCGGCAACAACAATCGGAATCAAAGGGATAAGTGGGCCGTGTGTACCTGCGAGGTTAGCGGTTGGCAATAAAAAACCAGAGAAAAGAATAATGAACACTGAAGCGATAAGTAATTCATAACGAACATTTTCTAGAATAAACCCTTCGTTTAGCCCTAGAGCTCCGGCAAAGGTTGCTGCAATAGCGCCCACCATTACCACTTTACCAATGGTCGCCGCCATTGCTGGGATGGTGTCTTCAACCTCAAATCGATAATCTTTAAACGGCAAGTTTGGACGCCAGCGTTTAGGCGACATGATTTGCAATTCGTGCTCTAGATACTGCTCTCGGGACTCAAATTCAGAGCTTGGTTTGTGTTGTTGTTCATAAGTGAGTTGATCCTCATTGGGTTGAGGCTTATCTGTTCTTATATGTACGGACTCTAAAGTACTGCTCATTTTGATTCCTTTCATTCACACTCTGAGGTGTGTTGTTCCAACAAACGTAACTTACTGCCGGTATTAAGAGGTAGCGGAGTAGTTAGTGTTTGCTACAAAGCATGCGACAAATCTCTATTAGGTGTAACTTGGGTTATTATTAAAAAGTGAAGATGACTGACTAAGAATAGGGTCGGAAACAAGCAAGAATATCGTTGGTATTGGTGTAAAAAGCTTGAGGTTCACTGTTAAAGATAAAGAACAAGTTACCCTATAAATAAACGTAATCATTTAAGTTGTTAGTACCTTAAACCAATCTCAAAAAAACAAATAGTCTCAGTGAGTTAGACATTAGTCGTAGAGTTAGTCTGAAAGTATCAAGAGGTTAGATAATAAGGTAAGAAGAGCCTAGCAATCGCACTAACACTACAATCCGTAGAGCGCACGCTTGAAGATGCAGACATCGCTGGCGCGGTTGACGCTATCCTTGCTGACGTATCTGAGAAGTTTGGTGCGTCGCCACGCGACTAATCACTTCTGACCAGATAGTAAAAGCCTGCCAATTTCTACGCGAAATTGGCAGGCTTTTTTATGTTTTGTAAACAGCGCTTAACTCTGATGTTGCTTGCGGCTAACCAAATGGTTGGAGGCCGCAGCGGCGAGTAGTGCGCCACCTATTACTAAAGTTTGATAGTAAGCCGGAACGAGCGTGAGCATACCGACGGTCAAAGTCATGATGATCAACGCACCAATAAACGAGCGCAGCACTTTTCCTTCACCGCCGCTAAATGCAGTGCCGCCAATCAGTACAACCAAAATTGCAGTTAGCTCCATACCATCACCTGATAAAGGGTCACCTAAAGACATAAAGCTTGCGCGAGCAATACCGGCTAATGAGGCAGTAGCGCCAACAATGGCATAGAGAGCAAACACAACCAGTCCAGTTTTAATACCAGATAGTTTAGCTGCAGTCGGGTTACCTCCTGTTGCCGCGGCATACTTACCAAGTAGCGAACGGTTTTGCAGAATAATCAGCAGAGCAGTTACGCCAACGGCAACCCAAAATGCCATTGGTAAGCCGAGTAAGACGGCATCACGGGCATAGTCGTTAAACCAACTTGGCATCTTCATATCGCCCATCGATTTGATGGCAGAGACACCATCTTCCACCAATAGCAGAGCAATCCCCTTATATAGGCTCAATGTAATGAGAGTGGCGATGACGGGGGTAATGTTAAATTTGACCACCAACAGTCCATTAAAAGCACCAAGCAGCACACCGCACATAACGGTGATAGAAAAGGCAGCGATGAAGGGGACACCATTAATCGCGAGCATCGCGTAGATCACTGCGGTTAAGCCCATTGTGCTGCCAACCGACAAATCTATGTAGCCAGAGACCATGAGCAAGGTAAAGGCGCCGGCCAGAACCAGTATTGGTGCGGAAACTCGCAGGATGTTAATCACGTTCTTCTTGTACAAGAAATTGCCGCGTTCAAACAGCGCGTACTGATCGAGGTTAACGCTACTAAGGAAGACCACAATGGCGGCTAACACAAAATAGATATAGTAATTTCTAATAAATTCAGCGACCTGACCACCTAAGGCTGGTGGAGTGCTTAATACTTTTGTTGATTCAGACATTGCATTCACCATCACTATTTGTTTCTAAGGGATAGAGCCCAGGTTTGAGCCGTTATTGCTAAAAAGACCGCGACGGCTTTCAAGATAAACTGCCAGTCAGGTGACAGAGTAAGGCCGGTAGCCGCGGAGGTGACCACTGCGAGAATGATCGCGCCGAAGAACATACCAATAACTGAGCCGAAGCCTCCGGCAATGGCAATGCCGCCAAGTAGGGCAATGACCAAAGCATCAAACTCCATCAGCAAACCACGGTTAGAGAAACCAGACTTAAACTCAGAGGAAAGCAAAATGCCGACAACTCCTGCAACTAGTGCGCTAAATAGGTAGAGATAGGTAATATGCTTAGCGTTGTTAATACCGGAAAGCTTGGCCGCTTCTGGGTTCGCACCAATCCAATAGGTAATGCGACCGAACACGGTTTTGCGTTCAATAAAGATCGCCGCAGCTAACAAAAGCAGCATAAACAGCACTGGGAATTGCATCGAGGTGCCAAACACCTTTAGGTTTCCCAGATAGCCAAATTCAGCGGGTAGATTGGTATTTCTTTGTGAGCCTTCAGTGATCACTTGGGCAATGCCCCTTGCGACCATCATGGTACCTAAGGTAACGATGATCGATGGGATTTTAAACTTAACCACGAACAGTGCGTTTAAACCCCCTATGGCTAAGGCTCCAGCTAGGGCACCAATAATGGCTAGCCAGTACGGTAAGCCTAATCCGGTTGAAAGCGCTGAACCACCTGTCGCAGCTTGGGCGAACCAAACAGATAAGACGCCTGATAAAGCGACGATCCCGCCGACGGAAAGGTCGAAATTGCCCGAGATAAGTAAGAATGAAACTCCGACGCCCAGTGCAATCACCGACCAGTTATTGGTTACCAAGTTCAGCATATTCTGCACTTGGAAAAAGTTCGGTACAAATACCGAAGCGACTAAAAATAGCCCGATAGCGACGCCGGCAACCAGCATTGTAATGTACATTTGGTCGCTGACTCGATTCTTAAGATGCTGCGGAGAGGTCTCAGCACCCAGTGTAGTGTTAATCATACTGCCTCCTGCAGGCCACCTGTCGCGGCGTTCAAAATGAAATTGGTGTCAACGTCAGAGCCGTTAGTGATTTCTGAAACCAAAGAGCCGTCATAAAGAAGGAAGATGCGGTCGCATACGCCGAGAATCTCTTCAAGTTCGGTAGAAAAGACAGCAACAGAGTTGCCTTGGTTCGCGAGTTCTTTTACTAAGTCGTAGATCTCTTTCTTTGCACCGACGTCGACACCGCGAGTAGGCTCATCGAGCAGTAGTAGTTTGGCCTGCGAGAAAAGACATTTGGCAATGACCACTTTTTGTTGGTTCCCACCAGAGAGTTTTTCCGTGTGTTTTTCTATTGAACTGGTGGCGATGGACAGTTTATCGACATAGTCGAGCGCGGCATTGAGTTCATCGCGTTGTCTAAATACGCCGAAATCTGACATTCTAGGTAAGTTCATGACAGGGATGTTTTCGCGAATGGTTAAGTTGGTAAACAGCCCTTGTGTGCGGCGTTCTTCAGGGACGAGAGCAATACCTGCCGCGATCGCCTCTCTAGGAGATTTCCCCACTTCTTGACCATTAAGCTTGATCGAGCCAGAGACCTTGTCTGCGCCAAAAATAGCGCGGGCTATTTCAGTTTTACCCGCACCAACCAGACCATAAAACCCGACAATCTCACCTTTGTTAATCGTAAATGAAACGTTTTTCAGCCTATGATTGTTCAGTCTCTCAGCGGATAAAAACACTTCGTCGCTGATGGTGTCGCGTGGTGTGTAGTCATGAAGGATACTTCGTCCAATCATCATGTCGATCAGCTCTTCGCGTCCGTTTACCTCTGCCATAGGCTTGGTAGCGATATGTTGCCCATCGCGCATCACAGTGACTCTATCTCCCAGTGATAAAATCTCATCCAACTTATGGGAGATGTAGATCACCGTAACCTGCTGTTCTTGCAATCGGCGAATAACGGTAAATAGACGCTCAACTTCTCGCTCTGATAACGCTGCTGTGGGTTCGTCCATAATAATGACATTGGCGCCCGATGAGGCCGCGCGAGCAATTTCGATGATCTGTTTTTGCGCGACCCCTAAGGTAGAAACACGCGCATAAGGATCGATTGATGGCTCAATAGTCGCCAACGTATCAATAACGCGCTGCTCTAAATCAGATTTAATCAGAAATCCAAAGCGGCTTTGCTCCATACCCAGAGTTAAGTTTTCCAGCACGCTTAGTTCGTCAACAACGTGTAGCTCTTGAAACAGAGTCGCTATGCCAGCTTCACGGGCACTCTGTGTACCGTTTGGCGTGTATGAATTACCGTTGACCTTCATTGTGCCTTGGGTTGGTTGAATCGCACCTGTGATCATTTTTACCAAGGTGGATTTTCCCGCGCCATTTTCGCCGATTAAGCAATGGACTGTGCTGCGTTCAATTGAAAAGCTGACGTTGTTGACTGCTCTGACGCCAGGGTAGTCTTTAACGAGTCCTTCAATTGAGAGAACAGAAGTTGAATTGTGAGTATTCAAGATGATCTCTCCTTAATATGGTGGATCTTCAAAGCTGTTCAGTCACTGCCGACGGTACAGATGAAGCCGCTCTTTCCTTGTTTTGATTCATTGAATATTGAACAACTGGGCGGTTAGTTAGACCGCCCAGTTATAATGGTTAGTTGCCAAACTGTGCTTCTAGCCACTTCTCTGCATCCGGCTGAGGCATTGTCCAGTAAGAGATGGTGTAAGCTTTGTAGAAGAACTCTTGTGCGGTGTCGTTACTTGAAGCCACTTTGTTATTGATAACGTCCATGACTAAGTCGATGCGTCCGCGAGCTGTTTCAATTGGCGGTAAGCCCATCGATACCTTCAAGCTAGAATTTGGATCATAAATCTGCTCGAATTCGACTGAGTCGAAGTCCACACTCGCGACAATCTCTGTGACAGGTTTGCCATCTTTAAACTTGCCGCGTCCTAGTTGAGAAAGACCTGCCATCGTGCCGACCGTCAGGTTAGAGGCTTCAGAGTAGATAAGGTTAACTTCAGGCTGCTGAGTGAGCAGGTCGACAATGATCTGTTTGGCTGCTTCTTGACCGCCACTTGCATCAAGTGCACCAAGGTTCTTCGCGCTTGGGTCAACTGAAAGCACTCCCTCAGCAAACGGGTTTGTGCGACCAGAGCTTACTTCTGTATGGTTAGGCCAGCCCAACTGAACCATCACAATAGGTTTATCAGGGTTAGCTTCTTTCCATGCTTTCGCCATTTGAGCGCCCATTTCAAAAGAGACGGTTGCCTCATCGCTTCGCGCCGTTGGGATACCAGTATCGGTAATTGGGCTAAAGAAAGAGGTCATTGCGATCTTTTCATCTAGCGCTTCTTCTACACCAGGGGTGGCAGCCTCGCCATCCCAAATATGCAGTGAAGCACCGTCAAATGCACCCGCAGCCACTTGGTCAACATTTTGCGTCATCACCGCAGAGTCTGCTTTGCCATCAAAAATAACCACTTCTGCGCCGTACTTCTCTTTCGCATAACGTTTCGCCTCTGTCGCTTGTGACTGGTGGAACACGTTGGAAAGGTCGGAAACGAAAAATGCAATACGTTCATTGGCTAGTGTTGTTGCTGAGAAACTAGACGCAACGAGAATACTCGTAGCAATAAGTCCTTTTTTAAGCATCTTGTTTAAAGTCGCTGACTTCATAATTTTCTCCATTTATATGTGGTATTCACTCGTCTTCGGAGCAACAACTGCAATTTGACTTACATCCATCTCATTCTCGTCTTAAGCAGTACAACCCGTTGTTCTCAATGATGTGAATTATCTTTCAGACAGGTGAAATATATTTCACGTGTTAAAAGTTAGTGAACAAAATGTAACCGGTCAATAGCATAACGATACAATACGTATCAGTTTTGGCTGTTATTGTGATCTGTCGCACTTAAATGGTCATAACGATACGAATGGTATCATTTTAACTTGCAAGGTGTGCTTTTTGTGATTACTTTTTACTCAAGTGAAATAAATTTCACGATTTGTTTACATTTTGTTGGGCGGGTAAATGAGTAATAAAGAAGAGCGTCCAACAAGCGATGAAAGGTAAGTAGGAGAGCGTATATGGCGATGAGTGAGCGAGACGACATATTAAGGCAGACGGCAAAAATCCTCACACTACGTTATATGGAGAACTGCAGTCAGTCAGATATTGCTAAGCAACTTGGTTTATCGACAGCTAAGGTCAACCGTGTCATTAAGCAAGCTCATGATGATGGTTTAGTTGAAATCACTTTGAACCTTCCGCAAGAACGCACCTACACATTAGAACAACGTCTACTTGATATGTTCTCACTGAAAACTGCGGTTATTCAGCCGAGCCTTAGCCAAGATGAAGCGGTAGTTACCCAACAGGTCGCTCAATCTGCAGGTGAGCTACTGATAGAGACGGTTAAGCCAAACAGCGTTATTTGCATAAGCGGTGGTAAAACTATGTCGATGATTGTTGAGCAGATAAAACCGATGAACTTCCCTAATGTAAAGGTGGTTCCTGCAACAGGCGGTGTACAAGGACATCACTTTACGGATGTGAATTATCTTGCTTCTCGCCTAGCAGAAAAACTGGGCGGCAGTAGTACTCAGCTCCACGCCCCGCTGTTTGTTGATACTGATGAGCAACGCGAAATGTTAATGGAGATGCGTAGCGTCAGAGAAGTGCTCGAAATAGCGCGCAATGCAGATATTGCCTTAGTCGGGATTGGTTCAGTCGCCAGTGAAACAGATAGTTACTACGACTTGCGATCATTAAGTGGCCAGCAATTTGAGTCTCAAATCAGCCACCAGTGTCAGGGCGAGGTACTCGCGCATTTATATGACGAACTCGGCGCTGAATGCGCAGAGCAGATCAATAGCAAGTTAGTGGGTTTGAATTTAACAGAACTTGGCAATATCGAGCACAGCTTCGGTGTTGCGGCAACTCAGTCGAAGGTGTCAGCAATGCTTGCCGCACTGAGAGGTGGGTTAATTAACGGATTAGTTTCGGACGAAGACACAATAGCCAGTGTTTTAGAACAAGCAAAATAGGGGAAAGTTATGCAAACAAGAGAGATTGGACAATCAGGTATTCATGCATCAGTGATCGGCTTAGGCACTTGGGCAATGGGCGGCTGGATGTGGGGTGGCACTGACGAAAAAGCGGCAATTGAAGCCATTCACGCGTCATTGGATTGTGGTGTTTCGCTGATTGATACTGCTCCTGCGTATGGCTTAGGTGTTTCCGAACAGTTGGTAGGCAAAGCTATCAAGGGTAAGCGCGATCAAGTTGTACTGGCGACGAAATGCGGTTTGGTTTGGCACACAGATAAAGGTAATCATTTCTTCGATGAGAATGGCAAACCTGTCCATCGTTACTTAGGCGCAGATGCTATCCACTATGAAGTTGAGCAAAGTTTAAAACGTTTGCAGACAGACTACCTAGACCTTTATATCACTCACTGGCAAGACCCAACGACCCCAGTTGAAGAAACGATGGACGCATTACTTGCGTTAAAAAAAGCCGGCAAGATCCGAGCTATAGGGATCAGCAACGCCAATCAAGCGGAATTGGCGGCGTATCAGCAATGCGGCGTCGTGGATGCGGTACAAGAGAAATACAATCTGATTGAACGACAGCTTGAGGAGAACCTACTGCCGAAAACGATCGCAACTCAAGTGTCTTGCCTTAGCTATTCTTCTTTGGCGATGGGGCTATTAAGCGGAAAAATCTCTCCAGAGCGCACATTTACCGGAGATGACCAACGTATCACAGACCCTATGTTTACTGTCGAAAACCGTCGATGGGTACAGCAGTTCTGCCAATCAATTGAACCCATTGCGCGTCAGAAGAATATCTCTGTGGCTCAGTTAGTGATTGCGGCGACATTGCAACAGCCAGGGATCACTTATGCACTATGTGGTGCTCGAAATGCTGCGCAGGCGATAGAGAACGCGGCAGCAGGACAAGTGATACTGACTCATGAAGAAGTCAAATTTATAGATGCTAAATCGCATGAGTTCTTTGGTGAGCTTGAACTGGCGTAGTACGGCTCGTTCGGTATCACCCAGATAGTTGGCAGGGAACGCAATGAAAAATAATAAGACCGGATTTGACAGTTTAGAAACGACGAATGAGTTTGATGCCGTCGTGATTGGTGGCGGCATCAATGGGATTAGCGTGTTTAGGGAATTGGCATTGCAAGGTGTGAAAGTCTTGATGGTTGAGAAAGATGACTTTTGCTCCAAAGCCAGCGCTGCACCGTCGAGAATGATCCATGGGGGTTTACGTTATCTCGAAAATGGCGAGTTTGATTTAGTGAAAGAAGCGCTGTTTGAGCGCAATCGCCTTTTGGATAACGCTCCACATTTGGTTGCTCCGCTGGAAACAACGATACCAATTTACTCCACTTGGTCAGGAATGTTCGATGGATTGTTAAAGTTCTTAGGTTTGAAAGATCGACCTTCACAGCGGGGCTCTGTGGTGATTAAGCTTGGCTTGACGCTTTATGATTGGTTTACCAAGCGCGATCAACTTATGCCTGCTCATAAAATGCACTCCGCCAAGTCAACGCGTCAGCGTTGGCCGTTAATGGGTAATCAAGTACGCAGTAGTGCGACCTATTTCGATGCTTGGATTAGCTCTCCAGAACGTTTGGCGATTGAGCTTATTCAAGAAGGCATTGAAGCGGGCGGAATCGCGCTCAACTATAGCAAAGTGACCCAATTTAACGATGGCGAATTACGTCTTACCCAGAGACAGTCAGGTAAGTCGGTCAATGTTCGCACTCAGCATATTGTCAATGCGACCGGTGCTTGGGTGGATTTCACCAATGGTTTGCTACAAGCACCTAGCCAATATATGCAAGGTACTAAGGGATCACACATCATTGTCGACAACCAGCAGCTCGTCGACCAGCTAGATGGCAACATGCTGTTTTATGAGAACAGCGAAGGGCGAGTGTGCATTTTATTCCCTTATTTTGGCAAGGTGCTCATCGGTTCAACGGACATTCCCGTCAGTGACCCCGAGTCTGTAAAGTGCACCGAGGAAGAGATTGACTACATTCTACTCTCTCTTAAAGGGGTCTTGCCTGAGCTAGAAATTAGTCGTTCACAAATCGTTTATCAGTTTTGTGGTGTGCGTCCTCTGCCGTCGGTCAATACCTCGACGACAGGGCAAATTCCTAGAAGCCATTCAATAAAACGAGACAGCATTGGTAAGACAAAAGTGTACTCGTTGATCGGAGGCAAATGGACAACCTTTAGAGCCTTTGGTGAAGAGGTGGCCGATGAGCTATTGGCATCGCTCAAAATAGAAAGAAGATGTAGTACCAAGCAAAAAGCGATTGGTGGTGGCGCTAATTATCCGGCCAACGAAAGCGAACAAGAGCTCTACCTGTACCGACTAAGAGAAAGCTACCCATACCGCTCAATGCATCAACTTAACGTCTGGTTGAAGCGTTATGGCACAAAGTGTGAAGCGCTATTACGTCGTTTGGACAGTCATTGTGATCAGCCCTTGCGCTCATTGCCAGACTACACCGTAGGCGAAATCAATTACATCCTACAAACCGAATTTGTCGCCACCACCTTAGATGTCATCTTACGTCGCACCTCGATTGCGATTGAGGGCAAGCTAGATAGCCAAGTATTTGATGAGCTTTCAGAACTAGTGGCAACTCATTTCAATTGGAGTGAGACAGAAAAAGTCGCCGATCGTGAAAACGCCCAAGAGGTTCTGTTTAATCTACACGGAGTCGTGCTGGATCAACCTCTAAGCCACAGTGAAGCGGTTACGCGAACAAAGATTATTGAAAATGAACAACTCGTAAATGGAGAAGAGTATGTATTTAACCAATAAAGTGAGGATGAATCGCTTATTCAGCAATGGACGATGTCTCGATGTAGCGATAGATCATGGCGTGTGCAATGAGCCATCGTTTCTTGACGGATTAGAAGATATGTCTTCAGTGGTCGGTCAGCTCGTTAAAGCGAAGCCAGATGCAATTCAGATGAACGCAGGGCAAGCCGACTTACTGCAAACCGTCGATGGTAAAGACAAACCTGCATTGGTTATGCGTATTGATTTGGGTAACCCTTATAACGCTGAGCGTCATCGTCATATGTGGGCTTTGCTACAAAATGCTGAGCAGCCCTTGATTCAAGCTTTGCAAATGGACGCGGCGTGTGTGGTGGTTAACTTGTTTATGCTGCCCGACGAACCTGAGCTGTTTAAGCAATGTGTAGACAATATCAGCAAAGTAAAAGCAGAGTGTGAAAAGTATGGCATGCCATTGATGATAGAGCCTTTGGTGATGCAGCCCAATACACACGGTCAAGCTTACATGGTTGATGGCGACTGCGAAAAAATTGTCACGCTAGTGCGTATGGCCCGTGAGCTTGGCGCGGATATTATCAAAGCTGACCCCACCACACATGCTGATGACTTCCATAAAGTTGTTGAAGCGGCGCGTTGTCCAGTACTTGTACGCGGTGGCGGCAGAGAAGATATTGAATCGGTGTTTGCGAAAGCGAGAGCACTACTCGATCAAGGAGCCTTGGGGATGGTGTATGGCCGCAATATCTATCAGCATCCGAACCCAAGCCGAGTGGTAGATGCGTTGATGGCGATGATTCACAACGATGCCTCTACTGAGCAGGCGATGAATATCTACGTTGGCGATAAGTAACTAGGAGGGAATATGAGTTTATACGCGCTAGGAATCGATTGTGGAAATACGGCGGTAAAAGCTGCGCTTTTTGATCAAAATGGCACAGAGGTAGCCGCAGTAGCAAACAATTATCTCACTCATATTCCCCATCCCGATCACACCGAAGCGGATTTAGCTGAGTGCTGGCAACGGTGCGCCGATGCAATACGTCGGGTCATTGCTGCTGCGGGTATAGAGGCTACTCAAATTGCCGCTTTAGGTTGCAGTGGGCATGGCAACGGGGTTTATTTGCTTGATGAACAACGTCAACCTATGTTGGCAATCAAGTCACTGGATAATCGCGCAGAGCGTGAGGTGAGCCAATTACAAGCGTCGGCAGATTATCAGGCGTTAGTGAGAAGAAACAGGCAAGGTGTTTGGTCTTCCCAGACTGCTGTTCTGCTTCATTGGCTTAAACATCACCAAGCTGACATCTATCAGAACATTGGTCAGGTGCTGTTTTGTAAAGATTATCTTAACTTTCAATTCACTGGAGAATGCGCTACCGAATGGGGAGATCTGACCGCTTCGGGTTTGTTTGATTTTGAAAGTGATACGGTTAGCGAAGAGTTACTTGCATTTTATGGCATAACGGACATCAGAACTAAGTTACCGCCTATCTATAACAGCCAAGATGTGATTGGCGCAGTAACGGCTCAAGCGGCTGAGGTAACCGGATTAGCGATCGGCACACCAGTGATTGCAGGTATGTTTGATGTGGTGGCTTGTGCTTATGGCTCTGAAGCGGACAGTACCGGAAGTACTTCAGTTGTCGCAGGAACGTGGAACATCAATCAGGTGGTAACGGATTCTCTTCCGCCACAAGAGGTTTTTATGGCCTGTAAGATGAATGAGCGACAATACCTTGCGATTGAATCGAGTACCTGTTCTGCGTCTAACCTTGAGTGGCTCGTGCAACGGTTTTTCACAGAGAAACAGCAACAATTACAACACGCAGGTGGTTCGATCTTTGAATCGTTTAATCAGCAGCTTAACCTGTTAGAAATCAACGCTGAGTACCCCATGTTTTTGCCTTATCTTTATGGCACAACAGATAAACAGCCGCCGATGGCTAGCCTGTTGGGGTTGAAAGGTTGGCATCAGGATATTCATGTTGTTTACGCCTTTTACGAGGGAATCGTGTTTGCTCATCTTGAACATATCTCTCGTTTGCGCCAAGCCGGTTACCCAATAGATTCTATTGCTATTAGCGGCGGGGCATCGAGAAGTGACTATTGGTGCCAGCTTTTTGCTGATGTACTTAATGTTGAAGTTGATGCCAGCACATCTGATGAAGTCGGCGCTAGAGGTGTCGCTATGATGGCTCTAAACAGTGTGTGCGGTGACGTAAGGCTAAGTAATACTGTTAGTGAATCACTTGCAAGTCGTCATTTTGCTCCAAAGCCAGACCGAGTGGACTTTTTTGCCGCGCGTTTTGAAAAATACAAGTTATTAAAAGGCGCGATTGGTGCGGCTTAGTAGGTCGTTAATGGTTTTCTAGCTAATAAAGGGTTCTAGTTAGCAGCGCCTAATCTGAGAGTAATTAACCACGAACGAACACATAGCGTGTCATGTGGAGGGCTTAACTCGCCCAAAATAAATAATTTTAAATAATGATACTAAATGTATCGGTATTGATATTGAGGTGAAATATGAGTCAAGCAATTGTTTTACCAAAGCTTTTGCAAATTGGTCAAGGGGCGCTCAACACGGTTGGTGAGGTAGCGATTCAGTTAGGTTGTCGACGAGTGATGATAGTGTCTGACCCTGTTATGCAATCGTTAGGGCAAGTAGAGCGCTTACAGCAAATTATCCATGACGCAGGTGTAGAAACGGAAACATTCACCGACACCATTCCTGAGCCAACTGAGGCTTCGATTCTCCCGGCAGTAACTCAAGCCATTGACGGACATTACGATGGGGTAGTGGCACTTGGTGGCGGCAGTGTTATCGACAGTGCTAAGGCAATTGCATTGCTTGCTAAGTCACAGGGACGTATCCGTGACTACAGCGTACCTAATGTAGTCACCATGCCGATCATGCCATTGATCGCGATCCCTACAACTGCGGGAACAGGCTCAGAAGTGACCAAAGTCACCATCATTACCGATGAGTCGAATGATGAAAAACTGCTGTGTATGGGGCCAGGATTAATTCCTGCTGCTGCTGTGATTGATTTTGAACTTACCATGACTGCCCCTGCGCGAATCACAGCCGATACCGGAATCGATGCTTTGACTCATGCCATAGAAGCCTATGTGAGTGGTAAAGCGGGGTTGTTTACTGATCAACAGGCGCTCAACGCAATGAAACTGATCGCGCCAAATCTACGCGAGGCGGTAAACAATCCGGCTAACCAACAAGCCAAAGAGCAAATGATGCTTGGAGCGACGCTCGCCGGTATCGCATTTTCAAATGCTTCGGTCGCACTCGTGCATGGGATGAGTCGACCTATTGGTGCGCATTTTCACGTCCCACATGGGATGAGTAACGCTATGTTGCTACCAACCGTAACGGAATACTCCATACCAGCAGCAAAAGCGCGTTATGCCGAGTGTGCAAGAGCGATGGAGTTAGCTGATGCTTCAATCAGTGATGACCAAGCGGTTAAACGTCTGCTCAACGAGCTTAAACAGCTCAATGTTGATCTAGGTGTCCCATCAATGGCGGAGTTTGGTATTGACCACCAATCGTATTTGAACTGCCTTGAGACGATGGCGGAACAAGCATTGGCATCCGGCTCCCCGAATAACAACCCAAGAGTGCCAGACAAAACCGCCATGATTGCCTTGTACAAAGCGGCATGGTGATCAGATAGACCCCAGTTTATAACCAACGGATTTAGCCCAACAGATTCAAACAAGGAAGAAAAAATGATCAGCAATTTTATCAACAATCAATATGTTAGAAGCCAGTCAGAAAGAAGTCAGCCAGTTTTTGACCCAGCAACCGGTAAAGCGAACAATCAAGTGCTGCTTTCTAGTCGTAGTGAAGTCGAGGACGCGATAGGTGTCGCTCAAGAGGCTTTCTCTGGTTGGTCGGCTACAACGCCGCTTAACCGAGCGCGAGTTTTGTTTAAGTTTAAAGCCTTGCTTGAAGAGAATCGCAATGAGCTGGCAGAAATTATTAGTCGTGAACATGGCAAGGTGTTCAGTGATGCCCTAGGGGAAATCACTCGTGGTTTAGAAGTCGTCGAGTTTGCTTGTGGCATTCCTCATTTGCAAAAAGGTGAGCACAGCTTAAATGTGGGCACTGGCGTAGATTCTCATTCGCAAATGATGCCACTAGGCGTGGTAGCCGGGATCTCACCGTTCAACTTTCCGGTGATGGTGCCTATGTGGATGTTCCCAATCGCGCTTGCAACAGGTAACACATTCATCTTGAAACCTTCAGAGAAAAACCCATCAGCGCCGCTGTTTGTCGCTGAGCTTCTTAAACAAGCAGGATTGCCTGATGGTGTATTCAATGTGATCCAAGGTGATAAAGAGGCGGTGGATACGCTGCTTCAAGATGAAAGAATACAAGCGGTCAGCTTTGTTGGTTCAACTCCGATTGCTGAGTATATCTATTCGGAAGGCGCAAAATACGGTAAACGAGTTCAGGCTCTGGGTGGTGCCAAAAACCATATGGTTGTCATGCCTGATGCAGATGTCGATGGAGCGGTGAATGCACTGATGGGTGCCGCATACGGTGCTGCGGGTGAGCGTTGTATGGCAATTTCAGTTGCGGTTGCCGTCGGTGATCAAGTGGGTGATGCATTGGTCGGACGCTTGCAGGACAAACTTGCGACGTTAAAAGTTGGCGCTGGGTATGGGCAGACGATTGAAAATGACATGGGGCCACTGATCACCAACGAACATAAACAGAAGGTCTGCGGTTATATAGAACAAGGGGTAAGTGAAGGCGCTACTTTGGTTGTTGATGGTCGTGAGCATGAACTGGCGAAAACCAGCGAAGGCTTCTTTGTCGGCGGTTCTCTGTTTGACCATGTGTCGCCAGAGATGACCATTTATAAAGAAGAGATTTTTGGTCCTGTGCTTTGCGTGTTGCGAGTTGATAGCTACGAGCAAGCACTGAAATTAATTAATGACCACGAATATGGTAATGGCACTGCGATATTTACCGCAGACGGTGACACCGCAAGAGACTTTACTGCAAATGTTCAAGTGGGCATGGTTGGCGTCAATGTGCCTATCCCAGTACCAATGGCGTTCCATAGTTTCGGTGGTTGGAAACGCTCGCTATTTGGCCCACTGCATATGCATGGCCCAGATGGAGTCCGTTTCTTTACCCGAATGAAGGCAATCACCACTCGTTGGCCGACTTCCAGTGTTAAATCGAATGCGACACCGACTTCTTACGCGCAAGCAGAGTTTGTTATGCCGACGATGAAATGATCCAGTTACGTGGGGAGGTGCGTAGTCGGTTCGCGTCAAGTTGATGTAGTAGGGTAAGTCGATCTGTCCTCTTCATGTTTTTAGGTGCTCACTTTCTTAAAAAGTGAGCTTTGTTTAATGACCATAAAAACAAGGAGAAGGCGATGAAAGCCACAAGCTTCATGAAGTCTGTTAAGACTTGGCGTCGCCCTGTTGTAAGCAGTGTATTAGCGGGGTTGGTATCTACCTCGCTTACATATTCAGCGAATGCTACCCAAGGGCCGGGTCTGGGAAACCTGACTTATAGCTCTTCGGAAGCATTCACTCATGTCTCCAGTCCGCTGGTGGATGACTCAACTAACTTTTTACCACCGGACTACCCGGGCAGGAAGCATTATGGTGTAAACGTCATGACCATGCTGAATGGCTATATGGTAGGTGTGTTTGCCCCCGATAGTGGTGGTGGCCCGGGTGGTTGGATTGCTTTAGATGTATCCAATCCAAAAGCCATGCAGCTGGTCAAAACTGTCTATGAGCCAGATCTGGCTAACCTCAATCGCACAGGAGATGGGCTTCGCACCGCGGAGTTCCGAGAGCCACATTCATTTGGTCTTGGTGAAAACAACACCATTGCCACCCAGACAGGTAAGGGGATAGAAATATGGGATTGGTCTGATGTAAACAATCCTATTCGATTATCAAAACTCGCTATTTCAGGCGTAAATTACGGTGACTATAACAACGTTTCTTGGCAACTTTTCTGGCAGGCACCCTATCTTTACGTCGCACGCGGCAATGCCGGGATAAGCATTGTCAACACCAGCGATATGAGTAATCCGACCTTGGTCAAAACCGTGCCTAACTCGGAGCTAGGCGGTTTTAATGTCGGGCCCATTTTTGCCCTTGGCAACCGTATGTTTATCTCCAGTATGGAAGGAACGGCAGGTTTCTCGATCCTTAATATTGATGACCCAGTGAACCCAAGTTTGGTGAAAACAGTTAATCGTCTACCAGAGAAGTATTACGCCTCGTGTTGGGATGGTAAGTACGCCTATTTTGGGGCGAGAAGTACCAGTGACTCACTACGTGTTTATGATACGACCACTAACCCAATGCAACTGGTCAATGAAACACTGACTGGGTTTGAAAACCTCTACTGTAACGTTCAAGACAACAAGCTTTTCCTTGGTAACCAAGATGATATAGCGGTGCTTGATGTTAGTGACATCAATAACATTCGGGAATTAGGGCGAAGCTCGCTCAATGCGACCAGTAGCAACACCGATCATGGGCAAGTGTTTCCCTTTGGTAACCTTGTCTGGGTAGGCAACGATCATGGTTCAGGGAGCGGTTTAATTGCTCATCAGAGTTCGCCTGACGTTGTGCCACCGTATATTTCGGCAGCAAACCCAGCGATAGACTCAACGCTTCAACCTTTGACCACACGAGTTGGGCTAGCGTTGTCTGACAGCATCCTTATGGACTCAGTCAACAGCAATACGTTTACTGTGACTAAACTGGGCAGTGCGACTCCAATCCAAGGTGAATACAGTACCAATTTAGGCTTTATTCACTTCACTCCAACACAGTCACTTGATGCAGACAGTATTTACCAAGTGGTCCTTGATGGTATCACGGACTTTGCTGGGAACGTCATGGGGAGAACGGAGTATCGTTTTGCGACAGGGTCACAAGTGGGTCACGATATTTCCGTCTCGGCCAATGACAAAATCACGCTAGGAAGTGGCACTAATGTCAGCGCGACGGCTTCACCTTTGTTAGGTGGCAGTATCGAATACTCGTGGAGTTTTGGTGATGGAAGCAACCCTACACCGTTTTCGAGCAGCGGTAGTGCGAGTCATGTGTATGGTAACCCAAACCATTGGTCAGCGGTGGTAACGGTACGCGAAACCACCTCTGACGGTGTGTTTGAAAGTAGTAAATCGGTACCTGTGACAGTTTATCGCCAACCAACTTCCATTGCCCCAACGGCTTCATCAACCATCATTGAGGCAAATGGTCAAATCATTGTAGTTAATGAAGACAATGACACAGTCAGCGCGATTAGTAACGTCGCTCCGTTCGCTAAGCAGTGGGAATCTTCCGTCGGCGATCAGCCTCGCACGTTAGCGAAAGCCCCCAATGGTCATTTGTGGGTTGTAAATCAGGCAGACGCCAGTATCTCGGTTTTAAATGCACAAGGTCAGTTACAAGAGACAGTACCGCTGCCACGAGGTAGTCAGCCCTACGGTATTGCGTTTACTCCCGATGGCAGCAGTGTTTTTGCATCCCTTCAAGCGAGTGGGCAGTTAATAAAGATCGACCCGGTGAGTAAGTCTGTTCTTGGGACGGTTGATGTTGGACACAGCGCACGAGGTATAGCGATTGACAGTGCGTCGTCACAGGTGTTGGTGACTCGCTTTATTTCACCACAGGCATATGCGGAGGTTGTCGCGGTAGATGTTGGCAGTATGACCATAGATCAGAGCTACCAGATTGCCAAAGATACGGCGACCATAGATGGTCCAGACCGAAGCCGAGGCGTGGCTAACTACCTTGGCTCAGTCACTATCTCTCCGGATGGTTATACGGCATGGTTACCATCTAATAAGGCCAATGTGGATCGTGGACCTTATCTAGAAGGCGATGAGACTAAGAAGCTGACTTTTGAAACTACGGTTCGCGCGGTAGTCAATCGACTCGACCTCAATGCGCGTAGTGTTATGCCTAACGCGCTCGATATTGACGATCGTGCGCAACCTAAATCTGCGATTTTCAGTGACATTGGTGACTTAGTTTTTATTGCTATTGAAGGTCAAAACAGCATCGAAATTCGCAGCGCTTATAATCTCAATCGAGCAGGAGAAATCTTTGACACAGGCTTGGCACCACGAGGTTTGGTCTTGTCTGGAACAAAGCTATTTGTTCATAACTTTATGTCGAGAACCGTCTCGGTTCATGATGTAAGTAGTTTCTTAACTAGTCGCGGAACGATTAGCGATCTTGCCCAAGTTTCTGTTGTTGCTAGTGAGTCACTTCACCCTAGAGTGTTAAAAGGGAAGCAGATCTTCTACAACGCTGCAGATGCCCGTATGACGCAGGATGGCTACATTTCTTGTGCGAGTTGTCACGCGGATGGTGATAGTGACCATAGAGTATGGGACTTCACAGATCGCGGTGAAGGGCTTCGTAATACCATTTCGTTGCTAGGAAAAACCGGAACAGGGAATGGGCGTGTCCATTGGACGGCGAACTTTGATGAAATCCAAGACTTTGAGAACGACATCCGTTATGGCTTCGGTGGTCGAGGCTTCATGATAGATGCGCTATTTGCGCTGACTGAAAATCCATTAGGAGCATCAAAATCAGGCAAAAGTGAAGATTTGGATAACCTCGCTTTTTACGTCAGTAGCTTGAATCAGTTTCCTCGTAGCCCTCACCGCAATGCTAACGGGTCTTTAACCAGTGAGGCTCAAACGGGTCAAGCTCTGTTCGAGTCTAAAGGCTGTAACACTTGTCACTCTGGTGTCTATTATACCGATATGCAAAAACATGATGTCGGAACTATTCAGGCTTCTTCTGGGCAAGGTATTAACGCGCCACTAGCAGGTGTTGGGTTTGACACGCCTAGCTTAATTGGGGTTTGGGGGAGTGCACCATACTTCCATAACGGTCAAGCGGCAACGTTAGACGACGCCTTGCTGATTGGCACGCAACATACGGTTTCAGATAACTCAGAACGTGCTGCATTGGTCGCCTATCTCAAGCAACTAGAGTATGAAGGTCCACCGATTGTTGTCCCAGAGCCACCGCAGGCAACCACCTATGTCTACCTCAGCGACTTGACGGAAACCTCTTCATCAAATGGGTGGGGTCCAATCGAAAAAGACACCAGTGTTGGTGAGAACTCCGCAGGCGATGGGCAAACCATCTCAATTGGCGGCAGCGAGTTTACCAAAGGACTTGGTGTTCATGCTTACTCTGAAGTCATATACAGTTTGACCGACGCGAATTACGACCAATTTACGGCTTTCATTGGGGTCGATGATGAAACCGGCAGCTCAGGTTCGGTTGTATTCGAAGTGTGGCTCGATGGCGTGATGGCTTACCAAAGTAGCATTTTACGTGGAAGTGATGTGGCTGAATATGTTGTCGTCAATATAGGTAATGGCGCTCAAGAGTTGAAGTTGATTGTCTCTGATGCTGGTGACGGCGTTGGTAATGATCATGGCTCATGGGGTGATGCCAAGTTGCGTATACCTAGCGAAGGGGGCAGCAGCGCCGTTCCCGGTCTGTTTTATGGCACTTTGTCGGGTAACATCAATGAAACTGACGATAATCCCAAAACATCGATCACTACCAGTCTGAGTGAGACAGAAGATGCTATTGCTGGCAACACGACGGAGGTGTACACGGGTTATATCTATGATGCTGACGGTCAAATCTCATTTAGCGAAAACAATGATGATAAGACCCGATTGTGGATTGATGGTCAATTGGTTTTAAGCAGTGATTTATGGAGTGATAGGGTTTCTACCGCTAACTTAAATCTGTCCCCAGGCTGGCATCTGTTTGAGTTGAGACTAAGCAATGGCAGTGGTGGAAGTGGTCCACATACTGGATTTGCGTTCGCCTTTGACCCGGAAGGTGGCACTAATTGGATACATCCTTCAGACAATGGAACCGGCAATCTGTTTATGACAGAAAACCCCGGCAGTGCACCCAATGTTCCAGATACTGTGTACCTTAGTGATATCCAAGAAGATGCTTCAACCAATGGCTGGGGTCCAATAGAGAAGAACATGAGTAATGGTGAGCGTAATGCCCAAGATGGCACGGCTATTTCTATCGGTGGTCAAGCCTTTGCTAAAGGGCTAGGTGTACACGCAAACTCTACCATTACCTATTCATTCACAGCGGGGCAATACAGTCGTTTTACCGCGAGCGTTGGTGTTGATGATGAAGTAGGAAATTCGGGTTCGGTCGTATTTCAGGTTGAGCTTGATGATGTTCTTTACTTCCAAAGCGCGACATTAACTGGTTCGGATGGTGCTGAGCTGGTCTCCATAGACATTCCGAGTGACAAAACATCTATTACCCTAAAGGTAAACGATGGTGGCGATGGCAACGGATATGATCATGCGAGCTGGGGGAACGCGCAATTGCATCAGTAATTGTCTGAATAAAGGATAAATTCAAATAAAAAGTGGGGGAACAGGGAGCGATCCCCCACTCAATTCAAACAAAGATTCTAGAAAGTGTAGTTTACGCCAAGCTTGAACTCGTTGTCGGTAGCACCTTCAAAAGTGCGTGAGCCTGTGTATTTAGTGTCACCTTTATAGCTGTACTGGACATACGGTTTAAGGTCCCCGAATGTTGTTACCACAGCTTTTAGTTCAATATCGTGAGATGTTCCTGTGAATTTAGCTGCATTATCACCTTCAGCAACGTTAACTTTTGCCTTTGTGGTACCGCGCTTAACAACGTAGTTAGCAGAGAGGTCAACGACTTCAGCGACGTTGTAACCCACAGTTAGGTCTACTCGGTGAGTCTTAGTTTTATGGCTGCCTTCACCATTTAGGTGACGTGCACCAAGAATAGGGTTACCAATACCGAAGTCACCCTTGCCGTCTTGAATTTCATAGCGGTAACGAGCCGAGGTATAAATTCCGTTGTCAAAAGATGTACCTACTTTTAGTCCAAACTTGGCAACGCTACCAAACTTATAACTCATCTGATCTTTGCCACCAGGCATAGCGTCTGGCTGCCATTTGTAATTGCTAGAGTCACCACTTGGTACAGTTAGGTCAAATGAGGGCGTTACATAGAAGTTACCCGCATCGATTTTATAGTCTAAAGAGAAAGTGGTCTCTTTGTAATGTTGTAAATTGTCAGAGCCAACAAACTCAATTCCACCCCCAATGCCAGCAAAGAGATCGCTGTGGAGTTTAATTTCACTTTCTTGAGTGTTCGTGTCGTGGTTAACATCGAGTTCGAATGCCATTGTCGATGCTGATGTTAGCGCGACAAGTACTGCTGAAGTAGTTACCAGTTTTTTCATGTTATGTCTCCTAGTAAATAAGTTAGTAATGAAAAAACCGTCCTTGGTTATCTGTGTTAATTTTGCAAGGTATGATATCAAACAATATGTAAAATGAATTTTCAAGCCTTGTCTCTGCAGGCTTCTCATAATAATATTATGTCAAACCATTTTTCTTGGGGAGGACTTTAACCATTAATCAGATCAATTTCAATACTTTTTTAATCAAGCTAGTCTCTAGTGAGGGAGTCAGGTAGCGTGCAATGCTTATTAGTTATTGTTTTAGTGAAGGTAGTTTGATGTGGAGCCTTGTATTTTGAATGGTGTTTGTTTTTTGTATCGTCAAACCGTTTCGTATATTGCGCTCTAAAGCCAAAAGCAATAGGCTATTAGGTAGTTAACGGCTTATCTCAAGGAAGAACAATCGCTTATGTCAGCATCTCATTCGGCCAGTTCAACAAAAGGTTCGACGCTTGATCGCGTATTACAAGTCATCGCGGTTGTTGCTCGTAGTCGTGGTCAGTTAGATAGAGAGGCTGTCGCAGAGCAGCTATCAATGCCGATTGCTTCCGCAAACAAGCTTATCAATCAGTTAGTTTCTTTAGGTCACCTGCAGGAAAACATTGTCGGTCGACTGATTGCAGGTCCTTCACTTCAATCTCTTTCGCACGATATTCTAAAAAGCCAACGTTTTTCGCAGCAGCGCGGTGAAGTTTTGCAGCGTCTAGCGGACAAGATAGGCGAGACGTGTGGTATTTCTGTCCCCAACGGGATTGAGATGACCTATTTTGAACGTGTTAATTGTAATTGGCCGCTGCAAATTAACTTAGCCGAAGGAAGTCCGGTTCCTATTGCAGCCTCAGCGTCAGGCAAACTATACCTTGCGAGCTTAGAACAATCGATTCTTGAAAACGTAGTGCAGAATATGGGGTTGAGTGAGTACACCCCTAAAACCATTACTCACGAAGGTTTGTTTCTTGAAGAGTTGAAACGGATACGTGAACAAGGGTTCGGTGAAGACAACGAAGAGTTTGTTGATGGTATGGTTGCTGTGTCCGTTCCAATCGGTAGTGATGATTTTATTTTTGGTTATCTGTTTTGCCATGCGCCAAGTTTTCGTACTCCTATAGAAGTGCTGAAAACCTACTTGCCAGAAATGCAGGCAGCGGCGAAAGAGATTCACGAATTTACTTTGTCAGAGCTCGCTTAGCCAAACTGCTGTTTCATATCTTGATAGACGGTTTCCAAGCTGCGCTGCGCTGAACGTAGAATTGGTAAAAAGCTCTCTAGATCGGCAACATCCTTACGACTTTTTGGACAGTGACAGAAAAGTGCAGCCATAAAGTTTCCATCGTGATCGTAGAGCGGTAGTGAAATCGCAACCATTCCGTCAATAAATTCTTCATTATCGACGCTATAGCCTCTGCGCTGGATCTGCGAGAGCTCTTTTTTTAATGACTGCTTGTCAGTAATGGTATTTTTAGCACATTGAGTAAGCTCTATTTTACTAAGAACACGGCGTAATTGAGGCGGTGTTAGTGTGCTTAAATAGAGTTTGCCACTTGCTGACGCCCATAGTGGAGTAGGGAAGCCGACAGGAATAACAATTTGCAGTGGCCAGTTAGTTTGAATGCGATCGTAATACACCATATGAGGCGCTGGATCATCATTGGCTAACGCTAAACCACAGGTTTCCTCGAGCTTATTTGCTAAGCCATGAAGAATCGCTTGTCTTTGCAGCTTATGTTGATTGGTCCACTTTACATCAAGTGCAATGGAAAGCATTTGCGAACCGGGATAAAAGTGACCACGTTCGTCGGGTTGAATGTATTTGGCTTCTTCCAACTGCTGTAGCAGACGGTGGCAGGTAGGCTTTGGAATTCCGGTGTCAAAGATAATATCGGACGCAGGAAGAGGGCTCTTCGCTTCGCCAATTTTTTCAATAATGCTGATCAATCGATCAACTGAGTTAGTTTTATCCGACACCTTTGATTCCTTTTAAAAGCTCACCCTAAATTTAGCCAATTGACCACGAAATGGGTGGAAACAGCTTTTATAATCCCAAACTCTTCAACTAGTTTCAACTGGTTAACTCTGTTCTCTCCTTTACGGCTGGGATCAAAGACTCAGCCTTGACCTTGTGTTCTGGTGTGCCTTTAGTCGGAGATTCGAGGATAAATAATTGCCCTGAGAGTGGGTAAAGCTGTTGCTCATAAGTCGTTAATTCATAGCTCGCTGTGGTAACGAACAAGGTCGCGTAATCATCTCCACCGAAAGTGCAGCGCGTCGCGTGTTTTACGGGTAAGCTAATTTGCCCTAATTTCTCGCCTTTGCCTATTTCAAAGCGAGATGGGCGATAATAGGAGATACCACCATTATCCCAATGACAAACATAGAGGTTGCCTGCTTGGTCAACACTCAGACCATCAGGGAATCCTTGCTTGTCGCTAAACTCGACAAATACGCGTTTGTCCAAGATTCGCGTCATGCTTTCATCGAGTTGATATTCATAGACTTTTCTCTGGAACATATTTGAGCAGTAAGCTCGCTTGAGTTCGGTGTTAAAGGCGATGCCGTTCGCGACGCTAAAACCGTCGTCGAGCGCAGTAATTTGCTGCTCGCTGAGTTTAAACAACTTGCCGTCAGCAGACTCTAACTGCTGACAGTTCATTGAACCAAACCATAACTCTCCGTTTGGAGCAGCAACAGCATCATTTAAGTGGAGATGAGCGCCGTTGGCACAAGGATCCCCAATTGGCGTAAAGTGATCAAAGCGCGGAGTGCTATAAAACAGGCCCTGCTTACTGGCAAATATCCAATGGTTGTTGTCGCACGGTACAACGGCGGTCACCTCGAAGGGGAGGTGATAGTGGTGAATCTTTTTCGTCTTGGTGCAGTATTCAAATAATTCTTTGCCTGCAGCTTCTACCCAGACCAAGGATTGTGTATTTGAGTTCCAGATTGGAGACTCGCCAATCACGGTTTTTACTTCTTCAACGGTATACATTTATAGATCCTATATTGATACTTATTGTATCAATATAGGATCTATTTTTGATGATGTAGGTTTAATGCTTCAGAATGTGAGATGGACCAAAAATCATGCCTCACTTAATGCCAATCAGGACAATTATCGGAGCATTTATTTGTTCCGATGCGCCTAGTAAGCAAAGCTCAGAATTAGCCAAGATAAATGGCTTGATAGTCGATGGTTTCTAAACTTAATGTGATTCGACTAAGCCCGATTTTCTCACTGCGATTGTATTCATTAATAGAGTGATCGAATCCATACGCCGTGGCAGGCGCCATATACTGGGTTACACCTTGCCTTGTCTTAGTAATGCCATCATGGCCATGACCACAAACAACGTCTTTTACCTGATGCTTGCGTAAAAGTGCCATGAGTTGCGTGTCATTTTCTAAGCGGATTGCTTGCATCCAACTCGCACCAACTGGGATCACTGGGTGGTGGATAACCACTATTGGGTTGCTTGTCTTTCGAATTTGCTTTCTAAGCTTAGCCAGACCGCGGTTATCTATCCGGCCCGAACCAAGCGGATGTTGAGCATCTATCGGCTTATAGCTTGAGTCGAGGAACAACACATCTCGACCATGAATCTTAGCTCTATCGACAACTTGAATGACTGAGCCTTTAAGTTCTTCCCTCATCAGGTGGGAGTCATCATGATTCCCTGCGATGGCAAAAATCGTTTTATTGGTGACATGCTGAGTAACAAAGGCGACGAGCTTAGCGTAGTCACCAGGTTTTGGGTTACAGCAAATATCGCCGGTGAGAAGTAGTGTGTCACAGTCGGTATCTTGTTCTGCATGAATCAGAGCTAGTTTTAGGTTCTCATAGCTTGATTCATCGCCCAGATGACAATCACTAATTTGATAGACGGTTTTCATTATTTTTTAACTAGCCAATTTATTGTAATACGTTGTTTAAATAATCGAGTAATGCCCGAACTTTAGGTGTTGCGCCTCGGTGACTAGGGTATAGCGCATAAAGGGTCACAGGCTTGAACTTCCAATCGGGTAAGACGTTAATTAGCTTACCATTTTCTTCAAACTCTTTAGCCATATAATCGGGCAGTTCTGTGATACCGAGTCCTTGAACCGCCATACGTTTCAACATCGAGAAATCATCACAACGAACACTCGGCTTAAATGACAAATGATGTTCTGCATCACTAGAAATAAGATGCCAATCAGCACTTCGTTCTTTAGCGCTCATCAACATCAATGGTTGTGCAGTGAGTTCATCAGGATGAGATAGATTTTCGAACTCAAGATTGGGGGCGGCATAAAGCCTTAACTCAATGGAGCAAAGACGCTTTGCAACGAGTGTGGAATCGGCCAACTCACCGACTCGAAAAGCGAGATCAAATCCTTCTTCAATCAGATCCACGCGGCGGTTTGTTAGTGTTAGATCCAACTCCACATCTGGGTTTTGCATGCAAAAGGCAGCCAAGTGTTCGGAGAGTAGCGATTGACCCACCCCTAAGGATGTACAAATTCGCAATCGTCCTTGAGGCCTTTGCAACATCGACTCAACGGCGCTATCTGCGGCATCAAGCTCCTCTTTAATTCTCCGGCAGTATTCATAGTAGCGTTGGCCCACTTCAGTCATGTTAAGAGAACGAGTTGAACGCTCTAGTAGCCTGACTCCTAGATGCTTTTCAAGCCGAGTAATCTTACGACTAATGTTCGATTTGGGCGTATTGTAGGCTTCAGCGGCCGCTGTAAAGCTACCTCTTTCCACGACCGTGGCAAAAACCATCAAGTCATTTAAATCACAATTCAGCATTTTCTGGTCTATTGTTATCAAATATTGAACAGTATTGTATCAGGGCGCTTATATATCAATATCTCATACCAAACTATTCTACTTCCATCACTTAGAAAATATTAAGGATTAAGCGATGGAAATTCTAACTCTTGACCAACTTCCTCAAGGTGGCTTTGCTGGACTGAAAGAAAAGCAGGTAGTCACAGATTACCGAGTATTTGGCGCTCGCAAGCACCCTAAAACGTCTAACGGCATTGGCAATTTTGTTTACCTAGCAGATGCCAACTTCGTCCCGTATGGCGAAACAGGTATGCACCCACATCGAGAAATTGATGTGATAAGCGTTATGGCGAAAGGGCGTGTTAGCCATAAAGGCTCACTTGAGCATGGCAAAGGCCTTGTCGCTGGCGAGGCTCAGGTGCAGCGTGCTGGTGGGGAAGGTTTTGCACACAATGAAGCTAATCCAGATGGTGTCCCAAACCAGCTTATCCAACTTTGGGTCTTACCTGAGGTAGCAGGAGAACCAGCAGGTTACAAATCCTATACCCCAAAAGCGAATCAACGAACAAGAATATATGGCGGTCGTAACACACAGTCGGAGACGTTTGACAGCAACACCATTATCGAAATGGTACAAGCTGATGAAGGTTATCAAACACAGCATCATGGAGAGGTTTTGGCTTATTTGAGCACAGGCCACGCAGAGATAAATGGGGTTGAAGTCGAAGCAGGGACGCTAGTTCGCGCCAAGGAACTGACTTTTACTGCACGAGAAGAGAGTCAATTGATCCTTATTTTTACAGAACAGTTTTAACCACAAGCAATGAGTAAAGGATACACAATGAAAACAAAATATTCAGAGTTTCTAACGGCAGAAAATGCAGTACTAGCAATGATCGATCACCAGACAGGTTTGATGGTAGGGCTAGGGGATGAACATCCTACCGTGCTAAAGAACAACATTGTTGGTTTAACCAGAACCGCGCAAGCGATCGGGTTACCAAGTGTCGTGACAGCAAGCTTACCGGAAGGCCCTAATGGGCCAGTCATGCCTGAGATTACCAACATTTTGGGTGAGAATGTCATTGAACGTGAAGGCCAGATTAATGCGTGGGATAGTTTGGCATTTAAGCAAGCGATAGAAAAAACTGGGCGTAAGAAAATCATTATGGCAGGAATAGTCACCGATGTTTGCTTGTTGTTTCCTGCTTTATCGGCGGTAGAGGAAGGTTACGACGTATACGCTGTTATTGATGCGTCGGGGACGTGGAATAAAACAGTGCAAGAGGTGACAGTGCAACGGCTAACTCAAGCGGGGGTCAAAGTGACTACTTGGGCATCGGTCTTGGCAGAGCTAATGAACGACTGGAGAAGTGAACATGGTGAAGCTCTGGGTCAGGTATTGGCAGAGCATACGACTAAGTATGGATATGTAATGAATAGCTACTTTGCACGAGGATAGTAATGAAAGGCGCTGAAAATTCAGCGCCACCCTCGCGGCATTGGGTGGCGTTGTATACCTTTATCATTTTATTGCCGCTCGTTTACGCCATACCACCGTTTGTGGTGGAAAACGTTTCAGACAATAAGGAAGTGGTGACCTTTGTCTCAGTCGCCATTATTGTCCCTTTGGTTTCCTATTTGTTTTTGCCTTTGGCAATAAAGATACACTCCGCCGTTAGATCCTAGAAAGACACCTGATTTAAAAACGCCAAACAGAAAAGCCCCACTCGAAAGTGGGGCAGGAGTCAAAACGTGTTTTGACTACGGGGGGGCTAGTCCATTAAGAACCGATTTTAAGCTGTGGCAGCGTTTGCGTTTTTAATGCGCTCGCGTGCGCCGAGTACCAAGGTTAGGCCAAATGCAACAGCGAATGAAATAGCCATACCCGCCACGTAGTAACCTAGCTTATCTGGCACAATCGAAATAACACCTGGTAGTCCAGCTGCTCCTAGAGCTTGTGCTTTAACATTGAATAGAGTGATAAAGGCACTTGATGCGGCCGCACCGATAACGGCTGCGATGAATGGGTAACGAAGCTTAAGATTTACCCCAAACATTGCTGGTTCAGTAATACCAAGTAAGGCCGTTACACCAGAGGGCATAGCGATTCCTTTTAGTTTGGTATCTTTAGTTGTAAAACCAACCGCAAGCGCAGAAGCCCCTTGTGCGATGTTTGACATAGCGGCAATTGGGAAAATAAACGTACCGCCGGTCACTGCGATGTCAGCGAGTAACTGTGTTTCAATGGCAATAAAGCTGTGGTGCATGCCGGTAATCACAAATGGTGCGTAAATGAAGCCGAATAGCGCGCCACCGATGAAGCCTGCAGAATCGTATAACCAGTTTAGGCCGTCACCAAGTAGGAAACCGATGTCACGAGTGATAGGACCAACAAGGGTAAACGTTAAGAAACCGGTAATGAAAATGGCGAGCATAGGAGTCAGCAGGTTATCCAATACTGAAGGGATAACTTTACGCAGGCCGTTTTCTACTTTGGCTAGAATGTATGCAGAGACAAGAACGGGAAGAACTGAACCTTGGTAACCCACTTTTTGGATTTCAAAACCGAAGATGTTCCAAGTCGGGATAGTCCCCGCAACGCTGGCTCCACCGAATCCCCAGCCGTTAAGCAGATCTGGGTGAACCATCAACATACCTAACGCAGCTCCCAAGAATGGGTTGCCACCGAATTTTTTGCTGGCAGAGAAAGCAAGAAGTACTGGCAAGTAGACAAAAGGCGCGTTAGCAAAGGTGTTAATCATACTTGCAAGATCAGCGAGTCCAGGATTTGCATCAATCAAGGATTGTCCGTCGATAAACAGTCCTTTCGCTGTGAGCAAGTTAAAGATACCCATCAACAGACCACCCGCAACAATGGCTGGAATGATAGGAACGAAGATATCAGACAAGCCTTTTACCGCGCGTTGCACAATGTTTTGTTTTTCTGCTCCAGCGCTTGCGACGTCATTGGTTGACATCTCACTCATACCAGTAAGTTTTGCCATTTCTGCATGGACTTGGTTAACAATTCCAGAACCAAAAATGATCTGATATTGACCAGCAACTTTAAATTGGCCTTTTACCCCGTCAAGGTTAGCGATAGCCTCTTCATCAATGATTGAGTCATCTTTTAACGCTAAACGTAGGCGTGTTGCACAGTGGGCGAGCGCTTGAAGGTTATCTTTGCCTCCAAGAAGCTCCAGCAGCTCTTTTGCAATAATTGGATAGTTCATTCCAAACCCCGGTTGTTATCTTCTACTTATCTAGTTAATAGTTCAAAAAGGTGTTGAATACTTTTTGGGAACGTTTGCAAAATCGATTCTTTGCGATCAATGGAAATGAGTCAAAACATATTGGGGTTTTATGTGAGATAGATCTGCTAAAATATTTTGCTAAACCGATTGGGCAAGGTGGAAATTGCCTTGAAATCTGGTACTTTTTGCAAACAATCCCAATAACTTATTATGAGAGCCCTCAATGGCAAGCTTACATGACGTCGCAGAACTGGCTGGAGTCTCTAAATCGACCGTATCCCGAGTGATCAACAACGAATACGGCGTAAAAGAGGCCACTAAGGTTAAAGTAATGAAAGCGGTAGAAGAGGTTGGCTATGTGGTCAATCAGGTGGCAAAAGATCTGAAATCACAGAAAACCAACTTAGTTGGTGTGATTGTACCTCGTGTTTCTTCACATGCGACTGCGCAAGGGATTGACGGTTTAAGCCGAGTGTTTGAACAAGCAGGTAAACATGTCCTATTGGCGAGTGCTCAATTGTCTGGTGAAAAAGAAATTGAATATATTCAGTTGTTTAACCAGAAACGTGTCGAAGGGATTGTGCTTTATGCTACGCATATCGACAACGAATTAGTTAAAGCAATAAGTCAGTCTAAAGCGCCCGTTGTGCTCGTTGGACAAGATGGTTCATTGTTTAATATCCCGAGCGTTGTCCATGACGATCTCCGAGTTGGTTTTGAAGCCGGGAATCGACTGCTCGCAGCGGGTTGCAAGCAAATTGGTTTTGTTGGTGTTCCTGATTCTGATGTAGCTGTCGACAAACTACGCTCAGATGGCTTAACGCAAGCGTTAGCGATGAATGACCAACAATTGCTCTTCCATTGCCACGGAGAGTTTAGCATTGAATCAGGCTACGCGAACATGAAGCAAATTGTTGCCAGTTACCCAAGCGTGGATGGCGTGTTTTGTGCTACTGACCGTATTGCTGTTGGAGCAATAAAAGCGCTCCAAGAGGCGGGAATTGAAGTAGGTAAACAAATCAAAGTCCTTGGGGTCGGTAATGACGAGCTGGGGTACATTAACTCACCAAGCTTATCTACCTTTAACTATGCTTTTGATAAAGCGGGGGAAAATGGTGCAAAAATGTTGCTAGAGCTAATCGAAGGAAAGCCTCAAGTGATGAGTAAACTGGTGTTAACGTTCCAAAATATTGACCGAGAAACCTGCTAGCCAGAACTGATTCACTTTAAGAAGAAGCCTGAACTATCAGGCTTTTTTTGTGATCTTAATCACGACAATCACGACCAAACAGCACGACATCTCTTGTACTTTCTAATCTGATAATGTAGTTTTGCAAACGTTCCCAATTTTTAGGTAAGTTTTGATGTCTGTTGAACACTACCTCACCCTTTGTGGTGGCAAAAACAATGTTACTCGGGTTTTAGTTCATAATGATGAGCTGATTTTAGCGGTTGCTGATGTTTCTTTAGTGGCCGAAAGCCATCTTATCGTAGATGTTAGGGACATACTGGGCGAGTCTCAGGTGGTGTTTAAACGTACTCAGTCATTTGATAGTGAAGCCTTGCTGAAAATAGGTCGATACATCGCAGAAAACCAACGTACAGCACTCGCACCAAGGTTAGCACCGACTCTATGCCCGCATCGACCGAATTGGCATATCTCTCCGCCTCAAGGTCTGCTTAACGACCCAAATGGTTTTGTCTTCCACAATGGCGAGTATCACCTTTTTTACCAATGGTATCCGCACGCTTGCGTGCATAAAGACAAGCACTGGGCGCATCTCTCAAGCGCTGATTTGGTCAACTGGCAGTGGCAATCTGCTTCGTTGACGCCTTCAGATTGGTTTGACTCTCATGGAGTGTTCTCTGGTCATGCACTTAGCCATGACAACCAATTGATGCTGTTCTATACGGGTAATACTCGAATTGGTGAGCAACGCGATCGTCATACAACCCAGTGTTTAGCGATATCGGATGACGGTTATCACTTTATCAAGCATGGTCCAGTGATCGATTGCCTTCCTGAAGGTGTTACCCCGCATATTAGAGATCCTAAAATTGTGCGTTACGGTGAAGAGTGGGTGATGTTACTTGGAGCACAAACCACCGATCTGCAGGGGCGTTTAGCGATTTACACTTCAGATAACCTAAAAGAATGGCAGTTCAAAGGGCTGTATGGAGAAGAGTTGGGTGACTTTGGCTATATGTGGGAGTGTCCAGATCTATTTACGATTGCAGAGCATACCTATGCCGTGATTGGGCCTCAGGGCATTGAATCGTTTTCTAAGCATAATACCATCCCACATCACAACGGCATTGCGCGTGCGAAATTGAGTCACGAAAACGGTATCGAGTTATCTGACTTTACACATCTTGACTACGGCTTTGATTTTTACGCCCCTCAAACCTTGTTAACTGCCGATGGCAGGCGGGTTATGTGTGGTTGGATGGGACTACCCGATGAAGTTGATCAGCCTTCTTCAGATAATGGTTGGGTACACCAACTAACCGCGATGCGTGAATTGACAGTAAAAGATGGGAAACTGAATCAGTGGCCAATCAAAGAGATAGAGCAGCTCACGCAAGCTGAGCAGTCTATTGAACTTACCGCAGAGCGCTATGATTTAGAAACGAAGTCATTTGATTTAAGTGTTTCTCTAGAGTGGGGGAGTGAGTTGCGTCTATTTGAAAATGATGATCAAGCTCTGGTACTTAAAGCTGATTCAGATAATCAACGTTTAGTCATGGACCGCTCGAAAACACTTAACCGAGCACCGGATACGATTCGTGAACTGCCACTGATATCGGACAGAATTGATCTACGTATTTTGGCTGACAACTCTTCAATTGAAGTGTTTGTTAACGGTGGGCAAGCGGTGATGACATCACGAGTGTTTACAGCGGAAAACGCAACTGGGATATCAATTAAAGGCACGTCACTTGATGCAAGATACAGACGTTTAAATGCGAGCAATGCGCCTTTCAGTTCAAACTAAAATTGCTGGTCTCTGACAAAAAAAGGCCCCGAGTACAGTTCTCGGGGCCTTCGTTTATCTGCTCGTTCTCATATTATACCAATCGGGATAAATAGCTGATCAGATAATTGCGCAGGAAAATCGCTTAGAGCAAGGCATAGATTGCAGCTAGCTAGTTGACCCACCTACAAAAGCTATAACGCTGCTATCAGCGATTTTAACCAGCAAAAATGACCAGGAATTTATTCTGGTTGGTATTACATCTTGATATACTCTAACAATGCTTGTTGAGTTGGTAATGCGGTCATTGCACCCTTTTGAGTCGTAGCTAAAGCACCACAACCGTTCGCCCATTGAACTGCAGCCTCGATATTTGAACTGTTCGCCCAGTCACTGTGTTGCGACAGTTTGGCTAACAAACCACCTACGAACGCATCGCCCGCACCAGTCGTGTCGACTGGCTTAACGGTTTGACCTGAGAGCAAACGTTGCTCACCTTCGAAGACGACAAGCGCACCTTTTGCACCTTGAGTGACAAGAACCAATGAGTTGCTATCGCTTTCAATAGCTTTTAATCCATCTTCAAGTGAAGTGGTGTCAGTCAGAAACATCAGCTCATCATCTGAAAACTTTACTAAGTCAGCGAGCGCAATCGCTTGTTTGACCACGGGTTTGAGTTCGTCTGGCTGTGTCCATACTTCTTCACGTAAGTTTGGGTCAAAGCTGACAAATCCACCAACGGCTTTGATTTGGCGCATCGCTTTAAGAGTGCTGCTACGGCTCGGTTCGTTAGCCAATGCAATCGAGCACACGTGTAGCCATTCGCCTGCCTTAAACTGAGGAATGTCACTTTCAGCTAAAAACTGATCGGCACTGGGTTTAACCATAAAGGTAAAGCTGCGCTCGCCGCTGTCATCTAGGTCGACGATCACTGTCGAAGTGCGATGTGCGTCATCAAGCAGCATAAACTCAATATCTACTTGTTCATCAGCGAGTGTGTTCTTCATAAACCTGCCAAGGGGATCTTGACCAACACGACCAAAGAATGCGCTTTTTCCACCGAGCCTAGCGATCGCTACCGCTACGTTGGCTGGCGCGCCACCTGGACATTTTAAGTAGGTTGATTCGGTATCCGGAATTAGGTCAACGACGGCGTCGCCTGTCACCCAAACTCTGTTCATAGTTGTCACCTCTAATCTCTCAATAACGATGCTCCAATTATAGAGCTAAAACGGTTTAGCTAATAGCTAAATCGAGTTATAATGAATGCTAAGAGAGTGAATTGTGATCCAATCCGATCTTTTAGATGCCCATAAGATCGACAAAGCGATAAGACGTGCAAACAGTTAGCTATATTGCTTGATGCCAGTAGAATAAGGCAGGGCTCGCCACTCTTAGACGATAAGCATTAACAGGAAAAGAATGACAACGAAAAAGCTTAAGCTAGCAGATATTGCTGAACTGGCAGGTGTTTCAAAATCGACCGTAAGTTTTGTGCTCAATGGTCATGCTAAAAAACACCGGATAAACGAAGAAACAGTAAAGAAAGTAGAAGCTATCGCTGTGGCAAACAACTATTCGCCAAGCATTTATGCGCGGGCGTTGAAGTCTAAGCAGACCTATACTGCAGGGCTTGTCATTCCTGATCTGGCCAACATGGGTTTTGCTACCATCGCAAAACGACTGGAAGTGCTTTGTCGTAGTGAAGGTTACCAACTGTTAATCGCATCATCAGACGATGATCCAGAAATGGAAAAGCAGGCGATTCAAAGCTTGGTGGGCAGGCAGGTCGATGTGTTATTGATTGCGACGTCTCAAACTAGTGAGAACGACTTACAGCCACTGAAACAGACGACGCCTGTTATTCTTTTTGACCGAGTATTTGAAGACAGCGTCTTTACCAATATTAAAACGGATGCTGCTAGCGCGACTCAAGAGGTCGTTGCGAACTTAGTGAAAGGTCTTGATGAGTGTTTTTATATCGGTGGGCAACTGGATCTATCACCGAGTAGGGAGCGCTTTTCTGGTTACCAAGCGGGATTGCAGCAGGCCGGAATCAAATTTCGAGAAGAGTTTGTTTTTCAACAAGATTATCAGCCTAGCTCTGGTTACGAGATGATGGCCAAAGTGGTCGAGCAAAATGGCCGAGTACCAAAAGCTGTATTTACCGCCTCATATTCGTTGCTTGAGGGCGTACTACGTTATTTGACTGAAAAGAATTTACTGATGTCTGATGTTCGTATCGCAACCTTTGATAACTACGATATTTTAGATTGCCTGCCAATTAAAATAGATTCAGTAGAACAAGATTGTGACTTGATTGCACAAGCTTTATTTGAATCAGGAAAGGCTCTGTTAAATGAGCCCAATCGACAACCCGAACAGTTAGTGTTTCCGGCTAAGATCCATTATCGACGCTAAGTAAGGTCTTCTATGCAGATCTTTACCTTGCCAAAACGAGCTAAGGTTTCTCTTTCGTCACTCTGATACCAACAAGCTGGCATTGCGTTTTGCAGGCCAGCTTTTTGTAGTTGTGTGAGTTCTTGTTTCGAGATAGTCGCATGGTGAAGTAAGCTATCAAGAATACGCCTTAGGGAGTTTGGTGTGAGCTCTCCATCTCGCCAGTAACGCTTGATTTCGCCAATGACCACCGCAAGTGGGACAACTGGCTCTAGTGCTGAGTCTCGAATATCTTGAACATTATTTGATCGCGGAGCCTTCGCACGAGCGGTTTTCCAATCGGGCTTGTTTTTGCTCGTGACGAAGCCTTCTCGATAACAGTAATAGCTAAACAGAAAGCGCTCTAATTGCGGCCAACGTTCCGCTTTCACTTCCAAATAGATGTGTTCAAATTCGATGTCCAGATCGGTCATGACTTGATGTATCGCCTAACAGTGCGTGATGGTAGCTAGAGTCTACGCTTAGCCCATTGCTACAGCAAGAGAATCTGTATCGCGCTGCTTCTTGATTGCCATGAGCAGTTGGACCAATAGCAATACACCGGTAACTCCTAAACCTATCCCAATACCACCCCAGATGCCCGCTAGTTCGAAGTGCGGCATTAACAGCCATGCTGCTGGCAGACCAAACACCCAGTAGCCAATTGCCGTCATGATGGTTGGGCCCATAACAATCTTCATTCCGCGTAGTAGGTTGATAGCCAACAGCTGCCATGCGTCAACGATGAATGACAACGCAACAACCCAAAGTACCATCGCTAGCAAGTGCGTGAGTTCACCATCAAGGTTAAACATACCTGCGATAAGCTCTGGCCAAAGCATAAAGCCCCCCGCGAGAATGATACTGAGCACTGTTGTAATACCAAAGCTACGAAGGGCGGTGCGCTTAATGCCATCGTAGTTTTCTGCGCCGAAGTCTTGTCCAACAAGAATGGCGGCAGCCTGAGAGAAACCAAAGTTAATGTTCCATGTAAAGCTCAAACATTGCAGAAGGATCTGATGTAAGGCTAAGGCTGCGATACTGATGGTGCCAGCCATGAGAGTGCCGCCGTAAATCAGGCCGTGTTCTAGTAATGCAGCTAAAGCGATCGGTAATCCCATTGCCAGTAACGGAGTCAGCAAAGATAGGGAGTACTCATCTTTGTTAAGCCAAGGAGCAAAAGAGGCATACTCTGGGCGTTTAAATACCCATGCGGCGTAGCCAATCATGACAATAAATGCAGCAAGTGCTGTGCCTGCGCCTAAGCCAGCGAGACCTAAGTCCATAGTGAATGCAAGTACGTAGCTGATTGGAACGTTTAACGCGACGGTCAGTAATGACATCACCATAATCGAACGCACATTGCCAAAAGCACTGGTTAGCCCTCGTAGTACGAGAAGGAGCAAAGAAGGCAGCATTGCCCATTTCAATGTATCGACATATTGCATTGCAGGTGCAGCGAGTTCACTCGGCTGATTCGCGATCGCAAGTAACTGAGGAACAAACATGAAGCTGATGCTAAGCACTAGGCTTAGAATCACCGACAGCAAGACCGCCCCTTTAACGGCTAGTCGAATCTGTTGGTTGCCAAACTCTGGACGAGCAATTCTCTGGCCGTAGGCAATGGCAATTAAGTTCGCGACGCAGCCCACTGTACTGCTCGCGACGATAAATACGAATGAGTAGATTGAAGCGCCTAAACCTCCCGCTGCAATAGCAGATACACTTAATCGCGACATCATCCAAACATCAGTAAGCACTAATGCCATAGAGATCATTTGCGAGATAATAAGTGGTATAGCGAGAGAGAGAATTTTTTTCATTGGGAGCCTCGTGATCATTATCACATAAAGGTAAGGGTTATCAGACTGGCGTTCAAATGACATTTATGCCACTCTGACATGAGTCCAGATCATGCGAGAGTTATATGAGCCCTTATTCCAGTCTTCCTTATTCGCACAATGGATTAAAAGTATTTGAGGCAGTGGCGCGCCTGATGAGTTTTACCAAGGCTGCGGATGAGCTAAATGTTACGCAAAGTGCTGTCAGTAGGCAGATCAAACAACTTGAAGACGAGTTGAATGCGTCGCTGTTAAATCGCAAACATCGCAGTATCGAATTGACCGCTCAAGGGAAAGACTTGTATGAAGTATTGAGGCAAAATTTCCATAACCTGGAGTCATTAATCGCTCAATGGAAGGCTCCGGCTAAAAAGCGCATCGTGATCAAAAGTGCATTGAGTTATGCCACGCGCGTTTTGATGCCCAATGTCGCTATGCTCAATGAGAGATACCCTGAGCATGAGATAGTGATCATCCCGTCAATCGAAGAAGATCCCGTACTCGAATCAGAAGATTGCGATCTCTTAATCATCAACACTCGGCAAAAAGAGAGATATCTGGGTAAACAGGGTGTGACTTTTTTGCGTGCCGAGTACATGGCGCCAGTTTATGCCGAACTGCTGTCAGATAAGAGTATTCAGATTGAAGATGTGCTCAAGCTTCCTCATTTGCATGCCACGCTAGATCATCAGGACTGGAAACTATGGATTGCTAACGCGGATCTTAAAGGGAAAAAGCTCGGTCGTGACACGGTATTCTTTAGTTTAGATTTGGCATTGAGTGCTTGTCTGTCTGGGCAGGGTGTCACCGTAACCGATTTGCTATTGGTATTACCTGAGCTCAAACGAAAGTTCCTCAAATGTCCTGAAGCCATTGCTTTGCAGCATAGTGATTGGCAATACTATTGCTATCAGAAAAACCATACTCCTATTGCCAATGAGATTTTGGATTGGTTGGTGTCGCAAACTGAATCTGAAGTCGCTGAACTTAAACAATTATGCACAAAGTTCAGTTGGAGTACTGTCAAAGTCGACCTCTAGTAATTCTAAATGAAATTATGCAAAAACTGCATATTTTTCAAATAATTATTCTTAATTAAAATTGTCATTAATGTGACGAGAAGAAGAATATTCTCATCGAATGGTCAGTACACTCAGTCGAAAACATTCTCATTGAATGACAATAAAAACCCTGCAAATACAACTGACGTGAACTTAGGTTCTATCTCGTTTCATATGCGGAGAATTAAGATGAAAACATGGTCTGTATCCTTTTTAGCAACTGCTGTAGCTGTCGCGTTAAGTGGTAATGCGATAGCTTGTACTGGTCTTATCGTCGGCAAAGGAGCGTCTAGCGATGGCAGTATAATGATTGCGCGCAACGAAGACTTTGGTATCAATAACTGGAACAAATACCTAGAGTATCGACCAGCACAAGACAACCCAGAAGGTGACTGGACACTTGGCAATGGTTTGGTTGTTCCTATGCCGAAGCACTTTTATGCCTACTCAGCAATACCAGACTGGGATGCAAAAACCGTCGACAGTGATGGCAAGTTCTATGAAGAGCGCGGCATCAATGAGCATAACGTCGCCATCTCTGCGACAACCAGTGCAGAAATCAACGACAAAGTCGCTAAGGTTGATCCTCTGGTCGACAATGGTGTGATCGAAGCGATTATTCCTACCTTAATTCTTCCTCAGGCTGAAAACGCCAAACAAGCCGTAGAGCTTCTAGGTCAATACATCGAAACCTATGGTGCAGGAGAGGGCAATAGCCTCTACATTGCAGACATCAACGAAGCTTGGTTATTTGAAATTGGTTCTGGTCACCATTGGATAGCGGTAAAAGTGCCGGATGACAGCTATGCGATGATTGCCAATGGTTTGCGCGTACATGGCGTGAATCTCGCGAGCAAAGATGTTCTGCATTCGAAAGGCATGTTTGAGTTCGTGGAGCAACATAAGCTTCTCGACAAAGCAGACAAAAAATCGTTCAACTTTGCTAAGGCCTTCGGAGTAATAGGGGATGAGTACAATATTGACCGCGAATGGTTGGGGCAGAAAATGCTGACTCCATCTAAGTACCAACAAAGTCGACTTGCACAGTATCCGCTGTTTATGAAGCCTGACGAGAAAATATCGGTGAAAGATGTCGCGGAAGTCTTGAGTGCAACTTATGACGGAACGGCTCTAGAAGGCAAAGCGAAGCGACCAATTCGTGTAGAGCGTCAGCTAGAGTCGCACGTTATTCAATTACGTCCTAACATGCCAGATGAACTTCAAGGCGTGATTTGGCAAAGCTTTGGCGTGTTGCCAGAGTCAGTGTTAGTGCCTCTGTACTCCACATTGCAACAATACCCTAAGGCTTTCCAAGTTGGTGATGACACCTATAGTGATGATTCTGCTTATTGGCAGTTCCGCAGCTTAACGGCATTGGCTTCTGCTAATCCAGATAAATATTTGCCGATCTTAAAAGCGACTTGGGATGAAGAAGAAACCCAACTCTACAAGCAAGTGAAGCATTTAGATAAAACGCTGACGGGCATGTATAAAGCCGACAAACAGGCAGCCTTAAATATGGCCGCAGATTACTCTTATGGACAGCTTAAACGCACGTTAAGTATGGCAACTGAGCTTAGATATAAGATGATGACAGACTTAACTAAGAGCACAGAGAAGAAGTACTCCGAAGAAGAGTTTAAGAAAATCATGAGCCTTTAAGCTCTTATAAAGCAAAAAAACGGAGCGCAATGCTCCGTTTTCTTATGCTGGGCTTTTAGCTTGCTTTATCGTACTTGGACTCAAGGCCAAAGCTTTGTCTTAAATCGGCAAGGAAGATCGGGTCTTCACACATGGCTTTTTCCGGCTCATCGCTGATTTTCGCGACGGCGGCGCCATTGCACTCTGTCATTTTAACGACCATCGACAGCGGTTGGTAACGGCTGTTTTCATCCGACCAATCGCCCATGTCATTCGCCAGAAATGTACCAATACCGAAACTGATATTAGCGCGATCTGCAAAGTACTCGCTAATTTCCAGTGCGCGTTCAAAGTTCAGCCCGTCGGTAAAGATCAGCACTTTTGACTTTGGATCGATACCCAGTGACTTGTAATGAGCAATCATTTTGTCACCCCAGTCAAATGGGCTTCCAGAGTCGTGTCGTACGCCAGCATAGACACTTGCACGTTCATAAGTGAAGTCTTGCAAAAACGCATCAATACCTATGGTGTCTGTTAGTGCAATGCCGAGTTTGCCATTAAATGCTTGATGCCACTTGTCTAAGGCGACCTTTTGCGACTGAGCTGGCTCCACCAGTTGCTGGTGAGCCATAAACCATTCGTGTGCCACCGTTCCGATTGGCGTTAAATCAAATTGTTTGGCTAAGTGGTAGTTACTTGTACCGCTCATCAGTTCAGGTGCATGCTGGTGAAGGTGGCTGACTAAGTCACGCTGCACTTGGGCGCTAAAACGGCGTCGGCTTCCCATCTCCGAGAACTGGAAATGAGTAATATTTCTGCGTTTTAATTCAGACTTGAGATAAGTGATTTTTTCTTCCAGCACACTGGCAAACTGCGAATAAGGAATGGCATTCCATCGAGTTCTATTACGCACTTCAGAGATAATACTCATAACGAGTGTTTCGTAGAGAATGGTTTCATGCCAAAGCCCTGAAATCGAAACACGAAGTTGACCATCAAGTGTGGTTACGCTGACTTGTTGCAGAGGTCTGAACTCGAACTCACTCAAGTAACCGAGAAAGTCTGGATCAAGGTAAGGGGCTTTCGCCTCAAGGTAAGCGATTTCTTCTTGGCTGAATGTAACTTGTGCGAGTTTGCCAATCTCGTTATTAACGTCGTCTTTTAAACCAGATAAATCTTCGTTTGAGCGAACAATAAGTTCATAGCGAACCTGGGTATCTGGATAAAACTTTCGCGCCGCATGCATCATGTTGATCTTATAGACATCGAGATCAAGTGCGCTTTGGATGATGTTGTCGTTAAAAAGCTTGGCGGTCATTCAGCCATCCTATGTTTCTTAGGGCTTTATTGTTGTACTGAACTTTAAATAAGCACTTAGGGTTTGTCAAATTATGTTATTAACTATAGTTGGTTTGATTGGAATTTGTCTATTCTACTTTTGTTGAATAGATATATGCTTATAGAAGTAAGGGGTGAAGTGAGTATGGTAAGGTAAGTCACGTATTGTTACTTTCCTGTTGATATTATACGTTGTGGTGGTAATGTATCTAACAATTAAGGAGCTAGGGGTCGTACGATGATTGTCACCATTGACATGATATGCCTTAGGTTAGGTGATGAAGGGTTAGAGACCTTACTGATCAAAAGAAACAACCCAGACAGACCTGAACATGGCTTATGGTCAATACCTGGTGGATTTGTCTTTGAGCAGGATTTATCTAATCAGGGAGGGCAGCAAGCAGACCAAGATTTTGATGCTGCTCGTAAGCGTATTTGTCGCCAAAAAATACATACTTACCCGAATTACATCAGTCAACCGATGGTTGACGGGAATCCTAAGCGTGACCCAGAAGGTTGGAGTGTCACCATTGCTCATTATGCGTTGCTCAACCAAGCGAATGTAGAGCAAATCGAAAACTGTGGCTTGTGCCAAGAGCAACTGAGATGGTTTCCACTGAATAGTGTTCTGGACGATGATATTGAATTGGCTTTTGACCATGCCGATTTGATTAAGCTCGCGTGGAAAAAGCTGCGAGCGGCGGTTGAGTACACCTCAGTCGCGCTGTTTGCTTTAGACCGAGAGTTTCTTGTTTCAGACATCATTGCCGCATACGCAAAATTTGGTGTAGAGGTGAATCGCATGACGGTTAAACGCCGTCTGATTGATACCGGAGTCATTATCAGTGCGAATAAAATGGCTTCAACAAACCGTGGTAAAGGTGGTAAGCCAGCCCAAGTGTATAGTCTTGGTGAAAAGTGTGTAACCTATTTCCAATCCTGCCTGCGATGATGACGCAAGGAGAGAGTAATGCAATTTCAGACGATTAAGATTGATAAAACCACAACGGCCTCGATTGATGTTGATCCGCAGAAAGGCTTTAGCGAGTTATGCCCTAAAGAGCTGCCTGTACAGGGTGCTTTAGAGATCGTTGAGGAACTCAAGCGCAATCACAGTAAAGCTTCAGTGCGTTTGGTTTCTCGCGACATGCATCCACCCGGTGCTGCGTGGGAGGCCGAAACGCCAGAAAACATGCTTGAGCCCGTTGGCCTTCCGGAGGTGGATATTAAGTGGAATCCACACTGCGTAGTGGGGACGTCTGGTGTGGAACTGTTGCCTGGTTTACCTGAAATTCGTGACTATGATTTCCAAATCAACAAAGGTATTGACCCAGACGCCCACCCGTATGGGGCGTTTTATCACGATCAGGCTGATACCCGTTCTACAGGTGGGATCGAATTTTTACGTGCTAAGCAGATCGAAACCGTTATTGTTGGCGGACTCGCTTTGGATTTTTGTGTGAAAAAGTCGGTTGAACAGCTTGTAGAGGCGGGTTTTAAGGTAATACTCAATCTTGCCTCAACCAGAGCCGTGTTTCCCGACAATGCGGACAATGTTGCCAATGAGTTGGCTCAGAAAGGCGTAATCTTAATAGAAGACGCTAAAGGATTGGAATAAACAACGGAGCGATTATCGCTCCGTTTTTGATCGCAAACATGCGATGAGTATCAACTGAGTATTTGTATGGCAGGTTTTGTGAGTTTTCGCCATTTGTTACCAGAAAAACTGAGTTAACCTCAATCATGAAATTTACTTCACTATAAACATAAAGGTCGGTTGGGCTTATGCAGAACACAGTAATTAAGAATGTTGTTTTCGATGTCGGTAATGTGATTGTACGCTGGGCGCCACTGGAGATTGTGAGGCTGACATTTGGCAATGTAGAACAACCTGAAGCGCTGGCCAAGAAAGTCTTTATGAGTGACATTTGGCTTGATCTCAATCGAGGTTTTCTCACCGAAATTGAAGCCAAACATCGATACCAGCTTGAGTTAGATTTTACACCGCAAGATTGTGATCGCTTGTTCTATTACGTTAAGCAATCCTTAATTGAGCTTTACGGATCTGTCGATTTACTAAAGAAGGTTAAAGCCGCTGGCTATGGTGTCTATGCCTTGACGGACAACGTCGTTGAAATTGTCGACTTTCTAAAAGCAGAATACGACTTTTGGCCGCTATTTGATGCTGCAACCGTATCCGCTGACTTAGGTTTGCTAAAACCCCAACCTGAGATCTACCACTCTTTGCTCAATAGCAATCAGCTCATCGCCGAGCAATGTGTTTTTCTAGACGATATGCCGCATAACGTCGAAGGTGCTAAAAGCGTTGGTATGCACGCGATTCAGTTCTTGTCGGCTGAGCAGGCCGAAGGCGAATTGAAAGCACTAGGTTTAAGGCTCTGATAGATAAGTAAGAGGGGCGAGGCATGGAAAAGCTAGCTAACGACATATGGATTTTTGATGGCAGTACGGTTTCGTTCTTCGGACTGCCTTTCTCAACTAGAATGACGGTCGTTAAGCTCGCTGGTGACGAGCTTTGGGTTCACAGTCCTATCGAGCTGACCGAGCAAGTCCAGAGCCAATTAGAGAGTTTAGGCTCGGTAAAATTTCTAATCGCCCCAAATCATCTGCATCATCTTTTTCTCCCTGATTGGATTAGTGCGTTTCCTGAATCTCAGGTATTTGGTACCGATGAAGTAATTAAAAAACGGCGAGATATTCACTTTAACGCCTCGTTAAACGGTGGTTGTATTTGGGAGTGGCAATCAGATATCGAACAGGTACTTTTCACTGGCTCTCCGTTGATGGAAGAATGTGTTTTCTTTCATAAACAATCACACACATTGATCGTTACAGATTTGGTCGAGAACTTTTCCGGTCGAGAGTTTAACTATTGGCAAAGAGTGGTCGCGAAGCGAGTAGGTATACTGGCTCCCAATGGAAAAATGCCAGCCGATTGGCGACTCAGCTTTATGTTTGGTAAAGCAGAAGCTCGTAAACACCTTGAATGCTTGTTGAGGTGGAATCCAAGTGTTCTCGTGATGTCTCACGGCGAAATAGTCAGAGAAAATGCACGAGAATTCTTAACTAAATCATTTAAATGGTTAATATAACGACCCAGAATAAGACAATTCATTAGGTTGAAAATGAAGCAAAACATTGTTCACATCGCCTTAGTCGTCAAAGACTACGACGAGGCCATAGACTTCTATGTTAACAAACTGCAGTTTGAACTGATTGAAGACACCTACCAGCCAGAACAAGACAAACGTTGGGTTGTTGTCGCTCCACCGAATTCACACGGTGCGACCATACTGCTCGCCAAAGCATCGAAACCTGAGCAGCATGATTTTATTGGTAATCAATCTGGTGGGCGCGTGTTCCTGTTTTTAAGTACCGATGACTTCTGGCGTGATTATGAGCGAATGAAATCGATTGGAATTCACTTTGTTCGAGAACCCAAGGAGCAAGACTATGGCACCGTTGCGGTGTTTGAAGATTTGTACGGCAATCTTTGGGATTTGCTGCAATTGAGTCCAGACCACCCTATGGCAAATAGATAAAGTAATTAGTGTTAACGCGTTGATAAGTAGTCTAAGGAAACGTTTATGAATCATGCACCTATTAAAGAAACTATCGCATTCGAAGACTTTGCTAAAGTTGATATCCGAGTAGGGACGATTGTTGAAGTCGGTGAAGTTGCAAAGTCTGACAAACTGATGAAACTCACCGTCGATTTTGGTGATCATACAAGATCTATTCTGGCTGGCATTAAGCAAGAACGTGAAAACCCTAAAGAAATTGAAGGGAAGCAGGCTTTGTTTGTGGTCAACTTACCAGAGAGAAAAATGGCGGGTGAAGTCTCCCAAGGTATGCTGTTTGATATTGGCTATGAAGATAAGCTTCAACCATGTTTGGCTTGCCCTGAAACCCCGATGCCAAACGGAGCAAGAGCCGGGTAATCGGCATAACATTCTCAACTAAGAGGTAGTGCGGCTGCCTCTTCACTCCATTTGACTTACCCTACGCAAGTTGCCCATCTATGAATTGCCAATCCAAGGTGATTGGTTGTCCTTGTTTTATAAATTTTGATAATGTATTTTGTTTCATATGGTTAAGGCGAACATTCGCTATGTCTCTTGATGCTATTGGGGTTAAAAGGCCGCCAATAGCTGTGGTTCAATGAAATGAAAATACCAACCTTATTGTTAGCTTCCGCTTTCGTGTGTGGGAGTGCAATGGCTGATAGCAAGCTGCAACTTCCGCAGTGTGCTCACAGTGCTCAGCTAGAAACTGAAGTGCATTTGTACATTAATGATGATGTGCTAGCTGAATATTCTAAAGAGTTTGTGCAAGCCAAAATTAATGCTTGGATGGCTTTCGCTAATATGACCCTATCGAATTCGTGTATACCAATATCTCGTAAAGTGACTCATATTGAGTATGTCCCAGCGATTGATAGTAGTTGGTTTAAGGACGTTGATGTGTCTGAGCGGTTTCTAAAATTATCTTTAGAACGTAACTTTCCAGAGCACAATAATGACGGCGTTCCTATTTTTAAAGGTATTGTGTTTGCCAACTTTAATGACAGCTACCAATCCAAATGGTGTGGCTATTCATCGAGCTCTTCGCTGTTTTTTAATATAGCGTTGAATTGTCATGATCATGTTATGGAGCATGAAATTGGTCATCTGAGCGGCGCTTCACACGATATAAAAACGCTAAAAGAACAGATGGTTAACTTTGATATTAACGAGTACCTAATCAGTTCGTATCCCAAAAGTGAAAAGTTTGCATTTGGAGCTGTTTGCTCTGGACGCGGCACAATCATGTCGTATGAGCGAGATATCATCCCTGTTTATTCTAACCCTGACACTACTTTCAATGACGAAACGTGTGGCTCCGAAGATCTAAAGAATAACGCGAAGGTACTAAGAGAATTCGCAAAGAAGTACTTACATAAGTCGAAGAACAATAATAAGGACAAGATCTAAAATGCTTAAAGAATCTGATTTCAAAATTGATACCAATAATTTTCATTTCAAAAAAGATAGCTACCCACTTGCAAAGATTACCAATGCTAAATTTAAGCGCATGTCGTTATTGGATAATTTAGGTCAAATGATCTTTTGGCTTGCGTTATTTTCAGGATCAGCTTGGCTAGTAGTCAATCAGTTCAGTCCTGCTCCTTCATGGTTAATTGGTATCGCAGTGAGTTTGAGTGTTGTTGGTTTTCTATTTTCCCTAAGCCGCTGTTCGCGTTATGCACTGCAAGTGGAATTTAAGCATATCGACGAGACGGGTACCCAATGGATCAATGTGGCTAAATCTTATTCTTCAGGCGACGGTCAATTATTAGAGAAACAAGTTGAATGTCTTAAGAAGGTTATCGGATAAAGCAATGAACAAGAGTTTTATGGATTTAAAGTAGATCTATGAAAAAAGCCTTAGTTATCTCATCTCTTATTGTCACTGCGGTACTTTTCTATCTAAATAGGCCCGATCAAACCCCCCTCGACTTGGATAATTTGGAATTAGTAACCTGTAGTCATGACGAGACGGTTTTATCGACCAAAGTGCACTATTTTGTTGATAGTTCACTAAAAGAGTTTTTCGGAAAGCGTAACGCCGTTAAGCAGATAGAGTTTGCCAACCAAACACTAGAGAACTCTTGTTTGCCACTTGAGCGTCAATTGGCGTCATACCAATATGTCGATTTTGGTTTTTCAGATACGGAGTATTTAGAAGAAGTCTATTTGCAAGGTCGCAATGCGATTGGCAAAGAGCGGTTAGATTCAATTGAAAATGATCCGCTAAACTACTTCGTTTTTGTTCTTGATTACCGTCACCCAATATTTGAAGAAGACATCAATGGCATGACGCACTGGGAGTTTAACCGTGGTTTCATCTTGTTAGCGGATGATGCGCCTCCTTATGTCCTTGAGCATGAGTTCGGGCATTTGATGCACGCAAATCATAGTGAAACCCTGTTCTTTTCATTGTTACAAGGACAACTTGAACGTAGCCTCAAGCCAGCAAATAAACACCTCGCCAAACCTTATGCAAGGGCTTATAAGTGTGCAAATGCTGGAACAATCATGAGTTACGAAAAGTTACTCTTACCCATCTATTCAGATCCGGCAATCTCTTATCGCGATGAGTCTTGCGGTAATGAATTTCATGCCGACAACAACCGGAGGGTTCGTGAATTTATTGCCTCTTTGCGTCAAGCCATAGAGAATGGAGAAAAGACCTAAGTTGACTGGTTCAACAAGGAATAAAACATATGGATGAAAACAGCGATATTTGGCGTCAATACTACCAAAAAGCATTAGCTAAACCTCATCTTAAGCGAACGGAGTTTGTTGTTAAGATCAACAAGTCGTCTACTAAAGTAGCGATTGATTGCGGATGTGGTACAGGGAGCGATATTGATTATTTACTCGGGCAGGGCTACCGAGTGCATGGCTTTGATGTTAACCCCGATGCGATAGCCATTTGTCGAGATAGGTTTGGACAAAGTGCTCTGGTTGATATCTCGCAGTCTTCATTTGAAGATTATGATTACCCTCAATGTGGTCTTGTGATTGCCAACAATAGTTTATTCTTCGCTGATCCAAGTTGCTTCTCAGCTACGTGGGAAAAGATTGAGTCTTCGCTAGTGGAAGGTGGCGTGTTTGCTGGTGACTTTATGGGGACAAAAGACTCTTGGGCAAATAACTACCGTAGCCCGACGACCTCTCTCACAGAGTCAGAAGTTAAAGCCCTGTTTACAAATTTTGAAATTATCCGATTTGTTGAACGCGATGAAAAAGCTGAAACAGCACTGGGAAGACAAAAACATTGGCATACGTTTTCCGTCGTGGCGGTGAAGCACTCATAAAAGTGTAACCTAGTTGATAAAATATTCGAGGATTGAGGGATGAATTTTACTCACAAGAAAGTGACCACAAGCGATAAAGATTTCGCCTCTTTGGTACTGGAGCTGAACTCATCATTGCGCCAAATCACGGATGATTCAGGAGAAAGTTCTTTTTCACCTGATGAATTCAATTCTCAGTTGGATGGATGCATGGTGGTTTGTTTAGATAATCAGCCAGTTGCTTGCGGTGTATTTAGGTACTTTAGCGACGGCGTATGTGAACTAAAGCGGATGTATTCTAAGCAGCCTAAAGCTGGCGCTTTTATTCTCAATCAATTGGAAGAGTATGCCGCTACTTTAGGTTACCAAGAAGCGAAATTATCGACTCGTCGAGTCAACTTGAAAGCTGTTCGGTTTTATCAGCGAAACGGTTATAAAGAATGCGCCCCCTACGGAAAGTATATTGGCGTCTCAAGATCAATCTGCTTAAGTAAACCTCTCTCCAAGTAAATCAACTTAGAGATTATTGGGGGGCAAGCAACGCAGGTAATGCTCACCAGACCAGAGAGTTTACAAAGTCAATAATGTAAGAGAAAACTATGATTCGTAAAGCGGTAGTATCTGACCATTCAAACTTGGTTAGGTTGTTTATTCTCGAAAACCAGCACAATGCACAGTTAGCGCCTGATATTGTGCGAGAGACTAAAGATGTGTTAACGCTTGAGGAGCTTAAGCAGATACTTGCAGACAACAATCAATATCTTGTTGTAAAAGAGATTGATGGTGTTGCAGTTGGCGCGCTGTTAGGTTCTATCAATAAAACTCCGGAGCGTCGTTGGAGTCAGGCTAGACTATATGCTTATCTAGAAGAGTTAATAGTGTGCCCTGCCTCAAGAGGAAAGGGCATTGCGAGGGAGTTGGTCGATAGCTTTATTCATTGGGCACAATCTCATAGTGCGTCTTCGGTCGATTTGCATGTTTGGTCGAATAATGACAGCGCGCTGGGTTTCTATCGCAGCTATGGCTTTTCTGAAAAGCAGTACTTGATGACGTACGCTAAAGAAAATAGTGAATAAAACCTATAGACCTGAAATTTATTGCCATTGACACTGAATGATTTATATACAAATATATTGATATGAAAATGACTCTAACGCGCCAAGATTCTCGAATTATCATCATTCCTTAGGAATGGTGGAGTTTTTGCGTGTTTATTTTCGTTTAACCCACCCGAAAGAGGTGGGTTTTGTTTTTCTGCCTCTGGGATTTTACCAATTTGGTCGACGGAGGAAATATGAAGAAAATCGCTGTTTTTGGAAAGCCAGGAAGTGGTAAGTCATCATTGAGTAAGCAACTAGCTCTGATTAAAAACTTACCATTGCACCAACTCGACTCTATTGCCTTCAGAAAAGATGGAACGGCCGAGACAAGGGAAGTGTTTGATAAAAAGCATCGAGATATTCTCAATGCAGACAGCTGGATCATTGACGGCTTGGGCCCTTTGGATTCTTTTAGCCAACGTCTTGAGTCTGCCGATACGTTAATCTATATCGACTTGCCTTATTACGTAAGTTACTGGCTGGTGACTAAACGTATGCTTAAGGGGCTAGCGGTAAAACCAGAAGGTTGGCCCGAAGGGAGCTCCATCGTTAAGGGCAGCATGCAGAGCTATAAATTCTTACGGCTAAGCCCCAAGTTTTGGAATTCGGACTTTGAACAGCACTTAAAGGGTTTTGAAGAGAATAAGTCAGTGCGCATCATTCGTTCTTTGTCAGAGTTGAACGCTTTCATTTCTCAACTTAAATCGGAGCCTATAGAGGCGAGTTAGGTAAGTGATTGTATCACTAAAGTTCGCCGTATCACTCGCAACAGAGAGGGAGAGACACTATCATATGTTCTAATTTCAATAACTAAGAACAATGACTATGTCTTTTCCTCCTTGCCCGAACTGCCAATCTGAGTATGTTTACCAAGATCAAATCAACCTAGTATGCCCAGAGTGTGCTCATGAGTGGAACCCAAATGAGCCTGATGAAACTGTGTTTACCGCGAAAGATGCCAACGGCACTGCCCTTGAAGAGGGTGATAAAGTGACTTTAGCGAAAGATCTAAAAGTCAAAGGCAGCTCTTTGGTGCTTAAAATCGGTACAAAAGCCGTGATTAGACGAATCGTTGAAGGCAAAGACCATGAACTTGATTGTAAAGTTGATGGTGCGGGAGAAATGATGGTTACGGCCAAGTTTGTTAAGAAAGCATAAAGTCACTGATAAATCAGAGGGAGTGTATGAACATTAAGGAATTTTCGCAGTTAGTCGGCCTTTCGGCGCATACACTCCGATATTACGAGAAAATTGGGTTACTAAGAAATGTCCAGCGCAGTCCAAGTGGCCATAGAGCTTACACGTCACGCGACATTGAGTGGATAAGTTTTGTAATACGTTTGAAAGAAACAGGAATGCCCCTGGAAGAAATCTTGGATTACGCAAAGCTAAGAGAACTCGGTTCAGGCACATTATCAGAACGCCAGCAACTACTTGAACAACATCGAGAAATTTTGCTTTCCCACATTCAACAGCTTAATCAGCATCTGGTGGCTCTGGATGAAAAGATCGAACGTTATCAATCAGGAAAAGTAGCTTGACTTAGAGTTAACTCTAACTTGTAAGGTGTTTCCTCACTTCAATACAGGAAACACACTTATGAAGCTTAATCGATTCGAACTAGGTTTAGAACAGTTAGACAAAATAGACGGTAAGGCAGGAAGAAACGTTATTGAAAGCCTTGAGGATGTCTGCCCAGATTTAGCTAAATTCATTATTGAATATCCATTCGGTGATATATACACCCGCGAGGGGCTTGATATTAAATCCAGAGAGATTGCTACAGTCGCGGCGCTCACTGCGCTCGGGAATTGTGCACCTCAACTAAAGGTTCATTTACATGCCGCCTTAAACGTCGGTTGTAGTGAAGAAGAAATCAAAGAGGTGATACTACAAATGTCTGTGTACGCAGGCTTTCCCGCGGCGTTAAATGGTATGTTCGCTTTTAAAGAGGTTCTGGCCGAAAAGGTATAAAACCTTGAATAAATACCTATGGCACCTTAATGTTTGAAAAGGCTCTCTTCTCTAAGCGAGTATTTTTAAGGATCTTAGACAAGCATGGACTCAACAAGCCAAGAGTATCTCGATCAATTTCTTGCGACGTTATCCCCTAGCGTCGCCAAGCAATACACTTCATTTAGCGCTGATTATTTCTGCGCTGATGAACACAATGCCAACCTATGTGCGGATTTGATCTTGCGTGGCGAGAAAACCGCTTCGTGTAGCATGGAGTATTGGTACCGTCATGAAGATGAGCTAATGCCACAAGTTGGTCACCTACAAGTGGTGACCAATTGGCAGGGTGAGCCCGTCTGCATTATTGAAATCACTTCTGTTTCGACCTGCCCATACAATCAAGTGACGGCTGAGTTTGCTGCATCTGAAGGGGAAGGTGATAAATCACTCCGCTGGTGGCGTGAGGCTCATTGGAAGTTCTTCTCTTTAGAGTGCGAACAGTTAAACATAGCACCGAGTGAAGAGATGCTATTGGTTCTTGAGCGTTTTAAAGTGGTCTATCGCGAACCGCTTACTCTTTAATCCTTATCTTGCCTCTGAGCAAATTCTCCTCCAATTTGTTCTCTGCCACCCTACTGACAAAAGCTGTCAGTAGGGGCGACTACAATGACCAAACAACATGTTTTAGAACACTTTAGCTAACAATGAGATGGCAAATGGAACTACAGACTTTCGAGGAAATTAAGTTAACAGGTCTTTCAGTAACAACGACGAATGCAGACGAGTGCCGACCTGAAACTGCTAAGATTGGTCAGTTATGGGAGCTCTTTTACAAAGAAGTTTTCCCGACGCTAAGCTCAGAAAGTCGGATATATGGTGTGTACACCAACTATGAGTCAGATTACAACGGCAAGTATGATGTGATTGCCTGTTCCGACTCTTTAAGTGGTGAAGCCCGACAAGATCTTGTTCAAGCTCATATAGAAACTGGTCAATACCTTGTGTTTTCCGCCCAAGGGGAGTTTCCTGATGTGGTGATTAGTTTATGGCAGGAAGTATGGCACTATTTCGCAGCTGAGAACTGTCCATACAAGCGTGCTTATACGACTGACTTTGAGTTTTACAAAGGTGCTCAAGAGGTAGAGATTTACATCGCCGTCGAGTCATAGACTTAGATCCTCTCTTCGTACGCTTTCTACTGGTCGAAGCTAGTCAAACGATGTTAAGTTATCGTTACTAAAGACAAAAGTAGAGAAGAGCATGATTCGGCACATACTACTGATTAAGTTTAAACAAGACGCTCAGTTATCAGAGATTGCAAAACTGAGAGCCCTTTTTGAGCAAATGCCTAGCAAAGTGGAAGGTGTGGCAGAGGTTGAGTGGGGGCTGAACGATAGTCCAGAAGACAAAAACCAAGGATTCACGCATTCAGTCTTGATGACGTTTGTAGATGAGGCTGGGCGACAAAACTATTTACCACATCCAGAACATGATGCGCTGAAAGACGTGTTTCGCCCTCTGTTGGATGACATCATCGTATTCGACTATCAAGTGTAGAGTGTAGTGATTGTTCAGAGGAGTTTTCTTGGATGCAGTTAGTATTCAATCCGGCTTCGGACGCTCGATACGCTGAGTCTCTGACTCTTGAAAATATGTCGGCGTATTATCAAAGTAGAGGAATAGAGTGGGATCATCAACGCTTTCTCGAAAGCTGGGAAGAGCTAGATAACTTTGAAATCTGTGTGGATGAAGAGCGAGTTGGTTTAGTTCGCTTTAGTTATGACCAAGGTGAAACAACGTATCTATGAGATTTCCAATTAGAGCCTCAGTTTCAAGGCAGAGGCTATGGCTCTAAATCTATAAGCTTGATAAAACAGCATGCAAGGGAGCGAGCCAGTTCAATTATCATCTTGAGGGTGTTTATTGAAAACCCTGCAGTACAACTCTACCAAGCTCATGGCTTTTCCAAGTCTTCTGAAAACAATGGACTGATGGAAATGGTATGTAGGTTATAGTGTTGTCATTAGCCTAGTTCTTTTCGCGTTATCCGTATACTTAAGGAATTGGAGAATACTATGACTTACGAAGAGTTTAATCAGTTCTGTGGAGAGTTCGCTGCGACAAGCCACGTTATTCAATGGGGTAACTCTCACGTATGGAAAGTTGGTGGAAAAGTCTTTGCCATCGGCGGCTGGAGCGACGGTGGAGAAGCCGCATTCACTTTTAAAACATCGGATTTGAACTTCCAGTTTCTGAGTGATTGTGAAGGGTATAAACCCGCGCCTTATTTTGCTTCGCGTGGCATGAAATGGATTCAACAAACCCAAACATCAGGCGAGTTAGATGAAGACTTGAAATACTACTTGTCTGAGTCATATCGCTTGGTGGCCTTGGGGTTAAGTAAGCGAAAACGGAAAGAGTTAGGGATATCAATTGAGCTCTAGAGATCTCTGTAAATTGAAGACTCAATTTAGGCAGAAGGGGTTTCTGCCAATAATCTGCGAGTGTCCTTACTAATCATCGAGCGTGATGTGTATAATCACTCATTCTTTTAAGGCCATTGATATGGCTTTGGTCGGCGCTAAAAATGGATTATTGATGCAGTTACAAAAAATCGACAAGCAGTTATACCGTTCACGTTTAAATATCGTTATTGTCGCCTGTATTGCGGCTTTGTCTGTATTTAGTTTGGCCATTTCTCAAACGCTGATTTACCTATTCCCAGCAGAACAAGGTTCTCATTTTCACTGGAATCTACTTGGTGTCATCGTTAGTGCAATTGGGGTGGTGGTGACGTTGATAAAGCTAAAAACGCATCCTAAAATGCGTGAAGTTGCGTATGTTTGGGATCTTAAACAGGCATTAAACCTGATTCACCGTAAGAATCGAGCACTACAAACAGCGGCACAAGATGGAAATGTTGATGCGATGCTGGCACTTCAATTTAGCTACGACGGATCTCGTCAGCTTTGGCAACTCGATGACAACACCATCACCATGAACAGTTTAAATGCCGCTCAAGCGAAACTCGACCAATGGGTTCAAGAGTATGGTGTTACCTTGGACATCTCAGATTATCATTCAGGGCTTTTGAAGTCGTTCTGAAAAATGAATGGGTAAATCTAGAACGGGTTGATTGCCTGAAAGAGTGCGTCAGTCAGGCAGTCAAACCGTTGTCTTAGTTTTTACAAATTAGCCCAAGTAACGTGTTTTTAAATGCTCTTGGAAGAACTTGGCATTGAGTGTTTAACCAGTCGCTTGCTTCACCAGTTCATCCGTGGTTAACAAGCTTCCTTTACTCCAGATCTTATCTTCTAGCCAAGCGAAAATAGGTGATAGGTCGCCGCTTCGAATTGCGCCGTCTACATCAACTGTTTGTTTCATGGCCGACATAAACTGAGCCGCGTACATGGCACCTAATGTGTATGACGGGAAGTAACCAAATGCGCCGTCTGTCTCGTACTTAAAATTTCATCGCGTCTTTGTATGCATTCTGATTTATAGTATTGTGTAGAGTATGAATGGTTCTGGTGATAGTCGGAGTTGATTGGGTGGAAGAGTTAATAGCCTTTTCAGATGAAAGCGGCAATACCGCGGGTTGCCCTTGCTACACAATAGGAATATTAGTTGTACCTAAGAGCTACTTACCCGAGCTAGAGCGTGTCGTTGATCAGCTGATTTCAAGAAGTGGCGTGCGAGGCGAGTTAAAATGGCAGAAGATTAGAAATAGTGCAGGTAAACTAAACCTCTGTATTGAACTAGTGAAGTTTATACACAAAAGTCCATGCTCGTTTCATAGTATTGTCGTCCGCAAAGACGTTTATAGGAAATGGCACCGAGATGAGGAAGAAGCATTTTTTACCACCTATGACTTTTTACTTGCGAACACACTAAAGAATAAACGAAACAAAACAACAGTTAGAATGGATCAAAAAAGTACATCCTATAAAAAGCAGGATGAAGTAGTTAAGATTATCAGTAACAATATGCTTCAAAACAAGTCGGGTCGAAAGGTGATTGAAGAGCTGAGCATGGAAGACTCAAAAAATCACTTGGCGTTACAGGCTGTCGATATATTGACTGGTGCAGTTAATACAGGTCATTGGCTATATCTAGATGAAAATGCACAAATAGACCTTGCTAAGAAAATCGCTTGCAAACGTATTGCAATGACATTGGGTTGGGATAAGTTAATTTATGACACGATGCCCAATGATGTTTTTAACATTTGGCATTTTCCACAAGAATACAGATCTATACCAGCCACCAAAGATGTGAAAACAAACCTAGATGTATCAACGGTTACTAGAGAGCAGTTTGAGCATTGGTCGAAAAAATATGGTAAGTGACAAATAGCTTGCTACAGGTTGCCGCTGACTACGTTTCACTAAGTAAAGCAATACGCGAGTATTTTTGTTAGTTTTGGCTCATCGATTCGGTTAACGACTTACTAAATGATTTTGAAAATATGTAGGGTATAGTGTTTCACCAATTCATCCGTGGTTAACAAGCTTCCATTACTCCAGATTTTATCTTCTAGCCAAGTGAAGATAGGTGATAGGTCACCATTTCGGCTTACGTAGTCAACGTCAAACACCTTTCCGATCAGTAGAGATACTCATAGTTGTTGAGTCAAATTGAGCCCATATTTGACCTCAAGATAATGTTGGCACAAAATTGTTGCTTAACTTTTAGCGAGGTCACTATGAATAAGACTCATACGATGTCACAACGCGTTGCAATTGATAAACTTAGTAATCCTGACGCCTTCAAAGGCGGCTGTGTCGTAACTAAAGATGGTACGGCTGAGCTTTATATTCAAACTGCGGAAGAAAGGGAACAAGAAGAACGAGCTATTCATGCTGAACGACAGGCAAATGCGCTGTTAAAGTTGGCTCTGATGGCTAAAGATGATGTTGCGGCTGGTCGAGTTCACACTAGAAAAGAACTACTAGAACGTGTTCGTGCCTCAAGAGTTTGACTCTTGTAGTTATTCAATTGAACTAGTGCGGGAACAGCCTGAGTGACTGTTCCCGCATTAAGCTTATAAATAGCGGCTCTTCAAATGCTCTTGGAAGAACTTGGCATTGAGTGTTTCACCAGTCGCATGCTGCACAAGTTCATCCGTGGTTAACAAGCTCCCTTTACTCCAGATCTTATCTTCTAGCCAAATGAAAATAGGTGATAGGTCGCCGCTTCGAATTGCGCCATCCACATCAACCGTTTGTTTCATTGCAGCCATAAACTGAGCCGCATACATGGCACCTAATGTGTATGACGGGAAGTAACCAAATGCACCGTCTGTCCAGTGGATGTCTTGCATACAACCATTCTTATAATTGCCTTCAGTTGAAAGCCCTAAGTACTGTTGCATTTTTTGATTCCACAACTCTGGAACATCAGTGTGTTTGATCTTGCCATTGATCAGGTCACGCTCGATTTCATAGCGCAAAATGACGTGAGCAGGGTAGGTGAGCTCGTCAGCATCGACGCGGATAAAGTCTTTCTTAACTCGTGTGTAGAGTTTTTGGAAGTTTGATTGCGAGAATAGCTCTGCGCTGTGACCATCAAAATGCTGGCCAGCTAGACGAGCAAGGTGTTCGATAAATGCGTCACTTCGGCCTACTTGCATTTCAAAGAATAGAGACTGAGATTCGTGGATTCCCATTGAACGCGCTTCACCAGATGCTAAGCCAGACAGTGCTTTTGGCAGTCCTTGCTCATAGCGAGCATGCCCAGTTTCGTGAACAATGCCCATTAAGGACTGAACAAACTCGCTTTCATCGTAACGAGTGGTAATACGAACGTCCGTTGGTACGCCGCCACAAAATGGGTGAACACTTTCATCTAAGCGTCCGTGATTGAAGTCAAATTGAAGTAGCTTCATTACTTCGAGGCCAAGCGCTTTCTGTTTACTGGTATCGAAAGTGCCTTCTGCTTGTACGAAATGTTCAGCGGCTTGCTTATCGATCACTTGGTTGATCAGTTCAGGTAACCAAGTTTTTACGTCGCTAAACAGACGGTCAAGAGATTCGGAATTAGTTCCCGGTTCATAGATATCGAGCATGGCATCGTAAGGAGAAAGACCATTTACTTCAGCGCGAATTTGCGCTTCTTCTTGTGAGACCTTTACCACCTCTGCCCAGTTTTTTTCAAAACCCTGCCAGTCATTGTCTCCGCGTTGGGTACGCCATGCGTGCTCACATTTAGAACCCGCTAAAGATTTGGCCTGCACTAATGACTCTGGTAACACGTTCGCCTGTTGCCATTGACGCTTTAACTCGCGCAATGTGGCTTTATCTTGAGTGTTTAGCTGTTCAGATTCGGCTTCGGCAAACCAGTCTTCTAGTTGTGGCTGAGTATGTAAGCCGTGAATGTGCACCGACAGTTCTGCCATTGCTTCCGAGCGAGCTTGATTTCCGCCTGATGGCATAACCGCTGCTTGGTCCCAACCACAAATAGCAGCAAGGTGATTGAAGTGAGAAATCTTCTTAGAATGTTGTTTGAGTTTTTCGAATGCGCTCATGGATCGCCTTCCGTGACTATTGATTTGTAAAGGCGAAAGCTTATCAATCAATGATTATGAGACCAAGTGAATTTAATCAAGAGTTGAACCTCGGTTATACCTTCCTATACCATGGGTGAAATTGTAAACAGACCCTAATCAGTCAGGACGACCCATGATTATGAATTTCGAAGCCTTTTTAATCGCAATTACTATTCTTACCCTGACTCCGGGGTTAGACACTGCCTTGGTAATTCGTAACTCCTCGCGCGGTGGTTTTAGTGATGGCTTTTTAACAAGCTTAGGGATATGTCTTGGTCTGTTCGTCCACGCCACCTTTTCAGCCGTGGGTATTTCTGCGATTTTGGCGCAATCTGCCGAACTGTTTAACGCAGTGAAGATGGTTGGTGCAGCCTACTTAATATGGCTAGGTGTGATGACCTTGAAAGGTCTCTTAAATGGAACGAGTTCAGGTTTAAATACAAACGCCGTGGTGGGCTCAACGCCTCTTGATGCTAAGCGATCATTACGTGAAGGCTTTCTCTCTAACGTGCTAAACCCTAAAACAGCGGTTTTCTACCTCGCGTTTTTGCCTCAGTTCATCAACCCTGAAGGTTCAGCATTCTTACAATCTTGCTTAATGGCTGCGATCCATTTTGTTATTGCTATGGTTTGGCAGTGTGGTTTAGCTGGTGTGCTTACGAAAGCGAAAAACTTGCTTCAAAGTCCGCGATTTACCCGCTGGATGGAAGGTTCGACAGGGGCTGTTTTAGTCTTTCTTGGCATCAAGCTTTTGGTTGAAAAGCCTCAGGTATAGTCTGTGCTTAGCTCGATATTGGCAAACCAGTGTAAAAGATGATCACAAAGTGCGTGCGGTTTGGCTAACGGCAAGTCGTGCGCATCACAATCAAAGCGTTTTAATTCTACCTTCCAACCCTTCGCGATAGCTTCTCCACATCGACTATCTACTAGTTTGTCTCGCTCACTGACAATGATTTGTGTTGGAATTGCTGGTGGAGTACTTTGCCCTTTAAATCTTGCCGCAGCATACAATTGGCGAATCGCATTGCGTGCCGTGACAGGGTGATTTCGTGCAAGATTAAGGTGATGTTCGATCACTTCGGGGCGATGCAGGCTGATTGGGCTCGTCCATTCGATGATGGACTGTTGGAATGCATCACTTCCTTTTAAACTTGATGCGCCAATAATGAGTAGTGCCTGAAGATTTATTCGTTGCCAAAAAGGACTGTAGCGAGAAAAACTCGGATTAATCAGGGTTAAGCTTGCTACCTGACCCGGTAGTGTATGTGCCCAATGACTGGCGAGCATGGAACCCATTGAAATCGCAACTAAGTGATAGCGTTCGCAGTCCTTAGGGAGTTGTGCAATCACGGGAGTAAGCATTTTCTTGATACTGCTTGGGCTGGTCTGGTAGTAAAGCTCACCGTTACCGGGCACATTGGGTGTGATGACCGTGAGCTCGGGAGAGGCTTGTTGAAAGGCATTGACCGTATCCTGCCAATGACCACTTTCTCTTAATAATCCTCTAACTAAGACTATCGGTACCATAAATTGTTGGCCTTTTCCCTATACTTTTCTTCATCGCTTATCGACATCTCGGCGAGTAAATTGTTGTCGAGCACCTGAATTAAATAGCTTAGCAGAGTACTGTGTCGCCGTTGTACCCGTTTGATCCTATGGGGTTTAGTTGGGTGAAACATTTGGCTAAATCGCAGCATCTGTATTGGGTTCTTTTTCACCCATAGCCATGAACCAAGTTCAAGAGTGAGCGGTAAAAAGTCGTGCTCTGATTTCGTTTGGTGTTGCATAAGCATCCAATCCCAAAAGTCGCCATGAGTTGTGTACTGGTGCCATTGCGGTTCAAACTGGTAAAGCTCATAGTGAGGGTAGCTTTTGCGAAACTGCCTATACAGCAAGTAGTATTGGGACAAATTACTTGGTGGTTGTTTACTGTGGGCATACGGAAACCAAAGTCTATCACGTGCGCCAAAGCCACTATGAAGGTCGAGTAGAATCGTTGATCTAGAATCCTTGGTACAGCTGAGAATGTACTGTGACAAGGCTTGTAGCTCCCGCTCCATTTGATCCGGGTTACCACGATACCATGGCAGTGCAGAACTAAAATCTTGCCCAGCATAGAGTTGATGAATAGGATTTGAGCTTTTGATTGGCGCGTTTCTCATCAAATCGACACCATTATGGTTGGCTCGCTTTTTAAGAGCGACGCCCCACGGATTAACGACTGGAATCGCGACGATTCGAACTCGTTCCAACGTCTCTTTTAACTGCCTGTCCCACTCTAGTCTGCGTAGTAAGCTCTTTACAAACGCCAGAATGATCTGGCTACCAATCCGCTCGACACCATGAATTGCGCCAATAAAGAAAAGGCAGGGAGATTGTTGAATGTTTGCTCCTATTTCCAAAGCGTATAATGGCAGAGACTTCCCTTGATGCGGGATCTTATCAAGGAGGTTTAAACGTACGTGCTTAGGATACTGCTCCGAAAGTTGTTCAATGTGTTGAATGTCGCGGGGGATATGTCCAATCATTTTGAAGCTCTAACAGGGTTTGAGACAAGTTTAGAACTGTAGGAGGTCGATTGGGTGAAGTATTTGTTTCAGTTAGATAAAACAAAAATGCGAAGCGTTACGGCTTCGCATTGGTTGGGCTTAATCAGAGTCTAATGAGTCTAAACCGTCACTCGATTATTTCGAACTGCTGAAACTTGCGCAAAGTAAAGCTTTGTTTCCTCAACCACAACATGGCGTAAAGCAATAAGACCAATTAGGTTTGGAATTGCCATTAGACCGTTCACGATATCGGCAATAATCCAGATCATATCTAGGTGTAAGAAGGCGCCAGAAGCAACTAAGCAAACGAACACAAGTTTGTATGGCCACACCGCTTTGGTGCCAAATAGGTAAACCACGCAGCGTTCACCATAGTAGTTCCAACCTAAAATGGTGGTGAAGGCAAAGAAGATCAAACCAATTGAGACAAGCATTGGTCCAAATGTGTCGGCATTAAGGCCAACCGCAAAGGCATGAGTGGTCATGGCTGCACCTGCAAAGTCACTTTGCCAAGCACCAGTAAGAATCAGCGCAAGACCCGTCATAGTACAAATAATGATGGTGTCGAAGAAGGTGCCTGTCATTGAGATCAGGCCCTGTTTTACACATGAATCGGTTTTTGCTGCCGCTGCCGCCATTGGCGCACTACCTAGGCCAGATTCGTTAGAAAATACGCCGCGAGCAATACCTGACTGGATGGCTAGCATGATGCTCGCGCCTAAGAATCCGCCAGTAGCTGCTGTGGACGTGAAGGCAGAAACCAGTACAAGCTCTACCGCATCTAGTAGCTTGTCTGCATTCATAATAATAACGCTTAAACAGGCTAATACGTAGAACAGTGCCATGGTCGGTACGACTTTACCGGCGACCTTCGCGATAGATTTAATACCGCCCAGTGTTACAAAAGCAACAAGCAGTGTCAGTACACTGGCAGAGATTTCGCGAGAAACACCAAACGAGATCTCGCTAGCGTCTAAGATCGCGTTGACCTGCGGGAAGGTACCGATGCCGAAGCAGGCTACGCCCAATGCAAATACAGCGAACATCACAGCTAAAGCTTTAGAACCTACCCCATATTGCAGGTAGTACATAGGGCCACCGATCATCTGGCCTTTGTCGTCGACTTTGCGGTATTTTACAGCAAGCAAACACTCTGCGTATTTGGTCGCCATACCGAATAGGGCTGCAAGCCACATCCAGAATAGAGCACCTGGTCCACCAAGTTTGATTGCTGTCGCGACACCTACGATGTTACCTGTACCGATTGTTGCTGATAGGGCAGTACACAACGCAGCGAAACTAGAGACGTCGCCTTGTTTTTTAGAATCATCTTTACTGAAGACCATTTTTAGCGCTGTCGGCAGGTGTCGAAACTGTAGTAAGCCCAAACGAAAAGTAAAGTAGACACCGGTACCAACCAATAAGATCAATAGTGGTGGACCCCAGACAAAGCTGTCGATTGTTTTAAGTAAAGATTGAAGGTTATCCATGATTTCCCCTTAAGTGATAATGCTTATTTAAGGAGAAGAGTGAAAGTGCAGAGATCATTGATCCCGATTAGCTACAGGCAGAAAAACGACATAGCTGAATTGTTCTTTCCACTCCTCTGTCCTTTGTGCCTGAGAGTTTCACCTACGAATAGGCTTGCTCCTTCGGCGACCGATTTAACGGTTCTCTCCAGAGGCTCCTCCAACTACAGTCCCCGCCACCTAAGTGGCACCTGAAAGATTTACTTCTTCGGTAGGTTATTCTTGCCAAATGTTAATATTTGGTAAATAACCACTCTCCTGCAGTCTTCATCGGAACAATTGCTCGACTTATCGAGTAATTGCTAGTCGATAGCACTGGTTGCTATCGATGTGTGAACTCTATCATTATTTTTTTGTATTTCAATAGCTGATTTACATCAAATGAAAGGTTTTTATAGTGATGATTTGTTGATGTTTAATGGTATTGATGGTGTCATTAAGACACGATTTTAATTAAGTCAAAATGACTCTTGTGGTGTTTGATTGTTTTTGTAAGTGTAAGATTTTAAATAATATTAATTTTTGGCAAGGTATGTGCAATGTAGAGGGCATAAAACAATAAAATGATCAAAGTGAGGTCGATATGTTTGCTCAACCAACCAATACTACTTTTAATAAACTTTTGAACTTTTCGAATGTTGCACTGCTATTAACCTTTATCGCGTTAGTTGTCAGTGTACTTATCTCCTATCCATACGCTGATAAATTTACCTTAGGTGAACAGATTGCTGCACATATAAGCACGATTGTCATTGCTGCTTTGTTAAAAGTAAGTTATGTAACGCGCTGTTTGGCTCAATATAATCTTGGGATGGAAGTGAGATAGAGATACAAAAATAGCGCCGTAAATGGCGCAATTTTGCATAGACAGGGGGCGGAAATTAGAAGTAGTTTGCGTCTACCAATTCGCTAGTTTGTACTGATTTAACCTCTTCACGAGCTTCTAGCCATGCAACAACCTGTGCTTTTTGTTCTTCAGTCACATCGGCATAGCGAGCATTGCAGCATAAGAAGCCTTCAAACAGCTCTAGGCCGCCGCCACCAAAGCAAAGGCCTAAGCCATCAATGTAATCGATGAACTCATCGACAAACACATCATACTTATCGAAATCGGTGATTGTGGTTTCGCAGCTTAGTTCGAATCCAAGCATTGCAAATTCACCCAAGAATAGTTTCTTTTGGATGCGGCGTTTTTTGTTGTCCAACTTGTATGGTTTCATCGTTTTTTCTCACTATTTTTCGTTAGCTCTTTATACCTTAGTTCGACCAGAGCACCAAACAAAATGCTGTGTACGGCGCTAAAATGCTCGTAATTTACTCTTAGATTTGCACTTTGATAACAAAGTAACCATTTGAATCAATTAAATTTAAATTCTTAGCCAGTAAAATTACGCGTTTCTGACTATTTGAGCGTAAAAATGGTATAAAGTAATGAATAGAAAGTCTGCCTAAGGAGAGGTTATGACAAGGTTACTTGCAATTGCATTTTTAGTGGCTTTAGCGTTTGTTTTGATTCGTTATCGGACAAGCGAAAAGCTACAGAAATACGTGGTTGTTACTTTGGTTTCTGGCTTTTTACTTTATACAACTACACTCATGATTACAGAGCTGATGCGTTAACCCTCAGGAGCATATAAGTGAACGAACATACTGATAACCAAGAGAACGAAGACGTCGTCGTTATTGAAGAACGAGACAAGCGAACGCATCTCTACATTATCATCGCGGGTGTTTTAGGTTTGGCGTTAGGGGGCTTGGTTGGCTCATCACTGACTGCAAAAAAGTGGGAATCGACTTATCAGACTTTGGAGCAGCAATACCAAACCTTGGCCGAAGATAAGCAGAAAATGGTCGTTCAGGTTGAAGAGAAAGTGGCTAAGGTCGACGATGAAGTGGAACTCAAGCTACAAAAAGCGATAGAGGAACAACAAGCTGAGCACCAAGAAGCGATCGGTAAACTAGAACAGCAAGTCAACGAGCTGGAAAAAGTTAACCTGTCGCTTGAGGAGCAGATCGCTACGCAAAAAGATCAGCTGCAGACTGCGAACTCACAAAACAACAAGCTTAATCGGCAAGCTGACATGCAGGCGACTATGTTTGAGCGTTCTCGTGAATTGTTTCAACAAGAGCTAAGAGTAAAAATGGAGCTAGAGTCCCTAGAGAAAGAGAGGGAAGAACTCCAACCTAAGATCTCAGAGCTTAAGAAAGCATGTGATATCTATTTAGAAGGGACGTCTTGGGACGCTAAATCAGATTCGTGTGATAAACAAGATGAGGCTCAATCTCGCTTGAGCCAAGTAGAACAGATGATTAGGGTTCATCAAATGGATCTAAAGCAGATGAAAGCCCTATCTGACGAGCTCGGCCTGTAGAACCCGTTCTGTTTGAATGAAACAACGCCTCATTTTTGAGGCGTTTTTGCTATTTTCGCAATTGTAAATCTATTTGAGTCCGCCGAAGATGCCAAATATGCGCTACTGTTTATTAGAAGAAACAAGTAAGCAAGGCATCAAATGCAGCAGCTATTTAAGGTAAACGAAGCCGTACAAGTTATCGCTTATATCGCCTACATCGTTGCAGTAGGGGTTATGTCCCACTCATTTTTGCTGCAACCGCACCCTTGGGAATATGCATTCTACCTATTCCCCGTTTTGTTATTGTTAGCATTGTATTGTACCAACCGATCTCTCAAACACGTATTTGCTTTTTCAGCCACTAGTTTGTTCTTGATTGGAGGATTGATTCAACCTTTCCCTCTAGATCTTGTTAAAGCGTGTCTATTCTTCTTACCGCTTTGCTATATAGTGCTGTTTCCGGGAACATTGTGGTCAATTGCGGTATGTGCTGCACTGATTAATGGCTACTTATACCAGTTAACCATTTCAGATTTTCATACGTTTATTGATACCTCAATTGAGATGACCGCAGTCACTGTGTTTGCCACATTAATGACTTACTTGTTTGTAAAAACGCAACAACAAGCGGCGACTTTTAAAACAGAAAGTCAGACCGACTACTTGACGAAACTGCCCAATGCCAATGCCTATAAAGAGGATATCGATAAGATAACTGAGCATAATGCGAAACATTTTGGGATGGTGCACATTGGTCTTGAAGGGTTTAAAAATGTTAACGACCGCTTAGGTTATCGCTATGGTGATGAGTTACTCATCGCGTTCTCTAAGCACATTACCGGTATTGTGGGAGATGTAGGCAAAGTATATCGATTTGGCGGAGATGAATTTATTGTTGTTGTCGAGAATAAGGATCTTCAACCTAAACTTGAGCAGTTGGTCGATGAGTTAAATCGCCATCAAAGAGCGATGTTTGATGTAGATAATACGTCTCATCGACTCTCCTATTGTATTGGAGTTGCCTATGCAGCAGATGCGGTAGGTAGCCCAGAAGTGTGGGAGAAAAACGCTGACTTCGCTCTATATAAAGCTCGCTCGGTCGGTGGTGGGGCAGTGTGTTGGTTTGATGATGAGTTGCTTGGGGAAACCATAAGGCAGCATCAAATCGAAACAGAGATACGTTCTGCCTTATCTAGCCACCAGTTTATTCTTATGTTTCAACCTAAGGTAGACGTTGAATCAGTTAAGATAGTCGGTGCGGAAGCCTTGCTGCGCTGGAACCACCCGCAACTCGGGCCAATATCTCCGGCGGAGTTTATTCCAATTGCTGAAAAGACGACCCAGATTGTGCCTATAGGTCACTGGATCATCCATGAAGCGTGTCGCCAAGCGAAACAGTATTATGATCAGCACCTACCGGTTTGTATTGCGGTCAATGTTTCAACCGTGCAGTTTGCGCATGCAGACCTATTTGAAGTGGTGTGTAAGGCGCTCAAAGAGACACAACTTCCTTCGCATCTATTACAGCTAGAAATTACGGAATCTACCTTGATGAGCGATCCGGAGAACATTACCGATATATGCCGTCAGCTAAGAGCGATTGGTGTCTCTATCGCGATAGATGACTTTGGTGTTGAGTACTCAAGCCTCAAATATTTAAAACAACTGCCTATTGATATTATCAAGATTGATAAGTGTTTTATTGATGAGTGTGCTATCAATCACTCTGATCGGGTACTTGTCCGTACCATCATTCAAATGGGGCACAGTTTAGGGATCAAACTTGTTGCGGAAGGGGTCGAATTTCAGGAGCAGTTGGATGTTCTTGTGCAAGAAGGCTGCGATCAGTATCAGGGCTATCTGTTTTCACAACCCCTTAACCATGATGAGTTTGCCTCAATGATGACTCAGGAAATGCGCGAGGAAAGGGTGGTGAAATTGACCAAAGAGTAGCGCGTGACAATCAATAAAACAAAAGCCGCAATTTGCGGCTTTTGTGGTTTTCAACGTTACTTAGTGTGTTAGATAGTGCTCAACAAACTCCGTCACTTTCACCATATCATCAATAGCAATGAACTCTTCTGTAGTATGAACTTTTGCCATACCAGTAGAGATATTAACCGTGGTTAACCCTTTGGCATTAAAGTTGTTGGCATCACTACCACCACCGGTCCCTTTAGTGTAAGGGTTTGCACCAATGGCTTCGAAAGAGGCTTTTACCGACTCAATATGTGGATGATCATTTGCAATTACAAACGCGTTGTATGCACGGGTCGATTCAATCTCAACTTGTGCGCCATGCTTATCTGCTGCCGCTTGGAAGGTTTCAACCATATGAGCAACTTGTGCTGTCAGTTTTTCATCGTTTAGTGAGCGCGCTTCTGCAACCACTTTTAGCTCAGGCATAACGATGTTGGTTGCGTTACCACCTTGAACAATACCGATGTTAGCCGTTGTCTCTTCATCAATACGCAGTAACTTCATGTTGGTGATGGCTTCAGAGGCGACTTGAATCGCGCTGATACCTTCTTCCGGTGCTAAGCCTGCATGGGCAGGGCGACCAATAAAGTTAGCAACGATCTTTTGCTGGCCCGGTGCGGCATTGACGATAGTACCAATAGGACCACCGGTATCTAATACGATTGCTTTGTCGGCTTGAATGTAAGACATGTCGAAGTTTTCAGAACCGAATAGGCCGCCTTCCTCATGCACCGTGAAGGCAAGTTCAATGGTCTTGTGCGCTAGGTTTTGCGCTTTAATGCTGCGAACTGCTTCCATAATCGCGGCAATACCCGATTTGTCATCACCACCTAAAATAGTGTTGCCTTTCGAACGAATGATGCCGTCTTCAATCACTGGCTCAATACCAATGCCTGGAGTCACGGTATCCATATGGCAGCTAAGCACAACGCTATCGTCAATCGTACCTTCTAGTCGAGCATAGACGTTAAAGCCATTTGAAACCTCTTCAGGCACTGGCAGTTTATGGACAGTAAAGCCTAGCTCGCCTAACTGTTCTGCTAGCGCCTGCGCAATTTGTATTTCATTGCGAGATTCGCTGTCAATTTTCACTAGCTGGATAAAGTGTTCTACCAGACGTTCACGGTTAATTTGAGTCATTGTTATACCTCGTTAAGGAACAGAGGAAGTAACCATAACGGCTCGAAGGGGAGATTTGTCTGCGCTATATCAATCTATCAGCAACTCCTAATGTCAATTTATGGTTAACGATTTGCTCGGTAATTTTATGTGAGTGATTGGATTGATTTGCTCAATGTAACGAGGCAGCTAGACCTGTTTGTTCTTCAGAGTCAAATTCAAGACTGAACTATAATTATTAATAAGCAGGAAGTTATGATTATGGGTGGAATGTAAACTAATTGTTACTTTGGTTTTGGGGTTAACGCATTGATTTAAATGAGTTAATGTTGTCTCAATTAAACGTGTTTACAGTTTGCAATTACATTTCGTTAACTTCTGATTGGGCGTGTAAGGTTCAAATTTGCGCTTAGCTGAGCCAAGTTATTGATAGTTACACGGTAGTTAGATCAATAACGAGGGATATAGAAATGAACGAAGCGTACAACCCACTAGGTACAGATGGATTTGAGTTTGTTGAATACACAGCGGCAGACGCGAAAGGTATTCAAGCGCTTAAAGACCTGTTTAATTCGCTTGGGTTTGCAGAAGTGGCTAAACACCGTTCAAAGGAAGCGTGGCTGTATCGACAAGGTGACGTGAACTTTATCGTTAATGCTCAGCCCCATAGTCAGGCCCATGCTTTTGCTGAAATTCATGGCCCTTCTGTGTGTGGCATGGCATTTCGCGTGAAAGATTCAGCGGTTGCAATGAAGCAGGCGCTAGACAATGGTGGTAAAGAATACATTACTGAAATTGGCCCAATGGAGCTTAGCATCCCTGCGATATACGGTATTGGTGAGAGCTTGCTGTATTTCGTTGATCGTTACCAAGATGGCAGTATTTATGAAGTAGACTTCCGCTTTTATGAAGACGCGAAGGAGCGTCTTGCTAAAATGGATGTCGGCCTCTACGAGATAGACCACCTAACGCATAATGTTAAGCAAGGTAATATGGACGTATGGTCGGGCTTCTATGAGCGTATTGGTAATTTCCGTGAGATTCGCTACTTTGACATTGAAGGTAAATTGACGGGCTTGGTGAGCCGAGCGATGACTGCGCCTTGTGGCAAGATCCGAATTCCTATCAACGAATCCTCTGATGACAAGTCGCAAATTGAAGAGTTTATTCGTGAGTACAACGGCGAAGGTATTCAGCATATTGCCTTAACCACAGATGATATTTACCAGACAGTCCAAACTCTGCGTGATCGTGGTATGGACTTTATGCCAACCCCTGATACTTACTACGAAAAAGTCGATAGCCGCGTGGATGGGCACAAAGAAGATGTATCGAAGTTACGCGATTTACGTATCTTGATCGATGGCGCACCAATGAAAGATGGCATCCTACTGCAGATCTTTACCCAAACAGTAATTGGTCCCGTGTTCTTCGAAATCATTCAACGTAAAGGCAATGAAGGGTTCGGCGAGGGTAACTTTAAAGCACTATTTGAGTCGATTGAAGAAGACCAAATCCGTCGTGGGGTACTAGACGATGCATAAATGGATAACATTCCCTCATCGGGAGGGAGTGTGCTCCAAGCAGGCGCACGCTGATTTTCCCGAAGAGGCAATTTACGAACGTGAAGCAGGCCGTAGTGGGTTCTTTGGGCCTGCTGCCCACTTTCACCATCAACATGCTCCTACCGGTTGGAGTGAGTGGGAGGGCGATTTAAAACCACGTGCGTTTAACTTCAATCACGTAGAGGAATCGCACCAGCTTTCGCCTTGGTCTGTGCCGCATCTTCTTCATAACGCCAACTGTAAAGTGCGCGTATGGAAGTTAGAGAGTGCCATGAAGCACCTAGTTAGAAATGCTGATGGAGATGAGCTGTTGTTCATTCATCAAGGTACAGCAGATCTTTACTGTGACTACGGACACTTAGAAGTGGTTGAAGGCGATTATGTGATGATTCCGCGTTCGACAAGTTGGCGATTAGAGCCTCGTGAACCCATGTTTGTCTTGATGATTGAAAACACGGATGCGGCTTACACGCTACCTGAGAAAGGTATGGTAGGAAATCACGCTGTGTTTGACCCAGCGGTGTTGGATGTACCAAAAATTGATGACCAGTTTAAAGCCCAGTATTCCGAGGATGCTACGCAGGTTCACATCAAGCGTCACGATCAAGTTAGTGTCGTAACGTATCCGTTCAATCCACTTGATGCGATCGGTTGGCATGGCGATTTGTCAGTTGTGCGAGTGAACTGGCGTGATATCCGACCATTAATGTCACACCGTTACCACTTACCACCGTCGGCGCATACCACCTTTGTTGGTCAAGGGTTCGTGATATGTACCTTTGTACCAAGACCTATTGAAAGTGACCCTGGTGCACTGAAAGTGCCGTTTTATCACAACAATGATGATTATGACGAAGTGCTGTTTTACCACGCCGGAGATTTCTTTAGTCGCGACAATATTGAAGCGGGAATGGTGACCTTCCATCCTGCAGGCTTTACTCACGGGCCTCACCCGAAAGCCTTTAAAGCGGGTCAAGAGTACAAGAAGAAGTTTACTGATGAAGTTGCGGTTATGATTGATACCAGACACGCACTGAACTTCAGTAACGAAGCCGAACAGGTGGAAAACAAAGAGTACGTCTACAGTTGGAAAGAAAAATAGAAAGGGACTGAATATGAAGTTAGCAACCCTAAAGAATGATAGTCGAGATGGCTTATTGGTTGTGGTAAACAAAGCACTGACAAAATGTGTCGCAGTGCCTGAAGTTGCGCAAACGATGCAAGAAGCGTTAGACAATTGGAATCATGTTGAACCTCAGCTGAATGAGGTCTATGTCGCGCTGAATAATGGTGAGCTAACCAGCGAAATGCCATTTGAGCCTGCTTTGAGTGAATCTCCTTTGCCGCGTGCTTATCAATGGGCGGATGGCTCAGCGTATGTCAACCATGTCGAACTGGTACGCAAAGCGCGTGGTGCGGAAATGCCGCCAAGTTTTTGGACCGATCCCTTGATGTATCAGGGTGGCTCTGACGCATTTATCGGACCTTGTGATGATATCCCAGTCGTGAGTGAAGAGTGGGGGATCGATTTTGAAGGTGAAGTCGCTGTCGTAACAGGCGATGTTGCAATGGGAGTCACGGCAGAAGAAGCTGCGAAATCTATCAGGCTGATTATGTTGGTCAATGACGTTTCACTGCGCGGATTAATCCCTAACGAACTCGCGAAAGGGTTTGGCTTCTTTCAATCCAAACCATCTTCCGTCTTCTCTCCAGTAGCGGTAACACCAGATGAACTAGGGAATGACTGGGATGGGGGTAAAGTGAATCTGCCACTTCTAAGCTTTTACAACAATGAACCCTTTGGGTGTCCAAATGCCGGTGTCGATATGACGTTCGAGTTTCCCGAGCTGATTGCACATGCAGCCAAAAGCCGCCCTCTATCAGCGGGAGCGATCATCGGTTCGGGCACAGTGTCAAACAAACAAGGTACGGACTTTGGCACCGCGATTGCTGAAGGTGGGGTCGGGTACTCCTGCATTGCTGAAGTACGAATGATAGAAACGATTCGTGATGGCTCACCATCAACGAGTTTTATGAAGTTTGGTGACCGGATCAAGATGGAAATGAAAGACGCGGATGGTCACTCGATCTTTGGCGCGATTGACCAGCAAGTGGTGAAATATGAATGATCGCATTCTCTATGGTTATTGGCGTTCTTCAGCGGCATACCGTGTGAGAATCGCGCTTAATCTGAAACAGTTAAGTTATCAGCAGCGCTCTATTCATTTGGTAAAAAACGGCGGAGAACAACACTCCGCCGATTATCAAAAACTCAACCCGAATCAGTTAGTGCCAGTATTAGTCGATGGTGACGTCACTCTTAATCAATCGTTAGCGATCATCGACTATCTTGATGAAACTTACCCAGAGGTTGCGCTTACCCCGCTAGATAATGAGCGCCGCTACATCGTGAAGTCTCTAGCGCAGGATATCGCCGTCGATATTCACCCTCTCAATAATCTGAGAGTGCTGCAATATTTGTCAGGTGAGTTGTCTGTTGAAGAGGAATCCAAAACTCGCTGGTATCGGCATTGGATAGAGCAGGGCTTTTCCGCGCTGGAAAAACGACTGAAATTGTGTAGCGGAAAATATAGCGTGGGCGATGAAGTGACTTTAGTTGATGCTTGCCTTGTCCCGCAGGTATACAACGCCAAGCGTTTCGATGTTGATTTAACGCCCTATACAAATATTGTCAGAGTGACAACGTCACTAAATGAGTTGGAAGCGTTTAAGAGGGCTGCACCTGAAGCTCAACCAGATGCGGTTGTTCTTTAGGCTCTACAGATATAGCTACTCGATTCCTGCCGCCCTCTTTCGCGAGATAGAGGGCCTTATCTGCCTGCTCCATCATTTCAATAATCGAAGAGACTTGTTCTGAAGTGTTCATAGCAACTCCAGCACTGATAGTGATGACATCTGCACAGGAGGAGTATTGGTGAGCAATCGCCGCATTTTCAATATCGAACCGAATCAGCTCTGCAATGGATTTCGCTTTATCTAGCCTCGTATTGGGTAATACCGCTACGAACTCTTCACCGCCGACTCTGGCAAAGAAACTGTATTCCGCTTCTAAATCGATTGTCTTAAGTCGTTTAGCGACTTTGCGTAAGGCTTTATCTCCAGAAACGTGGCCATAGTTATCGTTGAAAGGTTTGAAGTGGTCAATATCAAATAAGATGACACACAGATCTTGGTGCTTCTCTTTGCTACGTTGCCAGACGGTTTCTATCTTTTGATTGAAGTAGGTGCGGTTTTTTAGCTCAGTCAACGCATCCTGTTCAGCGAGTGCTTTAATAGAGTGGTTTGCTTCAGAAAGCTGTCGGATTAGTTGTTCTTTCTCTATCTCTTCGGCAATTCTCTTTATCGCCTTATTGTGCAAGATACGGGTATACAAGCTGACGTAAATGACGCCACATAACACTAAGATAAACGCTTCAAACAGGCGCTCTAAGCCAATTGAAAAGTAAACAACAAGAGGCAGGATCAGTGACCAAAAGTATATTTGCAGCGCTGAAATCGAATTGATGTGAAAGATCGTGCCAGCGAAGGCGAGGGCAGTACACCAGATCGTGGTAGAAAGTAAGTTATGTTCTGGAGCAAGTTGAATGTACCAAATAGACCCTAATGACCAAACGAAACCGATTAAAGAACGAGTGGTCAGTAGAGTAAGCCAGTGCGTCTTGTGCATGCTGTGACTGTCGATACGAGGTCTTAAAGAACGATCAACGATATAGCGCGCGCTAATGACGCATACAAATAAGCCTGCCCAGATAACAGTTTGATTTGATAGCCCGTAATTTAGTACGGTGACACATAAAACCAATGCAGCTAAAGCCCCTTGTAGAATTGCGATCATAGGGAAGGCATCCATCATTTCTAGATGCTTTCTACGCTCTATTTCTATTGCGATGTTAGGGTTCATTAAGCGGCCACAATTCTTAATCCTTAATTTGAACCTACCTTAATCAATGATGGTTGTAAACGAAGTGTTAATAAAACTGATGCTTATGCCAATAAAGCAAAAAGCCACCTATAAAGGTGGCCTCAGTGTCGTCCTTGGAGAAAGAGTACGAATTAACGTAGCGAGCTAATTTGACGCTCACGCTGTTGTAATTCTGCAATGTTGAACTGACGTACATCCAATGTCGCTAAGTCATTGCACTCTTTACATGAATGATTGCTTTTACCGTCAACGTATTCATGTTTGGTTAGCATGCTTGGTTTTTTGCACCAATCGCATACACCTTCGATCGTAAACATAGATTTCTCCCCACCCTATTTACTAGGTGTTATTTTCGGGGCGGATTATGACATGAATAACGGTATATGGTTAACTATTTGTTACGTGGAATGGGAGGGGGATCGATTGCGTCGCCTTGTAATTTAAGCCTTGTCTAAAATTGGAAATCTAATTACTTGGGTTTTGTAACTATTTGTTAACGTGTTTGAGTATAACTTTAAGTGCTTGATTTAGACGCTTCATCTCTTCTTCGCTGCCTTTTAAATCTGGATGGTAAACTTTAGACAATTGCTTGTAGCGAAGTTTGATCTGTTTTTCATCTGGGATCTTGGCTGGATTAAAGCCAAAAAGTGCGCAAGCGAGCGCGATAGGTTTATCTTGTGCGGCTGATTGAGGTTTCGCTGTCGGCTTAGGCTGAGCTTGAAGTTTTTTAATATGGCGATACATCGCCTCCATCTGACGTTTTTGCTGCTTTAACGTCTCATCTTTACGTCTTATTTCCCTGTCGAGCTTGACCTGCTGTCTTTGAGCATCTGAATCGGAGTTGACGGTAAGCGCTCGAAGTGAGCGGTTTGTGCGTAAAAGCCACATAATGACCGCAATACTCAACGCGAGTAATCCAATCAATGCATAGATAGTTGTGCTCTGTGCTTGACCTTGATGGGCTACGGATTTGGCTTTCGGACTTAGCTCTATATCTTGGTGGTCAAAAGCCACTTCTAACTGATCGATAGCGGCAACTTGCTTAGCTCTACGGTTGTTAAATTGCTGCTCAAGTACCCGAGCATAATCTTTCTCAGCATCTGGGTTTTCTTTAGCCGCTTGTTCATACCAAAGTTCGGCTAGATCAAGGTTGTTTGGTTGTTCTTTAGCTTGTTCGTACAATTGGCCAAGTAGCAATGGGGCTTGCTTGTCACCAGATAGGGCGGCTTTGCTTAGCCAAAAAATCGCATTCTCAATATCTACTTTTGTACCAAGGCCTTTATAGTACGCTCGTCCTAGATTTGCTGCGGCGGAATCACTCCCATTGTTTGCTGCTTGTTGGTACCAATAGAAAGCTTCGGAGCTAGACTGTTGAACACCTTGCCCTTGCGAGTATCTGTCAGCGAGCTTTAACTGAGCATGGACATTGTTATTTTGTGCGCTTTGGGTAAGTTCTTCTACTGTTTGAGCAAAACTCACTGAAGAGTAAACAAGTAGTAGAAGGGATAGGATTCGCAAATCAGCCTCTAGTCACTAGGATAAAAGTGGTTGTATTTGCTAAGTATATCAATTGAACAGAAAAAATAGACAATTATTGTTTCGAATCGCTATTAGGAATTAAAAATGGCTTCCTTAGAAGCCATTTTTGCACCGATCTAGTCGTACTATTTTAGCGGTAAGATCTGAATTTCTACTCGTCGATTGCAAGCACGACCTTCCGAAGTACTGTTAGTACAAAGCGGGTATCGTTCACCATTGCCGCGAGCAACGGCTCGACCTGCTGCAACACCCTGTGAAACTAAATAAGAACGTACTGATTCAGCGCGACGCTCTGATAAGATTTGGTTGGTTGTATCGCTGCCTGTACTGTCAGTATGGCCGTCAATAACAAGGCTAGTATCTGGGTACTCAACCAAGATTCTTGCTACGCCACGCAAGGTTTTATGAATACTAGAATCAAGTTGATAAGAGCTTGTCTGGAAGCCAATGCCGTTTTCTAGACGAAGCAGTAACTGATTTTCTCCAACGCGTTCTACTTGCACACCAGAGTTCATAAGTTCTTTGCGAAGCGCGGCTTCTTGTTGGTCAAAGTAGTAACCGATACCGCCACCGACAGCGGCACCACCCGCAGCACCGATCAGCGCGTGCTGTCGACGCTCTGTTGCGTCATCACCGGTTGCTAAGCCAACAGCAGCACCTGCGATGGCGCCGATAAGTGCACCTTGGGTTGCTGAGTTGGTTTCGGTTTCGCCAGTGGTTGCGTTTTGGCGCTGTGTTGCTTGGCAGCCAGAAAGGGCTATTGCGATGGCTAAAGCAGCCGTAATCTTCTTCACGATAACATCTCCGTGTATCATTATTATTGCCAGACAAGGTCAGTCTGGGTCTCGAATGCCATGAATTAAACCGATGGCATTCGTTATGTCAACGCTGAAAAGATTAATTTACTGAATATTAACGGTGGGTGAACAAAGCTTGCTCTATCTGAGCATTTTTGGTGCTTGTGCTCCGTCGATAGGGCGGTTAACTGAGACGGTACGACCTTTCTTTAAACCGACTTCATAATCTTCGGTCAAGTTCTTCATCGCTTCTCTAAGCTGCTGCTTGAATGTTTCGCGGTCGATGTTTTTAAACTCTTTATCGATGTAGTCGTCGATCTTTTTCGCTGAATCTTCATCAGGACTGATGATCGGTAGCTTTTCTAAAGCCCCTTCAACCCAGCCGGAAAGGAAAGAGTTGACTCGTCGGGTCACTTCAGTTGTCGGCGTGCCTGAACCGGCAAAACCATTGCGGAAACGGCCAGTTTGCTCATTCATTTCACGATAGACGATATCAAACGCGAAGGCAGCGAAGATAGCGCGGTCAGCTTCACCAATGAACTCTACACGTTTTAAACCTTTGTGATTGAGCAATACGGCTTCGACGCCAAATTTAGTATTAATACCGCGAATAATTCTAAGCAGATTTGAACCAACGTTGGCTGGCAGAAGGTGGGTCGATTGGGTTTTGCCCATCTTGATAAACTCAATATCGTCCTTATCGAGGCCATACTTAAGCATCAAGCGATGAGCCATCTTGATTGCATTCGCCGCTTCGTTAACGTTAGCAGAGTTACCAAGTTCTAAACATTTCGCAATTTTCTTAAGGGCTTTTTGTTTATCCATCGACCGCTTCAAATCTCACTAATTTAGCAAAGTCGGACATTTTACCGCTTTCTAGCAAAAAACGGAAATGAGTTGTCGTTATAAGGTGATCAGTCAGGATAATGAGAATAGAGAATGCCATCGAACTGTCGATGGCATTGTATTGGTATGATCGGGGTGAGGTTGCGTTAGATACCTAGTTCGTCCAGTAGGTCATTCGCGTTACTGTCTTGCTTCTCTTCCTTTTTGTCGTTTTTCGCTTTCATCTTTTGTTGAGTTTGCTCCAAGATATCATCTGGGCACTCATCTTCCGTCGCTTCAAACTCTTCTAGCTGAATGAACTCCGTTTTGTCCATTGCTAGCTCTAGGTAGAAAATGTTGCCTTGTTCGGTAGAGAAGGTCACACGACGTGCTTGAGGACGGTCGAGATTGGTATCGACTGAAAGGTTTACCTGCTTATTCAAAGAAAGCATTTTTGGTTGGTTTTGCGTAATGTGTGTTTGAAGGTCCTTGCGAACCTGGTTGGTAAAGTGACCAACCAATTGGTTCATTAGCTCACCCAACACATCCGCCACTTCATCCGAAGTATGTAGAACCGCAAGCTCCTCTTCAGGCATGCCCATGTTGCGCATGTAGTTTGTGTACACTTCAAGCGCAGCTTTAGAAGTAAAGTTGATAACGACTAGACCTGAAAATCCACCATCGAACAGTACAAAGCAGCCGAAATCAGGCTTAAGGCTTGTTTTCGTAATCTTCTGTACCATCGCTGAATAGGATATTTGCGAGCTTGTCGCAGAGGTTAAAACGCCAGAAACGGACTGGCACAATTTCAAAAGAATATCTTCTGTTGTGATGACTTTATTTTTTTTCATTGATGACTCGCTCATAAGAGACACTTAAAGTTTGTCCAATAATTCTAAGTGTGGGAAAAAAATGCGATAAGTTCCATTCTGACACTGCATTTCTGTTTTGATCACCCTTTTAAATGTTGTAAAGTGACCTGATTCAAATAATAGTTTTTAAACTGAAGTGAACCCACTGCTGATTGGATCAGCGTAGTAGGGGGCAGGAAGCAAATGTTACCAAGATTACATTCACAATCGGATGTTGATCCGATCGTACTCACCTTTCTCGAAGAACTTAAAACCGCTGGGTTCAGCGGCGATATCGAAAGCCAATTTTCTAGTCGCTTAGCTGTTGCGACTGATAACAGCGTTTACCAACAATTACCTCAAGCGGTTGTGCATCCTAAAACTACCGAAGATGTGTCACTTATAGGTAAGCTTAGTACTCAATCGCAGTACGAACGAATCAAATTTTCTCCTCGTGGAGGCGGTACAGGTACCAACGGACAGTCGCTGACAAAAGGCGTCGTAGTTGACCTGTCTCGTCATATGAATAAGGTTTTGGAGATCAATGAGAAAGAAGGTTGGGTTCGCGTACAAACGGGTATTGTTAAGGATCAACTTAATGACGCAATAAGACCGTTTGGCTACTTCTTCTCTCCAGATTTATCGACCAGTAACCGCGCTACTCTGGGTGGGATGATCAATACCGATGCTTCCGGTCAGGGTTCACTTAAGTACGGTAAAACATCGGATCATGTTCTGTCGTTGCAGGCCGTATTTGCTGATGGTTCATGCTTAGAGTCAGATTTATCAAAAGGTATGCCGCAAGAAGGCGAGTATGCATTTGAAGCATTTCGCGTTACCGAAAATGTATGTCGCGAGAAACGCTCTCAAATTGAAGAGAAGTTTCCTCCGCTCAACCGATTTCTAACGGGTTACGATCTTAAAAACGCGCTCGATACCGATGCAGACAAGTTTGATTTAACCCGCGTGCTGTGTGGCGCTGAAGGTTCACTCGCGTTTATCACTGAAGCAAAACTGAACCTCACCCCAATCCCTAATGCTCGAACTCTAGTTAATGTTAAGTACAACAGTTTTGACTCTGCACTGCGCAACGCCCCCTTTATGGTTGAAGCGAATGCGCTCTCAGTAGAAACCGTCGACTCTCGGGTCCTGAACTTAGCCAAGCAAGATATTGTTTGGCACACAGTGAGTGACCTTTTAACCGACGTTCCCGGCAAAGATATGCAAGGGATCAATATGGTCGAATTTGCTGGTCAAGATGTACAGGAAGTCGAGCAGCAGGTAAAAGCGTTAACCGCGCGACTAGAAAGCATGCTAGAGAACAATGAAGCCGGCATCATCGGTTATCAAGTCTGTAGCGATGTTGCGAGTATCGGTCGTATTTACAATATGCGTAAAAAGGCCGTTGGCCTGCTAGGTGCAGCAAAAGGACGAGCGAAACCCGTCGCCTTTGCGGAAGACACCTGTGTTCCACCAGAAAACCTTGCCGACTTTATCGCGGAGTTCCGTGAACTGCTCGATGCGAAATCGTTGAACTACGGCATGTTTGGCCATGTTGATGCAGGTGTTCTCCACGTTCGCCCAGCGCTTGATCTATGCGATCCGAAACAAGAAAGCTTGATGCATGAAATTTCCGACGAAGTGGTTAAGCTGGTGGCGAAATATGGTGGCTTAATGTGGGGAGAGCACGGTAAGGGTTATCGCTCAGAGTATGGGCCAGAGTTTTTCGGCGAAGAGCTATTTACAGAGTTACGCAGAGTAAAAGCGGCTTTCGACCCTCACAATAAGATGAATCCGGGTAAGATCTGTACACCGCTTGAAAGTACAGAAGAGCTGGTAAAAGTAACCGATACTAAGCGCGGATATTACGATCGTCAGATCGACGTTCAAGTTCGCGATAGTTTTAAACAAGCCATGGAATGTAATGGTAATGGCTTGTGCTTCAACTACGACACTTCCTCTCCAATGTGTCCTTCAATGAAGGTGACTGCCGACCGACGACATTCGCCAAAAGGGCGAGCAGGTCTAGTTCGAGAGTGGCTTCGTCAATTAACTGAGCAAGGAATTGATATCCTTGATCTTGAGAAGCAGGCACTGGAAGAAAGTTCATCAATCAAAACCATGATTGATCGCGTGCGAAATAACCTCAATAAGCGACATGAGTATGACTTTTCTCATGAAGTTTATGAGGCAATGAACGGCTGTCTAGCGTGTAAAGCGTGTGCGAGCCAATGTCCAATTAAAGTGGATGTTCCAAGCTTCCGTTCTCGATTCCTTAATATCTATTACTCTCGTTATCAGCGTCCTGCTAAGGATTATTTGGTTGCGAACATTGAGTCTATGCTTCCTGTATTGGCGAAAGCGCCGAAACTGGTTAACGGTGCGTTAAAGCAAAAGTGGGTGCAAGACTTAACCGCTAAATCAGTAGGTTATGTTGACTCACCTTTACTCTCAGTGCCGACTTTAACCAAGAGACTAACGTCGCTTAAGTCATTTGATCTACAAGATCTCGCGGCGCTATCGAAAGATGACAAAGCGAATCATGTTGTCATCGTTCAAGACCCATTTACTAGCTACTACGATGCACAAGTTGTCGAAGATTTTGCTTCTTTGGTGACTAAGTTGGGCAAGACCCCGGTATTGCTACCATTTAAACCCAATGGTAAAGCGCAGCACGTGAAAGGCTTCTTGAAACAATTCGCCGCAAATGCGAAAAGTACCGCTGCCTTTTTGCAGCAGGTAGCTGATATCGGTATCCCACTAGTCGGCGTGGATCCTGCATTAGTGCTCTGCTATCGCGATGAATACCAAGAGGTGTTGGGTGATAAGCGCGGCGATTTCCAAGTCCTTACTGTTCATGAATGGCTTGAGCCTAAGTTGAGCGAGATGGATAAGCAGCCATCAAATGGTCAAGAGCCTTGGTATCTTTTTGCTCACTGTACCGAAAAAACCAAGATGCCAAATGCTGAAAAGGAGTGGGGGGCAATATTCGCTCATTTTGGTGCTCGGCTTGATACGGTTCCTGTAGGCTGTTGTGGCATGGCGGGGACCTTTGGTCACGAAGTCGATAAGCTGCAAATGTCGAAAGATATTTACGGATTGAGTTGGAAACCTCGACTGCAAGACTTACCTAAGGAGCGCTGCTTGATTACCGGCTACTCTTGCCGAAGCCAAGTCAAGCGTTTCGAAGATGTAAAGGTTCAGCATCCACTGCAAGCGCTATTGCAGATTATCTAAAATTAAATAGCTCAGCCCACTCGGCTGAGCTATTTTGTATATAGTAAAACCCCATTTTTAAAGGAAGATCAATGGATAAGCTTGAAAAGAAGATCCCGCCCGTCGCTCTATTTGTGCTGTTCTTTGTGGTGATTAATCATATTAGTCATGAATTCCTCACTTTTAAAATCGGCTTGCCTCTCAACTCAATCATATTTGGCGTGTGCTTTTTAGCAGCAGGTATTGCGGGCTTAGGTGGGGTGTATGAGTTCAAGCGCGCTAAAACGACGGTTAACCCAATCAAAGTTGAAAACGCTTCGTCAGTGGTCGATTCAGGAATCTTCGGTTACAGCCGCAACCCAATGTATCTTGGCTTATTTCTGTTGCTATTTGGCTTCGCTTATTGGCAACAAAACCTACTCGCGATTGTGTTTAGCTTTGGCTTTGTCTGGTATATGAACCGCTTTCAAATTCTGCCCGAAGAACGCGCTTTAGAGTCTCTGTTTGGCGCAGAATATTTAGACTACAAACAGCGAGTTAGGCGCTGGATTTAGAATTTTTATCGATTTCGCTGTCTCGAAATTGAGCAAAAGCTCAGGAAAAGTGATCTGCTTTATAAAACTATTTGTTATTTGTGTAGTGATATATTTATTTTGTGTATATTCCTATTTGATTAAAAATAACTATTAGGAATGTATTTAATATGTCACGTTGGTCTATTCCGTTGGCACTAAGCTGTTCTGGCTTAATAACGGCTTCCGCTTTAGCAACAGAAATCACCCCTTACATCATCAACGGCACCAATGCAAACCAGTCCGATTGGCCGTATATCACAGCTTTGGTGAAGAAAAATCAGAATGCTTACGATGGTCAGTTTTGTGGTGGTAGTTTTATCGGACAGCGCTACATTTTGACGGCTGCGCACTGTGTAGAGGACTTCGCACCTGATGATTTTGATGTCATTGTCGGAATTAATAACCTTAATAGTGAGTCCTCCCAAGGAGCTCGGATTAGTGTGAATAAGGTTTACATTCACCCTCAATTCAATGCGTCAAGTTTGTCGAATGATATAGCAGTGCTAGAGCTATCTCGGGTAGTGACAAGTAACGAGGCTACACCTGTTACCCTAGCGACTTCAACGACGCGAAACAATACTAGTGACAGCACTATATTGACTGTGGCAGGCTGGGGGTCAACAACACCTGAGTATGGCAATCATACAACACCAGCTCAGCTACAGCAGCTCGATGTGCCTTTAGTTAATCAGACCACCTGTAGTAACACGTTTGCATCTGTCAGTTCGAATCCCGATTCAGCCAATTTTTGCGCAGGTACTGTTGATGAGGGGTATGATTCTTGCCGAGGAGATAGTGGTGGTCCAATTATCGTTAAATCCTCTGGTACGCAACTAGGGATTGTAAGTTTTGGTAAGCAGAGATGTGGTCAGCAGAACACGTACGGAGTTTATACCAACTTAAGTGAATATACTGGATTTATTTCTCAACACACATCTGGAATTAGTTACGACGCTGATTTGTTTGCTGGTTATACTCCTGTCGGACAAAATTTTACCCATACTTTTCGCTTCACCAATTATTCGCCAAGCCCTATGACATATTCGGCATTAATATTAGGTGGTGGCTCTGCTTCTTATTATAACAATACTTGCTATACTAAAAGTACTCTCGCTACTGGTGAAAGTTGTGGAATTACGATTAGTTTAACTGTTTCTGACTATATCGAATACAGTCGTTCTTTTAAGTTCTACTATAAATTGAATGGCACTGAGTACTCTGTTGATGCTAAAGTTACTGTTCAAGGTGCGCAATCTACCGATGGTTCTTTAACGCAAGCACTTTCAATACCTTCGGTCAGTGCGTACAGTAACAACCACCCATGGCAAGTCTACTCTGGGAATATGTTACGTTCAGCCCCGATTACTCATTCAGAAAAATCCACGCTAATACTGGATGGGATCGCTGCAGGTACTTATTCATTTGATGTACGATTGTCAACTGAAGCGAGTGATCAGCTATTTTTATATGTTAATGGAGAACCAAATGGCGGTGTGAGCGGTGTGAGATCATTTACTCATACAGTTACATTGAATAAAGTATCCAACCGTCTAAAACTTGAATACGTGAAGGATTCATCCACAGATGGGGGCGAAGATGTAGTTTTTCTATCAAATTTTCGGTCTGGAACTCCAACCCCAACCCCAACACCGACACCAACCCCAGTCGCCAATTCAGCTAGTGGCGGAGGCGGCGGCGGTAGCCTTGGCTGGTTAAGCATCGGTTTACTCGCTTTAGTCGGACGTCGGAGAAAGTAATTGACAGCGCTACCCAATGAGCAGGGTTAAGTCTGCTGACAAAGGTCTAACTATAAGGTTGGACCTTTGATCTATTATGGCTATTGAAATTCGGATATCCTAATGCAAGAGCCTTCCCCTCAACAATATGATCTCGAAATGGTCGCTATGGAACGACTTATTCCTCTGTCGTTGCAATAACAAGGGGGGACCATGCCTTTTTAGTGTTTGGTATTCTTATCTAGACAAACATACTACGCCCTTAGTTTGGACGTAGCATGTGATTTTTAAGGTTAGATAGCTAAGTCATCAATAATTTGATCGTCAACTAAATTAGCGAGGGTTACTTTTAGCTTAGGTGTTCTATCCATTTCGCGCTTAATGGCAAAGTTGGCCTCTTCATTGCGAGCCCAGCTACGTCTAGCGATGCCGTTGTTCACATCAAATAGAAGCATGGATTGAAGCTTGCGCTCCGCGTCACTGCTGCCATCAAGCAGCATACCAAAGCCACCATTGATAACTTCACCCCAACCTACGCCACCACCGTTATGGATTGAAACCCAAGTGGCACCACGGAAGCTATCGCCAATCACATTGTGAATGGCCATGTCAGCAGTAAAGCGACTACCGTCATAGATATTTGACGTCTCTCTAAATGGAGAGTCTGTACCACTGACATCATGATGATCTCGTCCTAGGACTACAGGGCCAATTTCGCCTCGATTAATAGCATCATTAAAGGCTTTCGCAATTTCCATTCTACCTTGAGCATCGGCATACAGAATCCTTGCTTGTGAGCCTACGACTAACTTATTGGCTTTAGCGTCATTGATCCAAGTAATATTGTCCTGCATCTGTTGTTGGATCTCAGCAGGAGAGCTTTGCATAATATTACTTAAAACTTGTGCTGCGATTTCATCTGTTTTGTCGAGATCTTCCGGTTTACCTGAAGTACAAACCCAACGGAATGGACCAAAGCCATAGTCAAAGCACATTGGCCCCAAAATATCCTGCACGTAAGAAGGGTACTTAAAATCAATACCATTTGCTGCCATAACATCAGCGCCTGCACGCGAGGCTTCTAACAAGAAGGCATTACCATAGTCAAAGAAGTAAGTTCCTTTCTCAGTATGCTTGTTGATGGCGGCACCATGGCGTCTTAATGTCGCTTGTACTTTTTCTTTGAATACGTCCGGTTCTTCTCTAATCAAACGATTAGACTCTTCGTAGCTAATATCAACTGGATAGTAGCCGCCAGACCAAGGGTTATGCAGTGACGTTTGGTCTGAGCCTAAGTGAACAAAGATCTCTTCTTCTAGGAACGATTCCCAAACCTCAACCACATTACCGATATAGGCAATAGAGACGACCTCTTCGTTGGCTTGAGCTACTCTGACGCGCTTAATCAGCTCAGGCATATTATCGATGAGTTCATCAACCCAGCCTTGTTGATGACGCTTAGTCGCGGCATTAGGGTTAATTTCGGCACAAACAGTAATACACTTAGCAATGTTACCTGCTTTGGGTTGTGCTCCACTCATGCCACCTAAACCAGCGGTAAGGAATATTTTGCCCTTAGCTTGTTCACCTGCTTTTAACACCTTGCGGAAAGCGTTCATAACGGTAATCGTTGTGCCATGAACAATCCCTTGAGGGCCAATATACATAAATGAACCAGCTGTCATTTGACCATATTGAGTCACGCCCAACGCATTGAATTTTTCCCAATCGTCCGGCTTAGAATAGTTCGGGATCATCATACCATTGGTGACAACAACACGAGGGGCTTCTGGTGAAGAAGGGAATAACCCCATCGGATGGCCTGAGTACAGGTGCAAGGTTTGATCGTTCTCCATCTCACTGAGGTATTTCATTGCTAACAGGTATTGCGCCCAGTTTTGAAAAACCGCCCCATTGCCACCATAAGTGATAAGCTCTTCCGGGTGTTGGGCTACTGCTGGATCAAGGTTGTTATCGATCATCAACATAATGGCGGCAGCTTGCTGGCATTTTGCTGGATAGTCGCTTATTGCTCGCGCTTTCATTAAGTAAGTCGGCTTAAAGCGATACATATAGATTCGGCCAAAGGCATTTAACTCTTGCGCAAACTCATGCGCAAGCTCTTGATGCCATGCCTTGGGAAAGTATCTAAGGGCATTGCGAATGGCGAGTTGTTTCTCTTCTGTGCTGAGAATATCTTTACGCTTGGGCGCACGGTTAACATTCACCGGATAAGGTTTTGCCGGTGGCAGCTGCTCAGGGATCCCCTGTTTAATTTGTTCTTGAAAGCTAAGTTCAAAAGTCATCATTTACTCCAAAATTAAGCGTCAAAACTCACAGTGAAAGCTTGGGATTTCACTAACTCTACCATCGCGTCAATATCAGGTTTCAATAGCCTATCTTCTTCGAGCTTAGCGACTTTAGTGCGGATCAATTCGAAGTTTTTCTCAATAAGATCAGAGCAACGATTAGGTCTTCTGAATTCCAGTGCTTGAGCGGCATACATGAGCTCAATGGCAAGAATCTTATCCAAGTTGCCTAAGATTTGATTGAGTTTTCTACCTGAAATACTGCCCATCGAGACATGGTCTTCTTGGCCCATTGAGGTAGGTACGCTATCAGCCGATGGAGGGAAACAGAGTGATTTATTTTCTGTTACTAGTGCTGCTGTCGCATACTGAGGGATCATCATGCCTGAATTGAGACCACCTGCTACAGTCAATAGACGCGGTAAACCATGAAGCCCTTCTAATAAAAGATAACAACGACGATCAGCAATATTGCCAAGTTCTGCAGCCGCAATCGCCGCATAATCGAGAACCATAGCTAATGGCTGTCCATGGAAGCTGCCACCAGAAATAGCTTCTTCGCTACTGATGACGATCGGATTGTCGGTCACTGAGTTCATCTCGATTTCAACAAGTTCTTCTAAGTGATAGTAGGCATTACGAGAAGCGCCGTGAACTTGCGGAATACAACGCAGCGAATAAGGGTCTTGCACGCGACCACAGTTACCATGAGAGGCCATGTTTTGAGAGTCTTTAAGCAGTCTTCTCATACGCGCTGCGACTTCTAAGTTGCCAACAAAAGCTCGCGTTTGGTGTAGTTCGTCTCTGAACGGTGATTCACTACCTTGCATTCCTTCAATACTCATAGCGCCAGCGACGTCTGCAAGATCTAACAGGTAACGCATTTTTGTTAATGCAGTAATGGCATGGGAAAGAATAAATTGAGTACCATTAATTAAGGCCAAACCTTCTTTTGCATGCAACTCCAATGGTTCTAACCCATTGGCCTCAAGTACAGCCTTGGCAGACTTTATCTGATCATCCTGCCAGAATTCACCTTCGCCTATCAGTGGTAAAAAGAGGTGTGATAGAGGCGCTAAATCGCCAGATGCACCCACAGAGCCCTGTTCAGGGACAACCGGAATGAGGTCCAATTCGAGGAAAGTAAGCATACGCTCTACCACTTCCAAGCGTATACCAGAGAAACCTTGGCTAAGGGCATGAACTTTGGTGATTAGCATTAACTTAGAAATTGCTTTTTCGATCGGTTCGCCGACACCAACCGCATGGGTGATAAGCAGATTTTTTTGTAGTAAATGCGTTTCTTGTGGTGATATCTGCGTATCGCACAGCGGCCCAAAACCGGTGTTAATGCCATAAATTGCTTTATCAGAGTTGGCCATCTTATCTACATTGGCACGGCTGACATTAATTTTTGTTAAGGCTTCAGGGCACAGTTTTGCTTTGATGTGTCCATTCGCGATGCCGTTTACAGTATCAAGATCTAAACGATCAACACCGTATCTAAACGTCATGGTAAGGCTCCTTGTGGTTCACGTTATCCAGACAAACAAAGGGCTAGGGCGCCATCTCGCGCCTATCATTGCCACTGAGTTCTGGGTAGTTATTTTTCGGAGAAAGCGTTCGCAATATCCCAACAAAGACGTGCGGCTAACCGAGCGGTTTGGCTGTCTACGTCATAGGTCGGGTTGTACTCTGCGATATCTGCGATCACCAGTTTTTGCTTGTAATGTAAGATTCTGTCGATGAATGGAGCGAGCATATCAATGCTGACTCCTCTGGCGGCTGGCGCGCTCACCCCCGGCGCAGTAGCTGCAGGGAAAACATCTAAATCAATGGTGAGGTAGATGTAGTCACAGTTGTCGATAAAGTGCTGCAACTGAGTAAGGTGATAAATATGATTTAAGTGTGCGAGGTCTTTGTCTTCGATATACCAAACGCCAAGTTCGTCGGCGCGTTGGAACAGAGCCTCTGTATTGCTTGCTCGGCTGACACCTAGGCAGGCGTAATGGAATGGCCACTCTTTTTTGGCACAATAGTGCTGAATTTGGTTAAAAGGTGTGCCTGAGCTGGGTTTAATTTCCGTCTGATCACATTCAAATGCTCTCAAGTCGAAATGAGCGTCAAAGTTAATGATACCTATCTTTGGTGGCTTTGCGGGATTGAGATACTCAAAATATTGCGCCAAGCCCTGAAATGATGCCCATGCAACTTCATGACCTCCACCTAAGGTGATAACCGGTGTGGATTTGAGCGCTGTGGCAATCACGTTGGCACAGTGAGATTGGCTTTGTTCTAGTTGGTCGTCATCGCAGACAACGTTGCCCAGATCAATTAATGCGCTTTCTCTATGCCAAGCCATGTTTGCCAGTGCGCGGCGAATCAAATCTGGCGCTCTTTTCGCACCGATGCGCCCCTTGTTGCGAGCAACCCCCGCATCACTGCAGAAACCAAGCAAGCTAACGGCATTTCTATAGGGCTGAAGCTCATCGACTTGAATCTGTTTGATGACATGATGGACACGCTTTCCTAACGCTCCATCTTCTGCATCGTGACGACCTTGCCAATGAAATTCTTGGTTGGTGGTTAATTGATTAGACATGATCGAGCTCTCCAGCAACAAGGCGAGCCGATAATCTAGGCGCACCTTGGAAATAGCTAAACTCGGCAGGGTGAGTCACATCCCAGATTGCGAGATCAGCATCAAACCCTTGTTTTATCTGACCTCTGCTCTCACCAAAACCGATGGCTTGAGCTGCATGATTGGTTACGCCACGTAAGGTTTCCTCTGGTGTTAATCCAAATAACGTGCAACCCATATTCATCATCATAGTCAAGTCTGCAAATGGTGATGTGCCAGGGTTCAAATCAGTAGCAATTGCCATTGGTATTTTGTGCTGACGCAGTAACTCGATGGGTGGTAACTGTGTCTCTCTTAGAAAGTAGAATGCACCAGGAAGCAGCGTGGCTACGGTATTCGACTGAGCCAATGCAATAACGCCATTTTCATCTAAAAACTCTATGTGATCAGCGGATAAACCATCGTATTTTGCAGTCAACGCCGTGCCACCTAAATTAGACAGTTGTTCGGTGTGTCCTTTAATCGCAAGTCCATTATCAATCGCAGCTCGATAGACTTTTTCAGTTTGAGCCAAATTGAAACCGATGGACTCACAGAAAACATCGACACTCGTCGCGAGATTCTCTTGCGCGGCAGCGGGGATTATTTCTTGGCAGACCAGTTCAATGTAGTCGTCAGCGCGACCTGAATACTCGGGAGGAAGAGCATGTGCCGCGAGTAACGTTGTAGAAACGCGGATCTTTCTGTGTGCTTCCAACGCCTTCGCTGCGCGAAGCATTTTTAGTTCGTCATTAAGGGTCAATCCATAACCAGATTTCACTTCCACTGAAGTGACACCTGATTGAATTAGGCCGTCCAAACGCGGTAATGCCAATTCCGTGAGTTGTTGTTCACTTGCTTCACGAGTCGCACGCACTGTAGAGAGAATGCCCCCGCCTTGTTTTGCGATTTCTTGATACGGCACACCTTGGAGGCGCATTTCGAATTCGTTGGCGCGACTGCCTGCGAAAATGAGATGGGTATGGCAATCAATAAAGCCCGGAGTGACAAGCTTACCTTTACAGTCATAGCAGTTAATAGAAGTGCTTAGCTCACTGCTTAACGATTCTTGCGTAATCGACTGAATGCGTCCGTCTTTGATATAGATATTGCAAAGCGGTGACACTGAGTAACCGTCGCTCCCCTCGGTCATTGTGACTATCTTTGCATTTACTAATATCAAGTCGCTTGTAAGGCTCATAATCTATACTCGGATTTAAATGTATATACAAATATAGTTTCAAGTATAGATTTTGATCAAGCCTCATGTTGCGAAAATGTGATCGGTAAAAAGTATGAAATGCTCTATCAAAGAAGAACTTTAGAGCTTAATTTGTATCTAGCCCCAGGATGGTAGAGTAATGCGGTACTAACAAGCTTATCGTCACTCCATGTACGTCGATTAAGCAGCAGACACGGTTCATTGACTCCAAGGCGAAGTGCAGAGCGTACTGATTCATCAGCGACAATGGCTTCGACGGTATGCTCTATCGCACTTAACGGGCAGTTTTCAGATAGATATTGGTTGGGCGTGATTTGTGAAAAGTCCTGCTGCAGGTAGTTGGGAGCGTAGCTTGCATTCACCCAGCGAATCTCAAGCTGGATAGGAGATTTATCTTCAAAGTGAATGATTTCACTGTAGAAAACCGAACTTCCCAACATGACGCCTAGCTTCATCGCGACATTGTCATCAGCAGAAAGGGCGATTTGTTTGATAACCTTACTGCTGTAGGATTTCCCCCGCTGTTCTACTTCTTTAGCAATGTTTCTAATATCAAGAAGAGGGGATTCTGCTTTATCGTCAGGTGCGCAAACAAAGGTGCCTAAGCGCGGTCGCCTCACTAACCTACCTTCAGAAACCAAATCTCGAATCGCTTTGTTTACCGTCATCCTACTCACGTTAAACTGCTTGGTCAGTTCAAGTTCAGTGGTAATTCGATGACCGACAGGCCAAAAACCTTGTTCGATTTGTTCCGTAATGTAAGTTTTGATTTGTAAGTAAAGAGGCGAATTGCTCATATTTGTTCTAACTTCTTATTTGACTATACAAAAGGTTATACATTTAGTGGGTAAATGCAAGGTTCTAGGCAGTATGTAACCCTAATTTGGCGAGGTTCGCACGTTTTTAATCAGACTTAGCTACAAATGGCTTGCTAAATAGAGTGCAACAAGCAAAATCATATGTGCAACAGAATCATAAGGATAAAATATGTTTGGAAAGTTAAAAGCTTCATTAGGAATTGGCGCGGCAAAAGTAGACACAGTGCTAGAAAGTATGTCTGTCTTTCAGGGGGAGACTCTGAGGGGAACCGTACATATTCAAGGTGGTGATGTGGAACAGCAGATCGACGCGATCAATCTAAAGCTGTGTACCGAGATGAAAGTAGAGAGCGACGAAAGCACCAGCTACCAAGATTTCATCTTAGCTAAGCTTCAAGCTGTCCAACCATTTGTTATCCAACCCAATGAGACTAAACAGGTTCCTTTTGAGTTGCGCTTGGACGACGAGACTCCAATCACAGCATTGAACGCTCTGAAGAATCAATGTCATGTTTGGTTAGAAACAACGTTAGACATCGACTTTGCGATTGATCCTAAAGATCGTGACTTTGTTGAAGTTAAACCATTGCCTGTAGTTGCCAAGATACTATCCGCTATCGAGCAAGCAGGATTTAGTATGGTTAAAGCGGATGTTGAAAAAGGTTTCCTGCGCGGTGGTAACTTCTCTTCGAAATCAGGTTGCTATCAGGAAATTGAGTTTCGCAATAATGGTTTCATCAACAAAAAGGAGATCGAACTTTCGTTTATTCTCGACGGTGGGGTTGTGCACTGTTTAGCAGAGGTTGATCGCTCGCTAAGTATGCGTGGTGACCAGTACATCTCGTTTTCGTTGAGTCAAAATGCCTCTGATTCTGAGATCGCTGCAGCGGTCAACCGCATTCTTTCGGTTTAAGCGGCTGCGCCAAAGCGATAGCGGAACGCAACACCAACAGCGATGTCGGTACTGTTATCCGCGTGGAACATGTTCTCCACCAAGGTGATTTCAACCGCTGCATTTTTGAGAGTGTAGCGGTAGCCATAGGTAAACTCGGTGGAGGGTTTTGAAAATTCTCCGCCATCATCCAATAGGCCTTGATGCGAAGCTAGCTGACCAATAAAAGTATGGTTTTCAAACCACTCATAGCGATAGCTGATGCCAATTGTCCAAGTAGAGTCGCGATAGGGCATTTGAGTAAAGTCTGTAGGAGTATCTCTAAATGTTAAGGCTGCGGTAGCATCAAGCGCATGTTTTTCTCTTACATAGCCATAATTTACCTGCACGCTTTGCTCAAAATCTGAAGCGCTGAAGAGGCCATTGTCGGTGTCGTTGTAGTAGAGTGATAAACCTACGGATACACCATGATGGTCATTCGCAAACGCTTGATACTGTACATATCCTGTCACAGCGCTGCTCAAGGTTTTGCTTCGAAACCCTTCCTCTTGTACGCCATACTCTGGCATATCAATAACAAATCGGTTCCGCTCTACGTCTTCACGTCCATTTTGATCAATACCGACAAAATCATGAAAGGCGATGGTTGGTTTATCTAGATGGTTGTTGGCAGCAAAGTTCCAGCGATATTGGAGGTCGATTTGCCAATTTGTGTCGAGTTGCCATTTGCTACCAATAGCAATCTGGTTTTGGTAATAATCGAGTTCATAAGTCGCAGTCACTGCCCAAATGCTAGAAATGGTACCAGCGCCATAAACTTCATATTCATCCTTATCTAAGGAAAAGCCAGAGCGCAATTGAGGGGAGTGGATATTAGTATGGAGAGGCGATTGAGTGTAGCTTTGAAGAGGGCCGTATCCGTCGTCGGCTGAGGCAAGATTTATCGTTAGCAAAACGATCATGCTGATCAAGAGCCAGAGCTTCCCTCCCATTGTTGCCTCCAACTTATTTTTATCTATTTGATAGAAATATAGTTTAAGAGGCGAAGCTTTGCTAAATCGAAAGGCTTACCTGAGTTTACAGGTAAGCCCAGTAAGGTTAAGCGGCGCTAAGGTGAGTGGTGATGTATGGCTGCCAAGCATTTTGGTACAGCTCTTTAGACTCACTACGCATATTGCGAATCTGTGCGGTTTCAAACTCGCTGTAGTCACGACCTTCAATCGCAGCGGCGCGTTCGATTTTCTGAATACGCTCGTAGATGTCATGCTCTGGACCACTTTTCACGTCTGCAATCGCTTTAAGGTGAAGCTGTACTTCAGCGACTAAATTTGTTTTTGGCAGCTGAACGAGAACGTTTAAGTCGCGGTATCCAGATTCCGCTGGTTTCTTAAAGCGGTTTTTGACTTTAACAATGGTTGTCTCGCGGTTAAGTACTTCATAGGCAGACATCAGGCTTTCAATGTCGTCAGCGACAATAGTTGCACGGGCTAGGTCGGTAATACGCTCTGTTTGACCATCAAGTTCATAAGCAATCTTTTCTTTAGCACGGTCAGACGATTTAACACCAGCGAAGTAAGATTCTGTTGAAGTCAGTAGCGCAGTACTCTTACAGATGGTCTCTAGCTCTGCTTGAGCTTGATGGGCTTTGCTATAAAGAACGTCGAAATCAGTGTATGGCTGAAGTGGAGTGGTCGACATTGACTTAATGCCGTAAAGGCCGCTTAGGTTATGTTTGAATGCTTTGGAACACACTTCGTTCTGGTTAGTAGAACGGTTTTCCTCGTTACCCGGCGCGGTTGGAATAGCAGCAAATGCAGGGGCACGGCTGAGCATTAGAAGCATCAGGGCCGTAGTTCGCAAAAATAGGCTCATTCACTCTCCTTAGATGTGTAGGGCTTAGCTAAAAAGGTGTCGAAAAAAGTTTCAATCACTAGCGCTACTCATCTCTACATAGTTAATGGGGGCACTTTGTGCGATTCCAATCGCTTTCCCGTCGACTGTTGATAAAACTTTGAACAGTCTCGCATTTCCTTTGCGTTTAATTAGAGTGCAACCCTTTTCAAAGGTTCATCTTCAATGTGTAACTAAGTATATCTGATGAAAATGAACCTAATCTGAATGAAGTTTTCAGATTCGGATTGGTGAAGGGATACCACTTAGCTTCACTTTCCGATAGGCTATGCGTCACAAGTCAGTCACAGAGAAAGAAAATGAAAGACCCAGAATTTTGGCACGGTAAATGGGCGGCAAACCAGATCGGTTTTCACCTAGAGGACGTCAATCCGCTACTGATTAAATATTGGCAGGAAACGAACCCAAGCCAAGAAGACAACGTATTTGTCCCTTTGTGTGGCAAGTCAGAAGACTTGGTATGGCTGGCAACGAAACACTCAGATGTGCAGGGGGTAGAGTTAAGTAATATTGCCGTGCGTGCTTTCTTTGCAGAACATTTCTATACGCCAATGGTGATGCCGATTAATGGTCAGCATGAACTGTTTCAATTCGATGAGCTATCTATCTATGTCGGCGACTACTTTACTGCGCCAATCAAGCCGGTTGATATCGTTTATGATCGCGCTTCTCTCATTGCTTTGCCAAAAGAAATGCGAGTGCAATACGTCGAAAAGATAAAGTCTCTGCTTAAACCCGGTGGGCGTATTTTGCTGGTTACTCTCGATTATGATCAAGATCTGATGCCAGGGCCTCCATTTGCTGTCCCTGAATCTGAGGTGAGAGCGCTGTATGAGGGTTACAAGATCACTAAGCTAGAGAGCAATGAAGACGCTGAAAAGCATCCAAAGATTGCGAAGCATGAGTCTGCTCGATTCGTTGAAGAAGTTTACTTGATTGAAACGGTTTAAATCTAAGATAAATAAAGGCTTGGTCATTTCAAATGACCAAGCCTTTTAGTTTCGATAAAACACCCTAGTAAATGATTTTTACTTTATCTGCGCTTTGTATAGCATCTTTAATTGCTTGTTCGATGGATTCACGACGAGTAATAGCGACTCCTAAACGGCGGCGTCCATTAATATCTGGTTTGCCAAATAGTCGAAGCTGAGTTTGTGGCGCAGTCAACGCATCCCCTAGGCCTTCGAAGCGAACATCATTTGATGTTCCTTGCCCTAAGATAACAGCCGAGGCTGCTGGGCCGTACTGAGTAATTCCAGCGATTGGCATACCTGTAAATGCACGAACATGTAGAGCGAACTCAGAACTGTCTTGTGACATTAGAGTGACGAGGCCAGTATCGTGTGGGCGAGGTGAGACTTCGTTAAAGATAACCGTGTCGCCTTTGACAAACAGCTCAACACCAAAGATGCCGTAACCACCAAGTGCATTCACCACTTTACCCGCAGCGTCTTGGGCAGCGGCTAGCGCGTTGTCTGTCATGATTTGTGGTTGCCAAGACTCACGGTAGTCTCCATCTTCCTGACGGTGGCCAATTGGTGCGCAAAAATGAACGCCATCAACAGCGCGAACAGTGAGCAAGGTGATCTCGTAATCGAAGTCAATAAACCCTTCTACAATAACGCGACCAGCTCCAGTACGTCCGCCTTCTTGTGCATAGTTCCAAGCTTTATCAATATCTTCAGCGCTCTTAAGCACACTTTGGCCTTTACCTGAAGAACTCATGACCGGTTTACATACACACGGCACACCAACTGCTTCTACTGCGGCAACAAACTCTTCATAGCTGTCTGCAAAGCGATAAGGTGAAGTGGTTAAGCTTAGCTCTTCTGCCGCTAGGCGACGGATCCCTTCGCGGTTCATTGTTAGCTTTGTTGCTTTCGCTGTCGGCACCACGTTTAAGCCTTGGGCTTCTAATTCTACCAACGTATCGGTTGCGATGGCTTCAATTTCAGGGACGACATAATCGGGCTGTTCTTTTTCGATGATAGCCTGTAGCGCGTCTCCATCAAGCATATCTAATGTATAGCTGCGATGAGCAACCTGCATCGCTGGTGCATTTTCGTAACGATCGCATGCGATCACTTCAAGACCAAGGCGTTGGCATTCGATGGCGACTTCTTTACCGAGTTCACCTGAGCCAAGAAGCAGAACGCGAGTTGCATGATTTGCTGTTGCAGTACCGAACATAATTAACCCTAAAATGTAAGAGGAATAGAAGGTTTTGCGAGCATGATACTCATTGGAAAAAGAAAAGCAAACGTTTGCTTTGTGGTGTTTGGTGAATTTTAGTGGTGGAGTACTGCGAGACAAGAGCGATGAAAATTACGATTTCGATAATTCTCAACTTTATTACCGGTTTTTGGGTGTTTATTGAGCAATTGCAATCACTTATTACGTAAATACTCAGCTTTAGAGTTATAATCACTAACAATAATCAACTCTAATAAGAATACGGCTACTAACTTAATGCAGTTCGACCCAGAAAAATCCATAAAAATACCAATCGGTACGTTGACCGTTGGTATGTTTGTGACTGCAATTGAAGACAGTAAACGCGTCAATCTTGCCAATGCGGGGCGTGTACCGTCTGAGCAAGCAGTCAAACAGCTTGTTAAAAATGGAGTTAAATTTGCTTGGGTAGACAAGGAGTTGTCAGTAAAAGGGAGTGTTTTTAAACCCGTTAAGGTTGTGGAAGAAACTGAATCGCCACAAGAAGCTTCAACGCCAGTGAAGCGGAAAAAGGTGAGCCGATTTTCACAGCAGAAGAAAGCGCAGAAAATCATCAAAGAAGCGAAAGGGCTGGCTAACAGGATTCTGACGCAAACTTTTGAAGGTAAGCCAATTCATGTCTCTGAATTGGATGATCTCGCAGACGACATGATCGAGTCCGTGTTGCTTGACTCAGATGCATTGCATTGTGTGTCTGCGCTGCGTAATAAAGATGAATACTTACTTGAACACTCTGTCAACGTTGCGACTCTGCTCGTGACATTTGGTAAACATCTTGGCCTGCCGAAAGAGACGCTAAAACAAATGGCGATTGGTGGCATTATTCACGATGTTGGCAAAATTAAGGTTGATGATAAAGTTCTGCACAAACCTGCTCGGTTAACACCCGAAGAGTTCGAGCATATGAAGCTTCATCAGGTTTACGCGAAAGAGATCATCACTACGGTTACAGGTTTGAGTGATGTTAGCCGCGACGTTTGTTTGATGCATCATGAAAAACTCGATGGGAACGGCTATCCAGCGGGGCTTAAAGGTGATGAAATCCCTTTACACGGTCGTATGAGCTGCATCGTTGATATCTATGACGCGTTGACTGCCGATCGCTGTTACAAGCAAGGCATGAGCCCAGCAGAAGCGTTTAAAATACTCTTGAGCTTAACACCGAATCATTTAGACAAAGAGTTGGTGTACAAATTCATCAACTGTATTGGCGTTTTCCCTGTTGGGGCTTTGGTCGAGTTGAGTGACGGACGTGTAGGTATTGTTTGGACTTCGAATTCCCACGAGCCGCTAAAGCCAGAAATCAAATGTTTCTATTCGCGTAAGTATCACCGTTTTGTCGATGTAAGTTTTGTCGATATGAAAACAACCAAACTAACGATTAAAAAGGCGATAGCCCCTAGTCAGTTAGAAGTCGACCCCAAACCGTTTTTCGATGTTTAATCCCGAATTGATACAAAAAAAGGCGCTAATTTAGCGCCTTTCTCAGTTTAAAGTTCCAAGTAAGTGATTGGAATATCAGGGTTTAGTGCTTCTAGCGTTGCTTGTGTGTTTGCTAGATGGCTGATAGTACCGTCTTCTACTTCTACCAAGGCCGCAGAATCAATACTTTCGAGCTCCTTACGGTCTAACAGTAACTGGATCAACGCAACCTGAAGTGGCGGTAGGCTTGGGTTAAATGCAGCGTTTTCTGCATATGCGCCTTGATATACTTTGCCATCTTTGGTCTTAATCGCGACACCACTTAAGTTATGTGTGTAAGGGGCATGGCTACGATTTAAGGCAGCGACAGCCAGTTGTAGTAGCTCATCTTGCTCTTGTGTCTGTTTTCCATGGTCAACAGAGGTCATCAATGCTGATTCGATGCCAAGATCTGAAGGGCCAAACGATTCTGGTAAGTAGTAATGAAGTGGCTGACCTTCACGTTTCGGCAGTTGGATCTTTAGCTCGTTAGCGGTTGAAAGCTCATTCATAAACTGACGACAGTGACCACAAGGGCTGTAGTTGATCGTGATGTCAGCAACGCCTTGTTCACCCTTCATCCACGCATGGCTGATGGCTGATTGCTCTGCGTGAACGGTTTGCCCTAGTTGAACGCCGTCAAACTCGACATTCGCGCCGAAGTAGAGTTTGCCAGATAGGCCGCGAACAATTGCACCCACATAAAACTTAGAAAGCGGAGCATAGGAATAAGCGGCTGCAAATGGAAGTAGCAATACTCGTAGTTCTGCGTCATCAAGACCTGAAATAGCGAGGAGTTGCTCAAATTGCTCTGAAGAAATCGTCGCGTCAAAATCGTCAGCAAGAAGAATAGGAGATAAGAAATCTGCTACGTTTTGTGGCACTTCAGATAGCGCCTGTTCAATGCGGCTTCTCATAGTGAGTCCTTTAATAAACATCGTTGATATCTTTGAGTTTAGAGCCAGATACTGGTGTGTAAACTCCGATATTGGTATTACATTTTATGTAAAGATGAGAATTATTCGGCGATCATGATCACAAAATATATTGTAACGATATTGCCTGTTGCATTATTTGAGTGATGTCACACATGATAACGATTACAGACGAGAAATTAGTGATGTGCGTCGAGCCGCTAGTTGCAGCTCGACATCAATTACTTACGCTGACAACCAGACTGCCAAGGTAAAGAAAGAAGGTGCTAGGATTGAGGTGATAACACCGCACACCACAAGTGCTAGAGAGCTAAAGGCCGCATCTTGACCATCTTTCTCAGCGCAGGTCGCTGTCCCCAGCGCGTGGGAAACCGTCCCCATCGTGAGCCCTTTGGCAATAGGGTGAGTGATGTTCAGTAAGTTATAAATCGGATAAGCCATAATCGCACCGAACAGGCCAACAATTAAAACTAATATCGCGGCGATGGCGGGCTCACCACCAAGGTGACTAGAAACCTCCATCGCAATCGGTGTGGTTACTGATTTACCCAACAAGCTTGCGATTAGAGAAATATCTGCCTTTAAGTAAACGGCAATCATACTAGCGGTAAACATCGACATGATACTGCCCACACCACACGCTAGCATGATGATACGCCAATTGGCTCGGATCTGTGGTAATTGCTCATATAGAGGATAGGCCAGCGCGACTACTGCCGGTTGCAGTAGATAATTAATCCACTGATTGTCGGCATAGTAAGTTTCAAATGGCACTTTTAGGTAAGTCAGCAGTGGAATGAGAACGGCTAGGCTCACCAATAAAGGGTTCATAAAAGGGCTTTTTACTTTTTGGCATAGCCAACGTGCGGCAAAGAAAACAACAATAGTGACAAGTAACCACATTATTTTTGTCCTCCTTTAAGCATGCGATCGAGCATTAAACCCAAAACGACCAGTACGATGAGAGTACCACCTACAGCACTTGCTAAAATCGGTAAGGCGTTAGCGATTAACATATCGAAATGCTCCATCAAGCCAACACTGATAGGAACGAATAGCAGCACCATGTAACGAATAAAGAGAGAGGCACCGGGTTTAACCCAGTCTGAAGGCACAAGTCCGCTCGCAAGCAAACCAAACAAAATCAGCATACCGATGATGCTGCCAGGAATAGAGATACCTAATAAGTGTTGAATATTAATGCCCGCGACAAGGCACAAAAATATCAGCCCCATAGATACGACGTATTGAAGCAAAGTTTTCGCCATAGTGTAGAGTCGTCCAACTGCAGAACCTCCAGAGTGCTGAAGGCTCGAATTATTCAAATGCCTAACTTAGAGTTTTGATTAGTATTTAGAGAGTTAGGCCAGGTTGTAGGGTGCAGGACTTGGTTACTATTTTTAATTTTGACTATTAGGATACTCGCTTTTGTACGTATTGGTAGATAGATTTTAAAATAGCGATTTTCTTTTCGTCACTTTCATGTTCGTGAACTAAGTTTTCCAAATTTAGCATGTAGTCTTCAATACGACTTTCGAAGTAGTCGCGACAGTGCATTGCCCATCGCTGTTGTTCTGACTCATCGAGCGTCCATGGGAAGTTTCGCGCGCGGTAACGGAATAGCAGTGGTGCAATACGGTTATCACTAAATGAAATATCAAGCGCGGATAGGTTGTTAGGGTCAGTTTCACGAATGATGTTCATCGCCGCTTTATCTGCTGGAGAGAAGAACCCATCGTAGAGCATGCTATCGACGTCTTTGCTCTTTTCATATTCCCGCTCTATGCCATAAACACCAATCAGCTTTTCACGAACCTCAGGGTGCTTTCGGAGTAGAGCGAGATTCTCTAAACATTTCTCTCGGTCAATGCCAATTTTCTCTGCGTTTTCAGCAGTGAGTGTTTTCGCTGGAGCAAGAATAGGGCACTTATTAAGATGGATAAGCTTAACAGGGACTGGAAGCTCGTCAGGCGCAAGGTCAGAACGCTTAGTATACAGTCGCTCATTAAGCTGCTCGGTATCCAAATCCAATAGGGCTTGCGGGTCTTTCGCCAAATCAACACAAATAATTGCGTTTTGATTCGTCGGGTGCCAAGCAACAGGAACAACCCAGCTAGTGTAGTTACACTCTTTGCCCAACATTCCTGAAACATGCATCAAGGGTGTCATGTTCACGATGTCGATCAGCTCATTCAACTTGCGCTTGTGACGCATGCTTAGGAAGTAATCAAACAACTTTGGTTGAGCTGCTTTCACCTTTTTGGCCATTTCAATCGTCGCGATAACATCCGCCATGGCGTCATGCGCGTTCTCATGTTCAATGCCATTGGCAACAGATAAATGCTCTAGCTTAAAGCTGATAAAACCTTCATCGTTTTCAGGCCAGTTTACCCCTTCTGGACGAAGCGCGTAGCAAGCACGCATAACATCAAGCAAATCCCAGCGAGAGTTACCGTTTTGCCAACTCCACGCATAAGGATCGATAAAGTTTCGGTAACAGGTATAGCGCGTTACCTCATCATCGAATCGGATACTGTTGTAGCCTAAACTAATGGTGTTTGGTGTTGCCAGTTGTTCGTGGATCTTAGCGATAAACTCAGGCTCTGAAAGGCCTTGGCTTTCCGCAGTTTGCGGAGTAATACCTGTAATCAACGCGGCTTCCGGTGCCGGAAGATAATCCGCAGGTGGCTGACAATAAATAACAAGAGGTTCACCAATAATATTGAAGTCCATATCGGTACGAACACCCGCAAACTGACACGGTCGATCTTTCGCTGGGCTAGTTCCCCACGTCTCGTAATCAAAAAAGAAAAACGTAGGCTGATGCTCTTGCTGCATTGTCTTTATTACCAAGGGTTTGAAATCTACCTCGGTATTAGACCATTGGCAGCCACCAAGCGCAATTGTGAGAGAGAAATAAGGCGATAAGAGGTGATTTTTTGGGCGGTTGTGTTGCAGGTATTGTATCCACGGCGCCTGGTTTACAGCATCAATTAAAGTTTAGAATTAGGTTTGACGTGGTATTATTTATTGAAGGGTTTGCAGCTAAGATAGCGGTAAAATTCGAATTAGCTTATTCAAAACGTATTTTAGTTCTGTATCGAATAAATTGTTAAGAGGAAAATGAAAATGGCTACGCTAAAGGATGTCGAGACCATTGTATCTCAGTTTCAATCGGACTATCGAAAACCTACGCTCCCACCGATAGTTAGCAGTGGTATATATAGTTTATTTACTGATAAGAGTATAGTTTCTTCAGCGAGCATGTTTTGGCCTGAAACCTGGCCCAATTCCAATGAAAGAGGAGTATATGCAATCTTTGCAGGTGATACGCTGTTATACATTGGCAAAGCGTCGTTGCAAGAGCTTGGTTATCGGTTAAGTAGCTATTTTGTATATAGTGGCGATAGGCAATCAGCGGTCCCTAAGAAAGGTCATACATGGAGTAAGCAGCCTACCAGTGTAGTGACTTGGGCAGTACCTAGAGAGTTCTTCTTCGAAGCAACTGCCTTGGAAGAGTACCTTATCTTTAACTTAAAAGATCACTTACCGGACAATACTGTTGGGAAATCCAGCTATGAAGCAGTTACATTGGAAAATTAAATGACATTTGAGATAACAGAAACCATTTTCTCATACCCGCAATCACTTCTTGATGATTGGAAAAGTGGTGTTAAAGACTGGATTCCCGAGTCGCTGTTCGTACCTCAAGAAGTGTATAACCAATCGCGCTATCACTTTGGTGAGTACTACACACTCAAACAGTTCTTGGAATCAGGTTGGCGAGGGACGGCGTATTATGCGCTTGGCGATTGGGAGCCGGACAATACTAAGTATGATGAGGGGCGTGCGATTGTCGCTGAATACATTGATCCAATTCGATTAGCAATGTTTAAAGCTCTCAGAAAAGGTTTAACGTCGGGGGAGCCAGACTTGATGCTCTACAAAGACGACGGCTCAGTATTGTTTGTCGAAGTAAAAAAGGAATCTGATCGTATCTCTAAGTCACAGCTAGAATGTTTGGCTCAAATCAAGACAATTTTGAATTGTGATGTCGCTGTCGTTTACTTAGCGGAAGAAAAACAAATCTATAAGCCAAAAACTTACCAGCTCAACACAGGAGAGGTTCCTTCGTCGTGGTTTGAGCGACAATAGAGTCTGTCGATCGACACTAGATTGCGTGAAGTGAGTCGTGAAAGCTTGCCTACCGAAAGATATGACATTTGTTTGCTATTAACCTTGCGTGACTAAGATTAGTTACATGAGGCGGTTGAACATGCTTGAGCGGATAGAGCGAGTGCTAGATGTTAATAGCATTGAATATGAAAGCGGCGGTAATACGATATATATCAAGTTGGGTACGGTTACCTCTAAAGTGAAAATTAAGTATGACGTTGCGACGAATACCTATCGCGTCAACTGCAATGAATTTGTGCTTTATACCACTAGCTTTGTTTGGTTTGCTTTGACATTTTTTAGCATGACAAACCATTCAGATAACGCTTGGTGGTCAGGGTATTCGATTGGAATAATGTTTGCGGCAGGTATAGGCGCTTTGTTTCAAATAATAGTGACTTACGTTCAGTTGCTCGACCTTAGGGCTCAGTTGAGGGAAGTCGGTGTTTACTTGAAATCGGGATGGTAAATCCCTTTAGTTTACGCAAAAAAATGGCCGACTGTTGTCGACCATTTTTCGTTTTAATAAGAGTAGAGCGTTACGCTTGTTGGGTTTCTAGCTCTTCATCTTTTACGGTTTGCTTCATTAAGCGGCTGGTAATGGTGCCAGCAGTCATTGCGCCTGAAACGTTTAGTGCGGTACGTGCCATATCGATAAGTGGTTCGATAGAGATTAATAGCGCAGCAATCGTAACAGGTAAGCCCATTGCAGGAAGCACGATAAGAGCTGCGAACGTTGCGCCGCCACCTACACCTGCGATACCAAATGAGCTAATCACAATAATGGCAATCAAAGAAAGAATGAAGTTGATGTCCATTGGGTCGATGCCAACACTTGGCGCGACCATGACTGCTAACATCGCAGGGTAGATACCTGCACAACCATTCTGGCCGATAGTGGCACCAAACGAAGCAGATAGGTTAGCAATTGCTGGTGGAACGCGTAGCTTGTTGATTTGCGCTTCAACGTTTAAAGGGATCGTTGCCGCTGAGCTGCGTGAAGTAAAGGCGAAAGTCAGTACTGGCCAAATCTTCTGGAAGTATTCTTTAGGGCTCACGCCGACAAAAGAGACTAACACACCGTGAACAACGAACATCAGCGCAATCGCAACATAAGAAGCGACAATAAAGCCTAACAGGTTAAGAATATCGGAGGCACTTGAGGTCGCAACCACTTTTGCCATTAGTGCAGCGATACCATAAGGCGTAAGTGCCATGATCATCTTAACTAAGCGCATAACAATAGATTGAGCCGCTTCGACAAACGTGCGAATTGGTGATTCCAGCTCTTGCTTCTCAGCCATTACTTTACGTGCAGCAATACCGGTGAGTACGCCAAAAATAACCACTGCGATGATCGAAGTAGAACGGGCACCTGTCAGGTCGGCAAACGGGTTGGTTGGAATAAAGCTAACCAGCATTTGTGGGATGGTGAGGTCACTCACACGATCGGCACGTGTTTCTAGGGCTGCGATACGCGCTGTTTCGCGGGCACCTTCCGTTAAACCTTCAGCACTTAGACCAAATGCTTGAGTGACAACGATACCGATCAAAGCGGATATTGCCGTCGTTGCCAGTAATACCGAAATAGTTAAGCCCGAGATCTTACCCAGCGCGCCACCTTTTTCTAGCTTAACAACCGCGGCGATCATTGATACTAGTACTAATGGCATGATGATCATTTTCAACAGACCAACATAGCCACGACCGACCACATTTACCCATTCTAGCGTTTGAGTGATTACGGGATTGCCTTCGCCGAAGATGAGCTGTAACGCTAAACCGAAAGCACTACCAAAGACGAGACCAAGTAAGACGAGACGCGATAAAGTGTTCTCTTTTTTCTGCTGTCCATAGAGGAAAAAGAGAATGCCAACAAATACCGCTAGCGAAGCGATAACCACTACTGACATATTTACATATCCTTTAGTTTTTAATGATGATATTGATAGAGTTAATATCTTATGGAATTTAATTCGGTATGAAGGGTAATGATTTGAAATACCCAATTGAAGTTACAAAAGGGCATTAAATATAGCTAACGGTTATTAAGTGCGGAAGATGTACACATAACGGTGAAATTGAGCGGTTTATTGATACTTTTTAAGCACTTTTCGCATCGCAACGCTATCGGCCGTTTCTCGTTTTTTATTGGAGTGGGAAAAAAGCAGATACTGCATCGCCAATGCTACGTCAGAGGCTTCAATCGGAATGAGCTTGGCAAGCGGACCAATCATCAGTGGCTGACAAATCTTCAGCATGGTTTGGGTGACGACTTCGTCTTTACGTGGTTGTTCTCGTAACCCTTTTAAAGGACCTGGGCGAACGAAGAGGACACGATCAAAACCCATTCGTTCAATGGTTAGCTCCATGCGTCCTTTGCATCGTAGGTAGTGGGAAAATGAACGGGCAGATGCCCCGTAACTTGAGACGACGGCCAACTGCTTTACACCGAGTAGCTTCATTTCTTGAGCAACATCGCACACCAGTTGGTAATCTACGCTTTCTAATGCTTGTTTGGAGCCTGCTTGTTTAAGTGTTGTACCTAGGCAGATAAAACCGAACTCCGGTCGTGGTTTGTCTTCATCCCACTCTTGAAGGCGTAGTTCTGGATGCTGAATCTCTTCAAGTTTGGAGTGAAAAAAGGGAAGTTTACGACGAGTCAGGGCGTAGATATGTTCAATTGGTTCGCGTTCCAACATCTGCTTAATCAGCTCGTTGCCGATCAGACCGGTACTGCCTGCTGTGATTACAGTGATGTTGTTTGAGTTATCCAAGATGAACAAGCCTTTCTTCAAAGTACATTTTGACGAATGATTGAGCATCTTATAATCAAGCAGGAAAGTCTGTGATCTGCGACAAGGTTGATGCACCAAGAAAGAAACTTGTACCGCAGTTTTGAGTGAGAAGAGTAATCGGAACAATTAGACCTCGCACTGGGCGAGGTCTGTTCTAGGGTTTATGTTAATGATAGAGGGACTTTCTTTTGGTTGCGTTGCCGTGGTTTGTTCTGTTTTTGTCTTTTCGAATGTTGATTGGCAATCATAAAACCTCCTTGCACTATCAATCGGGAGAAAACAATGTCACGACGAAATTTAATGCACAGTTTGTGCCGTTATAAACGCTCTCCCTACCTAAAAGATAGGTGTATTTGGCGAAAAATTTCAGTTTAGTGGTCAAATTAGGAATCGTTTTGCAAATTGGCGAGGTCAATGAACTATGGATAAAGCGTGTTAACTGTTTGATTTCAAGTTACACTCAAGCCAATAGGAACCGCTCAGAAAGGAAAAGGGATGAACATCGAGCTCAGCACGCTGGCCCCCACCCAAATTTATCATTTGATGACACAAACCGTCATTCCAAGACCTATCGCTTGGGTATTGACCGATTCAGAACAAGACAACTATAACCTTGCGCCATTTTCTTACTTTACGGCCGTTTCAAGTAACCCGCCTTTGTTGATGTTTTCTGTGGGTAAAAAGCCTTCAGGAGAGGTGAAAGACACAACGCGTAATGTGTTGGAAACCGGAAAAATGGTTATTCATATCGCTCATCATGATTCTGCTCATGATGTGACTCAAACTGCTGCAACACTTGAACATGGTGAGTCTGAAATTGAAGCAACCGGGATTGAACTGACGGATTTTGATGGCTTTGATTTACCAAGGGTTAAAGACTGTCCTATTGCTTTTGCGTGCAAACTGTATGAAGTGAAAGAGATTGGTGAAACACCACAAAGCCTTATCTTTGCTGAAATTGAAAAAGTATATATTGCGCCTGAGGTTATCGGCGAGCGTAGCGATCGCTTAGTGGTTGATGCACTTAAAGTGAACCCTCTCTCGCGTTTAGGTGGTAGCCAATATGCCACGCTTAATAACGTTTTCTCTGTTGCTCGACCTAAATAGATTAAAATCATGCTAGACCAAATTCATTCAGATGCTATCTGGCATCGTATTAACCAAAAAACCAAACCACTTGGTGCATTGGGTCAATTAGAAGACCTTGCCCATCAAATCGCATTGATTCAGAGTCAGGCTAGAAGTGACGTCGTCACCGCTATTGAAGTGACTAAGCCGACCGCGATTGTTTTTGCCGGAGATCATGGCATTGCCGACGAAGGCGTCAGTATTGCACCGAGTGCAGTTACCCAACAGATGGTACTTAACTTTCTAGCTGGTGGCGCAGCAATTAACTGTTTCTGCCGAACCAACCAAGTCGAGCTGACAGTGGTGGATACTGGAATCCTGTTACCGGTGGAGCATGAATCCAGTGCGTTTATTGTTCAGCGACTCGGTGAGCGTACCAACAACTTTTCTCGTGAAGCAGCGATGAGCCTCGAAACGGCGCAGCATGGCATTGATTTGGGTAAACAGTTAATAACCAACATCGTCGATTCTGGCTCAAACTTGGTGATGTTTGGTGAAATGGGAATTGGCAATACCAGCAGTGCCGCCGCCCTTCTAAGTGCTCTGAGTGGTAAAAATGCCGAGGAGTGCGTCGGTCGTGGAACTGGCATTACTGACGAACAGCTAGCGAAGAAAATCGAGTTGGTTGAAAAAGGTGTTTCGCGCTGTAAAGGATTGGGCGTTATCGAAGTGCTGGCTGAAGTCGGTGGTTTTGAAATTGTTCATATGGTTGGCGGTTTCTTAGCCGCAGCAGAACGCCAAATACCAGTCATTGTTGATGGTTTTATTGTTTCAGCCGCCGCTTATGCTGCGTCACTGATCAATCCAAACTGCCGCGATTTCATGATTTTCGCTCATCAATCGCATGAAGCGGGGCATCAACACTTATTGGCTGAACTAGACGCTAAACCTTTATTGGATCTTTCGCTTCGATTAGGTGAAGGAACAGGGGCAGTGCTCGCGATGCCGTTAGTTTATGCTGCGGCTGAGTTTTATAACCATATGGCAAGCTTTGAAGAAGCAGGAGTCGTGGTCGACTGATGCCTTCACTCAAGAATCAATATCAGTTATTCATGCTTGCATTGGGGTTCTTTTCTCGAATCCCAATGCCGAAAAATATCCCCTACAGCGAAGAGCGAATGAACCAAGCAGGGCGATACTTCGCTTTGGTCGGTTTACTCTTGGGCAGCTTTTGCGCTGCGGTGCTGTGGAGTGCTCAACTGCTTTTCCCGGCGAGCGTCTCTATCTTCATAATGATGGTGTTTAGCCTATTGCTAACAGGGGCTTTCCATGAAGATGGATTAACCGATATGGCAGACGGCATCGGTGGAGGCATGACGATTGAGCGCCGTCTTACCATTATGAAAGATAGTCGTATCGGCACCTATGGAGCTAGCGCCTTGGTCATGGTACTGCTTGGTAAGTTTGTTTTATTGTCTGAGCTGATCCAGTTTGAGTCGATCTTATTGTTTGTGGTGGTTGCCTATACGTTAAGCCGAGCCGTCGCTGCGTCGCTTATCTACGATATGCCCTATGTGAGTGACACAGACACCAGTAAGAGTAAACCTTTGGCGCAAAAGCAGTCACGAGTAGAGTTATGGGTGCTACTGACGACCGGCCTACTGCCATGTTTGATGCTTGGTTTAAGCACAACAGTATGGCTGGTGGCTGTGGTACTAACATTCAGGATGCTGTTTAAGCGTTGGTTAACGGCTCGCATAGGCGGGTTTACTGGCGATTGCTTAGGTGCGGCTCAGCAAATTACCGAGTTGCTTATTTATCTCACCTTGATTGCGATACAGGTAAACAGCTAATGACGATTCATTTGGTATTAGGTGGTGCTCGTTCGGGGAAATCGAGTTTTGCGGAAGCTCAGACTGATATGATGAGCGCGCATAAAACGAAACACTATGTGGCGACTGCGATTGCATTTGATGAAGAGATGAAAAATCGCATTGCACATCATCAAGCTTCTCGCGGTGAAAGTTGGGTCGAGCATGAGTGTTCCGTTGATTTAGTTAAGCTCATCCCGCAGTTTAAATCTTCAGATGTGATACTGATAGATTGTCTGACCTTATGGCTTAATAACATCATCTACAACGAGGGTGAAACACTTACTGAAATTGAGATTAAGCAGCGGGTAGAGGCGCTGGTTCTCGCTCTTCAACAGTCGAAAGCAGATATACTGCTCGTCTCGAATGAAGTTGGGCTAGGGGTGATTCCTCTGGGAGAAATCTCGCGTTTATTTGTCGATCATGCAGGTTGGATGAACCAAGCGATTGCCAAGATTGCAGATAAGGTGACATTTGTTGCCGCAGGTTTACCGATGACGTTGAAAGAGACCAATGACTTTGATAAAAGCTAATGAGTGCCTACGTGACTAAAACGATCAATATCTATCTTCTTCGTCATGGAAAAACAGTCGGTGAGCCCGCTCTTTATGGCCATACTGATATTGAGGTTGCACCTGAGAGACAAGCAGAAATTTGCAGCCGTTTACTCGAAGAAAAGCTCGACTTTTCGGCTGTGCAAACTTCTCCACTCAAACGTTGCAGTGACCTAGCAAAGCTTATCCATGCTAAAAAGCCTGAATTGGAGCTTGCTATTAAATCTGACTGGAAAGAGACCTACTTTGGCGAGCTGGATGGTGTTCCTTTTGAACAGGCGAAGTCGTCATGGGACTTATTGGATGCATTTTGGCAAGCCCCAAAACAAAACCCCTTACCAAAGGCTGAACCGCTTGGCGATTTTTATCTAAGAGTTTCAGTGGCTTGGGATGCATTTTCCAAAACTGTCGATAAAGACACACTAATCGTCTGTCACGGCGGTACGATTAGAATGATTCTTGCAAAGATACTCCAGTTAGATTGGAGCAATGCCGCTCTCTACTCGACGTTAAACATTGCTCATCAATCTTTAACTCACATACAAATTACCAAAGCAGACCAAGACTACTTTCGCGTCTGCATGATAGGGAAACCGTTAATCGGATAGCTAAGGAAATAACATGACCTCACCTAGCTGGAATTTATCCATCGCTTATCAAAACCTTAATGACCCAAAAATTGAACAAGATATCGAATTGATCAAACAGTGTATTCAAGCTCTTGGCGCGCACGTAGACAATCGTGAATCGGTATCTGTGACACAAAATGCCATTCAAACCAGTGAAGCGGCAGGCAAGCTACTGTCGACAATCAATACTTTTGCTCAGTGTCATGCCTCGATTGATGCGACTGACGCTCTGGCAAAAGGGCTAGTGGGGAGAGTAGCAAAACTAAGCTCTGAGCTATCTCAAGCATTTGCCCCTTACGAAGATACGCTGACCAACGCTCCAGATAACTTCATTGATGATGTTCTAAGTCATGAAAGCCCAGATGTTGCTGGTCAGGCATTTCAGATTGATTGTACTCGTAAGCTCGCGGCTACCAAGCTTAGTGTGGCTGAAGAGCAATTGCTTACTGCCATGGAAGTCGATGGACGTGATGCGTGGGGCAGACTGTACGACAACATTACCGGGTCGTTGCAAGTCACGCTCGCTGATGGGCAAGAAAGCAAAGTTGGTTTCTCACAAGCCGCTAGTATCTTGTACGGAACTGACTTTGAACAGCAAGAGCCAGCTTGGCGTGGTATCCAATCTGCGATGAAAGATAACCAGGAGTCATTCGCGGCCATTTTAAATGCGTTGGCAGGTTGGCGACTCACTGAATACCAAAAACGTTCGACGAAGCAAGATGTCCATTTCTTAGATCCAAGTTTGCATGGTAGCCGAATTCAAGCGGCGACGCTGGACGCTATGATGTCGACTGCAAAAGACAATCGCGGTATTGGACAAAAAGCAGGGCAGTTGATGGCGCGAGTTCACGGGCTACAACAGATGCGTCCTTGGAACCATCTTGCTGGAATGCCGAGCTTAACTGAGGCAGAACCAACGGTTTACAGTTTTGACCAAGCGATTGAGATCATTCGTGCTGCCTTTGCACAAGTGGATGCCGAGATGGCAGAATTCGTCGATTTAATGATTGAAAACGGTTGGATTGATGCTGAGCCAACAGAGAACCGACGTTTAGGCGCTTACTGCACCAAATTCGCTGCGACACGCACACCTCTGGTGTTTATGACTTGGGGTGGCAGTCGCTCAGATCTTCTTACACTTGCACATGAACTCGGCCATGCATTCCACAACTGGGTTATGCGCGATATGCCTCTTTGCCAGACTCGCTACCCAATGACGTTAGCAGAGACGGCGTCTATTTTTGCTGAGAACGTTGTTCGCGATTACTTGTTAGAACAAGTGGCAAACCGCGAAGAAAAGTTAGAAATGCTGTGGGAAGAGCTTTCAAGTTGCTATGCACTAATGGTGAATATTCCAGTTCGCTTCGAGTTTGAAAAACGCTTCTATGAGCAGCGCAGTGAAGGTGAACTGACCGCACCGCAGTTGTGTGAACTGATGAGCGACACGTGGAGCGAATGGTATGGCGACTCCATGTCAGAGCCAGATCCATACTTCTGGGCAAGCAAGCTGCATTTTTCTATCTCTGAGGTGAGCTTCTACAACTACCCATATTTGTTTGGCTACCTATTTAGTATCGGTGTTTACGCCAAGCGTGAAAGCAAAGGTGAGCGCTTCTACAGTGACTACGTTAACCTGCTGCGCGACACAGGTTCTATGATGGCTGAAGAGGTAGTAGATAAACATCTTGGCATGGATTTATCGCAAGCGGATTTCTGGCAACAGAGCATCGATCGAGTAAAAGCGAAGATTGATGAGTTTGAATTGTTGCTAGATCAAAAATAAACAGCTTAAAATCATGATAATATCAATTAGCTGGGCGGAAGCTCGGCTAATTTGTACAGCGAGAGCCTTCTTTTCCTCCCCTTAGTGAGGAATTTGATAAATTACGATGAGGCACAGGATTTGTGTCAATAAGTGGGATCGCTCCTACATAATTTGTCTGAACAATTCATTAACATACCCGCTGTGCAATAAAGGAGTAGCGCATGACGAAAACCCTCTTTCGCCAATCTTTTCTTTTTGACAGCTTAGACTTAGAACAAGAGATGCCAGCAAGTGAGATGACAGTTGCTGGTGGAGTTGTCTTTAAATTACATCAACGTGGTGTGCTGGAGGTGATTCCAGCGAATCTTTCTGAAGAGAGTAAGCACATCATTATTTCGTGTGGTGTTCATGGCGATGAAACCGCACCGATGGAAATTGTCGATAAAATCATTACAGACATTCAAACTGGTTTTCAGCCTGTTACTGAACGGTTGCTGTTTATCAACGCTCACCCAGAAGCGACTAATGCTCATACACGATTTATCGAAATGAATCTAAATCGTCTGTTTGATGATAAAGAGTATGAACCATCAAAAGAGCTTGAGATCGCGAAGGATCTTAAGCGAGTCGTCACAGAGTTTTATCAAGATACGCCGCAAGATAAACGTTGGCATTTGGACTTGCATTGTGCAATTCGCTTATCGAAGCATTACTCATTTGTCGTTAGTCCTAAAGTTCGCCACCCAGTTCGTAGCGAAGCCTTGATGGAGTTTGTCTCTAGCGCGCATTTAGAAGCAGTGATGTTCTCTAACGCGCCTTCAAGTACCTTTAGTTGGTTTAGTGCTGAGAACTTTGGTGCTCAAGCTCTGACGGTGGAACTAGGTCGAGTGGCTAAAATTGGCGAAAATGAGTTAGATAAACTCGTCGCGTTTGACTTAGCGTTGCGCGATCTTGTCTCAAGCAGCGAATCGGAGCATTTACCACGTAAACCGATCATGTATCGTGTCAGCCGCACTATCGTGCGAATTCATGATGATTTTGATTTCCTCTTTGACGATAACGTCGAAAACTTTACCGCATTTAAGCATGGCGAAGTGTTTGGTCATGATGGAGATAAACCATTAATGGCGAAAAATGAAGGTGAGGCGATTGTCTTTCCAAACCGGCATGTTGCAATTGGTCAACGTGCCGCATTGATGGTCTGTCCAGTGAAAACTCGCTATGAAGAAGGGCAGATAGTCTACGATTAAAATCAATAGAGGCTTTCTATTTTAATGGCTTAACGGTATCGTTAAGCCATTATTTTTTAGGGTTTACCCGGCTATTTAGCAACAACATGGAATTTACTCAGCTCTTGGATCGTAGGCGTCAAAGGTGGATGCGCTTTGGCCTACTGTTTATCGTTTCTTTATTACTCATCAGCAGCTTGTATTTGGTTGTTGGCGAGGTGTTCATTTCTCCCTTTCAAGAGCTCTCTTCTCTTCAGGAGCAATTGATTCTTCAGCTTCGTCTACCAAGATTATTTGCCGCGATCGCTGTTGGTGCGGCTTTGGCCGTTTCTGGGGCGGTACTTCAAGTCTTGTTGGGCAACGTGCTAGCCGAACCAGGCGTGTTAGGTATCTCCGGTGGCGCCAGTGTGCTTATGGTGTTGGTGCTGTTCTTTATCCCCGCCTTAGCAACTCCAGTTGGCTTTATGCTCGCTGCCGTTGTGGGGGCGTTAGCGTTTACCCTGCTTTTAGTCTTTGTAGCTAAGAGCATGCGTTTAACCACAACACGACTTCTTCTGGTTGGCGTAGCTTTAGGCATACTTTCTGGCGCAGTGGTCACATGGGCATTTTACTTCAGTGATGATCTCAGTCTACGCCAGCTCATGTATTGGCTAATGGGCAGTATCGGCGCTGCGAGTTGGTATCACCACGTGCTAACGCTGATTTTGATCCCAGTACTTATCTGGTTGTGTTGCAAAGGCACACTGTTAGATAAACTAATGATGGGAGAACAACATGCTAAGCAACTTGGTATTGATGTCGATGAAGCGCGTTGGAAGCTGATTTTTGCTGTATCTATCTTAGTCGGCGGCGCGGTAGCACTGGGCGGAGTCATCGGCTTTGTTGGTCTGGTTGTTCCTCACCTACTTAGGCTCGCATTTGGCAGCGAAAACCGTTATCTATTGCCAATTTCTGCCCTAGCAGGGGCAACCTTAGTGGTGTTTGCCGACCTTATTGCCCGAACGGCGCTCAACTCTGCCGAGTTACCATTAGGGGTTGTGACAACGTCAATAGGCGCCCCTATCTTTATTTGGATGCTGGTGAGTAATCATGATTCACGTTAATAGCCTTTCTGTTGGTTCGCGACTGCTACCACTGTCCTTTGAGGTGATGCCGGGAGAGATCCTACATGTGATTGGCCCCAACGGTAGTGGTAAAAGCACTTTGCTTTCTGCCGTCGCCGGGTTATTGGATTTTGAAGGCGAGGCGAAGATCTTCGACCAAAAGGTGAAAGGCGCCTCTATTGAAGCCTTATCAAGCACTCGGGCATTTTTGGCGCAAAGTGACCGACCTGCATTTAATCTTGATGTGGTGCATTACCTATCTTTATCGTTACCAACGCTAGTATCGTCTGATTCTCCTCAACTAACAGAGGTTATAGAAGAGCTGGCGACCTTATTAGAGATTGATGACAAGTTAAATAGATCGATACATCATTTGTCGGGTGGTGAATGGCAAAGAGTCAGGCTGTGTGCGATCTGTTTGCAGATCTGGCCAACATTAAACCCCCACGCAAAATTACTGATTCTCGACGAGCCCGCAGCCCCCCTCGATATTGGTCAAGAAACGCTTCTGTATAAACTGATACAGCGTGTCGCAGAAATGGGCATTACTGTGCTTATGTCTAATCACGATCTCAATCGTACACTTAAGTATGCGGATAAAGCACTGTTGCTAGAGAAAGGGGTGCTGCAAAATGTTGGCGCGGTAGACGAAGTATTATCTGTCACCGAGCTATCGCGCGTATTTAGAACTCAGGTCAAACGTGTCGTTGTCGAAGGTTCTCCCGTCCTTTTGTTTGATTAAGCCCTTAGGGTTAACAGATTTTAGCTACCACTAAAGGGTTATCTTTGGTGCGCCTTGCACTTAAATCGATCGTGTCTAATCGAACTTTGTAGTGGCTGATTTAAGATTGTGTTTTAAATCAGTGGGTTAAGTTTTTTCAAAAATTGGCACACTATTGGCAACACTAAGAACGATACATTCTCGTTCTTGTTAGGCGGATTCAAGCGGAAGTAAGTGACTGTAGGTGGGAACTTATCTGAAGTTTGATGAAGCCATGTTTTGACTATGGCAGCTTACGCCACCTAAGGGGTTACCCAAAGGTGGCGTCTTTTTATCTATTTGGTCAGTGGTGCTAAATCCGCAGGGCGGTAGTAAACAGATTTCAGCACTTTGCCTTGGCGAATTGTCTTGCCTTCTGAAACAAAGTCTTCAGCACATTTTGCGATGATATAATCACCTTTTTGTACCGCCATCAGCTTGATGCCTTGCTCTGCATAATGCGCTTCGGTTTCCGCGTATTCTTTTTCGTTGCGGCATACTTTACTCATATTGCTTGAATGCACTTCATCCCAACATGGTAAAAACTCAATTCCTCGGTTTACAGCAACATTAAGCAGTAAGTCGATGAGGTAATTGATCGCGAGGTTATCTTCAATCTTATCGTGGCCTAGGTGCACCAAACGTCCCATCAAAACGTAAACGCTGTCGATAATCGCGTCCGCTTGTTCTGTCTTATTATCCGCTTCTGCAAGTTCTGTTAGCTCTTCGATAGCTAGAGAAGTGTGCAGCGTGTCTGCTTTATCGTCTAAACTTTCAGGAGAAGCTACAGGTAAATCGAAAGTACTACGAAACTCAGAAATGTCGCGGTAAAGGTGATCAAAAATATCGTTGGTCAGTTTTGAAAGGTGCATATCCATTAATCCGGATGTCTGTAAGATTGAGCAATACTACCAAAGCCGTTTAGGTCTCGCCATGTAGCGATAGAAATTAATGGGCTGAACGGCAAATATTTAGGCGGCAAAATGAGAAAACAGTTGCATTGAAGATTTAGCTAACTCTATCTTAAATAATAAGATTCTTAATTGGTGGAAAGTTATGGTCGCAGAGAGTGAAAGTGAGAAAGTGATACGCAGTTTGTATCAAATCACTAATGACTATCAGAAAGGGTTTGATATTCAGGTCAGCCAACTGATTATGATGGGGTTAGAGCGCTTCGACCTTGATATCGGTATTTTGTCTCACATCGAAGGCAACAAATATACCGTGCTTCACTGTGTAACTCCCGAAGGCGTAGAGCTAGCGGTGGGTGACACTTTTGAATACGACCATACCTATTGTCAAATTACCTGCAGTTCATACGGCCCCGTCATGATTGAAAATATGGGCGAAAACGATAAGTATGCGACGCACCCTGCTTATCAAGCGTTTGGTTTAGAGTCTTATATTGGCGTTCCGATTTTCATTGATGACGAGATTTTTGGCACGCTCAACTTCTCCTCCGCAATTCCATATCCGCGTAAATTTAAAGATATTGATGTAGACGCACTTAAGCTGATGGCGTCATGGATCGAAGTAGAACTGATCCGCAGGAAACAGGAAGAGCGATTGCAGCAGCTTAATGCGCGCCTAGAGTATCAAGCCTATCACGATGCCCTAACGGGGGTTGCCAATCGTCGTAGTATGTTCAAAACCGTCCACCTAGACATCGAACGAATGAAACGTGCGGGTGGCAAGGGAACACTAGCGGTAATCGATATCGACCACTTTAAGCGTGTTAACGATACCCACGGGCATCAAGTTGGCGATAATGTTTTGAAAAAAGTGGCGACCGCAATTAAAGCCCAGTTAGTAGAAAGTGATTTCATTGCGCGCTTTGGTGGCGAAGAGTTTGTTGTTTGGCTTCCAGAACGAGAAGTTGAAGTTAGGCGTGAGTTGGTTGAGAAGATGCGAACCTGTGTCAACAGCATCGAAGTGGATGATAAACCTCTTACTGTATCGATAGGTTCGTGCGAGTTTGACTTTGCCAACTTGAGAGGTGAGCAATCGGACAAAGCAACTTTAGATGAAATCATTCACGTCGCAGACGATAACCTATATGCCGCAAAAGAATCCGGTCGCAATAACACTGTTCATTCTTGTTGGTTTGACGTGAATGCTCGTCACAGCGAGGTGCTCAAATAGAGCGATAAACGCAAAAAGCGCCAAGTGGCGCTTTTTTGTCTGAGGTTGTTTAACGAAACAAATAGGGGAACAGCTTTCTACGCTCATCGTTAGTAAGTGACTCCACTCGCGCAATGTTGGTATCCGGTATCGCCTCAGGATTAGGGTAGTGCTTGAGGACTTTTTCCATACTCTCTTCACGTATAAGGTGAAACACCGGGTACGGTGAGCGATTGGTGAGGTTTTCATCATCTTCTGGTTCTGCGCCGCCAAAGCAGTAATCAGGGTGGAAGGTCGCCAGTTGAAAAATACCTTCCCAGTCTTGCTGTCGGATGAGTGCTTCAATCCAATCAATAAACAAGTTGTAGTCGTAAAAGTCGCTCAACATATTAGGAACGGCAACGAGCGTTGTTTCTAGTTCTTCAGGCTCGGTTGCCTCTAGCTCCATCAGTTGGGCTAGGATATCTTCAAGTAACGCTTCTTCTTTGGTCGCTTCGCTAACAAAGATTTTGATCTGCTTATTACGCTGTGGCTTTGCGGCAAAAGGGCATAGGTTAAGACCAATTACGACATCATCGAGCCATTGATTAACGGCGCCTTTTACTTCTTCGACACCGGTTTGGGTTGAGCTATTGGTGGTCATTTTGCTTCCAATTTTGAATTTGGCGCAAGAATAGCAGAATCTTCAAGTTGTGGCTTGTGCTCTTCCCATTTTGATAGCTTGCGGCATAGAGCAAAAATAGTCGCGTAGAGCATTGAACCCCCTGCGATAACATAACTCCACCCACCGTGTTGCCAACAATAGATCAAGAAGAAACCGCCAATACTGCCACCAACATAGTAATGAACAAGATACAGTGCGGTTGCAGTAGCTTTTGCGTGTGTAGCTTTTTGGCTGACCCACGCGTACGCCAAGGTATGGGTAAAAAAAGCGCCGAAGCTAATAAGCAGCAATCCAATCATCATAAAGGCTAAGGAATCCACATAGGCGACAAGCATACCTAATAGACTGATGACGGTTCCTGTTACCATGCCAGAGACGCTCTGGTGTCGTTTGCTCCACACGGAAGTCAGTTTAGAACTTAAGGTTCCAGAAAGATAACAAAGGAAGATCAGTGATGCCAAACCGATCGGTAAGTTATGTGGCGCTGCGACGAGACGGAATCCCATCACGGAATATAGGTTAACAAACAGTGCGAAGTTTACCCCGCCAATCAACATCGCAATCCAAATTGTTTTGTTCTGCAGATGCTTAACCACAGCTCGATTGTGATAGCGAAGCATACCCCGCTGTGGAGTGAAATTGTTTTGCTTAGGCAAGCTAAATGCGACCACAAGCCCGCCAACTAGGGTGAATGCTGCCATGCTGATGACCGCCTGTTGCCAACCGAATGCATCGGTTAGGGTACCACCGACAATACGACCCGTGATGCCACCTAAAGAGTTAGCCGCAATATAGCCGCCGATGGCTTGGCTAAACGCTTTGACTGACAACTCTTCCACCATGTAGGCCACCGCAACAGAAGCAAAAGCAGCCAGTGCAATGCCCATCAAAGCTCGAAGTAAAACAAGCATCACAATCGACTCGCTGATGAGCATTGCTAAACCAATAAAGGGCATAGCGATCAGGCCAAGCAGCATTACGTTTCGACGTCCAATGGATTCAGAAGCTACCGCCCAAGGAACTAAAGAGACAGATAGCGCAAGCGTACTTGCTGCGAACACCCAGTTAACTTGTGTTTCTGTCACTTCAAAGTGCTGAGCCATGTAGGGCAGCATGGGTTGAAACAAGTAAAGATTGCAGAAAACGAGAAAAGAGCCTAAAGCGAGGCTAAAGGTAACTTGCCGATATTGTTTGGTTTTTAGTTCAATCATAGGTGGTTTTATCAACAGACCCTAGTTATGTGAGCAAAATATCAGTCCGTTGGTGATATATAAAATATATTAAAAATATTAGCCTGATATATTTTTTATATGGTGATTTGATTGGACTCGAAACATCTCAAACATTTTGTAGCCGTTGCCGACCACGAAAATTTTACTCATGCAGCAAAAGCACTACACATCGCTCAACCAGCACTGAGTATTTCAATTAAGAAGCTAGAACAGAGCTTGGGCGTAGAGCTGTTTCGACGAGAAGATAGAAAAGTCTCATTGACGGATGAAGGCGCTGTTTTGTACGACCATGCAAAGCGGGTTCTTCAGCAGCTCGATGATGCGCAGTTAGCCATTAATGAGTTAAAGGGCCTTGAGAAAGGAGAAGTTAGGCTCGGTGCTCCTAGCATGATGGGCTCGTACTTCTTCCCGGAAGTCTTGATGGCGTTTAAGAGCCGTTATCCAAATCTCAAGCTCACTCTTGTTGATGCTGGTACACGTTCAATTCGACAGATGCTGCTCGATGGTGAACTGGATATTGGTGTCATCAACGATGAAAATGTACCTGATGATCTGGAAACTGACCATCTACTCCAGTCAGAAATGGTGGCGGTGGTGTCTAAAGAGCATGAGTTTGCTAAGCGGGAATCAATCAGCTTTGAAGAGTTTTTTGACCATGAATTGGTGATGTTCAAGCCTGGTTACTTCCATCGAGACTTTATTGAAAACCAAGCGACCCAATGCTGTAAAGAGATGAAGTTTTCGTTTGAAACTAACTTGTTGCCTATGATTCTGAGTATCGTCAAACATGAGTTTGCCATCACTGCATTACTGGAACTAGTGACGCAACATGAGAAAGATGTCATCGCTGTCCCTTTTCATGACAGGGTTCGGCTTGATTTGGCGTTAGCGTGGCGAAAAGATGGATACCTATCAATAGCCGATAAAACCTTCATCGAGTTTGTGAAGCAATACGCCTAGCGTGACTAAGTCTCTGCAAATATCACATTTTATTGTTTCTCTATCGCGCTAGGGCATGAGTTGGAGTAGTTTGGATCTACTCAATAAACTTAGACTGAAGGGTAGGGAAACCATTCTATGCAAATAAGCATCAACAACCTCGATATTGAATCTGGCACGAACCAATTGGCAATTGCTCAATGGAAAATTGCTGAAGGGCAATCTTGGGGGGTATTTAGTACCGAAGGGGATATTGGTTCGGCGTTAGGGTGCTTATTCTGTGGAGAATATGAAGTCTCTTCAGAGTCGTTGGAAATGGGCTTTGGCAAGATTGCTCAAGTCTCTTTAGTTGAGCAGCAGAGACTGCTTGAAGAAGAAATTGCCAAAGATGACACCGATTTTCTAGACAAAGTCGATAAAGGCACAAGCGTATATTCACTGATTTTTGAGCAATGCCAATCTGATTCACTTACTGAGCAACTGATTGTCGATTTGGATCTGTCACACCTTGCGCAGAGTGGGTTTCGAGTTCTTTCCACGGGGGAAACTCGTCGCGTCATGCTCGCCCGAGCACTCGCCACTGAGCCGGAACTGATTGTTCTTGATAACCCTTTCACTGGGCTAGATATCGCTCATCGCGCTTCGCTGGCCAATTATTTAACCCAACTCGCCAAATCAACGCAGATGGTAGTGACCTTCAATCGCGAGGAAGATATACCTGACTGGATTGAACAAATCGCACTGTTTAACCACGGTAAGCTCGAAAGTGTTATGGGTAGAAGTGAATGGGAAGCTCACCCGGTTATTAGCCAGATTAAAGCTCAATCCCAACAACAAAGTGAGCAGATGCTGGATTTGATTCATAGGTATCAACACGAGCACCACTTTGACAACCCAGTATTCGAGATACGTAATGGGAAGGTCGCTTATACCGAGAAGACCATCTTTACCGACTTAAACTGGCGAATCGATAACGGCCAACATTGGCAAATCAAAGGCCCGAACGGGTGCGGAAAAAGTACTCTGTTAGGTCTAATATTCGGCGACCATCCGCAATGTTATTCCAACGATATTCAAATCTTCGGTAATCAGCGAGGATCAGGTGAGTCGATTTGGGAAATTAAAAAGAACATCGGTATGGTTTCTTCGGCGCTGCATCTTCAATATCGAGTGAGTTGCAAAGCTATTGAAGTTATTTTGTCAGGTTTTTACGATTCGATCGGTCTATATCAACAGCCAAGTAAAAAAGAGATTCAAGTGGCGCGAGAATGGTTGGAGATACTTCACATGAGTGAGTATGCCAACACCTCGTTTAGACAACTGGAATACGGTCAACAGAGACTGCTTTTGATTGCCAGAGCGATTGTGAAACAACCTGCTTTGCTCATTTTGGATGAGCCATATCAAGGGCTAGATTATCTGGGCAGAAGGTTAGTTAAAAACACCTTAGAACTGATAGCGCAAGAAAACCTTAGCCAACTGCTCTATGTGTCGCATTATCATAAAGATAAGCTTGAGAGCATTAGGAATGAAGTTGAGTTTGTTTATGATCAGGAGGCGGGCTGCTATAAGCCTCATGTTCGCTCCAATCTTTAACTTTAACTGACTGTTATATAAGGAAGTCTAAATGCTGTTGAACCATGTTTCTGTTGGCACGTCTAATGTTAAGTTAGCCGTAGAATTTTATGACAAGGTGTTCGCCACATTGGGTATAAAAAGGGCGCATTATATCGAAGACGTTGCTGCCGCATATGGCGACAATTTCGAGTTTTGGGTTGGATTGCCCAGTGAAAACAGAGCGAATGCGGGTAACGGAACGCATATCGCTTTTAATGCGCCTGACCAAACGTCTGTTGACGAGTTTTATCGTGTGGCTCTGGCACAAGGCGCTCGCTGTGAAGGACAGCCGGGGTTAAGGCCTGAGTATGGTGAGAGCTACTACGCAGCGTTTGTACGTGATCTTGATGGCAACAAGATAGAGGCCGTGCATTCATAGCGTGAGAGCATGTATAGCGTTAGAACAAGGATTTGAGGGAGATTATGATTAGCTGTAACGACTACGATTATATCGAAATTGTGTGCATGTACCGTTATCCGGTAAGGCTGCATCTCAAATCTGGTGTTTACGTTGAAGGTGAAGCATTAGATACGGCTCGCAATGAAGAGAAGCAAGAGTGTATCAAGGTGTGCATGAGTGGAATCGAGCACCTAGTTGTGCTCGATGATCTATCCGAGTTAGAAGTGCTCACCGATAATCCGCACTTCGTTAGTAAGCTGTTTTACTAACCCTTTGACTTGTACATTTTCTCAAAGTTACTTGCGTTCCAGCCAATCATATAGCGATCGCCAATCTTAAGTACGGGTAGCGAACGAGCACCAATTGCGTCTAACTCTTTACGGCCACGCTGCATCTTGGCGTTGGTTAATCGGTACTGATAGCCCTTTGAATCAAGGTAGCGCTGTGCATCTTTGCAGTGTGGGCATTTGTCTTTTACATACAGTACAAGTCGTTTCATGGTTCGTTCCTACTCGTTTATTAAGCGCAGAGTTTAATGAAAAGGTCGTGAATGGCAAGTACGAATAGAGTAGACTTGTGCCCCTTTATTTATGCTCAACGCCATGACAGTCACTATGAATCCTGCACTTCGTTATATTCAAGGATACCCAGAACATATCGTTACTCCCGTTACTCAAATGGTTGATTCGGGGCGCTTGGCGGCGTGGTTTGAAAAACGTTATCCAGACAACCACACCATAAAGAGTGAGAAAGCGCTGTTTGAATATACAATGGCGCTGAAGAACCGCTACATGAAGAAGACGGCGCCTTTGAGCAAAGTCATCTACGACAACAAAATTCACCTTATCAACAATGCTCTCGGGCTACATACCTATGTGGCTAAGGTTCATGGCGGCAAAATTAAATCAAAGAATGAGATTCGTATTGCCAGTGTGTTTAAGAATGCACCCGAGCCATTGCTTCGCATGCTAGTGGTTCACGAACTTGCCCACTTAAAAGAGAAAGAGCACAACAAAGCCTTCTATCAGCTCTGCTGCCATATGGAGCCTGACTATCATCAACTTGAGTTAGATGCTCGCTTGTTTATGATCTATCTAGAAACTGCCAAACAAAAATAGAACTATGACGCGCCCAAATAAACAATTTCAATCTAAGAAAGCCGATAAAAAAGACACGCCAAATACCAGCGAGATGAAAGTCGTCACGATCAAAGGGCAGAAAGGTCTGCATAAGCGCAATTTGCACCAAGGGCGATATGATTTCGCAAAGCTGACAGCGGCTCTACCAGAGCTGAAAAAGCACGTAGTGAAGAATCCTAAAGGGGAGCCGAGCATTAACTTTTCCGATCCTTTGGCGGTTAAGCTACTCAACAAAGCATTACTTGCTCACCACTACGGAGTCACCGAGTGGGACATTCCACAAGGTTATTTGTGCCCACCTATTCCTGGGCGCGCAGACTACATTCATCGTCTCGCTGAGATATTAACCAAAGAAAGCAAAAGCCTGAAACATAACCAAGTCCGTGCATTAGACATCGGGCTTGGAGCCAACTGCATTTACCCTATCGTTGGTGCGACCCAATATGGCTGGCATTATGTAGGTTCAGATGTTGACTCTGTTTCAGTTGATAATTCTAATCACATTGCCCAGTCGAATAAGGTACTGAGTGGGCGCGTTGAAGCTCGATTGCAAAAAGATAGCCGTCATTTCTTCAAAGACATCATCAAACCAAACGAGTTTTATGATGTAACCACCTGTAATCCGCCTTTTCATAAGTCGCTTGAAGAAGCGCAGCAGGGAACAGAGAGAAAGATCAAAAACTTATCGGCCAGTAAAAGTAAGCGTGGTCAGCTTAGTGAGCAAATGAAAGCTAAGTCGTCACCTATACTTAACTTTGGTGGTCAAAAAGCAGAACTCTGGTGCCCAGGTGGTGAGGCGGCATTTGTAAAAAACATGGCATTTGAAAGCCGTGACTTTGCGCAGCAGGTACTGTGGTTCTCTACGCTTATCTCCAAAAAAGAGAATGTGCGATGGATGCGAAAAAACCTCGAAAAAGCGGGTGCTAAAGAGGTGAAAGTGGTTGAAATGAGCCAAGGGCAAAAAGTGAGCCGTTTTATCGCTTGGACATTCAAAACGGAAGTTGAACGCCAAAAGTGGCTGAAACTTAAGAGTTAACCTTATTTAACGGAGGGCATATGGAGTTTGAAATTTATATGCCCTGTGAACCGATTTGGATCTGTGAAAGTTTTCTAATCCTGTTTGCGCTTTTGTCCTTGTTGGGAATCGCTGCTTTTATTTACATTCTCTATAAAGAATATCTTAAGATTCAACGAGCATCACGGGTGAAGGCGCGTCGCAAGAAACACCACTCAAAGCGTTAGCTGAGGCTGTCTAGTTGACGCTTATACTCCTCTGCCACATTTGGGTTACCCGCTTTCTGCTCTAGTTGGATCAACAATTTTAGCGACGGTTTACGTAGCCCAAACTTATGGTGGAATCGAACCAATCTCAACCTTGCTTTCTCCAATGAACCTACTCTAATTTCCAATTCAGCCAGTGTTAGAGCGGAGCGAACTCTGTCGGGTTCAAAGTCTAAGGCGCGCTTGAAGTAACTGATAGCTTGATCGGTTTGCTGTGCTTTCATTGCGCATAGGGCTGCGTTTTCGTAACTGGTTGAGGTTAGATAGTAGTTCTGTTGCTGGATCGCTTGATTAAAGTAATTGTCCGCAAGAGCGAACTCGCCTTGTTTACATAAAAATGTACCATAGTTGTTAAGTACATCTCCGTTGCTTGGGTGACGCTTTAAGGCTTGTTTGTAGAAGGACTCGGCGGATTGTGTTTCTCCTACTTGCTCGTAATAGTGAGCGATAGAGAGCTGTGCTCGATAATAGTTAGGTGAGTGCTTCAGCGCTTGTTCTAGGTTTTCTCGTGCTTTGCGCATGTCTCCTTTTTGCATGTACCCGATACCGAGTTCAATGCGGGCTTCTGAACGTTGCTGGGCATCAGAATTTTGAATCTGGGTAGAGGTCATACAGCCAGTTAACATTAGGGGTGAAACTAGAATGATTAATCTCATAGGAATACATAAGTTCTAAGATGAGATTGAATGTATATCTCAACTAATCCGGTCTGATTAGCGAGACGAGGAAAGTATGCGACATGTTTTGCAGATAACCGTGTAATCAACTGAGGTGAAGAGTGAGAAACAAAGCGGCAGTTCTAACAACTATTATAAGTTTTTTCATTGGCTTAGCAGTCAAACCTTCGTCTGCAACAGAGTTAAATGCAGAGGTAGGGCAAACAAAAGATGGCCTTGCTTTTGTCAGAATAGCAAACCCTACTGCGAGTCATAGGGTGGTGTTTATTCATGGCTCTCCAGGTAGCCATACCGCGTATGCAGATTACCTCGCCAACGAATCACTGCAGGAGCAAGCAGAGCTGATCTCTGTTGATCGCTTAGGTTATGGCGCATCAACATCGGATTTGGTCTCTAGCCTTGATAAACAGGCGCAAGCCATTGGTGAACTGCTAGCCAGTGATAAATCCAATATATTGGTTGGACATTCGCTCGGAGCGCCTATCGCTTTAGCACTTGCACTTCAGCAGCCGGATAGGGTTGATGGGATGGTTTTGGTCGCGCCCGCTTTTGACCCTAAGCTCGAAGAACCAAAGTGGTACAACATAATTGCTGATACGTGGCTTATCAATTGGGTTTTGCCGAATGATTGGCAGACGTCGAATGGGGAGATGATGCCATTGGCTGAAGAGTTAAGTGAATTGAGTGATAAAGATTGGCGGGTACTGGATACGCTTCCGGTAACGATCATTCATGGCAAAGAGGATACCATCGCAGATCCTGACAACTCGGTATTTGCTATTCAAAAACTAACCGGCACATCAAAGCAGTTGATTGAGGTAGAAAAAGAGGGCCATTTTATTCTTTGGCAAAATGTCCCTCTAATCTCTGAGCAGATCCAAGATCTGTTGTCTGAAACTCAGCAAATGAGCAAGTACTAATCGTCTTTAGTAAAATTGGCTTCGCTGAAGTGATCCAAGTCGTATGGCGTTTGTTGGTAAACGCAGTAATTTAGCCAGTTGGAAAACAGCAAGTGCCCGTGGCTACGCCAGCTTGCGGTTGGCTTATTATCGGGGTTGTTATTCGGGTAGTAATTGACTGGAATAACAGGCTCCATGCCTTCACCTAAGTCTCGAATGTATTCATTGTGTAAGGTATGAGAATCGTACTCAGGGTGACCGGTGACAAATACGTTTCGCTTATCCTTGGTGGCTGCCAGATACACACCTGCGACGTCTGATGTTGCAAGAATATCTAAGTCAGTATGTTCGGCAAGGAACTCTGGAGAGAAATCAGCGTAGCGGGAGTGTGGCGCTAAGAAGGTGTCATCAAAACCACGCAACACAGGGTGATAAGGCTGGTGGATCTTATGGTGATATACCCCAGACAGCTTATCTTTACGAGTACGTTTAGGCAGATCGTAGAGTAACTTCAAGCCTGCTTGGGCTGCCCAACAAACATAGAGTGTTGAAGTGACATGTTCCTTTGCCCAACTCATGATAGTTTGCAAGTGTTCCCAGTAGATCACATCTTCAAATTGGACTAAGCCTAATGGCGCACCAGTAATGATGAGTCCATCAAAGTTACGTCCTTTGACCATTTCAAACTGGCGATAGAAGTTATCTAAGTGTTCTGTAGGCGTGTTTTTGCTTGGTCTATCATCGATGCGTAGCAGCTCAATATCTACCTGTAGCGGACTGTTTGATAGCAAACGAAGGAACTGGGTTTCCGTCTCAATTTTCTTAGGCATAAGATTGAGGATCAGCACCTTAAGCGGACGAATTTCCTGTGTTGACGCACGAGACTCAGGCATGATGAAGATATTCTCGGTACGTAATACGTCAGATGCGGGTAATTGATCGGGGATCTTAATTGGCACAGCTTACTCCCTAAGCGTATTTATGGACGTCTATACTTCTAAACTTAACCCAATCAGAATGAGATGTCGATAGCCAATTTGGTCCAATTTATATTAATATTCGTGCGCGAACTCACTAGTTAAATTCACTATGACCTTAAAACTCACCTTGATTCGAGGGTTGCCCGGATCAGGTAAAAGCACATTGGCAAAGACAATCGATGCCAAACACTATGAAGCTGATATGTATTTTATCAATGACTGTGGCGAATATGTCTATCAGCCGGAGCAAATCGTAATGGCTCATCAGTGGTGTCAGCAGATGACTGAGCAAGCCTTGCTCAACGGCGATAGTGTCGTTGTTTCAAACACATTTGTTCAACGCTGGGAAATAGCTCCTTACCTGAAGTTGGCTAAGCGCGTTAAAGCTAAGTTTGAGGTGATCGAATGTCATAACAATTATGGCAATATTCATGGCGTAGCGCCGAAAACGATAAAATCTATGAAAAAACGGTGGCAAGAATGGCAAAGCGTTCCCCAGTTGTAGAGATGACTTCTTACGGGATTTACAAAGAGTGGGATTCCAAATCTAAGCACTTGCCTAAGATTCAAGAGTTCACGACCAAAGTCCCCGCCGATGAAGAAATAGAATTTGGTTTCATCGTCAACATCAAGAAAGCCAAGGGTGAAGTGATAGAGTTTTGTATTGCCCACCCAGGAGTGAAAGGCAAAAAAGGACAAACTTTAGAACCATTTTGTGGCGACTTGCATGTCGGAAGTAATGACTGGGATTTTTATCTAGGTGACACTATTCAGTTACTTGATCCAGTTGACGGGTTTGAATCAAACATTGGCAAATGGCGCATGACTATCACGTTGAATGATAAGGTGATTGCTGAAAAAATGTTTGACGTGTATGCGCGAGATGAAGGTGAGTTTTGGAAAAAGCGAGGTTTTTAATTTCAATTAGAGCCGCATATTTATGGATTAAACCATAGTATTAGTAAGGAGTTGTTTTCCGCAGACTATACTTATTAGATTGTTAACCTACGCTTCTTGAGATAAGGGTCAATCTATGTTGTTTTTTAAGAACAAACAGCCAGAAAAAACATCAAACCATTCGGATCATGTTTACGCTGCGATAAAAAAACATGTGGCGTGGATCGAGTTTAGTCCCGATGGCACTATCCAAGATGCTAGTGCGTTGTTTCTTAGTGTGGTTGGTTATTCTCTAAAGGAAGTAAAAGGCAAACATCATCGGATTTTTTGTACAGATGATTATATAAGTTCTGCTGCTTATCAGAGTTTTTGGCGAGATCTTGCTAATGGGTCGACCAAGGAAGGTACGTTTGAACGAAAAAACAAACTTGGTGAAACTATTATTCTAGAAGCGACTTACTTTCCAATTTATGGCTCAGACGGAAAGGTGTCGAGTGTGGCGAAAATTGCTTCTGACATAACCGATATGTTTTATGTAAACCAGAAGAATGATGCACTTTTCTCTGCGTTAGACAAGTCTCAAGCGATTATTGAATTTGATCCTAAAGGGACTGTTCTTTTTGCGAATCCAAACTTTCTCAATACTCTTGGATATAGCCTATCTCAAGTTCAGGGACAACATCATCGCATGTTCTGCTTTGATGAGTTCTACCATGACAATCCTCACTTTTGGCGCGAGCTTGAAGATGGTCAGATAAAGTCTGGTTTGTTTCAGCGTAGAAGCGCTAATGGTGCAAGTATCTGGATCGAAGCATCTTATAATCCGATCAGAGACGAAACAGGAAAAGTGGTAAAGGTAGTTAAGTTTGCCAGTGATATCACCACTCGTATTGAGCGAAACCAAGCTATCGCTGAAGCTTCTGAAGTGGCTTACTCAACTTCTGTTGAGACGGCGCAAATCGCACAACAAGGGTCGCAGTTACTCGCCGACTCTGTAGAGGTCTCTCTAAACATCTCCCATAAAGCCGAAGAAACGGTGCAAAAAGTCCAACAGCTAAATGCCAGTTCGCAAAACATCCAAAACATTGTTTCTACGATTCAAGGTATTGCTGATCAAACTAATTTGTTAGCACTCAATGCAGCGATAGAAGCGGCGCGGGCAGGGGAGCACGGACGTGGTTTTGCCGTCGTTGCTGACGAGGTACGCCAACTTGCTTCACGGACTTCAGAGTCAACCGATGAGATCGTAAAAGTGGTGGAGGAAAATCAAGGACTGATTAACGAAGTGACCGATATGATGAGTGAGGTATCCTCAATATCGGAGCAAGGTAATGCGAAAATTACTGAAGTGTCGACCGTTATGGATGAGATCCATAAAGGGGCGGAAAATGTCTCGAATACCGTTATGAGTCTTTCAGAAAGCCAATCCTAAGTCGATAGGATTGGCTAGGCGATTATCAGATGCGAGAGAAATCGTAACCAGCAGCAAGTAGAAGGCCGCGCTCATGTTTAATCAGTTGAGCTCGATCTTCAATCAATTCATTGAGCGCTTGACGTGGTTTGCCTGCCAGCACTTTGTAATCGTCAAAAGAGTTACTGGCATCTATGGCCGCAAACATTTCGCTAATCACGTTACGTGCTTCACACGGGTTACTATCCGTCTTGAAATACTCGACACCTTTGGCTGCGTCACGCATTTCATCTAGCAGTTCTATTGGGCTTGTTTCCTGTGCCACAGCAAGATAATTGTCCAGCACTCGCTTGGCAAACAGTAGCTCTTTTAATGGTATGTCACGGCCACTCTCAATGAGCGTCGGGCTTAGAATATTATTTGAGCTCATGTTCAATCCTTGGGTTAAATGTATCAATATCTCAAAGCAGTCTAAATTATCAAAGCGATAAAGTGAACAATCTAATTGACTGTGTTTTAAAGTAAATACGCCCTTAGTTTCTTGCTAGTAATTCATGTATTGCAATTCGCCCAGTACACCTTGGACTAGTTACTCATCAATCCGGCTAGTCTTGGTTGGCTACCTATAGGCGAAAAGTTGCTCAGATTTGGAAATAGATCGTGAGTTTGAGAGCGCGTCGCGCCAAACCACACGGCTAATTCTGCATAGAGCTCATCAATTGCCGTCGTGGGTATCAAAACACCATCGCCAATATCCAATGGGTTTTCATCGCCTAGCGAGAGAGCAGGATAATCACCAAAGACTTTACCGCCATTGACGCTATTGCCCATAACAATAGTGTTTCCGCCCCAGCCATGATCGGTACCGTTGCCATTTGAGGTTAAGGTTCGACCAAAGTCAGATCCGGTAAATGTGACAACCTGATCTGCTACGCCCAACTCGTCTAAGCTTTGCTGAAATTCACCGAGTGCTTGGCTGAGCACTTTTAACATTCGAGCATGGTTATCGAGTAGCTCATCGTGGTGATCCCAGCCAATATAGCGTAAAAAGAATGTCTGCTGTTTGTGATGCAGTTTATCTGCCGCTTTGATTGATTGAGCCACTTTACGTAGCTGCTGGGATAAGTCGCTGTCCGAAAAGCGCGTGTTGATCTTTATGTTCTGTACCGCGTCACGAAACACCTCATGCTGGGCTTGTGACTCGCGAGTAATAGCTAGATAGCTGTCTTTGAAAGGATCTCCTGGGTAGTTAGCATTTAAGCTTTTAACAAAATGCTCTACCAACTGTTCATTTAACGGTGTCGATTCTTCATTGATGTATAAACCAACGCTGCCTGATTTAGTAATTGAATAAGGAGCGGCAAGATGACCATTTTGCATTATGTTGTTGCCTGCCAATGAGATGTTCATCGGGATCTCATCAATAGTCTTGTTCTTCTGTATAGAATCTGCAAAGTAGCCAAACCAGCCGCGATTAATACGTTCACCGGGTCTGCCCGTTTGCCAGTGCTTAAATTGGTCTGAGTGAGACATCAGCCCAAGTGGCAGCTTGAGTTGATTACTGTAAAACTTCTGTTTTGTGACGGGCTCTATCATAGGCGCAGTATTGGCGACAAACGCAAGGCGCTTTTCCTCAAATAGCTGCTGCACTTCATCCATGCTTTCATGAATACCAAACTGTTTTCCATCAGGCGTTTTGAAGTTGCTTAACGATAAGAGGTTTGACTTATCTAAGGCCAGATTACTGCGTGTTTTCTTGTATTCTCGATAATGTGGGGCTGAGGTGGGAACCAACATGTTAAAAGAATCATTGCCACCATCAAGCATGATAAAAACCAAAGATTTTTTGCTCGGCTTAATGTTTCCCTCTATGGCTTTAGTACTTTTCGGTGCAGCGTAAACAGGTGCTTGTCCCGCTAGCATTAGACCAGTCGCCGTTGCCGATGACTTGATAAAGTTTCTACGTGAAATACCCATTGACTACGCCTCCTGTACGGTGAATTCTGGTGAAATAGCGATAAAAAAGATAATGGTTTGCACAACCCATTCTGGGTTGTTGTTATATGCCGCAAAGGCAGAAAGAATTTGAGGCTTATTAGGTAGATTTTCTTTGCCAGTAAGCAGTAGGCTCAACTCGTCAATGAGAGCTGAATGATTGCTGATGTTTTCCGCTTTCTCTACGTATGTCGCTAAGCCTAAGGTCAGCTTGTCACGGACTTTGGTTTGTAGGACATCGACATCAAGCTCAGGGATATTATTAATGCCCGGTTGAGTGCTGATTTCAGTGCTGACGGCGGGTAGGTATCCACCAAACAACCAGTAATACATATAGTTGACGTAAGCCAGCGAAGTCGCGGTGTTGTGCAGTTCAAACTCAGGGGCTACCAGTCTGGCAGCTTCAATAGGACCATGTGGCACAAAGTCGGACTTATAAAAGTTAAACACCGTTGGCGACGAAAGTGGGTGTTGTTCTAGCTGATCGATAATGTCATCCCCGATCAACCAGTGTTTACCGGATTGGTTGCTGGCATTGAAAGCGCGCAGTAATTGAGTCACACGCAATACCGGAGATTTAAGCTTTTGCGACTGTACTAGTTTGCCATTTTGCTTTTTCGCCGATACAAAGCGTGTTTTGCCAATCGGGTGATTGAGTGGAAAACTCAGTGTCGTTTCTACCGCCTGTTTAAGGTTGCCTTGTGGTCCAAAGGCCTTGGCGACCGCTTCAATATACTCTGCACTTGGGTTTGAAGTAACGAGTTGATTGATCAGCTTGGTTGCTATAAAAGGCGCGGTACTTGGGTGGGCTGTCAGTCTTTCTGTGACCGTTCGAATCTCGGATTCGCCAGAGGTTTGGCCTTTAAGGCGAATAAACCCGTTAAGTAGCTCTTTGCTCCCTCTGTCGTGAAAAGCTTCATCGATGGTCATTGGTTGAGTCATGTTTACAAATGGTATCGACTTAAAGTTGTTCTCTATGCCGTCGTCAAAGCTGATTGGATAGCCGTTAAAATCGTTCTGCCAGAAACTATTGTTCCATTCAAATTGGTAGCTGCTTGCTTTGATACCGGTGAAAATGCGCGCCATCTGTTTAATGTCACGATTATCGTAAGTCGGGATAGATTGGCCTTTGTCATCTTTTTTGTGAGAGCCATCCATATTGAGTTGATACAAGCCGATAGAAAACAACTGCATGATCTCGCGAGCGTAGTTTTCATCAGGGTGAATGTCTCGTTCTGGGTCTTCTTTCTGGTTGTTCATGTGACTGAGATAAACCCCCATGCAAGGGTGCATCGAGACGTCATAGAGTAAATCAGCGTAACTACCAAACGCATGCTTGTAGAGTAAGTCGTAGTAGCTTGCCATACCGACAGCATCGAGTTCTAAAGCGGAGTTGTCGGATATGACCAAAATTTCACTTAGCGCATGGGCAACTCTCTGACGAAGTAGGTGGGAATCAGTAGAGAGTGCATTCTGCCACCACGCCATACGAAAGTACCATTTGTATGGCAGTGCAGGGTTATTGCCATCGCCGTCTATCGCACTTTGACCGTATGTGTTGAGTAACTTGGCCCTGAAATCACGCCAAATGCTTTGTGTGGCATTTTGAAATGTATCATCGCGAGAAAGCTCTGTATTCAGTTGGCGTTGAAGCCATTTCTCTATGCCGATTTTAGAGACTAGATCAATGAGCGCTTGATCCGCGCCAAGCGTTGCTTGCATTAGAAATCGACTGACTTGCTGCTTGCTATTGTTCATGATTCTTTCTTCTGTGGCTGACAACTTAATGTTAGTAGAATCGGAATGTTAGCGTGCAAGAGGTTAACGTTTCGTTATCGTCAGTAATTGGTTCAGATTAATGTGAAATGAAAGGGGAAGTTCATTGGTAGTACCAAGTATAGGCCATTGACTACAACCCACGAATCTTGGCGATTTCATCTGGCTTAATGCCTAAAGATTCAAGGAATTTTTGGTGCTCTTGCGGCTCCATCTCTTCAAACTTTTGATGCCACTTCAGCATGTCATCTTCATTGAACCCAGCCGCGGACATGATTTCTACCCAACGTTGTTTATCTACCATGTTTTCGTTTAGTAGTTCAGGCTCTTGGAGTAATACGACAATCGCTTTTTGTTGGTTGCGTAGTGCTTGAATTTCTCGCTCCAAGTCACTGAAATGATCTTTTAACAGTTGAGTTTGAGATTGCCCTTGCTTATCTAGCAGAGACTTGATGCTCGCAATTGAAAGACCATATGAGCGATAAGAAGTGATAGCTTCGAGCCTTTCAACTTGTTTTTCACCATACCAGCGATAACCGTTATCGGAACGATGAGATGGCAGTAGTAGGTTTTCTCGCTCGTAATACAAAATAGTGGTGCGTGAAATACCGAATTGTTTAGCAAGTTGAGTGACAGTAAGCATAGAAACTCCAAGCCTTGATTGATTCACTAAAGTTAAACCCTATACCAATAGACGGGTCAAGTTTAGCAGGAACGACGGGAGGAAAAGTGATGTCACAGGAGTGATAACGCAAGGTATCAATCTGTACCTTGCGTATCATGAGAAAGAGGGGCTACTTTTGGAACAGAATATAAGCGTCATGCACACCTTGAATCAGCATCTGCATCCCTATTACCGTTAGAATCAGCCCCATTAATCGCGTGACGATATTGATCCCGCTCTCACCAAGTTTATCGACCAGTTTTGGGCCAAACAAAAAGCAGACAAAGGTGATGAGACAAAGCAAGGCAAATGCCGCGATTGTCACCACAATGCTGAAGATATCGCCTGAGGCAGAGTAGTTCATTGCCGTTGCTATGGTGCCTGGGCCCGCTAAGATAGGCAGGGCAAGGGGGGAGATGGCAATATCACCGTCTTGAGCCGCCTCTTCGCTGTCATGACTGTGCATCTTGGATGAGTTGCCTTGCAGCATATGATAGCCGACAAGAAAGACGAGAATACCACCTGCCAAGCGAAGAGCAGGTAGGGTTATGCCAAATACCTCAAAGATCCCTTTACCAAGAAAACTAAACGCAGCAACAATGGCAAATGCTGTTGCCAGAGCTTTGAACGCCGTTTGTTTGCGTTGCTCTGCGGTTTGTTGCCCAGTCATTCCGACAAAGACAGCCGTGTTAGCGATTGGGTTCATCATTGCGAAGAAACCCATAAATACGGTGACAGCAGTCGTGGTTAAATCGTGCATCAGTCAATCACTTATTTAGTCAGTTTAGTAATCACATTAGCACAATTTATAAAAATGGAGCTATCTATAGCTGAAAATAAATGGCATCTAGCTATCTGATTTTAAGCTGTTTTTTAAACTCCACAGAGCAATAGAGAACCAAACCAAACTTTGCAACCAAAGTTGAGTATAGTTATCTGAAATGTTCTGCCATATGCCGCCCATTTGATTCAAGGTCAAGAACCCTTGAATGGCAGGTGTGCTTGGAAAGAGTTCAGACAACCAAACCATTGGGGCAGGAATCGCTTCAATTGGCCATATAAAGCCCGCGCTAAAGACTAGTGGCATTGAGCTGACCAACACGACTAACGTCACTAATTCGCGTCTTGGCGTGATGGCTCCTAACCAAATACCTAGCGCACATGATGCTATCAAAAAAGGAAGTAGCAGGGTTAAAAGCTCTGTTGCGTGTGCCAGTTGGTTAACGCCATGCATAGAAAAACTGGCGCCAAAGTAGTACATGCTTAATAAGTAATAAACCGCGATTAAAACCAGCATACGAACTGAGATGAGTTTTAGTGGAGAGGTATGGCTCCAGTAACCCGTTCCGTGTTTTTGCGTCCCTACCATTAACCCTGCTGCCATTGCTAGAGTTTGTTGCAAAATGAGCACAAACACCGCAGGCACGACGTAATCCACATAGCCCATACGCGGGTTAAATGTTGGTTTTAGATTCAGCTTAGTTGCGGCATATTGATCGGCTGCTTTTGATAGTGGTTGACCGTCAATGAGTAGTTTAGCCACTTTAGTTTGCGCTGCTAAGGTTCCGCCTGCTTGTGCAAGACCTTCCACTATAGTGCCATACACTAAAAAGTAAGACGCATCTCCAGCGTATGAGAGTGTCGGGCTTTTCCCTAGCATTAAGTCTTTATAAAAGTGCTCTGGAATGACGAGTATTCCGCTCACGTCACCATTGAGAAAAGCTTGGTGTGCGTCTTCCAATGTGTAATCTCGCTGAACAACGTTGACTTGTGGCGTTGCATCAACCATACGTTCCAATTGGTAGCTTGTTTGGCTTCTGTCTAAGTTAACCACACTGATCTTCTGTTCTTGCGGGGTTTGGTGGCTATAGGGTAAAGGATAGAGGAATGAATAAAACACCACGCCGCCAAATACGGTAAGAACCACCACTGGATTGGTCAGTAGTGCTTTAAGTTCCGATTTGACCAATTCAAAGAAACTCATAGTGTTGCCTCACTTACGACCTTGGACTCTTGATTGTTTAAGTGCTTTTTTGCCAGCCCAATGACCAACAAAGCGGGGACTAGGTAACCAAGCATAGGCAGTAGATGGTGTAAAGACTCTATCCATGCTTGACCGTAACTGACTTGGCTGACCTGTACTTCTATGTAGTGGCTGATAGGTAACAAACTACGCCACGCCTGGGCAAGGCTATTCATATCGGTAACAGGGAAGGTAATCCCCATAAAAGCAAAGCTTGGAGCGGTATATGCGCCAGCGAAACTCATCGCTCGTGCGGCGTCGAGAGTCAAAAAGAAAAACAGGCTGCCCATGATCATACAGGCAATGATGGTTATCCATTGCGCGACGATCAAAACCAAAAAGCTACCATTCATCGGCCACTTAAACCCTAAGTAAAACCAACACAAGAAAGCGAAACCTTGTATAGCGAACACCCAAGAGTAGGGGGCAAGCGTTTGAAAGATTGCTCGAGCAGGGTTATTGCCAAGCCAGTGATTGAGCCCTCTGTCGCGTAAATTCGCCGATAAGACGAGAATGGTGGTCACAACCACAACAATCTGCCAAAGCGCGGGGACCACCGCTGAAACTAAGAACTGCGCGTAATTGGAGTTCTTATTGAATAGGGGAGTGATTTGCGTACGAATCGGTACCGCTTTTCCGAGCGCAGAGCTTAAAGTCGCATTACCTTGACTCAAATTGCCGACAGCACTGACTTGCGCATTAAACGTTCCTTGAGCTTGAAGAAAGGCAGAGTTGATCAACTTACCCACTAAGATCATTTGGCTGTTGTAAAAAACACTCACCTGAGGCGCTAACTGTTTATACGTATCTTGTTCAAAGTTAGGTGGGATAACGGCATAAGCGTATATTTCACCTTCAACTAAGGCTTGTTTGGCTTCTAGCGCGCTCGTGAACTGCCTATCGACCTTCATTGCCGATGTTGCGTCATAGTACCGAATCAGCTGCTGAGACATTTTGCCAGAGTCTAGATTTACGACACCGATGGGCAAATCTCTCGCGATACCTTGCGAGAAAATTGCCCAAATCATCACGGCCAGCATAACAGGTAGCCATGTCAAACTAGACAATAGCCATTTGTCGCGTCGGATAATTGAAAACTGGGAAACGCTATGATCAACCATATCGCGACCTAATTATCCCTTTAGTTCAACAACTAGGCTCATGCCCATACGCAGATTCTGTACAGGTTGAGTTGGCCTTGCTTCTACCTCAAATGTTCTTAGGTCAAAGCCCTGAGCTGCATCGGTTGAACGCCAGGTTGCAAAATCGCCCATAACGGCAATGTGAGACACTTTAAACTCAATTTGTTTGTTAAGCGCTGGAACGAAAGCGGAGAAAGTCTGACCTTTTTCAAAGTGACTGAGCAGATCTTCACGTACGTTCAAGACTGCCCAAGAATCATCGGTATCAATCACAGTCACAACAGGAAAGCCCTGAGGAGCAAGTTCACCACTTTGAAGCAGTACTTGGGACACTTCACCGTCGAACCAGCTTTCGATAGTTGTGTCTTCGGCATAGGCTTCAACTTCTGCAACTGCACCCGCTGCCATTCGTGCTTTTTCTGCGGCGGCCAGCTTGGTCTCACTACGCGCACCTTCTTGCGCCATTTGGTACATTTGGAAAGCTGCACTTTCAGTGTACTTAGCGGCATCCCATTGGGTTTTCGCTTCGTCACGTTTTTGTTCGGCGACTACCCCTTCTTTATAGAGGTTGTTGACGCGAAGAAAGGTTTTTTCCATCAGAGCTGATGCCGCTTTCGCTTTTTGCCACTGGTCTTTCGCCGCTTGGATTTGCTGAGCGCGTGCGCCTTTTTCCGCTTCCATTGCAAGGGCACCCGCCGCTTTTTCACCTGCTTTTGCCTGTTCTAGCTTTGCTTCAATTTCTGGGCTGTGGAGCGTAAAGATGAGCTCGCCTTTTTCGACATGATCGCCTTTGCGCACCATTACCTGATCAATTCTTCCCGGTACTTTGGATGAGATACTGTATTGCTGGGATTCAATCTGACCTTGCAAGCGAACCGGTTTTGGTTGATAGGCTTGGTAAAAGCTATAGCCAACCCAAGATGCAACGCTCAATGCGACAGCCGTAAGTAGAAGTGGTTTTGCATTTTTCATCTTAGATCCTTATTTGCTCGAAATATTGATAGCGTTGTGTTGGTATTGGCTAAATGCATCCATCTCACTCGATAGTGCAAGTAACTTGGAGAGTGAGATCAAATAGTTAAAACTTGCTGCTGCTTTCTGAGTTTGAACGCTAGCGACGTAAAGCTGCGCGTCTACCACATCGGTGGAGGTGGATAGTCCTTGAGAAAAGGCCTTTTGACGTAGATTGAGATTTTCGCTCGCTAACTCAATGCTTGATTCCAGCCCAAGAACTTCCTCTTGAGCTTGTTGCGCTTCAAGGTATGTTTTCTGAACCAGTACGGAAAGATCTTGTTTTGCTTGCGCTTTTAGGTAGCGGACTTGCGAAACTGCGCTGTGCGCAGCTTTAACCTGATCGCTACGACCAGAACTCTCGATCAAAGGAATATTCACACCTACACCGACCAACCAATCGGGTTTCATTTGGCTCGCGAGTGAGTCGTCTTCATGGAGGCTGTAATCCCCATACAGATACACTTCAGGGTAGTATTTACCTTTTTCTGCTTTGATTAAGCTATCGGCTTGCTTCTCTTTTGCTTCCAGTAGCGCTAAGCCTGGGTAGGTATTAAGAGTACGTTCTACGAACAAACTCTGCTCTGGTAAATTTTGGTTGATAAATAGGCTGTCGGCAGGCTCAACGTTGGTTGTTTGGTTTAGGATCTGGGTGAGCGCAGATTGAGCGATCTCTAAACTCTTCTCTGCTTTCTTACGTTCAATGACCGCTTTATCTAAAGCGGACTCTGCTTGCAAGCGCTCGACGCGGGCGATCTGCCCTTGTTGCTCTAATTTCAGAGCGTTGTCTCTATGCTTAGTTAAACCTTGCTCGACGAGTCGGCGAGTTTCCACCACCTCTTGAGCCAGCAGAACCGAAAAGTAGTATTTGCTGAGATCTTCAAAACGAGCTTGGGTTTCCATAGCCAACTCACTTTGCGCTTGTTCTTTACGACCTTCGGCTGCGGATTGGGCCGCGTTGATACGCCCGCCAGTAAAGATCGGCCAAACGGCTCGGATTGAAGAACTGAAAATATCTCTTTCAGTAATGGTAGAAGTGACACCACCCAGCCCAGCAAGCAGTTGGTTAAATACAGGCCCAAGGTTTGGAAGGTGTTGACCGGTACTTTCAAAAAGCTGGTTACCAGAAACCTTTACATCAGTATCTAATCGCGTGTAGTTAGCGCCAACAGTGACTGAAGGTAAGTTGAGGTTATCCGTTGCGTTTTTAAGATGTTCATAGCGCTCGACATTCGAGCGTTGCGCAGCCAACGAGTTGTTTTCTTGTTGCAAGACTTGCCAAGCTTGATCGAAGCTGATCGCAGCGGCGTTAGAAAGGGGAGAGTAGACGCCAAGAAAACCGATCAACAGCGCTATGGGACGCAACGACATAGTGATGTACTCTATTTGTTAAAAAATAGAGTTTATACTCTAGTTTCTGTGCGGGCAATCACTAAATTGTAAAAAGTATTATGTCTAACAAAAAAAGCCAGTCGGGTTGCGACTGGCTTCGGTCAAATCAAACCAAATTACACAGGAGTGATAGTTACTGCTCTACTTTTTGTGGTGTTGGCTTTAACTTTTGGAACAGTTTGACAAACAGTGGGCTGAACAAAACAAGCACCGCTAAGATTGAGAATGTCATAGTAATTGGGCGTTCCCATAGGAAGCTCAGTTCACCGTCGCTGATCATTAATGCTCGACGTAAGTTCTCTTCCATCAAGCCACCGAGAATGAACCCCAGTAGCAACGGAGCGAGTGGGAAGTTGGCCAACCTGAGTGCGATTGCTCCCATTGCGATCAACAGCATGATGAAGACATCCATTGTGTTGAACGAGACAAGGTATACACCTGTGATTGAGAAGAACAAAATCATAGGGAGTAGAACCGTTCTCGGAACTGCAAGTAGCTTGGAGATGTACGGAATCAGCGGTAAGTTCAAGATCACCAGTACGATGTTACCAAAGTACATAGAGATGATAACTGACCAGAATACATCAGGATGCTCAACAAATAGACGTGGCCCTGGCTGAATACCGTAAGCAATCAAAGCACCGAGCATGATGGCGGTTGTCCCTGACCCTGGAATACCCAGTGTTAGAAGTGGAACAAATGAACCACTTGATGCCGCATTATTAGCCGATTCAGGAGCGACTAGGCCACGGATACTGCCTTTACCAAACTCTTCTTTCTTCTCTTTTGGCGCAAGATTACGTTCCATACCGTAGCTAAGGAAAGCTGCGATGGTGGCACCTGCACCTGGAAGTACACCAGTAAAGAAGCCAAGAATAGATGAACGAATCGAAACTGGCGCAACTTCTTTCACTTCTTCTTTAGTGACTTTCATGCTGCCGATATTGCTCATTTTATCTTGTTCGTCTGAGCGGGTGTCTTGCTCAGGCTTTAAGATCCCCATCAAGGTTTCGCCTAGTGCGAAGGTAGCCATTGCCAACAGTAGGAAGCTAAAGCCATCCATTAGGTCTGTTAGGCCAAAGGTAAAGCGTTCAACACCAACCCCTTTGTCGATACCAACCGTTGATAGCATCAAGCCTAGAATCGTCATCATCCATGCTTTGAGCACTTGCCCTTTACCGGCAAAGCCAGCAACCGCAGAAAGGCCGAGTAGCATCAAGGCAAAGTAGTCTGAAGATTGGAAGCTTAGCGAGACGTTAGCCAGTGCTGGAGCGGCAACTAACAGCATGATCGCGGATAGCGTGCCACCGGTAAATGATGAGTAAGCCGCAAGTGCAAGGGCTTTACCTGCCTGACCTTTTTGCGCCATAGGGTAGCCGTCAAAGGCGGTAACAACGGTTGATGAACAACCCGGAGCGTTGATTAGGATTGATGATGTTGAACCGCCAAATACCGCGCCGTAGTATACCCCAGCCATCAAGATAAGACCTGAAGATGGCTCCAAACCATAGGTAATAGGGATCATCAGGGCGATAGCCGAAATTGGGCCAAGGCCCGGCAACATGCCAATAAAGGTACCGACAAAACAACCAACAATCACCATCATGATGTTCATTGGCATCACTGCGGTCGAGAGACCTTGTAAAATTCCATCTAACATAATGTTATTTCCTTAAATTACGACCACATGGTGAAAATAACACCTGGCTCTAAGTAGATATCTAGGCCTTGGGTGAGTAGCAGGTAGAAAGCGATGACAAACGGGAAGGATGCACCAAAAAGCACTTTCTTACGTCGTTCTCCCAACAGATAGAAACCTGCAAGCAAAAAGAATCCCGTTGCAATGACGAAGCCGACATAGGTGAGTCCAACACCATAAAGCGCCATCAGAACGAGAAAGCCGATAAGCAGTTTCCAGTTGAAATCGACCACGGCACCGCTTTTTACATCAGGTTGCCCCGTTACTAATAAGAGTAGTGAGAGGCCGATACCTGCGAATGTTAAAAGTGTTGGTAGAGTGCGAGCCGTGAAGGGTTCGTATTCATCGCCAGGAAATAAAGGGATTTGGGTTGTCTGGTAGCCATAACAAAGGCACACAAGCAAAAATATCATCGCGCCAACACGGTCGCGACAGAGTAGGTTTTCTTTTGAGAAAAAATTACCTTTAGTGAATGAGTTCGTTGGCAAGTCCGACATATCCAACTCCATTTGCGTTACAGGTAAGGAAAGACAAAAGCCGTACACGAGAGTTAATGAGCATGTTTCACCAACGAATAAGCCATTTGCTGCTAGTCAAAGAGGCTTAACTGTTTATAAATAAACAGAGGAGATTGTGTGTAGTTAGCCCATGTACGGCGAAAAGGGATGAGGGTGGTGCAAGTCACCCTCATACAATCGATTTAACGATTATTTTAGGAAACCAAGTTCGCGCATTAGGTCGCCCATTTGCTTCTCTTGATCTTCTAGGAATGCGTAGAACTCTTTGTCTGCTTTGTAGTTATCAATCCAACCGTTACGGTCTCGAACTACTTGCCACTCGTCTGTGTTGTACATCTTAGTCAGAGCTGCGTTCCACTCGTTAATCTTCTCTTGGCTAGCGCCAGGTGCTGCAAAGAATCCACGCCAGTTAGCAAACACAGTTTCGTTACCGTATTCCGTTAGCGTTGGGATGTCTGGTGCTGCTTCAAGACGTTTTGGTGCCGTTACTGCTAGAATCTTAACTTGTCCAGATTTAGACATTTCTAGAACTTCACCTAGGCCTGTGGAAAGCAGTTGCGTTTCACCTGATAGAAGGGCTGCCATTGCTTTACCGCCTGCATCATAAGCGATGTAACGTACTTTCTTAGCATCGAAGCCTTCGCCTTTGAATGCAGCCGCAACAACAAGGTGATCCATACTACCTCGTGCTGAGCCACCAGCTATTTTTACTTTACGTGGGTTCGATTCAAATTCTTTAACAACGTCTTCCCATGTATTGTATTTAGAGTCAACGGAAGTCACGATCGCACCGTAGTCAGCGATAGTCGCTGCAACAGGTGTCAGGTCACGGAAAGATTGTGGGAAAATGCCCGTTAGTGAGCGTACTACGATTGGTGTTGAGTTCACCATAAGCGTATCTTCTTGACGCTCTGCCGTTTCGATTAGGTGGGCAATTGCTTTACCGCCGCCGCCACCAGACAGGTTCTGGAAAGAGACGTTATCGACGATATCAGATTTAACTAACACATCACCTGTGCCACGAGCTGTCATGTCCCAGCCACCACCTGCACCACCAGGGATTAAGAAGTGGATTTTCTCTACATCAGCTGCAAAAGCGTTAAAAGAAAAAGACGCAGCGATGATAGAAGCGGCTAGGGTTGGTTTTAGTACCTTAAACATGATTCACGTTCCTTATGTATGGGCATATTCTTCTTTGAGAACATGCTTATCGTTATCAATTCTCTAGTAGCAAGGAGGAAACTTGTTGCTAGATGCGTTTAAGGTTAATGGTCTGTTAAATCTATGTCTCCAATACGTTGATAAAAAGAATATTGGTCATTGTGGGGGTTTTGTTCATAAAGTTCACGCACTCAAGTTATGAGTCTGTGCACCTATGAAAAAATGTGTAATTATAATGCAAGATGTCTCATATTTTTATGGAATGAGATTTGGATTAGTAGAGGAAATATTCTAATAATCTATACATAACAATAAAAACTGAAAAACAAACTACTTACGGTAAATCGAATCGTTCAGTCAATGCCAACGGAGGGCGTTAAAGAATGAAAGATCACACACGTCAGGCTAAGAAATTCTCAATACAGTTCACAGTCGGGACCATGTTTCTGTGTGCTACGCTGTTGACCGCATCTGTTGCCATCGGGCTACAGTACTATTTCAGTAAACAGATGTCGGAAGAAAATGTTCTGGCTAAGCTTAGTTCCGCTTCCTCAGATATTGGTTCTTATCTCGAACTGGTCGATAAAAACGCGACCAACAGTGTGCAGATACTAAAAAGTGTCGCCGAATCAACTAACCACACCTTTATTGAGGCTGAAATTCGCAAAACCTTCACCTTAATTCTCGAAGACAATCCTCTTTTTTATAGCCTGTATATTGGGCGAGATGATGATGACTTTTATCAAATAATCAACTTGGAGTCGTCGCCTATCGTGCGGCAAAAGATTGATGCTGGCATTAATGATCGCTGGGTGATCATTAAAATATCAGGGCCCGAAGAGAGCCGTATTCGCACGACGAGCTATTTTACAGAAGGTTTTGAACTGACCAAAAGTGTCGCACAAGACAGTAACTATTTCCCCACTCAAAGACCTTGGTATTTAGGCAGTAAGGAAACAAAGATTTTTAAGACGGAGCCTTATCTATTTCAGCATCTAAAGATTACCGGTCAGACATACTCTATTCGCACTCAATCGCGCGTGATTGGGGTAGACATTGTTCACTCAGCAATGAAAGAGAAGATGATGCCAACACAGCTCGGGCTTTCACCTGATAGTGGAACAGAGTCTTTTGTTTTTAATGACAAAGGCGAGGTCATTGCTTCTAATGTTGAGTTGTATCATGAAGTGCGTATTCCGAGCCCAAAGCCCCTTGCTCTTAGTGATAGCGAGAAGGCTGAAATAGCAGCTGTAGGTTCACTTATGGTCTCAAATCAAAATGATTGGGGACCTTACGATTATGCTCAGTCAGGAGAGCCAAAAGGGTATGCGATAGATCTTCTCAACTTACTTTCGCAGATGACAGGGATAGAGTTAGAGTTTGTAAACGGCTTTGACTCGGTGACGCTGTCACAGATGTATCGCCAAGGTGACATCGATTTACTTCACTCTGTACCAGAGTCTAAGGCGGTGGAGGGAGCTAGAAGCGCCACTCTGTTTAGTGGCCAGTTAGCGGTAGCGTCAAATACAAATAAACCGGTTTATTCGGCACTGGCAGACTTCTCTCAAGAGTCGATCGCTGTCGTCGGTGGTTATGGGATGAAATCATGGTTGCTAGAACGAGTGCCCACTCTGAACATCACTGAAGTAGCAAGTTTAGATGAAGCTAAGCAAGGACTTGCGACTCAGAGCTATGACTACATTATTGATACCTTTCATACATTATCTGAACTGAACGAACTATCGAATACTGATCAAGCTAAGGTGTCAAAACTGACAGACACTGAGTTGCTACCTTTTCACTTTTATATGAAAAAAGAACATAGCTCGGTAGTCGACGTCTTAAATAGAGCCTTGCTAGCGATTACCCCACAACAACGAACCGCTTTGAAGAAGAAGTGGTTGGACACCAACCAATGGCGGGGAACGTTTGTACCTTATCCGGAGCTGTTCTCATTGTCACGTAATCCCAGCCTGCATAACTCGATGGTGAAAGTCGATATTCAAGGGCAACACTACTTTGTCTACGTTACTCCGCTGTTATCTGAACAAAACCACAACGAGTTCTTTGCTGTCGTGTTACCTGAGAATGTGGTCTTTGAGCAAGTTTGGCCTAAGCTGATAACATCCATCGCGCTTACTGTTCTGATAATGATGATCTTGCTTCCTTTAGCTTGGAAGTTTAGCGCCCCCATTGTTATTCCAATTAAAGCCCTACGTGTAGAAACTAAGAAGATAAAAGCAAGAGATTATGACGCAGTATCTCTGGTGAATACACGCATCAAAGAAGTGTCTGAACTCTCTGAGTCCATTGCCTCTATGGGGGCGGCACTCAAACAACACGAGAAACAACAAGAAGATTTTGTTGAGTCGTTCATAAAACTGATTGCTCAAGCGATTGATGATAAATCCCCGTACACCGCAGGGCATTGTAATCGGGTTCCTGAACTTGGCATGATGTTAGCCAAGGCAGTAGAAGAGTGCCAACAAGGTAAATTCAAACAGTTTAAATTCGAGAATGATGATGAAAGGCGGGAATTTAGAATCGCGGCTTGGCTGCATGATTGTGGAAAGATTACGACTCCAGAGCATATCGTTGATAAAGGCACTAAACTCGAAGCGAACTATAATCGTATCCACGAAATTCGTATGCGTTTTGAAGTGCTTTGGCGTGATGCCGAAATTGAGTATTTGAATTCGCAACTCGCTGCAACTAAAGATAAGAGCGCGGCTCTAGCGGAGCTTAAACTGTATAAGCAAACCCTGCAGGAAGAGTTTGAGTTTATCGCCAAATCAAATGTTGGTGGTGAGTTTATGGGTCAAGAAGAAGTTGAAAGAATCAAGCAAATTGCTGGTAGAACTTGGCAAAGAAACTTTGATGATCGCTTAGGGCTTTCCCCATTCGAAGACTTGAATAAACCTCAATCGGACGTTGTGCTTCCGACCACCGAACCGTTACTTTCTGACAAACCGGAACATATACAAAAACGGATTAGACCAGTCGAGTTTGATGAGAAGTTTGGTATAAAAATGGATGTGCCAGAGCATCAGTATAACTTGGGTGAGGTCTACAACTTATCTATTTCGCGTGGCACTTTGACTGCAGAAGACCGTTTCAAGATAAATGAGCATATGATCAGCGGAATCAAAATGCTTGAAGCTCTGCCATTTCCAAAAGAGCTGAGTCGAGTCCCTCGCTACGCTTCTACGCACCATGAAACCCTTAAGGGGACAGGTTATCCGCGCAGGCTGTCAGCGCAAGATCTTTCAATTCCAGAGAGAGTGCTGGTCATAGCTGATATCTTTGAGGCTCTGACTGCAGCAGATAGACCTTATAAGAAAGCCAAACCTGTTAGTGTGGCGATTGATATTCTGTACAAAATGGCGCTCGACGAACACGTGGACATGGATCTGTTCCTACTCTTTCTTGAGAGTGGCGTTTATATGGATTACGCCCAAGCATTTTTACCACAAAGCCAAATAGACAATGTGGATATCAACCAGTATTTTTCGAAGCAGCGAGTCGCTTAGCCATTCTGAGCTGTTGGTTGAAGAGGATTTGATATCTAGCAGGAAGAGATCCCAATTCAGGGAGCTTTTTTGTTGCGACATACTCGGTAATGGATTGCCCTTGGTAAGGGTGTTTTTCAGCGATAGTCTGAAGTGTCACCGCTAAGGACGCATAGTCATCTTGGATGCCAATAAGACCATGACGCTTTAGCGCGTTCACACTTGCAAAGCTGGGTGAAACAGAAGAGTGCGGTTGTTCTGAATAAGGTTGTCCGATTGGAAGTACGCTGCCAAGATCTACAAAGACAGGATCACCTTTTGGGCTAGTTAAGATGTTTGCAGGCTTGATGTCACCATGGATAAAACCTGTCTCATGAATCGTTTTAAGCCCAGTTTCGAGTTTCGATATCAACGCGTTATTGGGTTGAGCTGTGCAGCCAGCCAGAGATTGACCTTCTACAAATGCGTACATCAGCCAACTGGCTTGATGATGGCTATCGGCATCGATAAAGCTGGGCCAATAGCTAGAGGTATAGTTCGCGAGAAAACTAGCTTCGTTGTTAAGTTGAGACTTAGCAAGTGTGGAAAGGGCAAATTTGAGGGCAACCTTTCCATGTGAGGCGCTGTCGACGAGATACACTTGATGACCACTATGCGAGCAATAGGAAACCCCTAAAGCTCGCATAGTGCTTCGGATGCTAGGGTGGAGCGCAGAGCTAGCATCCTTCATTTTTAAATGCTGGCAGGAAGTGAGAAAGCAGAAAAGAAGTTCGGAACAAATGGGTTATTTTGCCCTTGCGTCTTAATGCTTAATTCAACCTGACTATCGTCATAAACAAACTTCACGGTGGTATCTTGAGATGTTGTCGATACTACTCTTGGTTCAATCAACTTGAACCAAGCCCAGCTTCCAGTGAACTTCTCATCGGCTACCTGCGTTTCTTGCGCTTGTAGTTTGAATCCTATCGAGTCTTTGTCCACGTCTTTTGCTGACCACGTCTGCTTGCTCCATAGCCTTGGGCCGTGTTGATAGCTAAACAGAGACTTCTCAGCAATGATAGAGAACTGAGTGAGGTTCGAGCTCATCTCCATCGCTTTTAGTTGGAACTGAAGCGTTAGGTTTTGCGGATCTTGCAAGAACAGCGCATTGCGAATGTCCGTCGCTTTGCTAATCATCTGCCAAACGTTAGGGTCAAGTGCCAATCCTGAGTTCGGTAGTAACCCCGGTAAGAAAGGCGAGCGTTCATCTGTAGAGAAACCTTTTAGTTTGCTCTGGTAGAACTTATCCAATACACCATTACTCTTAAAGAAAGAGGCGACATCGCTCGTTGTTGCATCCACTGAAGCGGTTTTATTAAATGGATAGTACGCTGCAATCGTATCCTGATAGGTTTGGAATACCTCGCTTTGCCAAGCCGTGTTGAGATAACCATGTGCCAGTAACATCACCATTTCATTTGCTTGCGTAGTCACGCCATTAATGATGTCGAGTGATAGTTGCGGCTGTTTCTCAGTTTGTTTTGCGACAGAGGAAACTGGGTTACTCACCTTTAGCTCTGCGGTCAGGGTAGAGAAAGCAAGCTCTTGAGGTTTGTCTGAAGAGTAAAACTTCTCTAGATACGTTTCCATTTCTGTAAATTGGCTAAGAAGTGTATCTATTGCTTTTGTTCCTTGATCATTAGCTTCCACTTGTTGGTGGTAAGGCATAAAGGCAATGTAAATCTGGCGAGCAGACTCTTTCTTATCGGCATCTTGAGCTGGTGGTTGTGCTTCACCTTCTTTGGCTTTTGGCACCTCAATTTCGACTGACGTGTATTTGCTGATCGTGCCATACAGCTGAGCCAATGGGTTGTTTGATGCCGTCGTAAGCACAGACAGTGTTGCCTTTAGTGAATCAGCACTATCAACGTTATTCGCTTGAATATGAGCGGTAAAATCTCGCCAGTAATTGATGTAGTCGTTTTGATACATCTGCTTAAGATCGCGACTAATACGGTAGAGCTCTAGCGCACTTGGCGAGCTACCAGCTACCCCTTCATATGCTTGCAATGCTTCAGTCAGAACAGGTGAGCCGACAGAAAGATCAAGCTCATTAAAGCCTGATGGCGTATACAAGTAGGGTACTAAGTAACCAACATAGTTCGGCGAGAAACTGAGCAGTTGAGAGAAGTTTGATCCTAACTCTTGACGCACATCGACACGCTTAGAGTAGGTTGGCGAGTTTAAGATATGCTCGTACAACAGAGTCTCAACTCCAGTTTGGTTGATGACTTTCTTGGCTAGCTTCTCAAGGTCAAAATTGGCTTTAGTGGGAACCAAATCTTGAGCGAAGACGTCATCAAGCAAAATCTTAAGCTGAGCAAGGTTTACGCTGTCTGCTTCGCCTTGGTCAGTCAATGATGACATAAAGTAGCTCTTTAGCTCTTCAATGTTGGTACGCTTAGGGTCGAACAGTAAGCGATAATTGTTCAATAAAGATAAGGTCTTAGCTTGATCTTCAAGGTTTACGTAGACAAACAGATCTTTTTCTAAGGTGTTTTCCATTGAAGGAATAAGAACACGGGCTAGCTCATCGAAATAAGCGGCTTCCACTTCCGTCTTAATGCTTGAACTAGGCATGAAGGGCAGGGTATACCAAGGATCGGGCTGAAGGTAGAGCGCGTAGATACGATTGAGAGAGTATAAGTTCGGAATATTGTCCGCCATATTCTCAATATCGTAAGGTGACGCAGCGATCGCCTCTTTGTAGCGCTCTAACATGTTATCGGCACGTGTTTCACGCGCGTTTTGGTAATCAAAATCTAACTTAATGATCGCTAAAATAGCAATTAGAAGCACGGCACAAAATACAGTGTAAGCACCTTGCCAGAATATCAGCATATTCTCTTTGCGGCGGTTGACGCCGACAAGCTCATTTTCGTTCAAGACCACGTGGTTCATGATGTGCTGAGCAAACAGGGTCTGGGTGACTGGAATTTGCTGGTGCTGCTGGAACTTCTCGTTGCCTAGAGATTCATTGACGACATTGGCCAGCAGATCATATTGCTTTTCACTTGAGCCGCTATGAGTGAAATAAAATCCACGGAAGTTGAGACCATTACTTAGTTGATCACCTCGATATAGCCTTTGTAAGAAATGCCACAGACTTTGTTTTAGCAAACCAAACTGGTAAGGCGCTGCACAGATAGAGTTACGATATTCTTGATTGAGCTGTGAGGAAAGCGCGCTGCTAGTGTTAGCAATTAACTGGCTGATTAAATGGTCATACTCTTCGTGATACCAATCTGCGTCGATCCCCCCATTTTTAAGAACCGGAGACGTTGCGCCAAATACATCGTTGCGCTTGGCTTCATCAAATGCAGAAAAGAACTGACAGAAATCGTTCACCTGACCCATGTTGGTGATCAGGTTATATACGGGCAGATTCAGTCCGAATGTGTCATTGAACGTTTTAATAGTCGATTTAACGTCATCAGCTCGTTGAGTAAGTTTCTCTTGGTTGCCGAGTAGTGTAGCGATTTCGGTCGTCAACAATAACCCGTTTATAGCCTGACGTGGACGCCATTTATTGAGGCTATCCGAGAGGGTTTTCAGATATTGAGGTTGCTGATCTTCACCCATGCTAATAGAGATAAGAATAGAGTGTTCGCTTAGCCAGAATAGAATCGGAAATTCGATGTCATTACCGAAATCATCAACCTTGTACGCCTCGTATCCCATTTGTGTAATGATGCTCTTATCTTTACATGGGTCGTCACTCAACAATAGGTAGATAGGTTGGTCATAACGACTGTTAAGCCTTTTCTTGCGCTTTTGTACACCAATCATGCGTTTAAAGTGCAAAGCCAAAAGCTTACTTCGTTTCTGGATCAGCAATCTTTGTTGATCGGGTGTTTTACTTGCTCCGCCTTTACGTCGCATCAACCAGTAAGTGAGTAAACCGATAACGAGACCTGTGATGAATGATACGATACCACCGATAATAAGTTTCTCTGGATAGAGCCACCAGGTTAAGGCACCACCTATCAGCATGACAAGCAAAGCAAGCAGTATAGACCAGACAAGGCTACGCTTTGTTGAATTCTGTGTGGGTTTAGCGTCACTCATCGTTATTGTGCCTCTTTATCGTTTTTATTGTCGTTTTGCGTGTTTCTCACGATGATGGGTGTGAGCTGATCTTTTTCTATATACCAACTCTTAATTTCTCTTGCTTGTTCAGAGGACTCACTTCGTACAATGACGCGGAAGTAGGAATCAAACTCGTCAACAACCGCCTCATACTTTGATGGCGCGAGCGTAGAAACAAAGTTTTCAGCATTTTTCTGCGAAGAGAACGTTGCTAATTGAACCAACCAAGAGGAATGGCTGGTACCTAAATTAGGCGGTGGCGGAGCATCCACTAGCTCAACTTTACTGGCTCGTTGGGGCATGGTTTCCAAGTCAGCGTCATCACTGATAAAGACAATATCATTCACTTGGCCTGACATTACATAGCGAGCGCTGAAGTCCGGTAAGTTGTTAAAGTCGCGAGCTCGTTGCGAATGCGTTTTGTTGTACCAAAAATAGGTCAGGGCAATGCTGGTAAAGATCAGGCATAAGAAGAAAACTGTAGTGATAAAGTAGCGTTTACGACGAGTCGGCTTACGAACTTTAGGCAGTTTAATTCGAGTACGGCAATGGATCGCGCTCGTTTGTCGATACTGGCTAATTAACTGCTCTAACTGATGTATGAAGGATTTAAGTTGGTCATTTCCTGTCTCTCGGTACTGACCTTTAAATCCAATGTTTAGGAAAATGTAGATGATCTCAAGTAGGTCAATCATCTTGTGCGGCTGTCTGAGTGCTTTATCAGCGACAGTAAAGAACAGCTCACCACCATTTCGCATACCGAAAAGTTCGCTCAGCAGGGTTTTGTTTTCCCAGCCGCGTGACTCACCCCATTCACTGTAAATAATCAGTTCGTCTAAGACGACCGCGTAGAGGAAGCAGAGTTTATCAATGACTGCGACAGGGTAGGAAAGCTCAGCGCCTTTTGTTTTGATGTCATTAATCCCGTCAACTAGCTGATGACGTAAAGTTGTGACGTCTTCTGGCTCGGGAAGCGTAGAGACTTTTAATGTTATCGCTAATAGCTCACTGCTTATGTTGAGTAGCTGGTTTTCTGCTTTATCGAAATAGTGCAGAAATTCACTGCGACCTCGGCTCGCATCAACAGAGATCCATGAACTGTCGCTGACATCGTCTTCTTTAGCGACAAACTCGGACTCTTTTGCATCCCAGACTAGGGTTTCTTCATCCAAATAGTCCATAGCATTATCTCAGGGCATATAGCATAACTTCGAGGTCTGCGATTCGAGTATCGACATGGAGAGCAATCGCATCGCGGTTTTCGAGCATTTCTAACCACATACGATCGGCAGTGTCGACTTCAAAGTAAGACACCCCTTGCATCGGTTTAAGTTCACTTGGTGCAACTGGTAACGGTGACAGCGCAATACCCGATAGGCCGTTTCGTACGATCTCAACAATGCGCGCGTTGTTACTTAACTTGGCAGCGATAGGGAACAGCTCATTGAGCTCAGCACTGCTAATTGTCGATTTAACAGAGAGAACAAATCGACGATTCGACACGCTTGCGGTGTCTTTGATTAAGGTTCTAAGCAATCGACGACGTTCGAACAAAGAGCTATCCCAAGCAAACTCAAGTACAGAGTCTTGTTGAACCAGCGTGAGCATGTTACGCAGAGAGGCGAATAAAGGATTAAAGCTCTCGTAAAGCTTGTGGTACTGCAATGGCAAACATGGCTCCGGAATCGCTGGGGTTAATGCCATGATTTGCGCTTCAAACTTACGCAACTCGCCGTAGACTTGGTGCGTTTGTAGCTTTGGATTGCTAATAGAGAGATCAAACCACGGGAGCCAACTGTTCAATGTTTGTAACCACAAATAATCTTGCATCATTGATTGCGGGCTTTTTTGCCCTTGGCCAGCTTGAATTCTCTGCAATAGGGTAGTTGCGCGATTGGCAGTCAGGGCATGTATTTCTTTTAAACGCTCAAGTAGCAGTTGAGAGGCACCGTAATGTAGACATGCTGGAATAAATGCGCGATCAAGAATCACTTCACCCGCTTCTGTGCATTCTAAAATCTTGGCGACAGGTATAAGCGTAAAGCCAGAGGTATCTTCACCTTCCAACTTAATAGAAATATTCAGATGAGCAACATCGATCTCAACGCTCGCATTTTCTGATGTTGATGTGTCAAATACGTTGATAGAGCGAGATAGGTAACGGCCTTGATCCGATTGCTCTTGCCCGTAGTCGTTGTTGCCTTGCAAAGAGATAGGTAGTGCTAAGTAGACCACAGTTTCAATGCTGCCTTGGACAACATCTCGGGCAACCTCATGCTTCATTTCAAACTGAGTTCCGTCAGGAAACACACCTGCGCTACTGGCGATAGAAAGCTTACCAATTTTTAATAATTCGTGATTGATGGTGAGTTCTGTCACACCATAAAAGGGAGCAAATCCAGCAAGAGTCTCAACGTTCTGACGAACATAGTTCTGTACGTAGCGATCCTGTTGCTGAAAATGTTGTGGGGCAATAAACATGCCTTCTTGCCAAACTACTTTTTTAAACGCGTCCACGTTAATTCCCTATATACTGACTAAAATACTTGCCACCAGCTGGATTCAGGTGTGACTATTTCTAACGAGGCTTTTGCCCCTTGTATGTTGAGCTGCAGATATTGATCTGCTTGTACTGGCAAAGTGGAAAATGCCTTGGTTTCACTATTCTGGTAATCAACAAACTCAACAAGTACGGCAACGTACTGGGTCGTTTTGTTAATATCTAATACTTGCTCTGTGCTTGTGTCTGGAAGTATTACTGGCAACACTTGTTTTGACACTAGGTTCGCGCTTAACAGCTGAACATCATTTGAATACAGATCGATAAACGGTACTTGTTTGAACATCTGTACGTCGGTTAATTGATACAATCTAACGACGACAGGGTTTGCTGTGTTTGAATCAGACGGATTCATTGCTGCATCTGACTTTATTGTTAAGTTGTATTGAGAAACGACAGGAACTGGATCAGAAGAACATCCAGCTAACAACAGCACTGCCGCTAAATACCACTTCCTCATCAACCTTCCTCTCGCTGTTTCTGCATATTTTCCAAAAACAAAGCTTTGAACTGGCGACGAAAGTCTCCATTTTGTTGTCTGTGCTGGAAGTGCTTACGATAGATCTTCCAATACTTTTTCTCTTTGTTGCTGAACAGTCCACCAGACAGGTACTCGCTAAACTGATTTTCAAGTTCTTTAGGAGCGAACTCATTGAGAAACTGATCAACGGTTTTTTCTAATGCATCAAACAAGGCATCATGGTGAAGCATTGGGTTTTGCAAATATTGTTGGTTTTTCTCAGATAGCGTAAGTAGCTTCTCAATAGACGCTTCCAACTGAGTATTGTTGCTTGGTGTATCGATAGGCAGATACTCTAGATCGGTGGCCTGTTCGAACGTCTTTGTTTGTGCCACTTCGTCCACTTCGACATGAGCAGCGATTTCGTCGCTATCTAGATCTTCAAACGGGTCTGAGGCAAAAGGATCATCGCTTAGAACATTTTTATGCGAAAATGAAGCGCCGCTTTGTTTTTGCTTTGGTGCTTCTGTTTGTTCTAAGAACTCAGTATCGTCATCGTTAAGGTTTAACTCAAATGGATGAGAGAGAAAGTCGTCATCGTCTTGTTGAGGTGGCTCAGCACTTGATGAAACAAGAGTAGAAACAAGCATGGTGTAGTTTTCTACTTTTATGATGTCTCCGTCATTGAGTGGGTATTCTTTATCTCTCACCATGACTTTGTCGTTTAATGAAGCGCAATTTTGACCACGACTAATCAATACATAGCCTCGGTCGGTTAGGCGGACTTCGCCATGAGTACGGGAAATACGTTTGCTTTGGTCGGGTAAACAGATATCACACGCAGGGGCACGACCAAGAGTGCCTCCTGATTCTGGAAGATACACAACTCTTGAGGCTACAACCTCTTCAGTGGGTACAGAAATCAAATGGATACTGACGGCCACTAGTTACCTCTCACACTTAGATACGGCTGCATTGAATGCAGACAAGAAACCAGAATACTTAGTTAGGAAACGGTTTGAAAAATAGACGCCCATCGGTTTAGTTTCGAGAACTTGATACTGGAAAAAATCGCTCGGTAAACCTGCTTCATCTAGTTCGCTTTTGAAGACCAAATCATCTTCTAAAGCAATGTCAATTTCCCTTTGTTTTAAAAGCTTTAGTAATACTTTAGCATCTCTAGGCTGTTTGACTACGTTATAGCCGTTACGTTTTAGCCAAAACCACTTATTCGACCCAAATTTAGCCGAGAATTTAAGGTTAAGCTTTGACAACTCATCTATTTTAGGCTCGACACCGGGGCCGAAATACCACATAAGTTTTTGTTCTGCGATAGGTGCCGAAAGTGTGGCGTATTCATCTCGCTCATCAGTTTGGGTAGCAACAAAGAAACCGTGTTGCGCGCCACTGTGTACGCGTAGTTGCGCATCAGACCAACTGGTCATTGTGAGTTGGTATGGTTGGCCCATTTTTCCAAGGATGCATTTTACTTTATCTAGTGCTAAACCTTGCATTTGTCCGTGCTTGTACTCTTGGTAAGGCGCCCACTCTTGAGTGGTTAACAGTAATCGAGCAGGTCCAATGCTAGTTTGTGCGAAAGCATGGGTGCTGCTAAGCAGTCCCATCATAATCATTAGGCAGAAAGCAAAACATGGCATCATTCTGACCATTCATTTCCTCCAATTAACTCGGAAATTTTTAAAATTGAAACAGGGGGATAATAATCCAAAGTGCGTGCGGCACCCACATTGACAATGTATGAATACTGGCTAAGTGGCTCAATAGGCAAATCTTGGGCTTTACGTTTGTTGCTCAATATTTGCTCTGCTTTGTGTCCAGCAAATTCACCAACGTTATAATAACGGCTAACTATACCAAATAGCGCGTTATGATTGCGAATAGGGGATTCAGTTGCTGAAAAAGTAGCTATTCCCTGGGCGTGAAGGCTATCTACGATGCCTTTCCCTTGGCTGATGATGTAGGAATCGGGTGGTAAATAAGCAAGCTGGACCCTATCTTCAAGCATGGTTTCGATCACTTTCGAGAGTGAGCTTAGGTCTGGTTTACCATCTTTAGTTCGAAGAGGATACAAGTAGACGTCCATACCGAACTTCGCAGATAGCATTTGTATCTTGCGTGCGGTTATCACTGCGTTGTTTTCTAACGGGTTGAATACGATGCCCATTGTCGAAATATTGGGTAACTTTTGAATCGCATTAAACTGAACCTGATGGGGCACAATATGGCTCACACCAGTAAAGTTACGATGCATGGAGCCGTCGTCAGAGATGATCTTTGAGCCAACGGGATCTGTCACGATACTAAAGACCACAGGGGTGTTGCTGTGTTGTCTAAATGACGTTGGTTTGTCTTCGGTGCCTAAGAGTGAGAGCGTCGTTGTGGTACCAAACGTGTACACAAGGTCTGCATCGTATGAGTCTATGTTATTAATATAATTAGATAACGTTTCCCTGTCTCTTTTGGCATCAAGTAAGGTGTAGCTGATGGGCATTTTACTAGAGAGATATTCCATAAAGCCTTTTTCAGCATCGGTAACACCTCGCCATAAGATCATGACAACATGCTTTTTCTCTGCTGCGAATGCCAACGTTGGTACTGAGAACTGCGTGACCAAGGTGATCAAAACTAAGATTAAAACTCTCATTTTGCTACCTCTAGTTGTCTATCTTTTTTAGTGAAGAATGCGTAGAAACCCACCAACACCGTCGAGCTGATAAACAGCGTGATGCCAAACAGTATGATGGTGTCTTGGAAACCAAATAGGCTGAGGCATAAGCCCGCTAGCATTGGTCCTGCAATATTTCCGATACGCTCGGTTAATCGGAAAATACCGATTGTTTTTCCTTTATCGATCCCCTCGTTGGCGAGTAAGTCCATGACCAACGGAATTTGTGGTGAGACACTGATGCCGTGTGCAATACCAATTAGAATAACGATCATTAATAACCCCATCGTACCTGGCAGGAAGACGATGTTGACTAAGGCTAATGCTGAGAGTAGTCCACCAAATACGATGAACTTAATCTTGTTATCCCAACGATCTACGAGGAAAGCACTCAATGGTGAAATGACAATAATCGCGATGCCGTAACTCATCATGACACGACCCGATACTGCGCTGCTTTCTCCTAAATACTGCAAATAAACTGGGCAGATGTAATAAAGGAAGCCTGTGAGAACGACCTTGGCCGGTATCGCACTGAAAAAAGTGATCAGTGAGAAGTATTTGTTGCTGAGTAAGACTTTAAAGTCATTGAGCCGAACTGGCTTACTTTGAGCGTTTGAGCTGCCGCGGCTGAAAAAGCTCATAACAAATAAAACGCTAACCAAGGCTAAGACAGATGCGAGCATAAAGGTAACGCTATAGCCAAGCTTGTCCGCTAAGATACCACCGATTGCCGCGCCACACAGAGAACCAGAGAAAAACGACGATAAGAAGGTAGACATACCTTTAGTTCGGTTTTTTGTCGTCGTAGTATCAGTGATATACCCTTGGGCAGAAATGAAGACGATCCCATAACCCACTGCCGTATAGGCTCTCGCAATAAGTAGAAGTTCAAGTGTTTGACAGACAGCGGTAAGAGCTAGGCCAGTACTCGTGATTAAACCGCCGACAATTAACGATTTTCGGCGACCTACTTTATCTGACCAATAGCCAGCGAAGGGTAGGGAAATTGCCCAACAGAACATAAACAGAGAGATAGGTAAGCTGGTGACTAAGCTTTCAGGTATCCAATCTTGCGAGCGAGATAAGCTGGCTACAAAGTTTGGGAAAAATGCCAATGAGGCCGCCTCTGCAAAAACCAACATAAACAATGGCAGTCGAATAAAGCGATAGTCTTGAAGATTTTTAACCTTAAGCTCTTTGTTTGAATGTTGTCTTTGGATAATCGAGTTGATGCTATGAGTCACACGCCCAAGCTCATCTTTGGCAGAAATTCGCGCGAGCCACAATGATGCGCCAATTTTTGAGTCTGTTAGTAATTGTTTGATCTGGTGCCAAGGTTTTATGATCATGAAATTACAGACAAAAAGTATAATTTCGATAACCACTAGGGCTGAAGCGATAAGCACCGTTAACATATCCATTAAGCTATCTTCGATTAACTGAGGGATAATGTTCATGTCGGTGGTCATCTTGATCGATGTTTGTGAATCTGGGTCGATTTCCAGATTTACTGAAGATGAATGGTCGTTACCCGTAAAGTTATTCGGGTATTGATACAAAGACGTTTCAGCCTGTTGAAGCTCAATAGAGAGCAGTTCTTTATGCTGATTAAGATACTCAGAAAACTCGTCTTCGAGGCCGTAGAGTCTATCTAGGGGCACACCTTGTTTGAGCAACCTTTGGATCATACTGCTGAGTGTGTCACCAATGACGATGGATTTTTGTTCTAACTGTGTTTCGTAAGTAGTCGAAAACTTATCGAGTGCCTGATAAGAACTCCCCACATTTGAAGCAATAGTCAGAACGATAGCCAATGCAATAATGAGTAGTGGGAAATATTTATCTCGAACGCGTTGCCAACCATTTTTTCCCTTTTTAGCAAAAAAGCGTTGATTGGCATTTTCAATAAGTTCTTTATCCGTAAGCCCCGGCTGTTCAAGGGTTTCAGAAATACCTTTCAGCTTCTTTAACAAAAAGTCTAAGCCAGTGTATAAGGCAAAGTAGCCAATAAAACATGCAATTAACACCCACATTAAGGTGTCAAACAGTTGTTGCATAAGAAGCGTCTGCTTAATGCTGTCTAAATAGCCGCTGGAGTAGTAAAGCTGAAGAGCACCTTCTTTAACATCAAAAGTATTGGTGATGTCAGACGCGATAAGTCGTTCGTTCTCAGTGGCTTCACCAGCAGAGTAGAGGACATCCCCTTTATTGTTGACGACTTGCATTCGGCTAATTCCGTCAACAAGCGATAGGCGTCTCTCTAAAAGAGATTGGATGTTTGAAATAGAAGAAAGTGGCAGGCCTAAACTTATAGCCTGCTTAATATCGTGATCGGTTTCGTTTAAGACGACTTGATAAGTCGAATCACTGGTTTGGGTTAGTCGTTTCTCAAAATTTAGATAGTTTAATGTGCTGTTTAAGCCATTGGAAAACAGTAAGACTGCGAAAATCGCTAACACGAGTTTGACTCTTAACGAGAAAAACGTACGACGTGAAGTGACATGGTTACTGCTCATACTTACTGCTTTCCTTGGCTACTTGTTACTTAATGGTTAGCTCAAAACCCGCTGGGTTTGATGCTGCAACAACCGAAACTTGAGAAATAGGCTGTTGTTGGCTCAGGCGGCTGATACATTCTTCCGCCAACTTTGGCATCAGAGAACGGTTGATGATCTGTTCAACGGCGCGACCACCTGTTGTTGGGTCCGTATTTTTGTTAACAACAAAGTCGACAAAGCCCTTATCCCAAGTGAAGCTCGCTTGATACTGTTCAGCCAATTTTTTCTTAATTCGATTAAGAGAAATTTCGGTAATCTTCGATAGCTCTTCATCGTTAAGTGGGTAATAAGGCACGATCGTGGTACGGCCCAAGAATGCTGGCTTAAAGTAATGTTGTAAGTCAGGGCGAATGCTTTCTAGAAGCTCTTCATTGGTCATACGTTCTTCACGATCTTCACACGCATCACATATCGCTTGGTCTGCTGCGTTGGAAGTCATAATGATAATGGTGTTTTTGAAATCGACCGTGCGTCCTTCACTGTCTTTGATATGGCCTTTATCAAAGATTTGATAGAACAAATCGTGAACACCTGGGTGTGCTTTTTCCATTTCATCAAGGAGAAGAACAGAATAAGGGTTGCGTCGAATTGCTTCAGTCAACACGCCACCTTCACCAAAACCAACATAACCAGCAGGAGACCCCAAAAGCATAGAGATCTTATGTTCTTCTTTAAATTCGGTCATGTTGATCACGGTTAGGTCATTGCTTCCTCCGTACAGTTGCTCCGCAAGTGCCATGGCTGTTTCTGTCTTACCAACGCCACTTGGACCACACATGAGGAATACGCCAATTGGTTTGCGACTGTCTGTGAGCCCTGCACGAGAGATACGAATAGCCTTAGCAAGCTCTTGTTTTGCCACATTTTGGCCGATAACACGCTTATCTAGCTCTTCCTCAAGCGAAAGCAATCGAGCAATCTCATCACTCATCATGTTGCCTACTGGAATACCTGTCCAGTTAGCAATGATTTGGGCAATCGTATTGTCATCGACCATTGCATTTACGAGAGGCAATTCACCTTGTAATTCGTGAAGTTTGTCTAGCGTGTCATTGAGAGCCGTCTGCTTGGTAAGATCGCCTTTCTCTTCACCTTCTGCGTTGCTAATCTCATCTTGCAAAGCCTTGATTTGATCAACCAATTCAACTTCTTGTTTCCAACGAATGTTCAGGGCTTCAAGTTTTGATTCATTGGTTTCAATTTCGCCTGTTATCTCTTTAATCTCATCTTCAGCAATACCGAAAAGCGCATTCTCTTTTTCCAGAGCCGCTTTTTCGTTCTTTTGATAACGAATCGTTTGCTCTAAAGATTCAATAACTTCAGGTTTAGCGCCTTGAGTCAGGGCAATACGTGCACTGGCCGTATCGAGCAGGCTGATCGCTTTGTCTGGTAACTGACGACTAGGCAGGTAACGAATAGACAGGTTGACTGCTGCATCAATGGCGGTTTCAGCGATGAAAGCACCGTGGTGTTTTTGTAGTGAAGCTGCTACGCCGCGCAGCATCTGCTTTGCATCTTCTGCATTAGGCTCTTCGATAGAAACCACTTGGAAACGACGAGTAAGGGCAGGGTCTTTTTCAAAGTACTTCTTGTACTCAGCCCATGTCGTTGCAGCGATTGTTTTGAACTCGCCGCGCGCTAAAGCTGGTTTAAGTAAGTTTGCCGCGTCATTCTGACCAGCAGCACCGCCAGCACCGATGAGAGTATGAGCCTCATCAATGAATACGATGATGGGTACTTCACTGTTTTTCACTTCGTTGATGACGTCTTTAAGTCGGTTTTCAAACTCACCTTTAACGCTTGCTCCGGCTTGAAGTAATCCCAAATCCAGAGAATGGATTTGCACACCCTGAAGTGCACCTGGGACTTCATCCGCTGCAATTCGAAGTGCTAGCCCTTCGACAACGGCTGTCTTACCTACGCCCGGTTCACCGACCATGATCGGGTTGTTTTGACGCTTTCTACAAAGAATATCGATGGCCTTGCGAACTTCGGCGTTTCGGCCCGATATTGGGTCAATATTACCGTCAATCGCTTGCTGAGTTAGGTTAATCGTATACTTACTTAGGGCATCGTTTGCTGACGGTTGGCCTGCTGGTGCACCACCTTCGGCTGCCGAAGTTTTGCTACGAGCAACAGCGGTTTTGTTAATCAACCCTTGTAATGACTCGAGTGATACTGATTGCAAACTTTCTAGTTGAAGCGTGTTTACTCCCAATACGTTTTGTTGCAGCAACGCCTGTATCAAATGCAAGCTGATCACTTCGCCGTGGCCGAAGTTTACTGACGCGATCATCCATGCGTCTTTAATAAGTTCGGTTAAGCCATGACTTAGAGTAGGTTGCCCTTCACTTCCTTTTGGAAGTCGAGCGATCTTGGTCGAAAGTTCATTAACAATTGCGTCTTGAGACAATTTCTGAGATTGCATCAAGTTACTCAAGTTAGCATCTTGCTGAGAAATTAATTGCAGTAACCAATGCTCAATCTCGATGGAAGGAACGCCTTGGTTCATGGCTGCGCCAGCAGAGACTTCAAGAGCCTGTTTCAGCTCAGGTGAAAGCTTGGCGACTAAATTTGTTAGTGTTACTTGTGTCATACGGTTGTCCTTGTATTTCGAAGCATCAAAACAACGAAGCTACGGAGTGTTTTTCCATTATTTGAGCAAGATACTTATCATTTTGTGCGGCTTTCTTTCTGGAGCGAGGCAATCAACCTCTCCCAGTTTTGCTGCACGGTTGATGTTGCTGGAAAGTGTAGGTCGCGAAAGGTATTCGCGTTTAACCTTAAGATAAATCGAAACTGGAGTATTATCGCGAAGGTAATGCTGAATGAGTTCACGCATACTACTTGCAAGCATTCGATCATTTTGAATATCTAAAAGGTCTTGTTCATTGGCTGGTTTTATCGATACAACCAAATGATTAAAATGAGTCAAACAGGTTTTTCCGATTAGAAACCCTTGTCCAACACGGCTGTTGTAATTGCGATTAACGCCGAGTTTGGTGAGTGAGTCTAATGGAAGTTGACGGCGCTCTTGGTGCTTCGCTGAGACTTCAACCTCATACGGGAAATAATCATTCAGCATTTGTTCCAAGCTGCTTAAGTTACGGCTATTTTGTCCCAGTAAGAATGAGTATTGGAAAAAGTTACCGTGCTCGTCGTTAAGTGCAGCTATGTGGTTAAGTAGACGCGACTTTTCAGGATGCAGCTCATTTTGAACCACTAACCAAGGAGAGGTCTCCAGCTGAGCGACAAGTTCAAAATACCTCTGATTGAATACATCGAGAAAGTCTTTTAAAGCATGGTCGTCGTCATGCAGAGCTGCCAAAAGTTCTTCATAAATGTAGTAAGGGATTACACCTTTAACGCCCGATAACGCTTGCTTAGCAAGTCTCAGCTTAGCGTTATTGTTCTTTAAAGAAAAATACTGGATTTCACTTGCATCACCGGTTGGCATTGCTTCGGCTTTTAGTACCAAGCGAATCCGCTGATCTGATTCAGAGATAAAGTGCGACAGTAAACGCATCGCTTGAGCGAAATCGTATTTTTCAGTGTTATTGGTTAGGTCATTGACTACTTTCATGATTTCCACCCAACTCTATAAAGCGCTCTGGCTACCGTGAATCTTTGGGTAGCGTTTAACGTAACCATCGCGGCCATAAACCTTTATCGACAGTTGGATGTAACGATCAAAACTACAAAACTGCTGGAAAAAGCGATTTAGAACGTCGCTGAAAACTAGAAAACCACTGGTAGTATCCAATGTAATCTCTATTTCTGTTCCTGGTGAGAAAACGTTTTTGCCAAGAATTCTTAGTGCAGACACTTGTGAACGGATATTGACGTTACGAATCGTCTGGATTTCGTCTGCAGAAATTTGACTGCGACTACATAAACGCAGCATTCTCTTTAACGCTTCTTCAGGATGTTCTGCATGAAGCAGGGAGACAAAGTTAGCATTCAGCAGGGCGATAAACTGCCAGTGCAAATGTGGGTCTTGCTCTCGTGAAATAGGCGCTGAGGGTGGATAAATAGGGCTAAACTCACCCGGCAAATCGATGCTCTCTAGACACTCGAAATCCCCTTGAACAGCACAAGCTCGTTTCCCGTTAGTACAAAGAAGCCGAGTACCGTACAGTTTATTGAACTCCAGGTCTTGTTGATTATTTAGGCTGATTGCGAGTCTGAATTCATTGTCGCTACCGCGAGTGCATTGCCAATGATCAGCTTTTGGATCCGAGCGATAGCTGTCTTTAAACAGAGGTGTGAGCGTTTTCTCTCCCATCGAGGTGATTTCATACACCTCGGTGACTTCAACGATCTCAATATCACCATCGCTGTGTGCGTCAGCATTGACTGGAATACTTAAACTACGCTGATCATAGGTTGTAGGCTCACCGGTTTGTTCGAACAAGTTAATCGCAGGTACAATATTTAGCTTAAATACTTGGTTATCGAATAAGCGCATAAACTCAGTCGGTAAGCTATGCATAAACAGGTTCAGAACAATATCTGATGTATCAAATTGCTTGATTGCTTGACCGAACTCTTTAAGACGGAAGAACTGACGTTTCTCTTTAAAGAAAAAGAACTCACTGATCAGTTGATAACCTGCAAACTGATTGCCTTTTTGGGGCAAAAACTGGAAGTTCGTGTCGCTGATTCTACTTTTTAAACGCTCGGGTTCTAGTACCGCATGTTTTTCGCAGTCTGCATCAGAGATAGAGATAGCTTGGGTCTCAGCAAGCAACAGCTCGACCAGTGAATCCGCATTGTTTTCAAAGCCTTGAACAAAAATGTCTAGGTCTTCACAATCCAATGACGAGAAAAATACATCTGGATCACCCGTCGAAAAGCTGAGCTGTATTACTGCCGTTGTTTGCTCTGTACCAACTGGACGATTGAACTTGAAAGGGGCACTAGAGGCAGTGGTATCCATCAACTTAAATGAGGTGGTTTTTAGTTCATCGATAGTAGTAAAGGTGCAGCTTTGACCTTGCGCTACGGCTGAGAACTGAGAACCTTTAGGCAGTATTACTGACTCGGCCAGATCTGCCTCTTCATCGAGTTGGAGATAAGCAATGCTCGGAACGGTTTGTATGTAGCTTGGGTACAAAACACCAAGCAAACCTTCAACCACTTCTGGCAATTGGTCTGATAGTTTTTTTTCGACTGTGGCATTGAGTAAAGCCACGCCATCAAGCAGCCGAGCAAGGCTTGGATCCTCGATTTGGCCTTGATGTATGTTTAAACGTTCAGCATGACTAGGATGCTGGTGTCCAAATTGTCCTAAAGCGCGTCGAACAAGAGTCAGCTCCTGTTCGAAATATCTTAATAACGGATCACTCATAACTGTCCTCCGTCATTAATGTTCTTAAATCATTCAGCGAAATTTTTGAGTCAAATACCAACTCGGTTTCTCCTTGAGTGGTTTTGGCCTTTGCAACGATGTTAAACGCGATGGCGTTTTCATTTTCTTTGCGTTCACCAAGTTCAACCATGACGTTGGTTAATCTTGGCTCGAAGTGTTTGATGTAGCTTTCTAAACGAAGCGCGAGTTGAGCTTGGTCTAGACTAGCGCTAAGTAACTGCACGTCCTCAATACCAAAACGAAAATTAGAACGCTGCAGTTCAACAAAGCGATCATCTATCTCGAGTAGAGATGCTTCCGATTCAAGAAGTTTCGTTAGGTTATACTTGATGTCCTCAATGTCGTCATTCGGACCAGAGTTTTCGTGTGGCTGAACAAAGGTTTTCCAGAAACTCATTACGCCACCTCATCCAGTTCAGTTGTCAGGACGACTTCGCCAGTGAAATGATCATACTGGTATTGGGGAACAATACGTAAAGTACAAGAAAAGCTTCCTTTGTGGTGCGGAGATTCTGTAACGCTTATCTTGGCGAAGCTTAGCGGGTATTTGGACAATGTTTCTTCGTTGGCAAATGAGACGTTGCTTGAGAATTTTTCAATCCAATGCGTTAAGAAAAGCTCACACTCTGATGCGGTATTGAAGCTACCTATCATTTCTCTCACTTGTACTTTTAAGTAATGAGCGATACGACAAGACATCAGGCTGGTTTGAATTTGTGTGAGCACTTTTTCGTTATCGGTTTGAGAGCTACTTTGCCAAATCGAATTGTTGCCATTGAAGTAAAACTTTTCGCTCAAGGCACTCTTCGTCAACGGAATAAATCCATTTTGCGCATAGAAGGTCGAAATTTGACCAAACAAAACGACATCCGTTTCAGGACGAGATAAAAACTGGCAGTCGTGATGCTCTAAGTTAACCAGTGCACCCTGAGCTTTATCGTTCCAGCGAGATTTCAAAAAACCAAACCAATTTACTCGATGATGTTCTCTCATGATGGTTGCAGCGAAAGCGAATGCAGCATTACCCCACAGACCTTGGCCTGCCTCGTTGTAGATAAATCCAACTTTGGCATTCTTATAACTGTTACGCATACGTATGGATGGCATGACCAGTCCAACAAACTTTGATGAAGCTTTTTGTCGTAGTTCTTGCCAAGGTTTGTAGTCGCTACCTGCAAGGATTTTTTCAATCCGGTTAGTATCGGATAACCAGTCTGCAGTTGGCTGTACAAAGAATTGTTCATCGGGAGAAAACAGCATAGGGCATAAGGTAACTTCACCTAGTTTACCTAATAGCTCCAAGGTGAATAAGTCGTCATAGTCCGCATCAAAATCCATATCAAGTGAGATTTTGTGAGTAAAAACAATGCTACCAAATGGGTGACCACCTAGAGTGTTGAGTTCTTTGTTGCCAATTTTGTTGTAAAGTTCAGACCCTTTGATGGTATAGGCTTGGTTGACGTCGTTTGAAATCTCGGACCAATCCATATCAAGCAGTTTGAGTTTTGTACGTTGCTTGTTGACGGGCAGCTTGGCTAAGCCTCCCAGTCCGAGCCAACTGCCGTGAAGGGTCTCAAAGTCTTTGTGGTGCAGTATCTCATCAAGCTGTTTTGAAATACCGTTGTCTAGCTCGGTGATCAACTGAGCGAGATACACAGTTAAACGACCTTTACTGGTGAGTGCTTCCGGAGCAATCTCAGACAGCAGAGATAGCGACTCTTTCAAAAAGTCGTTGTCTGTGGTGTCTAATCCGGCAAAATTCCGTTGCCATTCTGAATCGATGTTCAAATTCATCATGTCCTGAGAATAGAGAAAGAATAGGCCGGACAAGTCCGGCCTGATTTCTGGTTTAGCCTGGAATCTTAGCTACCATTCGAACCGAGGTTGTCAGTTCTTCAAGTTGTAGCCATGGGCGTAGATGCGCTACCGCAGAGTAAGAACCTGGGCGGCCTGGTTGTTCTACAACCTCAATACGTGATTCAGCTAGTGGTGTTTTCGCACGTTGCTCATTGCCAATTGCACCAGCGTTGGTGTATTGGTCGATCCAAAGTTGAAGTTCACGTTGGATGTCTGGAGCCTCTAGGTTTGAGCCTAGTTTGTCACGGCCCATTACCTTCAAGTAGTGAGCGATACGGCCACTTGCCATGATGTAAGGCAGACGAGCAGAGATTGCAGCGTTTGCTGTTGCATCTGGATCAGTGAAAGTTTTTGGTTTTTGAGTCGTTTGACCACCAATAAACACACCGTAATTTGAGTTCTTGTAATGAACCAGTGGTAAGAAGCCTAGATCGCTAAGCTCTTTTTCACGTTCATCGGTCAAGTTAACCTCAGTAGGGCACTGTTGTACTAAATCACCAGCTTCCGTTTTGTAGGTCAGGTTAGGTAGGTTTTCTACTTTACCACCATTATCTAGACCACGAATCGCAGTACACCAGCCTGACGCGGTGTAAGCTTGAGTCATCTTGAGGCCTAGATCGTAAGCAGCGTTTGACCAAACTAGCTCATCGTTGCTTGCTGGATTTGGATTGCCGTCCATATCCGTACCTAACTCTTCGTATTCGAATAAGTTAGTGCTTAGACCTTTAGCACCGTATGGCAAGCGAGCCATAGTGCGAGGAAGCGTTAGTGTTACGTAGCGAGCATCATCGCTTTCACGGAACGAATTCCAAGCCGCATAAGCTGGAGAGTCGAAACCTGCCGCTACAGGCTTACCTTCGTCAAATGTTGTGAAGTCATTGAATTCAAACATTTGTGCATTTGCAGCCGCGACAAATGGTGCGTGACATGCAGCTGCAACTTCACCCATATAGCGAAGTAAGGCAACATCTTCGTCTTTAGCGCTGAACTCATAGTCGCCGATAAAGGTGCCGTATGGTTCACCACCAGCCGTACCAAATTCACCTTGATAAACGGCGTTAAACAGTGGGCTACGATCAATCGCAGGAGCATCTTCGAATTGCTCTAGTAGCTCTTCTTGACTGAAGTCGACCATCTTGATCTTAAGATCACGGCCAAGCTCACTCTCTTTGACAAGCTTTTGCAGACCACGCCAAGAGCCCTCAAGCTTTTGGAAATCATTCTGCTGCATGACCTGAGATAGCTGCTGTGAAAGCTTCTTGTCGATCTCAGAAATTGCGTTTTCAATGGTCTTAGTCAGGTTCTTGTCCCAAGTAACCGTACCAGATAGCGCTTGCTCAGCAAGAACAGAGAAAAGTTCTTTTGTAGTATCAGCCGGAGTCTGAGTCGTCGCTTCAATCGCTCTGTCTAGAAAACTAAGAGCACCTTCTGCAGCTTCCGGTTGGGCTTGATTTTCAGCTTCTGTGCTCATTATTCAGCTCCTTCTTTATTGATACCTAATTCTTCAGAAAGTGCGTTGATTGTGTCAGCGCTTTGAAGAACTTCTTTAAGTAGCTTTTCTAGGTCACGAGAGCGATCAGCTTTTGAAAGCAGAACCTTAAGCTGGTTACGTGTCTCTACTAGTTTTTTCAGTGGTTCTACTTGCTCAACAATCGCTTCCGGTTCGAAGTCTTTCATTGAGTTAAACTGTAGGTTGGCTTCAAACTGGCTATCATCGTCAGCCAGTACGTTGTCAACTTTTAGGCTCAATTCTGGGCCGACGCGCTTCATGACATTATCGAAGTTGTCTTTGTCGACGTTGTAAAACGTGCGCTCTTCAACATCTTCTTTATCTTGCTTATGACCCGAGTAGTCACCAATTACTCCAACAACAAATGGGAGTTCTTTGGTTTCTACAGCGCCATTAGTTTCCACATCGTAAGTAATACTTACGCGGTTCTTACTTACGCGTTTGTGTTGGGAATTAAGTGCCACAATGGATCTCCTTATTCAATTACGCTGCAGTCGAAGTCACTTTAGCTGCAGTTGCATCGAAGCCAACTTCAGGGCCTTTCTCGATCTTACCGCCTTCGCCTTCGATGTAGTACGCTTTAGAAATTTCAGTGTACGTCAGGCTGAATGATTCGTTTGGTAGTGTGCCGTCTGATGCAGCCATGTTGTAGCTAGACATACGAGCAGCTTTAAGTGTTAGGATTAGGTATGGATCAGCACCAGAACCTTCACGGTTAGGCTTAGTCATTACGATCTCAACAGTTTTACCTTCACCACCTGGTGCGTATAGGAATGTTGTTAGGTGAGGAGTTGCACCGTCACATCCACGTGTCACGTTTACTTCACCTAGCGCAACCATACCTTGGTCTGCGTTGTTAGCGTTACCGACATCAATGCCAACACCGCGTACAGCATTCCAAGTGATAGTGTCGATAGCGAAGAAGCCATCTTTACCACCAATCTTTTCTACTGTTGCAGCGCCTTTAGGTTTTGTACCGTCGATTCTCATGAAAATAGAAGCCATTTTATTCTCCTTTGCTGATCAGCATTTGGTTACCACTCGAAGTCATTCAGATTACCTGATGATTCGGTGGAGCTTGCTTCAGTTTGTGATGATTGATTAGTATCGGTCTTTTCCTGAGTTGGTATTTCTACAGGAGAAGTCTGATTAGTAGGTGCAGCTGCCCCATTTGAAGCAGCTGCGGTTGGAATAACGTTAGAAGAGGTTGATAACGTTTTATCACTCAGATCAAGCTGATTTAAGTTATCCATCCCCGTTAATTGATTAATTTGTTGCATTACGCCGCTATTGCCGCCTGTCATCTCTTGCATGAGTTCAGGCAGGCTCATGTAACCCCAGCGTATTGCTCTTTCTAGCAAGAACGAAATTGGGCTATGTGGCTCAGTTTGTTTGAAAAACTCAGAGATCTTTCTCAGCTCTTGAAAAGCTTGATCTCGGCTAGCGATCTGGTCCGCACTCACTTGAATCTGATTAACCGTTGCGACAGTTTGCACTGTGGCAACAGCCTGAATAGGACTGCTAGTCGCTTCAACTGCTGCCGGCGGTACACTGTCTGTAGAAGCAGCAGTAGTTTGAAGCGGACTTTGTTCTTGTTCTGGTTCTACGACTTGTTCTTGACGAGGTAGGTAGTCATCACCTAATGGCCAGAAAGCGAACTTGTCTTCGTTTAGAAAACGGATGGCGTTAATCGAATCGGCAATATTGGCTTTCGCAAAACGGAAGCTAATAGGGGTCACTCCAACTTGTTGGCATTCTTTGGCAATGGCGATTTCCGCTTCAGTAAAGTTCTGATAAGCCTCAGAGAGCAAAAGCACCGTCTGCTCAACGTCACTATTGTGCAGCTGTTGGGCTTTTTTCTTGAGCTCTTCAAGCTCACCAGAGCGTTCTGCTCTTAAATAATCACCAAAAGTAATGTCATCAATCAGACCGATAAGCTGTAGAGGCATGAACAGGGCTGTTGAGTCGTTGCTTTCACCCACTAGTTGTAACAATGGCTTGATACGGAAATCGGCGATCTCTCTTAGCTTACCTTGTTCATCGTCGTTCTTAATTTTGTTGTCAGGCAGAGTAGGGTGTAGATTGCTCCAAAACTTCTCGATGAACTCTTTTAGTACTTTCGTTGAATCAGCGAGGTTTTGATATGGCTGCGCAGTGAATAGTTGGCTTGAGATGTACCAACCAAGCAACTCTAAATCTTTGGTTGATTGGGTGAGTGCTTCTAATGTGCTGTTACGCAGTTGACTCCAGTTGGACTCATTGGCTTCTAACAAAGCCTCATCGCTAGAAGCATCAGGTGTTTCAATAAGCTGACGGAATGAAGATTGCGCAGCATTATAGTTATTACGTAACGCGCGATAGATCGAGCGATCAAGCTTAAGGTAGTTACCAGTCGGGGAGTCTTCTGAAATGGGTGCCAACAATTGTGCAATATCTACCATGCAAATTCCGTTACGTAATTATTGTAATTTGGTTAACGTAAGCAATTGTTAGAATAGTAATTTATTAGCTATTGCTTACAATTGATAGTCTAGGCTTATTTTTGAAAAAGGCTCGCCCAAATTTATTATTTACGTAAAAAAGTGACATACATCTAGAAAATTGGACGGAGCACGCTTATTTTTTATTAAACCCTTGTTCGCAAGGTGGTTTTTTAACCACCTATCATTACTGTGGGCATACCTAATACGATAGTGCCACCATGTGCAGTGGTATCACCCATTCGAGCGGCGGGTTTGTTCATTATTAGTACGGTTGCGCTACCTTTAATGATGGAATCGGGTGGGCCAACACAGACACACATGTCGCCGAGTGTGGCTGCTGGCATACTTCCGATGAGTACAGTGGGCACACCAGGGCCAGAAATAGGACCACCAACGTGCGGAATTGGCGGTACGGCAGGAGTTTGCATCGGACATACATGCATGTCTGTTAAGCGGGCTGCTAAGGTCATCCTTTACCTCCATTGCCGCCGTTAGCGATATCAAGCGCATAACTCACGGATTGAGTATAGTACTTTTCAGAATCTTGCCAGTTAGGCAGGGCAGCAGCATGATTAATTGAGCCTGCAACAGCCTTGGCGTAAAGAAACGGGTCTGGGAGTACTGCAGGCAGATCCGGTGCCACTATACTGCCGGAGCCATTCCAAAATATCGCTTGCGCTAACCATGAAGGCCCACAGTTTAATTCGAGTCGATTAGACAGGAGCTCTGCTTTGCGTCTGAGATCTTCCGCCGGAGCTTGCACCCATTGCTGAGCGGTTTGAATACATTGTGTTTGAGTAGAGCTCCAAACGTCATTACGTAGCTGTATACAGAGGCTTGCCCACCAAATGGCCTCGCGAACGGGCAAAGCGTGAGCGAGAAACTGCACAAGGTCATTATTGAGTTGGTTCTCTTGAAGTAACTGAATCGTTTGTTCTACGGACAACTCTTCGTCAAGTAACTCTTTCGCTTCGTCTGAAGCCGTAAATCGAGGCAGGATTTGCCCGCAAGTCTGGTAAGGGATTTTTTTATAACTCATTAGTTTACCTTAACGATAGCGCCTTTCACTTCACCCATCACACCACCATTAAATGTTGCTTTAAGTCCGGATTTAAACTCTGCACTTAATGATCCTTCTGCTGAAAGCGTTGTGTCCGCTTTTATCGCTACGCTCAAGCCTTTGATTGAATTTGAACTGGTCGCTTCTAAAGCCGTCGTTGTACCAGACACTTTGTTCGCAGAAGTTGCTTTACTGGTCACATTGGTGCCTTGTAGGTTCAAGCCGCTGCTGGCTTTTATATCAATATTGGTTGCTTCAATAGATATCGAAGAAGATGAAATCGAAATTTTGCTCGAACCCACTTTGATGTCGATGCTATCGTCAGCCTCGATAGTGATGGATTTCGCTTTTTCAGACATCGCTTTAGTGACTGTCAGGCTGTAATTATCTTCTGTAGAGATAGCCATTTGCTTGGTCACTTTTTGCGTCAATTCACCTTTAACCGTTTCCATATGGTTGTTCTCTACTTCTTGCGTGATATCCTTCGCTGCGTGTAGGTAAATCAACTCATTATCTTTTTTATCATCAAAATAGAGTTCATTGGATTGCCCGGTAAGCTTGGTCTTTATACCACTCTTAGTTGAATTAGCTTCCTTGTACGGTGGTGCATTTTTACTGTTGTAGACACTGCCAGTAATGATAGGTTGGTCAGGATCACCATCGATGAACGCCACCAGAACTTCTTGACCTACACGAGGAATGAACTGGGCACCATAGCCGCTTCCTGCCATCATTTGAGCCACGCGCACATAGCAACTGGTTTTGTCACCACTCGCCTCTGTGTCCCAGTGGAACTGGATCCTAACTCGCCCTTGGTCATCTTGATTGATTTCACCTGCCGTTGAGCCTGCCACAGTGGCACTTTGTAGTCCGTGAACTCTTTGTTTGGCGACCGGATTTGGATAGTAAGAGGTTGTTTTAGGTACTGCTTTTATTTCGGTGTCACACACCACATCTTCAGAGTAGTGCGTCTTGATCGAAATAATCGAATAATCGGATAGCTGCGACTTGTCTAGATGGCTAGAGAGGGAGAACCATGTCGCGATATCAAATAAGTCATGTTTAGCAGTTGCGACAATGGTTTGGTAATCCTGTGCTAGATGCTCAGCACGGCGCTTGGCTAGATTACTGGCCAGATCGGTTTTATCTCCCGCAACGCCCAAAGGTGGGTAGTGGACATTAGTCAGTTTGGTATTGTTTGCGATGGTGTTGCTGCTCTTTTGCGCCTTGCTCGTTACCAATTTTGTTTGGCTGTAGTCGTAAGCGGTGAGCTCTACACTTGCGCCGTGAAATGCGACGGCTGGTGACCAAGACTCTAATAAAGGTAAAGATCCTGTCGGTGTTTCCACCATATCAAATTTTGCATTGTCAGCTTTATCGAAAGGCGATTGCGCATCTTGCAGTACAAGTGTGTGCTCTTTATCAGAATGGGTGAAATAGTAATGAACCCCTTCTTCCGCAAGTAAACGTGTGACAAAGTCAAAATCGGACTCGTTGTATTGCAGACAGTACTCGCGCTTGGTCGTAGGCATTTTGGCTATTTTGTAGCAGCCCTTGAAACCCGCATTATCGAAAATATCGCTAACAATGTCCTTGGTTGATTGGTTCTGGTAAACCCGAAAAGCGTGAGTATGTTTGAGAAGCTCTAACCAAGGCTTTAAAGTAACTTGGTACAAAACGTATTGTAGGTTGCTGTCCATCCCTAAGCTTTCAATACGCGTGATAATACCATTGAAAGAACGGGTTAGAGTCGCGCTACCTGCAATGTTTGAATATCGGTTAATCGTGAGAAGTTGCCCTAATTGGCTTTGGACGTCGAAGTTACTAGAGACAAGGGTTGCGGAAACCTCGAAAGACTCAGAGAGAGTTTGAGCCACAGAAAACTGACTGACCTTGTGTTCTTGCCCTTTGTAATCCTTCGCAGAAATAGGGCTCGCCGACGCCGAATATTTTTCAGCCATAACACTTCCTTTAAAACTGACGATCATGTTTCGACTAAATCTATTCGAAACAATGGGTTGTGATGTCTGTTAATAATTCATTAAAAAGTAGCAGGTATTCATAAGTAAATAAATCAAATTAACTGAGATTTATAATCCAGATTAGAGTGGTAAGAGGTGGTTTGAGTGTTTTTTGAGCGTTTGCCGTTGAAATGGGTGAAAGTCGTATAAAAAGCCGCGCATTGTACACGCGCGGCTTTGGTTTTATGGACAATAAGAACAGCTACTCGCGGTCTTGGTCGAAGTCACCATGGAAGTGATCATGATCAGAAACACTATCAGCAGCCTTAAGCTTCTGGCCTACACGAAGCTTGCTAGTTGGAGCAGATTCGCTGCTTAAAGTGCGAAGCACTTGTTGTGCTTGCGGTTGTTGCTCTGGGAAGACAGGCTCACTGAAGGCATAGAAAGTCGTGACGTAGGCAAGTGATTGAGTGTTGACGTATAGTGCTTCTTGGCTAACGTTGTTTAGGTCATCACAGGCTTGGTGGTAGCATTTGTCATAAGCGACATCAATTTCGCCACCAAACTTTTCGACTTCCTGCGCGGACTTCACTTTCTCTGCACCAGTGAACAAGCCGCCAAAAGCGATGCCCCAATCAGCAAAACCAGCGTAATCCGAGCGTTTAGATAAAGCTTGTGGAACGGTAGACTCTGATTTTTCAGTAAAGAACTTGTTAAACACAGACTCGATATGTGATGTGCCATATGGCGGCTGGAAATCACCTGTGTAAGCGTTATCTGGGCTGTCTTTCGTATCTGATAAGTCTCCATCCATAACGCCAAAGATGTAGTTAGGTGAGCCAATCATATCGAAGTTTAGGTAGAGCTTAACCTTGTTTAACTCATAGTATCGAGCATCGACGAGATCTATCTGTTCAGGCGTCAGCTGGCTAGGGTCATCCAAGCCGAGTTCTTTTAGGATTTCCTGCTGCGCTTGATTACGCAGTGGCGCGAAGAGCTCGTTGGTGTAGTACTCAGAGCCGACTAGACCTGCTTCTTCAGCTGCCCACCAAGCAAAACGTACCTTGTTCTTAACAGGTGCTTTCAAATTCGCAAGGGTTACCGCATATTCGAGTAGACCTGCCGTACCTGAACCGTTGTCATTGATTCCAGGACCTTCTGGAACAGAGTCCAAGTGTGCGCCAAGCATGACAACCTCATTAGCATTACCGCCTTTGGTTTCAGCAATGATGTTTTGGGTGAGTACCTTTTCATCTTGGACGTTAATATTCAACGCGATAGGCACTGCAGAGGTTTGGCTCTGCTCATACCATTGCTTACCAAGAGAGTAACGAGCACCGAGAGCCGGAATAGTGGCAGTACTGTCGCTACCTAATGTACCATTTACGACCGCTGTACGGCCTTCAGCGTTACCTTGGTTGAATACAATAACACCTTTAGCTCCAGCGTTTTGAGCGTTGACGACTTTGGTATTGAAACTACATCCGCCGCGTTGGATGACAGCTACTTTGTCCGTCACATTTTTGCCAGCGAAGTCGGAAGACTCACAGCCGTCTGTACTGTCATAATCAGGCGCATCGAATCTAAAATCAGGAGTAATGAAAACGGCATCTGCGGAAAGTAAACCGTTTGAGTTACCAGAGTAGGACATGGCGGCAAAGTCCGGCTCTACGCCTTCACTGGCATTGCGCACACCGACTAGCTCGGTTCCATTTACATTTAGGGTTGTACCCGAAAGCTCTTCCCATGCACGAAAATCAAACTCTTGTATTGCCACATCGTAGTTATGGGCGCGCATGGTATCAACAATATAGTTGAGAGACTGTGCATAGCCTTCCGTACCAGCCGCTCGAGTAACGGACGCTCCATCAGTTGTTTTCGATGCCCGAGCTTCAAGCTCTTCTAAGTGTTCCACGACCTCTTCGCGATCAATTTTACTACTGACGTACTTCGCTGCCTTTTCTGGATCATCCCAGTAACACCCAGATAGTAGCGTTGAGCTAATAATGGTAGCGAGCATAGTTTTTGTTGTTGTGACGCTTACTTGCATTTGTGACTCCTTGTATTAAATAAGCGAAGCCATAGTTGCTGAAATGCAAGGTTAAAAAAATGTTAAATTCAAATGGGTTTATAAAATATGAACGTATATCAAATTAGTTTCATTTATTAAAATTGTCAGTTACATATGTAATCGATATACAATCACATATTCAACATAAACAATAACTTAGTGTTTGAGGGGCGATTTTGTACACACAGGGAACCGGCCAGAATAGTTACTAGCCGATGTTTGTCGCAAAGTGAGAGATTGGATTTTACCTGCTATCTACAACCAGTAGCTTGGCACTCCGGTAGGCGAAATCCATACTTTCGATTTCGTTAGGGCGACTGACGAGGTGATCAACAGAAGGAAGAACAACGAAGAAGATAAGCGGCTCAGGATGCATATATCTCCAAGTGTGTGCTTTGTTGTCTTTTTTATACGCTTTTAAATTAACGGTTAGCACTAAGCTTTCAGGTGGCAACTGACTGCCCTTAAAGTGACCGAGTTCATGCACTGCGCCCCATAGGGATTCTAACGGACGTTCATGGGTGCTTTTAAGAAACAGTTCGAGCTGCAACGTATCACTTTCATTTTGTTCGGTCGTACTTAGACGTTGAGCTGTACGTAAACCTTGCTCAAAAGGCAGGTAGTCTAATCCATTGTCGACAATCTGATTCGATTGTGGGCATAGTTGAACCGAGTCTTGAGGTTGCTGACTGGCGTACAGTTCGCAAGTGAACTGTTTAATAATTTGTTCTAACCCTTTATGGAATTGTGAACCCTTTAGGTCTTCCACAGAAACAGCATGGTTGTTTATCGCTTCGGCAAAAACTTTGTCGACAGATTGGTTGACACGAGTTTCATCTTCAACAAGCACAAAGTCGTTGTGTCTAACCGCTGATTTTAGAACATTATCGGTTTCAATCACCGCAAGCTCTTCATCTGAGTAAGTACTGTCTCTCAGCAACGGATAGTAAGGTTCTCGCTCATCCGCAAAGAACAGTGAGCACCCAGAAATATTGGCTGCAATCAATCCTGCCAGAATCGATTTAGTAGTTGGAGAGTGCATAAGCCTCTTAATTAACAAGATTCCTTTCTGTATCTAAGATACTAATCTCATACAGCAACTAAGTCATTGTCGAGATTGCAATAATCTTGCTCTGCATCACATAGCAACTGTGACTCAACCAATGTTACATCTTTTTTTTACTAATCTGGACTACTACCTTGGTCTAAATTGTCGACAATTTGCTTGATTGTCGACAATGTTATGGTCTATTTTAATCTTAGAAGATGAAATTGTAGACAGTTTGCTGTCAGGCAGCGAGTGTATTAAAGATGAATATTGAACTTAAAACTCGACTTAAAGAAGGCGTTTCTGAAAAAGAAAACACTAAATCAGAGAGCTTAACCGAATCATTGGTAGAGGCTATTGTTAGTGGAGAAATTGCCCCAGGCAGCAAGATATCTGAGCCAGAGTTAGCTAAGAAGTATCAGGTAAGTAGGGGGCCTCTGCGTGAAGCGATAATGCGAGTTGAAGGATTAGGCCTAATCGAGCGTATCCCTCACGTCGGTGCCAGAGTGATTACTTTCTCACCTGAAAAGCTAATAGAGCTATACGCAGTTAGAGAGGCGCTAGAAGGTATGGCTGCTCGACTTGCAGCTAGGCATATCACTGCAGAAGAGATTGTAGGATTAGAAGCTGTATTGTCGACACATTCAAATCATATTGATGAAGTCGAGGGTGCTTCGTATTTCCATCAGCACGGTGACTTCGACTTTCACTATCGCATTATTCTCGCCAGCCGCAACAGTAAGCTTATTTCATTGCTGTGTGATGAGCTTTATCACTTGTTGAGAATGTATCGATATCAATCGCCTAGAGCTCAGTCGAGACCCGTTGAAGCGCTCGATGAGCATAAATATATCTTACAAGCTATCAAGAATAGAGACGAAGAGTTAGCTGAGATGCTGATGAGACGCCATATCTCGGGTAGCCGAACATTAATCGAACAACAAATCCTTAGGGACTAAAGCCCAAAAACGGACTAGAGGAAAGAGCAATGAGTTTATCTCAAGGAGCTAAATTTAGACTTGCCGTTGAGCAAAACGATCCACTGCAAATTGTAGGGACCATTAATCCATACTGCGCCATGATGGCAAAAAATCTGGGGCACCAAGCTATTTACTTATCAGGTGGTGGTATCGCTAATGCCTCTTATGGCTTACCCGATTTGGGCATTACCACACTTAATGACGTTTTAGTCGATGTTGAGCGAATCACCAATGCGTGTGATTTACCTCTGCTAGTTGATATCGATACTGGTTTTGGTGGTGCATTTAATATCGCGCGAACCATCAAGGCAATGGAGAAAGCGGGTGCGGGCGCGGTACACATGGAAGATCAGGTAGCGCAGAAACGTTGTGGTCATCGCCCAAATAAAGCCATTGTTAGCCAACAAGAGATGGTCGATCGCGTTAAGGCCGCAGTGGATGCGCGTAACGATGACAGTTTTGTGGTGATGGCTCGTACGGATGCTCTGGCGGTTGAAGGGATCGATAGTGCTATTGAACGTGCGATTGCTTGCGTTGAAGCGGGCGCTGACATGATTTTCCCAGAAGCGATGAACAAGCTAGAGCAGTATGTTCAGTTCTCTGAAGCGCTAGAGAGTGCAACCGGGAAACATGTGCCGATACTGGCGAATATTACTGAGTTTGGTCAGACGCCGCTGTACGGCTGTGAAGAGCTTGCTAAGTCCAAAGTTGACATGGTGCTGTACCCACTCAGCGCGTTCCGTGCAATGAACAAAGCAGCAGAGATGGTCTACAAGCACCTGTTAGAAGTGGGTAACCAAGAAGCGCTGACAGAATCGATGCAAACTCGTAAAGAGCTCTATGCGCACCTCAAATATCATGATTATGAAGACAAGCTTGATCAGCTGTTTTCAGAAGGAAAATAGGATCAAACGGAAGCCCAACGAAACCGATTCGGAATCAATCCAATAACGTGAAATTGTTTGGTAAATAACGCTCCACTTAGAGAGCAATATCAAACAGAAAAGGAGTTCAAAATGCCTCTATCATCGAAAAAGAATGAAGAGTTAGGTGGCGCAGGTCTACGCGGCCAAAGCGCTGGTAGCACAGCTTTGTGTACTGTCGGTAAAACGGGGACAGGTCTAACATATCGTGGTTACGATATTACTGACTTGGCGAATAATGCTCAATTTGAAGAAGTTGCCCACTTGCTGTTACGTGGTCACTTACCCAATCAAAAAGAGTTAGATGAATATAAGACGCGTCTGATTAGTTTGCGAGGTCTACCGAGTGAGCTTAAGCAAGCGTTAGAGCTTGTTCCTGCCTCGGCGCACCCAATGGATGTGATGCGAACGGGTTGCTCGGTATTGGGTAATCTAGAGCAAGAGATGAGCTTTGAAGAGCAGTTAGACGCGACAGAAAGAATGCTCGCTCTATTTCCTGCCATCATTTGTTATTGGTACCGCTTTAGCCATGATGGTGTGCGCATTGATACAGACGATCAATCCGAAACCTGTATTGGTGGCTACTTTCTAAAAATGCTGACCGACAAAGCGCCAACTGAGATTCACAAGCAGGTCATGCACTGTTCGCTCATTCTATACGCAGAGCACGAGTTCAATGCGTCTACCTTTGCAGCACGCGTATGTGCTTCGACGCTTTCCGATCTTCATTCTTGTATTACTGCAGCGATCGGTACGCTTCGTGGTCCTTTACATGGTGGTGCAAACGAAGCCGCGATGGAGATGATTCAAGACTGGCAAACACCAGATGAAGCGGAAGCAAACATCATGCAGATGCTAGCCAACAAAGACAAAATTATGGGCTTTGGTCATGCTATCTATCGTGAGAGTGACCCTCGTAATGCGTTGATTAAGCGTTGGTCAAAAGAGCTTTCAGACGCAGTGGGAGACACTCATTTGTACGCGGTTTCTGAACGCGTTGAAGCAGTAATGAAGCGAGAGAAAGGCCTGTTCTGTAACGCGGACTTTTTCCATGCCTCGGCCTATCACTTTATGGATATTCCCACCAAGTTATTTACGCCGATCTTTGTTATGAGTCGCCTAACAGGTTGGGCTGCGCACGTTTACGAGCAACGCGCTAATAACCGAATTATTCGACCAAGTGCAGATTACACAGGCCCTGATCATCAAGATTGGGTTCCAATCGAAAAACGATAGCATTGTCGACTTTGCTCCCTTTGATTAAGGGAGCAAACATCTACCTGAATGGAAGCAGATATGAGCATGAATACCCTATACAGAAAATCGCTTCCGGGAAGCCATCTTGATTATTTTGATGCCCGAGAAGCCGTAAATACACTATCCCCAGGTGCCTACGAAAAACTCCCTTATACCTCAAGAGTGCTGGCTGAGCAGTTAGTACGGCGTTGTGACCCTAACACTCTGACTCAAAGTCTAGAGCAAATCATCGAGCGAAAGCGCGACTTAGATTTTCCTTGGTATCCTGCTCGAGTTGTGTGTCATGACATTCTAGGTCAGACAGCGTTGGTTGATCTTGCAGGCCTTAGAGATGCGATTGCCCAACAAGGTGGCGATCCTGCCAAAGTCAACCCTGTGGTAGAAACCCAGCTGATTGTTGACCATTCTCTTGCTGTTGAACACGCAGGTTTTGACCCAGACGCTTTCGATAAAAATAGGGCGATTGAAGAGCGCAGAAATGAAGACCGTTTTCATTTTATCGAGTGGTGTAAGACCGCGTTTGAGAATGTCAGCGTTATTCCTGCTGGTAATGGCATCATGCACCAAATCAACTTGGAGAAAATGTCTCCAGTTGTTCAGGCTAAGCAAGGTATCGCATACCCAGACACTTGTGTCGGTACGGATAGTCACACGCCGCATGTCGATGCTCTAGGGGTGATTGCGATTGGTGTTGGCGGACTCGAGGCAGAGACTGTCATGCTTGGCCGTCCTTCAATGATGAGACTACCTGACATCGTCGGTGTCAAGCTTACCGGCAAGCGCCAACCTGGGATTACAGCAACAGATATTGTCTTGGCGATTACTGAATTTTTGCGTAACGAAAGAGTGGTTTCATCCTATCTTGAATTCTTTGGGGAAGGAGCAAAAGACTTAACCATTGGCGATCGCGCAACCATCTCTAACATGACGCCAGAGTACGGCGCTACGGCTGGGATGTTCTACATTGATGAGCAGACCATTAACTATCTAAAACTGACGGGTCGAGATGAGCAGCAAGTCGAGCTTGTTGAAAACTATGCCAAACAAACGGGTCTGTGGGCTGATGATCTTGAAACCGCTGAGTACGAGCGAGTATTAGAGTTCGATTTGTCCAAGGTTTGTCGCAACATGGCTGGGCCATCAAACCCACATAGACGTTTGCCAACCTCAGAGCTTGCGCAGCGCGGTATTGCAAAAGAGAGTGAGGCTGAGACTAGTGAGGGGCAATTACCCGATGGGGCAGTCATTATCGCGGCGATTACTTCATGTACCAATACAAGTAACCCGCGCAATGTGGTCGCGGCTGGCCTTGTTGCCAAGAAGGCCAATGAGCTTGGACTCGTACGTAAACCTTGGGTGAAATCTTCTTTTGCCCCAGGATCAAAGGTTGCCAAGCTATACCTCGAAGACGCAGGTCTTTTACCAGAACTAGAAAAGCTAGGCTTTGGAATTGTCGCTTATGCCTGTACCACCTGTAATGGTATGAGTGGCGCGCTTGATCCAGAGATTCAGCAGGAAATCATCGACCGCGACGTTTATACAACGGCAGTGCTATCAGGTAACCGAAACTTTGATGGTCGAATTCACCCTTATGCTAAGCAAGCATTCTTGGCATCGCCGGCGCTGGTGGTTGCTTATGCCCTAGCTGGAACCATGCGTTTTGATATTGAACGCGATTCGTTGGGTAAAGATAAACAGGGCAATCCTATTTATCTCAATGATTTGTGGCCGAGTGATGAAGAGATCGATGCGGTCGTCGGCAAGCATGTTAAGCCCGAGCAGTTTAATCAGGTCTACATTCAGATGTTTAAACTCGATGAAGGTGAGCGTAATAGCAACCCTCTTTATGACTGGCGACCAAAAAGTACCTACATTCGCCGTCCACCATACTGGGAAGGGGCGCTAGCAGGTAAAAGAACGCTATCTGCGATGAGACCTTTAGCCGTACTAGGCGATAACATCACCACTGATCACTTGTCTCCCTCCAACGCGATACTGGCGAGCAGTGCTGCGGGTGAGTATCTCGCTTCTATGGATGTACCTGAAGAAGACTTTAACTCATACGCTACTCACCGTGGCGATCACCTGACCGCACAGAGAGCGACATTTGCTAACCCTAAGCTGTTCAATGAAATGGTTAAAGAGAACGGTGAGGTGATACAAGGCTCACTCGCAAGGGTTGAGCCAGAGGGTAAAGTCACTCGAATGTGGGAAGCAATTGAAACCTACATGAATCGCAAGCAGCCGTTGATCATTGTTGCTGGGGCTGATTATGGTCAAGGATCCTCTCGAGATTGGGCAGCGAAAGGGGTTCGATTAGCTGGGGTTGAAGCGATTGTCGCCGAAGGATTTGAACGCATTCACCGAACCAACCTAGTCGGAATGGGCGTTTTGCCACTTCAATTTAAATCTGGCACAAATCGTAAAACGCTAGAACTGGATGGTAGTGAGCTTTATGACGTCATCGGTGATATCAAGCCTGGCGCAGATCTAGCGCTTGTCGTCACTCGTGCTAATGGCGAAAAGTTCGATGTTCCTGTGACTTGTCGTTTGGACACCGCCGATGAGGTTAGTGTTTATAACGCTGGCGGTGTTTTGCAACGCTTTGCCCAAGACTTTTTATCCCAATAGGTGGCCGCTATGACAGTATCTAGCCAAATGAAAGTATCAGCCACCTATATGCGTGGTGGGACGAGTAAAGGGGTATTCTTCAGTCTAGAAGATTTGCCAAAACAAGCTCAAACTCCCGGAGAGGCGAGAGACAAGTTGCTGCTAAGAGTGATTGGCAGTCCCGATCCTTATGCTAAGCAAATCGATGGTATGGGCGGTGCCACGTCGAGTACGAGCAAAACCGTGATTGTATCGAAAAGTGATAAGCCAGATCACGATGTTGATTATCTATTCGGCCAAGTATCAATTGATAAACCTTTTGTCGATTGGAGTGGGAACTGTGGCAATCTATCTGCCGCTGTTGGCCCCTTTGCCATTCATGCTGGATTGGTTGATGAAGCTCGCATCCCAACCAATGGTACGGTCGCCGTCAAAGTGTGGCAGGCGAATATCAGCAAAACCATCGTAGTTCATGTGCCAATAGTCGAAGGGCAAGTTCAAGAAACGGGCGACTTTGAACTAGATGGTGTGACGTTTCCAGCTGCTGAAATTCAAGTCGACTTCATGCACCCCGCAGACGGCGAAGGCAGCATGTTTCCAACTGGGAATGTGACCGATGAGCTAGAGGTTCCTGATGTTGGCACGTTTGAAGTAACCATGATCAATGCGGGTATCCCGACGATTTTCCTTGACGCTGAAGCTCTCAGATATCAGGGGACGGAACTTCAAGATGATATCAATAACGATGAAGCCGCATTACAACGCTTTGAAACAATTAGAGCTTATGGTGCGTTGAAGATGGGTTTGATTGATTATTTACAAGAGGCTGAAGCTCGTCAGCACACGCCAAAAATCGCCATAGTTGCGAGCCCGAAAAGTTATCTTTCTTCTAGTGGTAAGCCTGTTGAAGCGAACGAGGTGGACGTACTAGTTCGCGCTTTGTCGATGGGTAAATTACACCACGCTATGATGGGAACCGCAGCAGTAGCGATTGCATCGGCTTCCTGTGTACCTGGCACCGTAGTTAACCGTGCTGCTGGTGGTGGAGAAATGAAGTCAGTCACTTTCGGTCACCCGTCGGGAACGCTGAAAGTAGGAGCGGCCGCCACGCTAGATGAACAAGGCTGGGTCGTTGAAAAAGCTGTAATGAGCCGCAGTGCTCGAATCATCATGGAGGGATTTGTGCGCGTACCCTCCGATATCTTTGCGTAATTAGCGCCGGTTAATTACCAGAAAAGCAATGTCAGGACATACTGGAGGAAGCACTATGTCTGCATATCAAAAAGAGTATCAATGGGCGCTGTCAGAACCTGAGTCGTTTTGGGCGGAACAAGCGAAAAATATTGATTGGTTTAAACAGCCACAAACGATTCTAGCCAAGGATGAAAATGGTATAGAGCGCTGGTTCCCCGATGGAATGCTTAATACCTCTTGGTTAGCGCTTGATTATCACTGCGAACAAGGACGTGGCGATAACACCGCATTGATCTACGATTCACCAGTGACCGGGAATAAGCAAAAATATACCTATACCGAGCTTCGGGACCAGGTCGCAAAAACTGCGGGTATGCTCGCAGAACAAGGCGTTGAAAAGGGTGACCGCGTCGTTATCTATATGCCCATGATCCCCGAGGCAGCAATGGCAATGCTTGCCTGCGCGCGACTGGGTGCGATTCATTCCGTTGTGTTTGGCGGGTTTGCAGCTAACGAGCTAGCGGTTCGACTTGAAGATGCGGAGCCCAAATTGGTGATGACTGCTTCTTGTGGTATCGAAGTCAATAAAGTTATTCCGTACAAGCCATTGGTCGATAAAGCGATTATGGATAGCCGGTGGAAGCCTGAAACAGTGGTGGTTCTACAAAGAGCTCAGTGTGAAGCTGAGCTGCAGCCTAAGCGAGATGTGGATTGGGCGACAGCACTTGAAAGCTCTCTACCTCACGCATGTGTGCCAGTATTGGCGACTGACCCGCTGTATATTCTTTATACTTCAGGGACGACTGGTAAGCCTAAAGGTGTAGTACGCGATAATGGTGGGCATGCTGTGGCGATGAAGTACTCAATGAGTGCGATTTATAACATTCCCCAAGATAGTGTTTACTGGGCAGCTTCTGATGTGGGCTGGGTCGTAGGCCACTCTTACATCGTCTATGCGCCGCTGATTCATGGCTGTACAACAGTACTATTTGAAGGCAAGCCAGTACGGACTCCGGATCCGGGCGCATTCTGGCGAGTGTGTGAAGAGTACAAAGTTGAAGTACTGTTCTCAGCCCCAACCGCTTTCCGAGCGATCAAGAAAGAAGACCCAGAAGGTGAGTGCCTCAAGCAATACGATTTATCAAACCTTAAAATCATCTTTATGGCGGGTGAACGTTTAGACCCTCCGACATTAGAGTGGGTAGAAAGCAAAACCGACAAACCAGTGGTTGATCACTGGTGGCAAACGGAAACAGGTTGGGCGATTGCCGGTAATCCTACTGGAATTGAATTGATGCCAGTAAAAGCCGGTTCCGCGACTAAACCGATTCCCGGTTATCAAGTGGAAATTCTTGATGAACTTGGTGAGCCCGTCGCACCGAATAAGCAGGGCTTTGTCGCTTTGAAACGTCCACTGCCACCAAGCTGTCTGCCTACGGTATGGCGTAACCACGACCGCTTCGAGTCTGGATATCTGAGTCAGTTCCCGGGTTATTACGTATCGGGTGATGGAGGTTATCTCGATGAAGAGGGCTACCTGTTCATTATGGGCCGTATCGATGATGTGATTAACGTTGCGGGCCACCGTCTATCAACTGGTGAGATGGAAGAGATCGTTGGCGGCCACCCGGCTATTGCGGAATGTGCGGTTGTTGGTGTTCATGACGATTTGAAAGGTCAATTGCCATTAGGCCTGGTTGTACTTAAAGATGGTGTAAAGGTCGATGACGTCCAGCTTGAAGGTGAGCTGGTGGGTAAGGTTCGTGATGAAATTGGCGCAGTAGCCTGCTTTAAACATGCGCTCGTCGTAGAACGTTTGCCAAAAACACGTTCTGGTAAGATTTTGCGCCGTACAATCCGCCAGATAGCTGATGGCGAGCAATATACCGTGCCTTCGACGATCGATGATCCTGCGAGTCTAGAAGAGATTGAAAAAGCACTGCATTCGTAAATGAAAAGTAACAGTTTTTTCTGATTATAAAATCCAGCCCCTAGCTAAAGGGGCTTTTTTATTGAAAAATTTCTGTGAAAACGCCAAACTGTTACTTTATTCGTAACGCAAAAATATTTATGCACAATGTGACCATTCGTAGTGCGCATGACAAAGACTTAGAGCAGTTAAATGATCTGATGTTTTATTTGCATGATGAGCATCATCTTCAGTGTCCGCAATATTTTAAAACGGCTGAAGACATCGAACAGGAAAAGAGTATTGCTCGATATTTAGATGATCCTGAGTGTCTTGTCTTCGTCGCGTGTGAAGGCGAACAAATCATAGGATTTATTAGTGGTCATTTTTGCGAGCTCATTTCCACAGTAAGTAAGCCAGTTCAGATGGGTAGCATCGATGAACTGTATATCGTTAAGGACTACCGTGGTAAAGGGCATGCAGTAGGGCTGTGTCAGCATATCGAGACACGGTTTGTGGAATATGGCGTAAAAGAAATCTTTGTTGAAGTGTGGGAATTTAACCAGTCTGCAATTGAGTTTTACCAAGATTTCGGCTTTGAACATCATATCCATTGGTTACGGAAGTCAGTGACTAATTAACAAGAATTTAGAATGAAGCTCAACACTAAAACATTATCGCTCGTATTCGGGTTTATCTCTCTATTTGTCTCTACACTCACTATTGCCAATGACTCGTCCATCACTGGGGCTGCGTGTGTTATTCGATCTGGTGAAAAGATTGTATTAGTCAAAGAAATTCTCACCAACAAGCTATCTATTCCTGCTGGTGGCGTGGTCAAGGGAGAGTCTCCTAAAATCGCTGCACAACGAGAAACGTGGGAAGAAACAGGGCTAGTGGTTTCGATTAAAGGTGAGCTTGGGCGCAGTGAAAAAACGGTATTCTACGATTGCGTTTCTGACTCTGATATCGTCTCATTCCAGTTCAACAATCGATTAGACGGCTACGAGCTGCCTATCTGGTTTGCACCTCACTATGGGATTGAAGTCTCTTCCGCAATGCTAATCGATCCTACTGTTGTCCCAAAACAGGCGTATCGCTTTCCTGACCAACTTGAGTGGCTAGGGACGGTTTTGCCTCAGGCGACCGATCAAAAAGTCGTTTTTGTTGGCAATCTTACTGAAGCGGCGCCAGCATTCCATCAAGTTGAATTGAGTTGGATGACTCAGATTCAGCACTTCTTTCTCAAGCTACCCAATGGTATCGCAAACACTGTCGAACCTTTACTGCTGGCCGGAAACTGGCTTGCAGAGCCTTCTCTGATTTTGTTTCTATTTCCGCTTTTGTACTGGCGGTTTGGTAAAGAGTTTAGCTATAAGGTCTTTTTTGCCGTCACTATGACGTCACTGCTTAGTTTGGTTGCACAGCAAGGTTTTGCCTTCCCTAGACCACATGTTTATCTGCCAGCATTAGATCTAGCCAAGAGCTATGGCTTTAGCCTTCCGAGTTTGCCTATTGCAGTATGGTCATGTGTGGGTGTTCTTGTCTTGAATGGAACAGAGAAACTCTCGATTAATCGTTGGTCGTTATCACTGTTTTTCGCACTACTATGGCTAACAGCCGCTAAGTTTTATAGCGGTTCAGCGTTTTTGACTGACAGTATAAGTGGCGCTCTTTTAGGCATACTTTGTTCTTGGCATTTGATTCGACTCGAATCTAAGCCAGAGGTGGATGCGAAAGCACTGATGACTTCAAAAATGGTTTGGGTAATTTTGCTTATCGCTTGTGCAGTAATGACCTTGTTTTGGCCGACACCGATTTTTACTTATTGGTTGACGATAATTCTAACTGTGTTAGGGCTAGTGATAACCTTTGAACGAGATGCAAATATCGCATCCGGAAAGGCTTTGCTGATGATTACCGTGATGCTTGTTTTAGCAAATGGAATGATTGGCGTTATCGCTGAGCATGTATCCTCAAGCAGTATTGCCTCACTGAGCGTTGAAGCGTTGAGGTATCCAGTATTGATCCTTATGTTTGCCGTCTCAGTACGTAAAGTAGCTAAAGCTGAATAGTCAGCTTTAGCCCAGAGTTTTAGTTGTTTAAAACGAACTCTTCAATGACAACAGCCACGCCATCCTCATCGTTACTCAATGTAATATGATTGGCGATTGCTTTGGTTTGCTCCATTGCGTTCTGCATCGCTACGCCTAACCCAGCGTATTCGATCATATGATGGTCATTTTCAGCGTCGCCCATACAGATCACTTCGCTAGATGAAATGCCTAAATGTTCAGCAATTGCCTTAATACCAACCCCTTTGTTACTTTCAAGGTTTAAAAACTCCAAGAAAATAGGGGCGCTTTGGACGATTGTGAATTCATCTTGATACCAAGTTGGAATATTTTCGATTGCGGCGGTGAGTTTGTCAGGAGCACCGACAATCATCGCTTTAATGATCGGATGGTCATCGTTTAACTCATCAAAGTTCTTCTCGATGACTGGTATTTGATTTATGGTTGCTTCAACGTCGGTGAACTCGTTGAATTTTGGCGTTATTAATCCAAACTCGTTACTGAACGCATGGCAATCTAAATTCAGTTTGTTAGCCAGTTCCGCGACTTGCTTTGCTCGCTTTCCGTCAATAATTGCCGAGTGGATCACTCTATTTGTGCCAATTTCCTTCACCATTGAGCCATTGAAGAAAACGACAAACTCGTTATCACCCTCAATCTCAAGTTCGTCTAGCTTACTTTGCATTCCATCTAATGGACGACCAGATGCGAGTACGACTTTTACACCTCGTTTACGCGCTTCAGCGATCGTATGCTTTGTTCTTTGGGAGATCGTTTTGTCACTCGTTAGCAACGTACCATCTAAATCGAGTGCTATTAGCTTATACATAACTTACCTAAAATCTAACTACAAAATTAACAAAAAAGAAGCAGAATAATCGCTGTGAAAAGATTGATCTATTTATGATTTAGTTGACCTTCCACGGCGTCTCCTTTAAGGTCACGTTCCTGCAGAATTTTGAAGATAAATTAGGCTGAGATTAAGTTGTATAAAATTAACGAAATGTTCGAAACCATCCAAGGGGAAGGGGTCTTCACCGGTGTTCCTTCTGTATTTGTTCGCTTGCAAGAGTGCCCTGTAGGTTGTGCGTGGTGCGATACCAAGCAAACTTGGGATGCAACTCCTCAAGACGAAAGACCTCTAGATGAGATCTTAGCTAAGAAAGAGGACTCTCCAACTTGGTGCTCTGTATCGGCGATGGACATTGTTAATGAGTACATAAAGCAAGGTTACACAGCTAAGCATGTTGTGATTACTGGCGGAGAACCTTGTATCTATGATCTGGTTCCTTTGACTCAAGCATTTGAAGCGCATGGTTGTCGATGTCAGATCGAAACCAGTGGCACATCTGAGGTCAAAGCGACAGACAATACATGGGTGACGGTGTCACCTAAAGTCGCGATGAAAGGTAAGCTCCCCGTTCTTGATTCTGCACTGGTTCGAGCGAATGAGATCAAACATCCGGTGGCGACGCAAAAAGATATCGACCACCTAGATGAACTGTTGGAAAGAGCCAACGTGCCTGAAGTGACAACGATTGCACTTCAACCAATTAGTCAAAAGCCTCGTGCGACCCAGCTCTGTATTGATGTATGTGTTGCGAGAAACTGGCGCTTATCGATTCAAACACACAAATATCTAAGTATTGCGTAAAGGAATTCAAAATGAAAAAAGCAGTTGTCGTATTTAGTGGCGGACAAGACTCAACGACTTGCCTAGTACAAGCAATCAAAGATTTTGATGAAGTTCATGCCATCACATTTGACTACGGTCAGCGTCATAAACTTGAAATCGAAGTTGCGCAAAGCTTAGCGAAAGATCTGGGCGTAAAAGCGCATAAAGTAATGGATGTCGGCTTGCTGAACGAGCTTGCCATTAGCTCTTTGACGCGCGACGATATTCCGGTTTCTCATGAGTTACAAGAAAACGGTTTACCTAACTCATTCGTACCAGGACGTAATATTCTATTTCTGACCCTTGCAGGTATTTACGCTTATCAAATTGGCGCACAAACTGTAATTACCGGTGTGTGTGAAACAGACTTCTCGGGTTATCCGGATTGCCGTAATGATTTTGTAAAAGCGATGAATAATGCGCTTGTCCAGGGTATGGATCGCCAGCTAGAAATTTCTACGCCACTGATGTGGTTAAACAAAGCAGAAACTTGGGCATTAGCGGATCAATACGATGCTCTTCAACTGGTAAGAGAAAAAACGCTTACTTGTTACAATGGTGTCATCGGTGATGGGTGTGGCGATTGCCCATCTTGCGAGCTGAGAAAGGTAGGTTTAAGCGACTACCTTTCTGATCGCAAGGCTATTATGGCTGAACTGGTACGTAAGCAGAACTCGGCAGATAAATAGGCTCATTGTAGGCATCAATAATCTGGTTCTTACCGTTTTGTTTCACTTGATAAAGCGCCTGATCCAAAATTGAATAGAGTTCATCAAAGTCATGTAGTGGTTTAGATGTAGCAAGATAAGAAAAGCTCGCGGTAACGTTGAGCTTTTCTCTATTTTCCGCTTCAAAGGTGCTTCTCGCGATGGTCTGGTGGAGATTTTCTACTCTATCTCTAACATCAAGCTCATCGACATTTCTCAACACGATGACAAACTCTTCCCCTCCAAGTCGACCAAATACATCCTCTTCATTGATAACTTCATTGATTCCTTTTGCTATGGTAGCGAGAGCGCGATCACCGGTAGGGTGGCCATAGCTGTCATTGATATGCTTAAAGTCATCTAGATCAAGTAAGATGAGTACGTGTTTGCGAATTTGGGCTGAGGTTCTATCAATCGCTCTAATTCGTTTGATGGCCGCGGCTCGGTTAAGCGCCCCTGTAAGCTGATCCATTTCTGCTTTTCTACTTTTCGTTCTGGTAAAGAAAAACTGTCCGATGATGGTTGCGAGTAACAGGACGATAAGCAGTAAGAACATCTGCCTTTGAGTGAGTAACTTAGCCACTTCTCGCTCAAGAGACTCAATGATTTCAACACTCTTGTTATCTTTCACTTTCTGATTAAACTCTTTTTGCGCGAGTTCTAACGCCAAAAAAGCTGAGCGGCTGCTCTTAGTTCTTTTAGATAACTCTGAATCAAAATAGTGTTGGTAATGTTTTAGGGCGACGGCGTAATTGCCATTAGCTTCCTCAAGCTGTGCCATTGTTCTAAGCGCTCTTGCTTGTAATCCTTCACTACCAATTTTCGTGGCCAAATCATTTGCTCGTTGAGCGAAATACAGTGCCGAGTTGTAGCCACCTTTTGCACTGTCTAGTCGGGAGAGTGCAAGATAGATCTCACCTTGAATCTGCTCATTATTTTGAGTCTCAGCGGAGTTGAGCGAATCTAATAAGAATTGCTCTGCAAGATCAAATTGTTTTAATGCCGCGTAAGCCTTACCTAGGCCGAGTTTTACATAGGTTAATCCATAGGCATGATTGAATCTATCTAGCAGAAGTTTTGAGCGTTTGAAATGTTCGACGGCGCCATGATAATCCTGCGATGCTAACAATATATCGCCCATGCTATGGTGAGATTGTGCCATTTTAAGAGGAGATTTAGCCGCCGTTCTTAACCGGAGAGAAATCGTTAGGTACTCTTTAGCCAAATCAAACTGGCCGAGTGTTTTAAGCAAAAGGCCAGCATCATTGTATACCCCTGAAGGGTCAACGTAACTTGGAATAACCGCAAGGTAGCTTTGGTAGGTTTCAAGTGAACTCTTATAATCTCCGGTGAACTCTTGGTTGTTCGCTATCACGCGAAGAGCTAGATGTTTGGGAAGAATCGATTGGTCGGTATCTTTTATGTGTGTTTCAAGTGCGTTGCAATACAGCTGCGCACTGTAATATTGACCTTGCATGTTCATCGCACGACATAGGTGGTACTCAAACAGAATCTTGCCTTGAAGATCATTGCTCGTACTAAAGTGTTTAAGTAAGTCGAGGTAGGTTGACCGTGCGGTTGAAAAGTCGAGATTGAGCTCCTTATTGAGAGCTTCAATAAATGTTTGTTCTAACTTGGAATACTCCGGATTGAAGACGAGCTCATTGCCATAATATGGCTGTCCTCGCTGCGTCATGAAACTGTGTAGTTTGGAGCTAATGTAGAGCTTTTCGATATTTGGAGGTAGCGAGTTGTAACGATCCTGCAGCATCGATAGTGCTTTGTTCTCGCTGACCTTAAGAGCTTCGCTGTAAGCGATCTCCCACTTCTCTAGATGATTTGTATTGATGGCCAGTGCCGATGTAGGCGCAAGCGCAGCAAAAGCGATATACCAAGCGATTAGACGTTTCATTGTATTTAGTATTAGTTTTGTTTGTTACATAGTAGAGTAACTTACTAATAGGGTACAATGTGTTGCTAAATGTGAATTGAATAAATGCGACTTAGATAGCTTTGATTTCTATAAAAAATGCGCCTTCGAGGCGCATTTTTCAAATCTACTTAGTCTAAGTACAATTTAGCTAGGTCAGATGGTTCCATCTCTTTACCTTCCAGTTGGTCATTCCAGTTAGTTCCAACTAGAACACCATCTTCTGCCAAGGTGAGTAGCCAATCTTCAACAAAGATGTCTAGCGGAATCTCAAGCACTTCGAAATCTGCCCACTCTTCAACATTGTGAGTTTCTGCATCTTGTTTAGAAGACCAGAAAGGCATTACTTCACTGTTTTCAAATTCTGTAGAATCGCAAGACAGCCAGCCTTCTTCGTTACGCATTCCCCAAACTAGTTTAGATTGCTTCGTTTCAGCAACGAATAACTCAAGGTTTGCTTGAATATCAGCAGTTAATTTGCTCATTGGTATTATCTCATACGTGGATTCGCTGCTAGGGTAACACTCAATAGGGCAAAGCAAAATAAAAAAGGGAGCCAAAGCTCCCTTAATCTAAGAAAAGCGGCTATTTTTTAATTTTAGTGAAAATAGACCATTCTTCTTTTACGTTGCCTTTGTGGCCAATAACTGTCGCGACAACTTTTCGGTTCTTGGCGTGACTGATTTCATCTGTGCCCGATTCACTTAGGTTGGTATCTCCAAAACCGACGATACGAACTCGATTAGACTCAACACCGTTCGCAAGAAGCGCATCTTCTACTGATGTCGCACGACGTTTAGATAGAGCCATGTTGTATTCGTGCTGACCAACTTTACTTGCAAAGCCTTGAAGTTCAATTGACGTCGAAGGGTAACTTTCAAGGAATTCGGCCATTTCGCGGATCTGGGCGAGAAATGCGGGTTGAATTTCATCAGAGTCGTTTGCAAACAAGATATGTAAGCTCATCTCTTCTTCAGTCTTTACGTAGGTGCCACAGCCATCGTTATCGATATCTGCTTTGCGTGGTGTTTGAGGACACAGATCACGAGCATTAATAACACCATCTTTATCATCGTCAAGTAAGTCGTCCACTTGATTTGGCGTGGGAGTATCAATGTATTCGTATGCGTCTTCTGCTTTGAGCGGTGCAGTGAATACGGTAGCCGCGATAATCATAGTTACAAGTGATTTATTCATATCAGTATTCTACCTTTTCATTCCACTCTTGAGGTGTATCGACACGAAGTGCTGCTAACAAGTTACCTGTCGCGTTCATTACACGATACTTAGCATATTGCTCATCATATTTAGCATCTAAATACCCTTTACGTGCTTCAAACAACTCGTTTTCGGTGTTCAATAGATCAAGTAGGGTACGCTTTCCAAGCTTGTACTGCTTTTCATACGCGATAACGGTATCTGATGCCGAGTCTACGTGGTCTGCAAGAAAGTCTTTCTGTTGTACCGTTAGATCAAGCGCACTCCAAGAGAGACGTAAGCCTTCCTCTACACTACGGTAGGTGCGGTCACGAAAATCTTTTGCTTTGTTAAGCTGATATGCGGCACTTTCGGTTCGGTCAGAGTCTGAACCGCCGTTGTATAAGTTGTAACGCATGCGGAGCATTGCCGAGAACTCGTCACTACTACCTCTGATACCACCTGCGTCATCACGCCAGGTCTGGTTCGCTTCAATAGATAAGGTCGGGTAATTCACGCCTTTAGTTTGATCGTATTGGAATCGAGCAGAATCGACATCTGCTTGCGCTACTTTAATCACTGGGTGAGCGTTAAACGCGGTATCCAATGCTTCGTCGACAGTAAAAGGAATGGCGGTTTGATCTGCGCGAGGGAAGGTAAGCCCTTGTGGGGATTGACCAACAATGCGTTTGAACTGAGTGTGGACATCAAACAGATTGTTCTGTGCGGCGAGCAAGTTACCATGCGCCTTTGCTAAACGTGCTTCAACTTGCGATAAGTCTGCTGTTGAGCCAATACCGGAATCAACGCGCTTTTTGATGTCTGAGTAAATTTCTTTATGCACAGCAAGGTTACTTTCCGATAGTGCCAACACTTCGTAAGCTTTTGTAGCGTCTAAATAGATTTTAGTCACCTGAAGAGCAATGTCTTGAGCGTCTGACATTAGTTGGAAGCGAACAGATTCCGCATCTGCTGCGGTACGATCCATATCGTTGAGTGTCGCCGAGCCATCCCACAAAAGCTGTGTAAGCGTTAGTGTTGCTTCTTTACGGGTTAACTCAGTTTTTGGAGCTGTCGTGGCTGGATCAACAGCTTCGAAACCAATTCCGGCATCCAAGTCGAGCTTTGGCATATAGGCGCCACCAGAAGCTTCTGCATCATAAAACTTGCTTTTAAATTCGTTGTAAGAGGCTTTGATTTCTGGGTTGGTCGTAATCGTAAATGCGACGGCTTGCTCTAATGTTTGACTGTGTGCTGGAAAGCTAAGTGCGACCGCGCAACTTAGTACTTTCAACTTATTCCAATTCACTCTGACTCTCCTCGAAGTGCTCGTAGGTGAGGATATTACTCAATTTTTTTGTCTCAATACTGAGATATACCCATTAATAGCGCCAATAAAATAACACCCTTAAGCAGAGAAAACTAATCTATTTAACAAATAAGTTGTTGTAATTATGTTAATTTGGGCCGTGGTCGATTTTATGTCTCAAAGAGTGTTTATATGAACGCCATACTCTATAAAAGCAGCTAAAATCGAGATCTTAGTTCCGCTTCTCAATGTTGAGAAATGCAACTTGTGTCGTGTTTGTTGCGGTTTTTGTCCAAAAAACAGGTTTAGCGCAGATATGAAAAATGGTAATTTATAAAGAATATGAATTTATATTTTGCCAAATATTTGTCACAGGCAACATAACAAAAGAAAGCAGTCAAGGATTAAGGACTTAAAATATGGGTTTTGGTACTTACGTAGCAATGGGTAATCTTGCAGCCAACCAAATTATCGTCATCGACGTAAACGGTAATGTACGTGTTCTAATCGACGGCGAACTGCCCAAGCCTGGTGAGGTTATCGTTCAGGCAGACACCGATACAAACGGCGGCGATCAGCAGTTACAGGTTGAGCTAGTTGATCAAGGTGGTCAGCCTCAAGATATTACCGCTGAAATTGACGATATTTTTGCGGCCTTAGAAGAAGGGCAAGACCCAACCCAGCTTGGTGAAGATTTCGCAACGGCCGCTGGTGGGCAAACAGGGTCGAGCTTGACTTCAAGTGGCTCTGTTTCTCGTGATGGTACCGAAACTATTGCCAGCACCGAGTTCACAACGGAAGGCTTCCAATCACTAGGCTTATCCCAAACCCAAAGCCTAACTCTATTAGACCAATTCCAACTGTTTGAGCCTATTTTCGTTGACTTAAACAACGATCCGCTTGGTGAAAGTCTTGCCGTAACGACAGATGAAGATACCGCGATCAGCGGCACTCTTACGGCCACAGACCAAAACCCAACCGATACGCTGACTTTTTCACAGACTTCAACGCCTACGAACGGTACTGCTGTTGTTAATCCAGACGGCACCTGGACGTACACACCAAATGAAAACTACAACGGCCCAGACAGCTTTACCGTAATCGTTGATGATGGTAATGGTGGTACGGATACGTTGGTTGTCAATGTGACAGTAACGCCTGTGAATGATGCTCCGGTCGCCGAACCTGAAGAGCGCAGTCTGTTAGAAGACCAGGTGATTACTGGCAGCCTGACTGCAACGGATGTTGATCTCCCAGAAGGTGAGTCGTTGGTATTTACCACTACTTCAGAAGTAGAAGGTCTGACTTTAAATCCAGATGGTAGCTACACATTTGACGCATCGTCTTATGACAGTCTGGGTGAAGGTGAAGAACTTGTTATTGAAGTGCCAGTTACTGTAACGGATGACTTAGGTGCTACTGATACTACGACTCTAAAAATTACCATCACCGGCACTAATGATGCACCGAAACTAACGGCTGATGTGGGTGAAGTAAAAGAAGACGCCACACTCACCGTGAATAAAGACAACGGTGTGTTGTCGAATGACAGCGATGTGGATGGTGATGCCCTGAAAGTCACGGGGATCTTAAATGGCACGTCC